>DASWVY010000053.1:0-200753 GCA_036401075.1 Opitutaceae bacterium
TCGCTTACCTCTCCTGTACCTTCACCGCTCTCGCGCGCCGCAATTATACGGCGCCGCAAATCATCACTGAGTGGGATCATCGTAGCTCCTAACGCTACGCCTCCCATCCTATGCGTCTATCTAAATCGAAAACGCTCTAGGTGGAGCGCGTTGACCTCAACGCGCTGGTTTGTGCCTCCGCGGCGTTCGCTTCGAACCAGCGTCTTGAGGACAAGCCGCTCCACCGCCACCGATCTGTCCCGGGGATTGCGCCGCGAGTTGCGATGCGTTGAACTGGCGCCATGAACCCGGAAGCAAAGCTGGCCGAACTTGGATTCAAACTGCCCCCGGCGCCCACGGCCGGCGGCAACTACCTACCCACGGTGCGCACGGGCAACCTGCTGTACTGCGCGGGCACGGTCTGCGTGGCGGACGGCAAGCCGACGCACACGGGGCAGGTCGGGCGGGAACAGACGGTCAAGACCGCCTACGAGTCGGCCCAGGTCTGCGCCCTGAACACCTTGGCCAACATCAAGGCCGCGGCGGGCTCGCTCGAGAACGTCAGCAAGTTCGTCTATGTCGGTGGCTACGTGAACGCGATCAGTGGCTTTGCCGAAAGCCCGGCGGTCATCAATGGCGCGAGTGATCTCTTCGTCGCGGTGTTCGGCGACGCCGGTAAGCACGCCCGCGCCGCGGTGGCGGTGGCCGGGCTCCCGCGGAATTGCACGACCGAGATCCAGGTGGTGGTGGAACTGAAGGGCTGAGCCGTTGAGGCCCGCGGAACACGCGGAATGACGCGGAAGACCGAAAACGGATCCACTCTAATCCGCGTTCTTCCGTGTGTTCCGCGGGCAATCCGGCATAAAGGCAGGGATAAAGCAAAAGACCCGGGTGGCCCCGGGTCTTGGTGTCGAAAGAAGGAACGGGCGCCGTGCCTTACTCCATCGCCACGTGCGGCTCGACTTCGGCCTCGTAGTTGATGCCGGGGATGCCGAAGCCGAAGAGCTTCAGGAACTCGGCCCGGTAGCCAACAATGTCGGTCAGGGCGGCGAGATTCTCCGTGGTGACGGAGGGCCAGATCTTGGCGACCTCGGCCTGGATCTCGGGGCGCATTTCCCAGTCGTCGATGCGAACGCGACCGGCGTCGTCGAACTGGAGGGCGCTGCCGTTGTACATCTGCGTGGCGAACAGGCGCTGGATCTGCTCGATGCAGCCCTCGTGCGTGCCCTTGGCCTTCATGATCTTGTAGAGGATCGAGATGTAGAGCGGGACGACCGGGATGGCGGAGCTGGCCTGGGTGACGAGCGCCTTGTTAACCGAGATGAAGGCGCGGCCGTAGCCGTTGACCTTGAGCATCGCGTCGATCTTGCGCGCAGAGCGCTCGAGGTCGTTTTTCGCGAGGCCGATGGTGCCGTTCTTGTAGATCGGCCAGGTGACCTCGGGCCCGATGTAGGAATAGGCGACGGACGTGGCGCCAGGGGCGATCAGGCCCGCGTCGTTAAGCGCGTTCATCCACAGCTCCCAATCGTCGCCGCCCATGACGGCGGAGGTGTCGGCGATCTCGGCTTCGTTCGCCGGCTCGATCGTGACCTCGCTCACGATGCCCTTGTCGGTGTCGACCGTCTTGTTGGTGTAGGAGGTGCCGACGGGCTTGAGGACGGACTTGTGCACGACGCCGGTCTTCGGATGCGTGCGGCGCGGAGAGGCGAGGGAGTAGACGATGAGGTCAACCGGGCCGACCTCGGCCTTGAGGGTGGCGATGACCTCCTGCTTGATCGCGTCGGAAAAGGCGTCGCCGTTGAAATTGCGGGCGTAGAGACCGGCGGCCTTGGCGGCGCGGGTGAACGCGATGGTGTTGTACCAGCCCGGTGTGGCGGGACGGCCCTCTTCTGAGGGGCGCTCAAAGAAAACGCCGACCGTGGCGGCACCGGAGCCAAAGGCGGCCGTGATGCGCGAGGCGAGACCGTAGCCCGTGGAGGAACCGATCACGAGGACCTTGCGGGGACCGTTTTTGACGGGACCCTTGGCCTTCACGTAATCGATCTGCTCCTGCACCTGAGCGGCGCAGCCGCTGGGGTGGGCAGTGACACACACGAATCCACGAACTTTGGGTTTGATAACCATGGCAGTGGCCAAGGTTTCGGTGCCAGCCACCCGGAGGCAAGTGACAAAGTTGCGCCCGGCCCGGACGTCAGGCGCGGAATCGACTCGACCTTACGGGCTGAGCAGGACCATCGGACCCTCGGCCTTGGGCACGCCGCCCTTGCGTTCGAGGCTGATAGCGAACTTGGCGACCTGCGCGACCGGCTGCTTGGGCCGGAATTCCAGCCGCGCCGAGCCAGTGGCAGGATCGACGGTGAACACGCCGCCATCGACCGGAATCGGGTACTGCGGGTCGACGACCCACAATTGGTAATCGCGGTCCGCGGCGAGCGCCGGGAGCTTTTCCACCGTCAGCACGCCCTGCTGTGCAGCGGGGCTCCAGACCGCGATGGCCTGGGCCTCGGGAGAGTTTCCGAGAAGGGAGGCGAGCGAGGTGATCTTGAGCTGGGCGAGGTCGGCCTGCTGCTGGAGCTGTGCGACGCGAGACTCGGCCGTGCGCTGATCGAGGATGTGGCGCTGGGCGAGCAGACGCTCGGCCTCGAGCAGCTGCCGGACGCTCTCGGTCTCAATTCGGGCAAAGGCGGCGCCTTCGCGGGCGGCGACCAGTTCGCCCTCGGTGGCGACATAGAGCTGGGCGAACCAACCCGTGGTGACGGCGAGGCCGGCGGCGGCGGCCCAACCCGTCCAGGCGGGCAGACGGAAAGGAATCACGGGCGCCATCGCCGGGGCGGTCGCCGGACGATCGGTGCGACTGGAGCGGTCGGGAATGGCGAGGATGCGCTCGCGCAGGGCGGTGGATGGCGCAGCGCTCGGGGCGAGGCTCCCGAGGGCGGTCGTCGTCGCGCGAAGTTCATCGACGAGGACTCGCAGGCCCGGCTCACGCGTGAGCGCGGCCTCGAACGCAGCCTTCTCCGAGCCTTCGAGGAGATCGAAGGCGTAGAGCGCAGCAGATTCTTCGGTGCGTTCGTCGATCATAACCGGGACGGAAGAAATTCGCGGAGCTTGAGCAGCCCCCGACGGATGCGGGCCTTCACGGTTCCGAGGGGCTCGCGCAGCTTGGCGGCGATCTCCTGTTGCGTGAGGCCGCTGTAATACGCGAGCTGGAGCGCGGCCCGCTGCTCTGCGGGCAGATTGGCGAGGGCGGCACGCACCGCGGCGGCCTTTTCCTTGCCCCAAAGATCGTCGGCCGAGTCGCCGGCGCCGGCCTCATTGACCTCGTAGCCGAGATCGGAGGGCACCGACTCGCTGAGCAGTTCGCCACGGCGCTTGCGGGCGCGCACGCGGTCGATTGCGCGATTGCGCGTCATCGTTACGCACCAAGCGAAGGCGGAACCGCGATTGGATTCGAAGCTGCCGGATTTTTCCCAGAGCGCGACAAAGACGTCATGCACGATGTCCTCGGCCTCACGGGGATCGTTCAGCACCCGCTGGGCGATCGAGAAAAGCGGCCGGGAAAAACGATCATAAAGGCGGGCAAAGGCGTCCCGATCGCCGCTCGCGACCAAGCGCAACAGGCGGGCGTCTTCATCCTGGCGGGAGGAGTCCGCCGGCTCGGGAGGGAGGGGCGATGGACTCATGCGACCATGCCGCCACGAGTCGCCGTCGCGCAGGACGGACGAGAGCGGGGAACCGATCGCTGTGGCCGATGACATTTCATAGGACGATACGCGGCAGGGTAGAAATTGGATGCAAGCATTGAGGGGCCGGCGTGCGAATCAACTCGAATTGGACGGCGTCCATGCGATGGATCGCCCTTGGGCTCGCGGTCCACCGGTCCGGTTGCCGGCGAGCGTGAAAGAAAGCGCCGGGCGGGGCGGGGAATCGGTCATTTGAAATCGCCCATCTTAAATCAAGCAGCCGGCCGCCCGCTTCACAGGAGCCAGAGCCCGATCACGCCCAGCAAGAGCAGGATGGCGACGACGAGCAGGGCCTTTTTCTCCTGGCGGGTGAGTCGCATCAGCATGGCGGCGGGAGGGACGGCCTCAGGGTTGCGTGGGCGCAGACGTGGGCCGCCCGAAGCGCTCGAGGAGGGCGTAGGTGACGTCGAGCGGCAGCGGCTGCAGCATTGGGAGCACGCCTTCGATGCGACGGTTGGCTTCGGGCTGGCGGAAAAACGCCTCGGCGGCGCGGAGGGAAACAAAACTGGAGCCGGAGATCTGCTTGAGCGCGTTGGCCAGCGCCGTGACCTGTTCGCTGTCGCCATAGATGCCGGCCGTGCAAAACAGGGCGGTGTAACCGGAGTAGTTCGCCTCGGTCGGTGGCAGGGGGCGGGCGGCCTGGCCGGCAAAGACGAGGCGGGCCAGCTCCGGGCTGGGATGGCGGATGAGGTGCGCCATGAGGATCTCGACCGTGGGAAGATTGAGCGTGCGCGCGGTCAGCGTTTCGATGGTGGCGCGGCGCAGCGGGGCCCAGCCCAATTCGGCGTAGAGATCGAGTTGGAGGGCGGCCCGTTCGCGCTCGCCCAGCCGGGGACCGTAGCGTTCGAACAAGGTCAGCGCCTGCTGGGGGGCATCGAGCTGAAGGAGGCGGTTGATACGGTAGTACGCGGCGTAAGCCGTGCCTGGATCGGTCGCGGGGCGCAGGAGCGCGTCGATGCCCTGCGCGCGCAGGGACGTCGCGACGGTGCGTTCGAGTTCCAGCAGCGCGCGCACGTCCGGAGCCAAATCGGGCGAGGTGATCGACAGGGCCCGATGCAGGGGCGCGAGATCACCAGTCTTGCGGATGGAAAAGAAGAGGGCGTGAATCCAGGCGGTGGCGTGATCGGGATCGAAACGCAGCGCATCCGCACTCAACTGCGCGATCGTGCCAAAATCGCCACGGGCGAGCAGGGCCCGGTACCACGACTGGGCGGTAACCGGTCGCATCGCGGGATGATTGTCGAGCAGGCGGACGTAGGTGCGATCCGACAGGGCGGCCTGGCCGACCTGCCAGAGCTGGGCGAGCAGCAGGCCGGCGGCGTGATTGTACGGATCAAGCTCGTAGGCGAGGGACAGGGACAGGATGGCCTCGTTGATCCGCTGCTCGTTGTAGGCGACGCGGGCCTTTTCGAGGAAGTACTCGCTGCGGACGGTGCGCAGCGTCGACCAGGCCGGGGGCCACGCGAGGGTCCAGGGCGTGACCTTGTAGCCGATGCCGCGGAGCACGGCAAAGGCGAGGATCACCGCGAGGAGGTAGGAGGCGAAGATCGTGCCGCCGTAGAGGAGAAACGCCCGGCCCCAGAATGGGCGCACATCTTCGGCGTTGACGGAGCAGCGCAGGGTCCCGTCAGGGGCCGGCTTGAGCAACGGGCAGACGCGGCGGAAGCGACCCTGGCGGTTCCAGTGGAGCGCGGCTTCACAACCGGTTTCCCAGGCAAGTCCCGAGTCCGACGGGTTTTGGCATGGGCAACGGTCCTGACCGCGTCGAGCGCGGTACAGCGACTTGCGCAGGTTCCAGTAAACCAGCCCCCACGCCGTACGAAAGAGGTCGGCGAGCCATCCCATTCAGGGGGACAGGATTGGGTGGGGGTCGCTGACCGGCAACGCGAATCGCTGTGGCCGCATGGTTTCGAAAATTTGCGGCGGAACGCAGGAATGTTTCGCGGCTTTGAAGACTCGTACCGGCGAACGCCCTTATTCTCATCATGAAATCTCCCCTGAAATCGTTTCTGATCCTCGCGGCTATCTCGTCCGCTTTCGTGTTTGGTGCCCAGGCCAAGGAAGCCGTCATCGGTCAGGCCGCGCCTGATTTCACGCTGACGGACATCACGGGCAAGCAGCACTCGCTCTCCAGCTATCGCGGCAAGACCGTGGTGCTGGAGTGGGTCAATCCCGAGTGCCCCTTTGTCATCAAGCACTACGGCAGCGGCAACATGCCCAACACCCAGAAGGCCGCGACGGCGGATGGGGTCGTCTGGCTGACCATCAATTCCGGTGTCCCGGGCGCGCAGGGGGATTTCGATCCCGCCAAGGCGAGCGCGTGGCTCAAGCAGCAGGGGGCTGCGCCCACCGCCTATTTCCGTGATCAAAACAGTGCGGTCGGCCGCCTCTACGGTGCGAAGACCACGCCGCACATGTACGTGATCAATGCGGAAGGCACCCTCGTCTACAACGGCGCGATCGACAGCATCCGCAGCGCGAATGTGGCCGACATCGCCAAGGCCGAAAACTACGTCAACTCGGCCCTCGCCGCGGTCAAGGCCGGCAAGCCGGTCGCCAAGGCGACGTCCGAGCCCTACGGCTGCAACGTCAAGTACTGAGCCGCCCGCCCGATTTTGCGTTAGTCACGACACCGGGGTTCCCGCGAGGGGCCCCGGTTTTTTGCGCCCGAATTTTGACCACAGATGGCACAGATAGACACAGATACCGGATAAAGACTGAATCCGATTTTGCAAACGATGCTATCGGTGAAAATCTGTGATATCTGTGGTTAACTGGCTTGAGGCTGTGCTCAGACCTTTACCGCAAAGAGCTCGGGATGCATCACGCCCTCGGCAACCTTGTTGACCGTGCCGGTCATCATGATCGAAAAGTCGGCACCGATGCGGATGCCGATCTGACCGCCGGGCATGTGCACGGTGACGTTGGCGTCAACGAGGCCGAGCTTGTGCGCGACGGCGGCGGCCGCGCTGGAGCTGCTGCCCGAAGCGAGGGTGTAGCCGGCGCCGCGCTCCCAGATTTCGATGCGAATGTTCGCGCGGTCGAGGACCTGGAGGAACTGGACATTGGTCTTGCGCGGGAAGTTGGCGTGGACCTCGAGATCGGGGCCGTACTGACGCGCGAGCTTCTCGGAAACCTCGGGTAGCGGGAGCACGCAGTGGGGATTGCCGATCGTGGCGGCGCAGAAGGTGAACTCGCGGTCCTGAATGCGGATCTTTTCGTTGAGGACCTCGCGCGGAGCGCCGACGACCGGGATCGTGGTGCTGTCGAAGCTGACCTTGCCCATGGCGACGGTGATCAGGCGGCCGTTGTCCATGATCTCGGATTCAACGTGGCCGCCGGGCGTCTCGACGGTGAACTTCGGGTTCTTGACCAGACCCTGGTCCCAGAGAAAGCGGGAGAAGATGCGCAGACCGTTGCCGGACTTCTCCGCCTCGGAGCCGTCGGGATTGAAGATGCGCAGGCCGAACTCACTCTGCTTCGAGGGCAGAGGGCCCCAGAGGATGCCATCGGAGCCCACGCCGAAATTGCGGTGGCAGATCACCCGGGTCTGCTCCTCGGTCGGAATCGTCCAGCCGGGAAAGTCAGCCGGATTCATGACGATGTAGTCGTTGCCGAGGGCGTGGTACTTGTGGAAGCGCATGGAAAAGAAACAGAAAAAAGCCGGAGCGGGCGGAAAGACACGAAAATTCGCGAGATGACTCGAGACGAGGTATGCCCTCGGGTTCGCTTCGCCGATCAATGACCTGCGATCAGCGGGAAAAAGTCCTTGCCCTTACCGAGGCTGGGCTTTTGCCTGCTCTCTCAGTTTTTGGAGAGGTGGCCGAGTGGTTTAAGGCACGTCTTTGCTAAAGACGCGTAGGTCAAAAGCTTACCGGGGGTTCGAATCCCCCCCTCTCCGCCAGTTTTTGGCGTCACAATCGACGCTGATTTGCTGGCTCCCAAGCTCGTATCCTTGGCGTATTCCAAGGATCGAAACCAAGCGCTTACTCTTCGTCGTCTTCGCTATCGACCGGGCGCTCGAGTTCCTGGCGGCACTCGTTCATCACGCGCAGCCAGATCTCACGCAGGTCGAACAGGCGGGGCAGGGCGTCCTCGCGGAAGTGCATCAGCGCGCGGCTGTCGCGCGGAACGTCGCCGCCGAGCAACGCGAGCGATTGGTTCAACTCGCGCAGCGAGCGCTTGAAGAGGCTGATCGCCATCGCGTAGTCGCCGAAGTCGAGCGCTTGGATCGCGAGCATCGCCTGCTCCTCGCCGCGGTAAAGCGACGCATGGAACGAGAGCGCGAGCGGCTGCGCCACGCGTGACGGCTCGTCGGCGAGACGCTCCCACGCGCGCTTCAGGCCGAGGTAGATGGCCTTCGTCGCGATGAAAATCGGGTTCTTGTGCAGCGTGTACGGCTCGGCATCGAACTCGCTGGACGCACTCGGTGCCTCATCGGGCGAAGCATTCGCCGCCGGCGTGTCGCTTACTTCGAAGTCGCTGTCGGTGCTCCAGCTTTCCTCGTCCCAGCCCATCTGGTGCGCGACCTCATCGAGGCGCTCGGGGTGGCCCTTGAGCTTTTCGTAGAAAGCGATGTAGCGATGAATGACTTCGTCCTGCTCGCGGAGATAGTTTTCCCAGTCGAACTCGTTCCAGGCCAGTTCGCCGCGATCTTCCCACTCGTTGTCAGAGGGGATGTCAGAATCGAAATTGCTCATTCAAGACGGGTCGGTGACCCTGCCCGCAAGGTGCAACGGGTGGCTCAAAATGCAATGAAAAATACCCATTGAAAAACCGTAGGGGATTTTGCCGATTGAGCGCGACGTCGGTCCTGCGCTAACCTCTTATCTCCCCTATGCTTGAAGTGCAGCTTGAAACGGTGTTCTTCACCGGCCACGTGCAAGGTGTCGGCTTTCGCTACCAGACGCTCCAGGTCGCCAAGGAGTTCGAGGTCGCGGGCTATGTGCAGAATCTGCCCGACGGGCGCGTCCAACTCGAGGCCGAAGGTTCGGCCGCCGAAGTGAATGCCTTCGTCGCCGCGGTGGAGGAGCGCATGCACGGCTACATCCGCAAGACCGAGCGGCGCGCGGCCAAGCGCCCGCCCCAGTTTCAAGGCTTCGCGATTCGTTGACGGGGAGGGCATGCCTGCCGCCGTCGAACTGCAACAACTCACCAAGGATTTTCGCACCGGCTGGCTCGGCCGGCGCCGGCGTGCGGTCGACGGCATTTACCTGACGATCCCGACCGGTGCGGTGTGCGCGTTGATCGGGCCCAATGGCTCGGGCAAGAGCACGACGATCAAGCTGCTGCTGGGTCTGCTCACGCCGACCGCGGGCGCGTGTCGCGTCCTAGGCTCGTCGCCGACGGAGGTGGCGGTGCGTCGGCGAATGGGCTACGTGCCCGAGTCTGCCGTCTGGCCGGAGCAGGTGACTGCGCGTGAATGGGTGGATCTGGCTGCGCGCCTGTCCGGGTTGAGTGGAGTCGGTGTGAAGGCTGCGGTCGACGCGGCGCTCGACGCGGTCGATCTCGGCGCCTGCGCCGACCGGCGGATCGGGACGTACTCCAAGGGCCAGCGCCAGCGGGTGGAACTCGCGCAGGCCATCGTGCATGGGCCCGAACTCCTGATTCTTGATGAGCCGGCGGAAGGCCTTGATCCGGAATCGGCGGCGCTCTGCGTCGCGATCATGGCGCGTCAGCGCGCACGCGGCGGCACGGTCCTGATCGCGTCGCACCAATTCGATGTGCTGGAAAGCGTCTGCGATCACGTGGCGATTCTGGGTCGCGGACGGCTCTGCGCCGCCGGTCCGTTGGCAACACTGGCAAGGAACAGTGAGCGCGCGCCGACCTTCGCGATTGAGGCCGCGTCGTCATCCCTGGTCGACGAACTTCAGGCCTGGCTGGACGCCCGTGGCGCGCGCCTGCGTCCTCTAGACGCGACGGGGCAACATCTGGGCGCGCTCTATCGTGAGACGCTTGGGGCGGAGCCAGGGAGGGCGTCGCGGTGAAGACGGACCTTCGTGCGTGTGGGTTGATTGCGCTGCACGGGGTGCGGGTGTCTGTTCGGCAGCGCCTGTTCATCGGCGTGGGAGCAGCGGTTCTGGTTTTTGCGTGGCTCGCGCTGGAGTTGCGCGCGTTTCATTTCGGAGGTGGGGAGGTCCGGTTGGTCGCGGATTTGGCGGTGGCGGCGTGGTCGATCGGCGGGCTGGCCGTCACGCTCATGCTCACGCTGGGTCACCTCGGCGGAGAATGCGGACACCGCGCGAGGACCGCTTTGCTGTCGAAGGCGTTGGCGCCGCGCGCCTTCGTGGCGGGTCACTGGCTGGCCGTCATGATCGGCGTGGGCCTGTTTGTCGTGCTCATGCTGGGTGTGACCGCCGGCCTGATGCTGCGGACGGGCGGGCCGGACGCCCGCGTGCCGTGGGCGACACTCGTTCAGGTTGGCCTGCTGACCCTGGCCAAGGGTGGGGTGGTGGCGGCGGCCGTGATGCTGGTGTGTGGTCTCGTGCGCAGTGGCGCCCTGGCGGGCTGGCTGGCTGTGCTGCTGGTCGTGGCGGGGCAACTGCGCGGGGTGTTCGCCGCGCTGCCGGAGCGGATGCAGATCGCCGGCCCGGTGGTGGCGCGAGTGATTGAATTTGTCGTGCCCGATCTGGCCTTGTTTGACCGGGGTGGGGCGCTGGGTGCCGGCCAGCGTATCGAATGGACGGATACCGCATGGCTGGGGGCCTATGCGGGGCTTTATGCAGCGGGCTTCCTCGCGCTTGCGATTCAGGTCTTCCGTCGTCGTGAAATCTGAGGCGCTATACGGGATCCCTTGGCGGCAGGCGGGTGGAGTGGTGGTGGCGGTCGTGCTGCTGGCGGTCGGGAGCATGATCGAGGGCCGCACGCGGCGCGGTCAGCCAGCGCGGGGCGATGGCTGGCTGGGGATCCGTGCGGTGGCGGCGAACTTCGCGTGGATCGGGGCACAGGCAGCGTGGGAGCGGGAGGATCCGGTGGCTACGACAGCGGCGATCCAGCGGGCTGTGACGTGGGATCCCGACCGCTCGCTGTTCTGGCTCAATGGTGCACGCATGATGGCCTACGATCTTGCGGCGTGGCGGATTGCCGGGGCGGGTGGGCCGGGGGTCTTGCCGGCCGCGCTGGAGCAGCGCTGGCGAGATGAGCAGGCGCGGCGGGCCCTGGCGCATCTCGCAGCGGCGCGCGCGTTGCACCCGCATGATTTTAATCTCCCGATTGAGCAGGGGAATATCGAGCTCTGGGCCCGGGGAAACCTCGCCGGCGCGGCGGCGGCCTTTGGTCAGGCGGCGAACATGGCCGGGGCGCCCGACTATGCGCTGCGACTTGAGATTGGCCTGCTCCGGCGACTGGGACGCGCGCCGGAGGCGCTGCGCCGGCTCGAGGAGCGCCGTGCAGTTCGGCATCCGTCTGGCGTGTGGATTAATGAAGCAATTGAATTATTGCGTTGGGAATTGGAAATCCCTAACCATTAATATAATAAATCACGGTAAAGCTGATTTTTGTTTCTTTTGATTGCGTCTTGGCGTGACTCAACTAAGTTGACTAACTTACTAAAGAAATGACGACCGACCACAACCTGCACCCTATCTTCGACCGTGTGCTGTCGCGGCCCGAGAAAGAGGCCCGCCTCGGGCAACGGGCCTGCGTGATCTGGCTTTATGGCTTGTCGGGCTCGGGTAAAAGCACGCTGGCGGTCTCGCTGGAGCGGCGTTTGGCGGCGGACGGTCTGGTCACCCACCTGCTGGATGGCGACAATGTCCGGACCGGCCTTAACCGTGGTTTGGGCTTCAGTGATGCGGATCGGGCGGAGAACCTTCGCCGGGTGGCCGAGGTGGCTAAGCTCTTCGTTCAGGCGGGCGTCGTCACGCTCTGCTCATTCATCACGCCGCTTCGCGCGCACCGGGCGCAGGCGCGCGAGATCATCGGAGCGGCCGACTTCATCGAGATTTATGTCGAAGCCTCGTACGAGGCCTGCGTGCGGCGCGATCCCAAGGGACTCTACGCCAAGGCGGCGGCGGGTGGGGTGGCCCAGTTCACGGGACGCGATTCGTCGTTCGAGCCGCCGCTGGCGGGCGAAGCGTCGCTCATCCTGCCGACGGAATCCGAATCCCCGGAGGCCTCGCTGGCCCGCCTGCACGCGCACGTCGCGCCGCTACTTCGCCATTCTCCCCTTTCCTCT
The DNA here is from genome assembly GCA_036401075.1 of Opitutaceae bacterium. Taxonomy (GTDB): domain Bacteria; phylum Verrucomicrobiota; class Verrucomicrobiia; order Opitutales; family Opitutaceae; genus CAMAXB01. The sequence continues at coordinate 11,896 of DASWVY010000053.1, forward strand.
TCATGAGTTCGTATAATCTCACCCATCTCGCGCAACTGGAGCACGAGGCGATCTTCATCATGCGCGAAGTCGCCGCGCAGTTCGAGCGGCCGGCTCTGCTGTTCTCGGGCGGCAAGGACTCGATCGTCATGGTCCGACTCGCGCAAAAGGCGTTTGCCCCGGCGCGCATCCCGTTCCCGCTCGTCCACGTCGACACGGGCCACAACTTCCCCGAGACGATCGCCTTTCGCGATGAGCTGGTCGCGGCCACGGGCTCGCGCCTGATCGTCCGCCTGGTCGAGGATTCGATCAAGGCCGGCCGCGCGCAGGAGGAGAAGGGCCCCAATCCGTCGCGCAACTCGCTGCAGACGGTCACGCTCCTCGACGCGATCGAGGAGTTCAAGTTCGACGCCTGCCTCGGCGGCGCGCGCCGCGACGAGGAAAAGGCCCGCGCCAAGGAACGCTTCTTCTCCCATCGCGACGAATTCGGCCAGTGGGACCCGAAGAACCAACGCCCTGAGCTCTGGAATCTCTTCAACGGCCGCAAGCACACGGGCGAGCACTTCCGCGTCTTCCCGCTCTCCAACTGGACGGAGATGGATGTCTGGCAGTACATCGCCCGGGAGAAGCTCGCGATCCCGACGATCTACTTCACGCACGAGCGTGAGGTCGTGAACCGCGGCGGTGTGCTGCTCGCGAACACGCCGTACATCACCCTCATGGACGGCGAGCGCTTCCAGCGCCGGCAGGTCCGCTTTCGCACGGTCGGCGACGCGACCTGCACCGGCGCCGTCGAGAGCACGGCCGCCACGCTGGGCGAGATCATCCAGGAGGTGGCCTCCGCCCGCGTGACCGAGCGCGGCGCCCGCGCCGACGACAAGCGCTCCGAAACCGCCATGGAGGACCGCAAGAAGGCGGGGTACTTCTAATAAGCCCGAATAACGAAACCAGAATGACGAAGGATCAAACCACTCAGGGGTGATTGCGATTCGTCATTCGTACTTCGGATTTCTGATTTTCTTCAATGTCCACTGACACCACCTACCTTTCCATGGATCTCCTGCGGTTCACCACTGCGGGGTCCGTCGACGACGGCAAATCCACGCTCATCGGCCGCCTGCTCTACGACTCGAAGGCGATCTTCGAGGACCAGCTTGAGGCGATCGAGCGCGCCACCGAGCAGCGCGGCGAGGATCACCTGAATCTCTCGCTCCTGACCGACGGCCTCCGCGCCGAGCGCGAGCAGGGCATCACGATTGATGTCGCCTATCGCTACTTCGCCACGCCGCGGCGCAAGTTCATCATCGCCGACACGCCCGGGCACATCCAGTACACGCGCAACATGGTCACGGGCGCTTCGACGGCGAACCTCGCGATTGTCCTGATCGACGCCCGCAAGGGCGTGATCGAGCAGACGTGCCGCCATTCGTTCATTGCGTCGCTGCTGCGGATTCCGCATGTCGTGCTCTGCGTGAACAAGATGGACCTCGTCGGCTGGTCCGAGGAGCGCTTCAACGAGATCGTCGCGCAGTACACCGCGTTCGCCTCGCGTCTGGAGATCCCGGACATCAAGTTCATCCCGATCAGCGCGCTCCATGGCGACAACGTCGTCGACGCGTCGGCCAACATGCCGTGGTACAAGGGCAGTCCGCTGCTCTACACGCTCGAGACCGTTTACATCGGCAGCGATGCCAACCACGTCGATCCACGCTTCCCGGTCCAGACCGTGATCCGCCCCAACAGCGACGCACATCACGATTTCCGCGGCTTTGCCGGCCGTATTGCCGGCGGCGTGTTCAAGCCGGGCGACGAAGTGGTCGCGCTGCCGTCCGGTTTCTCGTCCCGCATCAAGTCCATCCACGGTCCCGACGGCGAACTGACCGAGGCGTTCGCGCCGATGTCGGTGGCCATCACCCTCGAGGATGAGATCGACCTGTCGCGTGGCGACCAACTGGCCAAGGCCAACAACCAGCCGCAGGTCAGCCAGACCATCGACGCGATGGTCTGCTGGTTTTCCGAAAAGCCGCTCCAGCCGAACGGCAAGTACCTCGTCCGGCATACGACCCGTGAGGCCAAGTGCGCGATCAAGGCGGTCCGCTACAAGGTCAACATCAACACCCTGCACAAGGAGGAAGGTGAGGTGACGCTGGGCATGAACGATATTGGTCGCATCCAGATCCGATCGAGCGTGCCGCTGGTGTTTGACGCTTATCGCCGCAATCGCACGACGGGCAGCTTTATCCTGATCGACGAATTCAGCCACGCGACGGTTGGTGCCGGTATGATCCTCTGGTCGGAACGGACGAATCCGGCGGGCAACGACTACATCGACATGGGCGGGCTCTGAGCGGCGCAGCCGCCCTGGGGGCTCGGGCCGCTGGCCGCTCAGGGGTTCGATCATTCTGCAATCCGAAATCTGAAATCCGCGATTCAGCGGGCAGGCGGCCCGCGCTCCCAGTTATTCCACGGCCCGCGTCTTGACGGCTGCGAGATTTTGGTCGTACGGTCAGAAGTTCTCACACGGTTCCCCGCTCTTTGACCAAGAGTCCGTGTGCCTACCCGTAACCCCTGCCGTGCCGCGCCACTGTTGTTGTTTCAGTGATGCGAACCGGTGTCTGCCCAACCCCGCCATGACTGCTTCAACGCTTCGTGTCCTCCGCCTTTCCAGCGCGGGACTTTTGTCCTTCGGTCTGTCTGCCTTGTCCGTTTTCGCGCAGAGCAACCTTCTCACTGACGCTCCGCCCACAGATGACGTCAAGGCTCCGCCGGGCTTCAAGGTTGAGCGCATCTACACGGTGCCCAAGCCCACCCAGGGCTCCTGGGTCGCCCTCACGCAGGATCCCAAAGGGCGGCTCATCGCCTCCGATCAATACGGCGGTCTCTTCCGCATCACGCTGCCGCCGCTCAACACCACGCAGGGAACGAAGGTCGAGGCGCTCGACTCGCTCGGCCTGGCCGGCGCGCACGGACTCCTCTGGGCCAATGACAGTCTCTATGTGAACATCAACGAGCGTCCCGTGAACAAGGTAGCGGGCGGCGAGGGCAAGGGCGGCGTCTGGCGCCTGCGCGACACCAATGGGGACGACGTGTTTGATCGCGTTGATCTGGTGAAGGAATTTGACGGGCAGGGCGAGCACGGCCCGCACGCGGTCGAGCTCGGGCCCGATGGCCGGACGATCTACTGGATGAATGGAAATTTCACCAAGCCACCCGCCTACGACAAGCAGCTGCCCAAGGCCTACGGTGATGATCACATCGTTCCCCGCATGTGGTCGGCCGGCGGTCATGCCCGCGGCATTCTCGCTCCCGGTGGCCAGGCCGGTCGCATGGATCCGGACGGTCGCAATCTTGAGCTGTTCGCGATGGGCTTTCGCAACACGTACAGCATCGCGTTCGATCCAAACGGCGAGATGTTCAACTACGATTCGGACATGGAGCATGACAACGGCTCGCCATGGTACATGCCCACCCGCATCAATCACATTGTGAGCGCGGGCGATTATGGCTGGCGTTCCGGTGCGGGACGTTATCCGGCGTACTACGCCGACTCACTGCCCGCGGTCGTGAACATCGGTCCCGGCTCTCCGACCGGCGTGACCTTTGGCACGGGGTTCAAGGCGCCCGCCAAGTACCAGCACGCGGTCTATGCGCTCGATTGGACCTTTGGCACGATCTACGCGATTCACCTCACGCCGGACGGCGCCTCGTTCAAGGGCGTGAAGGAGGAATTCATCACCGGTCGTCCGTTGCCGGTGACCGACCTCGTCATTGATAAGCGGGATGGCACGATGTACTTCTCCGCGGGCGGCCGGCGCACGGACTCGGCGCTTTACCGCGTGACCTACAGCGGTCCGGAAAGCACGGCGGCCGCCCCGTATCCGGCTCCGACTCCGGCGGCGCGGCTCCGGCGCGAGCTTGAGCAGCTGCATGTCGATGGCACGCCCGCCTCCGCGATCAGCACGGCGTGGCCGCATCTGGCGAGCGAAGACCGCTTCATCCGCTGGGCGGCGCGCGCCGCGATCGAGCGGCAGCCTGCTTCGCTTTGGTCCGCGCGCGCGCTCGACGAGTCGAATCCGCAGGCCTCGATCGAGGCCCTGATTGCGCTCGCGCGCGTCGGCGACAAATCGCTGCAGCCCCGCTTGATCGAGGCGCTCAGCCGTCACGACCTGAACCGCCTCGCGCCGGAGCTGCGGCTCCCGCTGATCCGTGCGTGGGCACTCGTCTTCACCCGCATGGGCGAGCCCTCGCCCGAAGTGAAGCGCCAGGTCCTGGCCCGGCTTGACCCGTTGTTCCCGCACGCCGACGCCTTTGTCAGCCGTGAGCTGGCCGGCCTGCTCATCGCCCTCGATTCGCCGACGGTGGTGCCGAAACTCGTTCCGCTGCTCAGCGTGGCGGAAAATCCGGCCGACCAGTATGTCGTCGACGAGTCCCTGCTGGCGCGCAACGACCGCTATGGCCCGCTCATCGCGGGCATGAACGCGACCCGGCCCGACCGCCAGCAGTACGCCTACGCATATGCGCTCCGCTCCGCCCGCGAGGGGTGGACGCCCCAGCTGCGCGAGCAGTACTTCGCCTGGTTTAACCGGGCTTACAAGTGGACCGGCGGCCGCGACTTTGACGGCTTCATCAACAACATCCGCTTGATCGCGCTGGCCGGCGTGTCCGACCAGGCGGAGCGGGCCCGGCTGGCCCAGGCCTCCGTGCGGCCTGCGAGCAACATCATGGCGGACGCGGTGACGCCCAAAGGTCCCGGACGCGACTACACGATCGAGGATGCGACGGCGGTCGTGCGCGGGCACCTCACCGGCCGCAACTTCGAACAGGGGCGCGCAATGTTCTATTCGACGGCGTGCGTGGTCTGTCACCGCATCGGGCCCTATGGCCTCGGCTCGGTCGGACCGAACCTGACCCAGGCCGGCACGCGTTACACGGAACGCGACCTGATGGAGGCGATCATCCAGCCCTCGATTAGCGTCAACGAAGGCTATGCTGCCACCATGTATGAGCTCAAGGATGGCTCGATTCTCGTCGGCTATCCCGCCTTCGACGAGGCCGGCGACCTCTATGTCGCCGCGAGCCCGATGCAGCCCAACGATCTCACGCTGATCAAGACCGCGGACATCAAGTCGACCCGTCCGTACGAGACATCGACCATGCCGCCGGGATTGATCAATGCGTTGAACGAGGACGAGCTGCGCGACCTGACGGCCTTCATCCTTTCGGCCGGCAATTCGCAGAGCCCGATGTTCAAGAAGTAACGCCGGCTCATCTGCGCGAATCCGATCGGCGCCCGCTGCCTGACGCTGTCAGGTCTGCGGGCGCCGTTTGTTTTTAGGCCGATCTTCCGAGCTTTCCGGCTCCGCCTGCCTGCTTCATCTTACCAGTGGCACGCCGGGGCAGCGGTCTTTCAAACGGGCAAGCTCTCGCCTGCCTGGAGGATTCCTGGATTGAACATTTCGCGTCCTCCGCTTGCTCTTCGCGCGTGACCACGCGTCCCTCTGCCCTGCAGATCTGGATTGCCGCCGCCCGGCCGAAGACGCTTCCGGCCGCGGTGGCGCCGGTGCTGCTCGGCTCGGCGCTGGCGTGGCGGGACGGGACCTTCATTGCCCCGGCGGCGCTGAGCTGTCTGGCCTTTGCGCTCCTCATCCAGATCGGGACGAACTTCGCGAACGACTACTACGACTTTGTGCAGGGGGCCGACACGGCCGAGCGGGTCGGGCCCAAGCGCGCCGTCGCCGCGGGCTGGGTGAGTCCAGCGACGATGAAGCGGGCGATGATCGCCGTGTTCGCGGTGGCCTTCGCCGCGGGGCTCAGCCTGCTCCAATACGGCGGTTGGCCGCTGCTCGTGGTCGGCGTGGCCAGCATCCTGTGCGGCATCGCCTACACCGGAGGGCCGTATCCGCTGGGCTATCACGGACTCGGCGATCTCTTCGTCTTCATTTTCTTCGGGCTGGTGGCGGTGTGCACGACCTACTTCGTACAGGCGGGCTCGATCAGCGCAGCCTCGGTGCTGGTGGCCACGGGGGTGGGATTGCTCGCGGCCAATATTCTCGTCGTGAACAATTACCGGGACGTCGAGACCGACGCCAAGGCCGGCAAGCGCACGCTCGTTGTGCGCTGGGGCCGGCGCTACGCGCGGTGGCAGTTTGGTCTATCGCATGTGATCGCCGGATTGGTTGTGCCTGGGGTGCTCGTCGGCCTCGGCGAAGGTTCCGCCATCGGTGTGAGTCTGGTGAGTGGTTTCTGCATGGTGGTGGCCTGGCGACAGACGGTTGACCTTGAGCGGGCAACGACCGCCGCGGAGCTCATCGCTCTCCTCGGTCGCACGGGCAAGTACGTCGCGCTCTACGCTCTGCTGCTGTCCGTCTGGATTGTGGTCGGCTGAATCACACGAAGATGGAGTTATAGCCGGCCTCGCTGAGGCCGGTGTCTGCAGGGGATTTCGGACCGGGCTCAGCGAGCCCGGCTCCATTGGCGCAAAAAAACCCGCGGCGCTGGAGGACACCGCGGGCGAAAAGGGAACGAGGCGTCGCTCGATCAGATCTTGGCGAGCAGCTTGTCCTTGAGGGCGGCCTTTGGCATCATGCCAACGAACGTCTCGACCAGCTGGCCGCTCTTGAAGAGCAGCATGGTCGGGATGGCGCGGATGCCGTACTCGGCGGCGATGGCGTCGTTGTCGTCGACGTTGACCTTCGCGATGGAGACCTTGTCGCCGAGTTCCGTGGCGAGCTCCTCCAGGATGGGCGCAATGGCCTTGCACGGGCCGCACCACGGCGCCCAGAAGTCAACGAGGACGGGCGTGGCACCGCCGATGGCGGTCTTGAAGGAAGTGGAATCGAGGTTGGTGATGTTGGCGGCCATGGTGATTTATTAGTTACTGAAACAGTTACTTAAAAACGACGAAAAATCAACGCGGCGTTGATTTATGCACGATCTCGGCGAGTTCCCTGGGGTCGACGGTCTCGAGGTGGCGGTCGCGGCGCTTCAGTTCCTCGAAGGTCTTGATCACGGTCTCGGTCATCCGGCCGTGCGTCTCATCCGAGCCGCCGACGAGCACGAACTGTTCGCCACGCGTGATGCGCTTGTGGCCGTCCTCGTTGTCGAGGCCCACGCCGAGGAGTCCGGCCTTGGCTTTGGGCGCGGCGGACTTGGGCGAACGGGTCGGCTTGGTTGGCTTCTTGCTCACGCCGTTACCGTGCTGGCTTCGGCCGGTGTTTCAAGTGGCTTTTCGCTTTCCTCGACCGCGGTGCACACGATGTCGGTGAAGGCCTCGTCCTGACGGATCCGCAGCTTCTTCAGACGCGTCAGCTCCAGCACGGCCAGGAAGGTCGCGACCAACACGCGCACCGTGATCCGACCGGTGAACAGATGGGAGAAGACGAAGGACTTTTCCGTCTGCATGCGCGTGAGGAGTTCCTCCATCTTGTCGGCCACGGTGACCTGTTCGTCCTTGATCTCGCCGACCACGAGCTTCTCCGCGAGGCGGCGCAGCACCAGATTGAAGGCGTTCCAGATTTCGATGCGGTCGCCGTTGCGCAGCGGACGGTCGTGCTCGGAGACCGACAGGCTCGAGACATGGCGGGCGAGGAGGTCGTTTTGGAACTGGGCGAGTTCGTCCAGCTTGCCGGCGGCTTCCTTGAATTTCTTGTACTGGAGGAGCTGATGGACGAGTTCCCAGCGGGGATCCATCGCGTCGCCATCCTCGGCGTTCGGATCAATCGCCGCTTGGCCGCGGGGGAGGAGCATGCGGCTCTTGATCTCCATCAGTGTGGCCGCCATGACAAAAAACTCACCCGCAACCTCGAGGTCGAGCTGCTGCATCGAGCGCAGCACGGTGATGTACTGGCGCGTCACCGCCTCGATCGGAATATCGTAGATATCGATCTCGTTCTTCCGGATGAGGAACAACAGGAGATCGAGGGGGCCCTCGAAGACGGGCAGCTTGATGCGGTAGTCGGCGTCAGGAACCACGCCGGGATGGTTGGGCCGCCATCCCCCGCGGCAATGAAAAAGTCAGGGAAGGTCGATTGGCCCGCTGAACACGCCGAATTGAACCGGAGGAATTGCCGCGAGAAACACGAAGAATCCGTGCGGCGAATGAAACCCTCGCTGTGCCTATAGGCACTGGGACGGTATGCGCCGAGCGGCCAGATCCTCTTCGTGTTTTTTGTGCAATCCGGTTTGGAGCGTCGCGTTCGGTTCCGCGTGTTCCGCAGCAACCGACCGGGCCGATCTCCTACACCCGCCGCATCGCGGCGACGAAGAAGCCGTCGGTATCGTGGCGACCCGGGAGGATGGCCAGGCCGTGCGGGCCGGGCGTAAAGCCAAAGGTCTGGGCCGGGGCCTCGAGGGCGAACTCGGGCCGTTCGGCGAGGAATGCGGCGACAATCGCCTCGTTTTCCGAACGACACAGCGAGCAGGTTGCATACACGAGCAGGCCTCCGGGACGCAGGCGTTCGCTGAAGCGACGCAGCAAGTCGGCCTGCAGGCGCGCGGATCGGGCAATGTGCTCGGGCGTCGTGGTCCACTTGAGATGCGGCGACCGCCGCCAGGTTCCCGTGCCTGAACACGGGGCGTCGACCAGCACGCCGTCGAAGGTCCCGGTGGGGGCGTTGCGGTTGATCGTGACCGAGCGCAGGCCGGCGCGGTGGGCCCGGGCCTCCAGTTCGGTCAACGCCGCGGGGCGCACATCGTGCGCCGTCACCTTGCCGGTTGGCCCGATGAGACGCGCGAGCTGCAGCGTCTTGCCGCCGGCACCGGCGCACGCGTCGAGCCAGTGGCCGCCGGGCTTCAGCGCGAGCGTGCCGAGAATGAGCTGCGACCCGAGGTCCTGAACCTCGATCAGGCCGTGCGCGTAGGCGTCGGTGCGCGTGAGGTCGCGATCCCCGTCAACCGCCCAAGCATCGGCCCGCAGCTCCGACCGCGTGAACGTCCAGCCGAGGCTCGCGAATTCCGCCGCGACCGGTGCGGGATCGTCGACTTGCAGGCGCAGCCAGAGTGGCGCACGCGCACGCAAGGCGTCGCGCACCTCAGGAGTGAATGCGGCCGGGCATTCGTCGCGCAGCCAGGCGGGCAGGAGGTTGTCCGGGTTGAGTCCGGCGGGAAGCGGACCAGCACCAAACGCCGCGCGGAAGCCGCGGGTCGCCGGCAACTCGGCGGCGAGGTGGGCGATCATGGCGATCGCCTCGTCGTCCGCGCGGCCCTCAATCCAGGGCAGGTGCCGGACTGCCGTGTAGAGCAGCTCGCGATAGAGCCGACGGTCGCGCGAGCCGAAGCGGCGGTCGGATTTGAGCAGGGTCTCGATGCGCGCGGGCAGATTTCGATCGGTGCGCAGGTGCGGCCGGATCTGCGCGAGCAGCGCCAGCACGACCAGGCGCTGATTGGCGACCACGGGATGAGGGGAAGGGAAGTCGGTCGACACCGGGTAGGAGGGTCAGCGTTCGATCAACGGTTCCGGTGGCGGCGTCCCGGGGGGATGGCCGTAGAACTCGACGAGGATTTTTTGCCAGTGGGCCTCCTCGCGTTCGCGGCGGCGGACGGCGCGGTACTCGATTTCGCCGGCAACGAAGATGAAGAGGAACAGCGCGCCGCCGAGCCAGTTGTCGAGGAAGTAGACCATGCAGAAGGACGCGACGACCGCGAGGACCTTGCCGACCGTGGCGGCGTAAAAGGTGGCCCGGACATAGGGCAGCCGGATCGCGAGCAGCGCTCGGAACACGCGGCCTCCGTCCATGGGAAACACCGGGACGAGGTTGAAGGTTCCCATGACTAAATTTAATACCACGAGGTATCGCCCAAGCTCGGAAAGCGAGAGTTCGGTCTCGGCCTCCATCCAGCCGGCCGGGAATCGCACGCCGATGATCAGGATGGCGACGATGAGGAAATTCACGGCCGGGCCGGCCAGCGCGATCAGGATCTCGCTGCGTGGGCGCCGGGGAATCGAGTCGAACTCGGCCATTCCCCCTATGGGCAGCAACAGGATGCGCGGGACATTGACCCCAAAACGCCGGGCCATGAAGGAGTGCCCCAACTCGTGCAGCACCACGCAAGTGAACAGCAGGAGGAAGAAGGCCAGGCTCCACGCCAACCCGAGTCCGCCGTCGGTCCACCAACCCTCCCAAGCCACGTAGGCGAGGAGCAGGAGAAAACTCGCGTGGAGCGAGAGTTGAATGCCGCGAATGCGGAACAAGTTGATTGACCAGCCGAGCATGTGCCCTAATCAGAGCGAGCTTTGCGAAAAGCGCCAGCGCCGAACCGGCGCCTTTCGCGGGGCGAACCAACGATGCCCGACTCCGCCGCCAAACAGCCGACCATCCTCGTCATCGACGATGATTCCGAGATCCGCTATTCGCTCACGCGTGTGTTGTCGTCCCGCACCTACACGGTGATCGAGGCCGCCAGCGGTGAGCAGGGGATCGCCGCCGTCAAAAAAGGTCCTGCCCCTGACCTCATCTTTCTCGACATCCGCATGGGCGGCATGAGCGGCATCGAGACGCTCCAGCACATCCGTTCGATCAACCCGCGGCAGATGGTTGTCCTGATGACGGCTTTTGGCACGGCGCAGACGGCGATCGAGGCCATGAAGTATGGCGCGTTCGACTACATCATGAAGCCGTTTGACCCGGCGAAGGTGCTGTCGATCGCCGAGAATGCTCTCAAGGCGCACGCCGATCTCCGCGCGGTTGGCGACTACAAGCCGACCATCAACAGCGAGGACTACAAGGAGGGCATCGTTGGCTCCTCTCCGGTCATGCAGGATGTCTTCAAGATCATCGGCCAGGTCACCGCCAGCGATGTGACCGTCATGATCACGGGCGAAAGCGGCACGGGCAAAGAGCTCGTCGCACGCTCGATCTGGAAGCATTCGCATCGCGCGGCCAAGCCCTTCATCGCGGTCAACTGCGCCGCGATTCCGGACAACCTGATCGAGAGCGAGCTCTTTGGTCACGAGAAGGGCTCGTTCACCGGCGCGACCGGCCAGCGCCTCGGCAAGTTCGAGCTCTGTGACGGCGGCACCATCTTCCTCGACGAGATCGGTGACATGGCGCTCGCGACGCAGACGAAGATTCTCCGCGTTCTCCAACAGGGCGAAATTCAGCGCGTGGGTGGCGTCGACACAATCAAGGTCGATGTGCGCATCCTCGCCGCGACGAACAAGGACTTGGAAGAGATGGTGAAGGCGAAGACTTTTCGCGAGGATCTCTACTACCGGCTCAATGTCGTGCGTATCAAGATGCCGCCGCTGCGCGAGCGGCCGGAGGACATTCCGCAGATCGTCGATTTCTGCCTCCAGAATCTCCTCAAACAGCGCAAGGCGCGCTCGAGCAAGGTTTCGCCGGAGGCGATGTCAGTCCTGGTCCGGCACCGCTGGCCGGGCAATGTGCGCGAGCTTGAGAACGTCATTTACCGCAGCGCAGTCATTGCACAGGGCGAGACGATTTTGCTGAAGGATCTGCCGGCGGAGATCCGCGAGGCGGCCGCCCACCAGCCGCCCGTGACGGTTGCGGTGCCGGCTGCGGTCGCAGAACCGGCGAGCGCACCGGCCGTCCCGGTGATGGAGCGCAGCGCTTCGGCGGCTCCGTTTGTGCCCGCTGTCGCGGCGTCAGCCGAGCCCGTGGCGGTAGCCCCGTCGGCCGGTCTGACGATTGAGTCGGCCTTGGACTATATTCACACGGCACTTGCCGTCGGGCCCGAGCCGATTCTTGAGCGCCTCGAGCGCGAGATGATCGTTCGTGTGCTTACGGCCGAGAATGGCAATCAGGCCAAGGCGGCTGAAAAGCTGGGCATGACCCGCGCCACGCTCCGCAAGCGCATTGGCGACCTCGGGCTGAAGATCTGAGGCGCGGCGTTCGCCGTGCGTCAGAGCAGAGGTCAGATGTCAGAGGTCAGTGTTCAGAGATCGGAGGTCGGAACTGACTTCTGATCTCTGACATCTGACCTCTTCCGTATCAGGTGCGTTTCTTCGGGAAGCCCGTCGGCTTCGCCGCGTGCCAGGCCCAGGCGGTGGCGACGATCGACTCGATGTCGGGGTACTGGATTTTCCAGCCGAGCTCCGTGACGGCCTTAGTCGAATCGGCGTAGAGCGCCGGTGGGTCGCCGGCGCGGCGTGCCGCCACGGTGTAGGGGACCTTCAGGCCAGAGACTTTTTCCACCGCGCGAATCACCTCGAGGACGGAGGTGGGCTTGCCGGTGCCGAGATTATAGAAGAGCTGGGTGCCGGGCGTCTCGAGCTTCTCGAAAACCGCGATGTGTGCACGGCTGAGATCGTCGACGTGAACATAGTCGCGAAGGCAGGTGCCGTCCGGCGTGGGGTAGTCCCCGCCGAAGACCTGCAGGGCCGGGCGGCGGCCGGTGGCGGCGTCGATCGCGAGCGGGATCAGGTGCGTCTCGGGATTGTGGTCCTCGCCAATCGTGCCGTCCGCGGCCGCACCGGCGGCGTTGAAGTAGCGGAAGGCGGCGAAGCTGAGCCCGTTGGCGGCGGAGATCGCCTTGAGCGCGGTCTCGAGATCGAGCTTGGTCTGGCCGTAGGGATTGATCGGGGCCTGGGGGGAGGTCTCGACGATGGGCATCTTTTCCGGGATGCCGTAGGTCGCGCAGGTCGAGGAGAAGACGAATTTCTTCACCCCCATGCCGATCATGCAGCGGAGGAGGTGCAGGGGAGCGACGACGTTGTTGAAGTAGTACTTGAGCGGGTCGTTCACGCTCTCGCCGACATAGGCGTAGGCGGCAAAGTGCATCACGAGCTCGATCTTTTCCTTGCGGATGATCTTTCCGACCTCGCTTTCGTTGCCGAGGTTGACCGGGTAGAACGGAACGTCCTCCGGGACGGCCTCGCGGTGGCCGAACACCAAGTTGTCCAGCACCACCGGGTTATGACCGGCGGCAAGCAATTGGCGGACGCAATGGCTGCCGATGTAACCGGCGCCCCCGACGACAAGAACGTTCATGTCCTGAGGCTTGTATTGCTTTCGGGGCGGTGTTGGCTAGCGGTTTCTTCCTCCATGTCCTCTTCGCTGCCTCGAATCGTCATCACCGGTGTTGGCCTGACGGCCCCGAACGGGAATACCCTGACGGAGTTCCGGAAAAACCTGCTGACCGGCGTGGCGGGCATCGAGCGGCTCGAGGTCCGCTACATGGGCACGTTGCTTGCTGGCGTTTGCCACTACGACGCCCTTAAGTATCAGAAGAAGAAGGAGCTGCGCGTCGGCACGCGGGCGGGCTCGATTTCGATCTACTGCGCGCGCGAAGCCTTGGCGGACAGCGGCCTGGCGGTCGATGCGCTCGTCAAGGACCGGGTTGGCATCTACATCGGCTGCACCGAGCACGGTAACGTCGAGACGGAGAACGAGATCTACAATATCTCCAAGTTCAACTACGACACCAAGTTCTGGTCCCATTACCACAATCCGCGTACCGTCGCCAACAACCCGGCGGGCGAGACGTCGCTCAACCTCGGCACGACCGGACCGGCCTACACGATCGGCGCGGCCTGTGCGGCGGGCAACATGGGTCTGATCCACGCGGCGCAGATGCTGCGCCTCGGTGAGGTCGACCTCGCGATCTGCGGCGGCGTCAGCGAGAGCATTCACACCTTTGGCATCTTTGCCGGCTTCAAGTCCCAGGGGGCGCTGGCGACCCACGATGATCCCCTCAAGGCCTCGCGGCCCTTCGACCTTGCCCGCAATGGCATTGTCGTTTCCGAGGGTGGGGCGCTTTACACGCTCGAGCGGCTCGAGGATGCGCTCAAACGCGGGGCCAAGATTTACGGCGAGATCGGCGGCTACTGCGTGAACAGCGACGCCAGCGATTACGTGCTGCCGAATCCGACCCGTCAGGCCGAGTGCGTGCGCAAGGCGCTCGCCAACGCCCGGCTCGAGGCCCGCGACATCCACATCGTCAACACGCACGCCACCGCCACGCCGCTCGGCGACATCCAGGAGTGTGAGGCGATTCGCGCCGTTTTCGGCGAGGGCTGCCCTGACACCCATATCAACAACACGAAGAGCTTTATCGGCCACTGCATGGGCGCTGCGGGTGCACTCGAACTGGCCGGCAATCTCCCGTCCTTCGACGACCTCGTGGTTCACCCGACAATCAATGTCGACAATCTTGACCCGCAGTGTGCGATCCCGGGGTTGGTTTTGAATCACCCGGTCAAGGCGGCCAAGGTCGACGCAATCCTCAACAACTCCTTCGGCATGTTGGGGATAAATTCCACGTTGATTGTGAAGCGTTTTGTCGCATAACTGTCCTTTCGCCAACACCCATGACCAAAGACGAATGCAAACAGGTGGTCCTCGATATCATCGCGGACATCGCGCCTGATGAAGATCTTTCCAGCGTGAAGCCGGACGTCCGCCTGCGCGACCAGCTCCAGCTCGATTCCATGGACTTCCTGGATATCGTGATGGAGCTCCGCAAGCGCCACAGCATCGAGGTGCCGGAAGCCGACTACGTCCAACTCGCGTCGCTCGACAGCTGCGCCGAGTATCTGACGCCCAAGTTCAACGCACTCGCGGCCAAGGGTTGATCCCCGTCCGTCGCAGCCAGCGAATCACGGCCGGGACCTGTTCCCGGCCTTTTTCGTGCAGGGTTCCGACCATGGTTCGATCCAGTGGAACCACGAAATACACGGAACACACGAAAGAAGGATTTCCGAGTGTGTTCACTGGCTCAGAATTTCGTGTGTTCCGTGTATTTCGTGGTTTCTCCTCCGGGATCGGATCAGTGCCCATCTGTGATATCTGTGGTTAAAATATCCGGTCTCGTCTCTCCATGAACACCGCCACCCACTACGACGTCGCCATCATCGGCGCGGGCATGTCGGGCTTGGCGGCGGGCATCCGGCTGGCGCACTTCGGCAAGAAGGTTTGCATCTTCGAGCGCCACAACGCGGTCGGCGGGCTCAACGGTTTTTATAGCATCGACGGGCGGAAATACGACGTGGGCCTCCACGCGATGACCAATTTCGTCCGCCCGGGCGTGAAGGGGACGCCACTCGGCAAACTTCTCCGGCAACTCCGCATCGACCGCGACGAGTTCGCGCTTTGTGAGCAGAAGCAGTCGCGTATCGCCTTCGGCCCGCGCGGGGAGACGTCGCTGCGCTTCACCAATGATTTCGCCGTCTTCGAGGCGGAGGTCGCCCGCGTGTTTCCGCAGCAGATCGACGGCTTTCGCCGGCTGGTGGAGGTGATCCGGACCTACGACGACGTTTCACTCGACGCCGCGCCCGTGTCGGCCCGCGAGGTCGTGCGTCGCCACATTTCTGATCCGCTGCTGGAGGACATGATCTTCTGCCCGCTGATGTACTATGGCAGCGCGCAGGAGCGTGACATGGAGTTCGGCCAGGCCGTGATCATGTTCAAGGCCCTCTTCCTCGAGGGCTTCGCGCGCCCGTTCGATGGCGTGCGCGTGATCCTGCGCGTCCTCCTCGAGAAATACCGGGCGGCGGGCGGCGAGCGGCGTATGAAGTGCGGCGTCCAACGCATCATCGCCCGCGACGGTCGTGCCTCCGCGTTGCTCCTCGACAGCGGGGAGGGGATCACCGCCGACCACGTGATCAGCTCCATCGGTCTGCCGGAGACGGAGGCGCTGATCGCCTCATCGGCCCTCGGTCCGACCGCCACCGGCTCGGCGAAGGCCGGCCGGCTCTCCTACTGCGAGACCATCACCATCCTCAAGTCGCAGCCGGCCGCGCTGGGCTGGGGCGATGATACGATCATCTTCTTCAACGACTCCGCTCGCTTCACCTACGCGCGACCGAACGATGTTCAGGTCGACACGCGCAGTGGCGTGATCTGCCTGCCCAATAATTTTGACTACGGCCCTGACCGCGAACTGCCCGAGGGCATTTTCCGCGTGACGTGCCTCGCGAACTACGACCGCTGGGCGACGCTGCCGCAGGAACTTTACCTCGCGGACAAGCAGGGCTGGTACGGCGAGATCCAGCGCAGCGCGCAGCGTTTCCTGCCGCCGCTGCCTTCGCCGAACGCACTGACGAGAGCCACGTTGGCCACGGACATGTTCACGCCGCGCACGATCACCAAGTTCACGGGTCACGCCGCTGGCGCGATCTACGGCTCGGCGACGAAGGTGCGCAACGGGAAGACCGATCTTGCGAACCTTTATCTCTGTGGCACCGACCAGGGTTTTCTTGGCATCGTCGGCGCCATGCTCAGCGGCATTTCGATGGCGAATTTCCACGTGCTGCAAGGAAAGGGTTAGCTGGGCTTCGCTGGCTGACCGCACCGCATGGACTGGATTGTCGCCTCGCTCCTCTCGGCGTTCTTCTACGGCCTCTACGACCTGGCGACCAAGCACGCGGTCCGCGACAACGCCGTGCTCCCAGTGCTCTTTTGGGCAAACGTGTGTAGCGCCCTCGTGTGGGGGCTGCTGCTGGCGGCAGCGGCGATCCTGCCGTCCGGTCTGCCCGCCGGCCTGCACGTCGACCCGCTCACGCCGTTTCAGCACCTGCAGATGCTGCTCAAGGCCACGATCGTGGCGGCGTCGTGGATCTGTGGTTACTTCGCGGTCAAGCACCTGCCGCTGTCGCTCGCCTCGCCGGTGCGCGCCACGGGCCCGATCTGGACCCTGTTGGGCGCGGTCCTGATCCTTGGCGAGCGGCCTTCATGGCTTGAGGGCCTAGGCATCGTGATCACCCTGGCCTCGTTCGCCGGCCTGTCTCTCGCCGGGCGCAAGGAGGGCATTCATTTCCATCGCGACAAGTGGATTGGCTTTCTCATCGCCTCGACCCTGCTTGGCGCGGCCAGCGGTCTGTACGACAAGTACCTGCTCGGCCGCGTGCGTTACTCGGTTGCGACGGTGCAGTGCTGGTTCTCCATCTACCTCGCGCTGCTGTTCCTGCCGGTCGTGCTCGGTTGGTACTTCCGTTTATGGCAGCGCAACGTGTTTCACTGGCGCTGGAGCATCCTGCTGGTTTCGTTCGGCCTGCTGGTCGCCGACTATCTCTATTTCGGCGCGTTGCGCGACGACGAGGCCCTGATCTCGATCGTGTACAGCCTGCGCCGGGCCAGCATCCTCGTCGCCTTTGGCGGGAGCATCCTCCTGTTCAAGGAACAGAACGGCCGGCAAAAGCTGCCCGCGGTCATCGGCATTGTTGCGGGGATCGTGCTGACGTTGATGGGGTGATGTTTGAAAAGAAGTCAGGAGTCAGAACTCAGAAGTGAGTAGTCCGATCTCCTGAATCCTGAATTCTGACTCCTGACTCCTGACTCCTGACTTCGCGGCCGAAGCGATGCCCGGTGGGCCACACACTTATCGACAACGGTTCACCTGGCGCACAGGCTTGGAAATCATGCCCACGACCTACGAGACGCTCCGAGCCGACATCATTGGCGCCATGAAGGCGCGCGACAGTGGCAAGGCCACGATCTTGCGCACCGCGGATGCCGCGATCCAGCGCGCCGCGATGGATCTGAACAAGCCGATTGAGGAGCCGCTGGTCATCGCCACGCTGCGCAAGTCGGTGAAGAACCTGACCGACGCCAAGGCCGAGTTCGAGAAGGGTGGCCGCGCCGACCTTGCCGCCGCGAATGCCGCTGAGATCGCCGTCCTGGAAAAGTACCTCCCGGCCGGTCTCGATCCGGCCAAGCTCGAGGCGATCGTGGTCGAGACGATCGCCGCCACCGGCGCTGCGTCGAAGAAGGAGATGGGCAAGGTCATCGCTGCGCTCAAACAGCGCCCCGAGGCCGGCCTGATCGACTTTTCCGCCGCCAGCAAGCTGGTCCAGGCCAAGCTGCCCTAGGACTGCCTTTGCGGCAGAAACCCGAATGACGAAACCAGAATGACGAACGACTCCGGGTTGAGGCTTGGGGAAGATTCGTCATTCGTGCTTCGTTATTCGGTTTTTTTAGGATGGTTCGCGCTCACCCAACGTGTGACCTGGGTTTGAGCCACTGAAAACCCCTTGCCCTCGCGGGCGACCCGGGTTCACTCACCCTTTCCATGGCTTACGACTGGCTCAAAGGAGTGGCGGATGAGTATGACGTCATCGTCATCGGCAGCGGCTTGGGCGGATTGACCGGGGCCAACGTCCTCGCCAAGGCGGGGCACAAGGTGCTCCTCCTCGAGCACCACTACCAGTACGGCGGGCTCGCCACCTGGTTCACGCGCAAGGGCGGGCACATTTTCGACATTTCCCTGCACGGCTTCCCGAGCGGCATGATCAAGAGCTGTCGCCGCTACTGGACGAAGGAAATTTCCGACTCGATCGTGCAGCTGAAGGACATCCGCTTCATCAATCCGCAGATGGATGTGTGGACGACCTTCACCCGCGAGGACTACACCCGCGTGCTGGTCGAGCAGTTCAAGCTGCCCCGCGAGCAGGTCGAGGCGTTCTACGACCACCTGCGGGCGATGAACTACTACGACAACAACCCGGAGACGACCGGGGAGATGTTCAACCGATTCTTCCCCGGCCGCGACGATGTGCACCGCCTGCTGATGGAGCCGATTGCCTACGCCAACGGCTCCACGCTCGATGATCCGGCGATCACCTTCGGCATCGTGTTTTCCAACTTCATGGGCTCAGGCGTGTACACCTTCCGCGGTGGATCGGATCTGCTGATCGAGAAGATGACCGACGAGCTCAAGCGCAATGGCGTCGAGCTGCGCAAGAAGGTCCTCGTCGACCGCATTCACGTCGAGGAGCGCGACGGTCGCAAGGTGGCGGCGGGCATTGTGGCGAAGAGTGGCCGCATCATCCGCGCCAAGGCCGTGCTCTCCAACGCGAACATCAAGAACACGATCTTCAAGCTCGCGGGCGAAGAGAACTTCCCGGCGGACTTTGTCGAGCAGGCCAAGGCGGTGCGGATCAACACCAGTTCGTGCCAGGTCTATCTTGGCATCCGCAAGGGCGAGAGCATCCCGCACATCGGAGACCTCGTGTTCACGTCGGACGCGCCCAAGTACAGTCCGCAGGAGCTCACGGATCTGCACACCACGAGCCGCACGTTCTCGGTCTATTACCCCGATACGCGCCCGGGATCGGATCGCTACACCGTGGTGGCTTCACTCAACGGTCGTTATCCCGACTGGAATGCGCTTTCGCCCGAGGACTACGAGAAGCACAAGCAGCGCCTGATCGACGAGGCGATTGCGTCGCTCGAGAAGTACATTCCCGGAGTCAGCGCGAAGATTGATTGGAAGGAGGCAGCCACGCCCCGCACGATTGAGCGCTACACGACGCACACGGGCGGCACGTCCTTCGGCACGAAGTTCGAGGGCCTGCCAGTCTCGATGAACCTGTCGGAGAAGCTCCCGGGACTCTTCCATGCCGGCAGCGTGGGCATCATCATGTCGGGCTGGCTGGGAACGATCAATTACGGCGTCATCACCGCCAACAAGATCGACAAGCACCTCTTCGCGCTGAAACAGCAGGCCTCGGTCTGAAATGTAGCTGGCCTCGCTGAGGCCGGGGATTGCTGATCGGTCCCTCGCACGGAGGGAGCAAGCTGTTCCCTTTACATCACAAGTCATCCCCTGTGCCGACGATCCGGGAGCAGGATGCTCCCGCTACGGAATAAACATTTGGAGGGAGGCCGCCAGGCTTTCAACGGCCCGACGTCACGCGTGCGTCGAGGCGATCAATCCGGCGAGTTCGCGGTGGATTGAGCGGTACGCTCAAGTTGTTCGGCCAACCTCAGCGAGGGATGATCAGGTGGCTGGCTCCGGCGCGCTTCAGCGGGAATGGAGGTGGGACTTACCCGGTCCGGGTTAAAGTTGACGGTGACCAACCTGAGACTCAGGGGATCTTCCGAGCGGGCAGGGAAGGTGGCGTCGACATAGGCGACCCACTGTGCCCGCTTGTTGTCGGTGGACAGGCTAAGGTCGTGGGCCTTGAGCAGACTCTTCAGCTCGTTTTTTAAGGGCAACGTTTCCGGGGAAACGTTCGCCGGGATTGTGGGGTTGTTGACAAAAACGACCACCGCGGATCGATGGCCAGAGGAAGATGAGGACGCGCAACCGCTTGCAAAGAGCAGGAGCCCCAGTGCAAGTGCGTGGAGAGCGAAAGGGGAGGGCCGTAGGTCATTCTTCATCGAGAAGGTGGGTTGAGTTGTGGCCAGTTTTTCGGCCGTGGGATGTCGGCTCGATGCGTGCCGGGGTCAGAAGTCGGGTGAACGCCGCTGGGCATCGCTGTCGCTCCGGTCGAGGAGCGAGAAGGCTTCAGGTCTTTGATTGAGAAAGCGCTCGGCGTGACGATCGCGTTCGCGGACATCGCCTCCCGCTGTCTGGCAGCCGACTCCGATGGTGAGGAACTTCGCGCCCAGCACGACGATAACGAGCAGACGATGCAGCTTCATGGGGTCAGTTTTCTGCGTTAGGATTGGGCCCGTCTGAAGGGGGAGGGCGAGCGAGCGTTGACCTAGACAGGAGTAGACTGGGTACTTGATGGTTTAATGCAATATGATAGCACGACATCTGCGGGATCGGTCGCACGCCCGACTCTCGCTTTCGCGTCCATGATGTACTGAGGTGGTTCGATGCCATTCTCCCAACTCGGTCTCTATTCCAGCCTGGTGCGTGCCACACAGGCGATGGGGTATCAGGCGCCTACGCCGATCCAGGCGCAGGCGATTCCGGTCGTGTTGTCCGGACGGGATCTGGTGGCCTCGGCGCAGACGGGAACGGGCAAGACCGCTGCGTTTGTCCTGCCGATCCTGAACCGGCTCGGGCCGCATCGGTCCACGGGGCCGCGCGTGCTGGTCCTTGAACCGACACGCGAGCTGGCCATGCAGGTGGAGAAATCCTTTCAGGAACTCGGGCAGTTTTGCGATTTCAAGTCCGTCACCCTGCACGGCGGCGTTACGCTCGGGCCGCAGCGGAACGCCCTGCGCGCCGGGGTCGATGTCATCATCGCCACCACCGGGCGGCTCCGCGATTTCCTTGAGGGTACGCTCGTCCGGATGGATTCGATCGAGGTCCTCGTGCTCGACGAGGTCGATCGCATGCTCGACATGGGCTTTATTGAGGACGTCAAGGCGATCACCAAGCTCTGTCCGCCGTCGCGGCAGACGCTCCTCTTCTCCGCCACGATCCCGCCCAAGTTGGAGGAGGTCGCGCGCTTCGCCCTGAAGGATCCGGTCCGGATCGAGATCGCGCGGGCCAAGCCGGTCACCGATTCGGTCAATCACGCGGTCCACGCGGTGGCGGAGCATCAAAAATTCGATCTTCTGCTCGCGCTGCTCGAGCGCGACGAGTTCACGAGCGTCATTGTCTTTACGCGCACGCGGAAAGGCGCCGACCGCATCGCGCATCACCTGCGGATCGAGAACCATCCGGTCAGCGTCATCCACGGCGAGCGCAGCCAGGCTGAGCGCGTGAAGGCGCTGGAGGCTTTTCGCACGGGCAAGCGCGGCATCCTCGTTGCGACGGATATCGCCGCGCGCGGCATCGATATCGCGGGGGTGTCCCACGTGATCAACTATGACGTGCCGCTCCATGCCGAGGACTACGTCCACCGCATCGGCCGCACCGGCCGCGCCGCCGAGACCGGCGATGCGCTCACGCTCGTCACGCCGCAGGAAGCGAACGAACTCGCCGCGATCGAGCGCCTGATCGGGATGAAGATTCCGGTGCGTGTGCTCGACGGTTTTGCCTACGAAGGCGGACAGCCGGCGCGCATCGACCCGGCGAATCCGCTGGCCAACGCACCCAAGCGGGCCGGGCACAAGCAGTCCCTTGGCGCGGGCGGTCAGCAAAAGGGCGACGCCGGTCGCAACCAGAGCAAGAAGTCGAGCAATCGGCCGTTTGGCGGGGGCAATCCGAACTGGCACTCCAAGGGCAAACCCGGTGCCCACTGGCGCACGCGCAAGGGACGGTAGGAAAGGGGGCGCTCGCAGTCGTTCTCGTTCTCGTAATCTTTCTCGTTCTCTCAGTGTAGCCGGCCTCGCTGAGGCCGGTCCGGAGAGGGCGCGAAGCCCGGATTTTAAGACCGGAGAACGAGAAAGATTACGAGAACGAGAACGAATCGAACCCGCGGCGGGCCTGTTTCTCGAATCTACTCGCTACTCACTACCCGCTACTCGCTACTTCGGCCCAATTTCTGACCTTGCGGGGCGGGCTTTCGCCCGGTGTCGTTGACCTTCCTCCTCACCATGTCCGACGTCACCGCTCTCATCCCGCACCGGCCGCCGTTTCTCTTTGTTGACTCGATCGTCTCCGAAACCTCCGAGAGCCTGGTGGCCCGGCGCACCTGGCGCGCAGACGAGGATTTCTACAAGGGGCATTACCCGGGCGCGCCGATCACCCCAGGCGTGCTCCTGTGCGAAGCCGTTTTCCAGACGGGAGCGCTCTTCATGGCCAAGCAGGCCCTTGCGGCTGGCGCCAAGCCGGGGGAAGGGGTTCCGTTGCTCGCCAAAATCGCGGATGTGCGCTTCCGCAATCCGGTTTATCCGGGTGACGAGATCCTGATCGAGGTGAAGAAGAAGGAAGCCATGGGCGGCTTCACCATGATGGGCGGCGCGATCAAGAAGGCCGACGGCACCCGCGTCCTCACGGTCGACTTCGCCGTCGCGTGGAAAACCCCGGAAGGCCAGCAGACGGCATAATGACCTTACAGAGAGAGAAACCACGAAATACACGGAACACACGAAAGGGATCCGTTAACGATCGAACGGACTCAAGAGGTTCTGATTCGATGCCTTTATCCTGCTGATTTTCGTGTGTTCCGTGTATTTCGTGGTTCCATCCTGATCTTACTTCCGACCTATGCCTGATTTTCTCCAACTCACCGGCAAGACCTTCCTCGTTCTGGGCGTCGCCAACCGGAAGAGCGTCGCGTGGTTTGTCGCCAAGTCGCTGGAGGAGCAGGGGGCGCGCGTGATCTACAGCGTGCGGTCCGAGGCGCGCAAAAAATCCCTGGAAACCCTGCTCGCGGGCAAGCCGGTGTTTCTCTGTGATGTCGAACAGGAAGGTTCGGTCGAGAAGCTGGCGGCCGATGTCTCTGCAGCCGGCCTCGCGCCACTGCACGGGATTGTGCACTCGATTGCTTTCGCCAACTACAGCGAGGGGTTCAAGCCCTTCCATGAGACCAACCGGAAGGACTTTCTCCAGGCGACCGCGATCTCGGCGTTCTCGCTCGTCGAGGTGGCCCGCGCGTTCAAGCCGCTCCTCGCGAAGAACGCCTCGGTCGTGACGATCGGCATCTCGTCGCTCACCGTCACGCCCGACAACTACGGCTACATGGGCCCGATCAAGGCGGCGCTCGATTCCGCGGCGCGCTTCCTTGCGAAGTCCTTCAGCGCCGATTCGGAAGTTCGCTTCAATGTGGTCGGGGCCGGTCCGCTCAAGACCAGTGCGTCCGCCGGCATTCCGGGCTATGCGGAAAGCTATCTTTACACCGAGAAACTCACCTTCCGCCGGCGCAATCTCTCCACGCAGGAAGTCGCCGATGCGACGCTCTTCCTCCTCAGCGATCGCAGCAGCGGCCTCAATGGCACGACCTTGGTGGTCGACGCGGGTCTGGGCAGCAATTTCTACGACAAGGAGATCATCCGTCTGGCGATGCGACCCGAGGTCCGGGCGCAGGCCCGTACAGAGGTCAGCTCATGATCTGCCTGCCTTCTCGTTTGCCTGCATTCATTGATGTGTGCTCAGGAACTGACATCTGACCGCTGACTTCTGACGTCTATGCTTTTCCGTTCCACCTGCATCGAGTCTCTGGCCGTCGCGCTGCCGTCGGAGGTTCTGACGACTACGGCGATCGAGGAGCGACTGCGGCCGCTGTACGAGCGCCTGAAGCTGCCTTTCGGCCGACTGGAACTCATGACGGGCATCCGCGAGCGGCGCGTCTGGCCCGAGGGCACGCGTCCGTCCGACGCCAGTGCGGCTGCAGGCCGGGCGGTCCTTGCCAAGTCCGGTCTCAAGGCGGAGCAGGTTGAACTTTTTATCCACGCCGCGGTTTCCCGCGACATGCTTGAGCCGGCCACCGCGTCATTCGCCCATCGCAAGATCGGGCTGCCGGCCACGGCACAGATTTTCGACGTCTCCAACGCCTGTCTGGGTTTTCTGAATTCGCTGACGCTGGCGGCGAGCATGATTGAGTCGGGCCAGATCCGGTGCGCGCTGGTCGTGGCGGGCGAGAATGGACGTCCGCTGGTCGAGCAGACGCTGCGCACGCTCCTGGAGCAGCCGCTCGATCGCAACGGCATCAAGCCCTACTTTGCCAATCTCACGATCGGTTCCGGCGCGGTCGGCGCAGTGGTGTGTCATCGCGACCTGCTGCCGGCCGGGGCGCGTCCGCACCGCCTGCTCGCGGGCGTCGCGCGCGCGGCGACCGAGCACAGCGAACTTTGCCAGGGCGATACGCATGGCGCGGATGCGCTCGCGATGCAGACCGACTCGGAAAGTCTGCTGGTCGCCGGTCTCGCGCTCGCCAAGGACACCTGGGCGGAATTTACGCAGGTATCCGGCTGGGATGCGGCGACAACGCAGCGCTTCATCTGTCATCAGGTCGGAAGCACGCATCGCCGCAAGTTGTACGAGTCGCTCGGCCTCGACCTCGCGAAGGATTTTTCGACGTTCGAGACCCTCGGCAACACGGGCTCGGTTGCGCTACCCGCCACGTTGGCGGCGGCAGTCGAAGCGGGTGCGGTCAAGGCGGGCGACCGCGTGGGCCTGCTCGGCATCGGCAGCGGTCTGAATTGCCTGATGCTGGCGCTGGAGTGGTGAGGGTGGATAATCCGAACCGACAACTCCGACTTTCTCCATGACCGTTCCCGACTGGCTCAAACCCATCTATCCCTTCACGCCGAAGGCGTTCACCACGCCGCATGGCGCGCGGATGAGCTATGTCGACGAGGGGACGGGCAGCGAGGCGGTGCTGATGCTCCATGGCAACCCGACCTGGTCGTTCTATTACCGGGACCTGATCCGCGCGGTGGCGCCTGGGCTGCGTTGCGTGGTACCGGATCACATCGGCATGGGCTTGTCGGACAAGCCGCAGGATTACGCCTACACCCTGGCGACGCGCATTGACGACGTGGCGGCACTGGTGGCGACGCTCGGTCTGAAGAAGGTGCACCTGGTGGTTCACGATTGGGGCGGAGCCATCGGCTTCGGTTTCGCCGCGCGCCATCCGGAGCTGATCGGACGTCTGGTCGTACTCAATACCGGGGCCTTTCCGTCCAAGCGCATTCCGTTGCGGATCGCGCTCTGCAAGCTCCGTGGCCTGGGCACGGCGCTGGTGCGCGGGCTGAACGGATTTGCCTGGCCGGCGACGTGGATGTCGATGCATCGACGCGCGCTGACGTCGCTGGAGAAGCGCGGCTTCCTGCTGCCGTATGGCTCGTGGAGGGATCGCGTGGCGGTCGACGCGTTCGTGAAAGACATTCCGATGAGCGATGCCCATCCGACCTGGCCGATGCTGACGGCGACCGCCGCTGGACTTGCCCAGTTTGCGACGCGACCGGCGCTGATCGTTTGGGGCGGCCAGGATTTCTGCTTCAACGATTCGTTCTACGATGAATGGCGCCGCCGGCTGCCGCAGGCCAAGACGCTCTATCTCAAGGACGCCGGTCACTACGTGCTCAACGACGCGGATGCCGAGGTTCTGCCGGTGATCGCGAATTTCCTGGTGAACCGCTGATCACGTACCATCCACCCATCTGTTTTGACCACGGATGGACACCGATGGACACGGATTAAGCTCGATCCGGAGGAGCTAGAGCCGTTCCGGTAAAGATGTAGCCGGGGTCGCTGACCCCGGTCCGTGATATTTGAGCGGAAGATTTCGAGCCCCGGTGTCAGCGACCCGGCTACATCTGACCTTAAAACGCGGGAGATCAATCAGCCGTGACTTGATGCTCTGATCCGTGTGAATCCGTATCCATCCGTGATTGAAACACGGGTCGTTTCCTGGACTCGGTCTTACGCCTTGCCGAGAAGGCGGTAGGCCATCATCTCGCCGCGGTTCTTGAGCTCGACCATGCCTCGCTGTTCGAGGAGGTAATGCGAGGAGAGCTTCTCGGCCGTGGCGGCGGACACCTGCGGGACGCCTGGTTCGCCGTGCGACTCGAGGCGGCTGGCGATGTTGACCGTGTCACCCCAGAGATCGTAAGCGAATTTCTTGTAGCCGATGATGCCGGCAACCAGTGGGCCGGAGTGCATGCCGATGCGGATGGTCCAGCGAAGGCCGTTGCGACGGTTGAACTTGTCGATGACGTCCAGCATCTGCAGCGCCATGTCCGCACAGCGGATGGCGTGGTCGGCGAGGGGAATCGGCACGCCGCACACCACCATGTAGGAGTCTCCGATGGTCTTCACCTTTTCCACGCCCGTCTGTTCGGCGAGTTGGTCAAAGTCGGAAAAGATCTCGTTGAGCAGGGCCACGGTCTGGGCCGGCGCGAGCGTGGCCGCGATCCGGGTGAACCCCACGATGTCCGCGAAGAGCACGGTCGCTTCCGGCACGGCGTCGACGATCGTCTGCTCGCCGGCCTTGAGGCGCTCGCCGATGGCCTTGGGGAGAATATTGAGCAGCAGGCGCTCCGACTTGGCTCGCTCGGCCTGGAGCTGGGCGAGGAAGGCCCGCTCTTGGTCGCGCAGGCGCTTGCGTTCCATGTAGGCGCCGATGCGTGCCTGCAGCACGACCGGGTTGAACGGCTTGGGGATGTAGTCCTCGGCGCCGGCCTCGATACAGCGCACCGTGCTTTCGACCTCGTCGAGGGCGGTGAGCATGACGACGGGAATGTGCCGGAGCTTGGGATCGCGCTTCAGGCGTTCGAGCGTCTGGAAGCCGTCCATGACCGGCATGAGAATATCGAGCAGCACCAGATCGAACGGCTCCCGACTGAGGGACTCGAGCGCGGCGGCGCCGTGCTCGGCGCCGCTCACGGAGAAGCCGATCTTGTCGAGTCGGCGCATGAGCATCTCGCGGTTGAGCGGCTCGTCGTCGACCACAAGGATGCGCCCGGTGATGGCCTGGGCCTGACCATCGGTCACCGGGTTGCGTGAACCGACCGCAAACGGGGCCACGGTCGCAGCGGGCCCGGTCGAGAGCGGGCTGGGGTCGATGGCGTAGCGCTGGGTGAAATTCTCCTTTTCGAGAAGCTTGCGCAGGTTGTGCGCGGCGAGGCCGATCTTCGCGAGGTCGGCTAGCACCTCGGCGAGCGCATGGTTGCGGGCGGTTTCCTCGCAGATGTCGCGCAGGCCGAGCAGGCCGCTGAGCGGGCTGGCAAGACGGTGGCGCAAGGGAGAGAGTTCGACCGAGCCGGTCTCGATCTTGCGCTGAGAGAGTGCCTCGTTGAGCAGGCCGAGGATCTCGTTGCCCTGATTGAGCAGGCGCTGGAGATCGTCGAGCAGCACGGAGGGGCCGCTCTCGGCGACGGCCTCAATCAGCATTTCGCTGTAGCCGATGATCTGATTGAGCGGCGTGCGCAGATCGTGGCGCAGGCGTTTGAGCGTCTCCTGACGGGAGAGCAGCCCGGAACTCGGAACCTGACCGGAGGCGCCTGGTGCGGGATCACTCATGCCGTGGGCGGGCGGGCGAGAAGCGCATCGACCTTGACCAGAAGGCTGGCGAGATCGACCGGCTTGGTTTCGAATTCGTTGCAACCGGCGGCCAGCGCGCGGTCACGATCCTCGGCCATGGCGTGGGCGGTGAGCGCGATGATCGGAATATGGGCGGTGGCAGGATCGGCCTTGATTCGCTGGCTCGCTTCCCAGCCGCTCAGGCCGGGCAGGCTCATGTCCATCAGGATCAGGTCTGGCTTCTCGCTGGTCGCCATGGCAAAGCCGATCAGTCCATCCACGGCGATGGCGACGTCGAAACCGCGCTTGGAAAGGCGCCGCGACAGCATGTCGCGATTCATTTCGTTATCTTCGACCAGAAGGATTTTCGCCATGGGACAGTCGGAATGAAATCGAGTTAGCTTCCTTTGCCAACCGTCTTATTGGCATCAGGAAGCGGAAATGGCGGGGCGCTCTTGGAGCGGCGGTTCATGAAGGTTTCGACGGAATCGCGAACTTCCTTCAAGAGTTCCTCCTTGGTGTAGCGGCCCTTTTGCAGAACGCGCTCCGCCTGCTGCTGCAGGAAGCGGCGGACTTCGCCGTTGAGATCGAGGGACGTCAGCACGACGACGGGAATGTCGCGCCAGACCGGATTGGCGCGCATCTCGCGCAGGACGGAAAAGCCATCCATCTCGGGCATGAGCAGATCGAGCAGCACGACGGAGGGCGTGTGAAGCTTGAGCAGCTCGATCGCCTTGCGGCCGTTCTCGGCCGAGAGCGAGGCCCAGCCCTCACGCTCGAGCAGACGCACGATGACCTCGCGGGAGGGACTGTCGTCCTCGACCACCATCACCGGATTGAGCGTGCGGGTGTCGCTGTGCTTGGCGAGGATGGGCAGGAGATTGCTGCCGTCATTGATCGGGCCGGATACGAAATCGGCGGCGCCCAGCGCAAAGCCGAGATCGGCGTTCTCGGAGAGTGTCAGCAGAATGACGGGAACGTTGGCGAGAGCAGGGGAGGCCTTGAGTTGGCTGATCACGCTGCTGCCGTTTTCATCAGGCAGAAGGATATCAAGCACGACCACGTGGGGGCGGAGCTCGCCGGCAATGGCGAGGGCCTGGCGACCGCTCGTGGTGCAGGTGACGGCATAGCCCTCCTTGCTCAGGAGATTCTGAATCGCGCCGTGGACCTTTTCATCGTCGTCGATCACCAGCACACGACCGCGCTTCTGCGGCGCGGCCGGAATCGGCATCGGCGGCATGGTTAGGCTCGTGGGCGGCAGCGTGGGCGGCATGTCGACCGGAATGGTCGGCGACTTGGCGGAGACGACGCGCGCGGGTAGGGTGACGGTGAACGTGGAGCCCTTGCCGGGTTCCGAGGCGACGGTGATGTCACCGCCCATCATGTTAGCGAACTGGCGAGAAATCGCGAGCCCGAGCCCGGTGCCGCCGTACTTGGCGGAGGTGGAGGAATCGGCCTGCGAGAAGGTCTCGAAGAGCCGCCCCATCTGCTCCGGAGTCATGCCGATGCCGCTGTCGCTGACCGCGAGGACAATCTTCTCGGCGCCGTCGATCATTTCGCGACGGGCGCGAAGGACGACCTCGCCGTGATCGGTGAACTTGGAGGCGTTGCTCAGCAGGTTGAGCAGCACCTGGCGCAGCTTCGTCGCATCGGCGTGGATAGGGCCGATATGCTCCGGGCAGTCGATGCGAAGGCGGTTCTCGTTCTTTTCGAACAGGGGCTCGACGGTCGAGCCCACCTCGTGAACGAGGGTCCAGATGTCGAAGCTCTCCAGGTAGAGATCCATCTTGCCGGCTTCGATCTTGGAGAGATCAAGCACATCATTGATCAGGCCGAGCAGGTGGCGGGCGGCGCTGAGGATCTTCTTGAGGTCACTCGTGGCGCTGGCGTCGCCGCGGTCATCCGCATCCTCCATGAGGATTTCAGAGTAGCCGATGATCGCGTTCATCGGCGTGCGGAGCTCATGGCTCATCTTGGCGAGGAAGGCGCTCTTGGCCTGATTGGCCTCCTTGGCGGCGGTCATCGCGCCTTCAAGCTCGGCCGTGCGGGCCTGGACCTTGGCTTCGAGGGTACGGTTCACTTCCTCGAGCATCGTGTTGATCTCGGCCAGATTCTCGCGGGCACGCTCGGCATTGTCGCGGGCCTCCCGGACCTCGGCGTCGCGCTGCTGGATGGTGGCGAGCATCGAGTTGAAGGAGTCGATCAGCACCACGGTCTCCGTGCCGCCGGCAGGCGCCACGCGGACGGAGTAGTCGCGATCGCCGGCGACCTTGCGCGCCGCGCTGGCGAGATCGGAGATCGGGCCGGAGATGCCGCGCTGGAGCAGGCGGGAAACGACGAGCGCAAGCAGCATCGAGGCGAGGAACAGGATCGCCATGCCGCGCAGGGGCTCGGTCATGCGCTCGCGGATGTCGTCCGAGAGGCCCTTCACATAAATGGAGCCGACCTTGCGGCCGTCGACGACGAGCGGGCGGAAAACGCGGAACTCGTCCGCCGAGAGATTCACCGCAAAGGCGCGGGGCAGGGGAATGAATTCCTCGGTGCCGGCGCGGACGTATTTCTCGAGTAGACGATCATCGGCGGAGTACACGGCCGCAGCCACGATGGTGGCATTCGACTCGAAGGCGGAGAGGCCGAATTCCACGGCGGCGGGGTCCCGGGCCAGGATGGCCTGTGCGCGCTCGGCGAGCGGGGCTTGAATCAGTTCAACCCGGTCCGCGACCTGCTGGCGGACGCGCCAGAGCTCAACGGAGAGGTAGCCCGCGAAGGCGGCCCCGAGCGTGACCGCGCATACGCCCGTGATAAGAAGCGTCAGGCGCCAGCGAAGCGGCATACGGCTGATCAACGACATGGGATGGAGAAAGGACGCCGAAAAGGGCGAGGGTCGGAACAGGCCTTGGGGTTATGTAAAGTCGACGGGTATCACAGCTTACGGCGACTAGAAACGCGGATGAAAAATCTGTCAATCTAAGGGCATTACCCTAGTAGAAGTGCGTAGCTTTTCGGGTTAACGCGGGTTTTATGCGATAATCCGACGCGGCCCATCTTGAGGCGCCGAAACGATCCGCGGCCTTGGAGCAGGCCGGCGAGGCTTGCCGCAATCAGCGGCTGAGGCGTTCGATGTGCTCGGCGAGGGCCAGCGACGCCTCGGTCATCCAGCGGATGCCTTTTTCGGTCGAGGCACGGGTGGCGTCACCCATGACCCCGCTCACGGACACATCCTTGGTGAGCCACGAAAAGATGGCCGGGGCGTTCTCCGGTCGCAGTTCACCGGGAGCTTCGACGTAAGCGGGATATTCGCACACCGCACGGTCCATGCGGACGAGCTCGGGCGCGCAGGCCAGCATGAGCGACGTCTCCCATTCCCCGGCATGGAAGCCGTAGGCGGCTTCCTGGGCGTCCTGGGCGGGGCGATAATAACCGCTCAACAGCCCGGCCTGAAAATCGTTGCCGGCCTGCAGCTCGCGCACGGTGTACACGAGCACGGCGCTGTTGCCGCCGTGGGTGTTGAGAATGGCCAAGCGCTTGAACCCGAGGCCGCGCAGCTGGGCGGCGGTGGCGAGTACGATACGGCGGAGCGCGCGTGCAGAGATGGAGACGGTGCCGCCAAATCCGGTGTGCTCGTTGCTCTTGCCGAAGGTCACTGGCGGCGCGACGTAAACCGGGACATCGGCCGGGATGAGCGGCAGGGCGTGGTCAAGCCACGCCTGTCCAAGGATTGCGTCCACGCCGACCGGGAGATGATGACCGTGCTGCTCGATCGCGCAGGTCGGGAGAATGACCAAGGCCTGCTCCTTGTCGGGCAGGGCCTCGAGCGCTTCACGCGTGAGTGCGCCGAGGTAACGTGTCCGGTGGGAAGGCCAGACTGTTTCGGCCGCTGGTTCGCTGATCGCGGCTGGCTTGACGCTGGGCACCGCGTGCGCCGGCGGGGATCCCGGCGCGGGTCGGGCGGCAATCTCAGCCAAGAGGCCCGCGAGGCGCGTTGCCGTGGTGAACAGCAGGTGCCGGCCGTCGACCGCACCCGTGAACGCCAGGGGCGCGGGTTGCCGGTACTGTCCGGGACGAAACGCCTCATCGCGGACGTCCGCGGCCCGCGTTGCCGGGGCCGGCGGCGCGCCCAGCACGTGGGCGGCGACGGCCTGCGCCGCTGCACGCTCGGTGCTCGCCGGATGAAAATCGAGCCCGAGTCCGCTCAGATTGATGACGAAGGTGTGCAGGCCGAGGTTGGCGCGGGCATCGCGTGAAGCGGCGTCGATCAGCTCCTCGTTCCAGGGACTCGTGTTGAAGAAGACCAGGCGCTCGATGCCGGCGGCCTTGACCGCTGCGGCGATGGACGCGATCAGCTCGTGCGCGGTCTCTGGATCGATGCCGAAAAACGTGGAGGGATAGGGCGCGAGTGCGAAGCGCAGGGGCGGGAGCACGCGCAGCTTCAGAGCGCCTGCGCAGGCCGACACCGCCCGGCGCAGCACGGCCGAGCCGACGATCTCCTCCGCGTCGAGCGGGAGCCCGAGTCCATGGTCGGCCAAGCCGTGAATCGGGAGCACCGCCAGCGTGCGCTCGCCGGCGCCCGCGGGCGTGAAATCGCTCCACGGAAGGTGCGCCCACGCGGTGGCGGGATCGGCGTTGGCAAGCCAGGATGTGCTCATGTCGGGCGAAAGGATCAGCGGCGGCCGGCGTACGTGTAATTCGAATACACCACGGACAGATCCGAGTCGAGGGACTTGAACCACATGGCCTTGCCGCGGACTTTCATGTGCACGGCCTGCAGGAGGGACGGCGTGTCGCCATCCGGCAGCGAGTACGTGAGCACGGTACGGGCTTCGTCGATGGAAACGGAGAACATCGGCGAGAAAGGCTCAAAGCTGGCGAGTTCCACCCGCTCGATGGTCCCGGTGGGACGATGGAGGGTGAAGGAGGCGGCCATGTGCTCGGCGGAACGGTCCTCGGCGCTGCCGGGATGGAGCCGGAAACGCCAGGTGGCGCGGGTGCCGTCGTCGCTCACGAGTTCGCAGGTTTCGCGATTGATCTGGTCCTTCACGTTCGGGGCAGTCTCCCCGCCGGTGCGGCGCGTCTGCTTCTCGCGATACTCGCGAATCTCGTCCGCCGTCGGTTCATGACCGTCCTTGCGGATCAGCGTCCAGCGCTGGAAGTCGGGTTTCGCGGGATCGTAGACCTCGACAAGACTCTTGCCCTCCGCCGCGGTGGTCTGGGTGAACGTCCAGCCCTTGGGTCCCTCCGTGCGGAAGTCCGCGAGAGCCGTGGCCAGCTCGGGCGGGATCGGGCCGGCCATGACGGCGCTGGCGAAGAGGAAAAGGAAGGGAATCAGACGCATGAGACCACGAAGGCCCACAACGCCCCGGCTTTCAACTCGCTTTCACCGGCCCGGTTTGCACGCTGGTGGGGCATGCTCGTCCACACCGTAATGTTCTACCTCAAGCCGGGGCTCACCACTGAGCGCCGGGAAGCGTTTCGCAAGAGCCTGGCCACGCTGGGCACGATCAAGTCGATGACGACGTTCTACCTCGGAACGCCGGCGGCGGTTCCGCCCCGGCCGATCATCGACCTCAGCTTCGATTTCTCGATCAGCTGCGTCTTTACCGACGTCGCGGCCCACAACGCCTACCAGGTCGACCCGATACACCTCGCGTTCATCGAGTCCCAGAAAGAATGCTGGGCACGCGTGCAGATCTACGACGCGCAGGGTTGACGCGAGCGTGCTCCGGGCGGTCCGCAGATCACGCGGCCCTGCGCGGAAACGGTGATTGCGTCCAAACGAAGGATTTCAGCCACGGAGCCCGGCGGGTTCCGTGGCTTTTTGCTGCAGACATTCCGAAGATCGAAGGGAGATGACCTCTGTTTGGTCGCGTCGTACGGAAAAAGGCGTTTCTCTCTAAGATGCAGAGGCGCGGATCGTCATGGTTAATGAACCCTGTTCACCATGAATACGAACTACCTCCTGCCTGCCGCGGCCGCGCTGATGGCGCATTCCGCGTTGCTGTTCGGTGTCGTCTCGGCCCCTGCGATCGTGCCGCCGGACAAGGACGATGAGCGCGTGCCGGACACGGTGTTGATCCCGATTCCCCTGATTGAGGAGTTGATCGTCGAGCCTGCTGTCGGCGAAGAGTACGAGCGCCCGGCGGAGGATGTTTCGTTCACGCCGGCGAGTGCGCCCGGTCCCGTGATCACGGCATTTGATTTTAGCGACCGGCCGTTGATCACCGTGGAAAACTTCGGGACCGGTCCACTGGCTCCGGCGATCGCGGGCGGAGACGGGCCAGGAGGGCTGGCGGGTGGCCCGCGGGTTTTCCGCACGAGCGACCTCGATCATGCGCCGCGGGTTCGCGCGAGTTCCGCTCCCGGTTATCCGTTTGAAGCCCGCAAGGCGGGCCTGACCGGGGAAGTGCTGGTGGAGTTCTTGGTGAACGAGTTGGGCGAGGTGGAGTCGCCCCGCGCGGTGCGTTCCTCGGATCCACGTTTCGTCGAGGCCGCGATCAAGGCCGCCGCGCGCTGGCGGTTTGAACCCGGGCGCAAGGACGGCCGCCCGGTCCGTTTCCGCATGGCTGTGCCCTTTGTGTTCACGCTTGACCGGTAGTTGACCGGTGGATGCGGGGCGTCTCCGCGCCGGTCCACATCCGCCACGCTTACGGGGCCGGCTGCGGCACGAGCGTGATACGCGCCGCATCGTAACCCTGAGCGGCGGCGCGGGCTAGGATGCCGCGATAGACGTCGTCAGGCAGGGTGCGCTCGCGGGCGAGGACCCAGAGGTAGTTGCGCGAGGGATGACCGACGACGGCCCAGCGATAGTCAGGATCGAGGTCGATCACAAGGTAGGTCACCCGAAACGGCCAGATGAACTGCACCCGCCACTCGGCGTTCGTGGTCGAGTCATGCACCCAAGCCACGCCCTTCCAGGTTTGCTCGGGCGCATCGAACGAGCCTTTGCGGAAGGTGAAATCATTCTGCAGGCGTCCGTCGGGGCGAATCCCGTAGGTGTCATACGAGGCGACTTTTCCCTTTTCGAGGATGTAGGGAATGTTGGCGATGACGTACCAGCGACCGAGGTAGCGATCGAGGTCCACGCGCGGGACGGTGCGGAGCGGGGGCTTTCCTCCGGTGGACGCACAGCCGACGAGCAGCAGGGGGAGGGCAAGGAGGAGCAGGTTGCGCATGCCCATGAAACGGATCGGCGACCGCGATGGATGCGTTGACGCTTGCCTACTGTAACCGGGCTCAGCGAGCCCGGCTACATGACCGCGGTCACCGTGTGGGTGACGGGCTTGCCCCGCGCGGGCGGGATAACCGTATCGCCGACGCGGCGGCCCAGCAAAAGGCGTCCGAGCGGAGAGGCCGGCGTAAGCACCAGGATGGTGCGGCCGTCGAGCGTGAGCTCGAGCCCGCCGGCGCGTGGCCCGAGAAAGCAGGTTTGCTCGCGACCGGCGGCTTGAAGCATGACGACCGCGCCAAGGGCGATCGGATCCCCCGGGCCGAAGGCCGGCAGCGGCAGGGCGGTGTAGATCGTGATCGACTCGTGGATTTCGGCTGCGAGCCGGGCCTGGCCTTCGGCGAGGTAAGCCGCCTCCTGGCCGCGGGTGTCATACTTGTTCTCAGCTTTGCTCTCCTCGCTCGTGGCCTCGTCGCGCGAGGTCAGTGCCGCCTGCGTTTGCAACGCGAGGTCGGCCTCAAGCTGGCGGAGAATGGAGGAACGGAGCGCGGACTTGTCCATGATCGAAAAGGTCGAGCGTAGGCCTTCGCGGGCCGCACGCCAGCTTTCGCACGCGTTGGGTCAAAGACCCGAGCTCCCGATATATTCCTCTACGGCGCGACGGCGACCGGCTTCAGGCCGAGGGTTCGCTGCACCCGCTCGACCAGTTCCTTCGGGCTGAAGGGTTTGGTCAGGTAGTCGAGCGCGCCCATCTCAAGCCCGAGGTGGCGTGCGTCCGAGGTCGACCACGCCGTGACGATGATGATGGGAACCGTGGCGGTCTCGGGTTGGCGTCGCAGGATCTCGCAGACGCCAAAGCCGTCGATGTCGGGCAGCATGAGATCAAGCAGCACGAGATCGGGCCGGCGCGATTCGATCAGACTCAGCGCCTGGCGTCCGTTGGCGGCCGTGAGCACGTTGAAGCCGGCCCGCTTGAGGTGAAAGTGGACCAGATCGGTGACGTCGCGTTCGTCGTCGACGGAAAGGACGGTGAGCGGCATGGCCAAGTTAACTTCATTGGCGTGACCGTCGGGTGCCGATGTGGTGACGTCCGTGTGACATCGACTTGCGCGAAAAAAGCGTCAAAACGGGTCTGGATGGTTTTTATCTGGCTCCACGGGTCGATCAATCCATCGTCAAGTCGCTCCGTCTACGCAGCTTAACTGGATCGTTTCATGCCGAGGAAGATCGCTTTCATCAACTACAAGGGAGGCGTCGGCAAGACGTCCCTCCTCGTCAATCTCGGCGCGTGCCTCGCCCGTCAGGGCAAGCGCGTCCTGATCTGCGATTTCGACACGCAGTCGAACGCGAGCATCTGGCTCCTCCGGCTTGAACGCTGGAACAAGATCAACGCCGCCGGCGAGGGCGCGGTCTACTCCATCTTCGATCCGGGCAAAGCCCGGGTGAAGGACCTGGTGGTCAAGGACGTGGTCGAGGGCAAATCCGGCGAAAAGCTTTTGCCCGGCCTGGATCTCGTGCCGACGACCTTCAATCTCGTCGACTTGGAGAACGAGTACACCGGCGACCCCAAGCGGCCGCCCTATCTCGTGTTCCAGGAGCAACTCGCGGAGATCGAGTCCGCGTACGACTTCATCCTCTTCGACTGCCCGCCCAACATCCTGCGCGCGTCGCAGTGTGGTGTGTTCAGCGCCAACGAGATCTATGTGCCGTCCAATCCCGATGCGCTCAGCCTGATCGGCTTCACGCTCCTCGTGGAAAAGCTCGGCAAGTTTCACCAGCTGTCGGCGAGCTTCCGCAAGGCGTCGATGGGCGTCCCGGCGCAGGTCTACGGCATCCTGTTCAACTCGATCAAGACGGGCGTCGACATCGAGGTCCCCAAGATGCGGATGCAGCTCCGCCTGAATCAATTTCGCACGGCCAAGCGCGTGGCGCCTACGGCGAAGATCTTCGATACCCAGGTGCGCGACGCGATGGTCGTGCGCCGAGCGGTCACGCTCGGCCTGCCGGTCAACCTCGTGGGCCAGGATGGTGCCGACGAGAATTCCCAGGACAATGTCGTGCACGACTACCGCCAGCTCGCGAACGAGCTGATCCGCCACGGCGAAGCTTCCAACCTCTGATTTCCCCATGCCGACCTCCGTCACCGCCCGCGATTGGGACCAGATTCGCACCGCATTCTCGACCTCGATCATGGTCGACACGAGCCTCTCGAGCCTGGCGCAGAACCTCGAGGGCCCGGACTGGCCGCTCAAGGCCAAGGACGAGACGCCGGCCAAGTACATCGATCTCGGCTTTGACGAGGTCGTGGCGCTGCTTGAGCTGCAAGGCCAGCCGCCGGAGCGTTTCGATCTCCTGGTCGGCATCCTCAAGGAAACCCTCGCGTTCGACGATCCGTTTGGGGACATGGTCACACAGGCCGAGGAGGCCGCCACGCGCGACAATCCGCTGCTCAAGAATCTGGCGCGGCTCGAGATTCCCGCGGATTTTCCGGTGGCGCTCTCCGCGCTGTCGGCCGGCACGCAGGATTTCTGCCGGCGCGAAAAGCTCACGACGGTTTCGGAGCTGGCGGTCTTCGCGCAGGGCATGGCCCAGAGCGTGATCGTCGGCGGCGATTTCCGCACGCTGCTGAACGCGCTTTCCCACGTCGATGAGCCGGCGATCGCGCAGTTCCTGCCGTTCCGTCCGGGAACGAAGGGGCTGCATTGGATCGAGTCGGTCGCGCAGGCGCTGCGGGCGGCGCCGCTGGAGCAGCGCATGGCGCTGGCGCGCAAGGGCGCGGTCCCGCTCGAACCGCTCGCCGGCGCACTTGCGGCCCGGGCGCAGTATTTTGCCGCTGAAGTGGTGGATCTCCGTCAGCAACGGACGGCGGGACTCGATCTGGGCCGGGCGGTCCAGGTCGTGAAGGATCCCGCGATCGAGCCCCTCGTGCTCGCCGAGATCGTGCGCCGGCTTGGTGCATCCGCCTCCGCGGAAGCCGCTCCGGCCCGACGCGGCTTTATGGGTGCGCTCTCGCGTCTGTTTGGAAAATGAGTTGGCTGTCCCTGCATGCCTGACGCTCCGCTGCCACCCCCGCCGCCGCCCGGCGCGATCCGGTTTCCCTCCGGCCGGCCGGGCACTCCATCGCTGTCGTTGCCCCGCCGCCGGCCGGTTGGGACACGATCGCCCTTTGAGGTGTCGGCGGCCTCCGCCGAGGCCCGACGGCAGATTGACCAGATTGTCTCATCCACCCGCTCACCGTGGGGAGACGCCAAGGCGCTTGCGCCCGGCGAGTCGGCTGAGCTCGAAAAGTCCCTGCGCCAGCTGGAGGGCCGTCTGGCGGAGCGCGAGCGCGAGCTGGCCGAACTGGAAAACCGGCTGGCCGAACGGGAGCGTGAACTCGCCGAGGGCGAGGCGTTGCTCGCGGCGCGGGAAAAGCTGCTCGAAGCCGGCCGGCGCACCGCCAAGGCCGCGGCGCCCGTGGTCTCGCGTGAGGAACAGGCGGCCCTAGAGCAGCTGCGGGCCGAGTTGGAGCGCCAGGAGCAGTCGCTCAAGGAGAGCAAAGCCGCCCTGCGTGAGCGCGAAGCCTTTCTGGAGGAGAGCGAGAACCGGCTGTTTGAGAAGGTTCAATCCCAGCAGGAAAAGGAAACCGAGCTGGAGCAGCGCGAGGCAGATTTGCGCAAGCGCGACCGCCGCCTGCGGGAGCGCGAGGCGCTGACGGATCCTGACGTCGCCCGGGCCCTCGCGGCCGAGGACGAGGCCCGCGGGAAGTTCAACGAGTTCAAGGAGTAGGGGCCTGCTGGCGTGGGGCTGGGAGCGCGGACGGCCCGTCCGCATGATGGCGGATTGAGTCGATCCCCTGAGCGGGCGGGCCGCACGCGCTCCCAGCCCTCCGACAGCTCGATCAAACCCTCGAATAGGGACGAAACGCCCCGCAAAGGCGGTTATCCGGGCCGGAATGAGGACACGGTTGCATTTGTCCCGGATTTTAGGGCAACATTCGGGACTTTTTCGCGTCTTATCCGCAATTACCTTCATGAAGTCCCAACGTACCCTGGTCGCCGGTCTCGCCCTAGCGCTCGCCCCTTGGGCGGCGATTCGCGCTCAATCCGATATTCCTATTCAATTCCTGACGCGTGACACCGGCTGGACCATCTCGGTGGGCATGCGGGCCAGCAGCAAGTTGGCCGACGTCAAGTTCGGCAATCTCGGCACCGTCCCACCGGGCGTCACGGTCGACATCACCGGCAACCAGCGCGTGTACGACAACGGCCAGGTTTTCCTGGATGCCGCACGCAGCACCGAAAAGGACACGAATGGTAACGTCACGACCACACCCTTCGGCCGCTACCAGCTTTATCTGACCAACACTGAGGGTAACCAGTATGTCGCCGGCGACTTCGTGGCCTACTCTCCGGGCTACACCCGCGAGTGGGCGTATGCCACGCCGGACCAGGTTACGTCGGATGGCCGCATCGGCATGAGCATTTTCAGCGCGAAGTCCGAAGGCGCGGGTGCGGCGGTGGACGGCGACTCGGGTGGCGGTGTTGAGGTCTCCCTCGGCCGCCGCATCGGCAAAATCGGCAACAAGATTGAGTGGGGGATCAACGGCTCGATCGGCCTGACGGACTTTAACCGCAAAACGAGTGGCCGGATCCGTTCGACCCTCACTGTCCAGACCGACTACTATCGCGTTTACGGCGGCGTGAATCCCGATGCTCCTTACACGGCATCGTCATTCCGCGACCTCGTTGATTCGAATGGTGTGCTGGTGACGCCCAACGGCTATGAGACCACCACGCTGCTGAACGAGACCAGCACGGGCCGCGAGACCGTCTCCACGGCGGGCGCCGCCGTGATCGACGGCGACTGGAAGATCAAGGGCTCCTACTACATCATGCGGGTCGGTCCGAGCCTGCGTGCGCACCTCTCCGAGCGCATCGCCTTCAGTTTTAGCGCTGGCTTTGCCGGGGCGTATGTCGGCTCGACCTACACGGCGAGTGAGTCCCTCCAGATTCCCGGTGCCTCCCGCTCGGTCGATGTGCAGGAAGAGGAGGACGCTAGCGAGTTCATCGCCGGCTACTACGCCGAGGCACTGGCGGAATTCTGGTTCACGCGCCGCACCGGCATCTACGCCGGCGTCACGTACGAGCGTTTCGGTGAGTTTGAGCAGGTCCTCGGGTCCCGCACCGCGGAAGTCGACATCGGTGGCAGCGCCGGTTTCCGCCTCGGCATCACGACCCGTTTCTAAGCGGATCGGTTTCCTTTTAACGAGCAGCCGGGCGCAAGCCCGGCTGTTTTCGTTTACGGCGCAGGCTACGGCGCGCCGAGCTCCGCGAGGACCTCGTCGATCGAGCGCAATTGCGCCGCCGGCCAGAGGCCGTTGATCCGTGTCACCACCTGCTGGATCAGGCCGTCCGGGCAGGAGGCGCCGCCCGTGATGAGAACGCGCCGTTTGACGGTGGGGTCGGCCGGCCAGAGCGGATGGACCTCAATGTGGCCGGTGTGCGTGGGGCCGGCCGCGGGGAAGACGTAGTGCTCCACCTCCTGACGCGAGCGGATGTTGGCCTCGCTCTGGATGAAGAAGGCGCGACCGGGCAGCTGTTGCTCGCACAGGCGATAGAGCTGGTAGGTGTTGGAGGAGTTCTTGCCTCCAATGATGAACGCCACGTCGAGCGGCTGCTGCAGCGCGCGTCCGAGCGCGTCCTGATTCACCTGGGTGGCGTAGCAGAGGGTATCACGCTTGGCGCCGCCGCCGACGCGGCGTTCGGCCTCCTCGGCGCCGTAGCGGTTCACATAGACGCCGCGCAGGTGCTCGATGATCTCAAGCGTCTCGTTCATGAGCAGCGTGGTCTGGTTGACCACGGCGATCCGATCGAGGTCGCGCATCACGTCAAAGCCCGGCGAGAAGCGGCCCGCGAACAGGTCGTGGAAGCGGGCGCGCACGCGGGGATCGTCGCTCGCGATGATCTCGCCGAGTGCGCGGGTCTCGGCGAGATTGCGCACGATCACGGTCGGCGCGTAGCGGCGGGCGTTGGAAAAGGTCGCCTTGGTCTCCTCGTGCTCGGACTTGCCGTGGATGATCACGGTAAACCCCTCGCGGCCGTAGGCGCGGGCCGCCTTCCAGACCTTTTCGACCAGCATGCAGGTCGCGTCGTACGGACTCACCGCGATGCCCTTGCGCACGAGCCGGGCCTTATCCTCGTCGGTGGCGCCGAAGGCCGGGATGATGACGACATCGTCGCTCGTGAGCGTGTCCCAGAGGAGCGGATCGTCGGGCGTGCCGGTAGCGGCCTTTTTTCCGGAGACGGTGAAGGGCACGCCCTTTTCGGACTGGAGATAACTCAGGCCGCGCCGCAGGAGGTCCTCATTGACGAAGGGGTTATGAATCAGCTCGGACAGCATGAATACGCGCCGGCCGGGATGGGCGGCGAGGGTTTCGTAGGCGCGCTCGATGGCGTTTTTTACCCCGAGGCAGAAGCCGAAATGGCTCGGGATCACGTACTCAACGGCGCCGAAATCGAGCGAGACCGGATCGGTCGCGGTGCGCTCGTGTCCGCGGGTCACGGCCTTGATCGCGGCGCACAGCTTCGACTGGTACAGGGCGCTCGTGACCTCATCGAACTGATAGCTCCGCGGGTTGCGGTCCTTCTCGGGCCGGAACTTGTAGATGAAATCGTTGGGTCCGAGATGGAGGTAGGGGATGGCGGCAAGG
Source organism: Opitutaceae bacterium (assembly GCA_036401075.1). Classification (GTDB taxonomy): domain Bacteria; phylum Verrucomicrobiota; class Verrucomicrobiia; order Opitutales; family Opitutaceae; genus CAMAXB01. The sequence continues at coordinate 53,214 of DASWVY010000053.1, forward strand.
TACGGATCGAGTGCACGCGCGATGCCGGCCAGCGAGGGCGCGGCGGCAGGGTCGGCGGTGAGTCGTTCGATCGACCAGAAGGCGATTTCTGTGTCACGGGGGGCTGCGCTGACCTGCACGAAGAACACGCGGTGGGAGCGGGTGCCACTCTCGTGGGTGAAATACTCCGCCGGCGGGGTGTGGATCGGAAAGGAGGATTCGAGCCGGGCGGTCGCCATGGCCAGATCGGTGCCCGTGAAGGCGAGCCCGGCCTTCGAGCCCAGTGCGCGCACGGCGACGCGATTGGAAGCATCGAAGGCAAGGATGGCGACGAGGGGGGCGTTGGACGAAACGTCGTTCACGGGCGGTCAGTTTCGCGCTTCAGGGGGCGTCGGGCTAGCAAAAAGGCGGGAGGATTTTCGATTCTCGCTTTCAAAGACGGACCACCGATGAAGCTGCCCGCGACTTGCGCGAATCGGTGCGAATCCAGAAGGGCCACCACGGACTACACCGAACACATGGAAGCTCGGAATTTTAGATTTCGGTCCTGATCCCGTTTCCGTGGTAGCTCGATTCGGTTTTATTCGCGCCGATTCGTCCAATTCGCGGGCAAATGCCTGAAGCGCGTCAGCGCTCTCCGCTGGATCGATCCGTCCGGCAATCGAAAACCCGAGATCCCTATCCCTGTCCGCCGAAGCTCACGTAATCGTCGAGATCGAGGCGGTCAAAGGCGGTGTGGATATCATCGCGGCCGGGCGCGAAGCGGGCCAGGTCGGATGCGAAGTAAGCGTGGCGACGGGCGCTGTCGGCGCCGGAGGCCTCCAGAGCGTCGGACCAGGCGATGATTTCGGCGGCGCTGCGCGGGGGTGTGAGCTGGGCGCGAACCCACGTGAGCATCGCGGCATCGGTGCGTCCGGCACGAACGGCCTCGACGAAGTCGGGGGCTGCGATGCCGGTGAACGCAAAAAACCGCTCGTCGAGCGGGCAGGGAAACTGGTACTCGCCCTGACGGCCGGCAATCACGGCCCGGGTCTTGTCGAGCAGGCGCGGCAGATGCACGAAGCCACCGAGCCGCACGCGTGGGCTGCGCGGCGGATGGCGGGTAAGGTCAGGGGCGGTGTAATCGATCATTCGTCCGCAGATTCACTGTCCTCTTCGTCGCTCCCGGCACCGGGTTCCCGGTCAAAAAAGCCCTCGTCCTCCAGGATGGCCATGACGCCGTCAGCGACCGTCTTGCGATCGGCGGGTCCCAACGCGAGGTAGTCGGCATTGATCAGCTCGTTCACGCCAGCCCGGGCCTCGGCCCGGTTGGACGCGCCCTCAAGAAAATCATCCGCCTGACTGGCGATTTCTTCGATGATGCTACGCAGGTTCATGGGACAACGTGCGGATGAATTCCGCAGAGGCAAATCACTTAACGATCGGACAAGACCTTAGAGGCACCACGGAATACACCGAACACACGGAATTCAAGGAACTGGCCGAGGTCTTCTTTCGGTGTGTTCCGTGTATTCCGTGGTACTCCCTCCGTGCTTGTCTGCTCAGCCTTTGAGAACGGCAGCGAGCTTGGCGCCGTCCTTGCCGCCGCCCATGGCGAAGTCGGGCTTGCCGCCGCCCTTGCCGCCGATCTGGGCGGAGAGTTCGGTGACGAGCTTGCCGGCTTGGAGGCCGGACTTGATCGCGGCGGGCGAGCAGAAGGCGACGATCGAGGCGCGTTCGCCGAAGGTCGTGCCGAGCAGCACCACGCCTTCGCCGAGGCGGGCGAGCACCTGCGAACCGAGTTCGCGGAGGATGTCGGGCGTGTCGACGGTGACGAAGGCGGAGACGTGCTTGAGGCCGTTGCGGTCGACCGCGGCGGTGGCGAGTTCGGTTGCGAGGGCCGCCGTAGCCTTTTGCTCGAAGGCCTTGAGCTTCTTTTCCAGCTCGGCCTTGTGGGCGAGCATCGCCTCCAATTTCTTGTTCACGTCGGTCGGACCGGCGGAGAGGTGCATGCCGACGGCGGCGAGGGCGGCCTCGCGGGAGGCGATGAAGTCAATCGCGGGCTGGCCGGCGACGGCCTCGATGCGGCGGGTGCCGGCGGCGATGGCGGACTCGGCGACGACCTTGACCAGGCCGATCTCGCCCGCGGTCGACACATGGGTGCCGCCGCAGAGTTCGCGGCTGTAGCCGCCGATGTCGACGACGCGGACGACCTTGCCGTACTTCTCGCCGAAGAAGGCGAGGGTGCCCTCGGGCTTCTGGTCGAAGTCCGTCTCGTAGGTCTCGACCTTGGCGTTGTCGATGACCTTGGCATTCACGAGCGCCTCGATCTCGTGGAGCTGTGCCGAGGTGACGGCCTCGAAGTGCGAGAAGTCAAAGCGCAGCCGCTCGGGCGTCTTGTGCGTGCCGGCCTGGCGGACGTGGGTGCCGAGGACCTTGCGCAGCGCCCAGTGGAGGAGGTGGGTGGCGGAGTGGTGACGCGAGATCGCGCGACGCCGCTCGACGTCGACCGAAAGCTCGGCGGTGGACCCGGCGGCGATCGACGGAGCGTTGGCCGCGAGCTTGTGCAGGTAGCGACCCGACTTGTCCTTCACGGTGTCGGTGATGTGCACGAGCTGGCCGCCAACGAGGGCGGTGCCGGCGTCGCCGGCCTGACCGCCCATCTCGGCGTAGAAGGGCGTCTGGTCGAACACGAGGAAGGCCTCCTTCTCGGTGCGCACGAGTTCGACCAACTTGGCGTGGGCGTGGGCCTGGGTGTAGCCGACGAAGACCGTGGCCTTCTGGTCGACGGCCTCGCCACCCTCGGTGGCCGCAACGACGATTTCCTTCTTCTGGGCGGCACGCGCGCGCTCGCGCTGGGCTTCCATCAGGCGCTCAAACTCAACCGTGTCGACGGTGAGCCCGCGCTCGGTCGCGAGCAGCTGGGTCATGTCGAGCGGGAAGCCGTAGGTGTCGTAGAGTTCGAAGGCGGCGGCGCCGGTGATCGAGCCGGTGCCGGCGGCCTTCTGAAAGATCTGCAGTCCGCGATCCAGCGTCCGTCCAAAGCTCTCCTCTTCGCTGCGGATCACGCGGCGGATGATATCCTGCTGGGTGACGAGCTCCGGGAACACGGCGCCGAGCGACTCGACAACCGGGGCGACGAGCTGTTCGAAGAAGCCGGTCTTCAGGCCGAGCTTCTTGCCGTAGAGGATGCCGCGGCGGAGGATGCGGCGGATGACGTAGTTGCGGCCCTCGTTGCCTGGGAGAATGCCGTCGGCGATGGCGCAGCTGATCGTGCGCGCGTGGTCGGCGAGGACGCGGAAGGCGATGTCGGTGTTTTCCTGCTCGGTCAGGCCCTCGCGCTTGGTCGGGACGGTGCGGGCATAGGTCTTGCCGGAAAGCGCGGTGATCGTGCGGAAGAGCGGGGCAAAGACGTCGGCTTCGTAGTTGGAGGGTTCGGCGGTGAAGTCGGTGCAGTTCTTGGTCGTCGCGAGGATGCCGGCGACGCGCTCAAAGCCCATGCCGGTGTCGACGTGCTTGGCCGCGAGCGGCGAGAAGGTGCCGTCGGCGTTGGCGTTGAACTGGATGAAGACGTGATTCCAGATCTCGATGCAGCGCGGGCTGGAGGAATTCACACCCTTGCGGCCCTCGACCTCGTCGTCGGACGGCAGCAGGTTGAAGTGGATCTCGGAGCACGGGCCGCAGGGGCCGGTGTCGCCCATCATCCAGAAATTGTCCTTCTTGTTGCCGTGGACGATGTGGATGGCGGGATCGAGGCCTTCCTTGCGGAAGATCTCGGCCCAGATGTCGTAGGCCTCCTGGTCAAAGTCAGCCGGGTCGCCCTTCGCCTTGTTGGGCGAGTAGACGGTGGCGTAGAGGCGCTTGGCCGGGATGCCCCATTTCTTGGTGATCAGTTCCCAGCCCCACGTGAGCGACTCCTTCTTGAAGTAGTCGCCGAAGGACCAGTTGCCCAGCATCTCGAACATCGTGTGGTGGTACGTGTCGAAACCGACGTCCTCGAGGTCGTTGTGCTTGCCGCCGGCGCGGATGCATTTCTGCGTGTCGGCCGCGCGGGTGTCCTTGGCCGGACGAGCGCCAGCCCAGGTCGAGACGTCGGGTTTCCGGTCGCCGAGGAAGATCGGCACAAACGGGTTCATGCCCGCGTTGGTGAAGAGCAGTCCGGGCGAGTCGGGCAGCAGCGACGCCGACGGCACAATCGTGTGGCCGTGCTGGGCGAAGAAATCGAGGAACGACTGGCGGATCTCGGCGGAGGTCATGGTAAAGGGAAAATGAAAAGCAAAGAGGCGCGGGAGAGGGCCGGAAAGGATAATTTCGATCAGGCACCGATCCCCGCATGTTTTGTGTCGTGTTGAGGGAGAGAGGCCTTCATCTTCCCGGTGTCAGGCCGATGGTTACCTTGATCGACGCGCCGTCCACGCTCCGGCCGTTGTCGCGAAGGTGTTTTGTTACTCTTAGTCTGTTGCGTCCAGTGGTATAATGACAAAAGTGGCAAAGCGTCAAAATCTTACGCAAGATGCAGCCGAGCTGCAGTCTGGACTCGGCCGCACCGTGAAGGTCTTGCGCAACCAACTGGGGATCACCCAGGAGGAACTGGCATGGCGTGCGAACCTGCACCGGACCTACATTGCGGACATCGAGCGCGGTGGCCGGAACATCACGCTGCGAAACATCGCCAGTCTCGCGAAGGCCCTTGAGGTCACCGTGGCCGGGTTGCTCAGTGGTCCGGGTGGGAACACCGGGGTGACGGCGAGCGACATGATGGGGGAGGTTCTGCTGGTCGAGGATGAGCCGTCCGATGTGGAATTGACGCTGCGCGCGTTTGCACGGACCCGCCTGCACAACCCGGTGCGGGTGGTGCGGGATGGCGCGGAGGCTCTGGACTTGTTGCTCGGTTTGCCGCCGCCGGAAACCGCGACCGAGATCAAGCTGCGCCGCCAGCCGGCGTTGGTGCTGCTTGATTTGAAGCTGCCCAAGGTTTCCGGGCTCGAGGTGCTCCAGCGCTTGAAGGCGGACGAGGCGACTCGCGCCATCCCGGTGGTGGTGCTGACCTCCTCGCATCAGGACCGTACGATCGAGGAGTGTGCGCGGCTGGGTGCGGCCAATTACATCATCAAACCCGTCGACTTCGAAGGCCTGAGCCGCGTCACGCCGGCGCTGAGTCTGGCCTGGGCGCTCCTCAAGTCACCGTCCCTTTAGCTGGTTGTTCGCCTTTACCCCTCTGTTTTTCAACCCCTGCTCCGGATATCACTTTCCTTCGTCCTCGCCAGGCAGAGCCGCTGCCCGGTGAAACGCGGTGGAACGTTCCAATCTCCCGTATGCACGCTGACCAGCAACTGAAGGAATCGCTGCGCGAAGTGGGTGACCTCAAGGCCGCGCTCGACGAGCATGCGATCGTGGCGATCACGGATCCTCAGGGGAAGATCACGTACGTGAACGACAAGTTCTGTGCGATTTCCAAGTACGCGCGGGAGGAGCTGATCGGGCAGGACCATCGCATCATCAATTCGCGGCATCACCCCTCGACGTTTTTCAAGGAGCTCTGGAGCACGATCGGGCGCGGCCGGGTGTGGCACGGCGAGATCCAGAACCGGGCCAAGGACGGATCGGAGTACTGGGTCGACACAACGATCGTGCCGTTCCTCGACGACCAGGGCCGGCCGCGCCAGTACGTGGCCATCCGGGCCGACATCACCGAGCGCAAGCGCGCGGAGCAAAAATTGCAGGCGACACTGGCGGAGGTTGGTGACCTCAAGCGGGCGCTCGACGAGCATGCGATCGTGGCGATCACCAATCCGCAGGGGAAGATCACGTACGTGAACGACAAGTTCTGCGCGATTTCCAAGTATGCGCGGGAGGAGTTGATCGGGCAGGACCATCGCATCATCAACTCCGGCTACCACCCGCCGGAGTTCATCCGGGAGCTGTGGTCGACGATCGGGCGCGGTCAGACCTGGCATGGCGAGATCCGCAACCGGGCGAAGGACGGCTCCCTTTACTGGGTGGACACGACGATTGTCCCCTTCCTCGACGAGCAGGGCCGGCCGCGGCAGTACGTCGCCATCCGGGCGGACATCACCGAGCGAAAACGGGCGGAGGCCGAGATCCTCGATCTGAACACGCAGCTGGAGCAGCGGGTGGCGCGGCGGACGGCTGAGCTCGAGCTGGCGAACAAGGAGCTGGAGGCCTTCTCGTATTCGGTTTCCCATGACTTGCGTGCGCCGCTGCGGACGCTCGATGGATTCTCCCAGGCGGTGATCGAGGATCACGGCGCGCTGCTTCCGCCCGAAGGGTTGCGCTACCTGAACACGATCCGGACCGCCGCCCAGCGGATGGGCGCCCTGATTGATGACCTGCTCACCTTTTCCCGGCTCAGCCGCCAGCCGCTGACACGAGAGACGATCGACCTCACCGCCCAGGTGCGAGGCGTGGTGGAGGAGCTGAACGCGGCCCAGGCCGGGCGCACGGTCGCAATCGAGATGGGGGATCTTCCCATGGCGAGGGGTGATTTCGGGCTCACCCGGCAGGTCTGGATGAACCTGTTGTCCAATGCCTACAAGTACAGTGGGCGTGTGCCGCATCCGAAGGTTGAAATCGGGAGCCTCGTCGAAAACGATGAAGTCGTGTACTACGTGCGCGACAACGGGACTGGATTTGACATGCGCTACGTGGGGAAGCTTTTCGGCGTGTTCCAGCGCCTGCACCGGGTGGAGGAGTTCCCGGGGACGGGCGTGGGCCTCGCCATCGTGCAGCGGATCGTTCACCGGCACGGCGGGCGGGTCTGGGCCCAGGGCGTGGTGAACCAGGGGGCGACGTTTTTCTTCACCCTGGGGGAAGGGCCGCGGGCATGAGCCTTACGGAGGCGATTGATCTCCTGCTGGTCGAGGACAGCCCGCACGATGCGGAACTGGTGGTGCGGGCCATGCGTCGCAGTCGGCCCTCCGTGCGCATCGGGGTGGTGCGGGATGGCGTCGAGGCTCTGGACTATGTTTTCGGTGAGGGCACCCACGCGCAGCGCGGCACGGTTGAGTTGCCGCGGCTGATTCTCCTCGATCTCAAGCTCCCGCGCATCGACGGACTCGAGGTGCTGCGCCGCCTGAAATCGGATCCGGTCACGCAGCGAATCTTCGTCGTGATGCTGACTTCGTCGCGTGAGCCACGGGATATCGAGGAAACGTACCGCCTCGGCGTGAACAGCTATGTCGTCAAGCCAGTCAGCTATGAGCGCCTGATGATGGCGGTGCAGGAGATCGGATCCTATTGGCTGGCCCTCAACCAGGGACTGGGGGCGGAAACCTGACATGGTGAAGCCGTTCAATCTTCTTTTGGTCGAGGACAATCCGCCAGACGCGGAGCTGGTGCTGCGGCAACTCCGCCGAAGTGGCTTCGAACCGACTTGGACCCGGGTTGATACGGAGCAGGCTTACCTGGCGGAGCTGGCCAAGGGGCCGGACCTGATCCTGTCCGACTATGACATGCCCCAGTTCAGCGGCCTGCGCGCGCTCATGCTGCTCAAGGAGCAGGGGCTCGATATCCCCCTGATCATCGTCTCGGGTACGATTGGTGAGGAAACCGCGGTGGCGGCGATGCGCGAAGGGGCCGCCGACTACCTGATGAAGGATCGCCTCGTGCGCCTCGGTCAGGCCGTCACCTCCGCGCTTGAGCAAAGTGCACTGCGGCGAGAGCGCCGGCATGCGCTGGAGGCGCTGGCCGAGAGTGAGGAACGCTTTCAGGAACTGGCGGCCAACATCAATGAAGTCTTCTGGCTGACGGATGTTGCCAAGAACCAGATGCTGTACGTGAGCCCGGCTTACGCGGTGATCTGGGGGCGCTCCTGCGCGTCACTGATCGCCTCCCCTCATGACTGGATCGACGCGATTCACCCGGACGACCGGGCGCGCGTGCGGGAGGCCGTGGGGACGAAGCAGGCGCAGGGCTCCTATGATGAAGAGTTTAGAATTCTGCGGCCGGACGGCGAGCTGCGCTGGATTCGGGATCGCGCTTTCCCCGTGCGCAACGCCAGCGGCGAGGTGTACCGCATCGTCGGGGTTTCGACTGATATCACACCAAGGCGGCGGGCCGAGGAAGCCCAGCGCGCGAGCGAGGAGCGGCTGCAGATTCTGATCGAGAACACCTCGGACATCATCGCCTTGATCGATGATCAGGGCGTGATCCAGTTTCATGGACCGTCGGTTGAGCGCATCCTTGGCATCCCGGTGGTGGAACTGGTGGGGCGTTCCGCGATGGATTTCGTGCATGAGGAGGACCAACCCCGCCTGCGTGAGGCCATCAGCCGTGCGATCCTGAAACCCGATCAGCCGTTCACCGTGGAGATGCGGGTGCAACGGAAGGATGGAGTCTGGCGGTCTCTCCAGACGATCGGGAAATTCGCCGGGAACCTGAACGGCTCATCTGTCATTGTGGTCAACTCCCGCGACGTCACCGACCAGCGGCTGTTGGAGCAGCAGTTCCTCCGAGCCCAGCGCATGGAAGCCATCGGCTCGCTGGCCAATGGCGTCGCCCACGACCTGAATAACATCCTGTCACCGGTGATGATCGCATCGGGACTGTTGAAGGAATCGTCGATCAGCGCCCAGGACCGGCACCTCGTGGACATGGTTGAGCAGGCCGCACGGCGCGGCGCGGATATCATCCGGCAGCTGCTGACGTTCAGCCGCGGCGTCGAGGGCGCACGCATGCCGATCCAGCTGCGCCATATCGTGAAGGAGATGGTGGCCCTCATGCGTGAGACCTTTCCGCGTGAGATCACGATCGAGAAGGACGTCCCGGCGGACCTGCCGGTGGTTCGGGGAGACGCCACGCAGATTCACCAGGTTCTGATGAACTTGTGTGTCAATGCACGGGATGCGATGCCGGATGGCGGGAAGCTGGTGATCCGTTCGGCGCTGGTCGAGATCGGCGAAGCGGAAGCCTCGCGTCAGACCGGAATCGTGGCCGGTCCCTTTGTGCAGCTGACGGTTTCGGACACCGGCTCAGGGATTCCGGCCGCCATTCGCGACCGGATCTTCGATCCGTTTTTTACCACCAAGGAACAAGGCAAGGGCACCGGGCTGGGCCTGTCGACCGTGCTGGGCATTGTCCGGAGTCATCAGGGGTTCATCACGATCGCGTCCGAGCCCGGACAGGGTTCGGCGTTCAGTGTGCATCTGCCGCTCGACCGCGGTGACGCGGTTCCGTTTGAACCGGAAAGACCGGGACCGGTGAATCGGGGGCAGGGCCGACACATTCTCTTCGTCGATGACGAGGAGGCGATCCGGATGACGGTGCGACTGTCACTCGAGCTTCAGGAGTACGAGGTGACGACCGCGGCCAACGGCGTGGAGGCATTCGCGTTTCTGGACTCCGCGGCCGCGGACGACGTGGTCCTTGTCATCACCGACATCATGATGCCGGGGATGAACGGGACCGAGTTGATCCGCCGGCTCCGACTGCGCCGGCCCTGGCTGCCGGTGCTGGCGATCAGTGGTCAGACCGACGATCTCGCGCGCAGCGAACTCGGCACGATGGGGATCCTCTCGATCGTGATGAAGCCGTTCGTGCCGTCGCAGTTGTTGCGGGCGATCGACGACCTGCTGGCGCCCCGGCACTGACCGGGGCGCGCGGGTGCAGCCTACAGGTTGGCGATGATCGCGTCAGCCATGGCCTTGGTCCCGACGGTCGGGCGGCCAAAGGCGATGTCACCGGTACGGATGCCGTCGACGGCGACGGTCTTGCGTACGGCGGCCTCAATGCGCGTGGCGAGGGCGTCGAGCCCGAAGCTGTAGCGCAGCATGAGGGCGCCCGACAGAACCTGGGCGCAGGGATTGGCGATGCCCTTGCCAGCAATGTCCGGGGCGGTGCCACCGGCGGGCTCGTAGAGACCAAAGGGCTTGCCGTGGCGGTTGAGGCCGGTGCCGAGCGAGGCGCTGCTCATCATGCCGAGGGAACCGCAGATGACGGCCATCTCGTCGGAAAGGATGTCGCCGAACATGTTCTCGGTGAAGAGCACGTCGAACTGGTTCGGGTCGCGGGCCAGCTGCATGGCGGCGTTGTCCACATACATGTGGCTGAGCTGGAGATCCGGGTGCTTGGCGGCGAAGTAGGCGATGACGGTCTTGCGCCAGAGAACGGACGTCTCGAGGACGTTGGCCTTGTCGACCGAGCAGACGCGCTTGCCGCGGGCGCGGGCCGTGACGGCCGCCACCTCGGCGATGCGCTCGATCTCGCTGGTCTTGTAGACCATGGTGTCGATCGCCTGCTGCTCGCCATTGGGCAGCGTGGTCGTGGTCTTGGGCTGGCCGAAGTAAATGCCGCCGGTGAGCTCGCGAATGCAGACGATGTCGATGCCGTTCGGGATGCGCTCGGCCTTGAGCGGCGAGGCGTCGACCAGGTCCTTGTAGAGGAGACCGGGGCGGATGTTGGCGAAGAGATTGAAGGCCTTGCGCAGCGGAAGCAGGGCGGCGCGCTCCGGCTGTTCCTTGGGCGGGAGCTTTTCCCACTTCGGGCCGCCGACGGAGCCAAAGAGGATCGCGTCGGACTCCTGGCAGAGCTTGAGCGTGGAGTCGGGCAGGGCCGTGCCGTGGTTGTCGATGCCGGCGCCGCCGACGTCGGCGGTCTTGTGGGCGAGGGTGAGGCCCTCCTTTTTCGCGACATGCTCGAGGACGCGGACCGCTTCGGTCATGACCTCGGGGCCGATGTAATCGCCAGGCAGAACGGCAAACGTAAGGGTGGACATGGGAACTTGCCAGCGTGGCCAAGCCGGCTCGGGTTTGGCAAGCCGGCTTTCAGGGGCCTGGTTGTCATCCAAATCGTTCTCGTTCTCTTAATCGTTCTTCGTTCTCGATCCGGAGACCGAGAAAGAGAACGAAGAACGAGAACGATTTGTGCCGATCGCTAAAATCACGACCGTGCATTGAGGGGGAGGGGGCGTACCTAAGTCCCATCGGTGTCATAGGTCGCCTGGCGGTTTGCCACGCTTTCACGGTTGCCGGGCGGGCGAAAGCTTGTGTGCATGCGGGGGATGAAGCTCCACGTCCTGCCGGCAGGACCCCTCCAGACCAATGCCTACCTCATCACCGCGCCCGAACGGGGCGAGGCGGTGCTGATCGACGCGCCCGGCGGCATCTGGCCGCTGGTCGAACCGCGGCTCGCGGCGGATGGGTGCCGGCTGACCGAGCTGTGGATCACTCACGGGCACTGGGATCACATCCAGGATGCGGCGGTCGTTGTCGCGGCCACGAAGGCGAAGGTGACGGCGCACGCGGCGGATGAGGTGTTGCTCAAGTCGCCGGGCATGATGATGAAGTTCCTGGGCCGCAACCTGCAGATCGACCCGGTCGTGGTGGACCGTTGGGTCGCGCAAGGCGACCGGATTGAGGCGCTGGGCTTGAGCTTCGAAGTCCGGCATGTGCCGGGCCACTGCCCGGGCAATATCCTGTTCTACGTGGGCAGCTCGGCCTTCGTTGGCGATGCGCTCTTTGCCGGCAGCGTGGGCCGCACCGACCTGCCGGGTGGCAACCGCGAAGAACTCGAGGAGTCGGTCCGCCAGCAAATCTACACGCTGCCGGACGAGACGAAGGTCTATCCGGGGCACGGGCCGGCGACGACGGTGGGACATGAGCGAGCGACCAATCCCTATGTCCGCGGCTGAGCACGAGACTTACATGCGGCGTGCGCTGGGCCTTGCGCGCCAGGCTTGGGGCGAAACCCATCCGAATCCGATGGTGGGTGCGCTCATCGTCGAGGACGGCGTGGTTGTGGCCGAGGGGTTTCATGTGCGCGACGGCGAGGCGCACGCCGAGCGGATGGCGCTGGCGAAACTCGGGCGGAAGCCGAAGCCGAAGGCGACACTCTACGTCACGCTTGAACCCTGTTCGACCCACGGACGGACGGGGGCGTGCTGCGACGCGATCATCGAGGCGGGAATCGCGCGGGTGATCGTCGGCGCGACGGACCCGAACCCGGCGCACGCCGGGGGCGGCTTTGCGCGGCTGCGCGCCGCGGGGATCGAGGTGACCGAGGGCGTGCTCGCGGCGGAGTGCACGGACCTTAACCTGATTTTCAATCAGTGGATCACGACAGGCACACCGCTCTTTGCGGCGAAGGCGGCGGTGTCGCTTGACGGGCGGATTGCCACGCGGTCCGGCGACTCGCAATGGATCACCAACGAGGCCTCGCGCGCCGACGTGCATCGCTGGCGGCGGCTGTTTCCGGGCATCGCCGTCGGTGCGGCCACGGTGATGAAGGACAATCCCAAGCTCACCGCCCGCACGGGCGGAACCGAGTGGTGCCCGTGGCGCTTTGTCTTCGATGGGTTGTTGCGCTCGGTGGCCGAGCGCTCGCTGCCGACCGTTTACACGGATGAGCACCGGGCACGGACGATCGTGGTGACGACGGCGCATGGCGGCATGGGCTACGTGCGACGGTTGCGCGATCTCGGCGTGAATGTCTGGGTCATGCCCACGCCGACCAAGCGCGTGCTGGCCGCGGATTTTCGAAAAAAATGCGCCGACGAGAAGATCACCGGCGTGTACTTTGAAGGTGGTGCGCAGTTGATCAGCGAGTGGCTGCGACAGAAGGAACTTGATTACCTCTTTGTCTACCGGGCACCGGTGCTGTTCGCCGATGATCGCGCCAAGGGCATCTTCGGCGGGCTGCGGACCGAGAAGATGGCCAATGCGGTCCGCCTGAGTTCGATTCAGCATGAACGCTTCGGCGACGACGAACTTGTGCGCGGACGTATAAGCTACCCGGACAAGCTCCAGGTCGACGAAACGGCCTACAGCCTCGGTTGACGATCAATTCAATAGGAATTCAACCCCAGATGAACTCAGATGGACACGGATCTGACTCAGAATCTGTGTGTATCTGTGGTTAAAGGCTTGGCCTTCTGCTTTTCGTTTTCTCGTTTAGAAGCTTAACGCGAATGCATCCTTCTGTCGTCCAAGTCTATCTCGCTTCGGGCAATGCCCACAAGGTGGCGGAATTGCAGGCGCTCGCGGAACGGGACGGACTTGCGCTCACGCTGCGCTCGGCGCGTGACGTCGGCGGCATGCCAACGGTGATTGAGGATGCCGGGACGTTTGAGGGCAATGCGGCCAAGAAGGCACGGGCGTTAGCTGCGCGACTGCCGGCGGGTGCTTGGGCGCTGGCGGATGACAGTGGCCTGTGCGTGGATGCGCTCGGCGGAGCTCCCGGGGTTGAGTCCGCTTACTATGCCGGTCCCGAGGCCGATCCGGCGGCCAATCTGCGCAAACTGGTCGCGGTGATGCGGGGCATCCCGGCGGAACGTCGCGGGGCCCATTTTCGCTGTGTCCTTGTGCTGATCGATCCGGCTGGAGCGGAGCACGTGTTCTCCGGGCGCTGCGACGGCGCCCTGCGCGATGATCCGGCGGGCGGACACGGCTTCGGGTACGATCCACTGTTTGTGCCGGTCGAGTCCACGCAGACCTTTGCCGAGTTGCCCGAAGCGCAAAAAAACCGGCTCAGTCACCGCAGCCGCGCGTGGACGCAGCTGGCTGATTGGTGGCGCGCCCGGCGTTGAGCCAGATCGTCTTGATTGTAGCCTGGGGCGGTGACGCTGGTACGAACCTTGGGAGAGGTAAAAGGCAATCCCCGGGGGCACCGACCCCGGCTACAAATTACCAGGAGAACGAGGTTCGCACGGTCTCGTACTGCGCCGCGGTCAGATCGGTGAAGTCGATGCGGCGATAGGAAAGGACGCGCGGGGTGCCGGGGGGATAGGTGCCGGCGCGGAAGAGCTTGCTGAAACCCCAGTTTCGATTCGGCGGACTGTAGTAGCTGGTGATGCCGTGCGGCTCGGTGAAGATCCGGCTTTCGAAGAGACAGACCATTGAGCCGCGGATCCATACCGTCTTGCTGCCCCAGTTTTCAAGGAAGCGCGGCAGGTTGTGCGCGCCACCGCTGGTTCGGCCCGTGCCATTCTTGTTGCTGGGCACATTGCCCGTAAGAAAGGCGGCGGAGATTTCGATATTGGTGGTGGTGGCCGTCGGATTGGCGGTGCTTCGGCTCGTCGCATCGTTGAAATTCTCCGACAGGATGGAGATCGCGTCGGAAACGATCGCGGCCGGTAATTCACCGGTTTCGATATCCGTCGCTGGATTGACGCCGCCCGAGGTGCTCACATTGCCGTCGGCGTTGAAATTGCCCTTGATGTAGACGGGCGCGTTGCTGGCGATCGTCAACCCGGGGTCGGTGCCGTAGCTCGGTACCTTGCCACCGCCGTTGATCAGACGCACCGCTGTGAAGGTGTTTCGGGAGTCGGTGGCGGCGATCGTCGATCCCGCCTTGAGGCTCGGGGTCACCGGATCGTCGACGATGCGCGTCGTGGGGCCGCCCGTCACCTCAACGTAGACAATGCCGGTCCAATCCGTGGTTTCCAATCCGTTGATGGCTTTCGTGGTGTCGCGGGCGCCCGAGGCCTTCTGCATTTCCGTGACCGCATTTTTTAGCCCTTGGATGTCGAGCTCGACCAGGTCCAGACCCTTGCTGCGATGTTGATCGTACATGCCGCCCGTGACGGTGGTTGTGCCGCCCGACGTCGTGGTGGTGTACTTGGAGTACTTGATGAAGGGATTGGAAGCGGGCGAGGGAACCGTCAGCGACTTGTTCTTCGTCGGGTCGGAGCGATTCTTGCTCGTGACTGTGATGACCTCCGCGCTGGTGGCGGTGGCCGGTGTCACCGTGATGTAGATCCCGGCGTTGTTGGCATATTTCTGTGCCTCCACCTCCATCTTGGTCGTGTAGCTGGGATCCGTCGCGGCCGGATAATTCGAGGGTTCGATGATCGCCCGGCCTGAATTGAGCGAATCATCGGACCCGTTCGAGGGCGTGGGATCCTCCTTGTAGCTGCCGATGGCGACCGGGGTGTAGGACTGGATGCCGTGGGCCGCGGTCTGCAGATTGCCGTTCCAGACCTGGGAGGCGTTGGCGCGGAAGCCACCCCAGAGCGAGCCCGACGTGCCATTTCCTTTGGTGGAGTCCATCCAGACATTCGAGGTGATGGCTGGCGTGCCGGCGGTGTTGGTGCCGTAGATGTTCACACTGGTTCCAGCGCGATTCTTGATGTTGACCGAGCCGGTGCGGGTTGCGCCGGTGAGACCGTCCGCGCCGTCGCCCGGTTTGCCGGCATGGTAAACGTGACCGGTCGCGGTGACCTGATCGGTGAAAGTCAGGCTGTTGTCGGGGAAGAGGTAAAGGTTCCCGTTGGCATGCACGGGGCCGGTGATGTTCATGGTCGGACCGGGGAAGATCTCGAGGTCCATATTGTAGAAGATGGCGTGGGCGAAGAGCGGGGCGCCGCGCACCGAGATTTTTTCCATGACGTACGACGTGATGCCGCCGCCGGGCACGCCAGTCGCTGCGGCCGTGGCCTTGGCGATGACGGACACGTCGCGCCGGAAGACCCACTTGCCCTTGAGCGGATCGAATTCGTTGTTCTCGTCGGCCGGATCCACGTAGTAGAGGCTGCTTGTGCCGGTGACGACATTCTGGATTGTCCCGCCGATGAGCTCGGTGGCAGTGGGGACGTAGGCGGCGTCGCTGCGGTCAAGGGTTGGCGAGGTGGCCGAGTTGACATTGCTGCCGGTCCAGAAGGAGGCCGGTGGCACGCGCAAGCGATCGCTGCCGGATGGGTTCAGGCTGAACGAGCTGCGGGTCTCGAATTTCTGGCGAATCTGGGAAAAACCGAATTCGGCGAGGGCCTCGGCTGCGTTGCGCGATTCAAGGCGGAGTGCGTTGCGCAGGTTGAGCCGGCGCTCCGTCACCGTCCAGGCGAGCAGGCTGCCGATGAGGAGGGTCAGGACGGTGGTGAACATGATCACCACGAGGATGGCGGAGCCGCGCGTGCGGGATCGGAAGGGCAGCGGAAGGGACATCAGGGAAGGCTCAGCCACGGGGCGAGACGGTGAAGTTGTAGGTGTTCGTGGCCGCCTTGGTCAGGCTGCCGCGGTGGATGATCTGTCCCTTGATCATGACGCTGCGGTCATTGAAATTATAGAAGAGCTTGCCGGTGGAGAGTCCCTTGGAGAGCTCGATCACCTCCGGGTTGGTGTTGAGCGTGCTGGTCGCCGGAAGCAGCGACAGCACCGAAGCGGTGGTGCTCGGGCTGATGGTCAGGTCGAAGGTCCGGACCGGCCCTTGGCTGGTGGGATCACTCGCATTGGTGGGCGCGCGGTAATAGCCGACCAGGCGCGAAACCTTCGTGTCGTCGGTCTCGTCCTTGTACACGAGCACGAGGAAATCACCGGACTGCCCGTGGTTGACGGCTGCATCCGACGTGACGCCAGAGACCGTGACGGTGCGGTCGGTGAACGAAGGATAGATGAGAAAGTAGTTCGCGTAGGTGGCGTTCGAAGTCATCTCGCTCGTGAAGGTGCGAATGTCGCGGTTCACGAGCACCTTGCCTCCGTCGTAGTGATACATGTTCAGGGCCTGGAGGAAGAACGTGACCGCACCAGTCGTGGCCAGACCGAAGACCGTCATCGAGACCATGAGCTCGGCGAGTGTGAAGGCGCGCCGGCCGGACCTGCGTTGGAGGGAAGAGTGGACGAGGGCTTGCATGATGAATTAGTGGGTAGGGACGGTGGAGCGAATGGTGCGAACCGTGCCGAGGAACCAGCGCGTCTTGGCGCCGTCGTTGGTCCGCCAGTGGTAGATGATCGTGATGGCGCGGACCTGTGTGGCGTCGAAGGACGCGTCGCTCACATCCTGAATCCAGACCCAGAGCTTGAGTTGCAGCGAATTGCTCGCGAGGCCGCTCTGGTTGATGTCGATGACTTTGGCGTTGTTGACGACGCCGGTGGGTGCCGTGCCGCCAGGGGTGATTGTGCTCAGCGCCGGTGGGTTGCCGCTGGAAATGTTCAGCACGTCGGGCGTGACCTCATCGAGCTTGGTCGGCACCTCGTTGGAGGCGGAACCCGAGCCCGCGACCAGCGTGCCACCGCTGGTGTAGTAGGGCAGGTCGGTGAACTCCATGTTCTTCATCTGCTCAATGTAGCCCTGCACAATTGTCGTGGCGGAGTTTTGGTAGATGCTGCCCTCCGTGAGGCGACGGGAGACGAGCAGCGCCCCGTACGCCCCGACGATGACGAGAGAAAGGATCGTCAACGCGACTGACACCTCGACGAGGGTCATGCCTGACCGGCGATCGCTACGACGGGAGGACGGACCGGACCGGCGGCAAAAAAACGACATGCCCCATATTAACGCATCCCCGACGGGTGCGTTCGGGCCAATAGTCCCCATTAAAAGGCCCTAGCCCCACTAGGGGCCTTGGGCCCTATTCGATCTTTGGCTTGCCGCTTTGGACAAACAACGCGGCAGCCTGGGAGCGGCGTGACACGTGCAACTTCTCGAAGACCGTGCTGAGGTAGTTTTTCACGGTCTTCTCGGCGAGACCCATGGCCACGGCGACTTCCTTGTTGGTGTGGCCTTCCGCGATCAAGGCGACGACCCGATGTTCCTGCGGCGAAAGCAGCTTCAGGGCATTGCGGGTGTCGGGCACGTTCGAGCGGATCAGGCTGAGCACCCGTTCGGTGATCGCCGGATCGAGAATCGATTTCCCGCCGACCACGTCGTGTATCGCCTGCACCAGCGCGCGGCCGTTCACTTCCTTCAGGAGGTAGCCATGGGCCCCGGCGCGAATGGCGTCGTCGACCATGGTCTCCTCGGCCACCGACGTGAGGATCAACACGCGCGTGTCGGGCAGGCGGGCAAGAATCTGTCGGCAGGCGTCAAAGCCTGTGCCGTCCGGCAGGCGGATATCAAGCAGCACCAGGTCGGGGCGCTGCGCCACGGCCGCTGCCACGCCGGCGGCGACGGTGCCGGCCTCACCCACGACTTCGAGCGATGACTCGGCCCCGAGCAGGGCGCGCAAGCCCGCGCGCACGACCTCGGAGTCGTCGACCACCAGCAGGCGGAGGCGCGGAGCGGACGGGGCTGCGTCAGTGGTCATTGGCGAATGGGGAGGGTGAGGACGAGACGGGTGCCGCGACCGGGCGTGCTGTCAAGTTGGAGCGTGCCCCCGGCATTGCGGGCGCGGGCCTGCATGTTGTCGAGTCCGCGTCCGGTTCCGTCAAGACGCTGAGGGGTGAAACCGCGGCCGTCGTCCTGAATCAGCAGACCGACTGCACCGTCGCCGGCGTGGACGCGAACCGTGATGCGCTTGGCTTCGCCGTGGCGCAGCGCGTTGCTCACGGCCTCGCGCACGATGAGCAGTGACTGCACCAGCTGGCCGTCATCGAGACGCGAGGCGGCTGTGTCGTCGACGCGCAGGTCGAGTTCCAGCGTGCGGCCGGCGCGCAGTTCCTCTGTGAGCCGGTTGACCGCGTCGGCAAAGCCCTGGCGGCGCACATTGTCGGGCGCCAGGCCGGTGATGTGGTTGCGCACATCACGGATGCCCGCGTTGATCAGATCGATCCCGGCCTGAATCCGTCGCGCGGCCTCCGCAGGGTCGCGCGACGCGACATCGCGGGCGGTCTCGAGTGTCAGCCCGGTCGCGTAAAGCGATTGGATCAGCCCGTCGTGCAGATCGCGTCCGATGCGGATCTTTTCTTCGAGCGCGTGGTTGAGCATGACCTGTCGGAGGTGCGCGTCCTCCTCGGCGCGCTGGCGGCCGCCGCGTTCGTGGGCGAGTTCGGCTCCTTGGGCGACCGAGGCGCGCGCGAGGTGGTGCAGGCTCTCGATTTCCGCCCGGGTCGATCCCCAAGGGGCTTTGGATCCGGCGTCGCCGGTGCGCCCGCTGCGAGCCAGAAGGATCAGACCGACCACTGCCACCATGACGACTCCCAGCAGGAGCAGGGCGAGCAGCACGCGTTGATAAAGGAAGAGCAGCCGTTCGCCGGCGGGCGCGGCGAAGACCACGGTGGCGGTCCGGCCGTCCGGCAGCGCGGCCTCCAGGCGTAGTTTGCCCTCGTCCGGCGGAAGTTGGGCGGCCTCGGCGGAGCCAAGGGCGACCGATCCGTCGAGGAGATGGCCCAGTTCACGGGCAAAGGCCGGCGAGAGGGGATCGGTCCCGGCTTGGCCGACGAGGGCGACCGCTGCGCCAAGCTGGTTGCGCTTGCCCTCGATCGCCGAGGCCCGGAGGCGCTCGTCCTGCCCGCGGAGCCACGCCTGCGCCCCGGCAGCCGCCGCTAGGAAGGCGAGC
Organism: Opitutaceae bacterium; assembly: GCA_036401075.1. Lineage (GTDB taxonomy): Bacteria > Verrucomicrobiota > Verrucomicrobiia > Opitutales > Opitutaceae > CAMAXB01. The sequence goes on from DASWVY010000053.1 coordinate 72,334, forward strand.
AGCAGCACCAGCGAGAGCCCGAGCAGGCGGGGGACGGGATTCATGCGAAGGTGGTCAGTCTGCCTCCGGATCGGCCCGCGTCAAAACCTTCGACATTTTCCCCTGCGTGGCTTTGGTTCTCCGGTCCTGTCCATGAAGACCTTCTACATCACGACCGCGATCGATTACGTGAACGGTTCGCCGCACCTGGGCCATGCCTATGAAAAGGTGCTGACGGACGTCATTGCCCGGTTCCGGCGCATGATGGGCGATCAGGTCTATTTCCTCACCGGTGTGGATGAGCACGGCCAGAAGGTGCAGCAGAGCGCCCGCAAGCGCGGCATCCCGCCGCAGCAGTTTGTGGACGAGGTCTCGCAGGAATTCCGTACGCTCTGCGCGAAGCTCGACATCTCCAACGACGACTTCATCCGCACCACCGAGGAGCGGCACAAGCAGGTCGTGCGCGACATCCTTCAGCGCCTCTACGACAAGGGCGAAATCTACAAGGCCGAGTACAAGGGCTTTTACAGCACGCGCCAGGAGCAGTTCCTGCAGGACAAGGACCGCAACCCAGACGGCAGCTGGCCAGAGATCTACGGCGAGGTGACCGAGATAACTGAGACCAACTATTTCTTCAAGCTGCGCGCCTACCAGGACTGGCTGATCGATTTCCTGCGCACGAACGAGAGCTTCGTCTTCCCGCGCTACCGCCAGAAGCAGGTTCTCGAATTCCTCAGCGAACCGCTCAACGACCTGTGCATCTCGCGTCCGCGCGAGCGCTTGGAGTGGGGGATTTCGCTCCCGTTCGACGAGGGCTTCGTGACCTACGTCTGGTTCGATGCGCTGCTCAACTACTACTCGGCGGTCGCCGATCGCCCGGGCACGTGGCCGGCGAATTTCCACGTCATCGGCAAGGACATCCTCGTCCCGCCGCATGCCGTTTACTGGCCGATCATGCTCAAGGCCGCCGGTATCGAGCCGCCGAAGTCGCTCCTCGCGCACGGGTGGTGGTCGATCAACGGCTCCAAGATGTCCAAGAGCACGGGCAACTTTGTCGAGCCGATCGAGTTCGTCGACAAGTATGGCGTCGATGCGCTGCGCTACTTCATGATCCGCGAGATGAGCGTGGGGCAGGACAGCGACTTTTCACAAAGCCAGTTCCTCGCCCGCTACAACGGCGAGCTCGCGAACAACCTGGGCAACCTCGTCAACCGCACGCTCAACATGACCAACCGTTTTGCCGGTGGCGTCATCCCGGCCGCGGCGTCGGATGCGGCGCCCGAGGAGGCCCTGCGCGCGCTGTGGACGAAGACGCGCGACGAAGTCATCCCGCTCTGCGAAGGCTTCCAGTTCCACATCGCGCTCGAACGCACGTTTGCCTTCATCACGGCGACCAATGCCTACATTGAGCTGCGCGCGCCGTGGAAGCTCGGCAAGTCGACCGCGGCCGAGGATCAGGCCCTGCTCAAGACGTCCCTCGCCACCATGGCCGAGTCGCTCCGCCTCGGTGCGGCGCTTCTGACCGCGGTGATGCCCTCGACCGTGCGCAAGATCAACGGCGTGCTCGGCTACGAGGCCGGCCCCGTCTGGTCGGACGAATTGGTCTGGGGTGGACGTCTGACCGGACGCACGGTTGCGGCCAACGCGATCCTCTTCCCCAAGCCTGACGCACCGAAGAGTTGAGGAATTTTTGAATTTCGATTTTTGAATCGCCGATCGCACTGACACTGACGCCAGCCTGTGCCTCGGTCCGGTAATCGAAATTCGAGAATCGAAAATCTGCTCCCCCATGACGATCCTGCCGCTCGATCCCGCCTCGAACGCGAATCCCGCGGCACTGGGATCGTTTCTCTGGCAGTGCCGTGAGGCCGCGGCTCGTGACGGTCGGCCCAAGCTGGTCAGCATCACGCTGACGGTTGGGGCGCTCGATCCGCTGGCGGTGTTGGAGTCGATCTTCGAGCCGGGCGAGCCGCACTTCTATGCGGAGCGCCCCTCGCTGCAGAGTGCGCTCTCCGGAGCTGAAACGGCCGTGGCTTTCTCGGCGACCGGCCCCGGGCGCTTTGCCGCGGTGCAGCAGTTCATCGACGACACGCTGGCGAACACGCTGGCGGTGGGTGATCTCAACGCGCCCTTCGGCGGCCCGCATTTCTTCACCTCATTCACCTTTCAGCATGAAGTGGAGTCGGGTGAGCCCTTTCCGGCGGCCCGGGTCTTTGTCCCGCGCTGGCAGGTGGCCCGGGCCGGCGAGGTCACGACGGCGGTGGCGAATCTCCTGGTGACGCCGGACGCGGATCTCGTTGCGCTCGCGCAGCGGGTCTGGCGCGCCCATGGCAAGTTTCGTGAGTTCCGCTACCGCCCGACGACCTCCGAGGGTCCGCAGGGGCTTCCGGCCTTCACGGTGAAGGACGCCGGTGACTACCGCGCGGCGGTGGCCCGCGGGCTGGATCGCATCACGGCGGGAGAGTTTCGGAAGATCGTCCTCGCGCGCGCCCGCGACATTGCCTCGGACCGGCCGCTTCACCCGCTGCAGTTGTTGAATGGACTGCGGCAGCGCTACCCGGATTGCTATGCGTTTTCCCTCGGCAACGAGCAGGGCGACAGCTTCATCGGGGCCAGCCCCGAGCGTCTGGTGCGAGTGAGCAAGGGCGTGCTCGAGACCGAGGCGCTGGCGGGCTCGGCACCGCGTGGTGCGGGTGCAAGCGAGGATGCCGCGTTGGCGGATGCCCTGCGGCACAGCGAGAAGGACCTGCGTGAGCAGCGCCATGTGCTCGATTCGATTGTGCGCCGGCTGACGCCCCTGGGCCTGACCCCGGATTTTCCGGCGGAGCCCGGCATCCGTCGACTGGCGAATGTTCAGCATCTCCACACGCCCATCACAGCCACACTACCCGAAGGCGTGCGGCTGCTCGATGCCCTGGCCCAGTTGCATCCGACTCCGGCCGTCGGCGGAACACCGCGGGAGCCGGCGGTGGCGCGGATCCGTGAGCTGGAGGGCTTTCCGCGCGGGCTCTATGCGGGTGCGCTCGGCTGGGTCAACGCCCGGGGCGGCGGTGAGTTTTTTGTCGGGCTGCGCTCTGCGCTGATTCGCGGCGCCACGGCCAGGCTCTACGCCGGGGCCGGAATCGTGGCCGGTTCGTCGCCGGATCGTGAATACGCCGAGACCGAGCTCAAGTTCCGGGCCATGCAGGACGCGCTGCTGGGGCCGAAATCTTAACTGCGGAAAGACGTTGGGTGGTGCGATCGAGCGATCGGGCCGCCCCCTGACGAAGATCGGACTCAATCGACTTCTTTGGCTCGTGACTCAACGTCCGTCTGGCCGTAGCCGTTCCTCGGTAAGTGTGCGCAGGAATGCCACCAGGGCATTTCGATCTTCGTCGTTGAGCGTAATTCCGCCCGCGGGCTGGGCAGCGAGGATCGGGTCGAGGGTGGGCGAGGGATCGACGCTGCCGGCGTAGTGCTCGATTACGCGGAGCAGGTCGCCGAAGCGTCCGTTGTGCATGTAGGGCGCGGTGACGGCGATGTTGCGCAGCGACGGAGTCTTGAATCGGCCGTGGTCTTCGATCTGACCGGTCACGTCGGCGCGCCCCAGATCCATGAAGGTGCGATCAAGCCCGTTGTTGCGGTAGGCATGGTCGGTGAACAGAGGCGCGGGGTGACACTGGAAGCAGCCGGCGCCATTCAGTCCGCGCTGCGGGGCGTGTTCGGTGAAGAAGAGGGCCTTGCCGCGCTCTTCCTCCGGAGTAAGGGCGATCTCGCCGCGTTCGGCCCGGTCGTAGCGTGAATCATGGGCTGTGAGCGTGAGCATGAACTGCTCAAGCGCGCGACCGACGCGGTCGATGGTGACCTCAGGGGTGCCGAAGGCCGCGGCGAAGCGGGCGCGCATGGCTTCGTCGCGATTGAGATCAGCTTCGATCACCGCCGGATCGGCGTTCATCTCGATCGGGTTGACGATGGCCGCAAGCGCCTGGTCGCGCAGGCGCGGGTGCGCCCCGTCCCAGCCGAACGCGGGAATCCAAGCCTGATTGAAGATCGGTGGCGGGCTGCGCACACCCTGGATGCGATCGGCGCCGGTGCCGAAGGCGCCGCCGTTGCTGAACGCGAGATCCTCGCGATGGCAGGCGACGCAGCTTTGCGCATGGCGGACGGACAGCCGGCGGTCATCGAAGAGTACGCGTCCCAGCTCGACGCCAGCGGGGGTGAGCGGGTTGTCGGCTGACAGGGCCGGCTGCGGCCAGCCGGGCGGCACGACAACCGTGGTTGCCTCGGTGCTGGCGGCCAGCCGGCAGGCGGACAGGAACAGGATCAGCGCAAGCAAACGCATCGCGCGGTAGGAGACGGAGGGCGCGGGGCGAATTCCCGCGACCACTTCAGCGCGGGGCGCGCTTGCGGATGCCTTCGACCGCAGCGGCGGCCCGGTAAGCGACGATCTTGCGGGCGTTGGCAAGGGTCTGCTCGACCGGTGCGAGCGAGACGCCGTTGACCGAGAAATTGCCGGCCGCGACACGCTGGGGCATGCGCACGGTCATCGGATCGACCAGCATCATCACGGAGGCGATGCTGTACTCGTCGTGCGTGCCATCGGCGACCTCGTTGATCCCGAGGGTCTTGAGCCAGGCGCGGACCTCCACGTAGTTGTAATACTCCGGGATGTAGCTGACTGCGGGTTTGCCGCCCCAGCGCGCGTGGAGGGTCTCGGCGACCTTCTGCATGCCGGCGACATTGGGCCCGCTGTCGGCGAGAAAGACGATGTGCTCGAAACCGTGAGCGCGCATGCTCCGCGCGATGTCGGTGAGGAGGGCCTCGAAGGTTTCGGCGCTCAGGCTGATCGTGCCGGAGAACGACATGTGCGCGGTGGGCGGCTCGATGTCGCCCTCCGGCGTGAACGGAATGATGGGGGCGACGAGGGCGTTGCCGAGCTGGCGCGCGATGGCCTCGGTCGTGGCCCGCAGGACGTAGTTGTGCTTGCCGGTGGCAAGGTAGGCGCCGTTGGCCTCGATGCCGCCGCTGGCGATGATCACGGTTTTCTTACCGGCAGCGAGGGCGTCACGGACTTCCATCCAGGTCAGCTCCTCGATGAACACGGAGTCGAGTGCGGCAATGGGCCGGGGCGCGTGGAGCGTGGCGAGGGTCTCGTCCCGCGTGGGCACACCCGGCACAGTCGAGCGGGTAGCCGGCGCGGTCTGGGCGGAAAGCGGGTTCAGGAGGGCGAGACCGGCGAAAAGAAGCGGAAGGCAAGGGGTGAATAAGCGCATGGAGAACGGGGTGCGTTTACCCTGCTGGGCGCCGGGCGAAGAGGCGAGCCAAGGCGCAAATCCGGGCGCGGCGATTAAAGCCAACCGATGGCTGGAGGTTAGTTGAGTTGACTGATTTATGTGCTCAGCATTGCAATTTCCGTTTCCTGCGCAGGTTTCCGCCGCTTCGGCGCAATCCGCCGGACCCTTTCTCCCAAGCCATGTCCAAGAAGATCTACGTCATTCACGAGAACTCCGAATGGGTGGTGCCGCTGCGCGCGGCCTTCGCCGAGCTGAATCTGCCGTTCGAGGAGTGGTACCTCGACCAGGGCGTCCTGGACTTCTCCTCGTCGCCGCCCGAGGGCGTCTTCTACAACCGCATGAGCGCGTCGTCGCACACGCGCGGCCATCGCTATGCGCCGGAGTACACGTCGACCGTCCTGGCTTGGCTGGAGTCGCATGGACGCCGCGTGGTGAACAACAGCCGGGCGCTGCAGCTGGAGATCAACAAGATCGCCCAGTACGCGAAGCTCCGGAACTACGGCATCCGCACTCCCCGCACGATGGCGGCGGTCGGCAAGGAGAACGTGATCAAGGCCGCGGCCAAGTTCGAGGGCGCGTTCATCACCAAGCACAACCGGGCGGGCAAGGGCCTCGGCGTGCGCCTCTTCCAATCGCAGGCCGGCTTGCAGGACTACGTCAACGGCGGCGAGTTCGACGACTCCGTCGATGGCATCACGCTCATCCAGGAGTACGTGCGGGCGCCCGAGCCGTTCATCACGCGCGTCGAGTTCATCGGCGGCAAGTTTCTCTATGCCGTACAGGTCGACACCTCGCTTGGCTTCGAGCTGTGCCCGGCCGATGCCTGCGCGATCGGCGACGCGTTCTGCCCGGTGGGCACGACGCCGGTGGCGGCTCCGGTCGCGGCCGCGCCCCGGTTCCGCATCCTGTCTTCGTTCGATCACCCGATCATCAAGTCCTACCAGGCCTTCCTCGCCGACAACGGCATCGAGGTTTCCGGGATCGAGTTCATCACGGACACGAAGGGCGAGCTGTACACGTACGACGTGAACACCAACACCAACTACAACAGCAGCGCCGAGGCTGAGGCCAAGAAGTATGGCATGCGCTCGATCGCCGCGTTCCTCGGCGAGGAACTGCGCAAGCTCAAGGCCTGAGTCCCGACCTTCTCCCGCCATGGCCGACACGCCGGATCCCAAGTTCCAGAATTACAAGCAGGCCGAGCGCAAGGCGCTTGAGATCCTCGCGCAGATGAAGTCCGCCGGAACGAACAAGGTGGACATTGAACTCGCCTTCCTCGTCGCGGTGTTCGAGCTCCACAAGGGCACGGCGCCCGCGGCGACGGTGGCGGCGATCGTGCAGGGTCACCTCAAGCAGATCGTGCCGTACTACGCCTCCAAGGAGGCGTCGGCGAACTGAGTGCAGGAATCACCACCACGGAATACACCGAATACACGGAATTCAGATCTCTGGAATCTTTCCGTGTGTTCCGTGTATTCCGTGGTGGTGATTCTTCGGCTTACACCTTCTTCAGTTTCCATGCGCCGCGGCGGAAGAGGATTCCGCTCCACACGGTGAGCAGTGAGAAGGACAGGGGCACTGCGATGAATACACCGAGTGGGCCGAGGCCGAACGGCACGGCGAGCGCCCACGCCAGCGGTACCTGGCCGAGCCAGAAGCAGAAGAAATTGAGCTTGGTCGGCGTCCACGTGTCACCGGAACCGTTGAAGGCACCCTCGAAGCACATGCCCGCGGCGTAGAGCGGGAAGGCGAGGCTGATGATCCAGAGCGCCCGCGTGCCGTAGACCTGCACGGCGGGATCGGTCGTGAAGAAGCTCACAATCGGTCCGGCAAGAACGACGAAGAAGAGTCCAACGATGCCGAGGAAAATCACATTGTAGCGCGTGGCGATGCGGACGGACGCCTCTGCCCGGTCGGGCTGGCCGGCGCCGAGGTTCTGGCCGACGAGGGTTGAGCCGGCATTGGCCAGGCCCCACGCGGGCATAAGGGCAAAGATCACAACCCGGATGGCGATCGTGTAACCGGCGAGCGCGGTGCTGCCGAAGAGGGCGAGAATCTTGAACAGGCCGACCCAGCTGGTGGTGCTGATGAGGAGCTGGGCAATGCCGTTGCCGGCGGTGCGCAGCAGGTTGAGCAGCAGCTCCGGATCGGGCTTCAGGTGCCGCCAGTGCACGCGCACGCGGCTGTGGTGACCGGCGAGGTGCCAGAGTTGATAGGCGATGCCGACGCCGCGACCGATGTTGGTGGCGACCGCCGCACCGGCCACGCCCATCTCCGGAAACGGGCCCCAGCCGAAGATCAGGCACGGATCGAGGATGATGTTGAGCCCGTTGGCCAGCCACAGGGTTCGCATCGCGATGACGGCGTCGCCGGCGCCGCGGAAAATCGCGTTGATCAGGAAAATCATGAACACCGTGATGTTGCCGCCAAGCATCACGCGGGCGTAACCCGAGCCGAGCACGACCACCGGCTCTTCCGCGCCCATCAGGCGAAGGATGGCCGGGGCGAAGGAACCGAGCGAGAGCCCGATCACCGCGGACACGGTGGCGCCCAGCAGGATGATCTGCCCGGCGGCCTGCGCGGCGCGCTCCGGATCCTTTTCTCCGATCCGCCGGGCGACAATCGCGGTGGCGGCGAATGAGATGCCGACGGCGACCGCATAGACCAGAGACATGACAGACTCGGTCAGGCCGACCACGGCGACGGCTTCGCTGCCCAGTCGTGAGACAAAGAACACGTCCACGATGGCGAAGAGCGACTCCATCACCATCTCGAGCACCATCGGCACCGAGAGGAGGAGTACGGCGCGGTTGAGCGAGCCCGCGGTGTAGTCGTGGTTCTCCTCGCCCTTAAGGGCCTGCCGCACGCTGCGCCAGAAAGTGAAGGTCTCGCCCGGTTTCGAGGGAGTGGCGGGCGATGCAGAATCACTCATGGGAAGGGCGGGGAACGTGGAAGTTTGGCCAAGGTGGGACAAGCCTCATATTGACGTTTCGGCCGCCTAGCTTCGACCGGTTTACTGTGGAATGGTGATCCGCAGGCAGGCAAGTGGCCGGGCGTCAAAGGCTTGACCGAATACGGGGATTGCGTCGGTCCGGCCCGCTGATGCAGCCTTGTTCATACCCTCATGGACAACGCCGATTCCGCCCGGCCTCCGACTGACGATCCTGGTGAAGCGTTCAATCAGGGCTATGCTCTGCACCAGCGCATCGGCCTGACGCTTGCCCTGCTCCTGTTCCTTGCGATGTGGCTGTCTCCTGCGCTCGGCGGGCTGACGCTCGGCGGCACGCGCGTGGCCTTGCTGGCGGCGGCGATGGCCGTGCTGTGGGTGACGGAGGCGATCCCGATTCCGGCGGCGGCGCTGCTGCCCCTGGTGCTGCTGCCGCTGCTGGGGATCTCGCCCATCCGGCAGGCGGCGGCCCCTTATGCGGATCCGATCATCTATCTGTTCATGGGCGGGTTCATGCTCGCGCTGGCGATGGAGCGGTGGAATCTGCACCGCCGGATTGCGCTGAACATTATCGGTGCGTTCGGCACGCGGCCGCGCTCGCTGGTGCTGGGATTTTTGTGCGCGGCGGCCTTTCTCAGCATGTGGACGAGCAATGCGGCGACCGCCATGATGCTCATGCCCATTGCGGTAAGCGTGCATGCCTTGCTCGGGGCCGCGCCCGGCGCGCTGGCGATGGGCTCGGCGCTCGCACTTGCGGTGGCTTATGGCGCGAATGTCGGCGGCATGGGCACGCTGATCGGCACGCCGCCCAACGCAATTTTCAAGGCCTACATGGAGCGCGCGCACGGGATCGAGATTGGATTCGCGCAGTGGATGATGCTCGGAGTTCCTATCATGCTGGTGTCGCTGCCGCTCATTCACCTCATCCTCACGCGCTGGAGCTTCCGGGTGAACAACGCGCCCGTGCCGGGCATCGAGCAGCAGCTCGACTCGGAGAAGGCCAAGCTGGGGCCGATGAGCTGGCCGGAACTTTCGGTCTGCGGCGCTTTTGGCCTCGCGATCGTGCTCTGGGTGTCCCGTGAGGCGTGGAAGGCGAACGCCCCGACTGCGGCCAACGATCCCTGGCCGCTCGGTGCATTGATCACGGATGAGGTGATCGCGATGGGCGCGGCGTTGCTCCTGTTCTTCATTCCCTCGCGTCGCCGCGCCGGCGAATTTGTGCTCGATTGGACCTGTGTGCGGCGCATGCCGTGGGATGTGCTGATCCTTTTCGGTGGCGGACTCAGCCTGGCGGCCGCGATGGAAAAGACCGGTCTCGTGATCGCGCTGGCCAAGGCCATGGAGGGCATGGCTGGCTGGGCGCCCTTCGCCATCGTGGTTCTCGTGACAACCGTCATGATCTTCGCGACTGCGCTCACCAGCAACACGGCGACCGCGACGGCTTTCCTGCCCGTGATCGGGGCGCTGGCGATTGGCGTGAATCAACCGGCGCTGCTCCTCTGTGTTCCGGTTACGCTGGCGGCGAGTGCGGACTTCGCCCTGCCGGTCGGCACGCCGCCCAATGCGATTGCTTACGGCTCAGGTCTGGTCAGTCTCGGTCGCATGGTGCGGGCGGGCATTTGGGTGAATCTGCTCTTCGCGATCCTGCTCCCGATCATGATGTGGACGGTCGGACGCTGGGTTTTCAATCTCGACTGACCGGCGCGCGCGCCATGGGTTCAAGGGCGACGCTCAATGACACGATCCGCTGCGATCGCTGCCGGTTGCTGAACCGGTGGTGTGTGTGCGCGGGACTCGAACCCGTGCATACCGCGGTGCGCGTCGACGTGTTGATGCACCGCCGGGAGCGGCAGCGGCCGACGAGCACCGGGCATCTGATCGACCGCATTGTGGCCGGAGCGCGGCAGCATGTCTTTACGCCGGGCCAGCCGTTGGATCCCACCACGGTACGGGATCCGGCGCGCGATCTGTGGATTCTGCACCCGCAGGGCGACCCGCCGTCGGCGGGCGTGGATCCAAAGTCGGTGCAGGTGCTGCTGCTCGACGGCAACTGGGGCGAGGCTGGGATGATGTCACGGGCCGTGGTGGGCTGGGGAAGACGCGTCTGCCTGCCCATGACCGGGTCCAGCCGCTACTGGCTGCGCGCGCAGCGGGACGAAGGGGAGTTTTCCACGGTCGAGGCGTTGATCTTCCTGCTCGGATTTCTTGGGTGCGCGGATGAGCAGGCTGCGGTGCAGCGACAGCTGGAGCTGCATGTCTATGCGGGCCTGCTCAGCCGCGGGCAGAAGGTGCAGGCCGCGCGCTACTTGGCCGACTCGCCCGTGCGCACGGTTTGGCCGGAACTCGTGCGCAAGCTCGGACCGCAGCCCGCCGCGCGCGACGCTGATGCAAGTCCCGGGCAGGGGGCCTAATTCCTTGCCGCCTTTGCGCGGGGCTGGGATGATTCCTGCTGTTACCCCGTCAATGGCCTTCCAGCTGCACGCGGCGCTCCCCGGCTCGACGCACCTGACTGTGCCCTCTGCTCGACTCTGCTCCCGTCCGTTGTGTTCGAACTCCTTTCTCCCATGAAGTCGTCCTCCTGTTTCGGCCTTGCGCTTGTTCTCCTCACGTCTCCTCTGGCGGCCCAGCAACCCGTGGCGGCCGCCGCCACCGCGGAGCTACCGCCTGATCCACTGGTGGACCTCGTGGGACGCCTCGAGCTGGAACGCTACAAGGCGACGATCAAGGGACTCACGCAGTTTGGCGACCGTCGCCAAGGCACCTCGCGCAACCGCGCGGCCCTTGATTGGATCGAGGCGCAGCTCAAGAGCTACGGCTACACCAACGCCGAGCGGATGACTTACGAGTATTCGCCAACGGCACCGCGGGCGTCGAGCAGTCCGGGTGGTTCGCAGCGGGTGCCGGATCAGGCGGTCGGCGGCGGACGCATGCGCGGCAACCGGGCCAAGACCGGGGTGAACACCGACGCGATGAAGCAGCTCGATCCGCGTCTCCGCGCCCTCAACGAGGAGATTTCGCTCCCCGGCGAACGCCAGCAGGTCTGGGTGACCAAGGTCGGCACCACGCGGCCGGACGAGATGTACATCATCAGCGCCCACATGGACGGCCATGGCTGGGGCGAGGCCGCCAATGACGACGGTTCAGGGACGGCCATCGTGATGGAACTCGCCCGCATCTTTGCGTCGCCCGACGTGAAGACCGAGCGTTCGATTCGCTTTGTCCTGTGGAATAACGAGGAGACCGGCCTGAACGGCGCGCGGGCCTACGTCGCGCAGCGGGCCGCGCTGCAGGGCAAGGAAAGCCCGGCGGGATCCGGGCAGTATCCGGAGCCCACCTGGCTCGGCATCATCCAACACGACATGATGCTGTTCGACCACGGCATGCCCCGCGCCGACGGCACGATCAATCCGGAGCAGCGCCCTGAGGCCGACGTGAACATCGAGTTCCAGTCCACGGCCAAATTTGCCGACGGCGCGCAGAAACTCGCCTGGGCACTCCATGCCGCCAATGAGGCCTATGCCACGCACTATCCGGCGGCGGTGGGTCCCCACATGACAAATACGGACAGCGTGCCGTTCATGGACCTCATTCCAGCCGTGAGCATGCGCGAAAATGAACGCGGCCGCGACATCGGGGCCGGCTGGAATCCTCACTGGCACCAGCCCACCGACGTCTTCACGACCTTCAGCGACAAGGACTTCATGCTCGGGCTGAACGCGGCGCAAACCACGCTCGGCGCCGTCGCCCGCCTCACCGGCACGACCCTCACCAAGTAATCGCCTGCGCTCAAACCCATGAACTCCCGTTTTGCCGTGTTCCGTGCGCTTGTCCTGACCTGCCTCACGCCGCTGTTCGCCCTGGCGCAGCCCATTGAAGCCTACCGCGAAGGCGTGCTCGCCGGCGTGACCTCCCGCCAGAAGCAGGCGCAGGTCATGAACGACATGGTCTTCAGCTTTTCCGAGCTGGGCTTTCAGGAGGTGGAGACGTCGAAGTACCTGACCGAGCTGCTCGAGAAGGAAGGTTTCACCATCGAGCGGGGCGTCGCCGGTATTCCGACCGCGTGGGTGGCCACCTGGAGCCATGGCACGGGCAAGCCCGTGATCGCGCTCGGTTCGGACCTCGATGGCATTCCGTTGTCGTCGCAGAAGCCCGGCGTGTCCTATCGCGACGAGATCGTCCCCGGCGCTCCGGGGCATGGCGAGGGCCATAATTCGGGTCAGGTCGTCAACATCGTGGCCGCGCTCGCCGTACGCGACGTCATGAAGCGCGAGAATATCTCCGGCACGATCAAGCTGTGGCCGGGCGTCGCCGAGGAACTGCTCGCCACCAAGGCCTACCTCGTGCGCGCCGGCGTGTTCGAGGGCGTCGACATCTGCCTGTTCAGCCACGTGGGCAGCAATTTCAGCATCGCCTGGGGCTCGACCGAGGCGACTGGACTCGTGTCGGTCGAATACACGTTCAAGGGCCAGAGCGCGCACAGTGCCGGGGCGCCGTGGCGTGGACTCAGCGCGCTCGATGCCGTCGAGCTGATGAACGTCGGCTGGAATTTCAAGCGCGAGCACCTGCGTCTGCAGCAGCGTTCGCACTACGTCATCACCAATGGTGGCGATCAACCCAACGTCGTCCCGCCCGTGGCCACCGTCTGGTATTATTTCCGCGAGACCGATTATCCCCGCATCAAGGCGATGTGGGAGGCCGGTGACGCGATGGCCCAGGGCGCGGCGCTGATGACCGGCACCACCGTCTCGTCCCGTCTGCTCGGTGCGGCGTGGCCGCAGCACATGAACAAGGTGGTCGCCGAGGTCGCCTACGAGAATGTGAAGCGGGTGGGCCTGCCGGAGTGGACCGAGGCCGACCAGACGCTCGCCAAGGCGGTGCAACGCGAAGTGGGGCAGTTCCCCTCGGGCCTGCCCGTGGTCGTGGGCGGCCTGATCGCCCCGATCAGCGATGACGACAAGCGCGGCAGCGGCTCGGACGACATCGGTGATGTTTCCTGGACCGTGCCGACGATCACGCTCCGCTACCCGGCCAACATTCCGAACCTTGCGGGCCACAACTGGACCTCGTCCATCGCCATGGCCACGCCGATCGCGCACAAGGGTGTGGTTGCCGGGGCCAAGGTGCAGGCGCTGACCATGCTGGATTTTCTGACCAAGCCCGAGCTGGTGACACAGGCGTGGGACTATTTCCGCACGGTTCAGACGAAGGACATGAAGTACACACCGTTCCTGCGTCCGGACGACAAGCCGGCGATCTGGCTGAACAACGAGCTCGCGACCAAGTTCCGCGACCAGCTGCGGCCGTTCCACTTCGATCCAACGAAGTACGAGACTTACTTGGATCAGCTCGGCATCCAATATCCCATGACGGTGAAGCCGGCGGCCACGCCCTAGTGTTGCCGCGCAGTGAGAGAGATTGGACTCAATCATTTCAATCCAGAGGTCGCGCAGAGACGCAGAGAAGACCGGCTAAGGCAGGGAGCGGGTTTGATAACTCTGCGCCTCTGCGCCTCTGCGGCTCTGCGCGACCTCATGGTTCGTGATCAGGGGATCGGCCTATCAGCGCGGATAGGGTGGGTGATTCGTCTTCCTGTCGTCGCGCGCAGGTGGCCAGTTGTGCGTTGAAAGAGGGCCGCGACTCCGTTGCGCTGGGTTCCGATGAAAACCATTTCCGCCCCTGAAGCTCCCGCAGCCATCGGTCCCTACGCCCACGCCATCCAGGCCGGCCCTTTTGTGTTTTGCTCGGGTCAGACGCCGCTTGATCCGAAGACCGGCAAGCTCGTCGAGGGTGGGATTGACGCGCAGACGAAGCAGGTGTTTGCCAACATCACGGCGGTGCTTTCCGCCGCGGGCCTGACGCTGCAGGACGTGGTGAAGTCGACGGTCTACCTCAAGGACATGGGTGACTTCGCCGCCATGAATGCAATCTACGCGACGTCGTTCGCGCCGCACAAACCGGCTCGCACCACGATCCAAGCGGCGAAGTTGCCGCTCGATTGCATGGTCGAGATCGAGGTCATTGCGGCCGCCAAGGCCTGACCGAACCGGGGCGCGGAGCTGTAACTTGGTTCCGCGGTCAGCGTCTCTCTGGGTGCAGGTCAACCCCTGCACCCCTATGAAAACGTTACGTACCCTCGTTGCGGCGTTCCTCGCCGCTTCTTTGTTCGCGCTTTCCGCCTTCGCTGCTGACGCGAGCGGTAGCTGGAAATGGACCACGCAAGGTCGTGGTGGTGTTCAGGAAGTCACAGCCAAGTTGGTCGTGAAGGATGGCGTCGTCACGGGCGCGCTGATCACGCAGATGGGCGAGGCCCCGATCGATCCCGGCACCGTGAAGGGCGACGAGATTGCCTTCACCGTGACCCGTGAGTTCAACGGGAACAAGATGGTCACCAAGTACGTCGGCAAGCTGGCGGGCGACACCATCACGGGTTCGTCCGAGCGTCCGGGCCGCGACGGCGCCGCGATGACGGCTGAATGGAAAGCCACGCGCACGCCCTGAGGCGTCGTTCACCTTTCCTCTTTGATGGCGAGGGCGCCCGCGGGGCGCCCTTTTTTTGCGCCGATTCGCCGGCTTGCCGGGGCCGTGGATTCCCGGCAGTTTCTCTGACCATGAACATGCGACTTAGGTTCGGAGCGTTGATCCTTGCCTGGCTGGTATCGCACGCCGCCGTGTCCGCGCAAAGCGCTGCCGCCGGCCCGCACCTGACGATTGCGCCCGAACTTCAGCCGATCGATGCGCGGTGGGTGCAGTCTATCGAGTCACGCCTCACGGACTTCGAGCGCGCCGCAAAGATCAAGGTCCTGATGCGCGGCCATGCCGCGTCACCGTCGGAGGCCGAGGATAACCAGCCGGGCGCCTACATGCGCGCGCTTTCCGCCAAGCTGGGCGTGGCGCAGGCCGGAGTGCTCGCTGTGTACTTTGCGGACGTGCAGGAATGGCGCGTGTGGTTCGGTGATGAACTCGCTCCGCGCTTCGTCGGCAAGCCCGGTACGGCGAAAGAGTTTACCGAAAGTGGCGCCATGCATGACGCGAAGGAGGCGTGGCTGACGGACGTTTTTGCGAAGGCGGAGAAGGCGTTCGCGGCCCGGTCGGCGACCGAGGCCCGCGTGCTGGCGCAGTTCCAGGCCGAGGCTTTGATCGACGGATTGATCGCGCGCTTGGGCCAGAAGCCCTAGGCGGTTCCGGTTAGGATGTAGCCGGGGTCGCTGACCCCGGTCCGGGATCGTTCAGCGCCGAATACAATCCCCGGGGTCAGCGACCCCGGCTACAAATGAACCCAAAACGCTTCAGCGCTTTCCGAGGTGCTTTTCGAGCAGCGCGGCCAGCTGCGGACCGCGGGCGTCCTTGGCGATGATGCGACCCTCTGGATCGAGCAGGAAACTCGCCGGGAGTGCCGACACATTGTAGCGCGCGGCCAGTGGGGTCTTCCGCCGGTCAGATCGGAGAGGTGCTTCCAGGTGGCGCCGTCCTTCTTGATGCCTTCGCGCCAACCCGCTCCGCTTTGGTCGACCGAGACGGCGAGAATCTCGAATCCGGCAGGCTGATATTTCTGGTATAACGCTGCGTAATTCCGGTTCTCGATCCGGCAGGGTGCGCACCAGGAGGCCCAGAAGTCGACCAGCACGTACTTGCCGCGCAAACTGGCGAGCGACAACCGACTGCCGTCGGGCGTGGGGCCTTCGAGCTCGGGCGCGACCGCGCCGATGGCGACCGCCTCGAACCGGGCAATGCGCGCCTGCATCTGCTGCACGATCGCGAGACCCGGCGTTTGCGCGGCATAGTCGCTGATCGCCGCCTTGAGTTCCGCAAGGCGATAGTCGCCATCCCAGCGCAGCGAAGCCGCGTAGAGCGCGGCGGTGCCCTTGAGCTCGGCGAGTGTGAAATCGTTCAACTCACGGCGATGGGTTTGGTAGCCAGTGACTTCGTCTTCGGTCAGCCGGTCAACCTCCGCCCCATTGCCGGCCGCGCCCGCCGCGCGAATGGCCTCGCGCACGCGCAGCACGTGGCGGGCGAGGGAGGTGCCGCGGAAGGCTTCGTAGGCGAGGTAACGCTCGTGATCAGGCGAGCCGGTGACACCCAGGCTCTTTTTCTCGGCCGAATACGTGACCGTAAGCGTCTGGTCGGATCCGACGACAAACGGCACCTGCACGTCGCCGATCCGCAGGGCGTAAAGGCCCGGCTCGGCCTCGACGCGGAGATCGAGTGCCCCGCCGGCCAGCGATCCGGTTGCGACGGGCGTAAACGCGCGATCCTCCAGCGACTCGCGCTGAACGGTGACCGGCTCGTTGGCAAACGGTGCACCGAGGTTGCCCTTGAGGGTGAAGGCAGCCTGCAGCGCCGGGGCTGCAATGAGCGTCAGGGCGACGGCGAGGGCAACTGAGGGAAGAAGCAAAGCGCGGGATCCGGAAACCATGGTCTGACCTTACCGGAGCCGCTCGGACCGCAAGAGGCGGCAAAGCCCAGCCGCCGACTTGAGCCTTTAGAGTTCAGTTGTAGCCGGGGTCAGCGACCCCGGCTACAATTCAATTTGTACGGCTCTGAAAAGAAACCGCTCGTTTGCGCCGCCATTCACTTCGCTTTCGAGCATTTGACCGGGCCAAACTCACCGGGAACGAACCAGGAACCCGATGCAAACGCATTAACCGGTCAGGATACAGGAGAGGGAGCGAATGACTTGGACACAAACGAGCGGCGAAAGGGGAAAGGAAATCCGACTGGCTCAGCCTTCGCGGATCGCGACGCTGCCATTGGTGGCCTGGGCCTTGAGCAGCGGCCCGCCGCCCGAACCGATCTCGCCGGACAACCGGCGACGGCTGGACTCGTCGAGCTTGATCGGCTGATCGATCGAGGTCCGCCCGTTGGTGGTCCGCGCATTGATCCGGGCGTTGGCGCCCTTGGGGACACTGATGTCGATGCGCCCGTTGACGGATTCGAGATCGACCGTCCGCACGGCGTCGAGCGAGGTGAATTCCGCGGTGATGCTGCCGTTGACCGACTCGATCTCGGCGTCGCCCGCCAGGCCGATGGCGCGAATGGAGCCATTGACGGCTTCAAGGTTCACGAGACCGCGGACGCCCTCGACCTTGATCGACGAGTTGACCGAAGAAATGCGCTCGAGACGCGCTTGGGCCGGAACGCGAAGCTCGTAACGGACGGCGGCGCGGCTGCCGGTGCCTGGGATCCAGTTGGACGGCGTCTTGGCGATGGTCGTCTTGACCGTGAGCTGCCCCGGCTGGGCATCGATCTCGATCGAGATGCGCTTCATGTCCTCTTCGTCGCGTCCGCGCTTCACGGCCTCAAGCGAGACCTCGTTGCGATCCCAGGCGACGATGGTGATGTCGCCGTTGATGTTGTTGAGCCGGACAATCCCGTCGGCGGGCAGCGGGTAGGTGCGGTTCAAGGTCTCGGTGACATCGGCGCGTACCGCGACCGTGGCGACAGAGAGCAGGAGGGCGGTGGAGAAAAGTCGGACGAGGTTCATGGTGGGATAACCGGTGATCAGTTACCCCAAGAACCCGACTGGCCGCACAAAGTTACAGGCAATTTCGCCCGAAGCAGATCAAGCCATCGAGTTTAACCACAGATGAGCACAGATAGGCACAGATCCGAGCCGCCTATCTGTGGTGATCTGTGGTTAAATTCCGACCGTGATCGTGATTGCGGCTGCCACCGCTCGGGCGCGATCGCGGGCTTGCTCAGGGGTCGAGCCGCTGGCGATGGCGACGGCGAGCCGGCGGTGGCCCTTGCACTCGGGTTTGCCGAAGATGCGGACATGACTCTCGGGAATGGCGAGGGCGCGTTCGACTCCGGTCACGATGGGAACGCCGTCGCCATAGCCGAGCAGGGCCACGCTGTGAGCCGGGCGGAGGACCTCGATTGGCGGAATGGGCAAACCGAGGATGGCGCGGGCGTGCAGGGCGAACTCCGACCAGGCCTGGCTGCCAATCGTGACCAGTCCGGTGTCGTGGGGCCGCGGGCTCACTTCACTGAAGATGACCTCATCGCCGCAGACAAAGGCTTCGACGCCAAACAGCCCCCAGCCACCCAGATTGCTGACGACGGTGCGGGCGATCTGCTGGGCCTTGGCCCAGGCGACAGGCGACATCGCAGCGGGCTGCCAGCTTTCGCGGTAGTCGCCGTCGATCTGGACGTGGCCGACCGGCGGGCAGCATTGGATGCCGTTGGACGCGGAGACCGTCAGCACCGTGATCTCGTAGTCGAACCGAATAAACCCCTCGACGATGCAGCGACCGGCCCCGGCGCGGGCGCCTTCCTGGGCATAGCGCCAGGCGGCGGCCATGTCGGCTGGCGTCTTCACGACGCTTTGACCGTGGCCGGAGGAAGACATCAGGGGTTTGAGCACGCAGGGGAAGCCGAGTTCGGTTCCGGCCGCGAGCGCCTCGGCGTCGGTGGCGACAAAACGATAAGGCGACGTGGGCAACCCCAGTTCCTCCGCGACGAGGCGACGGATGCCCTCGCGATTCATGGTCAGCCGGGCCGCGCGGGCCGTGGGGACGACGCGTTGGCCGGCGGCCTCGAGTTCGACCAACACGTCGGTCGCGATGGCTTCGATTTCCGGAACGATCAGATCGGGCTTTTCCAACGCGACCACCCGGCGCAGCTCCGCGCCGTCGAGCATGGAGAACACGTGATGACGGTGGGCCACCTGCATGGCCGGCGCGCCGGCGTAGCGATCGCAGGCAATCACCTCGCAGCCGAAGCGCTGCAGCTCGATCACGACTTCCTTCCCGAGTTCGCCCGAACCGAGCAGCATGACGCGCGTCGCGCGAGGAGAGGAGGGCGGAGCAAAGGTTCCGGGCGTGAACATAATGAAGCCAGCACCGTAGCGCAGTTTCGCCGGAAGGGTAGCCGTAAAAGTGTAGCCGGGCTTGCTGAGCCCGGTCCGGCTGATCGTGGATTGGAATCTCAAACCCCGGGTTCGGCGACCCCGGCTACATTAAACTTCAGGGACCTCTGTTCGTGCGCTGCGCCTGCCAAAACCGCCAGATCCAGCTGGCGACGAAAACTAGAATGAAGAGCAATTGATGGTCGCGCGTCACCCGGAGCAGCGTCGGACCGTCGAAGACCTGTTCGCGCAAAGCGAAGACGGCAACGGCGACCAAGGTGATCACGAGGGTGGAGCGAAGCGCTGAGGTGGTGACAAGGATCAGGATTTTCGGCAGACTGTGCCGCTGGCTTGGGGTGTGCAGGGATGTCATCGCAGCAAAGACGCGCCGCTAGGACTTTTCTTAGAACCGATCCGATCTCGAATCCAGTTGCCGCGGCGTTCGATGCTTGGCGCTGTAGGTGGCGTCACATGTCTCAG
Source organism: Opitutaceae bacterium (assembly GCA_036401075.1). Taxonomy (GTDB): domain Bacteria; phylum Verrucomicrobiota; class Verrucomicrobiia; order Opitutales; family Opitutaceae; genus CAMAXB01. The sequence continues at coordinate 91,859 of DASWVY010000053.1, forward strand.
CGCCGTACCGGTTATCTCCTGCTCGTCGTGATCTACGCGGGCTTTGTCAGTCTGGGGTTACCCGACGGAACGCTGGGGGTGGCTTGGCCGCAGGCCTATCCCGAACTCGGCCTGCCGGTGGGCGTGGCCGGAACCCTGATGACGGTGATCACCTCGCTGGCGGCGTTTTCGGGTTTCGTCAGTGGACGCGTGATCGCCCGCTTCCAGACCGGCCCCGTCGTACTGGCGAGCTGCCTGCTGACGGGCTGTGCGCTCGTCGCGCTTTCCGAAGCGCAGGGCCTGCTGTGGCTGTACGGGGCAGGCATCCCGCTCGGGTTGGGTGCCGGCGCGGTGGATGCGGGGCTCAATGGCTTTGTCGCGCGTCACTACAGCGGACGGCACATGAACTGGCTCCATGCCTGCTGGGGTGTCGGGGCCACCTGCGGTCCTCTGGTCATGGGCTGGGCTATCGCTGCGGGGCATGGCTGGCGTGGCGGCTACGCCACGCTGGGCGTGATGCAGCTCGCCCTCGCCGCGATTTTTCTCGCGACGCTTTCGCGCTGGGCCTCGGCGCCGGAGCCGATTGGGCCGAGCGAGGGCGAAGCGAAGACCACGACCGCACGTCCGCCGCGTCACACCGCACGCTCACTGGTCGGCTGGCTCTCGCCGGCCATCTTTGCGGTCTATGTCGCAGCGGAGATGACGATCGGCGTGTGGGCGGGAACGACGCTGGTCGTGGCGCGCGGCTACACGGCGGATATCGCGGCGCTGGGCACCGCGGTCTACTTTGGGGCGATCACTGTCGGGCGCATCACCACCGGGTTTGTCGTCGCGCATTGGGGTAATCGCCGGTGCGTCCAGGTGGGCGCCGGGCTTGCGCTGGTCGGTGCCGTGGGCTTCGCGGTACCGACCACGATCTCGGTCGCGATCGGGTCGCTCGCGCTCATGGGTCTGGGCTTCGCGCCGATTTACCCGTGCCTGATGCATGAGGTGCCGCAACGGTTTGTGCCCGAGGCCGTCCAAACGGTGATTGGTCGCCAGTCAGGTGGCGCCTATGTTGGTGCTGCGTTTGTTCCCGCCGCCGCCGGGGCGCTGGCCAGCTGGTCGTTGGCCGCGATTCCTTGGCTGGTGGCTGGCGTGGTGGCCGTGCTGATCGCCGGCGTGCAGCAGTTGGATCGACGGTCGTGAGGCTGAAGGCGGCGGATTGTGGGAATCGGAACCATTAGCGGGACCGGGCGCTCAGGCGCTCCGCCAACTGGGCCCGGTAAAGACTGCGGGGAATCACCGGCTGGCCATGTGACTCGATCAGACCCGCCGGAGCCGAAGGATTCCATTGGCCGGGCCGCAGGTTGCCGAGCGATCCGATGGCATAGTTTTGTCCGGTGGGAGGCTGCTGCACGACGATGCTGGGCGCGGTGCAGTTCCAGAACACATTCTGGCTGCCGGCCCACCCGTGGCCGCTCCCCGCCCATTGGCGGTCCTGCACATTGAGTTCCTTGGTGTCTTCGATGTTGTCGTAGAGCACGCCGACGGCCCAGCGATGATGCGGGCCGGAATCCGAGTGGGATTGCAGCGACTTGCCGTCGAGAAAAACGTTCGGACCGCGCACGCGGGCGCCGGTCATGAAACCGTGGCGGGCTTCCGTGGCCGTGCAGCGCTGGACCAGGCCGTACTGTCCGTCGAGAACGTAGGCGTAGCGCCGGCCGCCCGTGATGATCGATACCGGATCGATGTAGGTGCAGTCCTGAATGGTGGTGAAGAGGGAATCGTAGCGCGCGAGGATGCCACCGCTGAAGTGCTGCACGGTGACATCGCGAACCCAGGCGTTCTCCACGTGGTCCAGGTGGATCGCAGTCATGGCATGGGCCTCGTCCTCGGTCTCGCGGCCACGCTCGTAGTCCGAAACGACGCGAAGGTGCTCGATCCCGACTTCCTTGATGCGCGGGTGCTCGTAGCGGTAGACCGCGGCGCCACCGAACCGGCTATCCAGCGCGATCATGACGGGTGCGTCCAGCGTCAGGCGGCGGCCTTCAATCTGCGTGATCGTACGCTCGAAATGCAGATCGTAGGTTCCGGGTTTCCACATGTCGGTCGTTCCGTCCGGCGTGTTCGGCCGGTTTTTGATCCGATCCATGCCGAGTTCATGAATCCAGTCGGCTGTCGAGGGGCGGTGCACGATCACGCGCGTGCCCACCTGCAGGCCATCCGTGGATTCGACGGACAGGGTGCGGGCACTCCAGGGAACGTAGGTGTCGGTCACCGGCGTGCGGGAGCCGCGAATCTCGCTGCGCCGCACGTTGGTCGCGCCCGCGGCGATGAAGACCCGGTCCTTCTTGCCCGTGGCCACGATCACGGTCCCGTCCATCCCCTGGCCCTCGCCGCGCAGCACAATGCCGCCAGCAAGGATGCGGAGTTGCCCGGCGACGCGGTAGGTCCCGCGTTTGAGGAGCAGCGCGCCGCGAAAGCCGTTGGGGTCGGCTTCTCGTTTGGCCAGTTCATCCAACGCGGCCTGAATGCGGGCTTCGTCATCTGAACCTTCGATGTTGGCCGTCAGCGTCAGCACGACAGGGACAACGGGGAGCGCGACGCCGCCGCCACCATAACCGGCCCGCGAGAAATCGGGTACCTGATTGCCCTGGGCGTCTGCCCGATAAATCAAGCGACCATCGGCGCCTGGTTGGACGGCAAGGCGGTTCTCACCCGACGCGGCCAACACGGACAGCGAACCGGCAAGCAGGGTGGCGAGAAGGACGGGGAGGGGACGAAGCATCCAGCCGTTTTATATAATAATTATGAAGTGTGGAGACGAAATTGCTCCGTTGGGCGCTTTGTCTCGGGACGGTCGATTGTCTCGCCGGTAAAGGCTAGCGTAACGGTGTAACCGTGCGATTTACTCTGACGTCGTTTGGTAAGTTCTGCCCGTTTACCCCTTGTTCGCTAACCCCAAGAAGATAGGACCATGAACTACTCGCGTCGTGACATGATTAAGCTCGGCCTGGGCGCATTGCCCGTGGCGCAACTCCTCAGCTCCGGCCCGGCCCTGTCGGCGGCCGAGCCCGTGGCGGCTGGCAAGCCGAATTCGAATTTCAATGGCGTGCAGATTGGCATCATCGCGCCGTACGCCTTCCGCGGTTCGGTGAACTCGGCGGAGGATATTCTCAAAAGCCTCGTGGACCTGGGGCTCAGCGGAGTCGAGCTGCAGAACAACCCGGTTGAAGCCTACGCGGGTGCACCGATGCCAGCCGGTCGCGGTGGTCCGGGCGCCGGGGGCCCGCCTCCGGCCGCGGCCGGTGCGGGCGGTGGCGCTGGCCCGGGAGGTCCGGGTGGAGCGGGCGGTGCGGGACGTGGCGGTGGCCGCGGTGGTCCGGGTGGACCAAGCCCGGAGCTCAAGGCTTGGCGCCTCGCCGCGCCGATGGATCGTATCGCGGCGTTTCGGAAACTGTACGAGGACGCCGGCGTGAACATCTACGGCTTCAAGCTCGCGCTCACCGAGACGATGTCGGATGCGGAGTTCGACTATGCCTTCAATGTGACCAAGGCGATCGGCCCGAACGCGCACCTCACGATGGAACTCCCGACGAGTGCGGCCCTGACCGCACGCATTGGGCAGTTTGCGACCAAGCACAAGGTGATGGTCGGCTACCACAATCACACGCAGGTCAACGAGACGAGCTGGGACGAGGCCATGGCGCAGTCCGAGTACAACGGCATCAACCTCGACGTGGGCCACTTCACTGCGGCGATCAGCAAGTCCGCGCTCCCGTTCATCCAGAAGCACCACCGCCGCATCACGAGCATGCACTTCAAGGATCGCGCCTACAACGAGGGCGCGAACCTGCCGTGGGGCTGGGGCCAGACCCCGCTGCGCGAGGTCCTGCTCCTCATGAAGAACGAGAAATACACGTTCCCGGCCACGATCGAGCTGGAGTACGGCATTCCCGCCTATTCGACGGTGATGAACGAACTCCGCCGCTGCGTAGACTTCTGTCGCAGCGTGCTGGTCTGATCTCCTCCGATCGGCTGCTTTGGACCGCTCAGCGACCGCGCTGGTTCATGCGAGGCCGCTAGAGTCGTTTGAATTGAGGTGTAGCCGGGGGCGCTGACCCGGGCTTCGATTTTTCTCTCAAATCTCACGGACCGGGGGCAGCAACCCGGCTACATCTTTACCGGTACGGCTCTATGACGATCCAAGTTTTGGCTGGCTTGATTCGCGACCTCGCGGCTTCGCGTGAGATTCTGGGTGCGTAGCGATGTCGGCGGTAGGATTGCAGCGGGGATAACTGTTGAATGACCGAGTCTGGCTTTAGTGGAACAGAGAGAACCGGATTCAGCGTTTTAACCACAGATGCACACCGATTGAAGACCGATATCTGTGTGCATCTGTGTTTATCTGTGGTTAACCGTCTTTCTGTTTTCTCGATTCAAACCAGACAATCGCGGCTCAGCCCGTGCTGCTCAAATCCTCGGCGCGTTCCAGCATGCGGGCGAGGTGGGCCTGCTCTGGGCCGACGACAGAGAGGCGCAGGGCGCGGCGGAAGCTTTCGGCCGCAGCGCGGTGGTCCTTGAGGCGCCAGTAGAATTCACCCTCCACGGCGTGCAGCAGGTGGTTTTGCTGCAGGCGTTCGCGCTGGGACATGGTGGCGAGCTCGTTCAGTCCGGCCTGTGGACCGTGAACCTGCGCCACGGCGACGGCTCGGTTGAGCGCGACGATCGGCGAGGGCTTGAGCTGATACAGTGCGTCGTAGTGTCCAAGAATGCGTGGCCAGTCGGTGGAGGCAAAGTCCGGCGCCGTGCAGTGAATCGCCGCGATGCCCGCCTGGAGGTGGTACTCGGAAAGGTCGTCGCCCTGTGCGGCCTCAGCGAGACGCAGCAGGCCTTCGGCGATCAGGCGCTGATCCCACTTGCTGCGATCCTGGTCGTCGAGGCGCAGCAGTTCGCCCTGCGCATCGAGTCGGGCAGGGAACCGCGCGGCTGTCAGCAGCATCAGCGCAAGGAGGGCGTGGGCCCGGGGCGTGCGTCCGGCTGGGTGGGTCAGCAACAGGCTGAGCAGACGCACCGCCTCGCGGCACAGGTCCTCGCGCAACAGCGCATCGCCGAGCGAGGCCTTGTGACCCTCGTTGAACAGGAGGTAGATCGCGGCGAGCACGCCGTCGAGCCGGGGCGCGAGCTCCGGTCCATCCGGGATGGCGTAGCCGATGCCGGCTTCGTGAATGCGCTGCTTGGTGCGCGTGAGCTGCTTCTCGATCGCGGCGTCAGTGCTCAGAAAGGCCCGGGCGATCTCCGCGGTGGAAAATCCGCAGAGGACCTTGAGCGCGAGCACGACCTGCGTTTCCTGGGAAAGGGTGGGATGGCAGCAGACAAAAAGCAGGCGCAGCGCATCGTCGCGGATCTCATGCGCCGAGGCGGCCGCGTCATCTGGCGCCGGCGTCATCTGTTCAAGGTGGGTGATGATCGCGGTCTCCTTCGAGGCCGACATCTTGCGGTGGCGCAGCGTGTCCTTGGCGAGGTTGAGCGCGACCCGCATGATCCACGCCGACGGATTTGGCGGGATCCCACCCATCGACCACGTGCGCAGCGCCCGCAGCATGGCTTCCTGCGCAATGTCCTCGGCCAGCGCGAGGTTGTGGACACCGAGCAGCCGGATCAGCGCGCCGTGCAGCCGGCCGGCTTCATGGCGGAAGAAATGTTCCACCAACTGATTCGGCCCGGCATTGGGCGGCGGAGGTGGCGGTGCGTCGGTGAAGTCCACGGAAGGGCGGAGTGGATTTGAATTTTACAGGAGGGAACCGAGAGAACGGAGTTCAGGGTTTAACCACAGATTCACACAGATTGAAGGCCGCGATTCGTGTGAATCTGTGTCCATCTGTGGTTAAGTGTTTTCCTCTGTTCTCTCGGTTTCCTCCTGTAAAAACGGATCGTGGATTGAATGTCTCTTTCAGCTCCCGTTGATTCCGAGGTGACAGGCACCGGCCAAGGCGCGGATTTCGATGATGAGACCGTACTCAAGTCCCGGGTGCGCCTGCGCGATGACCGTCGCCTCTTCGAGGTTGGCGACCTGGAGTTTCACGTACCCGCCGACCGCTTCCTTGGCTTCGGCAAACGGTCCATCGGTCACGCGGGCGCCACTCGATCCTGAGACGAGGCGGGTTTCGAGTTCGAGGGGCTGGCCCTCGGTCGCTTTGCCCGCCTTGACCAGGCCGTCGTACCAGGCGTTCCAGCGGGTCACCAACTGCTGGAGTTGATCGGGAGAAAGGTGCCGGTGAGTTTCGGGTCCGGAGTTTCGGAACAGGAGGAGGTAGGAGGGCGTGGGTTCGGTGGACATGGTGCAAATGGGGTTGGTTGAGGCGACTTAAGAACTACAACGAACCGGACCTGTCCAAAAGGACATTGCGGTAAAGTCAGCGAAAATGTCCGGACCACACCGGCTCATTCGTCAGAATTGTAAACGCGGCTCTCGCGTTGGCTCATCAACCGTCAAAACCAGATAACATCATGGCTCTCTACGTGGATGGATTCGTTGTTCCCGTACCCAAGAAAAACCTCGCCGCCTACCGGCGCATTGCCGCCAAGGCGGGCAAGGTCTGGCGCGAGCACGGTGCCCTCGACTACAAGGAGTGCGTCGGCGACGACCTCGCCACGGATTTTGCGATGCCCTTTCCCAAGGGTATTCAGGCCAAGTCCGGCGAGGTCATCGTGTTCTCCTGGATCACCTACAAGTCCAAGTCCGATCGCAAGCGTGTGAACGCCAAGGTCATGAAGGACCCGCGCATCGCCGCGGCGTGCGACCCTAACGCGATGCCCTTTGACTGTGCCCGCATGCTCTATGGCGGTTTTAAAGTCATGGTTGATGCCTGACCGCTGTTCTGACGCTTGGGCCTGGGTCGGCTTCAGCTCAAGCCCGGCAACCACTACTCACTCTCTCCTGTCATGCTCACCCTGATCCTGATCGCTGTGGTGGTCATTGTGATGGTTCTTCTGGTCGTCGTGGCTTTGCAGCCATCGCAGTACACCGTCGCCCGATCCCTTCATGTGGCCGCGTCGCCTTCCGCGGTGTTCCCGCACGTGAACAACCTGCGCAACACCGTTGTCTGGTCCCCGTGGGTCAAATATGATCCCAACGCCAAGCAGACGTTTGCGGGCCCGGATGCCGGCGTGGGTTCGATCAATGCTTGGGACGGCAACAAGCACATTGGCGCTGGCCGACAGACCATCGTCGCGAGCCATCCTGACCAGCGCGTCGTGATCAAACTGGAGTTCTTCCGTCCCTTTGCCGCAGTTTGCGAGACGTCCTATAACCTGAAGCCTGAAAACCATGGCACGCTCGTGACGTGGGACATCAAGGGTACGAATAACTTCCTGGCCAAGGCATTCAGCCTGGTCATGAGCAGCGAGAAGATGCTGGGCGGGCCGTTTGAGGAAGGGCTGGCCAATCTCAAGCGCGTCGTCGAAACTGGCCGGTAGGCGCGGCCCTTCGTGTCCGCGTCGTTTCAAATCGGAAATCTTAAATCCCACCTCCCATGCCCAAATACGTCGATGGCTACGTCGTTCCGGTAAAGACCAAGCACCTCAAGGCCTACTTCGCCATGTCCCGCAAGGCGGGCAAGGTGTGGATTGATCACGGTGCGCTCGAGTACCGGGAGTGTGGTGGCGATGATCTCACGGTGGCGTGGGGCCTGCCTTTCCCCAAGCTCGCCAAGCTGAAGAAGGGCGAGACCGTGGTGTTCGCGTGGATCGTGTTCAAGTCACGCAAGGACCGTGACCGCGTGAACGCGGCGGTCATGAAAGACCGCCGGCTCGCCGGCATGATGGACGAGGCGAAGAAAATCGAGATGGACTCCAAGCGTATGACCTACGGCGGATTCATCGCCGGCGTCGACCTGGTCGCCTGAAGAAAGCCAATCCGGTGGAAAATGTAGCCGGGGTCGCTGACCCCGGTCCGGAAGGTCCGAGACGATCCATCCGATCCCCGGGCTCAGCGAGCCCGGCTACAGCCCCGATTAGAGCCGCCTTACAGCGCCGAGTAGGCCTTCGGCGTGAGGAAACGCGCCGTGTTGAGAGACGTGTTGTCCGCGTAGATCGGATCGACGCGCATCTTCTGCCAGCGCGGATCGGGTCCGAACTTGGCCCACGCAGCGAGGTGCGTGGCGAGGTCAGGACCGCCCGTGAAGTAGCGCAGGTGCGGCAAATTCGGGCCGGCGATGCCCTGACCGAAGAAGGTCGGGTGCATCGCGAGGTCGCGCATGAGCTGGGTTTCGCCGTCGTCGAACATCGCCATCTTGTTGAGCGCGGCGAGTTCGCTGTGGCTTTCGTAGTCGCGCATCTCAAACACACGGCCCGGCGCGCGGCTGCGCGAGAACGCGGGGATTTCCATCTTCGGCATGCTCTTGAAGGCGAGGTAGAGCCAGCTGTCGATGCGCTCGAAGGCCGGCGTGGCCTTCGGCACCTTGAGGTAGGCGCCGCCTTTTTGCTGCAGGGCGGCATCGGCGGTGAGCGTGGCGTTGACCTGCACATAGGACGCCAGGTTGGCGTGCGTGAGCAGGACCCATACCGGAGAACCCGCCTTGGGCGCCCGCGTGCCAGCGGCCTTGTCCACCTCGAGCTCGGTGAAGGCGCCGACGTTCTTCACGCCCAGCGCGTCCAGCGCCGGCAGCAGCGCCCCCTCGAGATAACCGTCGAGCAGCGCGGCATTCGGATCCTGCTTCAGGCGCGTGCCGGCCTGCAGGCGATAGCAGCGCAGCTCGTAGAATTCGCGGTCCGAGGCCGCGGCCGCGGACTGTGCCGCCAGCGGCGAGGTCGCGAGCGCGCCGGTTGCGCCGGCTGCGAGGGTGGTCTTGAGGAAGGAACGACGGGGCATGGTCATAGGGTAGGGGGTGAGAGGCCTGACGCTAACCCGGGTTGCCGGCGGCGCAACGGATTTAAGCGAAGACGATTGAGGTGTAGCCGGAGTCGCTGACCCCGGTCCGATAAGTTTCACAAATAAAAGCACCCAGAGACAGCGACCCCGCGAGATTTCGCAGAACCTCTCTCATTCCAAACGCGGGTATACCCACGCTGTCAGGCTTTCAGCGCGTTACGCCTTCGGCTTCTTGGCTGGCTTGAGCTTCACGAAACGTTGGATGAGATCGAGCAGCGCCTCGGGCTTGAAGGGCTTGACCACGTGGGCGGCGGCGCCGAGCTCGGGTAACGTCGGGATCAGCTTATGGTCGGTGGGCGACGTCATCATGATGACCGGAATGTCGCGGATCTCGGGCGCCGATTTCATGCGCTCGAGGAAATAGACGCCGTCCATCACGGGCATCGCCACATCAAGCAGGATCAGGTCGGGGCGTTCCCGCTCGATCGCGAAGAGCGCGTTGAAACCATTGGTGGCCTCGGTGACATCGCAATCGAAGGGCGCGAGCGCTTCGGCAATGACCTTGCGCAGGACTTTCGAGTCATCGACGACGAGAATACGGGGTCCCATTGACGTGTGCTCAGCCAACCCAGGTGCGGGCGTTGTAGAACAGCTGCATCCACGGCGAGTCCTCGCCCCAGGTCTTGGGCGACCAGCTCATGCAGGCAGACCGGAACACGCGCTCCGGGTGCGGCATCATGATGGTGACGCGACCGGTCGTCGTGGTGAGGGCGGTCATGCCCAGCGGGGCTCCGTTGGGATTGAGCGGGTACTGCTCGGTCACGCGGTGGTGATTGTCGACGAAACGCCCGGCCACGAGTCCGGAGGCGCTGAACGCCTGCGCGGCCGCGGCGTCGGCAAATTCGGCGTAGCCCTCGCCGTGGGCGACGGCGATGGGGATGACGGAACCTTCCATGCCTCGGAAGAGAATGCTCGGGCTCGACTCCAGTTTGACCGAGACGAAGCGACCCTCGTAGCGCTCGCTTTGATTCTGGACGAAGCGCGGCCAGGCCTCGGCGCCGGGGATGATCGACTTGAGGTTGCTCATCATCTGACAGCCGTTGCACACGCCGAGCGCGAAGGTGTCCTCGCGCGCGAAGAAGGCGGCAAACTCGGCGCGGGCGCGATCGTTGAAGAGCACGCTCTTGGCCCAGCCTTCGCCGGCGCCCAGCACGTCACCGTAGCTGAAACCACCGCAGGCCGCGAGGCCGCGGAAGTCCTTGAGCGAGACGCGTCCGCTCAGGATGTCCGTCATGTGGACATCAACTGCAGTGAAGCCGGCGCGGGTGAACGCTGCGGCCATCTCGACCTCGCCGTTCACGCCCTGCTCACGCAGGATAGCAATCGGAGGACGGACGTTGCGGTTGATCGTCTTGGCCAGCCCGGGTGTAAACGAGACCACCGGCGTGATACCGGGATTGGCGCGGTCGACGCGCACCTGCTGCTCCATCTCGGCGCAGGCAGGGTTGTCGCGCAGGGCCTGGATGCGGCGGGTGACATCGGACCAGATCGCGCGCAGCGCAAAGAGGTCCTCGGAGAAAAGTTCGCGGCCGCCTTGGCGGATGCGGACGGTGTGCGTGGCGTTGAGCGTGCCGATGCGCGTCGTGGCCTTGTCGAGCCCGTGCGTGGCCAGGACCGCGTTAACGGCGGCGAGATCGGTGGAGCGGATCTGAATGACCGCGCCGAGTTCCTCGCTGAAGAGCGGGGCGAAGGGTGAAGAACTCGCACCGAGGTCAAGGTCGACGCCGGTGTGGCCGGCGAAGGCCATCTCGACCGCGGTGGCGAGCAGACCGCCGTCGGCGCGATCGTGGTAGGCGAGGAGCTTGCCTTCGCGGCCCAGCTGCTGGATCGCGTTCCAGAAGCCCTTCAGGTCGGACGCCTGATCGACGTCGGGTGTCTCGGCTCCCATCTGGTTGACCACTTGCGCGAGGATGGAGCCGCCAAGGCGGTTCTGACCGCGACCGAGGTCGATCAGGAGAAGAACCGTCTCGCCGAGGGCGGCGTCGGTCTGGAGCTGCGGCGTGAGCGTCTGGCGCACATCGGCGACCGCGGCGAAGGCAGAGACGATGAGCGAAATCGGCGCGGTGATGCGCTTCTTCTCCTTGGAGCTCGGATCATTCCAGACCGTGCTCATGCTCATCGAATCCTTGCCGACCGGAATCGTGATGCCGAGCGCAGGGCACAGCTCCATGCCGACGGCGTGGACCGCGGCGTAGAGATCGGCCGCGTCACCGGGTACGGCGGGGGCGGCCATCCAGTTGGCGGAGAGGTTGACCTTGCCGATGTCACCGATCTGCGCGGCGGCGAGATTGGTGAGCGCCTCGCCGACGGCGAGCCGCGCGGAGGCGGCGGCCGCGTTGACGGCGACGGGCGTGCGTTCGCCCATAGCCATGGCCTCGCCGGTGTAGACGTCGAACGCGGCGGCGGTGACGCCGCAGTCGGCCACGGGAACCTGCCACGGTCCGACCATCTGGTCGCGCGCGATCAGGCCGCCGAGGGTGCGGTCGCCGATGGCAATGAGGAAGGTCTTGTCCGCGACGGTCGGGTGCACGAGCACGCGGCGTACCGCTTCGGCCAGCGTGAGACCGCCGAGGTCGAGCGGCTGGAGCGGGCGGCGGAGCGACGTCTCCTTGCGGTGCATGCGCGGCGGCTTGCCGAGCAGGACCTCGAGCGGCATGTCGATCGGCGTGTTGCCGAAGTGCGGATCCTCGAGCACGAGGCGCTTTTCCTCAGTGGCCTCGCCGACGACGGCGAAGGGGCAGCGCTCGCGTTCGCAGAGTTGGCGAAACAGGTCGATGCGGCTCGTCGGCACGGCGAGGACGTAGCGTTCCTGTGACTCGTTGCACCAGATCTCGAGCGGGCTCATGCCCGGCTCGTCGTTGGGGACCTTGCGCAGATTGAACCGGCCGCCGCGGCCGCCATCGTTGACCAGCTCGGGCAGGGCGTTGGAGACACCGCCGGCGCCGACATCGTGAATGAAGGAGATCGGGTTTTCGTCTCCGAGCGCCCAGCAGCGGTCGATAACCTCCTGGCAGCGACGCTCCATCTCGGCGTTGTCGCGCTGAACGCTGGCGAAATCGAGATCCTCCTGGCCGGAGCCGCTCGCCATCGAGCTGGCAGCGCCGCCGCCGAGACCGATGAGCATGGCCGGTCCGCCGAGGACGACGAGTTGGTCACCCGGGTTGATCGCGCCCTTCTTGATGTGGTCGCCCTTGATGTTGCCGAGGCCGCCGGCGAGCATGATGGGCTTGTGATAGCCGCGCAGCTCGGTGCCGCCCTGAGCGCCGGCCGCGGGAACCTCCGCCTCGAAGGTGCGGAAGTAGCCGTTGATCGCAGGACGGCCGAACTCGTTGTTGAACGCGGCGCCGCCGAGCGGTCCCTCGATCATGATGTCGAGGGCGGAGACGATGCGGCCCGGCTTCCCGTGGTCCTTTTCCCACGGCTGGACGGCGCCAGGGAGCTTGAGATTGGAAACGGTGAAACCGACGAGACCGGCCTTGGGCTTGGAGCCGCGGCCGGTGGCGCCCTCATCGCGGATCTCGCCGCCGGAGCCGGTGGCGGCGCCGGGGAACGGTGAGATTGCGGTCGGGTGATTGTGCGTCTCGACCTTGCAGAGCAGGTGGATGTCCTCGTCGTGTGCGGCGTAGACCTGCGTGCGCGGATCGACGTAGAAGCGGCCGCCGCGGGTGCCGGCGATGACGGCGGCATTGTCCTTGTAGGCGGAAAGGATGCCCTCGCTGTGCAGCTGGTAGGTGTTCTTGATCATCTGGAACAGCGAGCGGTCCTTGGCGGAGCCGTCGATTTCCCAGGTGGCGTTGAAGATCTTGTGCCGGCAGTGCTCGGAATTCGCCTGCGCGAACATCATCAATTCGATGTCGTTCGGGTCGCGACCGAGCGTGGTGAAGGCCTTGACGAGGTAGTCGATCTCGTCGTCGGCCAGGGCGAGGCCGAGGGAGGTGTTGGCTGCGACGAGGGCGGCGCGGCCCTGGGTGAGCACCGGCACGCTCGTCATCGGCCGCGGCTCTTCGCGGCGGAAGAGGACGGCGCAGGCCTCCAACGAGGTGAAGACGGCCTGCGTCATGCGGTCGTGGAGCTTGGCGGCGAGGGCGGACTGCTGGGCGGCCGTTGCGGACGTGGCCCCGAGATCGACGGTGTAGGCGACGACGCGCTCGATGCGCTTGATGGCCGCGAGCCCGCAGGTGTGGGCGATGTCGGTGGCCTTGGAGGACCAGGGGGAGATCGTGCCGGGGCGCGGGGCGACGACCTGGAGGAGACCGTTGACCGGTGCGGCCGAACGGCTGGGACCGTAGGTGAGCAGCCGGTCAAGGACCTGGCGCTCGGCCGGGCTCAATTCAGCGGTCAATTCGACCACATGAACGAAAGTCGCGCTGAGGCCGCGGACCGGCAGGCCGGACGCGGTCAGGCTCTCGGTGAGCTTCTGGAGCCGAAAGGCGGAAAGGGCGGGAGAGCCACGAAGGATCAACATGGTCGAAAAAGGACCCCTTTTGAAGCAGGGTTGGAGGCGGCATGGCGATAGGGAAAACGGCCAATGTTTTGCCAGCCGGTGTCGGAGCGAGGCGCCCAGGATCGGGCCCTTATCCGTCCCATCCGTCCTATAGGTCCTATGGGACCTAGGACGGACTCCGCGCTGTTTACACCGGCAACGCGATTGAACTCTGGCGCATGGCCCCCATAGTCGTAGGTCCATGACGGCCTTGGATTTCAGAAACACGAATTCCCTGTGGTGCAGTGTGCTGGTCGAGACCCTCGTCCGCACGGGTGTCTCCCGCGCCGTCATTTCGCCCGGGTCGCGCTCGACTCCGCTGACCATGGCGCTGGTGCACCATGAGGGGATGGAGACGATTCCGGTGCTGGACGAACGTTCAGCGGCGTTCTTTGCCCTTGGCCAGGCGCGCCGGACCGGGGAGCCGGTCGTGCTGGTGTGCACCAGCGGCAGCGCCGGGGCCAATTACCTCCCGGCGATCATCGAAGCCTGGGAAAGCGGGGTGCCGCTTCTCGTCCTGACTGCCGATCGTCCGCCCGAGATGCGCGATTGCGGATCGGGGCAGACGATCGACCAGACCAAGCTCTTCGGGAGCTTTGTGCGGTTTTATCACGAGTTGGCCGTGCCGGAGCCGCGCGTTGAGCTGCTGCAGTACCTGCGTCAGACGGTGGCCCACGCGGTGGCCCGGACGCGGGCGCCGTTTGCCGGGCCGGTTCATCTCAACGCACCGTTCCGGGATCCGTTGCCGCCCATTCAGGACGCGACGGCGACCGGGCTGGCCGCGAACTGGGACGCGACGTTCTTCGATCATCTGGAACCCGCGTCGGCCAGCCCGGCGCAGGCCGTGTTTCGTCAGAAGGCGGCCACGGGGCGCGGACTCATCATCGCGGGTCCGGCCCAGCCGGAAAACGTGGCGGAGTATGTCGCCAAGGTGAGCGCGCTGGCCGCGCAACTTGGCTGGCCGATCCTCGCCGATGCGCTGTCTCCGTTGCGGCATTTCGGAACCGAGGTGGTCGGTTCCTACGATGCGATCCTACGCAACGAAGCGGTCGCACGTGACCTGACGCCGCGGACCGTGCTGTGTCTGGAGGCCTGGCCAACGAGCAAGGTCTTGCGCTCATGGCTGGAGCGAAGCGGCGCCGAAGTCGTGTTGGTGGCACCCACCGATGCCAACCGCGATGCGCTGCACGGCCGCACCCGCTGGCTCGCGGCGCGTCCGGAGCAACTGGTCGCCGAGGGCGCAGCCATTCCGGAGGCGGCCTACCGGCAAGCCTGGCGGGCCGCGGAGCTGCGCGTGCGCGGGGCGCTCGCGACGGCGATGGAGGGCATGACCGAGCTATTTGAAGGCAAGGCGGCGTGGCTGCTCGCACGGCATCTGCCGCGGGGAACAGCGGTCTGCACGGCCAACAGCATGCCGGTGCGCGATCTTGAGTACCTCTGGCCGGTCGGCAATGGCGGCCATCGCATCCATTTCAGCCGCGGCGCGAACGGCATCGACGGGACGTTGTCCACCGCGATGGGCGTGGCGCATGGCGGCGTTCCGACCGTGCTGCTTACGGGCGACTTGGCGCTGCTGCACGATGCCAATGGGTTTTTGCTCACGCCCAAGCTGCGCGGCAGTCTGACGATCGTGCTGATCAACAACGCCGGCGGCGGAATCTTCGAGCATCTCCCGGTAGCGCAGTTCAATCCGCCGTTTGAGGAGTACTGGGCGACGCCGCAGCGGGTGGACTTCGCCAAACTCTGCGCCGCCCACGGCGTGTCGCACCTTCCGGTGACGGACTGGACGCAGTTCACCCAGCTGATCGCGCACCCACCGGCGACCGGCGTGCGCGTGCTCGAGCTGCGAACGGACCGCAAGCGCGACGCGGCAACGCGGAAGCGACTGTTTGCCGCGGTGGCGGCAATATAGCCGGGGGCGTTGACCCCGGGGATCGGTATTCCCTCGTCCGATCCCAGCCGGGGGCAGCGACCCCAGCTTGTCCAACCGGTCAGCAGCCGCAGGACCCGCGCTGGAGAACGACAAGATCCTCCCGCACGGCCCAGCCTTCGCGCAGCCAGAAGGCGCGGCCATCGGCGTTGTCGGCGAAGAGGTAGATGTTGCACTTCGGGATGCCGAGCGCACGCAGATCGGTGAGGCAGCGTTCGACCAAAGTACTGCCCAGGCCGCGGCGGCGGTGGGCGGCGTCGACCGCGAGGTGGTGAAGGTAGCCGCGCCGACCGTCGTGTCCGCTGAGCACGGCGCCAGCCAGGCTGCCGTTCGCGGCGAGCGCGACCAGACTGAGGCCCGGATTCCGCTCAAGAAAGGCACCGATCGCCTCGCGCGTATCGGATTCGTTGAGACCGATGCCGGCGGAACGTTCCCAGAGCGCGCGGACGGAATCGTAGTCGGCCGGGACGAGCGCACGAAACGTGTAGCCGCCAGTCGACATGCTCAGAGCTGCACCGGCAGGCCGATCTCGATGATCTGGGTCGGCAGGATGCGGTAATAATCCTTCACCGGCCGGGCGTTGCGGCTGAGGAAGGCGTAGAGCGCCTTCTGCCACTCGAACATGCGGGCGTCACCGCCCGTGATGATCATCTCACGGTTGAAGTAGAAGGTCGTGGCCTGCGGATTCACGGGCACGCCCTGGGCGCGCACGCGCTCGACCAGGCGGCTGACGTCAGGTGACTCCATGTAGCCGTATCGTCCGATCGCGCGCCAGACGCCTTCGCCCATGTTATCGAGGGAAAAGCGGTCCTCGTCGGGCACATGCGGCACATCCTCGGTCGTGATGGTCAGCAGCACCACGGTCTGCTGCAGGCACTTGTTGGCCTTGAGATGGTGGAGAAGGGCGAGGGGCGTGCCCTTGGGGGTGGCCACCATGAAGACGGCGCTGCCCTGAACGCGGACGATGTTCTTGCTGCGCGCGATGCTGGAGAGTTCGAGTTCGGTGATCGCGCCGCCGTAGACCTTTTCCTGAATCTCGTTTCGTCCGCTCTTCCACGTGTGCATGACCGCGAGCAGGGCGGCGCTGATCGCGAGCGGCAGCCAGCCGCCGTCGATGATCTTGTGGGCATTGGCGAGGAGGAAGACGAGGTCGATCAGCCCAAAGAGCACGCAGAGTCCCGCTGCCTGCCAGCGCGACCATTTCCACGAGTGGGTCGCGACGAAGTAGAGGGCGAATGTCGTGACGGTCATCGCGGACGTGACAGCGATGCCGTAGGCCGAGGCGAGACTGGAGCTGGAACGGAAACCCAGAACCGTCGCGATGCTGCCAACGGCGAGGAAGGTATTGATGAGCGGGATGTAAATCTGGCCGCTCTGCTCCGCGTTGGTATGGAGGACCTTGAGACGCGGGAAGAAGCCGAGTTGCATCGCCTGCCGGATAAGCGAGAACGTGCCTGAAATCATCGCCTGGCTGGCGATGATGGCCGCGAGGACGGAGAGGATCATCAGGCCGATCCGCAAGCCACCGGCCGGAGCCACGCCGAGAAACGGGTTCTCGATGCCCTCGGGATGACCGAGCACGTAGGCGCCCTGGCCAAAATAGTTCAGGACCAGCCCTGGCATCGCCACGAGGTACCAAGCCCGCTGGATCGCGCTGCGGCCGAAGTGACCCATGTCGGCGAAGATGGCCTCGACGCCGGTGATCGAGAGCACCACGCCCCCGAGGATGATCCCGATCTCGGCCGGGTGGGTGGCGAGGAGACGGATGCCATGCCAGGGGTTCAGGGCCTGGAGCACCGACGGATTTTCAATGATATGAACGAGGCCAAGCAACCCGATCGCGACGAACCAGACCAGCATGACGGGACCGTAAATGCGTCCGATCGTCATCGAGCCCTTGCTCTGAAACCAGAAGATGCCGACGAGCACGACGACGGCGAACGGAACGACAAACGGTTCCGCGCTAGGCACGAGGAGTTTCAGGCCCTCGGCCGCGCTGAGGACTGAGATGGCGGGCGTGATGACGCCTTCGCCGCAGAGCATGGCGGCGCCGATCAGGATGATCAGCACGCCGATCCCGATCCCTCGGTGGCCCTTGGCCTGATCGAAGCGGCCGAGCGAGAAGAGGGCGAATACGCCGCCTTCACCTCGGTTATCCGCACGCGTGACGAAGGTCAGGTACTTGAGGCAGACGACAATCAGGAGCGACCAGAAGATCAGGGAGAGCACGCCGAAGATTCCCATCACCTGATCGGTGGCCGGCAGCTGACTCACCGCCTCGCGCAGGGCGTAGAGCGGGCTGGTGCCGATGTCGCCGAAGACGACGCCAAGCGCGCCCAGGCAAAGGGCAAGCTTCACACGTTCAACCGGTGAGTGGGCGGCGGGAGCGCTGCTCATGAATGGGCTCATCCTCAGGTCGGCGCGGACCGCATCCAAGCCCTTTCTGCCCCCGCGAGAAAATGGGTTGCAATCGGCCCGCTGCCACCGGCGTGCAACTCGGCGTGGACAACCGGGCGCGTTCGGCCCACGTTTCCGGCATGAGTCTACCCGCCTGGCAGGTCGCCAAGACGACCTACACCGACATCCTCTATCACAAGGCCGATGGGATCGCGAAGATCACCATCAACCGCCCCGAGAAGCGGAATGCGTTCCGGCCCAAGACGGTGTTCGAGCTCTACGACGCCTTCGCCGATGCGCGCGAGGACCAGTCGATTGGCGTGGTCCTGCTCACGGGCGCGGGTCCGCACACGGACGGGAAGTACGCGTTCTGCGCCGGCGGCGACCAGGGCGTGCGTGGTCACGCCGGCTATGTCGGTGACGACGGCGTGCCGCGCCTCAACGTCCTCGACCTGCAGAAGCTGATCCGTTCGATGCCCAAGGTGGTGATCGCGCTCGTTGCCGGCTACGCGATCGGGGGCGGTCATGTCCTGCATCTTGTGTGCGACCTGAGCATCGCGGCTGACAACGGCATTTTCGGTCAGGTTGGTCCGCGCATGGGCAGCTTCGACGGTGGATTCGGATCCAGCTACCTCGCCCGCATTGTCGGCCAGAAGAAGGCGCGGGAGATCTGGTACCTGTGCCGTCAATACGACGCGAAGCAGGCGCTCGAGATGGGCCTGGTCAACACGGTCGTCCCGGTCGCCGACCTCGAGGCCGAGGGCGTGAAGTGGGCGCGAGAGATCCTCGGCCACAGTCCGCTCGCGATTCGTCTGCTCAAGAGCGCGTTCAACGCCGAGCTCGATGGTCAGTCAGGTATTCAGGAGCTCGCCGGCAACGCGACGCTGCTCTATTACATGAGCGACGAGGCCAAGGAGTTTCACTCCGCCCAGCGCGAGAAGCGCAAGCCCGACGCTCGCAAGTATCCCTGGCTGCCGTAGCGCGGCGTAGCCGCGTCTAGATGTCAGAGGTCAGAGGTCAGAAGTCAGAGGTCAGTGGCCGGAGAGCAGAAATCAGAGGGCGGAGGCCAGTCGAATCTCCGGACTGGGGCCGCTTGATGGAAACCGGTTTGAAACTGACCTCCGATCTCTGACATCTGACCTCTGTTTGTTCTGCATCTGGCACATTACGTGCCTTCGTGTTGACCCTCCGTCACACGCATGTCACCGATTGCAGATACCCATGCGACCTGCCTCAGGTTGCGCTTTGCCCTGTCGCCATGAATCGTCGTCATTTCATTCAACGCACCGGGCTGGCCACGAGTGCCCTCCTGTTGCCGTCCTGGAGCCGGGCCGCGGCCGAGCTTGCGAGCCGTGATCCACTGCCGGGCGCGCTAAAAAAGCGTCTCGCCGATGCGGCGCTCAACGCGGCCACCGCCCGCGGAGCTTCGTATGTCGATGTTCGCATCGGCCGCTACCTCAACCAGTCGGTCGCGACCCGCGAGGACCGCGTGCAGGACGTCACCAATACCGAGAGCTATGGCGCGGGCATCCGCGTGATCGCGAACGGCGCGTGGGGCTTCATGGCCACGGATCAACTGACGGTCGACACGATCGCCCGTGCGGCCGAGGAGGCCGTCGCGATCGCCAAGGCCAACGCGATTCTCCAGACGGAGCCCGTGGTGCTCGCCCCGCAAAAAGGTCTGGGCGAGGTCACGTGGAAGACGCCGATCCGCCGCAATCCGGTCGAGGTCCCGCTGGCGGAAAAGGTCGAGCTGCTGCTCGCCGCCAACGCCGCCGCGCTCAAGCACGGCGCCGATTTCGTCAACTCGCAGCTCTTCCAGGTCAACGAGCAGAAGTATTTCGCGAGCACCGATGGCTCGTACATCGACCAGGACATTCACCGCATCTGGCCGACGTTCACCGTCACCGCGGTCGACAAGCAGAGCGGCCGCTTCCAGACGCGCAACGCGCTCAGCGCCCCCAGCGGCCGCGGCTACGACTACCTCGACGCGAATCCGGCGGGCAAACGGGCGGGCGTGACGCCACGGTACTTCGATTCCTACGACATCATCGAGGACGCCACGATCGCGGCCGAGCAGGCGCGGACCAAGCACTCCGCCAAATCGGTCGCGCCGGGCCAGTACGACCTCGTGCTTGATCCGTCTCATCTGTTCCTGACCATCCACGAGTCGGTCGGCCACGCGACCGAGCTCGACCGCGTGCTCGGTTACGAGGCCAACTTTGCCGGCACGTCGTTCGCCACACTCGACAAGTGGGAGTCGAAGAACTTCGCCTACGGCAACAAGCTCGTGAACTTCGTCGCCGACCGCACGCAGCCGGGCTCGCTCGGCGCGGTGGGCTACGACGACGAGGGCGTGCCGGCCAAGGAGTGGATGATCATCAAGGACGGCATCCTTGTCGATTATCAGAAGACCCGCGACCAGGCCCACATCCTCGGACAAAAGGAAAGCGATGGCTGCAGTTACGCCCAGAGCTGGGCCGATGTGCAGTTCCAGCGCATGCCGAACGTGTCGCTGCAGCCGGGCAAGACGCCGCTCACGGTCGCGGACATGATCAAGAACGTCGAGAAGGGCATCTACATCCTCGGCCGCGGCTCGTACTCGATCGACCAGCAGCGCTACAATTTTCAGTTTGGCGGACAGCTGTTCTACGAAATTAAGAACGGCGAGATCACCGGCATGCTGCGCGATCTGGCCTACCAGTCCAATACCCAGGAATTCTGGAATTCCTGCTCCGCGATCTGTGATCAGCGCGACTACCAGCTCGGCGGCACGTTCTCGGACGGCAAGGGCCAGCCCAGCCAGGCCAGTGCGGTCTCCCACGGCAGCGCGACCACCCGCTTTGACAAGGTCAACGTCATCAACACCGCCCGCCGGATTTGATCCGCACGGCTTCTTCCTCCTCCAACCCTGACTCCCATGGCGCTCCTCACTGAATCCGAAGCGCAGGCCCTGCTGCAGAAAGTGCTGTCCTTCTCCAAGGCCGACGAATGCGAAGCCAGCCTCGTCGGCGGCACCTCCGGCAACCTCCGCTTCGCGCGCAACACCGTGTCCACCAGCGGTGGCTCCGACACGCTGACGCTCGATATCCAGTCCACCTTCGGCAAACGCACCGGCCGCGCCCGGATCAATGAATTCGACGACGCCTCGCTGGCCAAGGCCGTGCGGCAGTCGGAGGAACTCGCCCGGCTCGCGCCGGAGAATCCCGAGTACGTCTCCTTCCTCGGACCGCAGACCTACCTCGAGCCCAAGGCCTTCGTCGACGCGACGGCGGCCACCACGCCCGCGCAGCGCGCCGAGGCGGTGGCGAAGAGCATCGCGGTCTGCAATCAGGAGGGCCTGACCGGCGCCGGCTACCTCGATGACAACGCCAGCTTCGTGGCCGTCGCCAACACACGCGGCCTGCGCGGCTACCAGCGCTCCACCGGTGTGGGCTTCTCCATCACCATCCGCACCAAGGACGCCAAGGGCTCGGGCTACGGCGTGAGCGACTTCAACGATATCCGTTCGCTTGATACCGAAGCGGTCACACGCACGGCCGCGCGCAAGGCCAAGCTTTCTGCCGAGACGCGCGCGATCGAGCCGGGCAAGTACACCGTCATTCTTGAGCCTGCGGCCTCGGTCGACCTGATCGGCCACATGGTTTCCGCCATGAACGCGCGGAACACCGACGAGGGCCGCAGCTTCCTGAGCAAGCCCGGTGGCGGCTCCCGCCTCGGCGAGAAGATCATGGACGAGCGGGTTAACATTCACTCCGACCCGATGCACCCCGAGCTGCCGGGCAACAAGTGGTCGTTCGATGGCCGCCCGCAATCACGCGTCGACTGGATCAAGAATGGCGTCGTGACCAGCATGGCCTATTCACGCTACTGGGCACGCAAGCAGGGCCTGAGCGGCGAGGGGACTCCGCCGGTCAGCGGTGGCGGCGTGATCGGATCCGAGATCGGTGCCTTCGAGGGCATTTCCGGGCTGATCATGACGGGCGGCACCGCCAGCCTCGACGAACTGATCAAGGGCGTGGAACGCGGTGTGCTTGTCACCCGCATGTGGTACATCCGTCCCGTCGATCCGCAGACGCTGCTCTACACGGGCCTGACCCGCGATGGCACGTTCTACGTTGAGAACGGTGAGATCAAGTACGCGATCAAGAACTTCCGCTTCAACGAAAGCCCCGTGATCATGCTCAACAACCTTGAGGCCCTCGGTCGGCCGCAGCGCGCCAACGCCTGCCTCATCCCGCCGATGGTCGTGCGTGACTTCACCTTCTCCAGTCTCTCCGACGCCGTTTGATCCCTTCCAAGCCGAAACCCTTAATCTCCCTCTTATGAAACGCCGAGACTTCATTCAACGCACCGGATTGGTCGCCGGAACCCTTTTGCTGCCCTCGTGGAGCCGCGGCGCCGCCGAGCTCGCTTCCCGTCCGCCCATTGCCGCGGCCGTCAAGAAGCAGCTCGCCGATGTCGCGCTCAACACCGCCACCCGCCTCGGCGCCAGTTACGCCGACGTCCGCATCGGCCGTTACCTCAACCAGTCGATCTCGACCCGCGAGGACAAGGTGCAGGGCGTGACCAACAACGAGAGCTACGGCGCCGGCGTGCGCGTGATCGTCAATGGCGCGTGGGGCTTCTTCTCCGTCGATCAACTCAGTCCCGATGCGATCGCCCGGGCCACGACGCTCGCGGTCGAGATCGCCAAGGCCAACGCGAAACTGCAGACGGAACCCGTCCGCCTCGCTCCCCAAAAGGGCCTCGGCGAGGTCAGCTGGCGCACACCGATGACGCGCAATGCGTTTGAGGTGCCGCTGGCCGAGAAGGTCGAACTGCTGCTGTCGGCGAACGCCGCGGCCATGAAGGGCGGCGCGAACTTCATCAATTCCCAGCTCTTCCAGATCAACGAGCAGAAGTACTTCGCCAGCACCGACGGCTCTTACATCGACCAGGATGTTCACCGCATCTACCCGAGCTTCAATGTCACGGCAGTCGATCCGGCCACGGGTCGTTTCCAGACGCGTCGTTCGCTCAGCATGCCCTGCGGTCGCAGCTACGACTACCTGGCGTCGCCGGCCGCCGGCAAGCGTAGCGGCGTGACTCCGCGTTACACCCAGTACTACGACATCGTCGAGGACGCGACGCTCGCGGCCGAGCAGGCCCGGGCCAAGCTCAGTGCGAAGTCAGTCGTCGCGGGCCAGTACGACCTCGTGCTCGATCCGTCGCACCTCTGGCTCACGATCCACGAGTCCGTCGGCCACGCGACCGAACTCGACCGCGTGCTGGGCTACGAGGCCAACTATGCCGGCACGTCGTTCGCGACGCTCGATAAGTGGGAATCGAAGAAATTCCAGTATGGCAGCCCGATCGTGAACATCATGGCCGACAAGACGGAGTCGGGTTCCCTCGGCGCCGTCGGTTATGATGACGAGGGTGTGCCGACCAAGTCCTGGCCAATCATCAAGGACGGCATCCTCGTTGATTACCAAAAGACGCGCGATCAGGCCCACATCCTTGGCCAGCCCGAGGGCGACGGTTGCAGCTATTCGCAGAGCTGGGCCGACGTCCAGTTTCAGCGCATGCCCAACATCTCGCTGCAGCCCGGCAAGGAGCCGCTCACGCCGGAGCAGATGATCAAAGGGGTGGAGAAGGGCATCTACATCATCGGAGACGGTTCGTTCTCGATCGACCAGCAGCGCTACAACTTCCAGTTCGGCGGCCAGCTGTTTTATGAGATCAAGGACGGCGAGATCGTCGGTATGCTCCGTGACGTCGCCTACCAGTCCAACACGCAGGAGTTCTGGAACTCGTGCACCGCGATCTGCGACCGCAGCGACTACGCGCTCGGTGGTGCGTTCAACGACGGCAAGGGCCAGCCCAGCCAGTCCAATGCGGTCTCGCATGGCAGTGCCACCGCGCGCTTCAACAAGGTCAATGTGATCAACACGGCCCGCCGGATCTGAGCACCGCTCCACTTAATCCTTAACTTTACTCATCATGGCACTGCTCAGCGAATCCGAAGCCCAAGCTCTCCTGCAGAAGGTGCTCGCCTTCTCCAAAGCCGACGAATGCGAAGTCAGCCTCACCGGCGGCCGCAGCGGCAACCTGCGCTTCGCGCGCAACACCGTCTCGACCAGCGGCGCGTCCGACACCATCCGCCTCCAGGTTCAATCGTCCTACGGCAAGAAGACCGGCACGGCGACGATCAACGAACTCGACGATGCCTCACTCGAGAAGGTCGTCCGCCGCGCGGAGGAACTCGCGCGGTTCGCACCGGAGAATCCCGAATATCTGCCGTTCCTCGGCGCCCAGACCTATGCCCAGCCTGCCTCATGGTTTGAGTCGACGGCCAATCTCTCCCCTGAAGATCGCGCCCGCGCCACGGCGGCCAGCATCGCGGCCTGCAAGTCCGCCGGTCTGACCGGCGCCGGCTACCTCGAGGACAACGCGACCTTCAGCGCCATTGCCAACACGCGCGGCCTGCGCGGTTACCAGCGTGAGACCGGCATCGAATTCTCGGTCACCACGCGCACGAATGACGGCCTCGGTTCTGGATTCGGTCAGGCGGACTTCAACGACACGAAGTTCCTCAACACCGGCCAGATCACCGAGACCGCCGCCCGCAAGGCCGCACTGTCCCGCGACGCCAAGGCGATCGAGCCCGGCAAGTACACCGTCATTCTTGAGCCGCTCGCGGCGAGCAATCTGTCCCGCCTCATGATCGGCGCGATGGACGCCCGCCAGACAGACGAGGGCCGCACGTTCCTGAGCAAGGCCGGTGGCGCGAGCCGCTTCGGCGAGAAGATCGTGGACGAGCGCGTCCAGATCTACAGCGACCCACTCAACACCGAGATCCCCGGCTCGAAGTGGGCCAATGACGGCCGCCCGCGCCAGCGGGTGGACTGGATCAAGGACGGCGTGGTCACGAACCTCGCCTACACCCGCTACTGGGCGCAAAGGCAGGGCAAACCCGAGGCGCCCCCGCCGCCCGGACCGCGCATCGTGATCGGCGGCGGTACCGCCAGCCTCGACGACCTGATCAAGGGCGTGCAGCGTGGCATCCTCGTTACTCGCTTCTGGTACATCCGTGCAGTCGACCCGCAAACGCTGCTCTATACCGGCCTGACGCGTGACGGCACGTTCTACGTTGAGAACGGGCAGATCAAACATGCGATCAAGAACTTCCGGTTCAACGAGAGCCCGGTGATCATGCTCAACAACCTCGAGGCGCTCGGAAAGCCTCAACGCATCGAGGGTGGATTGGTGCCGCCGATGGTGGTGCGTGACTTCACCTTCTCGAGCCTGTCCGACGCGGTCTGATCCGCGTCCAGGCTTTGCGGCATGAAGCAGTCCGGTTTCGTCTTTACCCGTCTGCAATACGAGTCGGGCGACTGGGACTTGGTGGACCCGCGCATGCCTTCGAATCTGCTCGACTCGCTCGTCGCCTACACGACGGTGCCGGTCGACCAGCGGGAGGCCGTGGCGTCCCTCGGCGGCCCGGCGGTGTTTGACGCCGCCTTCTGCTACCTGAGCGGACACAAGCTGGTGCAGTTCACCGATCGCGAGCGCGCAAACTTTGAAGCCTACGTCCGCCGGGGTGGCTTCGTGTTTGTCGACGACTGCAATCATGACATCGACGGGCTTTTTGCGCGCTCCTTCGAGGCGCAGATGGCCGACATCTTCGGCGCGGACGCGTTGAAGAAGATTCCCAATAACCACCCGATCTATCACGCCTTCTTCTCCTTTGATGACGGCCCGCCGACCACGTCCTTCGAGCTCAACGGCTGGGGAGACGACCTGGTGCATGATTACCTCAAGGCCATCGAAATCGACGGCCGGATCGCCGTGCTCTACAGCAACAAGGACTACGGCTGCGAGTGGGACTACGACTTCCGCAACAAGCGCTTCCTCGCCGAGGACAACACCAAGTTCGGGGTAAATGTCATCATGTATGCCTTGGGGGCCTGAATTTCTATCCTTTAGCCACAGATGAACACAGATCGACACAGATGTCGGAACAATCCGATTCAACGCCGCTGAATCTGTGTCCATTTGTGTTCATCTGTGGTTGCTTTCTGATTCCGTAAAATGACCTCGCTCACCGAAACTGAGATCCAGTCACTCCTGGCCAAACTCCCGCAGCTGCGGGCCGAGATCGCCAAGGTGGTCATTGGGCAGCAGGCCGTGGTCGATGAACTCCTCACGGCGTTTGTCGCCGGCGGGCATTGCCTGCTCGAAGGTCTGCCCGGGCTGGGCAAGACCCTGCTGATCCGCACCTTGGCGGAAGCGGTCGAGCTGAGCTTCCATCGTATCCAGTTTACGCCTGACCTGATGCCGTCCGACATCATCGGCACAGAGGTCTTGGAAGAGGACCACGCGACGGGGAAGCGCTTCTTTCAGTTCAATCGAGGCCCGATCTTCGGTCAGCTCATCCTCGCGGATGAAATCAACCGCACGCCGCCAAAGACGCAGGCCGCGCTGCTTGAGGCCATGCAGGAACATGCGGTCACGTATGGCGGCCACACCTATGCGCTGGAGAAGCCGTTCTTCGTGCTCGCGACCCAGAATCCGATCGAGCAGGCCGGCACCTATCCGTTGCCCGAGGCCCAGCTGGACCGCTTTCTTCTTTATCTGAAGATCAGTTATCCGAGCGAATCCGAAGAGCTGACCATGCTGGCGCGGACCACGGGCGTGGCGGCGCATCGCGTGACCCCGGTCATGACCGCGGGCGAAATCGTGCAGCTCCAGCAGCTCGCGCGCAGCGTCGCCATCAGCGACGGGCTGCTCGGCTACCTGAATCAACTCGTGCGGGCCACGCGCGATCGCTCGCAGCCGGTGGTGTCACGCTGGGTCCGCTTCGGCGCCGGTCCGCGCGCGGGTCAGTCGCTCGTGCTGGCCGCCAAGGCGCGCGCTCTGCTGGCCGGACGCTTCGCGGTCACGCTGGACGACATCCGCGCGCTCGCCGCGCCGGTGCTGCGCCACCGCATTCTGCTGAACTTCGAGGCCGAGGGCGACGCGGTCACGACCGACCAGGTGACAGCCGAGCTGATCGCGGCCCTACCAACCCCGGCCAGCCCGCTGGCCGGCTGAAGCCATGACGGCGGCGGCAGAACGATCGGCCACGGATCCCCGGCTGCTGGCAGCCATGCAGGGTCTGGAACTGAGCGCGCGACGACTGGTCGCGGGCGTGGTGCCGGGCCTGCATGCGAGCCGCCAGCCAGGTCAGTCGCGCGAGTTCAGCCAATACCGGGCTTACCAGCCGGGCGATGAACCGAGGCAGATCGACTGGAAGCTATTTGCGCGATCAGACCGGTATTTTCTGCGTGAGGGCGAAATTTCCATGCGCCTGCGCCTGCATCTGGTCCTCGATGCAACGGCGTCGATGCAGCATGCCGGCAGCACGCCGGGCGCTCCGAGCAAGTTCGTCGTTGCCCAGCGCCTGGCTGCGGCGCTTGCCCTGCTGGCGGGCAGCCAGGGGGATGGGGTGGAGTTGCACGTGGTGAGTGCCGGTCGCGTGACCTCTCAGCTGCCTGGCCGCAGTGGCCAGCCGTTCACGCGGATTGTCCGCGCCTTGGCGGCGGCCGAGCCTGCGGGCCAATGGCTCGCATCGCCGGCTCCACTGACGGCTGCCCTCCGTCGCGGCGGTGCCGGAGCGAGCGGTGGCGCGAGCGCGACGGTCGATCTGACCGTGGTGCTGACGGATGGATTTGAAGGTGGAGGTGAGATCCGCGCCGCGCTGGCCCCGTTGCGGTCGCTGCGTCATGAAGTCGTGTTCTGTCATATCCTGACCCGCGACGAACTGGAGTTTCCCTACCGTGGACCGGCGCGTTTCGAGGATTGGGAAACGGGGCAGGTGATTGAGGCCGATGCAGCCCTAGTGCGCGCGGCTTACGTGGAGGGCCAGGAACGTGAACGCGAGGCCTGGAAAACGGCGTGGGGCGGCGATCGCTTTGACTATCTCCGCGTGATCACGGACGAGCCGATTGACCGGGTCCTGCGCACGTACCTGAAACGACGGAGGCAGGCCTAGGCATGCTCTCGCTGGCAAATCCCCTGGCCTTGATCGCGCTCGCGGCGCTGGCGGTGCCGGTCGTGCTGCACCTCATCCGTCGGCCGCTGCCAACCGTGCGGTTGGGGAGTCTCAAGTTTTTGACGGCGAGCCAGCGTCGCCTGCGCTCCATCCGCTGGCGGGATCTGCTGCTGTTGCTGGTCCGCTGCGGATTGCTCGCCGTGCTGGCGTTGTTGCTCGCTGGGCCAAATTGGGTGCCCAGCGGCGACGAGCCCGTGCGCTGGGTGCTGCGGATTCCTGCCCTGACCTTGAGCGCCGACGCTGAACGTCGCGTGCAGGCTCTGGTATCCGAGGGTTATGCCGTGCATTATCTGGCGCCGGGCTTTCCGGAACAGCAGGCGACGCCTAGCCTGGGATCCGTCGATGCCTGGTCCCTGATGCGAGAGGCCGACCTGCGCTTGCCGGCGGGTTCCGAGTGGGTCGTCGTGGCTCCGCCCAAGGTGGATTATTTTATCGGTGACCGCCCGGTGCTGCGCCGTCTGCAGGTGACGTGGGAAGCGGTGGAGTCCGTCGATCCCCAGCGAGTGGCGCACATCGCCGAATCACCGCCTCCGGCCCCCGTGCGCGTCGCGGTGGTGGCCTCGCCGGACCGCAGTGAGGACGCGCGCCGGGTGCGAGCCGCGGTGCGGGCGCTGGCTTCGACAGATCACGCCGTAGTCGAAGTGCAGGACGATCCGGATTGGATCTTTCAGCTGGGCTCAGTGGAGCTCTCCGCCGCGTGGCGTGAGCGCGTGCGGCAAGGGGCGACGCTGATCACTGATGTGCCCGCCGATGCGGCGCTGGAGGCGGCACGGACCTTTGAACTCCAGGGACAAACCCACCTTTTGCTGCGGCGCGGCGCGATGCCTGTTCCGGCCGCACCCGAGGCGGTGGTGATGGCTGACAGCGTGGGGGATCCCGTGGCGACGCTCGGACGCATCGGACAGGGGCGGCACGTGCGCTTCGCGTTTCGCTTTCATCCGGACTCCACCACCTGGGTGCTGGGATCAGGTTTTCCTGCGTGGTGGCGTGATCAGATGCTGGGCGAGACGGGCACAGGGTCGTCGCGTGCGGCAACGCTTGTCCCGCAACAGATCGAACCCCGCACCGTGGTCGGGCCAGTGACACCTGCGCCGCTGCCCCGGTTGAATGTCACGGATCTTCGTCTGCCCTTTTGGATCGCGGCGCTGGTGCTGCTGACGTTGGAGCGCTGGCTCGCTCACTACGGCAATCGGGCGCGAGAGGAGGGCTCCGCGTGACGACGATCGATTTGCAATCGCTCGCTGCGCAGTGGAGTCGGTTCCGGGTCGTGCGCGATCTGGCGCAGGCGCTGGCCGTGGGGCTGGTGGCCGGGGCTTTCGTGACCGTCTGGTCGGCGCTGGCTGGTATCTTCGTGGCGCTGGGTGCGACGACGGTTGTTGCGTGGTCGCGACGTGGACGCTGGCGGATCACGGCGTCGGCGTTGGCCGCGCATCTCGACCGGAGTTATGCGGAGTTGGAAGAAAGCTCGGCCTTGTGGCTGCGCGCGCCGGGTGAATTGACTCTGCTTGAGCAACTCCAGCGCCGACGGTTGGATGTGGCTTGGGCGGCGCTGCTCGCGGCAAATCCCTGCGCCGGGCAACCGCCTGCCCATGGGCTCCGCGTGCCCCTCGGGCAGGCGATGGCGGCGTTGCTGATCTTTATTGGGGTCGGGTACGGGATTCGTGCGCCAAGTCGCGGCGACGCGATGGTTGCGCCGTCGGAGGCGCAGGTTGGGATGGCGCCTGCGGTCCAGGTTCCAACGGCCCTGCGCTCGGCCATGATTGCGCTCGAACCGCCGGCGTACATGCAGCGGCCGTCGCGTCAGATCACCGGGCTCGACGGTGAGGCGGAGGAGGGTGCGGTCCTGCGCTGGGAGATTCAGACAACCGAGGACGTCACGGCGCTGGCAATCGTGACCGGTGCAGCGGCAGAACCGGTGGTGCGCTTAGCCGTCGTGGCACCCGGGCGCTTTTCCGGTCAGGCGAGTGCGCGCCAAACGTTGCTTTACCAGTTGGCCGGGACGAAGCAGGACGGTTCCGCGTGGGCGCCGCCGGAGATTCACGCGATCAAGGTGGTGCCGGATCAGGTGCCACGCCTCGCCTTTGCTTCGCCGGTTTTGTCCCGCACGCCGCTCGAGCCGGAGAATCCGAGGATCGAAATCAGCGTGGTGGCCACGGATGATTTCGGGATTGGCGACGTACACCTGGTGGCGACGGTCGCCAAAGGGTCGGGTGAAGGTGTCAAGTTCCGCGACCTTGAGCTCCCGCTCACGACTCACACCGAGAACGACGTGACAACGTGGCGGCGCACGCTGGATGCCAGGGAGTTCGATCTGGAGCCGGGCGATGAGGTGTATTTTCACGCGGTTGCGTCGGACACGAGAGCGCCCCAGCCGCAGTCTGCCCGGACCGAGACGCGCTTTGCGGTCATGCCGGGTGCAGAGTCCGCGCTAACCGATCCCGGGGTTTCGGTTACGGGTGTGAACTTGATCCCGGAATATTTCCGGAGCCAGCGGCAGCTGATCATCGACACCCAGCGTCTCGTGGCCGCGCGGCCGATTCTGCCGCCGGACGTCTTTGCCCGGCATTCCGATGCGATCGGTGTTGATCAAAAGCTGCTGCGCCTGCGGTACGGACAGTTTCTCGGCGAGGAATTCGAGCCTGAACTGAGTGGTGCGCCGGCCGCACCCGGCCTGGCGGTGGACGAACACGGCCATGCCAGCGCAGGCGGCGTATCGCTCCCCGGATCGGCCGCTGGCGGGTCGGAGGCCAGCGAGAGGCCGTCGCTCCGTCCGGAGGTGGTCGATTCCATCCAGCAGCAGTTCATGCACAACCACGACAAGCCGGAGGCCGCGACTTTCTTCGGCGAGACCGTGAAGGCGTCGCTTCGGCAGGTGCTGGCGGCGATGTGGGAGGCGGAGGGATTTCTGCGCACGGCCCGGCCAGCGGAGGCGTTGCCAGCGGAGAATCGCGCGTTGGAGATGTTGAAGGAACTGCAGCAGGCCGATCGCGTCTACGTGAAGCGCATGGGCTTTGAGCCGCCGGTGATTCGGGTCGAGGAGCGTCGGCT
The DNA here is from genome assembly GCA_036401075.1 of Opitutaceae bacterium. Taxonomy (GTDB): domain Bacteria; phylum Verrucomicrobiota; class Verrucomicrobiia; order Opitutales; family Opitutaceae; genus CAMAXB01. Next base: position 122,688 of record DASWVY010000053.1, read on the forward strand.
GAGCGGCGAGCTTGAGGCCATTCCGCGGTCGGCCACGACGCCGCCGGTGGTCGCGGCCAGCAAGCCTCTGGAGGACGCGCTGCGCGCGCAACTCGCGGCCATCACCCGCGGCGGAATCAACGCCGCAGAACCTGATCCCGCCCGTGATGCGCTGGTGGAGACGGGGCTGGCCGCGGCCGCCCAAGCCGATCCGGAGCGTTTCCTGAGCGCCCTGAGCGCGTGGCGCACACCGGCCAGCCAGCGGAGCGAGGCTGAGCGGCAAGTCCTGGGCAAGGCGCTGTGGAGTCTGCTGCCGGAACCCGACACCCATCCAACCCGCCCCGAGGTGGTCCGAGCCGGACTGACCGAGGCCTTTACCGAGGCACTGCGGACGTCGTCGGAGGGCACGCCATGAGTCTGACGGTGAGCGTTTGGCTGCTGGCGGTGGCGGTTACCGTCGTGATCGGAAGCTGGGAGTGGCGGCGGGTCGATCCTGCCCGCCGTGGCCTGCGCATGGCCGCGATTGGGCTGGCCGGGGCCGCGCTGGCGCTGCTCGGACTTCGGCCCGGGGTGTCAGGGGATACCGCTGACGGAGTGTCGGAGTCGGTGACGCTCGTCACCGATGGTGCGGGTTCGATTCCGCCGACGAGCGGGCCGGTGGTGGACATCGGTGATGCGCCGAGCGGCGATCGTTCGCGTTCCCTGGTGCCGGACGCGGCGTTTCTCCGGCGGAGCCGTCCGGGCGTAAATGAATTCAAGATCGCAGGGTCAGGTGTGAGTGCGGCAGACGCGGTTGCCCTGGCCGGGCAGCGCGTCACGCGTGTGGGGAGCCTCGTCGCCCCTACCGAGCCGCGCTTCGATGTTTTGACGGTTCCGCGCGAAGTCACCTTGGGCGAGCCGGTGCGGGTCCAGGGCCGGGTAACCGGGCTGACGCCCGGAGCCGCCTTGAGTGTGGCGCTGGAGGCGCCCGACGGAACCGTGCGCACCGTGGAAGTGCTGGCTGTATCAGGCGGAAACGGCACGTTTGCTGTGGACGGAGGCGTGCCGGTTGCGATGGGTGATTTTGTCTGGCGACTTCGGCTGGGTTCGCGCGGCGAGGCCGTCACGCTCGGGGTAAGTGTGGTTCAGCCCAATTTGCCGCGCATCCTATTTTGGGAGAGTGCGCCGTCGACGGAGTCAGTCCGGCTCCGACGGTGGCTCGGCGAGATCGGCGCGACGTCAGCGGCTCGGGTACAGGTCAGCACAGATCGGGTTCGCACAACCGGCACGGCTGTAGGCGATCTCCAGCAATTGTCGGCTGAGCTGCTGACGGACTTCGATCTGCTGATCTGCGATGCTGCATCGTATGCACAGCTCACGGGCGCCGAGCTCACGGCGCTCCAGGTGGCGGTGCACGACGGGGCACTGGGGTTGCTGGTCGTGACGGACGAAAGTCCGATGGCCGAGCGCACCGAGTTTCCGCTTCCATGGACGGTCGCAATGGACGGGACAGGGGCAGAAGGCCCTGATGAGGTCGTGCGTCGCACGCGGCTGCGGTTGTTCGACGGAACGGCGCTGGAGGAGCCGGTTGCGGTGGCGAATGCGACCATCGTGGCAAAGGCTGCCGGTCGCGGGCTGGCCGTGGATCCGTTGGATCGCTCGGTGGCCATGAGCTTCGCCCATGGTCGCGGCCAGATCGCGATCTCGCTGGTACAGGACAGCTGGCGCTGGCGTCAGCAGGGGCAGGAGCGGGCGTTCGCCCGGTTCTGGACGGCTCTTCTCTCCGCGCTGGTCCGTCCGGTGCCGGCCGCGATGCCGTGGGCGGTGCTCGATGCCGACACGCCGTTCTTCGTCGATCAGCCGGTGCGATTTGCCTACGTCGGTCCGGGTGAGCCGCCGGACATGGCTCCGGTCATGTTCACTGCGGAGCAAGCGAGGCCGACCCCGCTCAGTTATGAAAAGACCGGGGTGGCGGTGGCCTGGCCTCGTGCGCCGGGCTGGCATCAACTTGCGGCCGATGCGGACGGGGTGCGCCGGGCGTTTTACGTCCAGCCGCCACAGGCGCTTCTGGCCGTGCAGGCGGAGATCCGGCGGCGGATCACGGATCGCCTGGTGGTTGATTCCCCGGCGGAGCCGCGCGCGGCCGCGGTGGCGGCAGGCTCACGGGTTGGGCTGCAGGGCATCGCGTTCCTCCTCCTGATGGGCGCGCTGACGGGCTTGTGGATGGAGGAGCGCTGGCGAAAGCGCGGCTAATCCTTCCTGTCGCTGTCGGGCGGACATTCGTCACCCGGATTGGCCGCGTTGCGCTTGTTCGATCGAATCGCAATTCCTGCGAAGAAACCGAAAATCATTCCAAGGGCCAGCTGATCGGTGAGCAAGCCGATGACGTGCCAAGGGCTGCGCCTAGAATGGGCCAATTGCGAGGCTTCGGCTCAGTTTGCATCGAGTGAGATCCTAAACGCAGTGCGGGCAGCGATCGAGGGCTTCCTGCAGCGATTCGCGAGTGAACGGCTTGGCGAGGTAGTCGTCCATGCCGGCGGCGAGGCAGCGCTCGCGCTCGCCCTGCAGCGCGTGCGCGGTCACGGCGATGACGTGATGCCGGCGGTCGGGCCGTTCGGAGGCCCGGAGCCGGCGGACGACCTCGTAGCCGTCCATGTCGGGCATCTCGATGTCCATCAGGATGGCGTCAAACGACTCTCGCTCGAGCACGGCCAGGCCTTCGGGGCCGCCGCCGACGAGGGTGAAGCGGTGTCCGAGCTTGGCGAGGACGACGCGAATGAGGTGCTGGTTCACCGGATTGTCCTCAAAGACCAACAGGCGGAGCGAGCGGAAGGGCGTGGCGGTCGAGACCACCGTCTGGCCAACGCCGGCGGCGCTGCGATCGTGCAGCGGACGGATCACCGCGGTGAACGTCGAGCCGCGGCCCGGCTCGCTGCGCACCTCCAGTCCGCCGCCCATGAGTTCACACAGGCGCTTGGCAATGACGAGGCCGAGGCCGGTTCCGCCATAGCGACGGGTGATCGAGCTGTCGGCCTGGCCGAAGGGGCGGAACAGGCGCTCGCGGACGTCGGGCGCGATGCCGATTCCGGTGTCCGTGACCTCAAAGGCGAGCGTGGTGCGACCATCGCCGGACACGTCGGGCGAGAGCGTGACGTGGATCGTGACGCCGCCGCGATCCGTGAATTTGAGCGCATTGCCGACCAGGTTCGATAGGATCTGCTCGATGCGCACCGGGTCGCCCATCACCGCTGCGGGCACCGCTGGATCAATCGCGGAGGTGAGGGTAAGTCCCTTGGCCGCGAAGCGGGGGCCGAACAACTGCACGACACGCTCCACCAGTTCCTGGGGACGGCAGGCGGTTTCCTCGATCTCCATCCGTCCGGCGGTGATCTTCGAATAGTCGAGGACGTCGTCGATGATGACGAGCAGCGAGCGTCCGCTGCTGGCGATGAAATCGAGGTACTCGCGCTGCTCGGCGGTGAGGGTCGTCCCCTGCAGCAGTTGGGCGAAACCGACGACACCGTTCATCGGCGTGCGGATTTCGTGGGACATCATGGCGAGGAAGCGGCTCTTGGCCTGGTCCGCGGCCTCGGCGCTTTCCTTGGCGTGCCGGAGTTCCTCCTCCGCCTGCTTGCGACCGGTGATGTCGCGCAGGATCAGGAGGCGGGCTTGAATCTGCCCCCGGGCGTCGGCCACAGGCAGGAGGACCGCCTCGTAGGTGAGCCCGGCCTGGGTAATCTCGGTCCGGCCATGATCGTTTGCGCGGAGCCAGGCGATGAGGGCGGGCCAGGCAGCGAGAATCTGCTCCCAGGGCGTCGCTGTCGACCGATCCGCGCGTTGCCCGAGGAGTTGGATGGCTGCGCGGTTAAGATCGACGACGCGGCCGTCCCGGTCGAACACGAGAATGGCATCCTCCAGGTTTTCGATCAGGGCGGCGCGGGCGACGGGCGCGAGGTCGACCATCGGCCACCGAAACAACGCGCCAGCGAGGCCGAGGCTGACCACGGAGAAGGCGATTGGGGTGTAATTGATCCCACCCACCAGCGGGACCTCGAGGATGTAGAGCGTGTCAAAGATGAAGCACGAGCAGGCGCAGATGATGACGAAGATCCGGCCGCGGGCCTCCCAAGGCGTCTCCCGGAGGGTCGAGAGCAGGGTGTAGGCGCCATACGCAAGCAGCCCCAGATTCTGCATCGCGAAGACCTGAGCCCAGGGGCCCTGGGAGAAACGGAGGACATCCAGCGTGCCGTTGAATTCGATGCGATAGTCGTAGCGAAAAAGCTCCGATCCGGGCCACCAGGCGAAGACCGTGGTCAACGCAGGAATGACCGCGAGCGCGGCCAGTCGCCACCCGTAGAGGGCACGCCGACCGGTGACGAAGCGGTAGGCCGTTTCGAACCACACCAGCGTGTAGAAAGGCATGAAGACCGACCGCAGCTTGATCAGCAGGGTCTTGGCCTCGACTGAGGCAACCTGAAGCTCGATCGCGTAAAGTCCGGCCCAGAGAGCGCACAGCGCGAGGCCAACCGTCATCGGCACGACGGCTCGTGTGCGCAGCCGCAGTGCGACCGCCGTTGCCAACACCACGTTGGTTACGGTCGCCACCAAAAGGCACAACACCTGCCACGGAATGATCATGAACGCGCGCTAAGGACGGGAAGCCATAAACAAGACAGCCCGGCACGAGGGCCGGGCTGTCCCAAAAAACTCACGTGGAGCGGAGTGGCCTTACTTGCCAAGCGACTTGCGCAGATCGTCAAGCTGGCCGGCGCTGCCGAGCAGCTGGTTGCGGCTCGCGATGAACTTGGCGTACTCCTCGATGAAGATCTTGCCCGGCGGGCGGAAGTCGAACTCGGCCGGCTTGTCGCGGAAGAACTCGCGGTGGACGCGCGTCCAGACGAGGCGGCCGTCGGTGTCGATGTTGATCTTGGTGACGCCGCGCTTGGCCGCGGGCAGGTACTCGTTCACGTCGACGCCCATCGAGTCCTTGATCGTGCCGCCGGCGGCATTGATGCGGTCGACCTCCTCCTTCGGGACGCTCGAGCTGCCGTGCATGACGAGCGGGAAACCGGGCAGGCGGAGCTTGATCTTGTCGAGCACGTCAAAGTGGAGGGACTGCTTGCCCTTGAACTTGAAGGCGCCGTGGGACGTGCCGATCGCGCAGGCGAGGGAGTCGCAGCCGGTCTTCTTCACGAAATCCTCGGCCTCGGCCGGGTTGGTGAGGGTGGCGTGGCCGTCCTCGACCTTGATGTCCTCCTCGACGCCGCCGAGCATGCCGAGCTCGGCCTCGACGGAGATACCCTTGGCGTGGGCCCGGTCGACGACGCGCTTGGTGATAGCGACGTTCTGGTCGAACGGGTCGTGGGACGCGTCGATCATGACGGAGCTGAAGAAGCCGGAATCGATGCAGTCGTAGCAGGTCTCCTCGTCACCGTGGTCGAGGTGCACCGCAAAAATGGCCTCGGGGAAGATCTCGGCCGCGGCGCGGATGATGGCCTCGAGCATGCGCTTGTCCGTGTACTTCCGGGCGCCCTTGGAGATCTGGATGATGAAGGGGGCCTTGGACTGGATGCAGCCCTTGAACAGGCCCATGGCCTGCTCGGCGTTGTTGATGTTGTAGGCACCGACGGCGTACTTGCCGTAGGCGTGCTTAAAGAGCTGCGCGGTGGTGACGATCATGGGCGGCGAGGGTCAGGGTTGGGGCTGCTGTTGTATCTCCCGCCGGAAGGTCCGGGCAAGGGTATTCTCGGCCGGCAATCGGTCCTTTCCTGAACTCGTTCTCGTTCTCTTGAGCGTTCTTCATTCTCGATCTGAGAACGAGTAAGAGGCCGAAGATTGAAAGCGATTCGGCAACGCAGTCCGTCAGACACAAACGGTCGGGGCGAGGCTGGTCCACGCCCGGTTCGGAGGAAGGGCGCGCACGAAGTCAACCCCAGCCGAAGACGGCTGCAATCAGGGGCCGCCGCGGCCGGCGTTGCGCATGGCCTCGCCCATTTGACGCTGTGCCTGCTGCTCGGTCTGAATCTGCTTAAGCGCCTCGACCTGGGCTGGCGCGAGGACGGACTGGGCCTGGGCGATGGTGGCATCGGTCACGGTGGCGGTCCCACCGACGGCGACGCCGGCAACTTGGGCGAGGTTGGCGCCGCCGCGACCAGCCGCCGCGACGAGGTTGAGGGCTGCGCCGCCCCCTTGATTCGTCGCGGGCGAGGTGGCTGCGAGGATCCGAACAAGTTGCTCGGACTGAGCGTCGCTCAGGGGCGCTGAACTGTAGCTCAGGCGGGTCTCAAGCTGGGAGACGACATTGCGCTGGGGCTGGGTTTGCTCGTAAGTTTGATAGGTCGCGTAAGCGTCCGCGCCGAGCAGAGCCTGAATCTCGCTGTTCACCGCAGCCTCGCTTTCCTGCATCAGCGCCCGCAACTGGTCCCGGCTGTCGCGACCGTCGACCCCTTGTTCGCGAGCGGCGGCCATGACATCCATTGCCACGCTTTGCCGTTCGACCAGCAGGTCCTTGAGCCGGTTGATCTGATCCGGGGAAAGTTTTAGCCGCCGGAAAAGATCAGCGTAGCGTCCGTCGAGGGCGGCTTTCTGCTGCAGGGCCATCGCTTGGACGAACTGGGGATTGTTGAGCAGGGCGGCCATTTGCACGCCACGTCCACCGCCGCCTCGAGGTCCGCCGCTGGCGCGGGTTTCGCCTGCTGTCGGGGTTTCCCTGGTCGTGGTCGCGGCATCGGCGGCCACGGTGGTCGGAGCTGTGGCCCGCTTCTCGGCATCCCAAACGCGCTTCTGCCATTCGGCCCGCTCGCTGGAGGCGAGGGTGGCGGTCGCCTGCAGCGCACGGAGCTGGCGGTACTGCTGCCACGCCAAAGCACTCGCCGCGACCGTGGTGAGCGCGAGGAAACCGATCAGGAGATTCTTCGGGGATGCATTCACGATATGACCGTACGACGCATCAGCGGGGTCATTGGTTACCGTAGTGGCACCCGGGGCCGGCGCAAGCCGGCCGGAGTGTGGCTTACCGCGGCGGGAACTCGAACTCGGCCTTCTTCTTGTCCTTCGAGAGCGTCAGATAAGCGCTGAAGTTTGATCCGCGCTTCGAGACAAAGCCCTCGATGAGACCGGTCTTGCCCAACTCGAGCAGGCGCTCGATTTCCTCGGCCGGCAACTCCTTGCCGCAGAGCGTGCGCTTGACCTCGAAAACCGTGCGGGGCGAACCGTCGGCCTGAGGCTTTACCACCACGAACGATTCCTCAGTCTGGTAGAGTTCGCCATCGTGAGCCTTGCTGTCGCCGAGCTTGAGCGCCTTGGTGAGATCGAGTGGCGCCTTGGCTTTGCGCGGGCCCTTGGCGCCGCCGCCCTCGCGCGGTTTGCGCGGTGGAAATTCCCAGGCGATCTTCGGGCCCTGACGGAGCAGGAACGCGTCAAACGGACGGCCCTTCTTCGAAATGAAGCCCTCGACGAGCGATGATTTGCCGATCGTGACGAGCTCGATGGCGATCTCGCGCGTGATGGGTTTCTGGCACATGAGGCGGCCGACGCTGAACGTCTGCTTCCAGCCGTCGCCGTCGCGCTCGCGCAGGACGTAATTGGTGGGCGCCTCGCAGAGTTCGGCCTTGGTCGCCGGATCGGTCCAGAACGGCTCAAGCGTGGCGACATCGACCTTGCTGCCGAAATCGAGCTCGGCCTTGCGCTGGCCCGGCTTCTTCTCGTCGTCGACGATCTTGATCTTCGATGGAAAGCGATTGCCGGTCTTGGCGGAGACGAAGCCGTCGAGCGGCCCGATCTCGCCCTGGGCCACGAGTTGGCGGACCTCGGATTCCTCGATCTTGCGGCCGCTCATCACCTTGTAGACGGTGAGCACGCCGTCGCGCGACTTGTAGCTGCGGAGCGTCTCGAGCATCGGTTGGCCGTCGGTCGGCGAGAGGATGTCCGTCACGCGCGAATTACCCTCGTTCTCCTCGAAGGTCTTCGTGCGCTCGACGATGCCCTTGGTGACCTCGATGATCTCGGCCATGAACTGGGGCCGAGGGAACTTGCCATGCTCCATCTGGCGCAGCTTGTACTCCCACTGGCCGGTCATGTCGGGCTTGGTCAGGGCGTCGGCCTTGACCGCCGCGAGGAACTCCAGGAGCGACTCGGCCTTCGTCGTGGGCACGAGTTCGCGCTGGTTGCGCTCAAGGTACTTCTGGTTGATCAGGCCCTCGATCGTGTCGGCGCGCGTGGCCGGCGTACCGAGGCCGCGTTCCTTCATCGCCTCGGCCATGTCCTCGTTGTCGACGAGCTTGCCGGCGCCTTCCATCGCGGAGAGCAGCGTGGCTTCCGTGTAGCGTGGCGGTGGCTTGGTGGTCTCGGCGTGGAGCTTGGCCTCGTTGGTCACGGCCTTGGACTTGTCCTCGGCGGTCAGGGCCGGCAGGGCCTTGGAATCGGGTGAATCATCATCGACCGTGGTCTTGCCGTAGACGGCGAGCCAGCCGGGGGAGGTGAGGACCTTGCCCTCGGTCTTGAAATCATGACCCGGCGCCACGGTGCTGATGCGCGTGGTGACATCGAATTCGGCCGACGGATAGAACGCGGCGACGAAGCGGCGCGCGATCATGTCGTAGACCTTGGCCTCCATCTCATCGAGATTCGCCGGGGCGGTGGTCGTCGGGATGATCGCGAAGTGATCCGAGATCTGCGCGTTATTGAAGATGCGCTTGTTTGGCTTGAGCCAGCCCTGGTCGAGGACCATTGCGCCATGGCCGGCGAGGTCGCCGGACAGGTTGGTGAGCGTTTGGCGGACGGTTGGGATGTAGTCCTCGGGTAGGGCGCGCGAATCGGTACGGGGATAGGTGATCGCCTTGTGGCGCTCGTAAAGGGCCTGCGCGATCTGGAGCGTGCGACGGGCGGGCAGGCCAAAGCGGCCGTTGGCCTCACGCTGCAGGGTGGTGAGGTCGTAGAGGCGTGGGCTGGCCTGGTTGGACGCCTTTTTCTCCTCGCGGACCGTGGCGGCGGGCTGGCCCGCACAGGCGGCGTGAACGGCCTTCGCGACGGCCTCGTCCCACACGCGGTCGATACGATCGAGGTCATCGTTCTCCGCCTTCTTGAAGTTGGGCCGCTGGTAGACGCCCTCGTAGGTGCCTTTGGCGACGGTGAACTGGGCGGTGATGCGCCAGTAGGGCCGGGGCTTGAAATTGCGGATTTCCAGCTCGCGACCGAAGACGATCGCGAGTGTGGGGGTCTGAACGCGACCGACCGAGGCGACATTGCCGGCGCGGGAGCCGAACATGCGCTTGGTGATGGCGCGGGTGCCGTTGATGCCGATCAGCCAGTCGCTCTCGCTGCGGCAGCGGGCGGCGTCGGCGAGGCCGGCCATCTGCTCGCCGTCGCGCAGATTCTTGAAGGCCTGCTGAATGCCCTCGGTGGTCATGGTCTGCATCCAGGCGCGCTTCACGGGCAGCTTGGATTTCGCGAGCTGGTAAAGGTAGGCGAAGATGAGTTCGCCCTCGCGCCCGGCGTCACAGGCGTTGATCACGAGGTCGATATCCTTGCGGGCGAGCAGCTTTTTCAGCTGGTCGAAGCGGTCCTTGGAATCAGCGATTGGCTTCAGTCCGAATTTCTCCGGGATGATGGGCAGCATCTCCAGGCGCCAGAACCCGTACTTCTTCTTGTCGATGTCCTCCGGCATCTCGAGTTCGACGAGATGACCGACGGCGGAGGAGATGACGTACGTGTCATCCTCGTAATGGTCGCCCTTTTTTGGAATTTTGCCGAGGGCGCGGGCCAAGTCCGCGGCGACGGACGGCTTCTCCGCGATGATGAGCGACTTCATGAGGCCGCGACGCGTTAGGCCCCGACCGGGTTGATTTCAAGCCTTAGTTTTTTCGGGCTCATTGAAAGCGGTCCGATTTTCGGCCAGAAAATGGGGTTCACGGCGGGGTGACCGGCAGTCGTTTCACCTCGAGAATATCGCCAAGAAATGCGGCTTCATGATTGGATCCGCCGATTTCAGAACGGCCTGGGGTCATCTGTTCAGGGGCCGAATCGTAGGCGGCGATGGTCTCGTTGATCACGACCGTGTCGTTCACGGCGACCGACAGGGTGTTGCGCAGACGCTCCCGCGCGGCCGGATCAAGGGCCTGCACCTCGGGGTGGGCTTCCGGGAAAAGCGAGGTCATCGCGATCCGGATGCGTTGCGGCGCGAGGTAGTCGGTCGGGATCGGCTGACTCCAGAAGAGCGCCTTGTTCCAGACATCGACGCCGATGCGGATGTGATCGCGATCCAGGTAATGGGCAAAAACGAGAGTGCCTTCGCCGGGCTTGCCGATAACGAAAAGGGGCTGCTGGCGCCCGGTCATTTCCAAGGGAAGCCGAGTCGTGATCTCGATCGGGCCCGCGGCTCCGGCTGCTGTGGCGGCTTCGGGATTTCCCGGAGGAATCGGCCATTGGTCAGAGGGGACTCTGTCGGTGCCGAGCATGCGGCCGCTAAAGCCCGCTCCGGGATATTTTGCCTCTACGGAGTTGATCGCAAACCGGATGGGCGACCCGGCAATGCTGAGGGCTGGCGCTGAGGATACCACCCAGCGCCCGTCGACGGCGACCCGGAGACGTTCCCGCAGGGATCGCGCCTGCTCAACCGAGTAACCGGCGAGCCCGGTCGAAGAATGAAACAGCGATGGGAGTGAGATCGAAATTGCGAGCGGTGTGTCATAGTCCACGGCGACAGGCCCGCTGGTGACCATGTTTGCACCGGGTCCCTCGATACCGATGCGAATATGGCGATCATCCAGATAATGAATGAAAACGCATGAACCCGTCCCCGGTTCGCCGATCGACAGAATCGGCTCTGCCTGGCCTGTCTGGGTCTTGGGAAGTTTGATGCGCAGGCGCAACGGACCAGATTCCGTGTTCAACTGGGTGCTGGTTGGAAAAGGGACTTGGGCGGAGTCGGTGGAAAGCCATCGGGTCTCCAGGACGCTGCCACTGAAGCGATGTTGGTAATTGCCATCTCCGGTTATTGCTCGGAGCACCCCCCATCGGGTCGGAGCGACAACGCGCGGTGCATCGGCGGTCAGCAGGGCCTCCGCCCCGTTCACCCAAAGCCGGGTATAGCCCCGAAGCCAGTTGGCATGCTCTGATCCCAGGCTATCCGTCAGCTCAGTCTGCCCGAGGTCGTAAAAGAATCCCGCCGAGACCATGATCTCCACGGGGTTCGCGTAATTGATGGCCAAGTCCTCGCTTTCGCGAGGTCCGTAACCCCAGACGTCGACGCCGACCCGGATTGTTCGCTCGGAAACATAGCGGACAAACACCGTCACGCTTCCAGGGCCTTGGCCTGCGGAAACAAGCGGCTCTGCTTTGCCGATCGCATCAGCAGGCAAAGCCAGGGAAAGTAGCAGCGGCCCCGGCTCCGTAGGCCTCTGTGTTTTCCATCGATCCCAGCCATAAACGGCAAATCCGATGGCGATCAGGGCAACGGTCACGAAGACGACGCGCCGCACGAGGATTTCAGGGACCAGGCGAGCTCGGAGCTCCGGATAGCCAAATTGAAGAATCCCGAGGCCTACCAGCCCTGCGACAAGTCCAGCCCAGCACGCCAGGGTCAGCGTTGAGGCCGCCCGCAGAGTAGGGGATCCCGTGTAGCGAAGTTCCACGTCATGCCGGCCGGCGTCGACCGGGATGATCGTCAAGCGGTCCTTTGACCGCCGAGGCTCGACCGCGCGTCCATCCACCAGCGCGGTGTAGCCCGGCACGAAAAGTCGCGGCGTCTCAAGCCAGCCGCTTTCAGGCGCATCCACCGAAATCTTCAGGGTCGGGCTAAGTTGAGTCAGCTTGAGCGGCAACGTCGCCCGATCGATTTCCTCCAGGCGATAGGTGGCAAATTCGGTTACCGCTCCCGCAGCTGGATCCCCGGGATGCAACGCCAGCGACACCTGCTCCGGAGTGGCGGCGTCGGTCCAAATGGTGAGAACCCCGTGGCGTTCCTCCCCCAAGCCGAATCCGCGCGGGGATCCGGAATCCGGCAATTTGTACTCGCGGTAGAGGCCGGAGTCACCGGTCAGCACGAGAACACCCGGGATGGGCGGAGTCTTGAACTCCAGCGTGAGCCGATAGCGGCGCCCCGGATCCAGTGTGATTGTCTGGGCGAAGTGGCGCACCTCGTTGGGCGGACTTGAGGAAATCAGTTCACCCGTGGTTGCACCAGCGGACGGCAGAAGCGAGGTCTGGTTGCTGACGATCGACCGATCCAAATCCAGCGACAGAATCTGCAGCTCCTGTTCCGGATCGCGTGTGCCGTGATAATAGCTCCGCGGTACCCCGAGAAAGGCATAGGCAACACCGGTGATGTCGATGTTTGCGGATGCGTGCAGCCGGTTGCTGCGGTCCTCAGTCAAGCGGGTCGCATAGCCGCGTGCCGTGAAGGTTGAGGCCTGCCATCCCGTCCACACGAGCAAGACGGCGGCGATAGAGAGCAGGATGACGCGCGGACGTCTCGACGTGACAAAAGCCGGCGGACGGGCAGCCCAGGCATGGCTGAATCCGATGCACGCCAGCGCCGAGACGACGAGGTAGGCCCGCTGCATCGGCCATGAATTGGTCAACATCCCGAAGGTCGAGGGCAGTGTCTGCCAAAGCCATTCATGGAGGAAGGGTACCGGCAAGGTGAGCAGCAGCAGAAACAGACCGGCGCAAAGCAGGGCGCGCACGAGGCCAGGCACGCCGCGACGAACGGCGACCATCGTCATGATCGCGAGCATGGCCCATCCGGCGTAGCCAAGCTGATAGTCGGCCAATTTCGTGCCAGCCCCGGTTGCGGGGAGCAACCCCGCCCAGCCAGCGTCCGCAGTCGTGGACGTGATCGTCTTGGCGATCAGTTCCGAGGTGCCCGCATCGACGATGCCCTCGCGCAACGACAGTGCCGAGGCAAAGGCCCAGGCGCTCAAAGCGGCGCCGACCACTGCGCCGGCGGCGAGTGCAAGCAGCGCGCCGAGTTCGGGGCGGCGGGACATCCAGCTCAAGGCGACAACCACGCCGCAGGCCAAGCTGGCCCACGCCGCAACCGGGGGGTGGGCCAGCCAGACCCCGGCGAGGCCCACGGCCATGGTAGCGTAGTGACTGAACCTACGGACGGAGAAACTCATGGCCGCCCCGTGAAAGGCGATCGGAAGAAACGGCGCTGCGGTGACCGTCATGTACAGGTCCATGCCGTAGGCCGGGGCGAGCAATCCGGGCGAACAGCCGTAAATGAATGCGATCGCGGAACTGACCCACGGGCCGCTGGAAGCCGTGCGCCGAAGGCAGACGTACATGGCGAACACTGCTCCCCACAGACTAAGCGCCAGACTCAAATTCTGCAGACCCCAGAAACTGAGCTGGCGAAAGGTGATAAGATCGAGAATCCCGGCTGCATGCGTGAAATAGACCGCTGTGCGCAAGGGGTGCACCCGGCCATTGAAGGCGTATTCCGATTGCCCCACGAAGACCGGGAAGACGCCTTCCCGCATTTGCAAAACGGTATCCGCGACGGCCAGCGAATAGTTTGCGGCTTCTCCGGTGCCGAGTCCTCGCTCGGTTAGAAACGGTCCCGAGATGAAACCGCAAACAGCCGTGAGCAGGACGATGCGGACGGCCTCATGTCGGTTCCCTTCCGAACGTCGGAGCCAGATCCACGTCGAGCAAGGGATGAGAAGAAGTACGGCAATGATCCAAAACACGGAAATGAGGCGGAGAAAAGTGAAGGGTCCCCGGAATGCTTCTTGAGTGCAGCACCTTCCGGCGAAAACGCCAAGCAGGCACTATAAGCGCGAAAATCCAGCCAATGCGCAACACCCGGCAGCAAGGGCCGCCGGGTGTCACCTCAGACAAAGCTGTCCTGTCCTCAGGCCGCCGGCAACTTCGGCGTCTCGGCGAGCGCTGCGTCGAGCGACTTGATCAGCGCGGCGATCGTCTCGTCGGTCTCGTCGCCCATGTTCGAGATGCGGAACGTCTTGCCCTTGAGCTTGCCGTAGCCGCCGTCGATCACGAGCTTGTGCTTGGACTTGAGCGTCTTGTTCAGCGCCGCAAGGTCGATGTTGAGCGTGTTCGCGAAGCAGTTGAGCGAGACCGAGCCGTAGCCTTCCTTGGGGAAGAGCTTGAAGCCCTTGCCGATGATGAAATCGCGGACCGCCTTGTTCAGGCGGGCGTGGCGCGCGTAGCGGACCTCGGCGCCCTCGGCCTTGATGTCCTCGAGCTTCGACTTGAGCGCGTAGATCAGGGCGATGGCCGGCGTGCTGGGCGTCATGCCGTTCTCGTGGTTCTTCTGGAACTCAACGAGGTCGAAATAGTAGCCGCGGTCGGCGATGGTCGCGGCGCGGTCGAGCGCACGCTTCGAGACCGACACGAGCGCGAGGCCGGGGGGCATCGCGAGGGCCTTCTGCGAACCGGTGATGAAGATATCGATGCCGAGCTCGTCCTTCTTGATCGGCATCGCGCTGAACGAGCTCACGGTGTCGACGATCGAGATGACGTCCGGGAACTGGCGGATGACCGCCATCAGGGCCGGCAGGTCGCTCATGCAGCCGCACGAGGTTTCATTGTGGATCAGGGTGATCGCGTCGTAGGCGCCGGTCGCGAGCTCGCGGCGGACAGCCTCGGGATCGACGGGCTGGCCCCAGTCGAACTTGAGCGCCGTCGCCTGGCGGCCGATGCGCAGGGCGACGTCGTTCCACTTGTCCGAGAACGCACCATTCATGCAGTTCAGGACCTTCTTCTTGCAGACGTTGCGGAGCGCGCCCTCCATGATGCCCCAGGCGCTGCTGGTCGAGAGGTACACCGGATCCTTGGTGTAAAAGAGCGCCTGCAGGTCCGGCTGGATGGACTGGTAGAGCGCGACGAAATCGGTGCTGCGATGGCCGATCATGGGCTTGGCCATGGCCTGCAGCGTCTTTTCCGAGACAGCGATGGGACCGGGGATGAACAGTTTGTAGCTCATGGAGAAAAAAGGGTCGGCAGATGTGGATTGCGTGGCTGCGCGGGCGTGCTGATAGAAGGAGGAAACAAATCGCCAGCTGACGCCATTCGTCAATGGCCAATCCCACATCCGCCCGCATGTCCGCCTCCTGGCTCAAGAAAAAGCTCAACGCCTTCGAGCTCTATGCCATCGACGTGATCACGGGCCGCCGGGAAGACTCCGGGGCGGTGGTGTTTGCGGGTTTTTTGCAGGCACTGTCCTACCTGTTCTCGGGCATCACCCAGGCCCGGCTCTGGCTTTACCGGAAGCGGATTCTGCAGGACCACCCGCTTGGCTGCCTGGTCGTGGTGGTGGGCAACCTGACCGTGGGTGGCACGGGCAAGACCCCGGTGGTGGAGAAATTCGCCAAGGCGCTGCGCGACCGCGGGCGCACCGTCGCGATCCTCAGCCGCGGTTACAAGAGCAAGTCGCCTTCGATGTGGAAGAAGTGGTGGTACGCCCTGACCCACACGGCGGAGCCGCCCCCAAAGGTCGTCAGCGATGGCAAAACCGTCTTGCTCAACAGCGAGGAGGCCGGCGACGAGCCCTACATGCTCGCGCGCAACCTGCCGGGCGTGATTGTCCTCGTGGACAAGAACCGCGTGAAGGCGGGTGCCTACGCCATCAAGCAGTTCGGTTGCGACACGCTCGTGCTCGATGATGGGTTTCAGTACCTGCCGCTCAAGGGCCGGCTCAACCTGCTGCTGGTCGACAAGACCAATCCCTTTGGCAACGGCTTTACCCTCCCACGCGGCATCCTGCGTGAGCCGATCAAGCACCTCCAGCGGGCGAGCTACGTTTTTCTCACCAAGTCCGACGGCCACCGCGACGCGGAACTCGAGGAACTCATCCGGGCGCACAATCCCGACGTCGACATCATCGAATGCGCCCACCGCCCAAAATACCTCCAGCGCTTCGGTGGCGACGAGCGGCTGTCGCTGGACGACCTCAAGGGGCGTCGCATCGGTGCCTTCAGCGGCATCGCGGTGCCGGAGAGCTTCGAGAAATTCCTCAAGGACCTGGGCGCGCAGCTCGTGTTCACGCGGCGTTTTCTCGATCATTACCGCTTCGGCTACGACGACTTTGTCGAGATCTTCAGCGCCGCGCTCGCCAACAAGGTGGATTACATCGTGACGACGGAAAAGGACGCCGTGCGCATCGCGGACGAGATGCCCTGTCCGGTCCCGGTTTACTACCTGAGGCTGGAGATCGAGATTATCCGCGGTGCGGCCGACTTCGACGAGGCCGTGGGGCGGATCTGCTTCCCGGAGCAGGCAGGGCCGGTGGTTTGAACGGAAATCGTTCTCGTTCGCTTTATCGTTCCCCGTTCTCCGACTTGGAATCAGGATCAGAGGGGGGCGAGCGCGAGAAAGAGAACGAAGAACGATAACGATGGGGGCCGGACCGGGGTTGCCGCCGGTCACCTTTCGCTTGCGCGCAGGGGGATTCCGGGCGTTAAGCTCGGTCCATCATGTTGATCGACCCCCGTTTTCACCGCCTCGCCGAGGGCCTCACCGGATTTTCCACGTCGCTGAAGAAGGGCGAGCGTGTCCTCATCGATGCGTTTGATGTGCCCGACGCGATGGTCATCGCCCTCATCCGCGCGGCGCGCGCCCGTGGCGCCCATCCGTACGTGAACATCAACCGCGCGCGGATCAGCCGCGAACTCATGCTCGGCGCCGAGGAGGCCCAGTACGCGCCGCACGCCGAGGTGGAGCTCAAGCGCATGGAAAAGATGGATGCCTACATCGCGCTGCGCGGTTCGGACAATATCTTCGAGAGCTCCGACGTCCCGGCCTCCAAGGTTCAGCTCGTTTCGCGCCTGATGAAGCCCGTGCTCGATCACCGCGTGAACGACACCAAGTGGGTCGTGCTCCGCTGGCCGACGCCCGCCATGGCCCAGCAGGCCGCGATGAGCACGGAGAAGTTCGAGGATTTTTACTTCGATGTCTGCACGCTCGACTACGCGCGGATGATCCCGGGCATGAAGGCGCTGAAGTCCCTCATGGACGCGACCGACCGTGTCCACATCAAGGGACCCGGCACCGACCTCCGGTTCTCGATCAAGGGCATCGGCTCGCGCGAATGCGGCGGCGAGCGCAATATCCCGGACGGCGAGGTGTTCTCGTGCCCGGTCAAGGACAGCGTCGAGGGCGTGATTCAGTACAATGCGCCCACCGTCTACCTCGGCACCTCGTTCGACAGCATCCGCCTCGTGTTCAAGCAGGGGCGCATCGTCGAGGCCACGTCGAACAACACCAAGCGCCTCAACGAGATTCTCGATAGCGATGCGGGCTCGCGCTACATCGGCGAGTTTGCGATCGGTTTCAATCCGCACATCCGCGAGCCTATGCGCGACATCCTCTTCGATGAGAAGATCGCCGGCTCCTTCCACTTCACGCCCGGCCAGGCTTACGAAGGCGTGGGCAACGGCAACAAGTCCCAGGTCCATTGGGACATGGTCTGCATCCAGCGCCCGGAGTACGGCGGCGGCGAGATCTGGTTCGACGGGAAGCTGATCCGCAAGGACGGCATCTTTGTGCCGAAAAGCCTGCACAAGCTCAATCCGGACTACCTGCTCGGCTCGGCCCGGAAGTAGGGGACTGCGCCGGCCCGCGACACCCCGATGGATCCCGTCCTGACGCCGGCGCGCCTGCGGGGCTTTATTCAGGCCCTGCCGAAGACCGAGACCCATCTGCACCTCGAGGGCGCGCTGCCCTACGATTTGCTGCACAGCTGGGATCCAGTGCGGTTCCCGGTCGACCCTGCGTTCCGCCGTCCCGAGCATCGGTTTCCCACGTTTCCGGCCTTTGACGAAGTGCTGCTCGGGCATGCCTTGCCTTGGTTTGTTTCCGCTGAGCGCTACCACGAAGCGGCCCGGGTAATTTTTGCCCGGCATGTCGTGCAGAACATCTGCTACGTGGAGACGAGTTTTCACCTGCCGGTGGCGGGCTTCATCAACGTGCCGGCGCGCGAACTCATCGCGGCGATCCGCGCCGCCGTGCCGCCCGGGCTCGAGGTTCGTATCTTTGCCGGCATGCTCCGCACCGATTACGCCGGGCCGATGCAGACGGTCATCGACGATCTCGAAAACTGGGACGAGTTGGACGGCGTTGATCTGCACGGCTTCGAGGCGGTGCCGACCCAGCCCTGGACCGCGAAGGTCTGGTCGCGTCTGCGGGCCGCGGGCAAAGTGACCAAGTGCCACGCCGGAGAGTTCGATGGACCCGCCCGCGTGCGCGAGGCGATCGCGGACCTGGGCGTCACGCGCATCCAGCACGGCGTGCGCGCCATCGAGGACCCGGCGGTTGTGGCGCTGGCGCGTGAGCGCGGCGTCACGTTCGACACCTGTCCGATCAGCAATATCAAGCTGGGGGTCGCCGCGTCGTATGCCGCCCATCCCCTGCGCGCACTGATGCAGGCCGGCGTGCGCTGCACGATCAGTACGGATGATCCCTTGGTTTTCGCCAACGACCTGGTCGACGACTATGCAGCGCTCGCCATCGAAGGCGGCTTCACCGTCGCGGAGCTGGCCCAGCTCGCCCGCAACGGTTGGGACGTCGCGTCCGTGCCCACGGCGGTCCGTTCCGCCATGCGAAGCGAAATCGACCGCCAGGTCGGGCTGCTAGGAGCCTGAGTTCCGGTGTGGCTGGCCTCGTTGAGGCCGGGGTTCGTGATTACGATCAATGATCGGCCCTCTGAACCGGGGTCGGCGACCCCAGCTACACCGATCCGACCGGAGCGATTGAGCGTTAAGCGTTGAATGTTGAGCGTTGAGAGTTGGAGCGGAATCGATTCGATTCCGCTCCCGTGCCTTCCTCCAACGATTCTGCCACCCAGTATCTGGTTCCGCCAGGAATCAGGCGTCAACGCGCCGACAAGGTGCTGGCGAAGGCGTTTCCCGAGCACAGCCGCATGGCCTGGCAGCGCGCGTTCGACGCGGGGCTGGTGAGGCTGGGGAACCGGGCGATCGAGCGCAGCCAGTCGTTGAGCACGGATGACGTCGTCACGTATTCGTTTCCGGATACCCGTCCGGCGGATCTGCGGCCGGTGGACATCCCGCTCGACATCCTCTTTGAGGACAAGCACCTCCTCGCCCTCAATAAGGCGGCGGGCATGGTCGTGCACCCGGGCGCCGCGACCGGGGAGGATACCCTCGTGCACGCGCTGCTGGCGCATTGCGCGGGCGAGTTGAGCGGCATCGGTGGCGTTGAACGCCCGGGCATCGTGCACCGATTGGACCGCGAGACGTCGGGTGTGATGCTCGTGGCCAAGAACGACGCCGCCCACCGCGGACTCGCCGCGCAGTTTTCGGAGCGCTCCCTCCGCAAGGAGTACGTGGCGCTCGTGACCGGCGTGCCCTCGCTGATGAGCGGGAGCATCCGCAAAGCGATCGGTCGCAATCCGAATCACCGACACAAGATGGGGGTCGTCGAGCCCGAGGACGGTGGACGCGACGCCCGCACCGATTGGGAAATCGTCGAGACTTTTGGTGAGATCGCGACCCTGGTCCGCTGCCTGATTCACACCGGTCGCACACACCAGATCCGCGTCCACCTGAAGGACCTCGGGCACATCATCCTCGGTGATGAGGTGTATGGCTGGAAACCCGATGCGCGGATCAAGACGCAGCCCGACCGCGTGATGCTCCATGCCGAGCACCTGGTCGTCACACACCCGGTGACGGGCAAGGTGCTCGATCTGCGTGCGCCGCTCCCGAAGGATTTCACGGCGCAGATGAAGCAGCTGCGCGCCGCCGCCAAGAAGGCGGTTGAGGCCAAGGCCAAGCGACCGTCAGCCAGCGCCCTCCAGGCCGCTCGGGCCAAACCGACGTTTCACGTGCACGAGCGACGGGATTGAGGACTTGATAAGTAAACGCAGTTCGCTAGCGTCTGATGCATGAAGCAGCTGATCGTTGTGCTCGTTGGGCTCTCAGCCGGTTCAGTGGGTTTTGCCCAGACCCCTGGCATCCCGTCGTTCACGAACGAGCCGCTCGCGTTGGTCCCCACGCCCATGGCTGATAGCTCGCCCGCCGAATTGCGGACCTTGCTCGATGTACCGACTCCGTGGCGCAAGCTGGTGACGGACATGAACCCGCGGGTGCCGGCCAAGACCGTGGCCCATTTGACGATCATTGAGCCGAACCCGGACCTTCAGTACGCGATGCCGATCGTGACTCCGGATCCCGACGTCGACTACAAGCTGCGGATTATCGGACCTGGGGCCGAGCCGGCGTCGCCTCCGACGGAAGCGAAGTAACGGGCGTTGGCTCTTTGGACTGGGCGAGTGCGTCACGTCCGCTAGGCTTGATGCGTGGAGCCCCTGACCCTGACGCTGCCCGCCTTTGCCGTGCTGGCCTTGGCTGCACCCTTGGTTCTCGGGGGCGAGCAGATTGTCGAGCGGGTCGGTTGGATTCGGCGGCTCAGCATTCCGGCATCAGTGATCGGCGGTCTCCTCGCCGCGCTGGCGCTGCTCTTCGTCAATGGCAGTGGTCTGGGCGTCGTCTCGCTCACCGCCCGCACCGCGGCGGCGGCGTGGTCGTGGCTGGTCACGATTGAGCCGTTGTGGGCTGATCGGCCGACGATTGGCGCGACGCTTCCGCTCATGGTGGCCTTCTTCACCTGCGTCGGACTAAACGCGTCGTGGGAGGTCCTGCGCCCCGGGGCGATGCTGGTGCTGCGTCTCCTGGGCCTGGGTACGATTCTCGCCGTCGTGCAGAATGTGGTCGGACTGCTGGTGGCGGCCGGTCTCGGCGTATCGCCCTTGCTCGGGCTCGTCTGTGGCGCGCTGACCCTGACCGGCGGCCCCGGAACGGCGGTGAGTTTTTCGCCGGAGTTCGAACGGCTCGGTCTGGGCGGAGCGGTCAACTTCGCGCTCGCCGCCGCGACATTTGGCATTGTCGCGGGCGGATTGATCGGCGGTCCGGTCGGCAGCTGGCTGATCCGCCGGCATCACCTGCGCGGTCCGGGTGCTGTCCGGAGCGAAGGCGAACCGCCAACGCCCCTCGGCACCGGAAACGTGCAGACGGGTCTGGTGGCGGATGCCCGACATCTCTGGACCGACGCGCGCTCGGCGCTGGCCGTGCTGCTGGTTTTGATTGTCTGCATGAAGCTCGGGGCCTGGCTGACGTTCTACCTGCAGAAGGCCGGCCTCTTTTTTGCGCTGCAGATTGGCGCGATGATCGTCGGTGTGATCCTGCGCAGCGCGCACGATGCGGCCGGAGGAACGTGGATCAAGACGGCGACGGTGCAGGCCTGGTCGAATATCTTCCTCGGGCTCTTCATCACCGCGGCCATGATGACGATCAACCTGCGCGACCTCGCGGCGGCCGGCGGCCCGATGCTGATCATGCTGCTCACTCAGGTCGTCGTAGCCATTCTGTTTGTGGTCTTCGTGACCTACCGATTTATGGGACGTGACTACGATGCCGCGGTCATGGGTGCCGGCCACATCGGCTTCGGCCTCGGGATCACGGCGAACGCGGTCGCGAACATGCAGTCGCTGACCTTGCGCCACGGCGTGTCGCCCAAGGCCTTTCTCGCCGTGCCGATCGTCGGCGCCTTCCTTATCGATTTCACCAACGGCCTCATCATCACGTTCTTTCTGCAGTGGTTCGGGTGAACGGCAGGCCGATGCACCGGACCTGGGATCACATCCAGTCTTCGGCCGGCCGAAATCAGCCTAGAGCGGTTTGATTGAGGTGTAGCCGGGGTTGCTCTCGTTTTTATTTAAACACGTCAGTCGCGCACGGTCACCAATCCCTGTCGTACGATGCGTTCGATCAGCTGCGGGTAGGAGAGCCCGGTTTTCATCGCGGACAGCGCGAAGTCCTCATCGGCGGCGAGGATCGGGTTGGGATTCGCCTCGATGAAATAGAGTTCGTTGGCGGCGGTCATGCGCAGGTCGAGCCGCGCGTAGCCGTCGATCGTGAGCAGGTGGTAGATGCGCTTGCAGGCATTCTCGATCTGCCGGACGAGCGCGGGCTCCAAGCCCTCGGCGAACTGATTTTGCAGACCCCAGCGTTTGCGGTAATCCTCGTCCCACTTGGCCTTATAGGTTGCGATCTTGGGTTCGTCCGGCGGGACCTCCTTGAAGACCAGTTCGCGCACCGGGAAAACCTGCAGGCGATGGTTGCCCAGAATGCTCACGTAGAGTTCGCGCCCGTCGATGTACTCTTCGGCGATGACGTCGTTGTCGTACTTCTCGTGGATGAACTGGACGCGCTCCTTGAACTGCTCGTCGTTCTCCACGAACGAGGCTTGGGAGATGCCGAGGGACGCCTCTTCCTTCAGTGGCTTGACGAGGATGGGGAAGCGCAGCTGCTTCGGCCGAGCGATCCGCCGCCCGCGGGCGATGATCACAAAGGCCGGGGTGTGGATCCGGTGATAGCTGAGGATCTTCTTGGAAATCCCCTTGTGCTTGCAGAGGGTCAGCCCGGTCGAGCCACAGCCGGTGAAGGGCACCCCGTACATCGCCAGAATGGAGACGATATGCTGGTCGAATGACCGGTTATTGCGGAACTGGTCGGCGAGATTGAAAATGAGGTCCGGGCCAAAGCTCTGGAGCTTCTGCCGCAGCAGATCGAGGTCATCGAAGAGCGCGAGGTGCTCGACGGTGTGCCCGAGCTCGCGCAGGGCGGCGAGCACGCCGGCCTCGGTTTTCCAATCCTCCGTCTGCAGCTCAGCGCTCAGGCTCTCATCGATCCCGGTGGGGCGGATGGCGTCGAACAGCGCCAGGACTTTCAGCTTCTTCTTCATGTCACTTCGTGCGTTTGAACTTACCGGTAAAGAGATAATTCATCACCAGCGTGGTGATGTAGGCGGACACGCGCAGGTCCTGCTTGGTTTCATGCGGATCCAAGGTCAGGCCGAGTTGATCGCAGCGCGCGATCAGGCGTGTGAGCAGGGTGTTCACACGGTACTTTTTCTCATTCGTGGCGCTGCAGACCGCATCCATCAGCGGCCGTCGCCGCTGGCGGAGATAAGCCGACCCGCGAAGCGCGACCACGCCGGCCGGAGCGCCCGGGAAGAGGTCGCGCAGGTCATTGTCGTAGAAGTCGGGATAGGAATCCTCGTAGAGCTTCCGCTTGCGCGCGTAGTAGGTCTTCAGCTTCACGCCGAGGAAATCGTAGTCGGCAACCTCATACGCGGGCTGATGCGTCGCCGGTTTGCCTGCCAGGGATTTCATGAGCTCGTCGACGTACTCGAGCTTCTGGAGCGCCTTCCAGCCCTTGAAACGCTCGCGCCAGTCGAGCCCGGGCGTCAGCCAGACTGCGAACGTCTCGGCAAAATCCTCATCCGGATGACTCTGGGCATACCAGTCGTCGAGGTGGACCACATACGAATGGCTGTAGGGACGCGGCCGGTAGAATTGCGGGGTTTCGTCCGCCGAGGTGCGCCCAAACACGCGCTGCCAGGTCCGCCGGCGGGGCAGCTGGTAGGCGTAGGCATAGGCATGCGCCGCCTCATGCCGCATCAGGCGCATGAACCACTCCGCCGTGTCGCCTTCCACTTCGAGCATCATCGTGCGCTCGAGTTTGCGGAGCCGTTCGTGCACGAGGAAAAACGGCACGAAGATGGACGGGATGCCGACGGGCACGAACCACTCATCGCCCACGTGACAGGGGGGCAGGAATGACAGGCCCTTTTCCGTGAGTTCGGCGTAGAGCTGCTTCACCAGCGGCTCGACCTCGGTGCCCTCGATCTTGAGCCCAAGCTGGGAGATCTTCTTCTCCAGCAGTGCCTCGTCCCCGAGGCCGGCCCAATCGAGTAGTTCCATCCGGCGAGTAAAGGCGCGCCGCACGCCCACGACAAGCGCAGGCTCGGTGAATCAGTTTTTAAGGGTCATCTTGATCGGATTGAAATCGGGGTGCCGAACATAGGCCTGGGCGTAATGAGCCTTGGCGGAAGTCGCTTGCCCCTGCTTTTCCAGCAGATTGCCGAGGCGATAGTGGACGAGGGCATGACTCGGGCGCCCGTCTCCCTCCGGCTCTGCCAGGTCGAGGCAGCGCTGGAGCGCGACGATGCCTTGCTCGATCGCTCGTCCGGAAACCGCCGCACACCGGCCGAACTGGTAAAGGGCGATGAAATCATCCGGATCCGCGGTGAGGCGTTCGTTGGCCTCCGCGAAGGCCAAGTCGAACTGCTCCTCGGCCAAGTGGACGGTGATGAAGGCTGCATGACCTCCCGCGTGATCAAGGGCCTTTATCCGTGCGGCGGCGGCCCGGGCCTTTTCCATTCCGCCGCCGGCGATCCGTGGCGCGAACAGGGCGTAGGCGAGGAGGCTCCAGTGAAAAGCGGGATTGTCCGGCTCAAGCGCGACGGCGCGCTCGTAGGCGGCCAGACACTTCTTCGCCCAACCCAATTTGGAAAACAGCGGGGCTTGTTGGGCCGCGAGGCCATAGGCGTCACCCAACGCATTGTGAATGCGTGCATCCCCGGGCGCATGCAGCCGGGCCCGCTCAAGCCGCTCCGTGGCCTCGGCCGTGTCATCGAACCAAAGCGCAATCCGCCCAAGGTGGAAATCGACCACGGGATCACCCATCCGCTGGGTTTCGCTGGCCCGAAGCGCGACCCTCGCCTCGGCATAGCGTCGCTCACTGTAGAGGACCAATCCCGCGGTCAGGAGGTCATCCCGTTCCTGCGCGCGGCCGGCGCAGGCCAGCAGAAACAAACCGAGGGTGAGACGCCGCAACCCGATCATGCGGAAGCCAGATCGTTCAGGGAATCCGCCTTCGCCTTGGCGAAGCACGCGATCGCGAGGCTGCGCAGGCGCCGGGTGGAGAGCCGGAAGTTCAGCCCGCGCCGTGTCCAGCGGTGGTTGGCGTACTCGCTGCGAAAAGCCTGGATATCCTCTTCCAGTGCGTGAAGTGAGGTCGCGCGTGCGGCATGTGCGATCAGCTGACCCTCAGGCAGAAAATAACCCGGTCGGACCACCATCAGCAGCGGAACAAAGGGAACGGCGGCGGGGTGTAGGCAGGCCCAGAAGATCCGGCGGGAAAATTGGGCGTCGGTGCATCCATGCACGCTGCAATAGGCCTCCGAAAGCGTCATCGTGCGACGAACGCTTGCCTCGATTTTCGCCACCGCAATCGCGGCAGGTGACGATTGTGGAAAATCAGGAAATCGGCGTCCGGTGGCGTAGGCTTCCGGAGTTGAGCCGCTGCGCGAATCGCTCAACCTGCCGGCATGACCCCGCGTTACGCCGCCGCCGACCTGATTTCGTTCGCCTGCAAACTGCTTGAGAGCGCCGGGCTGGCGAGCGACAAGGCGGCCGTGGTGGCCGCGATCCTCGTAGAGGGCGACTTGCTGGGTCACACCACGCATGGACTCGCGCTCCTGCCGTCGTATCTCACCGAGTTGGAAACGGGACGCATGCTGCGCGCAGGCGATCCTGAGGTTCTCTCCGATGCGCCGGCGGCGCTCGTCTGGGACGGGCGACGTCTCCCGGGTCCCTGGCTGGTGCAGCAGGCCCTCGCGGCCGCCGTGCCGCGGGCGCGGGAACTCGGGACGAGCACGGTCGTGATTCGCCGCAGTCATCACATCGCCTGCTTGGCCGCTTATCTTGGTCCGATCGCCGACCAGGGATTGATGGCAATTCTGACCTGCTCCGATCCGAGCACGGCGACCGTTGCGCCTTACGGCGGCACGCAGGGCGTCTTCACACCCAATCCGTATGCGGCGGCCTGGCCGACCGCAGAGGGTCCGGTTGTTTTTGATATCTCGATGTCGATCACGACCAACGGTCTGGTGAAACGTGCGCAGGCCGAGGGCGGTCGTCTGCCTGGCAAGTGGCTGGTCGGCCCGGACGGCGTTGCCACCGACGACCCAAGCGTCATGAGCGCGAAACCTTCCGGCGCATTGCTGCCAGTCGGCGGGCTCGATCACGGTCACAAGGGCTATGCGCTGGCCCTGCTGGTGGAGGCGTTGACGGGCGGACTGGCCGGGTATGGCCGAGCGGATCCCAACGAAGGCTGGTCCGCGACGGTTTTTCTCCAGGTCATGGATCCAGCCCTCTTCGGCGGGAGCGCGGCGTTCGCTCGCGAGACGGGTCACGTGGTGGCCCAATGCCGCGCCAACCAACCCATTCCCGGGAGCGCAGGCGTCCGCGTCCCGGGTGAGTCGGGACTAAAGCGTCGAGCCGAGCAGCAGGCGCAGGGAGTTGTGCTCCACGCCGGCATCATGACGGCGCTTCGCTCGTGGGCCGAGCGCTTCAAGCTAACGGCGCCCGCTGCGAACGCCTAGGTCAACCTGCTTCAGGCTGCGAGCAACTCTGCCGCCAGTCCCCAGCGCAGGTTGTAGAACGAATGCTGGAAGACCGGGATATTGCCGGCTTCCGCAATCGCGAGGAGGGTGGCGAGCGCTGCGGGAAACACGTCGGCGCGCGCCGCGGGCAGACCGGGGACTTCCCTCCGTGCCGCGAGCGGAAGCTCGGCCAGACAGTCCAGGACGCTCCGCAATTCGGCGACGCCGACCATCGTCGGGGATTCCTTCAGCGATTGTCCGTTGCGCGCTCCGAGCACGGCGCGCAGGGTGGTCATGCTTCCGCCCGCAAAGACGGCACCTGCGTCAGGCAGTGAGAAACCAAAGCCGGCCTTCGCGATCACGGCGCGGGTGTGCTCCATGATCGCCGTACGGGCGGCCGGGGACAGCGGACCCGTCGCGTCGGACACGAAGCGCTCGGTCAAACGGACGCATCCCAGCGGCAGGCTCACGGCCTGGACTACGCGGCGGTTTTGAAAGGCGAGGCACTCCAGGCTGCCTCCGCCCAGATCGAACACATAAAAATTCTGCAGGCCGGTGAGCGCAGGATCAGCGGTGAGTCCGCGGCCGATGAGATTCGCCTCCTCGTCGCCGGTGAGGATGTGAATGGCGACGCCGGTCGCCGTCTGGACCCGCGCCCGAAACTCGGCGCCGTTTTCGGCGTCACGGACGGCGCTGGTCGCCACCATCACGGTCGTGGTCGGGGCAAACGGTGCGGCCCGGGCCACGAGGTCCTGCACCGCGGCCAGGCCGACGACCATGCCGGCCTCACTCAACCGCGGATGCTCCCGGCTGATCCCGGCGCTGATGCGCGCATCCAAGGTGTGCATCAGGTGCGAGACGATCGCGCCGTCTGCCGTGCGCCCAGCGACGAGCAACTTGATCGAGTTCGATCCGATATCGATGATCGCGACAGGGCCGGAGGACATGGCGCGAGGCTAGCGGGACGGGCGAGCCGGAGGCAACGGCGGGTTCGCAGTGTTTTCGAGCGGATGCGCCTCCCTTGGTGGATATTAGTCCAAAGCGATCCTATCCGGAAGTCGCGCAGAGACGCTGAGCCGCAGAGAAAACCTCAAGAAAATCAGACCGTGTCTTGGAACTCTGCGCCTCTGCGCCTCTGCGCGACTTCTTCGGTATGGACTATTTCCGGTAAGCCGAGTGCAGCTCGTGGCCTCGCTAAATCCATTCCCGCCGCCCCTTTAAGACGCACACTCGAATGTGCTCCCGGTTAAATCTGGAAATCGCCCGGGGCGATCAGGACGACGAATTCGCCCTTCAGGCTGGTCTGCCCAAGCCGGGTTCGCACGTCCGCGGCGGTGCCGATGAGGAATGTCTCGTGGAGCTTGGTCACTTCCTTCGCGATGCACACCACGCGGTTGGGACCGAGTTTTTCCAGGATCTC
This sequence comes from Opitutaceae bacterium, assembly GCA_036401075.1. Taxonomy (GTDB): domain Bacteria; phylum Verrucomicrobiota; class Verrucomicrobiia; order Opitutales; family Opitutaceae; genus CAMAXB01. The sequence continues at coordinate 150,274 of DASWVY010000053.1, forward strand.
GTCGGCGAACTTGTCGATGCGATGACAGCTCTCGTACAGCGCGAGGGTGTAGTCGAAATCGCGGTATTTCTCGAGGAAGGCGAGCCGGGCGGCGGACTTCGGCGGCAGGAAGCCGGCGAAGAGAAATCCGTTCGTGGGCAGGCCGGCCGCACTCAGCACGGCCGTAAGCGCACACGCGCCGGGCACGGGCACGACCGGCAGGCCGCGCCGGCGGCAGGCGCGCACCAGGCGAAAGCCGGGGTCGCTCAGCGCCGGGGTGCCGGCATCGCTGACGAGGGCAATGCTGCGACCGGCGGCGAGTTGATCGGCGAGGCGTTCGGCGGCCTCGGTTTCGTTGTGATCGTGATAGGCCACGAGTTCGCGGCGCAGACCAAACCGTGTGAGCATCGCGCCCGTCGTGCGGGTGTCTTCGCACGCGACCAGATCGACCGAGCCAAGGAGCGCCCGCGCGCGTTCGGTCAGATCAGCCAGATTGCCGATTGGCGTCGCGACCACGTAGAGGTGGCCGGGCTGAGGGACGAGCGAGGGGTTGAGGACGGCGGGATTCACGGCTTGTCAGGTCACTCTGTGGGTCCAGATCGAGCCGGACTCAAACCAGAAGCCCGCAGCCCCGGCATAAAAAATCCGGCCCCGCGAACGCAGGACCGGATCGAAAGAGACCTGATGAAACGCGGGGCTGCTTAGCGACCGCCGCCCGCGCCCTGCATTGGCCCCATGCCCGGGACTTGGTTTTCCCAAGAGGCGGGACGGCTCCACGGAATGGAGCTGTCAGATGGGGAGCTGCAGCCGGCCAGCAGGGCACCGGAGGTGACAAGGGCCGCAAGCACGAGGCGCTTGATGGAGGTCATGGTGACAAAGTTATGATCGCGAGGTCGCCCTTGTGCAAGCCGGCTCGCAAGGTATCGGGCCGGACTTGGGCAATGGCATGGTGAGGATGGACCCCCGTAATGAGAACCGTGGCCAGCGTTTCGGTTCCACGCCGTATTTCCAGGGTATGGTCAGGTCGGGCGCCGGCGGTTGCCCCAAAGCCCAGAACGACAAAGGCGTTGTCCGGGCCGACGCTGAGCACGGGAACGGACGTGGGCAGGACGGGCGCAGCCGGCTCGAGGGAATCGGGTGAATCCGGGGTCGTGAGGGCGGCCAGTTGCTCCTCCAGCCGCGCAACGGTTGCCTGATAGGCAGCGATCTCATCCGCCCCGGCTTGGGCAACCTCGAGCTTGGTCAGAGCCAAGGTCTCACGGAGCGCGACGGCTTCGAGGCCACCCGCCGCCACCCGCTTCTCGGCTTCCTCCAGCAGGAGCCGGCCGTTGGCGACCTCGCGCCGGAGTTCGGCGGCGGCGCTCTCGCTCGCGGACACCCGGGTGCGGGTTTCCGTCAGCTCAGCTTGGGTTGCTCCAAGTTGGCTGGTGAGCTCGGCGTGCGCCTTGCGGACGATCGCCAGATCGGTCTCCAGCGCCTGGGCGGCCGTTCCAGCGTCGGCAACCTGGTCAAGGAGGGTGCTTCGCGCCTGCAGGAGCAGCGCACTGGTGCCGAGGCCGGCGAGGGCCAAAAGCGAAAGGGCCAAGGTACCGGTCTTCATACGAAGCCGACAGCATGGCCCTTTTTTAATTAACGCCAATTATTTTCTTTAAATGGCGTAGGTGGTGGCGAACACCGGCACCTTGGCCGTGCGCTTCACGCTGCCGTTGGCGGCAAGGTGCTCGAGGATCTTGAAGGCGAGTTCGGCGTTGCCGCCGACCTGAGCGGCGAGAGCCTCGGCGGTGAACGCCTTGCCCGGGGCGGCCTTGAGCGCGGCGGTGAGCTTGAGCTTCAGGTCGATCACGGCGGTGGCGGCCTTCTTGCCGGCCTCGACGCCGGGCTGGTGGTAGGCGTTGATGCCGATCAGGGAGGCGTAAAAGCCAACGACGCGTTCGTAGAGCGCGATCAGCATGCCCAGCGTGCGCGGGGTCACGTCCGGAATCGTGATTGAGATCGACCAGCGGTCCTTCTCGCTCAGCGCGTCACGGGTGCCGAGGTAGAATCCCTGCAGGAAATCGCCCGAGGTCACCCCGGGTTCGACTTCCATCGAGGTGGCTCCGCGGTCCTTGAGGACCTCAATGAACGTGACGAAGAAATTGTTCACGCCTTCGCGGAGCTGCTGGACGTAGGCATGCTGGTCGGTCGAGCCCTTGTTGCCGTAAACGGCAATGCCCTGATTCACGACATTGCCCTTGAGATCGAGCTCCTTGCCCAGCGACTCCATCACAAGCTGCTGAAGATAGCGCGAGAAGAGCAGCAGGCGGTCCTTGTAGGGCAGCACGACCATGTCCTTGGTGCCGCGGCCGTCCGTGGCGAAGTGCCACATCAGCGCGAGCAGCGCTGCGGGGTTCTCGCTGGTCTTGGTCGAGCGCGTGACGACGTCCATCGCCGCCGCACCGGCGAGCATGCCGTCGATGTCGATGCCCTGGAGCACCGCGGGCAGCAGGCCGACCGCGCAGAGTTCGGACGTGCGGCCGCCGACCCAGTCCCACATCGGGAAGCGCGTGAGCCAGCCTTCCTTGGTCGCGAGCTGGTCGAGCTTGGAGCCGACGCCGGTGACGGCGACAAAGTGCTTCGCAGGATTGAGGCCGGCGGCCTTGAAGGCGGCGGCAGCCTCGAGCATGCCGTTGCGCGTCTCCGCGGTGCCGCCGGACTTGGAGATGATGAGCGCGAGCGTGGTGGGCAGGTGGCCGGCGAGGGTGCCGAGCACATAGTCCATGCCGTCCGGATCCGTGTTATCGAAGAACGTGACCGCCATCTTGTCTGCGCCGGGCTGGCCGAGCGCGTGGTTCACGAACTGCGGGCCGAGCGCGGAACCGCCGATGCCGATCACGAGCAGATGGGTGAAGCGACCCTTGGGTCCGGCGATCTTGCCCGCGTGCACGTCGGCGGCGAAACGCTTCATCGCGGCGAGCGTGTCGCTGATTTCGGCGGACAGCTCCTTGGTCGGGGCCAGCTGCGGCGCGCGCAGCCAGTAGTGGCCGACCATGCGGCCCTCGTCAGGATTCGCGATCGCGCCGGCCTCGAGGGCCTGCATCGCGGTGTAGGCGGCCTGCATGTCCGGCTCCATCTTGGCGAGGTAGCCATCCGGGAACGGCATCCGGCTGATGTCGACCGAGAGACCGAGATCGGAGTTCGTGTAGTAGTACTGTTGGAATCGGGACCAGCTCATAGGGGGAAAGAAGCTAGAAGTTGGAATCTAGGAGCTAGAAGAATGAAGCGGATTGGCTGGATGCGAGGTCTGCCTTCTCGCTTCTGAATTCTAGCTCCTAACTCCTTTAGAGATACTTGTCCGTCACCGCGCCTTCGGAAGCGGTGCTGACGAGCTTGGCGTACTTGGCGAGCACGCCGCGCGTCTCGCGGGGCGGCGGCGGCGTGTAGGCCTTGAGGCGGGCCGCGTAGTCGGCGTCGGGGATCAGGAGGCTGATCGTGTTCTTCACCGCATCGATCTCGATCAGGTCGCCGTTGCAAACGATGCCGATCGGACCGCCCTTGGCTGCCTCGGGCGTGATATGGCCGACGTCAAACCCGTGGCTGCCACCGGAGAAGCGGCCGTCGGTGATGAGCGCAACGTCCTTGATCAGGCCGCGGCCGGCCACGGCGCTGGTGGGAGAGAGCATCTCGCGCATGCCGGGGCCGCCGACCGGGCCTTCGTTGCGGATGACGACGACGTCGCCCTTGACCACATCGCCGCGCAGGATGCCCTGCAGGGCGTCCTCTTCGCCCTCGTAGACCTTGGCCGTGCCTTTGAAGTAGAGGCCTTCCTTGCCGGTGATCTTGCCGACCGCGCCGCCGGGAGCGAGGTTGCCATGGAGCACGCGGAGATGGGTGTCCTTCTTGATCGGCTGGTCGAACGGGCGCATGATGTCCTGCTGATCCGGATACGAAGGGTAGGGCTTCACGTCCTTCAGGCTCTCGGCCAGCGTCTCGCCGGAAACCGTGAGGCAGTCGCCGTGCAGCATGCCGCGGTCGAGCAGCATCTTCATGAGCGGACGGATGCCGCCGATGCGGATGACGTGCGCCATGCCGTATTTGCCGAATGGCTTCACGTCGGCGAGGAGCGGGACACGCGCGCCGATCGTCTTGAAGTCCTCAAGCGAGAGCGGAACCTCGGCGGAGTGGGCGATGGCCAGGAGGTGGAGGATCAGGTTGGTCGAGCCACCGAGCGCGGTGCAGACCACGATGCAGTTCTCGAACGCCTTGCGCGTGAGGATGTCGCGGGGCTTGATGCCCTTCTTGAGCATGGCCATGACGGCGGCGCCGGCGCGCTCGCAGTCCTCGCGCTTCTCCTTGCCGATCGCGAGCTGGGCGCTGCTGTTGGGCAGGCTCATGCCGAGCACCTCGATGGCCGAGGCCATGGTGTTGGCCGTGTACATGCCGCCGCAGGAGCCGGGGCCGGGAATGGCGCTGGACTCGACCTCCTTGAGGCCGGCGTCGTCGAGCTCGCCCTTGGCGTGCTTGCCGACCGCCTCGAACACCGAGACGATATCAAGGGGTTTCTTCTTGTCGCAGTCGCCGGGAAGGAAGCCGGGCAGGATGGTGCCGCCGTAGATGAACACCGCGGGCCGGTTGAGGCGGGCGATGGCCATCATCGCGCCGGGCATGTTCTTGTCGCACCCACCGATCGCAATGAGGCCGTCGAAGCCCTCGGCCGCGACCGCGGTCTCGATTGAGTCGGCGATCACGTCACGCGACACGAGGCTGTAGCGCATGCCCAGCGTGCCCATGCTGATGCCGTCGGTGACGGTGATGGTATTGAAATAGACCGGCTTGCCGCCGGCGGCGGCGACGCCCTTCTGGGCATGCTCGCTCAGCTCGCCGAGGTGCACATTGCAGGGCGTCATGTCGCTGGCCGAGGACGCGACGGCGATCTGGGGCTTCTTGAAATCCGCATCGGTGAATCCGACCGCGCGCAGCATGGAGCGGGCGGGGGCGCGGTCGTTGCCATCAACGACGACGGAGGAGTGGGGGCGCAGCGGATCGACGGGCTGGGATTTGCTCATGGAAAGGACGAACAGCAGACCAAGCCGGGGCGAAGGCGGCAAGCGGTGTTTTCAAGGTTGCTTCGCCCCCGGCCGGCCGCATCACTCGGAGGCCCCACGCATGGCTTTCAATCTGCAACAGGTTCTCAAGGCGCTGCTCTTTTCCTCAAGCCAGCCGCTCTCCATCAAGGACATCCAAGGTGCGTTTGCCCGTTTTCACGAGCAGGCCGCCCTTCCGTTGGCTACCGAGGACAGCGGGGAACCGGCTGCGGCCGCTGAGGGTGCTGCGGCAGAGGCCGCGCCGGCGGAGGTTGCGGCCCCGTCCGAGCTGGAGACTGTCGTCGCCGATGCCCCGATCGAGTCGGAGCTCTATGCCGATGTGCCGTCCCTGATCACGGCTTCACAGATTCGCGAGGCGATGGATGCCCTCGCGACCGAACTGCGCACGGCGGACGATGTGTTTTTGCTGATCGAGAGCGCCCAGGGTTACCGGTTGGTCACGCATCCGCGCTATGCACGCTGGATCCGCATCCTCCGCAACGAGCCACCGGCCGTGAAGCTTTCCCAGTCGGCGCTCGAAACGCTCGCCATCGTCGCCTACCGCCAGCCGGTCACGCGCAGCGAAATCGAGGCGATCCGCGGCGTTTCGGCCGAAGCCGGCGTGAACAAGCTGCTGGAGCGCGAGCTGATCTACATCACCGGCCGCGCCGATCTCCCGGGCCGCCCGCTGCAGTTCGGCACCACGGACAAATTCCTCGAATTCGTTGGCGTGAAGTCCCTGGTCGAGCTGCCCGCGTCCGACGTGCTGTCGCCGCGCCAGATCGACGAGTGGCTGCAGAATGCGATGAATCCGGCCAAGCCCGGCGACCAGGCCATGGGCCTGCCGCAGGAAGACCTGCCGCTCGAGACCGCGACCGTCACCGATCACGGTGTCGTGGTGCAGGACCTGCCCGAGCCCGCCGCCGCGGCCGAGCCGCCGCCGGCTGAAACGAATCCGCCCTCCGCCTGACCCACGTCGCCATGGACAACCTCGGACCCATTCGCGAAGAGATCGACCGGCTCGACCGGCAGATCGTTGAAATCCTGAACCAGCGTCTCGGCCTCGCCGCCGAGATCGGCAAGGTCAAACGCAGCACCGGCGGTCAGATTTATGTGCCCGAGCGCGAGGACGCCGTGCTGCGCAAGGTTGCCGCCCTGAACCAGGGCCCGATCAAGGATGCCGCGCTCAAGGCCATCTACCGCGAGATCATGTCTGCGGCGATCGCCCTCGAGAAGCCGCTGCTCATCGCCTACCTCGGGCCGGAGGCGACCAACACGCATGCGGCCGCGATGAAGAAATTCGGCGCGAGCGTGGATTATCACGCCATGGCGACGATCGGCGACATCTTCACCGCGGTGGAGAAAGGCGAGGCCGACTACGCCGTGATCCCGATCGAAAACTCGACCGAGGGCAGTGTGCGTGAGACGCTCGACAGCTTCGTCGAGAGCGACCTCAAGATCGCCGCCCAGATCTACATCGAGATCACGCATGCCCTGATCTCGAATTCGCCGCTCGACCAGATCACCACGGTTTATTCCAAGGACCAGGCGCTGGCCCAGTGCCGTCACTGGCTGGCGCGTCACCTGCCGCATGCGCAGCTGATCGATGCGCCCAGCACGGCGCGCGCGGTGCAGATCGCCAAGGAGACGCCGGGCGCGGCGGCGGTTTCGAGCGAGCTCTCGGCCCAGTTCTATGGCGTCCCGGTCGTCACGCGGAACATCCAGGACAAGGCGGACAATACGACCCGTTTTTTTGTCATCGGCAAAAAGCCCTCCGGTCCGGTCGGCAACGGCCGCGACATGAGCAGCTTCATCGTCTCACTGGGCGACGAGGCTGCGGCGCACTCCGGCGCCCTCCTCAAGATGCTCATGCCGCTCGCCGAGCGCGGCATTAATCTCTCGAAGATCGAATCGCGCCCAAGCAAGAAGCGCCCGTGGGATTACTACTTCTTCCTTGATGTCACGGGTCACTATGATGATCCCGCGATGAAGGACGCCCTCGTCGAGCTGAAGCGGATCTGCCCGATGGTGAAGTGGCTCGGGAGCTATCCAGCGGTCAACTGAGTTGACCGCTGGGAGTTGAGAGTTGGTGGTTGGGTGTTGGATGCTGACCAGCCAAGGACACCGCTGGCAAACCTCCAACCTCCAATACCCAACCTCCAACGCCTGCGAGCTACGCGAGCAGGTACTGCCACTGGCTCTCGCGGGCCGCGCGGGCGGCCTTGAGGGCGCCGAGCGCCACGTAGCGCTTGTAGTCAGCGCCCGCCAGGCGAACCTTGGGCGAGGCGTAGCCTTCGTCGAGGAGGCGCTGCTGGAGCACGGTGTCGATGCCCTTGATCTGCGAGCCGCCGCCGGTCACCACGATGTTCTGCAACAGGACGGCCACCGAGTCCGACGACGCGCGGGCGATGAGCACGCGGGCCGCCTCCACGATCCGGTCGAGCAGGCTGTTGCCGGAACGACCGAGCGCCTCGCCGAGTTCGAGCGTGCGGGTCTTGCCGCCGATGATGACCTCCACATCGATCGGCTTGCGGATCGCGCCGACATAGGCGCCCGCTTCCTTGAGCTCGCGGATGCGGTGACCGGAGAGTCCGGTGTTCGGATACTGCCGGCTGATCTCCTCCGCGAGGATCTCATCCATCGCGTCGCCCGCAAAAGGCAGGCTGATCTGATCCTCCGCGGTCGGGAAATAGCCCTGGACGAGGCAGAGGTCGGTCGTGCCGCCGCCGATGTCGATGAAGAGCGAGTTCGTGACCGGATCGACGTAGCCGGGCTGGCCGAGGCGCGCGTCATCGCGGTAACCGAGCGCGGCGAGGAATGGCTCGGGAATGAGCAGCACGCGCTCGAAGAGTCCGGTGACGGACTGACGCACGTCTTCGCGCGCGGCGTCGCTGGCGTTGGCGGGAACGCCGATCACGGCGCGGATTTCCGCCCGGCCGGAGGGATCGATCAGGCCGCGCAGGTGCTTGAGGAAATCGCGGGCTGGTTCGCGATGCGCGATGACGCCCTTGGCCATGGGAAACACCAGATTGGCATGGAGTCGGTGCTGCAGCGCATCCTCGCCGAAGAGGATGCTGGCGTTGTGCGTGATGATGCCGCTGACGATGCCTTCCTTGGCGTAGCCGACGACCGTCGGCACGACCTTGCTCAACGCCAGGTCGTTGCTGCCGGCGGGACCGGCAAGGATGCAGGACTTGTTGGTGCCGAAATCAAAGCCCACCAGAATCACGGGACGCGCGCTTTTGGCGGTGCTGACGCCGGCGGACGGCGTCGACAGCGGCGTGGCGGGCAGGGCGGAGGAATCAGGGCGATCTTTCGTGGCAGTTGCAGTGGTCATAGTGAAATGAGGGATGGGTAAGGGAATCAGGCGGCGTTGGCGTTGCGTTTGGGGCGGGAGGAATCCTGGCGGAGCATCGCGTCGAGCAAATCGGCGACCGCCGGGGTCGCGGCCCCCGACGGATCGGCGATCGGCGTGGGTGGATCAGGGTTCCGTCGCGGAGTTGAGTCGGCGCGAAGCGATGAACTCGTCGGCGTGACGACGTTGCGCGGAGCGAGGGGAGTCGAGAGCAGTTGCGGCAGCAGCAGCTCGGCGAGCACGCGGGCCTCGTCCACGCGACGTCTCTCCTCCGTCATCATGCGTTCGAGTTCCATCGCATCGATGGGAGCGAGTTGCGCGAGTTGATCGCGCCAGGCGGAATGAAAGGACGAAGGGCCGGCGCCTTCCTCGCGGGTCAGCGAGGACAGGTACGCCTGGCGGTAGAGCTGGCGCAAAGAAGCCAGTGGATCAGCGGCGAAAGTCAGGTCCATCAACCCCGCGCTGGACCGGGATCACCGGCAGCGGTTCCCGTGGTCGTGAGAGCGGTTTAAATTGAGGTGTAGCCGGGGTCGCTGACCCCGGGGCTCGAATCTGAAGGCGAGCGATGACGGACCGGCCTCAACGAGGCCGGCTACACCCACTCAGCGGTATCGGATGAAGATAAGCGCGGCGATGCCGACCAGACTGACCAGCATCAGGATGCTAAAGACCAGCCAGCAGCCTTGTTTGGAAAATTGCCCGCGACTCTTTTCCTCGGTTTGGAGGCGGTCGAAGAGCGCGTCGACGTCGGTGGCGGGAGCTGAGACTGCCGGCTGAACCAGTCGGGGCTGGCCTGCGGCCGGAGCGTTTCCCGCAATCGCCGGGTTGTCGGCGGGCATCGGGGTGGCGACCGTGCCCTTGGGCGGCTGGGCGGCCGCGATTTCGCGGTCGAGCCACGCCAGATGCTCAGCGAGCAGGGCGCGTTGGCGCAGGAGTTCCTTCAGCCGGTCGTCGGACACCTGACCAGTGCGGCCGAACGGGTTCGACCCGGCAAAACAAAAAGCGCCGGGCCAAAGCCCGGCGCTTGAAAGTTGTAACTGTAAGCGGGATCAGACCTTGGGGCCGACCGAGACGCGGCTGCGAGCCTTGTCGTAGGTCACGACGCCGTCGGTGAGCGCGAAGAGCGTCCAATCGCGGCCGATACCCACGTTCTTGCCGGCGTGCAGCTTGCTGCCGCGCTGACGGACGAGGATGTTGCCGGCGAGGACGGACTGGCCGCCGAACTTCTTCACGCCGAGGCGCTTGGAGTGGCTCTCGCGGCCGTTCTGGGTTGAACCTGCACCTTTTTTGTGTGCCATGACGTGTGTCTCCTGGGAAAGGGTTGGTTAGGCGGAAATGGTCTCGATCTTGATGACCGAAAGTTCCTGGCGGTGGCCCCGCTTGCGCTCGTAGCCCTTGCGCTTCTTCTTCTTGAAGACGATGACTTTGTCACCGCGCTTGTTCTCGAGGACCTTGGCGGTCACCTTGGCGCCAGAAAGCGTAGGCGTACCCACCTTGAAGGCAGCACCCTCACCCGCGGAGAGGACGTCGGTGATCTCGACGGTGGCGCCCGCTTCCGTGTTGGGATAGCGGTTTACGATCAGAATGTCGCCCTCGGTTACAGCGAACTGCTGCCCCTGGGTTTTGATGGTCGCTTTCATAAATAAAACGTCGAACTAAGAAGTTTGGTCAGGGGGCACGCAAGGTTAATTTGTTAAAAAATGCCCTCGACAGGGGCTCGCGCACCGGACGTCGCTCAGGGGTGGCGGAAACCGACCGTAAAGTCCATTATAGTCAGGCCGAAATCGTGGCCACTTACGCCACGGCCGCGGCTGAAATCGGCCTGTGGCGTTCAGAGGAAGCGCTCCTGCAACCGTTGTTCACGCAGGACAGCGTTCTGCTCAACGTCGGGTGTGGTGCCGGCCGGGTATCGTTCGGCCTGTGGGAACTGGGCTATCATCAGGTTATCGGGGTGGATTTTGCGCGCCCCATGATCGAGGCCGCCCGTTTGCTGGCGGCCAAATTGGAGTACGCGACCCCGTTCCGGGTGGGCGATGTCACCCGGCTGGGCTTTGACGCCGGGGTATTTGACGGCGTGATCTGGAGCGCGGCCGGCCTCGCGGATCTGGCTGACCCCGCCGCGCGCACCACCGCGCTCAAGGAACTGCGGCGGGTCACGAAGTCCGGCGGACGGGCGCTGATCACCACGCCGCTGGCGAACGACTGGCCCTTGGCGGCCTCGAGCGCGCTGTTTTCCTCGACGGGGTGGACCGTCGTGACCACCACGGCCCGAGCCACCGTGGCCAGCGAGCCGGATGAGGTGAGCCGTCTCTATCCCGACGTCACCTTCTGGGAGCTGAAAGCGGTCTAGAGCAGTCCGGTCAAGAGGTAGCCGGGCTCGCTGAGCCCGGTCCGAACGTCTGGAGACGAAAAACGCGATCTCCGGGGTCAGCGACCCCGGCTACAACGGAACTTAAAATGCCTTACAGCAGGCCGAGCTGAGCGTCGTCCTCGGCTGGCTTCACCGCGATCTTCTTGCGCGGCTTGGCCGCCGGGGCTGCGGGGAGCTCGACGCTGGTGTCATCGCTTTCCAGCTTGGCGAGGATGACCTTGGCCCGGTCGATCACGCTCAGCGGGAGACCGGCGAGACGTGCGACCTGGATGCCGTAGCTGCGATCCGCGGCGCCGGGAACAACGCGGCGCACAAAAACGATTTCGTCATTCCACTCCTTCACCGCGACGGAGAAATTGCGGAGACGCGGAAGGTGTTTTTCCAACTGGGTCAGCTCCTGGTAATGAGTCGCGAAGAGCGTCCGCGGGCCGCGCTCGGCATCGCGGTGCAGATGCTCGACCACCGCCCAGGCGATGCTGAGGCCGTCATAGGTCGACGTGCCGCGGCCGATCTCATCGAGGATGATGAGCGACCGGCTGGTCGCGTGATTCAGGATGTTGGCTGTCTCGTTCATCTCGACCATGAAGGTCGAATTGCCTCGCGCGAGGTCGTCGCTGGCGCCGACGCGCGAGAAGATCCTATCAACCAATCCGACGCGGCAGCGCTTGGCCGGAACCCAGCAGCCCACCTGCGCGAGCAGCGTGATCAGGGCGACCTGGCGGATGTAGGTCGATTTACCGGCCATGTTGGGACCGGTGATCAACGCGAGCTGCGCCTCGCTGCTGGCGAGGAGCGTGTCATTGGGCACGAACGCCTGGCTCCCACGCGCGGCGGCGGCGGCCGGATCCTTGAGGACCTGCTCGACCACGGGATGGCGTCCCTCGGAGATCTCGAGCACATCGCCTTCGTCGATCTCCGGCCGCGTGTAGTCCCATTCCCGGGCAAGGACGGCCCAACCGGCGAGCACGTCGAGCTCGGCCAAGGCGTCGGCGGTCTGGGCCAAGGCAATGGACTCGTCGAGCACGGCGGCGACCAGCGAGGCGAAAAGCTCCTGCTCACGGGCCAGCGCGTTCTCCTCGGCGTGGAAGATTTCCTTTTCCTTGGCCCGGAGCGACTCGGTGACGTAGCGCTCGCCGTTAACCGTGGTCTGGCGGCGGATGTAGTCCGGCGGCACCAGGTGGAGATTGGCCTTGGTGACCTCGATGTAGTACCCGAAATTACCGGTGAAGCGGACCTTCAGGCTGCGGATCGTGGTGCGCTCCTGCTCCTGTCGCTCGAGCTCCGACAGCCAGGTCTTGTTGTCGGTCGTGAGGCTGCGCAGCCGGTCGAGCTCAGCGTCAAAGCCGGCGCGGATGCAGCCGCCTTCTGACAAGTCAGCGGGCATCTCATCGGCCAGCGAGCGGGTCAGGAGATCGCGCAGCGCCGGCAGTTCCGCCAGACGCGCGGCATAGGCCTCAGCGAGGGTCCCGCCGAACGCCGCGAGCAGGCCGCGCAGCGGCGGCATCTGCTGCAGGGTGTCGCGCACGCCACCGAGCTCGCGTGGGTTGCGCAGTCGGTTCTGCAGCCGGCCGAGAATGCGCGGGATGTCGCGCACCGGGGCGAGCAGTTCACGCAACTCCCCGAGCATGGCCGGACGCGCCAGGAGTTCGGCCACGGTGCCTGAGCGGCGGCGGATTTCGGCCAGATCGAGGACGGGCGAGGCGAGCCAGCGCTCAAGCAGGCGCGCGCCGGGCGGCGTCGAGGTGCGATTGATCGCGGAGAGCAGGGTGCCTTCACGCGTGCCGCGGGCGGACTCGAAGATCTCGAGGTTGCGCAGGGTCGCAGGATCGAGGAGGAGCGTGCCGGCGCTGCGGTACTCCTGCAGCGAACGCAGGTTCTCCGGCTTCGCGCAGAGGTTTTCCGTCGCGTAGTGCACCAGCGCGCCGGCGGGTCCCAGTCCGGGATGATCGTGGGCGAGTCCGAAGCCCTGCAGATTCAACACCCCGAGCGCGGCCATGACGGTGCGGGCGCCGTCGGCGATTTCGAAATGATAGCCGGGCAGCTCCGTGACCAGCCGCGGGCTGCAGAAGGCGTGCAGCGCGTGGACCGCCGCTTCCTCATGCGGCGCAGCCTTCCAGCGGGCGAGTTCGCCTTCGGTCACGATCAGCTCCGCGGGATCGAGCGCCGTCAGGACGGGCAGGAGATTGCCCGGCTGAAGATCGGTCGCGACGCGGAATTCGCCGGTCGAGAGATCGAGCCAGGCGACGTGGAAGCCGGCCCGATCGAGGGACAGCGCGCAGAGGTAGTGATTGCGACTCGCATCGAGCTGGCTGGCGGCGAGCGTCGTGCCCGGGGAAAGGATGCGCGTGAGCTGCCGGCGGACGAGCTTGCCGGCCTTGGCCGGTTCGGCCTGGTCGCAGATCGCGACCTTCTTGCCGGCGGCGAGCAGCTTGTTGACGTAGTTGTCCAGCGAATGCGCCGGGATGCCCGCCATCGGGGTCTCCTGACGCTTGGTCAGGGTCAGGCCGCAGACCTTTGACGCGACCACCGCGTCGTCGAAGAACATCTCGAAGAAATCGCCCAGCCGAAACAGGAGCAGCGTGTCCTTGGCCAGCCCGCGCCGCACCTCGAAGTACTGCTGCATCATCGGGGTGAGTTTTTCGGCGGGAGCGGACATGGTCGGCAGCCCGCGAGACACGGGGATTTTCAGCGGTTTGTCAGTTGTTTTTATCCAAAACGAGGAAACCGCCGATCATGCCGGTCCAGCTGAGTTTTAACCACGGATGGACACAGATGAACACGGATGGAAAACCTCAGCATCCGGATTGGTGGATTAATCACGCATGGATAGAAATGATCCAGTGACATGAATGCGGAGGATCGAATCCATCCGTCGCTGGACGGTTCCGGTAAAGATGTAGCCGGGGTCGCTGACCCCGGTCCGAACCTCCTGAGAGGAGAAACTCAATCCCCGGGGTCGACGACCCCGGCTACACTGGAACTTCAAACACTCTGGAAAACTTGATCGGCACCGGCTTGATCCGAATCCGTGTTCATCTGTGTCCATCTGTGGTTAAACCGGATTGAGGTTTTTTCGTGGTCAACAAAGGAGCGATGCTTTCCGTTGAAAGGATGTCTGTGGTTCCTCTTTTTCATCGAGCGTTGGGTGGCGACGGCAAGCCGCCGTTGATTGTGCTGCATGGCCTGCTCGGTTCCTCGCGCAACTGGCTGACGACCGGCGGCGATCTCGCGGCCGAGCGCGAGGTCTGGGCGCTCGACCTGCGCAATCACGGCAAGTCGCCGCACGCCGCCGAGATGACCTACGCGGCCATGGTGGGCGACGTGCTCGCCTGGATGGATGCCCGGGGCCTTCACCAGGTGGAACTCATGGGGCACAGCATGGGCGGCAAGGTTTCGATGCTGCTGGCCTGCCGTCACCCCGAGCGAGTCAGCCGGCTCACCATCGTGGATATCGCGCCCCGGACCTACTCATCGCAGGCCCACCGGGCGGAGTTTACCGCCATGCTGGAGCTGAATCTCGATACGCTGCAGTCACGCGGCGAAGCCGAGCTGCGCTTCGAGGCCCGGGTGGCGGACTGGGCGATGCGGAAGTTCCTCGTGACCAACCTGGACCGGACCGAGGACGGCACCGGCTGGCGCTGGCAGGTGAACCTCCCGGTGCTCGCGGAAGCGCTGACCACGCTCGAGGCGAATCCGCTGACGCCTGCGGACCGCTACGGTGGGCCGGTGCAGTTCATTGCAGGCGGCAAATCCCGCTACATCCGCGACGAGGACCACGCCGCCATCCGCACGCATTTTCCATCGGCGACGATCACGGTCATTCCAGACGCCGGCCACAATCCGCACATGGAAACGAGAGCGGAATTCGTCCGGGCGGTTGGAAAGATTTAACCACTTATTTTCACTGATTGCCACTGATCCGGATCCATAATTCAGGATCGATTTCAGTGATCATCAGTGAAAATAAGTGGTTCAGGATCTTTTCTTCACCGCTTCGCCGTCCAGAGCCGCAGTGAGCCGAGCATGAAGGCCTCGAGCGCGGCCGACTCGTTGAGATTCAGACGGAGCAAGCCCACATCGTGCTCAAGGCGGGCAATGGCTGCCACGAGGCCCTGCGCGGCCGAGCGGCCGCGATCGGAGTCGCCCGATTGGAAAGACGTCAACGCGAAGGCGCGGGTGGCGCGCGCGATCTCGGCAAAGAGTCGCAGGCGCAACCCATTCGTCAGGCCGGTCTCGATCGCCACCTGCTCATCCTCGTCGAGGTCGCCCGGGATTTTTTCCTTTTGCAGCTTCCAAGCCTCGGCCGTGGCGAATTCGAGGATCGCACCGAAGCGGGCGACGAGGCCATAGGCGGCCATGATGGCGTCGGCGCTGGCTTTTTTGTCGGTGATGCCCGCGGTCAGGCGTCCGAGCCAGGCGGTGTAGTCCTGCACCCACGCATTCCAGCCGTCTGGCGTGAAGCCGGCGGCGCTGACGGGAAAGCGAAAATGGAGGACGCGGCTGCGGATCGTCGGCAGCAGCGCGTAGGGCTTGGTCGTGAGCAGGAGGAGCGTGGTGCGGGCCGGTGGTTCCTCGAGCGTCTTGAGGAAGGCGTTGGCCGTGGCCACATTCATCCGGTCCGCCTCGTGGAGAATGCCGACCTTCTGCGCCGCGACGGAGGCGGAGACGGACAGCTTGCGGATGAACTCGCGCATGGTGCCCGGGTCGCGGTCATCGTCGCCGATGCGGATCTGCCGCATCTTGCCGGCCGGGCGCAGACTGAAGCAGTCCGGGTGCTGCTCGGGCGGAAACGCGGCCGGGGCGGCGGCCGTGTTGAGCAGCCGGTCGGCGATGGCATGGGCCACGATGACGAGTGTCTCGTGGTCGTCTGCGGTCAGGAGCAGGCTATGCGACAGGCGTCCGCGCGTGATGGCCTGCTCGATCACGGACACGCCAGGCGTGCCGACGAGGGCCTCGGGCCACGGAAGCGGCGCAGCAGACATCATGAAGCGGCGAAAAACGCGACGGCCGGCGGAGCGGCGCTCAGCTGACGACCTTCTTGACCGCCGCGCGAATCTTGCGGGCGATCTGGTCCGGTTTGAGCGTACCGTCGATCACGACGAAGCGGTTGGGCATGCCCTTGGCGAGCACGAGGTAGCCGGCGCGGATCTTTTCGTAGAAATCGATGTTCTCCCGCTCCATGCGGTCGGGCAGGTCGGTGGCGCGCTGGCGGATGCGCTGGAGGCTGACCTTGGTCGGCACGTCGAGGACGATCGTGAGATCGGGCATGACATTGCCAACGGCAAAGCGGTTGATCTGGTTGACCGGATCGAGCGCGAGATTGCGGCCGATGCCCTGGTAGACCGTGGACGAGTCAAGGAACCGGTCGCTGAGCACGCAGGCGCCCTTGAGCAGGGCAGGGGCGATGACCTCGCGGACCAGCTGCGCGCGGGCGGCGGTGAAAAGGAGCAGCTCCGTCTCGGCGCACATCTCGTCGCCCTTGGAGTTGTGGACGATGATATTGCGGATCTGTTCGCCGATCTCGGTGCCGCCCGGCTCGCGCACCGTGACAACGTCGCGGCCAAGCTCGACGAGGTATTCGGCGAGGCGGGTGATCTGGGTCGACTTGCCGCTACCCTCGGATCCTTCGAAGGAGATCAGTTTGCCGGTGGAGGACTTTTTCAGAGGCATGGGAGAAAAGGTGCCGGGTTGTCGGAGGTTTGGCGAGTCGCTTTGCCTGGAGCCGGCCGCTGGGAATCGAACCGGGGCGTCACGGGGCCGGCAACCAGATTCGCGACCGCGGGTCTATTCCGCTTTGCGCTGCGTTTACCGTTGAAGGTGGGAGTGAAAACGGCCAACGCTTCCCTCCACGTTTTACCACGCCACGATGACGCCCTTTTTTGCCGCCGCCAACCTCTGGGAAATCTTCCTCCAATGTGATCTCGCCGGTCAGATCATCACGGTTGGACTGGCCATCGCCAGCATCATCACCTGGGCGGTCATGATCGGAAAGCGCAACGACCTCGCCGAGCTGCGCCGGCTCAATCTCGCGTTCGAGCAGCGCCTGCGCGAGGAGCGCACGCTGCTCGACCTGCCCGAGTCCTTTCGCAACAAGCGGGTCATTCCCTACGCCGACCTGTTCGCCGATGCGTCCGAGGCTTACTGGCGTGCCGCCTCGATCCTCAAGGAAAAGGGCGAGGATTCCCCGCGCGCCCGCCTCGAACACGCCGAGAACGCGATCCAGCGCGCGCTCGCGCGTCAGGTACTGCGCTACGAATCGAGCATGATCTTCCTCGCCACGGTCGTTTCCGGCGCGCCCTTCCTCGGCCTGCTCGGCACGGTGTGGGGCGTCATGGAGGCCTTCAGCGCGGTGGCCGGCCAGCAGTCCGCCAGCATCGCTGCGCTCGCGCCCGGCATCTCGGCCGCGTTGCTCACGACGATTGCGGGCCTCGTGGTCGCCATCCCGTCCATGTTCGGCTACAATTTCCTGCTCGGCAAAAGCAAGCAGCTCGTGACCGAGATCGAGAACTACGCCAGCTCGCTGGCGGACCGGATCGAACTCGAGTCCGTCCGCTGATCCCCGTCATGGCCCGCACCTTTCGCCAGCGCCGCCAGATGCACGCGGTCTCCGAGCTCAACGTGACCAACCTCGTTGACCTCGCCTTCGTGCTCCTGATCGTGTTCATGCTCGCGGCCCCACTGCTCGAGACGCCGCCGGAGCAGACCATCCCGATCAATCTGCCGATGGAGTCGCAGAGCCCGCAGGCCAAGGCCGATCCGGATACGCGATTTGAAGTCATCACCGTTCGCGCCGACGGCACGTACTTGCTGGGCTCCCGCACGGTGACGCTCACCCAGCTTCGTAGCGAGTTGGCCGGCTTCGGCCGTCAGCCCACGCCTCCAGTCATCCGGCTTCGGGCGGACGCAGCGTCGACCGCACAACAGTACATCACCGTGATGGATGAGTTGAAGCAGCTCAATCTCACCAAACTTTCGGTCGATACTCAGGTCCAGAAGCAGTGAGGCCTGCCGAAATGTGCGAAGCGCGAAACCGAGACTAATTTATTGCCGCAGCGACCGTTGAACGAAGCAGCGTGGTCACCTACCGCTCCAATCCCGCCTACCTGACATCCGTGTTCCTGCACGGAACGCTGGTGGCGTTGGCTCTGGCGTACCTGTTCTGGCGGTCCGTGACGAAGCCGGAGCCAGCGCCGACGGTGTTCGAACTGGTGGCAGGCGAGGGGGACAACTATGCGGCGACCGAGGCGCCCGCCTTGGGTACGCCCGGTGGGATCAAGATCACGGTCCCGGAAATCCCCCGTCCCGAGCCCACGCCGGTGGTTGCGCCGCCCGAGCCTGAGCCGGTGATCCAGGCCGCGCCGGAACCCACGACCAAGGCCGCGGCGACGATCACTTCGCCAACCATCCCCAACATGGCGCGCAACATCGAGCGGTTGGCGGACAAGCGGGAGGCCAACATTCGCAAGAAGGTCGAGCAGCAGCAAAAGGCAGACGCGGCGGCGAAGAAGAAGGCCGATGATCTGGCCAAGAAGACCCTGACCAAGGAGGAATTCGACCGGCAGAACGCGAACAAGAAGACGGCGTCGGCCAAATCGAATTCCAACACCCCGATCTCGACCAAGCGGATCGATGCCGAGGGCATTGCCAAGGGCGTGGCCGGCGGCTCGACCGCCAACACCAAGGGCGGCGCGGGCGGCACGGCACTTTCGCGCTCCGAAGGCGACCTGACCGAGGCGTATGCGGCCCTGATCGTGCAGCGCATCCGCCAGGCGTTGGAAAGTGCCTCCTTCAACGACGTGGCGGCGGTCATGGTGCAGTTTCAGGTTTCAGCTACCGGCGTCATCTCGGGTGCGCGCATCGTCCAGTCCTCGGGCAACACGGAGTTTGACCAAGCCATCATCAAGGCCTTGCAGACGATTCGCCCGGTGGGACCGCCCCCGACGGGGAAGGCGGAAACCTTCCGGATTCCGATCCGTTTGCGCGAACGTTGAGACCGGGCAAAAAACTCCTTGCCTTCGGCGGCGAAACTTTGATTTTCCATACCTTCCCGTCAGTTACGGGCTCTTAGCTCAGTTGGTAGAGCGCCTCAATGGCATTGAGGAGGTCAGCGGTTCGAACCCGCTAGGGTCCACCACTTTAGAAGCGCCGGTCGCCGTAAGGCTCCGGCGCTTTTTCGTGTCCGGAGATGTTGTTGTGGGCTGGAAATCGACCGGGCTGCTGAGTGAAACCCGCAAATCCGAACGGGCTGAGATCGGATTTGACGATTTACGCCCCAACCCCTTATCCGCCCCTCTTTTGATTCAGTGACGCTTCGAGCTCAGGTCAGAAGCAGTTGGTCGCACCTAGCGCACACGTATTGTGACTCCACCCCGGTAATCACGGATCGATAGGCGAACCTCTGGGGATGCATCGGCGCCTTCCATTCCAGCGAGTGGTAGAATCGGAGTTCCAAGTAGAGCTCCGCCGGTTCATGCGCTTTTTCCCGGACCGCCCGCCGTGCCGTATCCTCGATCACTTTCAAATCCGCAAACGGCCCGCCAAAGCTGTTCATGCACACGTGGTTTCCAGAAGCCGCCACATGCATCAACTTTTCCTCGGAAAACTCATTCGCGCCCTGGGTGAACACTCCGTATACGTCCAACCCGGTCACGGCCTTATAGGCCGCCCGCACTGCGACAAACGCCCTGAGGATCGTCTCGGGATCATACCTAACCCAATTCGTCTTGAAGAACCCAGTCGTCCAGTTGCTTTTCAACACGACGCTGTCCGCAAAGGACAGGAACGCGACCTGCGGGTGTAATGCGGCGATGCGGTCGATCGCTTCTCGAAGCTCTGGCAACTTTTTCCGAAACGACAGGCCGCTGCCGATCGCGTCTCGCACCCCTATCGCGTCCACATAGCAGAACACTGAGTTTACGCGTTTGAACATGTCCTCTAGCCAGCCCGCCTTTACGAACACCACCGGGTTTTCATCATATTTATCGACCGCGATGCAGCGCACCACTTGGTCTCTAGGCAACGTTACCTCGACCGCATGATACCGCCGGTTCATGTCCACAAACCACGTCAGCTCGATGCTAGTGGCCGTCACCTTCCGCGCCGCCACGGGCACGACATATTCAACATGGCCCCACTTTCCACCGCTCGTCCGAAATTCCACGAACAGCCGATCGTATTCGGCCATGAATTTCTCGTCGCACAGTTTTATATCGAAGTCTAGCGGCAGAGTATCCGGCGTCAGATGATCGTAGTCGGGGTGGTCGAACACGGCAACATCATGGAAGTCGCCTCGACGTCCGCAAGCCAGCCGTCGAGACCAACTCTCTTCGAAAGACACGCTGGCGTCGCGGTGCTCGTTTCCGCAATCTTTCGCTCGTGAGCGATCCAGCTAACAGGTCCCAAGCGGTTTATTTCGATAGCAACATCTTGATCGGTGCGAGTTGGCCGTTCCCAACCGCCCAACTCCTCGAGATCGTTCGCATAGCACAAGCCGCTGATCTCGATGTATGCCTGCCGGACCTCGTGCTCCGCGAAGTCACTGCCCATTGGTTGCGCGACTTACAATCCATGCGCCAGCATCTGGCCGACCAGGTCAAGGCTTTCAATCGCGATACCTTCGGACTTAGCGAGATGGCGCCGCCCATGCGTTTGCCTAAAGCTGATGTATTGCTAACTCGCTACGCCAAGCACACGAAGGACCTCACCGACCTGTTCCGCGTCGTGCCGACCAAGGACCGCCCTGCATCCTACTACACGGAGATGGCTCTCCGCCGTCGCGGCGCGTTTGGCGAGAAAGGCAAAGGGTTTCACGATACTATCATCCTTACCGGTATTCTCGATGATATGGTCGAGCACAACTACACCCATGCCATTATTGTTTCCAAGGACGGCGGTTTCCGACTGGACGGCGTGAAGCACCTTGCCAACGCCGCCAAAGTAGAGATCACCATCATCGAATCTCTCGCCGCTCTGGAAAAACCGGTGAAGGAAGAGCTTGGTGCCAAGGTGGTCCGCGAAATGACGGCCGCGAAGCAACGGGTGATCGCCATGGTCAGAACCTGCGAACCGAAGTTGATTGATTTCCTAAGTAAGGCACTCGACTACACCCGCGATCCTCTTGGAGCGATCTTCAACACCGTCAGCCGCCGCGAGTTTCTCGGTTTCTTAGACTACGATGACGCCCACGCTTCCGACATACTTTTCAAGCCCGGCCCCCGCAAGGATTTCAAGTTTTCTGTCGATGTCCGCGTGAAGGTCCGTGAGCGATCTGAGGAATTTCGCGCAACGGAGGCGCTCACTTCACTTTCCCTCGGCTTCAACTCAATCCACGCTGAAAATATCGTCTCAAAAACTATCGAGCGTGCCATGGCCGTGACTGTGGAAGGGGAGGCCGATATTTCCGAGAAGGGCGTGGAAACCATCCGCTTTGCCTCGATTCGAGATACCAAGTCTGGTGGCAGTTATGCTTCGCCCCTTGCGGGCGGTGCTTAGCTAATTTCTGTCCAGCCGCACACGCGATCCGCCGGATGTTGCCGGTACTTCGCTACTGAATTTAGATGGAGCAAAAAATACTTCATCCATGCGGCGTATCGCTAAGCCGAAGCCAGGACGGAATTCAAATTACTCGTTTGGCGCCGGCGGCGGTTTCCGCGGATATCGCTGACTCGGCCGAATGTGCGGCTTTATCCGCTCATCAGCAATGGTGGTGAGTAGGAGATCGACTTCTGCTCTTGTCGTCGGACTGAAGAGCCGTTGCCTTCACCGCCCCACACATCCGATCCATGAGCGACTTTATCTACGGCATCGATTTCGGCACCAGCAACTCGTCGATTGCGATCTGGGATGTGCGGCGGCGTGCTTTGGTGCGGGATCCGCGGACCGCGGGCGTTGAATCGTCCTTCATGTATTTTCCCTTCGCCCTGCGCGCGGGACCGCCGGTCATCGGTGATGAGGCGAAGCGGCGCTATGTTTCGGATCAGATGCGCGGCCGATTCTTCCAGGCCATCAAAACGATTCTGCCGAACACCACCTTCGCGGAGACGACGTTCAACAACCGGTCGTACACGATCGAGGAGCTGATCGCCTTCCCCTTGCGCAAGCTGAAGGAGCGAGCGGACCTGGTGACCGGACAGGATATCAAGCACGTGGTCATGGGACGCCCGGCCGTGTTTTCGAGCGTTCCTGAGGAGGACGCGTTGGCCGAGGAGCGGCTTCGTCGCGCCGCGAAGGCCGCCGGATTTGAGGAGATCCGCTTCCAGTACGAACCCATCGCGGCGGCCTTTGCCTACGAGTCGCGGATCACCCGGCCTGAGCGGGTGCTGGTCGGTGATTTCGGCGGCGGCACGTCCGATTTCTGCGTGGTCCAACTCGATCCTGCGAGGCAGGGCCTCCCTGATCGGATGAGCGATATCCTCGCGACCGGAGGCCTGCCGTCCGCAGGCAATAAATACGACGCAGCCACGATGTGGCATAAGCTCACGCCGCTGCTTGGGCGCAACGCCACCTACGAGAGCTGGGGAAAGCGGCTGGAGGTGCCCACGGCGCTCCACCGCCGCATTTGTCAGTGGGATCAAATTGTCTTTCTCAACAACGCCCAAAACCTGGATCTGCTCTGGCGGCTGTCGCGCTCGTCCGACGACCCGCCAGCGTTCGAGCGTTTCACCGCCTTGGTGAAAGAGAACCAGGGTTTCGCCCTGTTCCAAGTCATTGAGGCGGCCAAGATCGCGCTGGCTTCGCAGGAAGCAACATCGCTGCGCTTTCCGCATCCGCGCATCCCGATCGACGAGCGACTCACCCGGCCTGAGTTCGACCGCAATTCCGCCGAACTCACGGCAAGCATCGTGGGCTATCTCGATCGCTTTCTCACGGAGGCGGCGATCACGCGGGAAAGCATCGAGACCGTCTTCCTGACCGGCGGCACCTCCTTGATCCGCAGCCTGCGCGCCGAATTCAAGCAACGCTTCGGCGCAGAGCGCATCCGCGACGGCGCGGAGTTCACCAGCGTTGGCGACGGTCTGGCGCTGAGCGCTCCGCTGTTCTTCCCTGAGCTGCATCGCTAGGGTGTAGCCGGGGTCGCTGACCCCGGTCCGGTGCGGTTTAGAGCATTTTCAGCAAAACGATAGCCGCAAAAAGATCGCCCGAACGGGCGCGCACGAGGCACGCCCCTACGAAGGAAACGTAATGGGTGTAGGGGCGCGCCTCGTGCGCGCCTTCCGTTTGGCTACAGATTTATTTGAAATGCTCCTAGCGCGAAAATCCGATCCCCGGGCTCAGCGAGCCCGGCTACATCGGAGCCCGGCTACACGGCTCACGGCGAGCCCGTGATCGCCCAGCGCATGGCGCGGAGGGTGTCCGGGTTGCCGACGAACATGCCTTCGGGGTACTGCTTCCCCGCGACCATCCGGCGGTGGATGTTGCCCTGGATGTAGAAATTGGCGCCCATGCCGGCGAGGTACTGCAGGCGGAGGTTGCGGTCGCGGTTGATCTGCGCGTCCGCGAGCCAGGCCTTCATGTCCGATGGCTGGCCGACGTAGGTGCCGAGCAGGGCGGCGGCGGATTGGAAGCCGATCTCGGCCAGCGACGCCTTCACCTGCTGGTACTCGGGGCTCTGCAGGCGCGCCTCGATCTGGTCGACGTTGATCTGGAGCGGCTCGACCTGGCCAACGAGGACCACGTCATAACCTTCGCCCATGTAGGTGTTCGTAAAGACTGCGCCGTTCGGAAAAACCTCGAAGAAGGTCGCAACTTCACTCTTCACCGCGGCTTCCGTGCTCTCGTAGAGCTGGACGAACACCGTGACGACGCCGCCCGGATTGAGCCGTGATTTCGCGACTTCGAAAAATTCTTTGGTGTAGAGCGAGGCTGCGCCCTTGACCCAGGGGTCGAAGGGATCGGAGGTGATCGCGTCGAACTTCTGGTCGGTCGAGAGCAGGAAGTGACGCGCGTCGTCGATCTGCACGTGGGTCTTCGGATTGTCGACGACGTTGAAATTATGGGCGCCGAAATACTTGGCGACGACCTTGGGCACCAGCGGCTCAATCTCGGCGATGGTCAGCTTCTTGAGCGCCGGCTCGATGCTGACCGCGCCGGCGGTCACGCCCGCGCCGCAGCCGATCACGAGGACGCTGTCGGTCTTGGCCGGGAGCAGGGTGGTGAGGTGGCCGAGCATGCGCTGGAGGCGCATGTCCTGCGGTTCGCTTGAGGCCTGGACCTTGCCGGCGTTGTGGTAGTTGCGCACGCCGCCGCCGATTTCGGAAACGGCCATGGAGGAGTTCATGCCTTCGCCGACAAAGATGAATTCACCGTGATCCGCGGCGCGGGCGGCGGTGTTGCGGCCGAAGCCGACCAGCAGGGCCGGAACGGGAATGACGGTGGAGGCCATCCACACGCCGAGCAGAACGACGGCGACCGCCCAGCTCAACTGCGGCAGGCGGACGGCCACGCGGCCACGTTCGTCCCACGCAAAGCCGAGCATGAGCAGCGCCGCCACGCCCGCGAGGGAGATCAGGATCTGCTGGGAATGCTGCGTGCCGACGCCGGGGATGAGCACGATGCTCGCAATGAAAGCGCCCACGATGGCGCCCACCGTGTTCGCCGCGTACACGCGACCGACCAGCCGGCCGGGATCATTCTGGCCGCGGGCCAGTGAAGCCAGGGCAAGCGGGAAGCTGGCGCCCCACAGGATCGCGGCCGGGAGCACGACCCAGAGGCAGCGGGCGATATCGAGCTGGAGCTGGAAGCCGGGCTGGGTCGCAATCATCGGGTAGACCGGCCAGTAGGGCACGCCCTGGGTCAGCGCGTACGCCGCCCAGCCGATCGCGCCGATCAGGAGGAACTGGCAAACGCCGAGGGCGATGCGCGGATGGCGGACCGAGCGTCCAATGCTGGAGCCGACGCTGCTGCCGATCGCGAGGCCGAAGAGGAAACCGGCGAGGATGAGCGAGAACGTGTAGACAGTCTGACCCAGCAGAAGGGAAAGCAGGCGGGTCCAGACCACCTCGGCTCCGAGCGCGCACATGCCGGACAGGCCGATTGCCACGTAGACCGGCCACGCCCCGCTGGGCGTCGCGGCTGTCCGCGATGGCGTGTCAGCAGCCTCCTGCGAGGCGTCGTACGGGGCGAATCTGGCCGTTGCATACGCCGCAGCGGCGACGATGAGATTGAGCGCGACGGCCGCATACGTGGCGATCGCCACATCATGCAGACGCAGCAGGTAAAATCCGGCGAGCAGGCAGCCGGCGACCGCGCCGACGATGTTGCCGCCGTAGAAAAAACCGAGCCACGAAACGCCCTGCGGCGTCATCTTCACCCAGCGCGCCATCGCCGGCAGCGTGGCGCCCATCAACAAGGTGGGCGGGAGCAGGCACAGGCCGGCGATCAGGCCGCGGACCAACAATCCGGTGAAGCCTTCGCCCGCGAGGGCAATGTAGAGGTTGCCGATGAAGGGCAGGGCGGCGAGGACGAGAAGACCGCAGACGGCGATCGCGGCCTCAAGGGCGGCGTAGACTTTGAGCGGGTGGTGCCGCGCGGAGACGAAGCGCGGGAGCAAAATGCTGCCTAGGCACATGCCGCCCATGAAGGTGCCCAGCAGGACGCCGATGGAGATCGCGGAGGATCCCACGATGAGGGACAGCATCTGGAACCAAACGACCTCGTAGATGAGGGCCGCGCAGCCGCTTCCGAGGAAGAAGACGACGAGCAGCGGAAGAAGGAGGGAGGCTGGGGTGGTCGGGGACTCGGTCATTGGGGTGCGGGTCATGCGCGAAACTCCCGATCAAAACCGCGGAAATCCCTCTGGCGACGAGAAAGCGCGGGCGGCTTTTGGGGCAAGGCGGGTTCGTCCCGGGAACGCGGGCCGCTGGCCCGCCTGATTGCGGGTCGAACTGTAGGGGCGCGCCTCGTGCGCGCCCGGTTCGGAAGGCGTGCACGAGGCACGCCCCTACAACCTGAGCGGGCCAGCGGCCCGCGCTCTCGGAGTCTTGCCCGGTGCGGCTCAGCGAGCCGTCCGTGCGGCGTGGGTGCGGCCGTCGAAGCCCAAGCTGTGGGCCAGTTCGGCGGCGGCCTTGTTCACGAGTGCGCCAATCTCGGCAATCCGCTCCTTGGGGAATCGGACCACGGCGGCGGTCACGCCGATCGCGGCGACGACCGTTCCGTCCGAGGAAAAAACGGGGGCGGCCACGCAGCGGACGCCCGGATGATACTCCTCGTTGTCGAAGCTATAGCCGCGCTTCCTCGTCAGGTCGGCCTCGCGCTTGATCTCCTCCAAGGTCAGCTGGGTGAGTGCGGTGCGGCGCTGCGGTGTCTTGCGGCCAAAGAGCTCTGTCAACCGGCCGTAGTGGAGGTAGGCGAGGAAGATCTTGCCGGTGGACGAGCAGTGCAGATCCGCCAAGTAGCCGGGACGCGAGGCCACACGTAGCGGGTGGGGGCCGTCCTGCACCGCGACGATCAGGGCGCGGTCGTCACACGGGATCGCGAGGTGCGACGTTTCGACGGATTCCGCGGTCAGCTTTTGCAGAACGGGGAGGGCGGCGGAGCGAATCTCCACGCCAGCCAGGGACGCGTTGCCGAGGTGAATGAGCACCGGGCCGAGTTCGAAGCGGCCCTCCACCTTGCGGACATAACCCTCGACCTGGAGCGTGGCCATGATCCGGAGCGTCGTGGTGACCGGAATCTTGAGCTCCCGCGCGATGTCGGCGGCCTTGAACCCGTCGGGCGACGTGGCGAGGAGCTTCAGGGTCCGGCAGGCGTTGCGCAGGTTGGGGATAACGTAGCGTTCGAGCGCTGCATTTGGACTGTCCGACAAACTTTTCTTCATGGGGAATGGGAAAGCGCAACAGTCTGCGTATGTTCAGGATTTAATGGCAAATTCATTAGTGAACAATAGCGGCCTTCCGGTTGGTTAATTTTGGTTGCGGACCGGCATCGGACATTCAACAGTGAATGTCTAGTTCATTAGTGAACACGTCACGAGGTTTCTGCCCGTTGGCGAAGCCTCTTACCCTAGCCCCTCAGTCACACCCTGCAGACCCACTTCCGCGCCTAACGGTGCGGCGGAACCGACGACCAACCCCTTGTGTTGGCGAACCCCCTAACTACCTCGATGAACACCCACCTCCGGTCCCTTGCGACCGCTGTTGCCAGACTATCCGCCCGCCGGCCTGATGCCGGGGCGGTCATGCGCGCCTTCTTTACGTTGGCGCTCGCCCTGACCCTCGCGCTCCCCGGCGCCTTCGCCCAATCCAACACCGGCACCGTCAACGGTCGCGTGCTCAACTCGGCCACCGGCACCTTCCTGCGCAATGCCCAGGTTGAGCTGGTCGGCACCGGCCGCACCACGGTCACCGGCGTTGGCGGCACCTTCAGCTTCCCCAACGTTCCGGCGGGCGATGTCCGCGTCGCGGTCAGCTACACCGGTCTGGACCGGGCGGAGCAGACGGTTGCGGTCACCCCGGGCGGCACCGCCACGGTTGAGGTCAGCATGACCAGCGCCATTTACGGCGACCGCGTCGAGCTCGACACCTTTGTCGTTTCCGCAAACCGCGAGGGCAACGCCCGCGCCATCACCGAGCAGCGCGAGGCGCTGAACGTGAAGACCGTCATCTCCTCCGATGCCTTCGGCGACGTGCCGGAGGGCAACATCGGTGAGTTCCTCAAGCTGCTGCCCGGCATCACCGTCGACTTCGTCGAGGCCGATGTGCGCAACATCCGCGTCCGCGGCCTGCCCCCGAAGTATGCCACGGTGAGCTTCGACGGCCACCCCGTCGCCAACTCTGGCTCGAGCGACCTGACCCGCCTGCGCGCCTTGGAAATGGAGCAGGTTTCGCTGGCGACCGTTGAGACGGTCGAGGTCAACAAGTCCCCGACGGCCGACATGGCTTCGGCCGGTCTCGGCGGCACGATCAACACGGTCGGCAAGAGCGCCCTCAATCAGGTGGGCCGTTCGATCAAGTACAGCGTCAGCGCCGTCGCGAACGACTACCACATGACGCTCGGCAAGGACCGCGGCTGGGATGACGGCGAGCACCGCCACATCCTCCCGAACTTCTCCCTCGAGTATATGGACACCCTGATGGATGGCCGCCTCGGCGTCGTCGCCGCGATCAGCCACTCAGGCTCGTTCATGCAGCAGAAGATCCTCAACAACTCGCTCGGTTGGAATGCCAGCTCCGCCGACGACATGACGGAGTTGCCCACGTACACCACGATCCAGCTCCGCGACGGGCCCAAGCCCACCTGGCGTGAGTCCGCCGTGTTGAACCTCGATTTCAAGGCGACGCCCGACCTGACGCTCACGCTGCGCACCAGCTACGGCGACTACGATGCCCAGTTCTTCAACAAGGACTTCAACATCATCACGACGGCCGCGGTTGTGAATGCCACGGCGACGCCCGGCAACCGCACGGCGACCGAGCAGACCAGCATCGCGCCGGCCCTCACCAACACCAATTCCCGCACCACGATCTCCTCGAGCAATTCGCGCAAGACGGGTAACACCATCCTGCTGAGCCCCTCGATCGAGTGGAAGAAGGGCGACCTGACGCTGCTCGGCTCGTTCGCGTACTCCAAGTCGATCAATGACTACGACACGACGGAAGAGGGCTATTTCCGCACCGTGACGGCCCAGATGAATGGTGTCTCCTGGAAGTCGGGCCTCGGCGCCGACCCGAGTGACTATCAGGTCACGCAGCTCGCCACGGTCGCCGGCGATACCCGCAGCTGGTATGACCTTGGCAACTACAACGGCGCGGCGCTCAGCGTCGTCGGTTCCGATCCGCGCCACGCCAAGGGCCAGATCTGGAGCAGCCGCGTGGATGCGACCTACGATCTGGGTCACCTGCGCATGCCGACCACCCTCAAGTTCGGTGTCCAGCACCGCCAGGACGTCTATGATGTGATCCAGTCCTACGGCACCAACTTCTCCGTGGCGACTTCGGCGCTGAATCCGCTGCTGCCCACGAGCGCGACCAACATCAACCTGAACGACTTCAACGAGGCCTATCCGGCCTACGTCGACAAGGGTGTGACGGTCACCGATCTCGCGGGCCGGCGCCAGAACGTCCACCCGACGATCGACAACTTCAAGCTCTACCAGTTCTTCCGGAACTACGTGTCGGATCCGTCCGGCCTCACGAATCCCACGTCCGGGCCGTTCACGGCCAACCAGGCCGCCAACCTGCGCGGTTTCCTCCAGGCCGAGGGTGACGTCGAGGAGCAGATCAAGTCGGCCTACGCCATGGGCACGGTGAAGATCACGCCGAAGCTGACGGGTCTCGTCGGTGTTCGCTTTGAGAAGACCGAGACGGCCGGCAAGTCGTTCGATGATATCGGCAACGCTCGCGCCCGGGCCATTTCCGGCACGACCAACACGAACGACATCGGCTACATCACCGCGCGCTACGGCTCGCGCATTACGCGCACCCGCGAGTACGACAACGTTCTTCCCTCGGCCCAGCTGCGCTTCGAGCCGACCCGTAACTTCGTGACGCGCGCCGCGTACTTCAAGTCGCTCCTGCGTCCGGACTACAGCCAGCTCACCGGCGGTATCGCCGTCAACGACGCGATCACGGAGCCGTTTGCGTTCACGACCAAGAACATCGATCTCGAGGCGGAAACCGCCGACAACTTCGACCTGGCCTTCGAGTACTACTTCGAGCCGGTCGGCGTCGTCTCGGTGAACTTCTTCTACAAGAAGATCAGCGACATCCAGATCGCCAACACGACGTTCATCGATCCGAACGACATCCCGGCGGACATCGCCGATCTTGGTTACACCGCGCAGCAGCTCGGCACCACCTCGACGATCGCCACCCGCATCAATGCCGGCGAGGCCAACCTCAAGGGTCTGGAGCTCAGCTACAGCCAGGAACTCAACTTCCTGCCCGGCCTGTTCAGCGGTCTCGGTGTCACGGCCAACGCGACCTACGTGAAGATGTCCGACCAGGACATCTTCCTCACCTCGGTCGGCGGCGGTGACGGCACCTCCGAGTGGTCGGGCAACTTCATCCTGCGCTACAAGTACCGCCGGTTCAACGCCCAGATCTCGACGACCTACACGGACGACACCGCCCGCGCCGTCTCGGGTGTCACGTATTCCGCGACGGGCGAGCGCATCGTCGCTGCCGCGGGTCCGCGTTACAACTACACCAAGGCTCGTGCGACCATCGGCCTCAACATGGGCTACGAGATCACCCGCTACGCCAGCGTGTTCCTCAACGTGGGCAATCTCACGAACGAGCCGCAGACGCGTTACGAAGTGCGCGAGGACATCCTCCAGCGCGACGGCGACTACGGCACGACGTTCAACCTCGGCGTCAAGGGCCGCTTCTAAGCGACCGGCCGATCAGTCCGCTGCAGACACTGCCCGGGGCCACGGCCCCGGGCAGTTTTCTCTCGAGCCGCGCTGCGGCCGACGTCAGTTCTTGGCTTCTTTCGCATTTTCTCCCCTTCATGCAAACCCACGCCAGTTCATCTGCCCGCGCTGCTGCGGTCCTGCCTACCGATCAACTCCGAGCGGAGTTCCTTGTCCCGGGAATGTTCGTCCCCGGATCGGCGAACTTTCATTATTGGGAAACGGACCGGACGATCGTCGGTGGCATCTCGCCCCTAGCGACGGCGTTGAGCCTGCCCAATCCGGCCGAGGTGCGCAGCGCCTTCTTTCTCGAGCGGCGTGAAGCGGGTGTGATCAATCTCGGCGGTCCGGGCAGCGTCACGGTCGACGGCACCGTCCATCCGATGGAGTCGCTCGATACGATCTATCTCGGGCGCGGCACCAAGGATGTCGTCTTCGCCTCGCGCGATGCCGCGCAACCGGCGCGCTATTATTTTCTCTCGTATCCGGCGCACACGAGCCATCCGGTCCGCCACATTTCGATCAAGGACGTGAAGCCGGATCGGCTCGGCGCTCGCGAGACCGCCAACGAGCGCCTGCTCTACAAGCTCATCTATCCGGGCGCGTTTCCCTCCTGCCAGTTGGTGATGGGTTTCACACGCTTGGAACCGGGCAGCGTGTGGAACACGATGCCCCCGCACACGCACCTGCGTCGTTCGGAGGTCTATTGCTACTTCAATGTGCCTCCGACCGGAGCGGTGTTTCACTTCATGGGCGAGCCAACCGCCACGCGTCACTTGGTCGTCCGCGACCTGGAAATCGCGCTTTCCCCGCCGTGGTCGATCCACTGCGGTTGCGGAACCGCGGCTTATGCCTTCGTTTGGGGCATGGGCGGCGAGAACCAGGAGTTCACGGACATGGATCCCGCGCCCGTCGCGGGACTCCGCTAAGCGCCCCGGTCATGGCAGGCGTACTCGATAGCTTTCGACTCAATGGCAAGGTGGCGCTGGTGACCGGCGCCTCCCGCGGCCTCGGCACGGCGATGGCCGTGGCCCTCGGCGAAGCGGGCGCGGACCTGATCCTCGTCGCCCGCGGCGACCTTTCCGCCGCCAAGCAGGCGGTGGAGGCGACCGGCCGACGGGTCTGGACGTTCAATGCGGACCAGGCCAGTCGCGCATCGATGGACAAGCTCGCCGCCGCTCTCGGAGCCGAGCTGCCGCTGCCCGACATCCTCGTGAACAATGGCGGCACGATCAAACGCAACGCCTTCACCGAATTTCCGCAGGCCGACTGGGATGAGGTGCTCGAGGTGAACCTCGGCTCGGTTTTCCGTCTCAGCCAGGCCGTCGTGCGCGGTTGGCTCGCACAGAAGCGCCGGGGCAAGATCATCAACATCGCGTCCATGCTCTCCTTTCAGGGCGGCGTGCGCGTGGTGTCTTACACCTCCTCGAAGAGCGCGCTCGCCGGCCTGACCAAGGCGATGGCCAACGAACTCGGCTCCGCCGGCATCAATGTGAACGCGATCGCCCCCGGGTACATGGCGACGGACAACACCGAGGCGCTCCGCGCGGATCCGGCCCGCAGTAAATCGATTCTCGATCGCATCCCGGCCGGACGCTGGGGTGAGTCCGACGACTTGAAGGGCGCGGTGGTTTACCTCGCGGCCCCGGCCTCGGACTACATGCACGGCCACATTCTTGCCGTCGACGGCGGCTGGCTCGCGCGCTGATTTCAACCCATACCCCGATGAAGCCCCTGCGTTTTCTGCTTGGTCTGCTCTTCACGGCGCTCGCGGTCTCGGCCGCGGAACGCGCCACGATCACCGTGACGCATTCGCACCCGGACGCGCGTCCGTCCGAGACGATCACCGTCCCGTGGTCCCAAATCAACGAGGTCCTGCCCGGCGCGCTCCTGCAGCGCATCGCGGTCAAGGATGCGAAGGGCAACGTGTTGCCGTATCAGGTCACCAATGTCGCACCGCAGGCCAAAGATCCGACCGGGGTAGGCATCGCGTATGGTGAACTGATCTTCCAGTACTCCTTTGCCGCCGGCGAAAAGTCAGCGGTGTTCACGGTGGAGAAGACGGACACGGTCGCTCCGGTCTTTGCAACCAAGGCCTACGCCCGCTACATCCAGGAACGCCTCGACGATTTTGCGTGGGAGAACGACAAGATCGCCCACCGCACCTACGGCCCGGCGCTGGCCGCACCCGATGAGCCGAAGACCGGCAAGGAAGTCCTCGTCACGAGTGGACTCGATGTCTGGTGCAAACGCGTTTCCTATCCGATCGTCGATCGCTGGTACAACAAGGGTCACGACCATTACCACGTCGACGAAGGCGAGGGGATGGACATGTACCAGGTCGGTCCCAGCCGCGGTTGCGGTGGCACCGGCGTGTGGAACGGCACCAGCCTCGCGGTCAGCCGCAACTACGCGACGTGGAAGATCATCACCAATGGTCCGGTCCGCTCGGTCTTCGAGCTGACCTACGCCGCTTGGGACGCGCACGGCGTCAAGGTGACTGAAACCAAGCGCTTCACCGTAGATGCCGGGCACAATCTCAGTCGCATCGAGAGCACCTTCAACGTGGTCGAGGGCGAGGCCAAGGAGCTGACCGTGGCGGTGGGCCTGAACAAGAATCCGGCCGATCGCGGCCAGGAGCCTAAGTTTGCGCTGACGCCGACCGCGGGCGACGGCTCGTTCACCCAGTGGATCACGCAGAAGAGCAATGACTCGCTCGGTACGGCCATCATCGTTCCCGGGGCGGCCTTCCAGGGCTTCGCCGAGGATGACCGCAATCATCTCGCGCTCGCCAAGGTCACGCCGGGCCAGCCGCTTCGCTATTACGCCGGGGCAGGGTGGTCCCGCGCCGGTGAGTTTACCTCGCAGGGCGCGTGGAACAGCTACGTCGCGGCCTTTGCGGCCCGCCTCAAAGCTCCCGTCACCGTCACGGTTTCTCGCTAGTTCAGTTGGTTGGCCCTGGTTGGCCGGATCGACCGCACCGCCGGTGATCGCAACAGCATCTCTCACCTCAGTCCCCCCTGTTTTATGAAAACGCTCGGCTCCCTGTTCCTCTCTGTGCTGGCCGCCGCCACGGTGGCCGCGGCGGATGTTCCCTCCACCTTCAACGGTGCCACGCCCCTCGAGTGGTCCGTGCGCGTGTCCAAATCCGAAATGGCCCGGCGCGGCGAGACGCTGTTCAAGGGCGGTGCGCCGCGGGCGCGTTGGGATTACACCACGGGGCTGTTCTCGGTCGCGCTGCTTGAGACGGCGCAGCGCACCGGCGACGCCACGATGACGGCCTACGCGGCGCGCCTGGTCGAGTCGTTCGTCAACGACACCGGCGGCATCGACACGTACAATTTTGACGAGTTCAACATCGACATGGTGACGCCCGGCCGGGCCCTCCTCATGCGCTACGAGCAGACCCGGGATCCGCGCCTGCTGAAGCCCCTGCAGCGCCTGCGCGAGCAGCTGGCGAAACAGCCGCGCACGAGCGACGGCGGTTTCTGGCACAAGCTGCGTTATCCGTATCAGATGTGGCTCGACGGCATCTACATGGGCTCACCGTTCTATGCGATGTACGGCAAGGCCTTCAACGAGCCCGCGGCGTTCGATGATGTGGCCAAGCAAATCCTGCTGATGGACAAGCATGCCTACGACGCGGCCAAGGGCCTGCACTACCACGCGTGGGACGAGAAGAAGGAGCAATCCTGGGCCGACAAGACGACGGGACGTTCACCGCACTTCTGGGGCCGCGCCGTCGGCTGGTACGGCATGGCGATCGTCGATTGCCTCGATCTGATTCCGCCCACCCAGCCGGATGTGGAGCACATCAACGAGGTCCTGCGTCGCGTGGCCGACGGCATGGTGCGCTGGCAGGATCCGCAAAGCGGCCTCTGGTGGGACATCGTCGACCAGGGAACGCGCGAGGGGAACTACCTCGAGTCTTCCGCCTCCAGCATGTTCGTCTACACCCTCGCGAAGGGCATCAACCGCGGCTACCTTTCCCGTGAAAAGTACCTGCCGGCGGTCATCCGCGGCTTCGAGGGGCTCGCCCGCCAGATGCTGCGCACGGATCCGGATGGCCGCGTCAGCCTGACCAAGGTCGTCGAGGTCTCCGGTCTCGGTTACACCTCCTCGAGCGGTCGTCCGCGCGATGGTTCGTTCGAGTACTACATCAGCGAGCCGGTGGTGGACAACGATCTCAAGGGCGTCGGCCCCTTCATTCTCGCCGGCCTGGAGGTTCAGCAACTCATCAGCACGCCGGCCACGACGCCAGTCGTGCGCGGGTGGGGCGACATCGACACGATCCTTGCCCGGATCAAGGCGCCGACGTTTCCGAATAAGGATTTCCCGATCACCCAGTTCGGCGCGAAGACGGGCGTCGACAACACCGACGCGATCCGCGCAGCGATCGAGGCCTGTCATGCCGCGGGCGGCGGCCGCGTCGTCGTGCCGGCCGGTGTTTGGCTCACGGGCGCGATCCACCTCAAGAGCAACGTCAACCTCCACGTCAGCGAGGGCGCGACGCTCCAATTCACCTTCGACCTGGACAAGTACCCCATCGTTTTCACCCGCTGGGAAGGCGTGGAGCTCATGAACTTCTCGCCGTTCATCTATGCCTACGAGCAGGAGAACATCGCGATCACCGGCAAGGGCACGCTCGATGGCGGCTCCGACTGGGACACCTGGTGGGACTGGAACAACAAGTCGCAGGGCGTCGTGAAGCAGAAGGCGGCGCGCGACCGCCTCATCGCGATGGGCGAGGCCAACACGCCGGTGGCCCAGCGCGTCTTCGGCAAGGGCGACTTCCTTCGCCCCAATTTCATCCAGCCGTATCGCTCGAAGAACATCCTGATCGAGGACGTGACCATCATCCGTTCGCCCATGTGGGAAATCCACCCGGTGCTGAGCCGCAACATCACGGTGCGCGGCGTGAAGATCAATTCCCACGGCCCGAACAACGACGGTTTCGATCCGGAGTCGTCGAGCGACATCTTGGTCGACAACTGCGTGTTCGACACCGGTGACGACTGCATCGCGATCAAGTCGGGCCGCAACGGCGACGGCCGGCGCGTCAATGTGCCGAGCGAAAACATCATCATCCGCAACAGCGTGATGAAGGACGGCCATGGCGGCGTCGTGCTCGGCAGCGAGTGCACCGGCGGCATCCGCAATGTCTTCATCGAGAACTGCGAGATGGACAGCCCGAACCTTGATCGCGCCCTGCGCTTCAAGAACAACGCGGTGCGCGGCGGAGTCCTCGAAAATGTCTTCATGCGCAATGTCCGCGTGGGGCAGGTGGCCGAGGCGGTCCTGACGATTGACCTGCTTTACGAGGAGGGCGCCGCCGGCGCCTTCAAGCCGGTCGTGCGCAACGTCCAGCTCGACAACATCACCAGCTCCGCGAGCCCGCGCGTCATGTACGTGCGCGGATTCGAGGGCGCGATCGTCGAGAACATCCGCATCAGCAATTCGACCTTCCGCGGCGTCACCGCCACCGAGGTGATCTCCCACACGGGAAATATCAGCTTCTCGAACGTGACGATCGAGCCGGCGAAGAAGCCCGCCAGCCTGAACAGCGTTCCGCCGCCGACGCCGGCGAAATGAGCATTGAACCCGCCTGTCGCCCGTCTGTAATTTCTATTAACCCCTATGGATAGAAAATCGCTTTCGTTCCTCGCGCTCGGCCTTGTGGTCGGCTCGCTCCTCGCCGCCGTCGTTTTCATCGGTGTGCTGCGCTCGGAGCGCGGAGCCCTCGCGGCCGGCGGCGGTCAGAAGACCGTCCTCAAGCTCGGCCACACCCTTGATCAGACGCATCCCGTCCATACCGCGATGGAGATGATGGCGCGCCGGGCGGCCGAGCTTTCCGGCGGCATGATTGAGATCCAGGTGTTTCCGAATGCCCAACTCGGGACTGAGCCGGAGTGCATCGAGCAGCTGCAGCGTGGCGCTCTAGCGATGGTCAAGACGTCCGCTGCGGCCATGGAGGGCTTCGTTCCCGATATGGCCGTCTTTGGGTTGCCTTACCTGTTTCGCGACGATGCCCACTACTGGCGGGCGCTGGAAAGCCCAGTCGGTCGCGAGCTGCTCAACGCAGGCGATTCCGCGGGGATGCACGGCCTTTGCTACTATGATTCCGGCAGCCGCAGCTTCTACACCGTGGACAAGCCGATTCTCACGCCGGCTGACGTGAAGGAACTCAAGCTCCGCGTGCTCCCGAGCAAGATGGCGCGCGACCTGATCGCGCTCCTCGGCGGCGGTCCCACCCCGGTTCCGTACGGTGAGCTCTACACCGCCCTGCAGCAGAGCATGGTCGATGGCGCCGAGAACAATCCGCCGAGCTTCTACACCAGCCGGCACTATGAGGTGGCGCGGCACTACTCCCTCGACGAGCACACTCGCATTCCCGATCTGGTCATTTTCAGCAAAAAAATCTGGGACGGACTCTCTCCCGCCGTGCAGGGCTGGCTGCAGCAAGCGGCCGACGAATCCGTCGTTTTTCAACGCAAGCTCTGGCAGGAGCAGACCGCATCCTCGCTGGCGGCCGTGGAGAAGGCGGGCGTGAAGATTTACCGGCCGGACAAGGCTCCCTTTGTTGAGGCCACCGCTTCGATGTACCGCGCGTTTGACGGAACCCGCGTGGGCGATCTCGCCCGCCGCATCCGCGAGATCCAGTAATCGCCATGACCAAGACCCTCTCTCCCTGGGGCCACTGCGTGCGTGCGCTGGAGTGGTTCACCGTGACCTTGTTTGCCGCCCTCGTCCTTGATGTGATCTGGGGCGTCGTTTCCCGCTATGTTCCGGGCATCGTTCCGAGTGACTGGACCGAGGAGCTTGCGATTTATCTGCTCGTCTGGGTTTCACTCTTTGGCGGAGCGCTGACCTACCGCGAATACGGGCACCTCGGGGTTGATTACTTCGTCGGCAAACTCGATCTTTCCGCCCAGCGCTGGGCTGCGATCGTGGTGGAGATCAGTGTGCTGATCTTCGCGGGCTTCGCGCTCGTCTACGGTGGCTCCCGGCTGGTGGCGGAGACGCTGAGCGCGAATCAGCTCACGCCCGTTCTTCAGTGGAAGATCGGCTATCTCTATTCTGCCGTTCCAATCAGCGGTGTGTTCATCTGTGCATTTGCCCTTGAGCACATCATCAACCCGCCGGCGGTGATCCCGTCGTCCCCCAAGGAGGCCTGACCCATGTCCTCCGAAGTCCTCGTTCTTCTCGTGGTTTTTGTGGGGCTCATGCTCCTCAATGTGCCCGTCGCGGTCTGCATAGGCCTTTCCACCGCCGCGACGATCGCCACGCTTGGCGATGTCCCCACCGGCTACATCGTCGCCCAGCGCATGGCCAGTGGCATCGCGAGCTTTCCGCTGCTGGCGATCCCCTTCTTTGTTCTCTCGGGCGTGCTGATGGGCGACGGCGGAATGGCCCGTCGCCTGATGGATTTTGCCTATTCCCTGGTCGGACGCTTTCAGGGCGGTCTGGCTTATGTGAATACGCTTACTTGCATGCTCTTCGGCGCCGTTTCGGGCTCTGCCACGGCGGCGGTGTCGTCGATTGGTGGCTTCATGATTCCGCAAATGGAGGAGAAGGGTTACAAGCGGGAATTTGCGGTCGCGCTCACCGCCACCTCGGCCACGACCGGACTTCTGATCCCTCCGAGCAACATCATGATCGTTTTCGCCGTGGTGTCCGGCAACGTGTCGGTCGCGGCGTTGTTCATGGCGGGCGTGATTCCCGGCATTCTTGTGGGCATTTCGATCATGGTCGCGAGTGCCGTGATTCTGGCCATCCGTCCGCCAAAGCCCAAGGCCAGCAGCGGGAGTGCCGCGGCGGCCGCCGAGGGTCTCGATATCCCAACCGCCTTTGTTCGTGCCCTGCCGACGCTGCTGCTCGCGGCCGTTGTGCTGGGCGGCATCCTGGGCGGTGTGTTCTCCGCCACCGAGGCGTCGGCCATCGCGGTGGTCTACTGCTTCCTGCTCGGCATGTACCTCTATCGCGGCATCAAGTGGGCCGACATGCCAGCCATTCTCCTCCGCAGCGCGAAGACCACGTCAGTCGTCATGCTG
Source organism: Opitutaceae bacterium (assembly GCA_036401075.1). Lineage (GTDB taxonomy): Bacteria > Verrucomicrobiota > Verrucomicrobiia > Opitutales > Opitutaceae > CAMAXB01. The sequence goes on from DASWVY010000053.1 coordinate 188,438, forward strand.
CTCGTCGGTGCCAGCTCGGCGATGAGCTGGGTGCTCGCCTACGAGCGGGTTCCGCAGATGGTCAGTGAGGCGATGCTCGGTCTCTCCGCCAACCCGATCATGGTGCTGCTGCTGATCAATATTCTGCTTCTCATTGTCGGCACGTTCATGGACATGACACCCGCGGTCCTGATCTTCACCCCGATCTTTCTCCCGGTGGTGATGAAGCTCGGCATGGATCCTGTGCACTTCGGCATCGTGATCATTGCCAACCTTTGCATCGGCTTGTGCACACCGCCCGTCGGAACCTGCCTCTTCGTCGGTTGCGGCATGGGCAAGACCACGATCGCCAAGGTCATTCCTTCAGCCATTCCCTTCTTCATCGCCATGACCGTGGCGCTGCTGCTCATCACCTACGTTCCAGCGCTTTCGCTCTGGCTGCCGCGCCTGCTGAATCTGATGTAGCCGGCCTCGCTGAGGCCGGTCGGTAAGACCATTGGAACCGGATCAGCTGCCCGTCTTCCCCGGACGGTCTAGATCTTCAGCTCCTTGGCGTAGCCGGTCAGCTCCATGAAGGCCGAGCCGATTTCGCGGCCGCTGGCATCGAGCACGCGGCACGCGCCCTCCCAGTAGGGCACGCCCCCGAGTTCGCCGGTCAGCTCCTGGCTGGCGGCGAGCGGCTCAACCGTGAAGTCGACGCCGCGGCCCGTAGCCGGATCCGTGGTGGTCACCTTGACGCGTGCTGGGTACACCGCACCCGTCCGGGCGCTCGTCCAGGTTGACTCCACGGCCCAGGTGAAGGGAGCAACCTGGGGCTTTCCCTGCGCATCGACCCAGGTGAGGATCGAAGCCGGATCGGCCGAGCCGTCACGCCGACGCAGTCGGTAGAGCATGACTTCGCGGCCGTCGTTCAGATGCACACTGATCCAGTCCCAGCCGACCTGTCCCTCGCTGAGCTGGCTGCTGCTGATCTCGTGATCCATCCAAAGCTCGCCCGCAACCTCAAGGGTTTCGGCCCCGACCGTGAGCGAGCCGGTCGCCGCGATCCGGGGAAAGGTCAGGTAGTAGCTGGCGGACGTGGGATCCGCGCCCTTGCGCGACAGCCCATTCTCGCCGAAGCGCACCAATGGCTTGCCAGGCGCGAGATCGAGGGTGAACGCGGCCTCGGCGCGAATCCCTCCGCGCAACTCCATCCGTTCCGAGGCTGGATCCGTCATGCGTAACGACCACGGACCATTGCGGACGTCGAGGCCGTCGGCGGACGCTGTCGCGTCCCAGCCCGTGCGGTTGAGCCGTTCCTGATGGAGGAACGTGCCCGTGGCGACATCGAGCAAGGCCACGTGGGCGAGGTGAAGATCGCTCGACTGGTCCGGAGCCGCATTGCGAAAGAACGTCGCCTGCACCCCGAAGCGCCGGTTGTCGCGGGCGCGGAGATGTCCGGTGACGTACCACCACTCGATCCGAAAATCCGGATGCGCACCGTGGTCGCGCGGAAAGGAAAAGGCATAGCCGGGCTGCGGCACCGCAAAGCCGTCCGCAGTCAAGCGTTGCAGCGGGGCGGATTCCTGCGCCGACATCGACGCCGCGAGGGCAACGATGAGCACTCCCGTGGTCAGGATGGAAAAGAGACGGTGCATGGTTATTCCTCCTGATCCGCCGGTAGACTGGCGCCCCAGCGTCCCACCGCATAACTCACGGCCGCACCCGCCAGGGTGACGAGCAGGCCGAGCGCCGCCAGTTGACCCCAGGGCAGGGCAAAGCCGAGCGTCCAACCGAAGGATTGTTTGTTGATGACGTGAATCAGGAGCCAGCCAAGCCCTAGGCTGAGCGCGAGTCCGCCCACAACCGCCGCGGCGGAGAGCGCGGTGCCCTCGATCGCCGTGGCATAGGCGATTTCATGTCGGGAAAAACCGAGCGCGCGGAGCGTCGTGAGTTCGTCGCGGCGGTCCAGCAATACGCTGGTCAACGTCAGGACGAGTCCGATCACCGCCACGAGGACTCCGATGATCTCCAAGGCGTAGGTGATGGCAAAGGTCTGTCGAAAAATGCGGAGAATCTCGGAGCGAAGCCGGGTGTTTGTCAGCACGGAGAGACCGGGGTACCGATCGAGCAGATCCGCGCGCACTGCATCCGCATCGACGTCCGGCTTCAGCCAAAGCGAGAGACTGGTCACACGCGTGTCGCGGAACCACGCCACGACGTGACTGCGGTCGAGCAGAATGGAGCCCTGCTCGTTGCCGTAGTCGGCGAAAACCCCGGCGATGCGGAGCACCTTCACTCCGGCAGGCGTCGTCACCCGGATCGTGTCGCCGGTGCGGCGAGCGAAGCGTTCGGTGAAGCTCTCGCTGACGACGGCTGCGGTCATCTCACCGTGTTCAGTGAACACGGTGACCGCGGACGGCGCATCCACCCAGGGCAGGTCCATGCGCGCCTGAAGAACGGAAAAATCGGTGCCCGAAAGCAGCGTAGGCCGCCCGTCCAATTCGATCCGCCACGAGGTCAGGACGTTCGACGCCTCAACCGTTGGATGCGCGGCGATCTCCGCGGCGGCTGCGGCCGAGATCCGGTTCTGGGAATTGGCGGTTTGGGCGCCATCGCTGGAGAGGTACAAATCCGCCTGCAGGGTCCGTTGGACCCAACTGCGGACGGTCTGATCAAAGCTCCCGACCAGAATCGCCATGCCGGCGGTCATGCCGATGGCGCAATGCAGCGCAGCCGCCGCGAGTCGATGGCGGCCCGACGGCGACCGGAGATGACTCAGCGCCACCCGGGCCGGCGCACGCCGGCGTCCCCACGCGGAAGCAAGGCGGGCCAGCGGCGGGAGCAGATAGGAACAGAGAATACCTCCGCCAAAAATCGCGAGGAACGCCGCACCATAGCCCGCGACGGGAAAGCGTCCGCCGCCGGGCAAGGGCAGACCGGGAAGCTGGGCGCAAATGACCGCGAGCGCGAGGCACGCGCCGCCAAGCCACGGGCTGCGCGCCCATCTGGCTCCGGCCGCTGGTGCGCTGCCGCGGTGCAGGACCTGCGCCGGCGGCGTTTGCGCGGCGGCACTTGCCGGCCACCAACCGGCAACGACGCTGGTGGCAACCCCCAGCAACACGCCCAGGACGGCTTCGGTCCAACTGAGGTTGGCCTGGCTGACGGTGGTGCCAAAGTACAGGGCGTTCACGGTCTGTCCGACGGCGCGCACCGAAACCTGGGCTCCCAGCCAGCCGAGCGCCACGCCGATCGATCCGCCGACGAGACCGAGCACGGCCGCTTCAGCCAGCCAGACTTGGCGGATGGTGCGTTCCTCCACGCCGAGCGACCGCAGCACGGCGATCTCGGCGCGGCGGCGGACCACTGCGCCGTCGAGCGCCTGGAAAATCAGGTAGAGTCCGACGAGCAGCGCGATCAGCGAGAGTACGGTCAGGTTCAGGCGAAACGCCCGCGTCATGACCTCCGCCGATTCACGCCGCGCGCCGGGCGAGGAAACACTCCACCGATCGCGGCCGAGTTCAGTCAGCAGCGCCGCCAGTTCCGCGCGCCGCTCCGCGAGACGGGGACCGGGCTCGACCAGGAATTCGATGCGATCAACCCAGCCCGTCTTGCCGGTAAGGGTCTGGAGTTGGGCCAGATCCATCACCATCAGGTTCGCCGGCACGCGCGGCGCATCGGACGCACTGGGAATGACGCCCGCCACCGGGAGATCGATCACCCGCTCATCGAGCACCAAGGAAAGCTGCCGTGGAGGCGTGGCCGCCAACTCCGCGCTGATCCACAGCTGCGGCCCGCTCCGGAACGCTGCCCAGAAGTCGCTCGCCTCGCCGGTGCGGTCAGGAGTTCGCTGACCATAGTACGCTCCGACGCCGTCTGGTGAGCGCGCCAGGTTGCTGACGCCGATGAGGTCCACGCCGAGGATCGTGTAGGCCGGACGCCCAAAGCGACCGCCGTCGCCGCCGGTGGCCGGGGCCGCGGCGGTCGCCTCGACGACCGGGATGATGTGCACCGGCCGCGCGCCAAGAGTGCGTCGGAGCTCGGGCAGCACGCTTTCCGGCAGGCCGCCGGCCGGGGCCTGGATGATCCAGTCGCTCTGACCAGTCAGCGTATCCGTAAAATGGGTGAAGCTTGCCACCGCCGCGCGATTGGCGAGCCGGATGGAAACGTAGACCGCCACGCCCAAGGCAAGGATGCCGACCAGGAGCAGCGTCGCCCGCGGGGCCAGCCGCCACTGGCGCAGAATCAGCCGGCGGAGCAGGGTAGAGACGAGCGTCGCGCTCATGACTCGGCCGTGACGCGACCGTCGCGCAGATGAATGCGGCGATGACAGATGCCCGCGGCTTCCTCGCTGTGCGTAACGAGCACCAGCGCCGTGCCGGTTTCGCCGGTCAATTCGCGCAGCAGGGCGAGAATGTTGGCGCCGTTGGCGCTGTCGAGATTGCCGGTCGGTTCGTCGGCCAGAATGAGGTCGGGGCGATGAACCAGTGCGCGGGCGATGGCGACGCGCTGCTGTTCGCCGCCTGAGAGCTGGCCGGGCAGGGCGTCGGCCCGCGCCTGCAGGCCCACCCGCTCAACAAAGGCAGCGACGCGCGACGCCCGTTCCGCCGCGGCGATGTTCAGTAACTGCAACGGCAGCTCGATGTTCTCCCGCACCGACAGGGTGGGCAGCAGATGGAAAAATTGGAACACCGTGCCGATGCGCTGACGCCGCAGGCGGGCCAGCGCGTCGGAATCCAGCTGTCCGATCGACTCGCCGTGCAAGGTGATCGAGCCCTCGTCCGGCCGATCGACGCCGCCGAGGCAATTGAGCAGGGTGGTTTTACCGCTGCCCGACGGTCCGGTCAGGGCGATGCGCTCGCCGGCGGCGACGGAAAAAGAGACGCCATCCAGCACCCGTCGCTCGCCGTAGCGCTTGCCGACGGCGTTGACCTGAAGGAGGGAAGGGGAGGCAGCGGCCATGCGCAGAGCGGATGCCGCCGGCTCAAAAACGCAACCCCGCGAACAGGTCAGAAGACCGCCAGATCGACCTGCACGTTGAAACTAAAGGAGCTTTCGCGCCGGGGGCCCTCGAAGAACGAGATCTCGTACTCGATCCACCAGAGGTTGTCCAAGGTCTGGCGCAGGCCGTAGCTCTGCTCGATAAAGCGCTTCTCGCGGTCGTCATAGTGCAGGCGGACGATGCCTTGGTAGACTTCGTTCAGGCGATGACGGTAATCGAGGACGTACTCCTGGATCTGACCGCGCAGGTAGTGGGTCGCGAGGCGGAGCGAGCGGGCGTCGCCGTCGCGCAAGGTGACGCCGGTGTTGAACTCATCGACCTGAAAGTCCTGTGGCACGAAATTCTGATAGAGGTCGAATTGCAGCCATTTTGCGGGCGTGAGTCGCAATTCGGTGTGGACGGATCCCAGCTCGCGTTCGCCCACGTCGTGATCGAACCGGAGGTCTGCCGCGACATTGAAGGCCACGAGGTCCCGCGAACCATAGGTCTCGTCGCGGGTTTGCAGGCGGTTGTCGAGCGCGAGGCGCAGCGTGTTGGTCCGGCGCAGGTCGTCGAGGTTGCGCTGGTCACCGAGTCCCAAGGGCTGGAGGTAGGTCGAGAAGGCCCGGCGATCAATCGGCGGGATGTAGGCCCGCCCGCGGTCACCCTCCGGGATGTAACGGTAGCTCAGGCGAGGCGTGATCAGGTGACGCAGACCATCGATGCCCCAGCGCTCGTTCTTGTAGGCGTAGGTCCCGCTGGCCCGCAGTTCGGTGTCGAGGCCGAGTTCGCCCAGTTCGCGGGTGTAGTCGTCGCGGCCGTTGGTGGCCCGCGCGTAGTGCGTGATGCGGCCGCCCGCGACCGGCTGGATGCCAAGCCACTCGCGCGGCGTGAAGGGGCGGGACAGGGCGTAATAGGCATCCACCCGGTCGCTGCGCAGTGAGGTCGGGTTGTAGATGTCGTCCTCGCGCAGCACGGCCGCGCTGACCTGCGCGCGCTGGTAGATGCCTCCACCGATCGCGGTGGGCAGCAGATCGAAGCGCACCTCAGGGAGGCGCTGCTGCATGCGGTGGTAGGGATTCGGCTGGCCGCGGGTGATGAGGGAAAGCACGTAGTTGTCGCCTGTATACGTACCTTCAAGGTAGGAGTCGGGCGTCTGGACGGGCGTGAATTCCTTGCGGCGGAAATCGCGGATGATCTCGGAGTCGCTCCAGTAGTTGAGCGCGCCGTTGAGCGTGAGACGGTCACCCCAGCGCTGCCGGTGATTCCACTCAAAGTAGCCGCGATCCTTTGGCACGGCCGATCCCAGCACATCCGTCAGGGTGTCACCGTTGTCGTGGATGTAGCCGGAGCGGAACGACCCGCCGGAACCGTTTTCGCCCAGAGTGTAGCTGGCGCTCGGGCCGGCCATGACGCCGCGGTTGGTGTAAAGGCCGACCTGTCCGCCGACGTCCAGCTTAGCGGTGACCGGCAGTTCGAGGCCGGCGACGATGAACGCGCCGAGCGAACTCCGGTAACCGCCTGTGGCCGTCAGCAGCGAAAAGAACGGAGCGTTCAGGTTTCGGTTGAACGTGGGCAGCACGAGTGGCTGGAAAAACCCGAGGCCGAGGCGGACCCGCTCGGCGCGCACTTCCTGATCGCCGGAATACGTCACCTTGGCGGCGGTCAGGGTCGGAGCGAACGGGCCGGGCTTCTCGTAGGAAATGCGTGCGTCTTCGAGCACGTAGGTCGTGTCCGTCCCGGTCACCCGCTGGGCGGTCATGTAGAGCGGGCTTTGGCCGAGCCGCAGGTTGGACGCGGTGAAGGACTTGTTGTCCAAACGGTAGGTCAGCTCGTCCGCCAGCAGGAGCCGCGATCCGGTCAGGAGGCGGACATTGCCCTTGGCCACCGCTGTGCCGAGGCGCTGGTTGTAGGACATCTCATCGGCCGTCAGGAGCGCGCCTTGGTAGGTCAACCGACCACCGCCTTGGGCCACCGCAACCCCGGTGCGCGCGTCGATGACGACCCGTCCGGGAGACGTAAAATCGACCCCGGCGGGCGCGCTCTGGGCCCGCAGCGCGAGCGGCGTAAGAACAAGAAAGGTGAGGACGAGGGAGCGAACCACGGTAAAGGGGAGCAAAGGTGCGGGGGAGGGTGCTGGCAAGCGATCTGACCGCAACGGTCGGCAGTTGGTCCACTTTTCGCTTTCAGGCCTCGGACTCCGTTCCCATCCTCGCCTTCCCCCCTATGCCTAAGTCTCGTTCCTCCACTGCACTGAAGGAAATGGCCCGATTGCGGGCTGAAATTCGCTTTCTCGGCTCTGCCTTGGGCCGGGTCATCACCCGACTCGAGGGATTGGAGGCGCTGACGACGGTGATGAACCTTCGATCTCTGGCCAAACTCAGCCGGCAGGGGGATGTCGATGCCCCGGTCAAGCTGGCTTCCTCCGTGGGCGCCTTGACCTGGAACGAGGCCCTCCAGCAGGCGATGGCCTTCACCGTCTACTTCGAACTCGTCAATCTGGCCGAGGAGAACTTTCGCATCGAGCTGCTGCGCCGGCGACGTTCGACCCGGCGGGCAGCATCGGATGGCGCTCCGGGTTCACGGCCGATTCGTGAATCGATCGAGGCGGCGTTGGTCGAACTCAAGCGCCGGGGCGTATCGCCGACCGAGCTGCAGCAGCGGGTGGACAATCTGTCGATCGAACTGGTGTTCACCGCCCATCCGACGGAGTCGAAGCGCCGAACTCTGCTCGTCAAGCTGCGCCGCCTCGCCTCGCTTCTGCGCGAGCGCGCCAATCCCACCGGTGCCGAGACGGATGCGCGCTGCATCGAGCGCGAGATCGTTTCACTCTGGCTCACCGATCGCAACCGGGTCGCGCGTCCGGAGGTGACGGACGAGGCCAAGACCGGCCTGTGGTACTTCGATACCACGCTCTACGAAACCCTGCCGCGGCTGCAGGCCGACTTGGTCGAGGCGCTCCAGCAGCACTATCCTGAGGTCAAGGCGCCCGCGCGCTGGCTCACGTTCGGTTCATGGATCGGCGGCGATCGCGACGGCAATCCCAACGTGACCGCCAAGGTCACGGCGGACGTGCTCCTGCTGCATCGCCGGCTGGCGATCGAGAAGCTTCGCCTTGGTTCGCGTGAACTGGCCCGCACGCTGACCGTCTCGGACCGGCGCGACACCGTGTCGCCCGCCGTGCGAAAGCTCGCCCGGGAGAGCCGTCACTTCTCCAAGCACATCGAGCAAATCGGCGATCGCTATCCGCACGAGCCCTACCGCCTCCTGCTGGGCGTGCTGCGTGAGCGGCTGGCGCAGGCGGTCGGCGAGGTGCGCGACAGCTCGGTCCTGACCGGGGAGACGGTGGGCGACGAAACCTGCCTTGGAACGGAAACCGTCCGCGAGACGTATGCCGTCATCGAGGAAAGCCTGCGGGCCGGACGCGGTGCGCTGCTCGCGGAGGGCGAGCTCACGGACGTCCAGCAGCAGCTGACCGTCTTTGGCCTGCACACGGCGCGGCTCGATCTGCGCCAGCACTCTTCCCAACACGAGGCGGCGGTGGCCGAGGTCATCGACCGCGATGACTACCCGCGTCTCAGTGAAGAGGAAAAGTGCGCGGTTCTGACCAGTGCGCTCGCCGGGCGCTCGGAGATCCCCAAGGTTGCGATCAGTCGTTTTTCCGCGGCGACCCGGCACGTGCTGGAGCCGCTGCGCCTGGCGGCGCTGGTCAGCGGCAAATTTGGTTCAGACGCCCTTGGCATCTACATCATCAGCATGACGGCAGCCGTGTCGGATCTCCTCGAGGTCCGGCTGCTCATGAAGCTCACCGGAGCGACGCTGCCCATTGCCCCGTTGTTTGAAACGCTCGAGGATCTCAATCACGCGCCGGCGATTTTGCGCGGCCTGTTTGCACACCCCGGCTATGCCTCTGCGCTCCGGACGGGTCACCAGCACGTGATGCTGGGCTATTCTGACAGCAACAAGGACTGCGGTTACCTCACGGCCAACTGGGCGCTCTACAAGGCGCAGGATGAGATCGCGGCGGCGTGCCGCGAGCACGGCATTCGGGTGACCCTGTTCCATGGCCGCGGCGGCAGCATCGCGCGCGGCGGCGGTCCGGCCGCCAAGGCGATCCTCGCGCAGCCCGTCGGCCTGCGCGACGGCGGCATCCGGGTGACCGAGCAGGGCGAAGTGCTTTCGACGCGCTACCATGATCCGGATCTCGCGCATCGCATCCTTGAGCAGATGACCTACGGCGTGCTGGTCGGCTCCCAGGCGGCGCAGACCGAGTCGCGCCTGTCGGCGGACTGGAGCGACGCGATGGAGGCCATGAGCGCCGCGGGCTTTGCGGCGTACAAGGAGCTCGTCCACGACGATCCGGAGTTCCTCCAGTTCTGGAAGCAGGCGACGCCGATCGACGAGATCAGCAATCTGAAGTTCGGCTCGCGGCCAACCTACCGCCGCGCCACGCAGAGCGTTTCCGACCTGCGGGCGATCCCCTGGGTGTTCTCGTGGATGCAGAGCCGCTACAACTTTCCCGGCTGGTACGGACTCGGCTCGGCGCTCGAGGCCGTCCTCGCGCGGGGACCCAAGGGCAAACGGCTCCTGCGAGGCATGTACGCCGAATGGCCCTTCTTCCAGACACTGATCGACAACGCCCAGCTGACGATGCGCAAGGCGGACATGGGCATCGCCCACCTGTATGCCTCGCTCGTGACGGATGGGCGTGTGCGCGACCGGATCTTCGGCATCCTCCTCGCGGAGTTCGCGCGGACGGAGCGCGCGATTCTCGCCGTGACCGGCCAGAAGCAGTTGCTCGGTCGCGAGCGCGTCCTGCTGCAGTCGATCGAGCTGCGCAACCCGTACATCGATCCGCTGAACTACCTTCAGGTCGAAATGCTGCGGCGGCTGCGCGCCGGCGGTCTGGACAAGGAGGAGGAGGCCGGGGTGCGTTCAGTCGTGGAGCTGACGATCAACGGCATCAGTGGTGGATTGAAGAACACAGGATAAACCCCGACCTCCGGTGATTTCTGTTCTCCGGGATGGACGCGCCGTCCCGCAGGGTCCACTGTCCGCCCAACCCCCGCAGCCGTGATCATTTCCCCGGACGAACTCGACCGTTTTCTTCAGGCCCGCAACCCCAGCCCGCACAGCCTTCTCGGCATGCATCCGATGAAGAAGGGGCGGAGCCAGGGGCTCGTCGTGCGCACCTTCCTGCGGGAAGCGGCCGCCTGCGTGGTGGTCGAGGTTGGCACCGACCAGACGTACGCCCTTGAGCAGGTGGCGGCCGAGGGGTTCTTCGAGGGATTCCTGGCCAAGCGAAAGACCCCGTTCACCTACCAGCTGCGGGTCACGTATCACAGCGGCGAGATTCGCCAGTTTCACGATCCGTACTCGTTTCTGCCGACGCTCAGCGATCAGGACCTTTACCTCTTCAACGAGGGCAACGAGCACCGCGCCTACGAGAAACTCGGCGCGCATGTGCGCGAGATCAATGGCGTGCGGGGCACGGCCTTCGCCGTCTGGGCGCCGAGCGCCGCCCGCGTGTCGCTGGTGGGCAATTTCAACCACTGGGACGGACGTTTCCATCCGATGCGGCCGCTGGGCGCCTCCGGCGTGTGGGAACTTTTCGTGCCGGTGCTGGGCGAGGGCGAGCTCTACAAGTTCGAGATTCTCGACCAGCGCGGGAACCTGCGGCTGAAGACCGATCCCTACGGCACCTATTTCGAGGCACCTCCGGGCAACGCGTCCATCATCTGCAATCCGCGCCGGCATGTCTGGCAGGACCAGGCGTGGATGGAGCAGCGGCAGGCCGTGGCCGGCGAGCTCGACCGGCCAGTCTCGATCTACGAGATCCATCTCGGTTCATGGAAGCGCAAGCTCGACGATGCCAATCGTCCGCACACCTACCGCGAATTGGCGCCGATGCTGGCCGACTACGCCGTGGAGATGGGCTTCACACACATCGAGGTCATGCCGCTGGCCGAGCATCCGTTCGATGGCTCATGGGGTTATCAGGTGACGGGTTTCTTTGCACCCACGCAGCGCTTCGGTTCGCCCGAGGATTTCGCCTGGTTTGTCGACCACCTGCACCAGCGCGGACTGGGTGTGATTCTCGACTGGGTGCCGGCACATTTTCCGCGCGACAGCTTTGCGCTCGCGGAATTCGACGGGACGCATCTCTACGAGCACGCCGATCCGCGGCAGGGCGCGCACATGGACTGGGGCACGCTGATCTTCAACTACGGACGCAACGAGGTCCGCGGCTTCCTCGTCGCGAATGCGCTGTCCTGGCTCGACCGCTATCACATCGACGGTCTCCGGGTGGATGCGGTCGCGTCGATGCTCTACCTCGATTACTCGCGCACCGAGGGCCAATGGGTCCCGAACAAGTACGGCGGTCGCGAAAACCTCGAGGCGATCGATTTCCTGCGGCAGACCAACGATCTCGTCCACCGCTACTATCCCGGCGTGCTCATGATTGCCGAGGAGTCGACCGCGTTCGCAGGCATCTCCAAGCCGGTCCACGCGGGCGGCATCGGCTTCGACTACAAGTGGAACATGGGCTGGATGCACGATACGCTCCGGTATTTCCAGAAGGAGCCGATTCATCGCAAGTGGCACCACAACGACCTGTCGTTCGGGGCGCTCTACCAGTACACGGAAAATTTTGTCACTGTCTTCTCCCACGACGAAGTCGTGCACGGGAAGAATTCCATGCTCTACAAGATGGGCGCGTGGCACATCCCGGAGAAGGCCGCCAATCTGCGTGCGCTCTATGCCCACATGTGGGCTTGGCCGGGCAAGAAGCTGCTCTTCATGGGCTGCGAGTTCGGCCAGTCCCGTGAATGGGCCTACGCGGGCAGCCTCGACTGGCATCTCTGCCAGTACCTCGATCATGAGGGCATCCGGCTCCTCGTCCGCGATCTCAACCGACTCTACACGTCCGAACCGGCGCTCAGCTCGACCGACCTCAGTCCTGAGGGCTTTCGCTGGATCTCGTGCCACGATGCCGATGCGAGCGTGATCGCCTTCCTGCGCATGGATCCGCAGGAGCGCGCGATGTTCGCCATCGTCGGGCACTTCACGCCGCTCATCCGCCGCGACTATCGGATCGGCGTGCCGCGCCGCGGCTTCTGGCGCGAGATGATCAATTCAAACAGCCAGTACTACGGTGGCAGTGGAATCGGCAACGACGGTGGCTGCACGACGGAGGACATCTCCGCCGACAACCACAGTCAGAGCCTGCGGATCACGCTGCCTCCGCTCAGCACGACGATCTTCAAGTGGTCGGGCGAGTGAGGGAGGGTGCGCACGAGGCGCGCCCCTTTCATCTACACCGATTCCGAAAGGCCCGTGCGCCCGTAGAGCTCGCCCAGCGCCTGCAGGTACGCG
>DASWVY010000054.1:0-2664 GCA_036401075.1 Opitutaceae bacterium
GCATTGTTTTCACGGAGGGGGAGGACCTGCGCGTCCTGCGTGCCGCCGAGCGCCTCGTCGCTGCGGAAGCCGCAGTGCCAGTGCTGCTCGGCTCGCGCGACACGATCCGCGCCATGGCCGCCGACAATGGCATCAGCCTGAAATTCACCAACATCATCGAGCCCTCGAAGTCCTCGGACCTCGGGCTCTTCTGCCAGCGCTTCGCCAAGGTCGAGCGCTACCGGAATAACGCCGCCGCAGATCCGGCGGACGTCGTTTCCCGCCCGCACTACTTCGGCGCGATGATGGTCCAGTATGGTCAGGCGGACGCCCTCGTCGGCGGCAATAAATCGCTGCCCGCTACCCTCTTCCGCGCGCTGATCCACACCGTCAAGCCACTGCCCACCGTGCCGAAGATGTTCGGCATGATGGTGCTGGTCGCCCCTCACCTGCAGCACTTCGGCAAGGATGGCATCCTTTTCCTGGCGGACTGCGGCCTGCTGCCACAGCCCACCGTCGATCAACTCGCCGCCATCACCATTGAGACCGGCAAGCTCGCCAAGCACTTCCTCGGTCGCGAACCGAACATCGCCCTGCTGAGCCACTCCACCAAAGGCTCGGCTGGCACGGAGGACGCCCGCAAGATGGCTGCCGCCGCCGCCCTCGCCATCGACAAGGCGAAGGAAGCCTATCTCGACTTCAATATCATCGGTGAAGTCCAGGCCGACGTGGCGCTCGATCCGACCGCTTCGGAAATCAAGTTGCCGGACGCGCCGCATCGCGAACCTGCCGACGTCCTCGTCTTCCCGAACCTCGACGCCGCCCACATCTCTCTGAAGCTGCTCCAGCACTGCGCCGGAGCGCTCAACTACGGCCAGATCCTCGCCGGCCTCGCCCGCCCCTGCGCGCAGGTGCCACGGACCGCGACCTCCGAGACCATCTTCGGTACGGCACTCGCCGTGGGTGCGGAAGCCGTGAAGTATCACCAGCTCTACCCGGACGGCGAAGTCTGACATTAAGGGGTGTCGACGTTCCGTCGACACGGGGTGGACGGAACGTCCACCCTCCTTAACTGCCCCTCGCTCTCTCCGCCGCAACCCGACGCCTCATTCTTCTTCGTCCCAACGGGACGACTCATAAAAGCCTGGCACGCTGAGGTGAGCTAGATTTCTGGACCACCATGATAGAGAACAAGGGACACATGGGTTTGAGAGCGCGTTACAGTGACGAGTTCATTGCTCGGGCCTTGGATATGCTCCGGTCTTCAGGATCGGTCACCGAGGTCTCACGCGAGCTAGGCGTGGCCCGCAGCGTCCTCTACCGGTGGAGGGACGATGCCCGAGGGCCGTCCCGCTCTCCCGGGGAGGTTGCCGGCGATGAGGGCGGCGGCGATTCCGCCGAGTTGCGCCGGCTGCGCAAGGAGGTCGAGCGCCTCCAGGTCGAGAATGACATTTTAAAAAAGGCCGCGGTGATCCTCGGCAGCGATCGGCCTTCCAAGCGAGGCGGTTGATCGATACCCTCAAGACCGAGACCGGCGCTTCGGTGCGGCGGATCTGCACGGTGCTTGGGTTGCCGCGCAGCAGTTACTACCACGCCGCCGCGCCTCCACCGCGGCGCGACGACAACCTGGTTGCTCCGGTCGGCAGGGTATTCCACGAGAATCGCAGCCGTTACGGTTACCGCAGGATTGCGAGGGAGCTCATGTATAGGGGGCTGGATTGCGGTTGCCATGCGGTCCGCAGGATCATGCGCGGCGAGGGTTTGCAGGCGCTCCAGCCGCGTCACTTCGTGCCACGTACCAGCGATGGCAAGGCCAGTCGCCCCTCGCCGAACCTGCTTTCCGGAGCTCCTCCACCGGAAGCTTGCGACCGGGTTTGGGCTGGTGACATCACCTTCATCCCCTGCATCGGAGGATGGCTTTATCTGGCGGTGGTCATCGATCTTTTCTCGCGCAAGATCATCGGTTGGAAGCTTGCCTGCCGGATGGATGGTGCACTGGTGGCCGGCGCCCTTGAACAGGCAATTCGCAGCCGACATCCGCACGGCACCATCTTCCACAGCGACCGAGGCAGCCAGTATTCAAGCAATTGCTTCCGCGAGGTGCTGCGACGTGAGGGCCTCCGGCAAAGCATGTCGGGGCGTGCCAATCCCTACGACAACGCGACGACGGAGTCCTTCATCGGCACTTTGAAAAGCGAGCTGCCGATCGGCAAGGCACCCTTCAAGAACCTCGCAGAATCCGAGCGGGAGCTCTTTGCCTACATTGACGCCTACTATAACACCCGGCGACTCCATTCGTCGTTGGGCTATCGAAGTCCCAGCCAATTCGAAGCCGCTCAAGCGGAAGCCCATTAAGGGACAAACGGTCCAAAAAACCGTTGCACCTCAGTTTGGCATCGGATTCGGTGACGGCGGTTTTTCAGGGCCGGGATGGAATGCTGTGGTTTGGAACAGACAAGGGCCTCTCGAAGTTCGGGGGCAGCGGCCAGTTCTTCAATCTTCCGGCAGAATCCGGAGTGCCCGGCAACTCGATCCGATCGATTCATGACGCGGGAGATGATGGGATGTGGCTCGCGACCCAGCAGGGATTGCTTCTCTACGATCCCACGGTGGATGCATCGCAGGCCGCGTCGAACAAGTGTGTGGCCTTCACGACAAAGGACGGTTTGCCATCAGATGAGATCA
>DASWVY010000055.1:0-33131 GCA_036401075.1 Opitutaceae bacterium
GCTAGTTCACCGGGGAGAGTTGCTGGCCGATCTCCCACTCATTCCGGGTGGACGCGGTGGCATCGGCCCTCATCGGGTGATCATCCATGAGTCCGAGCGATTGGCTCCGCTCGAGCACCGTCTTGTGATGGTTTATGCCCAGCCTTCACCGTCACCGTGGCGGGGCGGTACCGCGTCAACCTGGACCCGCCTTCCGCCCTTTTTCGGGCGGCGGGGTGTGGGCCTGTTTAACCCATCGGACCGCGAAGCCGTGAAGCGGTCTGGTCGGTGGGGCCAGATTCGGTCGGGCGGCACGGCGCTTGGCCACTATGCTGGTGTTGCCTTGTCACGGCACAGTCGAATCGCCGCGCCCCCACGCATTCTCACTGGTGGCAGCAACCTGATGGAAGATTCTCCTCACGGGATGGACGAATCATGGCTCGACGATGCCCGACTGGTTTGGACGCGTGAGATCCCGGTGGGGCGTGCCGACCCCGAGTTCACGATCGATCGGGTGGCGGTGCCGGCTTTGTTTTCACGACCTTTTCCCGACGCGATTTCGGCGCCGCCAGAGCCCGTCGTTTGGCCACCCGAATCAATGTCCGAGCCAGCCCACTAGTTCCTGATTCGTCGCGATCGTGGCGCCGAACTGGTAGTCGTCGGCGAGCAGGCGGGCGTAGCCGGGGTCGATGAAGCGGCGGCAGTGGAGGAGGACCTTGGCGTGCTGGCCCGGGGCGCGCACGAGGCGGCCGAGGGCCTGGTTCACTTTTTGCAGGCCCGGGACCTGGTAAACCTTGCGGAAGGCGCGCTCACGGCCGAGGTCACTGCAGGCGGCGAGGCGGGCGCGCTGCACCGCGTTGACCTCGGGCAAGGCGGGGCCGACCACCATCGCGTGGCTGATGCGTCCGCCGAGCAGGTCGATGCCCTCGGCAAAGCTGCTGCCGAGCACGAGGAAGATCGCGTCGGCAAAGGCCAGCGACTCCTCGACCCACGCCGCCTGCGCCGCGAGATCGTTCAGTTTGGGCTGCAGCGCGACGCGCAGCACTGAGTGGGTCTGATCGAGTGCGCGCTGGATCGCCTCGGCGTAGCGATAGCTCGGGAAAAACACGGCCACGGCCCGGCGCGGTCCGGCGCTCGCATTAGCCGCGGCGTGCAGGGCTTCGATGGTCGCTGCGGTCGTCGGATAATGACGCTCCCGCTGCTGGTACGTCGTGTCGACGCGGACATCGTAGGCGATGTCATACGCGCCGTCCCGCCACGGGGTGTGTGCCACGACCGCGCTCAAGAGCGCCTCACCAGCGGGCAGTTCGGCCTGCTCACCTTTCCGGCCTCCAGCCTCTGGCCTCTGGCTTCCGGCCTCTGACTTCTGACCTCTGACCTCTGACTTCTGGTCGCACGCCTCAAGCCCGATCGCTTGTGCGAAATCCTCGGACGCACCGATCGTGGCCGAAGCGAGCACGACCCCGCCATAAGAGCGCAACGTCTCACCGATGAAGGGCGCGGCGTCGAGGCAGGTGAAATGGAGTTCACCCTGCACTGGGCTCCAAAGCAGGCGCTGCAGGGTCACGGTCTTCAACCACAACCCGAGTTCGGCGGTGAGCCAGAGGCAGTCCGCCTGTCGCGGATCAAGCGCGGCGGTGTCGACCGGCATCTGCTGGAGCAATTCACCCAGGCGGTTGAGCACGTCGGCGAGGTCGTCCTCCTGCGCGGCGTCGAGCGCGTCACAGGCCGGGAGCGAAAGCAGGAACTGCACATAGGCCTCCCATGCGCGGACAAGGGGCGTGGGCGCGCGCTGGTGGTCGAGTTCGGCGAGGACGGCGTGGACATCCGCGGCGCGCACGACGTGCGAGTGCGCGTCGGCGACGCGCGAGGGCAGGTTGTGCGCCTCGTCGAGGACCAGCAGCGTTTCCTCGGTTTTGAAGCCGGGCTGGAGGTAGAAGAGCCCGCGGTTGCGCGGTGCGAAGACGTAGTTGTAGTCGCCGATCCAGACATCGTTGAACGCCAGCGCCGTGCGCGTGATTTCGTAGGGGCAGATGCCCGCCGCCTTGCCGGCGGCGCGCAGCGTCTCGAGGTCGCGGGGCTCGTTCTCGAGCACGTAGAATTTCGACAGGCCGCTGCGCGGCCAGCGGGCCTCGACCTCCGTGATATACGCGCAGTTGTCCCGCGTGCAGTGAAACGTGTGGTTCACGCAGTGCTCGGCCTTGTTGCGCACATGCCACGCCGCCACCGCCGGTCCCGTCCGCGTGCCCGGCGTCGCGTAACCGATGGGGTTACTTTGTACCGGTGGCGTGGTCATCGCTTCGAGCGTGCGGACGACCTGAAGCTGGCCAGTGGATTTGCTGGTGAGGTAGAGCAGGCGGGCGAAGCGGCCGGAGCGGAGCTGCTCGAGCGCGCATTCGAGCAGCGCGCCGGTTTTGCCGAAGCCGGTGGGGGCTTCGAAGGTCACAACCTTTGAGCGGGTGAGGGCGGCGGTGAGTTCGGCCTGCGTGGTTTCCTGACCGGGCCGAAGCGTGGGGAACGGCGGACGAAACGCGAGGCCGCGCAGGCGTTCGCGGGCGCGCAGGCGGAGCGAGAGGAACTCCGTTACCCGCTCCAGCCGTGTGCGAAACAGCGCCTCGTCGCCGGAGGAGAGCGCGATCGGCTGCGCGAGACCGCTGCCGGTCTCGATGAAGAGCAGTTCGGCTCCGATGCGAGCCGCGGGCGCCTCGATGCGCTTGAGGGCGAGGTAGGTGGCGAGCTGGGCGAAATACTCCGGATAGTCTGACCGCAGCTCCTCCTCGGAAGTCGGCAGGGCGCGGGTGACGGTTTTGATTTCCCGCAGCGTCGCGCCGCCATCTGTGCGCGGGACCCACTGGTCGATGCGGCCGGTGAGGGTGAGGGTCCAGCCGGCGTGAAAAACGCGGCCGGTGATGACGACCTCAAAGGTGGCTTCGGGTGTCTCCGCTGCAGTCTGCCGTCGCAACGCCTGATGCCACTGCGTGCCGAGCTGCGCGCGCCAGATGCCCTGCGAGCCGCCGCCGGAGTCGTGCGGGCCGACGGAGAAGTCCGCAAACTCACCCACGCTCAGGCTGGCCGTGCGGTGATCGAGGGAGAATTCCATCCGGGGTCACGGAATACGGAGGGGCGGCAAAGGAAAGCCGAATCAGGATTTACCGGAGGAAACTGAGTTCAGAATTTAAACCACAGATGAACACAGATAAACACAGATTGGAGACCGGCATCGGTGTGAATCTGTGTTCATCTGTGGTTACCTCCGTTTTCTCTGCGCCCTCCTGTGAAACCAAACCTCACTCCAGCAGAATCTCGGTGTGGCCGCGCAGGAAATGTTCGAGCAGCGGTTGCAGGCGCTGGGCCTCCTCGGGATGGGGTTCCTTGGCGGGAAGATCGGCCAGTGGGGTCCGCAGCCAGCGGTCGGCGATGGCGTGCAGCGGGGCGGGCAGGCTGGCGAGCCAGTGCTGGCGCACGGGGTAGCCTTCGTCGCGGGCAAAGGAATACAGGGACTTGAAGGCGACCACCTCCGGCCGGTCGGACGATGCGAAGGCGGCGAAGGCCGTCCGCAGCAGCGCGTACACGCGGGCGCGACCCTCCTCGTTGCCCGGATTGCGGGCGGCGAGGGAGGCGAAAGCGGACGCGAGCCGCAGACGTTCGTAGTCGCGGCCGATCCCGCTGTGGCGGTGAATCAGACGCGCCTCCTTCACGAACCAGGTTTGTCCCTGGTTCGAGGTCTCGAGTCCGAGTGACACCTCATCGAAGAGGTCGAGCGTTTGGTGGGTGGACGATGGCTTGCGTGACACCCGCTGGAGCACCAGCAACACGCCCTGAACCGGGGAGAAGACCGTAAAGGTCTGGTACGAGTCCGACGGGAGGCGTTTGTTCAGAACGACGGCCTCGGTGGTGAGCGGCGCGCCGGGCATGGAAATCCTAGGCCTGGGATTCGCCGGGCGCGCTCGCGGGGCTGGACTCAGCCACGGGCGGCCAAGGCGGCGTGACGGCTCCTCCCGAGATGATCATCTTCATGCCGTCGCCGACCGTCATATCGAGTTCGACGATATCGCGTTTCGGGAAGAGCACGAGGAATCCACTGGTGGGATTTGGCGTCGTGGGCACGAAGACGGACCAGACCTCCTCGGCGGTCTTCGCTTGCGGTTCGCCCTGGGCCTTGTTGGTCAGGAATCCGATCGACCAGACGCCCTTGCGGGGAAACTCCACGAGCACGACCTTGCTGAAGACATTGCGGCTCTGGGAGCCAAAGGTCTCCACGATCTGCTTCACCGTGTTATAGACCGTGCCCACGCCGGGCACGCTTTGGATGATGCGCTCAGCGATCTGCCCGAAGAAGTGGCTGAAGACATAGCGCGAGACATAGCCCAGCAGCGTGACGAGAAGAATGACGATGATCGTCGCGAGCAGATTCCAGACGAGGTCGAGGCTGGGATGGGCGAGCAGGTTCTCCGGGACAAAGAAAAAGAAGATCGGGCGAAAGCCGCCGCCGACCTGGCCGAGGAGCCAGGAGAACACCACCCAGGTCACGGCCAGCGGGGCGAGCAACACCAGTCCGGTGACAAACGCGTTGCGCAGCGAGGTGAGGCGGGAAGCGGCGGGCATGACGGAAGATCAGGAAAGCGTGAACACCGGGACGGCGTCGGCGGCGTCGAGTAGCTTCATGGCACGGGCCTCGGCAGCGCGCATGAGGCGCTTTTTCGCGGGCTGCAGATCGTCGTAGCCGGCGAGGTGCAGCCAGCCATGCACGACGTAGAGCGTGAGCTCGCGGCTGAAATCGAGTTTCTTCGCCTTGGCGAAGCTGCGTGCGGTGTCCGCCGAGACGCAGATCTCGCCGGCTGCGCCCATGCCGGGCTGGGCTTCAAAGGTGATGACGTCGGTCGTGGTCGGATCGTCGAGGAAGCTGCCGTGCAGCTCGGCGAGGGCGGCATCGGTCAGGAAGGCGAGCGACAGTTCGCCCTCGGGCGGTCCGCCGCGAAAGTGATCGGCCGCTTCATCGAGCAGGTGGATGACGCGCGTGACGGCGCGGCGATCGAGGCGCAGGCGCGGGTGCGCCCGGTGGATGTTGACCTCACGCATGACGGGGGTTCAGGCGCCTCCGGTGACGGCGGTGCGTCCGCCGGCTTCGTTGTCCGCGGCCGGGTAGGCGACGCGGGCGTGCAGCATGTTGAGCAGTGTGAAGGTGAAGCTGCTCTTGATCTTGCTGATCTCGAGGAAGGTCAGAGGAGCCTCGTCGAGCTGGCCGTCCTCCATGCGCTCGTGGAAAATCTGGTCGATGATCTCGCCCAGGTGCTGGGGCGTGACCTTGCGCAGCGAGCGGGACGCGGCCTCAACGGCATCGGCGAGGTGGATGATGGCGCTCTCCTTGAACTGCGGCTTCGGTCCGTCGTAGCGGTAGGTGGTCTCCGAGACGGGAACCGGCTCCAACCCGGGAGCGATCGTGCAGTCCGCACGGCTGGTGGAGGGGAAGGGCGACGGCGTGTTCCCGGCGGGCGACTTGAGGCTGTTGATCGCGCGCTGGAAGAAATACCGGATGAGCGAGGTGCCGTGGTGCTGCTGGATGACGTCGATCGCGGCGCGTGGCAGGCGGTGCTTGAGCGCGAGGTCAACGCCCTCCTTGACGTGGCTCTTGATGATCAGGGCGGAGAGCGACGGGTTGCTGAAGTCGTGCGGGTTGACGCCATCGCGCTGGTTCTCGGTGAAGTACTCAGGCTTGGTCGTCTTGCCGATGTCGTGGTACAGCGCGCAGACACGGGCGAGCAGCGGGTTGGCGCTGATGGCGTTGGCGGCGTTTTCGGCCAGCTGGGCGACGACGAGCGAGTGGTGGTAGGTGCCGGGTGCTTCCATCTGCATCAGGCGCAGCAGCGGGTGATTGTAGTCGGTCAGCTCGAGCAGCGTGATGTCCGTCGTGCGGCGGAAGAGGCCTTCGAGCACGGGCAGGATGCCGACGACGATGATGCCGGTGACCACGCCGGTCGCTAGGCCGGCGCCCATGTGCTTGAGGACGGTGACCAGCGGGAGCTTGTCGACGACGCCGATCAGGAAGGCGAAGGCGGCGACGGTGATGCCGGCGCTGAAGGCGGCGCGGACGACATTGCTGCGCTTGCGGCTGGCGCGCGCGGCCGAGATGCCGACCATGGAGGCGAGGAAGGTCAGAACGAGGAGATCGAGCCGGTTGCCGTAGATGACGCCGGTGAAGATCGAGATCAGCAGCGCCATGAACACGGCGGAACCGGCGTCGATCAGGATCACCACGATGAGCGGAGCCAGCGCGGTGGGCGCGAGGTAGGGCAGCAGGGAGGCGGCGGCGGAGTTTTCGACGAAGAAAGGCAGGCTGCCCAGCGAGTAAACAAGGCGGATCAGCGCCAGGTTGACGATCACGACCAAGGCGAGGAGGCCGAGGCGGCTGTTGCTCTGCAGCGTCTCGCGGTCCTCGAGGCGGATGTAGAAGACGCAGGCCATGAGCATGGCGAGCACGAGCAGGATGCGCCCGAAGAGCTGCAGACCCTCGGTGATCGCGACGTCGCCGGTCGCGAGGAGGAACTGGCGGTGGGCCACGAGCATCTCGTACTGCTCAACGGTCACACGCGTGCCCGGCTCGATGATGGTCTGGCCGCGCTCGACGGTCACGTCCACGGGCTTGAGGTTCTTGAGCGCGTCAGCCTGACGCTGGCGCGTGGCCTCCTGGTCGTAGATCAGGTTGGGCGTGACGCCGTTGCGGAAGAGGCGGAAGAGGGACTGCGAGGCTTCGCGCCCGGCGCCCTCGGCGGCGAGGTTGATGCGCAGCAGGGTGAGGGCCTCCTCGATCGATTCGACGGCCTGCTGGGCGACGTTGCCGTCACCGCGCGAGATCTGGAAAACGGTGACTCCACGGGAGTCGGGTCCGGCGACGAGCGCACTGTTGTCGTGCACGCCCTGCGCGTAAATTTCGCGCAGCACCACGAGGCCGTTTTCGACCAGGGCGAAGCGCTCGGCGGCATCGCCGGCTGCGAGCAGGGCGGAGACGTCGTTCACGCTGGCGCGGTAGGGGCCGCGAACGTTGAAGGCCTCGACGACGGCGGCGAGGTCGGCCTCGCGTGTGCCGGTGAAGGCGGAGGTGGTCGCGTGCCTGGCCTCGAACGCGTTCAGCGCGGCCAGCAGGTCCCGCATGTGCACCTCAAACTGGCGCAGCGGCTCGAACTCCAGGCGGAACACGGGCGGCACCCGGTCGCGGATCTGTTCGCGCAGCAGGCGGGTGCGCTCGGCGCTCTCGTAGGTGAAGGGTTCACCGGCCACGATGCGGACGGAGGCAAGCTGGTTGGGCAGCACCGGCACGCTGGCGGTGGAGACGCCGACAAAGCTGATCACCACGATGGCCGCGACGGTGGCGACGAAGATTAGCGTCGCGACCAGGCGGCTCGTCTCAAGGTAGCTGACGGTGGCCGAAACGTCCGCAGTCTTGCGGACGCGAGGCCGGTCGGCGCCGCCGCGGATGAGCTTGAGCTTTTCGAGCATCGACATGGTGGTCAGGTGGACTCGCCGCCGGGTGTGATCGGGTTCTTGTAGCGCTCGTACGCGTCGATGATCTTGAGCACGAGCGGATGGCGCACCACGTCGGCGCCGCTGAAGTGATGAAAATCGATGCCTGGGATTTCGCGCAGGATGCGGCCGACCTCAAGCAGACCGGAGAGCTTGGCGCGCGGCAGATCGATCTGGGTGATGTCTCCGGTGACGACCATGCGCGAGTCCTCGCCGAGGCGGGTGAGGAACATCATCATCTGCTCGGGCGTCGTGTTCTGCGCCTCGTCGAGAATGACGAACGAGTGCGACAGCGTGCGGCCGCGCATGTAGGCGAGGGGGGCGATCTCGATCACGCCCTTCTCGGTCAGGCGGGCCACGTCCTCGGCATCGAGCATGTCATGCATCGCATCGTAAAGCGGGCGCAGGTACGGCAGGATCTTCTCGCGCAGGTCGCCGGGCAGGAAGCCCAGCGTCTCGCCGGCCTCGACGGCGGGGCGGGTGAGGATGATACGCTGGACCTGGTTGTTGAGCAGCGCGGAGACGGCATGGGCCATCGCAAGGTAGGTCTTGCCGGTGCCGGCGGGCCCGATGCCGAAGACGATCGGGCTGCGCTGCATGGACTGCAGGTAGAGTTTCTGGCCCAGCGTCTTGGGGACGATGGTTTTGCGCTGGGTCGCGATCACCAGCGGTTCGCCGAAGAGTGCACGCAGCTGGGCGGACTCGCCGCGGGCGATCGTTTCGACGAAGCGCTGGAAGTCCGGCGTGCGAATGGCCACGCCTTGGCCGCGGGCTTCGTTAAGAAAACCAAACAGCTCCTCGGCGCGAACCACCCCCTTCTCGTCCCCCTCGATCTTCAGCCAGTCCTCGCGGGAGGTGAGTTTCACCCCCAGATGCCGTTCGGCAAAGGCGAGGTTCTCATCCCGACCGCCGTAAAGCTGGTTCAGGTGCCGGGGATTCGGGTAATGCAGGGTCTTGGTCGCCACGGAGTGGAAGAGGGAGCGCGTCGGGTCGTTCGAGCAGGCGGATCAGCGGGCGGCCGCGAGGGTGCCGGCGAGCGCATGGAGGCGCTCCCACGTCTGTTCGAGGGCCTGCGGCAGGACGCGAGTCTGGCCGAGCACGGGCATGAAGTTGTTGTCGCCGTTCCACCGCGGGACGATGTGCCCGTGCAGATGGGGGATGCTGCCGCCGGCGGCCGAGCCGAGGTTGAAGCCCACATTGACCCCGTCCGGCTTCATCGCGGCCTGGAGCAGACGCTTGCCGAAGGTCAGCGTTGCCATGAGGTCGGCGCTCTCCTCCGCCGTGAGCTGCTCCAAGTCCACGACCTCGCGAAACGGGATCGCGAGCAGATGCCCCGGGTTGTACGGGAAACGGTTGAGCATCAGGTAGGACAGGGGGCTCCGGTGGACGATCAGGGCCTGGCGATCATCGCCGAGGGCCGGCAAGTCGGTGAACGGGCGCTTCGTCTCAGGGAAACGCGGCGCCTGGATGTATTCCATGCGCCAATAGGCGTGCAGCGACGACATGTTCAAAGGAGGTCGAAACTAGAGGGTGGGTTCCCGGGATGTCAAAACCCGGGCCGCCTTGAACTGTGACAATCTGGCGTGAATCGCCTCGATCGGGCCTGAGATCGGGCTTGAGTTTAAAATGACGTTCGTCATATTAACGATTCCGATGCGTTACGCCCCCTCCCACAAGCTCACGACCCGCCGTCGCATCCTCGATGCGGCGAGCCGGGCGTTTCGTGAGCGCGGGCTGGCGACGACCGGGGTTGACGAGGTCATGCGGCGCGCGGGGCTGACCCACGGGGGCTTTTATTCGCACTTCCGCGACAAGACCGAACTGGTGGCCGAGGCCTGCGCGACGGGCTTTGACGAAGCGGTCAAGAACCTCGACCGCATCGCCGCGTTACCCACGCCCCGGGCCCGGGTCCGAGCCTTGGTGATGTCGTATCTGGGCGAAAACCACCGCGCGCATGCGGCCGCCGGCTGCCTGCTGGCGTCGCTGGGGTCCGAGATGGCCCGGCTGGAAGGGGAGACGCGGATCATCTTTGCCGACTCGTTCCGCCGGCATCGGGCGCGCGTGGCCGCGGCGCTGGCGCTGGATCCTGATCCGGCGGAGAACATGCGTCGTTCCAATGCCCTCCTGGGCCTGCTTGCCGGGACGCTGGTCTTTGCCCGGACGATCGCCGATCCGACCGAAAGCGCCGCCTTGCTTTCGCAGGCGCGACGCACTGCCCTTGAACTCTTCGCGCCTAAACTTTCCACCACCTGAACCCATGACCCAACTCACTCCAGGCGCCGCGCGCCGTGTTGTCATCACCGGGCTCGGCGCCGTCACGCCGCTCGGACTCACTGCCGCCCAGACTTGGGAGGGACTGGTCGCAGGCCGCTCCGGCGTCGGCCCGATCACGCGTTTCGACGCGACGGCCTGCACCGCGCAGATCGCCGCCGAGGTGAAGGGCTACGAGCCGACCAAGCCGCTGGCGCAGCCGCTGCACCCGCGCGGTCCGGGCGGCGAGCCGTTGACGGCTCCTTTCACGCCGAAGGATCTGAAGAAGTTCGGGCGCTTTACCCACCTCGGGGTCGGTGCGGCGATCGAGGCGTACGCGGATTCCGGCCTGGATGCGCTGCGCGCGTCCCTCCCGGCCGAGCGCATGGGCGTCAACCTGGGCGTCGGCCTCGGCGGCCTGCCGGAGATCGAGGCGATGCACGACACGTGGAAGGCCGGCGGCTTCCGCAAGATTTCGCCTTTCTTCATCATCCAGATCGCGCCCAACCTGCTGTCGGGCCAGGTCAGCCTGCTACTCGATCTCCGCGGGCCCAACATGAGCGTGGCCTCGGCCTGCGCGACCAGCGGTCACGCCCTCGGCGAATCCGCCGCGGCGATCGCGCGCGGTGATGTCGACATCATGATCGCCGGCGGCTCCGAGTCGACGGTGACGCCGCTGGCGGTTGGCGCGTTTGCGCAGATGCGCGCGTTGTCGACCCGCAACACCGATCCGACCAAGGCCTCGCGTCCGTACGACGCGGACCGCGACGGTTTCGTCCTCGGCGAGGGTGCGGTTGTCTTCGTGCTGGAGGAGTACGAGCACGCAGTCCGCCGTGGCGCCAAGATCTATGCCGAACTGCGCGGTTATGCCGCCACGTCGGATGCCTATCACCTGTCGTCGCTCGCGCCCGGTGGCGAAGGCTCACGTCGCTCGATGGGCGACGCGCTGGCCCGCTCGGGTCTGACCGCGACCGACGTTGACTATGTCTCGGCCCACGCCACGTCGACGCCCGGCGGCGATGGCGAGGAGGCGGCGGCGATCGCTGCGGTGTTTGGTCCGAACAAGGACAAGATCCATGTCAGCGGCGTTAAGTCCATGACCGGCCACCTCCTCGGTGGTGCGGGTGCGATGGGCGCGTTTGCCGCGGTGCTGGCGATCCGCGACGGCGTAGTCCCGCCGACCATCAATCTCGACAACATCGATCCGGAGTGTGCGGCGTTAGGCCTGAACTTCACGCCCAACACCGCCGTCCGCAAGCCGGTCCGCGCCGCGCTCGCCAACAGCTTCGGCTTCGGCGGCACCAATGCGTCCCTGGTGTTTGCGAAGGTCTGACTTCGAACGGGGAGCCGTTATCTAACCACAGATAACACCGATTATCACCGATGAAGATCCCGGCGATGGGTCTGATATCTGTGTGAATCGGTGAAATCCGTGGTCGATGACCGTCTCGGCTACTTGGCGGCGGCCGGGACGGGCAGAACACCGGCGCGCGAGGCGCGGTCGGAGCCGAGGTAGGCTTTGGCCAAGGCGTCGACTTCGGCCTTGGTGATGCCTTCGAAGTCAGCCGTGCGGGAGCGCGAGTAGTCGAGGCGCTCGGGGAACTCCTGGGCGGAGGCGAGAACGGAGCCGAGCCAGTACTGGTTGGTCCGGCTGGATTCGCGGATGCTGGTGAGGATGGGCTGACGGGCGCGGTCGAGTTCGTCCTCGCTCACGCCGTTGGCCGCGAGGTCAGCTGCGATGGCGGTGACCACATCGGCGATCTCGCTGGCGCGCTCGGGATCGACGGTGACGTTGGCGATCATGTAACCGTAACCCCGATACGTCTCGCTGGACGTGTTGCCCGCGCCCGGACTGTAGGCGCCGCCGAGTTCCTCGCGCACCTTGACGCGGAGGCGATCGGCAAAGACCTCGCCGAGGAGGGACAGGCGGCGGACGACGTGAATGTCCTTCGCGTCGGTCGTCGGCCAGTAAAGCGCCACGATGCCCTTGGGAATCTCGGTCTCGACCGTGTAGTCGCGGCGGAGCGGCGTGGCGGGCAGGGAAACCTGACGAGCTTCCTCGAGCGCGGGCTTGGGTGCGCGTGGAGGCAAGGCGCCGAGCGTGCGTCCGACCGCGTCGATGGCGGCATCGAGGTCGAGGTCACCTACGAGCGCGATCTCGATCGCGCCGGTGGCGAGTTGCGGGGTGAGCCAGGCGCGCGCCTCCTCGATCGTGCGCGCGGCGATTTCCTTTTCGAGCGGCGTGCCAAAGCGAGGGTCGCCGCCGGCGAGCAGGCGGCTGAAATCGAGCTGCAGCGGGCCCTGCGGTGTGTGGGCGAGGCGGGTATAAAGTTGCTCCAGCCCCTTGCGGAGCTGTCGCTCGGCCTCGGGACGGTAGCCGGGGTCCACGATGAACGCGGTGGTCAGCTGGAGCTGGAGGAGCAGATCGGCCGGCGTGGTCGCTCCGCCGAGGTTGAGTGCGTCGGCGCCGACGGAGAGACCGGTGCCGACGTTGCGACCGGCGAGGATGCGGCGCAGGTCGTCGGCGCTGTGCTTGCCGAGGCCACCGGCGCTAAAGACATTGCCCGCGAAGAGACCGAGGCCGGGCTGGTTGCGCGGCTCGAGCAACTGGCCGGCGCCGATGCGGACGGACATCCGGATACGGTCGGCCTCGAAGTCGGTCTTCTTGAGGTTGAGACGCACGCCGTTCGCGAACGTCACGAGGGTGACATCAAGGTCCTCGACATGACGACGCTCGGTCACCGTGCCCGCAGGACCGAAGTCGGTGTAGGCAAACGCGGTGTCCGCGATGGCGGCGGGCGGCTGCACGGCGACGGCGAGGGACTGCCGGTAGGCGTCGGTGATCGCGCGCTCGGCGGCGGCGACATCCGGGCCGGGCTTGGCGTTGCCGAAGACGGTGACGTAGCGATGCGGGACATTCCAGGCGTCGCGCAGGGCGGAGAGGCAGTCGTCGACCGTGATTTTCTCAAGCGCGGGACGGAAGAGGGCGAGATCATCGGCGGGCGTGGTGAACACGCTTTGGTCGGCGATGCTGTCAAGCAGTTCGCCGGCGAGGCCAGAGGAGCGGCGCGTCGACGCGGTGCGGACGCCCTGCTCGAGGGCGTTGAGATAACCGGCGACGACTTCGCGGAGCTCGGCCGGCTGGAAACCGTGCTCCAGCGCGCGGCGCAGCTCCTGGTCGGCGACGCTGAGGGCGGCGGCCCACTGGTCGGGCTGGCAGGTCAGGTCGATGCTGGCGTTGCGGTAAAAGTCATAGCCCTCGGCGACGGAGGCCCGGCCGGAGGAGAACGGGGCGCCCTCCTTCTTCGCGAGCTCGGCGAGGCGCCGGTTGAGGATTCCGACCGCAATGCTGCGCGGGAGGTACTTGATCCGGTTGGCGGCCGTGTCGGGCTCGCGGGTGTAGGGGGTGAGCGTCTGGATGCCGACCGTCGTGGCGGCCGCCTCGGGCTCGGAATGGAATTTCACGCGCACGCCCTCGAACTGCGCGATCGTGCCGAGGTCCGGCTCGGGCTGGGCAGGGGCGCGACCGACGATGGGGCTGAAGGTGCTGACAATCTGCTGCTCAACGGCGGCGGCATCGAAGTCACCGACGGCGATTACGGCCATGCGTTCCGGGCGGTACCAGGTGTCGTAGAAGCTCACGAATTCCGACCGCGGGGCACCGGCGATGACCTCGTCGGCCCCGATCGGGATGCGCTGGGGGAAGCGGCTGTCACCGAGGAGAAATTCGAATTCGGCAACGAACGAGCGGAAATCGACCGAGTCGCGCGTCCGCTTCTCGCTCTGGATGACCCCGCGCTCGCGGTCGATTTCCCGATCCTGCAGCAGCAGGCCGCCGGCGTAGTCGCCGAGCACGCGGAAGCCCTCGGCGAGGGTTTCCGGCTTGGTCTCGGGCAGTTCGAGGAAATACTGCGTGCGGTCGAATCCGGTCGAGGCGTTGGTATCGCCGCCGAAGTTCATGCCCATGCGCTGAAAGAATTCGATGAGCGTGCCGGGCGCGTAGTTCCGGCTGCCGTTGAACGCCATGTGTTCGAGGAAGTGGGCGACGCCGCGCTGCGCCTCGGTTTCGTGCAAGGATCCGACATCGACGTAGAGGCGGAGCGACGCGCGTTGGCGCGGCTCCGCGTTGGCGAGGACGGCGTAGCGCAGGCCGTTGGGCAGGACGCCGAAGCGGACGGCGGGGTCGGGGCGAAGATCGCTGGACTCGTGGGCGAAACGTGGCTGGGCGGACGCAAGGATCGCGCTCGCGAGCACGACCAACAGGGTGGGGAACAGGCGGCTCATGGGGGGAACGTGGATACAAACCCTCTCCGCGTCAAAGTCGGGGTGGTTTTAAAAATCGTTCTCGTTCTCTTACTCTTACTCGTTCTCGACCCGATTGGATTCATCGATTGATCAGTCCTCCGGTACGAGAATGAGAAAGATTACGAGAACGAGAACGATTCTGAACCCGGATCGAATGGTTTTGTGAACTTGCGCCGAATCGTTCCGTATCGGGCGTTCGCCCATGCTCTGGTTCTACCGCCTCCTCTTTTTTCCGGTCCTGCTCGTGTCTGCGCCGTACTATTTGTGGCGGATGCGGCGGCGGGGTGGCTACGGCGAGGATTTCAGCCAGCGGCTCGGGGCGGTGCCGGCGCTTCCGCCCAAGCGACCCGGGGTCCGGCGAATCTGGCTCCAGGCGGTCAGCGTGGGCGAAATGCTGGCGATCGAACCCGTGCTCGCGGGGCTGGCAGCCGATCCGACGGTGGAGATCTATTTGACGACGACGACCAGCACCGGACACCGGCTCGCGGTGGAGCGGTACCGCTCGCGCGTGGCGGGCATCGGTTACTTTCCGACGGATGCGTGGCTGTTTTCTTCCCGGGCCTGGCGGCAGGTCGAACCCGACCTGGTGATCCTGACCGAAGGTGAACGCTGGCCTGAACACATGGCCCAGGCCCGCGCGCGCGGCGTTCCGGTGGTCTGCATCAACGCCCGCCTTAGCGATCGCAGTTTCCGCCGGATGAAGGCCTGGGCTCCGTTCGTGCGTCCGCTTCTGAGCGGCATCACCCGCCTGCTCCCCGGGTCCGAGTTGGATGCCGCGCGCTTCCGCGAGATCGGATTTCCGGCCGACCGCATCACGACCACGGGCAACATCAAGCTGGATGTCACCATCACGCCGCTGACCGACGCGGAGATCCAGCGCTTGCGCGAAGAGCTGGGCTTGGGGCAGGGCGGGCTGGTGGTGCTGGGCTCGTCGACCTGGCCGGGCGAGGAGGCCGCGTTGCTGGAGGCGTTGCGCGAACTGCGCGCAGCGGGAGTGTCCTGCCGGCTGCTCGTCGTGCCGCGGCATGCGGAACGACGGAATGAACTCGAGGCGCTGCTGGCGGCGTCGACCTGGACCCATCATTTTCGTTCATATGGATCGGCGCCAGGTGAGGTGGACGTGGCGGTGGGGGACACCACGGGTGAGTTGCGCAAGATGACGCAACTCGCGGATGTGGTCTTTGTGGGCAAAAGCCTGTCGCCGCACCACGAAGGCCAGACGCCGGTCGAGGCGGCGGCGTTGGGGCGACCGGTTTTGTTCGGTCCGGAGATGTCAAATTTTCGTCTGATTGCTTCCGAACTGGTGACGGCAGGAGCGGCCCAGCGAGTGGCCACACCGGCGGAACTTACCGTTGCGCTGAAGGAGCTGGCGAGGGATCCCGCCGAGCGTAAAAAGCGAGGAGCGGCTGGTCTGGAGTGGCATCGCCACAACCGCGGAGCGGTGGAGCGGACCCTGCAGATCGTCCGCGACGAACTCGCGAAGCGATGAATTAAGGATTGCGGGGAGGGGCGGCAGGCGTAGGTTCCGCCTTTTAGCTGGATGCAATCGCACGGTCCCAAGCGCGTCTATACACCCCAATCGCTGGAGTCCTGGTTCGGACGATTGGAAAATGACTGGGCAGCCCATTTCTCGCTGCCGCAGCTGGATGAAGGGCGCCGGATGTACCGTGACGGCGAGGTCAGGGAGCTGGAGCTCACTGCCGGCGATGCCATTATCCACCGCCGGATCGAGAAGCGCGACGAGTACGCGGTGATTGAGTGGGCCAATGGCGAACTTTCCGTCCGGTCCTCGTCGACCGACCTCGACGTGGCCCGCGCCCTGGCGGTGGCCGGCCTACATGAGATCGAGGAGCTGGTGGCCGATGAAATTTCCCCGCTTCCCGGCGAAGAGCCCCTGATCTCGGCCAACAGCGGCGAGACCAACGGCCATGCGAACGGCAATGGTCATGGCCACGCGAATGGGAATGGGGCCGGGCATGCTTCCAACGGGCATGCGTCCGCCTCGGCGGTTGCCCCGCTCGGACGTCCTTCCGCCGGCGCCCCGCCGGCTCGGCCGGCGGTCGCGGCTGCACGCGGGCCGTCGCGCACGCTGGTCCTCGTGTTCAAGACCAAGACCGAGGGGCTGCTGTTTCAGGCGTACTGGCAGGGGACGGACAAGAAGCGGATGGCCGCACTCGGCACCGTTGCGCACGCCAACGGCAATGGGCACGTGACCTCAGGTGAGCGGGCGAAACTCATCGGTCTCGCGGCCTATGCCCGCAAGGCGCACTTCCAGTACCATCAGGAGACCGGCGTCTACACGCTCGATAACGTCGCGGAGATTCCGAATTTCCTGAAGGGCACGCTGTCCGCCTGGCGCCGGCTGTTCGTCATCGAGCTCGATGCGAATGCGGCCAATCTGGTCAAGGGCACGAAGACGATCGAGATCGAGGCCGTGGCCGAGCGCCGGCCGGGAACCAAGGGTGGGGTGGAGGGGGCGCTGAACCTCCGCTGGATCTTCAAGGCGGGCGAGCGCCTGCTGAGCGACGACGAGGTCAACGCGCTGATCAAGCGCGGGACTTCGCCCGCGATTCTCCCGAGCGTCGGTATCGTCGCGCTGCCGACCGACCGCCTTGCCGCGCTTGAGGCGTGGCGCCGCAATGCCTCGGAGACGCATCACGATGGCCCGCTGTCGCCTTACCTGATTTTCTCCCTCTTCAATGACGCGCGTTTCAAGCTCACGCTGTCGCCGGAACTCGAGGCGTGGCGCCAGAGCGTGCTGGCCCCGGTTGCGCCTGCGGCCGAGCTGCCCACGCTGCTCCGTCCGTACCAGCGCCGCGGTGTCGAGTGGATGCACCACCTCTGCGACGTCGGCTGCCACGGCCTGCTGGCCGACGAAATGGGCCTGGGCAAGACGCTCCAGGTGATCTCGCTACTCGCGGCCCGTCCGCTGGCAGGTGTACCGCATCTGATCGTGTGCCCGGCCAGCGTGGTGCCGGTCTGGCGCGAGGAGATCGCTCGCTTCTTCCCGTCGCTCAAGGTCGATGTGCTCAAGACCGGCAATGACTTTGCGGTCCGCAAGGAGCCGGTCATCTGGCTCGCGAGCTACACCCAGCTCCGCAAGCACCGGGCCCTGCTGGAAGGGGCCGAGTTTGGCTACGCGGTCCTCGACGAGGGGCAGTTCATCAAGAACCCGGACGCGAAGGTCACGCAGACCTGCTTCGCGGTCCGCGCCCGTCACCGTCTGGTCCTGACCGGCACGCCGCTGGAGAACCGCCAGCTCGATCTCTGGTCGATCTTCCGTTTCCTGCTCCCGGGGCTGCTCGGTTCCCGCGCCGCCTTCGAGGCTTCGCTGGGCGCCGATCGTCCCGGCACGCTCGACCGCCTGCGGGCACAGCTGGCGCCGTTCATCCTGCGCCGCACCAAGGGTGAGGTCGCGACCGAGCTTCCGCCCAAGGTCGAGATGGACCTGCTTTGCCCGCTCACCGATGTGCAGCGCGCCGAGTACGCGAAGATCTGCAGCGAGGGCCTGCAGCGCTTGGGCGACGATGTGGGCGCGGCGATGCGCGAGAAATCGTTTGGCTTCCTCGCCCTGCTCACGCGCCTCCGTCAGGCGTGCTGCGACCCGGACATGCTGCCTTGGCTCAAGGCTCCGCTCAGCGACTCGGGCAAGATCAACCTGCTGGTCGAGAAACTGGCCGAGATCGTCAGCAGCGGTCACAAGGTCGTGATCTTCTCCCAGTTCGTCATGCTGCTGGAGCGCGTGCGCGAGGCGCTGGCGGCGAACTTCCCGGATCTGCCGCGCTACGAGCTGACGGGCATGACGCTCGATCGCCAGAAGCCGGTCCAGGGTTTCCAGACCGCGCAGGGTGCGGCGGTCATGCTGGTGTCGCTCAAGGCTGCAGGCACGGGCATCACGCTCCACGCTGCGGATTACGTCTTCCTGCTCGATCCGTGGTGGAACCCGGCGGTGGAGATGCAGGCGGTCGACCGCGTGCATCGCATCGGTCAGCGCAGTACGGTGTTTGTCTACCGCATGGTCACGGCGGGCACGATCGAGGAGCGCATCCAGGCGCTCAAGGCGGCGAAGAAGGATTTGTTCGACCGCATCGTCGGCGGCCTGGGCGGCGACTTCGACCTGAGCCAGCATTTCACGTCGCTGCGCGAACTGGTGACGCTGACGAGCTCGGCGACCGAGACCGAGCAGGGCGTTTGATCGCTGAAGGCGGAGTTCGGATTGCGGAGTGAATTCAGCAATCGATCTGGGTTGAACCACGGAACACACGGAATACACGGAACGGGAATTCCGGATCATAGAGCGTTGTAAGTTCAGTTGTAGCCGGGGTCGTCGACCCCGGGGCTCGAGCTTTTCCTCTCAAGCATCCCGGACCGGGGTCAGCGACCCCGGCTTCACCTCAATTAAAACGGCGCTAGGGTCTGATTTCCGTGCATTCCGTGTGTTCCGTGGTGGTCTCTCTGGATTCGCTTTGATTCGCGTGATTGGCGGGCGAATTTGGGTGGTTTCCCTCGTTGTCACAGAAACGTAACCGTTTCCGCGCGGTTTGCGCTGGAGCTGGCGGGCGGCGGCGCGTCTAACGCAATGTGATGAAATCGTCCCTGCTCAAGTCCCTCGTTGCCGTCGGTGCGCTCGTGTTCGCGGGCGGCACCCTCCAAGCCCAGAAGCTTGTCATCAAGGGCTCCGATACGCTCGGTGCCAAACTCGTCCCGACGCTGGCCGAGGAATTCAAGGCGAAGCACCCCAACGTCTCCTTCGAGATCGCGGCCGAGGGCTCGACCACGGGCATTTCCGCCATCATCGACGGCACGGCCGGCATCGGCATGTCGAGCCGCGAGGCGCGCGCGACCGAGGTGTCCGCCGCGGCCGCCAAGGGCGTGAAGATGACGGCCCACATTGTGTCGTACGACGGTCTCGCCGTGATCGTGAATGAAAAGAGCCCGTTGGCCGGCCTCACGGCCCGCCAGGTTGAGCAGATCTTCACCGGCGACGTGACGGACTGGTCCGCCGTGGGCGCACCGGCCGGCACGATCTCGATCTACACCCGCAACACCTCCTCGGGCACGTACACGGATTTCAAGGACCTCGCGATGAAGCGTCGCGACTACGCCAAGTCGTCGCAGAAGATGGCCGGCAACGAGCAGATCGCCGCCGAGGTTGCGAACAACCCGAGCGGCATCGGCTATGTGGGTCTCGCCTACACGAGCGCGCCCGGGATCAAGGTGCTGGCGATCAATGGCAGCATCCCGAGCAAGAGCGAGGTGCAGGCCAAGAAGTACCCATACGCCCGCCCGAACTTCTACTACACGAATGGCGAAGCCTCGGGTGTGGCCGGTGAGTTCCTCGCCTTCACCCTGAGCGACACCGGCCAGAAGATTGTCGAGCAGGTTGGGTTTGTTCCGATCCGCTGAGTCGTCACCGGATTGTTTCCTTTGCGCCCGCGACCTGCTTGGTCGCGGGCTTTTTTGTGCCGGCAGTCGCGGATTTGCGGCGATTCGTGGCTGCGTCGTAACACGGTCGACCACGGATCGTAACAATCGTCGGGCACGATGGCCGGGCGATCAGGACAACCGACTAGCTCCTGATCGTGTTAACCAAACCAACCCGACATATGGCCACCTCATTGTTTACCCGGCTCGCGCTCATCGGCGCCCTGGCCCTCGGCGCTGCGACTGCCGCTCGCGCCCAGGACAGCGGTCCCCTCATTGACCTCCTCGTCAAGAAGGGCCTCGTTTCTGACCAGGAAGCCGAGGAGCTTCGCACCGAGCTCCTCAAGGAGTTCGCGGTCAATTCGCCCGCGGGCAAGCTCGACCTCTCCAGCCGCGTCCAGCGCTTCACCCTCGCGGGTGATGTGCGCGTGCGCTACCAGTACGACAACGAGGTCACCAACTTCTCGCCGGCCAGCGTCGGCCCGAACAACGACCGCAGCCGCTATCGCTACCGCTTCCGCTTCGGTCCGACCGTTCTCCTCGCCAACAACTGGACGCTCGGCCTCCGCCTCGAGACGGCCAACGGCGCGACCTCGACCAACGACGACTTCGGCGCAGCCGGTTCGACCAACTTCGCCAAGGACGGCAACACGGCCTACGTCGGCCAGGCGTACATCCAGTACCTCGAGACCAACGCCTTTGGCGGCGCGATCGACCGCTTTGATGTCCGCATCGGCAAGCACGCCCACCCGTTCTACAGCAACGGCGTCAACGGCTTCGTGTTCGACACCGACCTCAACTTCGAGGGTCTCTCCGAGGAGCTCTACTTCATGGACGTCGGCGCCCCGGGCTGGGCCCTCTCGCTTCGCGCCGGTCAGTACATCCTCGCCGCCAACTCCCGCACGACGGACCGCACGGGCGGCTTCCTGAACGATCCTTCCCTGATGTGGGTCGCGCAGGCTGAATACGCCAAGCTCTACACCTACGAGAACAACGTGTACGGCATCCGCATCGCCCCGATGGTGGTCGCCTTCACCGCTCCGGAGGTCACGGGCTCGACGATCACGAGCGACGCCAACTTCTACGATGACCTCCTGTCGATCATCGTTCCGGCCGAGTACACGTTCCTTGTGAACAACAATCCGTTCACGGTCTACGGCACCTACGGCTACAACCTGAAGGGCGGCGACCGCGCCAACCGTCTGTACAGCACGAGCGGCACCACGCTGAATCTCAACGGCCCGAGCGGCAACCCGGACAACTACGCGCAGATGTTCAACTTCGGCCTCCGCTACGGTGGCGCCCGCAACCCGGGTGACCTGCAGCTCACCGCCGAGTACCGTTACGTCGAGCCGGGCGCCTACACCGCGATCCTCCTCGATTCCGACTTCGCGGCCGGCCGCACCAACGGCGCGGGCGGTATCTTCTCCGCGAGCTACATGATCACGGACGCCGTCACGGCGACGACCACGTACTTCCACGCCGAGAACATCGACAAGAACAGCCCGGCCACGGTCGGGTTCCACAAGGCTGACGTTCTCCAGGTTGACCTCTCCGCCCGCTTCTAAGCCGCCCTTTCTCTCCTTCTTCCCATCTCTCTCATGAAAAAGCTCATCGCTCTCCTTGCCGCCGCCGTCCTCGCCACGGCCGCCCAGGCGCAGAAACTCGTCATCAAGGGCTCCGATACGCTCGGCGCCAAGCTCGTCCCGATGCTGGCCGAGGAATACAAGGCCAAGAATCCCGGTGTCTCCTTTGAGATCGCCGCCGAGGGTTCCACCACGGGCATCGCCGCCATCACGGACAGCACCGCCCAGATCGGCATGTCCTCCCGCCGTGCCCGCTCGACGGAAATTTCCGCCGCGCAGGCCAAGGGCGTTAACATGAAGCCCTACATCGTGTGCTATGACGGCATGGCCGTCGTGGTGAACGCCAACAGCCCGATCACGGGCCTGACCCGCCGCCAGGTGGAGCAGATCTTCACCGGCGACGTGGCTGACTGGTCCGCGGTCGGCGGCGCTGCGGGCAAGATCTCGATCTACACCCGCAACACCTCCTCCGGCACCTACTCGGACTGGAAGGAACTGGCGATGAAGCGTCGCGACTACGCCGCGTCCTCCCAGAAGATGGCCGGCAACGAGCAGATCGTCGCCGAGGTGGCCAAGAACCCGAACGGCATCGGCTATGTCGGCCTCGCCTACATCAACGCGCCCGGCATC
The DNA here is from genome assembly GCA_036401075.1 of Opitutaceae bacterium. GTDB lineage: Bacteria > Verrucomicrobiota > Verrucomicrobiia > Opitutales > Opitutaceae > CAMAXB01. The sequence continues at coordinate 21,693 of DASWVY010000055.1, forward strand.
AAGGTGGTCCCGATCGAGGGCTCCACGCCCACCAAGGAATCGGTGCTCAAGAAGACGTATCCCTTCGCCCGCCCGACGTTCTACTACACCAACGGCGAGCCTTCCGGCGAGACGGCCAAGTTCATCGAGTTCACCCTCAGTGACGCCGGCCAGCGCATCGTCGAGCAGATCGGCTTCGTTCCTCTGAAGTAAGTCGATTTGTGACAATCCTGTGACAAGCCGGGGGCCGCTTGACCGACGTCGGGCGGCCCCCCTTGTTGGCGAAAATCACCGCCTGCATCCACCTGCTTACGGAACTTCATGGAACCTGCGCCTACGGCCACCGAGTCAAAACCCTTCGCGATTCACAAGACGCGCACGCGGTTCCTCGGGCTGACCCTCGACGAGACGATCCAGGCCTTTTTTGGCGGTAATGCGTTCGTGGCCGTCATTGTCCTGGCGCTGATCACCCTCTTTCTGTTCAAGGAAGGCTCCGAGTTCTTCACGCAGAACCGGAATAGCATCACGGTGTATCGCCAGGCGGGGCTGGAGTACGTCGACTTCATGCGGCAGCAGGAGCAGGACCACACGGCCCTGACCCGGTACCTGTTCGACCTCCGGATGCGCGCGATCCGCCAGTCCACGGAGGTGGAGGGGCTGTCGCTCGCCGATGCCAATGCACGCCTGACCGCGTTCGACGAGTGGTCCGGCCAATACTCCGACACGATCGAGCCGGTCCGCGGACTGGTGTCCGAGCTCACGGACGTCGCCAGCGCGATCAAGATCAAGTTCACGGTCGCCGAAGACCGGGCCATTGAGCGCGCGCAGCTGCTGGCGGAGGGCAAGACGCAGGAGGCGGCCGCCGTGGTGATCGAGACGGTGGACTTCAAGACCGAGCTCGCGGTGCTCACCGGCACGCTCCCGCTGTTCAAGGAGGCAAGCTCCACCTTCGGCGCCCAGCTCACCGCCTTGCTCCCGACCGCGCCGACGTTTGCCGAGCCCGAGTTGCAGGCCCGGATGGATCGCTTCAAGGAGCTGACGCTTCAGTACGTCGCCGGTTTCCCGACGGTCATCCAAAACCTCGAGACGTGGAATTACGAGGAGCCGGTCCCCTTTGCCCGTGCCTTCACCGGCTTCATCTTTGGCCGCCAGTGGCTGACCGCCAGTTTTTGGCAGGATTGGTATGGCGTCATACCGCTGTTCGTGGGTTCGCTCATGGTCTCGGTTGTGGCGCTGACGATTGCGATCCCGCTGGGGGTAGGGGCGGCCATTTACGTCAACCAGATCGCCTCCACCCGTGAGCAGCGCCTGATCAAGCCCTGCATCGAGTTCATCTCGGCCATCCCTTCGGTGGTGCTGGGTTTCTTCGGCATCGCGGTGCTCGGCGAGGCCTTGCGCGCCCTATCGCGGTACGAGTCACTGCACTGGATTCCCGGATTTCCGATCGCGGAACGCCTCAACGCCCTGACGGCCGGGTGCCTGCTGGCGCTGATTGCCGTGCCGACGATCTTCACCTTGGCGGAAGATGCGCTCAACAATGTGCCCCGGGCTTTTCGCGAGGCTTCCTTTGCGCTCGGCGCCAACCGCCTGCAGACGATCATCAAGATCATCATCCCGGCCTCGCTCTCCGGCATCGTCTCCGCGGTGCTGCTCGGTTTCGGTCGCGTGATCGGCGAGACGATGGTCGTTCTGCTGTGCGCTGGAAACCGCATTGCTATCCCCGACTTTACGGCCGGCCTGGCCGCGTTTTTCCAGCCGGTGCACACCATGACCGGCATCATTGCCCAGGAGATGGGTGAGGTCGTGCGCGGCAGCATCCATTACCGCGCGCTCTTCATGGTGGGGCTCGTGCTCTTCCTGATCGCCCTGCTCATCAACTTCATCGCGCAGAAGATTGTGCGCCGCTACCGCATCTCGATCGGCTGAGCCATGGATACCTCCCCTGAAAACGTCTTCAAGGCCCAGCCCGGCGGTCAGGCGCGCCGCGAGAAATCGATCTTCTGGATTTTCCGGATCGCGACCTATGTGGTGCTGGCGTGCGGCTTTTTTGTCTTTGGTGACATCGTGATCAAGGGTTCGCGCACGGTGTTCCAGTCTGAGTTCCCTTTCGTCAACACGACCTTTCTGTTCACCGCGCCCGAGTCGCTCTACGTGTTCGAGCACGAGGGCGTGAAGCGGGAGATGGGCGACCGCGAGTTCCGGGCTTTCCGTGAGGCCGAGGACGCCAAGGCGCGGGCCGAGGGCCGCGTGGCGCCGACGATTCCGGTGAAGAGCTATGTCTACTCCGCCGGCGGCATCTGGCCCTGCATTGTGGGCACGGTGCTGCTGGTCGTGGGCTCGATGACGATTGCGCTCAGCCTCGGGGTCTCGAGCGCGATCTACCTCAACGAGTATGCGAAGGACGGGCCCGGCGTGCGCTTTATCCGCCTCGCGATCCTCAACCTCGCCGGCGTGCCATCGATCGTCTTCGGCCTGTTCGGTTTCGGCATGTTCGTGATCTTCTTCGGCTGGAACGTCTCGCTGCTCGCCGGCTGGTTCACGCTCGCCTTCATGGTCCTGCCGGTGGTCATCACCGCCTCGGAGGAAGCACTGAAGGCCGTGCCCAAGGGTTTCCGTGAGGGCTCGCTCGCACTCGGCGCGACCAAGTGGCAGACGATCCGCAAGGCCGTCCTGCCGTACGCGCTGCCCGGCATCCTGACGTCGTCGATCCTTGGCATTGCCCGCGTGGCCGGGGAGACCGCCCCGATCATGTTCACCGCGGCGTATGTCGTGCGCGACAAGCTGCCTTGGGACGTGGAGAACATCAGTGACTTCTTCTTCCAGGGGGTGATGGCCCTCCCGTACCACATCTACGTCGTGTCCTCGAAGATTCCCCAGAACGAGTACACCGAGCGGGTCCAATACGGCACCGCGTTCGTCTTTCTCGGCATCGTCGCGCTGATCGCGACGACCTCGATCGTCCTCCGCAACCGCCTCCGCAGTCGTTACCAATGGTAACCGCCCCGTCATCGTCCGCTTCTCTCGCGCCCATGGACTCCACTCCCTCCGCCGCTTCGTCCCGCCAGGTCAACGTGCCCGCTCGGGCCGAACCGCTTGGCACCACCCGGACGCTGATTGATATCGCGAACCTCGATTTCTTTTACGGCGCGAAGCAGGCGCTGTTCGACAACACGATCAAGCTCGACGAGAAGCGCGTCACCGCGTTCATCGGGCCGTCCGGCTGCGGCAAGTCGACGCTGCTCCGCTGTCTGAACCGAATGAACGACCTGATCGACGGCACGTCGGTCAAGCGTGGCACGATCAAGATCCGCGGGGTCGACATCTATCGGCCGGACGTCGATGTGATCGAGCTCCGCAAGCGGGTCGGCATGGTTTTCCAGAAGTCCAATCCGTTCCCCAAGTCGATCTACGAAAACATCACCTACGGCCTGCGCATCCAGGGCGTGACCAACAAGTCGCGTCTCGACGAGGTGGTGGAGCGCTCCCTCCGCGGCGCCGCGCTCTGGGACGAGGTCAAGGACCGCCTCCACGAGAGCGGCCTCGGCCTCTCCGGCGGCCAGCAGCAGCGCCTCTGCATCGCCCGGGCGATCGCGGTGGAGCCCGAGATCATCCTGATGGACGAGCCCTGCTCGGCCCTCGACCCGATTGCCACGGCCAAGGTCGAGGAACTGATCCACGATCTGAAGAAGCAGTTCACCATCATCATCGTGACCCATTCCATGCAGCAGGCGGCGCGGGTATCCGACAAGACGGCGTTCTTCTATCTCGGCAAATTGATCGAGTATGACGACACGCGCACGATCTTCATGAACCCCAAGAACGCCCAGACGGAAGCCTACGTCTCGGGTCGCTTTGGGTGAGCGAGTGACCGGTCGATCGCGACGAAATCCTAACCAACCAAATCCTAAATCCCAACGTCTACCTCCGACCTCCCATCCAGCGTGCTCCTTTTTTGGATTTAGCCGCTTAGGATTTAGGATTTCGGGCCTTCCCGATGAAACGCTTCTTCGACACCGAACTGGAAACCTTCCGATCCCACCTCATGCTCATGGGGGAAACCTCGATCCGGCAGGTGCGCCTTGCGCTCAAGGCCCTGGTCGAGGGTGACGCCAGCCTTGCGGACCAGGTGATCGCGGCCGATGACGAGATCGATCGTCTCGAGATGCAGATCGACGACGAGGCGATCGCCTACATGAACCTGCGCGCGCCGGTCGCGACCGAGCTGCGGCTGGTGATCGTGGGCATGAAGGCGTCGCACGATCTCGAGCGCGTGGGCGACGAGGCGACCAGCATTGCCAAGCGCGCGGTCAAGCTCGCGGCCGAGCCGCCGCTGAAGCCGTATGTGGACATCCCGCGCATGGCGAACATCGCGCTGGAGATGCTGCGCGATGCCCTCGACTGCTTTCTCCACGGCGACACCGAGAAGGCGCTCGCGGTCGTGAAGCGGGACAGCGAGGTCGATGCGATCAACAAGCAGCTCTATCGCGAACTTTCCAGTTACATGATCGAGCGTCCGCAGTCCATTTCCCGGGCACTGGAACTCATGTTCATCTCCAAATCGATCGAGCGCATCGCCGATCACGCGACCAACATCGCGGAGGAGATGGTGTTCCTCGCGCAGGCGAAGGACATCCGGCACAACGACGCGCTGAAGAAGTCGGGGACGGTGGAGGGCTGAGTCGGGAGCGCGCGCCGCTGGCCCGCTGTTTTTGTAGGGGCGTGGCTCGACCACGCCCTCCGAGGGCGCGCACGAGGCGCGCCCCTACGTCGATCCGCAATCAGCGGACCTCCCGCCCGCGCTCCGAGGAGAAACCCTTTCTCACCCGCCGCCGGGCTGGAAGGCGCCGCCGGGCAGGGGAAGCTCCAGCTGCTCCAGGGCGCCGTCGAAGAGCAGGCGGCGTTGAGCCGGCGAGAGGCCGGGCTCGAGGACGGCATGCTGGTAGTCGCGGTAGATTTCCCAGAGCTTGCGCTGGTCAAAGGCGTTGGTGAATTCGCGAATCCGCCGGTCCACGGCGCCGGTGTCGCGGGGATCGAGTCCGCCGATCCACTCGATCGAGCGGCGGATGCCCTCGAAATCCTCGCCGAGCTGCTGGATGCGCTCGAGGTGGCGGGCATTGAAGGCATCGAGGATGGCCGCGGCTTTCGCGCGATCACCGGCCTCGCGCTGGCCGCGAGACACGACGACCACGACTTCCATCCGGTCCTGCTCGTTGCGACGGAAGCCGAGCTGGTCGAGGTCAACCGCGGCCTGGATTTCCTGCAGGACCGCGACGAGATCGCGCTGGAGACTCGCGCGCATTTCGAGATGGGATTGCAGCCGGGCGCTGAGGTCGGGCGGCAGTTCCGGCAGGGGCGGAGGGGCCGGCAGGTCCGGGAGGCGGACGTAGGCGCGCCGGATTTTCTCCGCCATGAAGTCGAGTTCGGCGAAGGCGGACTCCTGCCGCCGGGCGAGGGTTTCGACCCGTCGCTGGCGGAGCACGCTGAAGAGCGCGTCGTCCTCGTTGTAGATGGTCTCGCGGAGCTCCTGCTTCAGGCGGGCCTTGAGCTGCTCGTACGTCGCGACGAGCTCGGCGAGTTCGGGACTCGGGGTGGCAGGGAGACGGATGCGCGCGGTGTCCGGGGAGAAAAAGAACAGAGGATTGGCGTCGGACGCGATCTCGATGGTGTTCACCGGCATGCGTTCATAGCCCTCCATCTCGATCGCGATTTCGCGGAGCAGGCGGCGCTGCGCGGGCGACAGGCCCTTCTGATAAAAAGCGGCCGCCTTCATCAGTTGCAGCTGGGCGCGCATGGCGGTACCGTCACTGGGAAAATGAGTGCGACCCATACGCCAGGTCCGGAACGTGTACCAGTTGTCCGTATAGCGGATCAGGTCCTCGCGAATGGCGTCGGCCTCGCGCTCGAGGGCTTCGATCCGCGGGGTCTGCTCGGCGGCGAAGGCGATCAGTGCGCGTTCGCGCTGGTCCGGCTCGACGGCGGCCGTATCCGCCAGACGGCGGCGCAGCTCGGCCTGCAGCGTCCGCTTGGTCGTGAGGTAGGTGTCGATGCGGCGGGATTCCTCGGCGCTGAGACTGCCTTCATCGAGCCGGGTGCTCAGGGGCGCGTAGTAGAGCTCGTTGACATGCGCTGAGAGTCCAGCGGGCGCGGGCCGGCCCAGACCGAAGCTTTCAAAGAGATTGAGAGGGGCGCGCAGTCGGGGCGGGGTGGGCGGGAAATAAATCCGGCTCAGGCCGCGGGTGTCGGCGGGCGGTGATAGGCGCGGGCCACGATCCCGTCCGCCTCCGGGGCGGTTGGTGGGTTCAGCGGCCGGCAGAGCGATGGCGCCGAGCAGTGCACCGGTGGCTGCGACCACGGAAAGGGCGTGAGCGAGTCCAGAGGCGGCCGGCCGGCGGGGTAAGGCGAAGGGCATACGCAGGGGAAGCGGGATATCCCGTAACGGTACGCCTAACGTGGGCGGGAGTTGGCCGGGATGCAACCCGGCAGCAGAAGGAGCGGATCCCGGCCTCCAGAAATCGTTCTCGTTCTCTTTCTCGTTCTTCGTTCTCGGGCTGGGAGTGAGGGAGGGAACCCCAGGCACGGATCTGAAGGATTTCACCCGCCCATCAAACCGGAGAACGAGAAAGATAACGAAGAACGAGAACGATGGGGGCGGCTGCGACCGAGAACGCCGCCAGCTGCAGCAGTCTCCTCGTTGTCCGACCTCTGATTTCTGGCCCCTGACCTCTGACTTCTGACCTCTGTATTCTTCCGGCCTCCGGCCTCAGCCTCCCATCCCATCCAGCGGCGACCGCACGCCGAGCCCGGGCTTCTGCATCACGTGGGTGTAGATCTGAGTCGTCTCCACACTGGCGTGCCCGAGGAGATCCTGCACCGTGCGGATATCCGTCCCGGATTCGAGCAGGTGCGTGGCGAAGGAATGCCGGAGCACATGCGGCGTGACGCGCTTGTCGAGCCGGGCGTCGGTTGCTGCGCGTTTGATGATCCGCTGAAATGTCAGGTCGACCACATGATGCCGACGAACGATGCCGGTCGTGGGATCGCGCGAAAGACGGGCGGCGGGAAAGACCCACTGCCATTCCCAAGTCTCGCCTGCGCGCTGGTATTTTCGAGCGAGACCCTCGGGCAGCCAGACGCCGGGGATGGCGTCAGCCCGGTCCTGACGGTGGAGTGCGCGCAGCCTTTCGACATGCGCCTGAAGTGCCGAAGCCAGCCGAACGGGCAGCACCGTGACCCGATCCTTGTCGCCCTTGCCCCCGCGCACGTGGATCTGGCCGCGGGGGAAATCGAGATGATGGATCCGCAGTCGGAGCAGTTCCATGAGCCGAAGGCCGGCCCCGTACATGGTTTCGGCCATCAGCCGCGGTGTGCCCTGGATCGCAGCGAAAAGCCGCGCGCATTCCGCCTGCGTCAGGACGGCCGGGATGCGGGCGCCGGGCAGCGCCCGCTTGAAGGGGAGTTCGCCGAGTTGCCGCTTGAAGCCTTCCTGAATCAGGAAGACGAGGGCGTTGAGTGCCTGGCGCTGGGTCGAGGCACTGGCGCGCTGATCCACCGCCAGGGCGGAGAGAAAGGCGGTGACCTCCTCGGTGCCGGCGGTTTCGGGGCTGCGGGGCTGGATGAACAAGGCGAATCGCCGCCCCCACGTCCGGTAGGTTTCCTCCGTGCGCCAGAGGAAGCCGCGTTCGCGGCAGGCGGCGATCAGCGTTCGTTCCCACCCGGCATCGCCCGGATCCAGTGCAGCCGGAGCGGGTGGACTGGCGCTGGATCTACGCCAAGTCGATTCAGTCGGGTGCTCGCGTGCCTGCCGGAAAAACCAGCGGAGTGCTTCGCGGGTGACCGGCTGAGGAGCAGGTTGGGCGTTGTCGAGGTAGGTGCGAGCTAGGGCGATAGTTGCCGGCGCATGGAGGGCCTTGCAGTGATGGAGGAATCCGATGATTGCACGGGCGAAAGCTGCCTGCTGATGAGACCCCATTCCTGACGCGCCCAAAGCGGTTTTCCATTGCGAAAACGCAACTGGCTTTCTTTCATCCCAACCCATGCGGCCCCTCCGATTGAAGCTTTTTCCGGATGAAGCTTTTGCCCCTCAAAAGCTTCATCTTGGCTTCTCGCGTCAGCATCCTTCTTTCCTAAGTTGCTAAGCCATCGTTTCAAGTGATTTCGCAACTGTTTTGCCTTAATCTACCTGTGAAGTGCTTTTGCCCCTGCAACCCGGTAAAATTTGAAGCCCAATAACACTGTTGGGTGAAGTAGATGAATCCCTTTGTGCCATATCTGGTGCTCGTTTGGTTTCTCGCACCTTGGCTGATCGTAGCATTCAAGGGAGTGCGAGTATCGGTCTACGAAGTGAGATCAGGGATCTATGCGGGATTGTGGCCATTCGGAATTGCGGAGCTTTTTCGCCGCATCGCGGAAAAAAGAAGGACCGATCCGAAGTATGATCAGATGCGAGCCGGCATAAAGCGCTGGATCGTAGTCTGTGCGGTTTGGTGGTTTTCCTCGTTTATCCTCATTGTTGCCTTCGCATTTGGTTTTGCCGCATGGTCCCCAGAGTGAAGAAGAGACCCAACCATTCGATACAGCACAACGCGGGGAGCCGTCCGTCTTCGGGCGATTCACCCGCATCCGAAACCCCGTCCGCGCCCGCCCCGCGTGGCTGACCAGATTACGTTGGGCAAAGAAAGATGAAACTACCTGCAAATTTTGAGCTGGCTGGACCGGCGTGGCGATTTGTGGCGGGCGGCATCAATCTTCTCGTCTTCGGTTGCATTACGATGGTTGCCGAATTCGCAGCGAAGCGACTCGGCGACGATGGTGCCCGAGCAGTCGCTCTTGTTGGGATCACTGGATTTTGGCTCGTGTGGTCTCTAAGAAGGAAGAGTTTAGGTGGCGCATTCTGCCTCCTGGAGATTAGGAGTGCGGATTTCGCTCCTTTGTTGGTCGGAGCGTATCTCGTCCGGACGCTCCCGTATTACCTCCTAGCATTTCTGGCCTGCTTCCCTCTGGGCATTCTTCCGCCCAGCCTGGCAAAGGTGCAGCTGCTATTTCTTATCGGTCTCATCGTCGGCCTGGGAGTCGATGCGATATGCCTGGTGTTGACGCGGCGATCACTTCTCGACCGCTGGACGAAGACCGAAGTATTGCGATTGAATCTCCCCGCGCATCTCCGGCCGCGATTTTTTGGCATACGTATCTCATGAAATCGGAGCCCAACCAGTCCCCAGACCCAACGCGCTACGCGCGTGGGTCATCTTGAACGATCGGCAGAAGAAAGATGAAGATACCACTCCCAGATGAAGTAGCGATTGAGGGCCGCTGGGTATTCGTCAAAGGAAAGATGGTCGCTGACGAAGCCGCGTTGAGAATCGAGGTTCTGACAGCCTCCTATCTTGAGTTCGTCGCTGCGGTTGATGGTTGGCAGAAGGTTTACCGGGATCCGAAGGACGGACGCCTTTGGGAGCAGACTTATCCCCAAGGCGAGATGCACGGCGGCGGGCCCCCTCGGCTGGCAGTGATTTCCTCGGAAGAAGCGCGGCGGCGCTACACTTTATCTGCATCGAAGAAGGCCGATCCAGCCGGCACAGACAACTCCGGGGCTGCGCCCCTCCGTGTCTGACCTCAATCGTTCGGCAAAAGATGCCCGCACTCTACCAGTTTTTGCCGGAAGCAAAGAGGGCATTTGCATTCCTCTCTACGTATGGCCTCGCCATCGAGGTGGAGCGCGAAGGCACTTACGCGTCATTCAAGGACGGATTCACGTTAGTCTGGGCGTCCAAAGGTCTGTCGGTCGAAGTTACCTATCACGACATGGAGTTGGAGGTTATCTTCCGCCGGGGCGGAGTTTCAGCATCATATCTTTTTCTCGACCACAACCTGCATGCGAACGCCTCAGGATTCGCCGGTTGCATGTTTCCTTTCGAGAAGCTCACGCCTGTCATCGACGCCATAGCGAAGGATATTGAGGCGCACTACGAAGATGTTTTGCGCAGCGACTTCGAGGTGTGGCGGAAGATCGAAAAGCTTGTATTGGCTCCTAAAGAGACGAAGCCATTTCTGCCGTGACCACGAAAGAGCCGAACAAGGCGCCAGAGCCAACGCGCATGCTTGGCACGTCGGCTGCGGAGCAGCCTTTGGTGCCAAGCACGCGCGTGGCTCATCTTTGACGATCGGCGGAAGACATGAGCATCTTTTCTCGAATATTCGGATCCAAGGAAGAGCCTACAAAGCCCAGCGAGCATGCAGTGATTGTTCGCGTGCCCATCTCCGGCGCCAACGGCACAGAAGAAGAAATTCAGCGTCTTATGGACGTCGAAAGTGAGCTAGAGACTGCCATCGTTGAAGCCGGCGCGGGAGAGTTCGATGGGAATGAGTTCGGCGAAGGCGAATACGTGTATTACATGTATGGCTCCGACGCCGACCGCCTCTTCGCCTCAGTCGAGCGCCTTCTCCGCGATCATGATCTGGTGAAGAGAGGTGTCGCCGAGGTTCGCTATGGCGGACCAGGAGCTAAATTCCGCAAAATCACTCTCAGCCCATGAAGAGGCCGATCCAGAGCACTACAGACAACTCCGGGGCTTCGCCCCTCCGTGTCTGACCGCAGTCGTTGGGCGAAGACAATCGACGTATGCGGCTCCCAATCCTCATCGCATTCGCTTCCATACTGTTCACGTCATGCGTGTCAGTCGGAGCACCGCCTGCCTCGAAGTTCTTCCTCGATCCACAAGTCAGGCATCTCGCTCAAGCCGCAGCCAGTGGAGATACCGCCGAACTGAGCCGTCTGGTAAGCGGTGGCGTAAGCGTTAACGCGATGGGGCGAGGACAGGTCACGCCCTTACTGTGGGCGCTCCTCCATCAGAATAAGAAGGGTTTCGCTTCTCTGCTTGCTCACGGAGCGGACCCGAATGTGCAGCTCACAGAAGATTTTGACGAGTTGTTGATCGAGGGTGTTTCGACGATGCAATATGCCGCACAGCACAAGGATTCCTGGTATTTGAAGGAAGTATTGAGCCATGGGGGAAATCCGAATCTCGTGAATACTATTCGATCACAGACCCCGATCATGGCGGCCATCGGGAGCATGCGACCGGAGAATGTAAGAATTTTGATTTCTGCGGGCGCTAATCTCAATTGGCAGAACCGAGATGGCCAGACGGCGATGATGGATGCGACCACCGCGAATCAGTATGAGCTTATTGTCGCTATGCTTGATGCTGGCGCAGACCCGAGATTGAAGACCCGATGGGGCACTACTATTGTCAGCGATATTAAGCTCATTCGGACCGATCCAAAGAGTGAGCAGTGGAAGTGGCGTGAGAAAGTAATTAAAGGCGATCAAGAGGGTCATGTCTTGACTCTTGACTATATGAGCTTGCAGGTCTGAGGTGAGGGCATGGCGAGGAAGCTGAGATTGGAATACGCCGGAGCGTGCTACCATGTGATCAATCGCGGGAATTATCGGCGCAACCT
>DASWVY010000056.1:0-137736 GCA_036401075.1 Opitutaceae bacterium
ACCTGCGCAAAGCGGCCGCGCGCACGCTCGCTGACCTCCAGCTATCCCTTGCGCAGAGCCTCACCTCCTTCGAGCCCGCCCACTGCCAAGGCTTCTTTAAGCATGCCAAATATGCGTCTAACTAAATCGAAAACGCTCTAGAATCGCAGCAAGGCCAACGATCCTCACCGCGCCGCACGATCGTCGGTCAGCGCTGGCGCCGAGACGAATTGCTCGGCCTTCGCCTCTGCAGATACGAGGCCCGCCTCGCGCAGGGCCGTGAGTTGCAGGTCCACGCGGGAGGCCCGAATGCGGCCCAGCGCGTCGCCCTCGGTCAGCTCACCCGTGACCAGTCGGCGCGCGATCATCTGGTCGCGCGAGTACGCCAGATGCTCCGCCGAGGCCTGCGGGTTGCGTCGCAGAATCTCCGCGTGTGCCGGCGAAGGATCGCCCTCGATGTAGTCCTGCCAGCCCCGCAGCGACGCCGCGACAAAGGCCTTCACCAGTTCCGGCTCCGTGCGGGCCAGTTCACGACGGGTGAACATCACGTGATAAGCGTCGTAACCCGAATCCGCGATCAACAGGGCGCGCACCTTCACCCCATGACGCTCGGCGTAAAACGGCTCGTTGGTGACGAAACCCTGCTGAACCACCGTCGAATCAGCCATAAAGGCCGCCAGTCCGTAGGTCAGCGGCCGGAGGTTGAAATCGACGCCATATTTTTTCTTCAGATACGGGATCCACACCATGCTCGGCGTGGCGATCACGGTCCGACCATCCAGATCGGAGAAATTCCGCACCGGACTCTCGGCATGCACCAGCAGCGCCTGGGGATCGTGCTGCAGATGCGCGCCGACCACCACAATCGGCAGGCCCTGATCCTGAACCGCGAAAAGCAGGTCACTCCGGTTCATGCCGAAATCCGCATCACCTCGCGCCACCTTGAGATTCACCTGGGCGTTGACGCCTCCGGGCAGCAGTTCCACCGCCAGACCAGCCTCGGCGTAGTAGCCCTTGGCCAGCGCCTGATAGAAGCCGCCGTGCTCGGCCTGGGGCAGCCAGTCGGTCTGCAGCACAATCCGACGCAGGGCGGCCGGCGTCGGGTTTGCCGCCAAAGGCTTAGCCGGCTCCGGACGCGAGCAACCGGCTCCCAGCAGGAGCAGGACCACCAGCACTCGGGTCACGATCACACGCATGAACCGGTGGATTCATCAGGAATGGCGGAGCAGCGCCAGCCCCAAAGATTTGCACTTTCGCCTCCATCTGCCAGCGTGTGCGTCGTGACTCTGGCCGACTGGCAGTCCCTCTCCCGCCGCGATCCCGCCGCCGCCGCCCGCGCGGTCCGCTGCGGTTTGGAGCGCCTCAGCCCAGAGCAGCGGCGGGCCGTCGTCGCCTGGGAGCCGGCCGAAAGTGACCTCGCCCGCGCCTTGGCCGTGGCTCCGGCCGGGGCCCTGGCTGGCGTGCCCTATCTGCTCAAGGATCTCTTTCCTGTCGCAGGGGTGCCCACGTTGGCCGGCGCGACGTTCACGCCCGACGTCGTGCCCCGGCCACGCGCCGATGGTCGCCTGGTGCAGAGCCTGAAGGCCGCCGGCGCCGCGCTCGCCGGGAAAACGCACCTGCACGAATTCGCCTACGGACTCACCGGCGAAAACCTGCACTTCGGCGATGTCGACCATCCCGCGCATCAGGGCCGCACCAGTGGTGGCTCGAGCAGCGGCTCGGCCGCGGCTATCGCCGCCGGGATCGTGCCGTTCGCCATCGGCACTGACACCGGCGGATCGGTGCGTGTGCCCGCGGCGTTCTGCGGCCTCTACGGACTGCGCCTCACGCCGAACGAGGCTTGGATCGCCGATGCCTTTCCGCTGGCGCCGTCCTTCGACACGGCCGGCTGGTTCACCGCCAACGCCGCCGACATGCTGACCGTCACCGGCGCGCTGATCGGAGTCCGCAGTGCGGAACGCGAGCCTCGCGGGTGCAGCCTGGATTTCACCGCGCTTGGCCAGACCGCGGACGCGAACGTCGGCGCCGCCTTCGCCCGCGCCGCGGCCTGCCTGGCTGCGCCGGCCGACGCGGCGGTCGCGGCCGATCTCCGTGCGTCGCTGACCGGAGCCGCGGACGCGTATGCCATTCTGCAAAGCACGGAGGCCTACGCGGTGCACGCCGCCTGGCTCGACGAACGGAGGGCGGACTACGAGCCCGGCGTCTGGCAGCGCATCGATCGCGGCCGGCGGTGGACCGCAGCGCAAGTCGAGTCGGCGCAGTTTCGTCACGCCCTGATCAAACTGATGTGGACGCGATTCTTTCTCACCTTTGATTTCCTCATCCTTCCGGCCACGCCCTTCCCGGCGCTGCGCAAGGCCGACTGCACGCTGGAGAACCGCAATCGCCTGCTGGCCCTGACCGCTCCGGCCAGCCTGGGCGGACTTCCGGTCCTCACCCTGCCCGTCCCGCTCGCCGACGGCTTGAGCACCGGGCTGCAGATCGTGGTTAATGATCCGCTCAGCCCCGTCATCCCCTGGGCGCTCGCGCGGTGCACATCCTGCTGAGTCCATGAGATCAATTAACCACCGATAACACCGATGGGCACAGATATCAAAATCGCCCCCATCACCCCTCCCGCACCGTGCGCATCGATGGATACACATACCAAACGCTCTCTTGATCTGTGATCTCTGTGCCATCTGTGGTTGGTTCGAACCGTGTTGGAGCAGAGATTCAATTTAGGAAACTCGTATGATTCGCGCTGAGACCGACGGCGGGTGGCTGCTGGTGACTCACCCGGATCATGCCCGGCTCGCGGGTCAGTTCGCCGATGCCTGGGGCAATGCGCGCTTCGCCCGCCCCGAGCCCTACGACGCGGTGCGCCAGGCCGTCTTTCATCACGACGATGGCTGGCTGCTGCGCGACGCGGTGCCGACGCTCACGCGCGACGGCCGGCCCGAGGCATTTACCCGGGCGCTGGTCGGCGCCTATTCCGCGTTCGAGGAAATCGACCTGCCCGCCTACCTGCGCGTGCGGGGCGAAGCGACCGCCGCGGTGGCCGACGTCGATGCCTACGCGGGCATCCTCGTTTCGATGCACACGGTCAATCTGCTGACCGAACAAGCTAACCCGGCGAGCATCCGTCCGGAACATCGCCCGGCCCATGCCGACTTCGTCGTTGCTCAGCGCGCCTGGCAGGAGGCAACCGCGGCCCGGATCGGTGCGAATCGCGCGGCGCTCCAGCGCGGCTTCGAGTTCTTGCAGGCCTGCGACAACCTTTCCCTCATCGTCTGCAGCGGCTATGACCAAGCCCGCGACCTCCGACACACGCATGCCGACTGCGACGGGCAACGCTGCACGCTGCGCTGCAGCCCGGTGAGTGAAACCACCTGGCAGATCGCGCCTTGGCCGTTCACCGCTGGCCCGCTCTCCTTCGAGGTCCCGTTCCGCCAAGTCGCGCACACCGATTGCCTCGATCTGACGCGCTACCGGGCGGCCTTTGCGGCCGCGCCGGTGCAGACCCGACGGATCACGCTCGTGGCAGGTTGAGCACGGCTTCCGCGTTCCCGCCAAGAATGCGGTGCTGGGCCTCAGGCGAGAGCCCGACGGAGCGGACCTCGTTCACAAACGTCTTCATGTCCGCGGTGGCCGACGTCCGCGGGTAAAGATTCAGCGGGTAATCCGAGCCAAAGAGGATGCGTTCCATCGCCACATCGCGGTCCGCCCGGATCCAAGCTCCAGCGCGATAGATCAGTGGCGCCGCGGCCGTATCGACCCACACGTTCGGCAGACCCGTGACCTCGAGTCCACCCGCCCAGTGCGCGAGGATGAAACGTGTCCGCGGATGCCGACCAGCCCAGCGCACAAAATCCTCCAGCGGTGTCACCACCCGTCCCGGGTAAGGTTTCATCACGGGATCCGTGACATGCAGGTTCACGGGCAGTCCGAGCTCGCCGGCCAGCGACAGAATCGCCTCCCAGGAGGGATCGTCGGCGCTCACGTGCTGCGAGTGCGGCGAAAGCTCACCCAAGCCGATCAGTCCCTCCTCTTGCGCCCGGCGGATCTCCGCCAGCGCCGCTGCTCCCGCCGCCGGATGGACCGTGGCAAAGGCAGACAGCCGGTCTGAATGCAGCCGAACACACTCGGCAAAGAACCGATTCTGCCGCACGCACGACTCGAACCGCTCCCAGTACCAGCCTTGAAGTACCGCCCGATCGACCCCAGCCTCATCCATCGTCCGCAGGAGGGCCTCGACCGAGGGAAAGGCCTGGACCGGCATACCGTCCGCGCGCACGCGGGCGCAGAGGCGGGCCCAATGCGGCTCCCCGGCCGCCGCCGCCCAACCCGCCGGGTCACGGTTGATCTCGGGTGGGTACAGGTGGACGTGGCAGTCGATGACGGGCACGGCGCGGAAATTCGCCGGTTGGCAGCCACGTCGCAACCCGTAACTCTCGCGCCCTGATTGGCACCCCCTCTGCTTTAACACCCCCATGCTGAGTCGTTTATTCAAGCTGCGCGAGAACGGCACGACCGTCTCCCGCGAAGTCCAAGCCGGCCTGACCACGTTCACGGCGATGGCCTACATCCTCGCCGTCAATCCGCTGATCCTGAAGGACACAGGCATGCCCCAGGCCGCGCTCGTCACGGTCACGGCGCTGACCGCGGCGATCAGCACGCTGATCATGGCGTTCCTGACGAACTTCCCGCTCGCGCTCGCGCCGGGCATGGGAATCAACGCCTACTTCACCTACACGATCTGTCTCGGCGCCGGCGTGCCCTGGCAGTCCGCGCTCGGACTCGTGTTCGTCAACGGCGTCATCTTCCTGCTCCTTTCCGTCACGGGCATCCGCGAGAAAATCGTCAGCTCGATCCCGCATTCGCTCAAGGTCGCCATCACCTGCGGTGTCGGTCTCTTTATTGCGTTCATCGGACTCAAGAACGCCGGCATCGTCGTTTCCAATCCGGCGACCTTTGTCGCGCAGGGCGATTTCGGATCACCGCCCGTGGCGCTCGCCTTCGCCGGCATCATTCTGACAGCGGTGCTGATCGCCCGGCGTGTGCCGGGATCGATCGTGATCTCGATTCTCGTCGTGACCCTCGTCGGCATCTTCATCCCCGACGGCAAGGGCGGCACGGTCACGCCGCTTCCGACCGCGTTGCTCTCCCTGCCCGCCTCGCCCGAGCCGGTCCTGTTCAAGCTGAACTTCGATTTCCTGCTCAACGATTTCACGAAGGCGCTGCCGATTCTGATCACGCTTCTGATCGTCGACATGTTCGACAACATCGGGACCCTGATCGGCGTGACCAAGCGCGCCGGCTTGCTCAAGCCCGACGGCTCGCTGCCCAAGGCCGGCCGCGCCCTCGTCAGCGACTCGCTGGCCGCGATCATCAGCTCACTTTTCGGCACGTCCACGGTCGTCAGCTACATCGAGTCAGCCGCCGGCGTCGAGGCGGGCGGCCGCACCGGTCTCACCGCGGCGACGACCGCGGTGTGCTTCCTCTTCGCGCTGATCTTCACCCCGCTGATCCTGATCATTCCGAGCGCCGCGACCGCGCCGGCGCTTGTGGTCGTCGGCGTGTTCATGTTCCAGACCGTGGCCGAAATCAAATTCGAGGACTTCACGGAAGCGGTGCCCGCCGTGGTCACGCTCCTCTGCATTCCCCTCACCTTCAGCATCGCCGAGGGCCTCGGCCTGGGCGTGATCGCCCTCGCCGCGATCGCCCTCGCTACCGGCAAGGGCCGGACGCTCCCGACCTTCACCTACGGTCTCGCCGGCTTGTTTTTCCTGCACATGTTCCACGGGCTTGTCTGGTGACCCGCGCCAGAATCGTTCTCGTTCCTCGTTATCGTTCTCTTTCTCGATCCGGATCCGGAGAACGAGGAAAGACAAGGAGAACGAGAACGATCAAATCTCGGCCCCTATCCCCCGGCTTGCGCCCGCTCCGCTTTTCGCCGAGGGTGCAGGCATCATGTCCAAGGTTGTGAAGTTCGATCCCACCGTCGCACCCGCGCCTGATTTCGACGCGCTGATCGCCGGCCTGCAGCATCTGCCGGGCAGCGCCTTCAATCTCCAATCAGTCGACGACCGTCCGCTGTACGGCACGACACTCTACATCGCCAACTGTGCCCTCGACACGCGATTCGGGCCGTTCCGTGCCTACATTTTCCAGGACATCATCGACAAGCACTACATCATCGCGCTCGCCCACGGCGACATCACCCACGCGACGATGCTCTACACCCGCCTGCACTCGTCGTGCGTCACCAGCGAGACGCTGCGCGGCTGTGACTGCGACTGCGTGCAGCAGCTTGAGGGCGCCTTCAAGGTCATCGCCGAGAAGGGCAACGGCATCCTCTTTTACCTCATGCAGGAGGGCCGCGGCGTCGGCTATGTCGGCAAGTCCCGCGACCGCATGCTCGTGCAGGCCTCGCTCGACCAGCTCTCGACCTTCCAGGCCTACGCGGCGATGGGCCTCAAGAAGGACCACCGCAACTACGAGAACATCTCCCACATCTGCCATCTGCTCGGGATCAAGGCCTCGTTCACCGTCCTGACCAACAATCCCGACAAGGTCGACGCCCTCAAATCCCAGGGCATCGTCGTCGCCGGCACCGAGGCCCTCGAGTTCGAGCCCTCGCCGTTCAATCTCGCCTACCTGACATCCAAGGCCGCGGGCGGCCACATCCTCACGCGACCCGCCGAGACCAAGGTCAAACGCGCGCTCCCGCCCGAGCCGGTCATTCCGTTCAAGCCCTACGCCCTGCCCGAGGCCAAGCGCTTCATCTACTCGGCGAGCTACTTCCTCCCGATGAAGCCGGTCGACAACGACATCCTGCTCACGGACACGCAGTTCAAGGAACTCTTCAGCAAGAATACGATCGACCGCTACATGGCCGGTCCCAAGCCGCTTGTGCTCGGGTACCAGTTGATCCGCGAGAATCGGTTCTTCGTGAAGATCAACACCGACAACCTCAACGCCTTCAACACGCAGAACCCGCACGACCCCATCGTCGACCTGCTGACCACGCCGTACTGGTTCCGCGTTCACGTCTACTACGACATCGTGACCAGCCAGGAATTTGTCGTGCTCACCCACGGCACGCCCCGCATCTACGACATCCCGGTCGTGCGCCTGCACAGCGAGTCCCTCTTCAACCGCTTCCCGCTCCGCACGGTCGAAAATCGCGACAAGATGAAGATGTCGGTGAAGCACATCGTCACCTACGGCGTGGGCGCGATGCTCCTTGTGTACAACGACGGCCGCGGCGCCGGCTTCGGGGCCTACGCCACCGACCTCATGATGGGCGAAAGCGGTCACGCGCTCTCGACTGACGAGGCCTACCGCAAGATCGGCATCAACTACGACAGCCGCGACTACGACGCCTCGATCCTCCTCCTGAAGCACCACGTGCCCAACGAAAAGATCCAGATGGTGATGAACTCTCCGTCGAGCCTCGTGAAAAAGCCCGAGTACGCCGAGGCCCTGAAGAAGCACCGCATCGACGTCGAGCGCTGGATCTTCATCGATGATGAGAATATTGCGGAATAACCGATGCGGCCGAGCCGCATCGGAATGACCAATGTCCAATTTCCAATGACCAATGAGTTCCTAACGCCGCGGTCGGTTCGTTGTAGCCTGGGTCGCCGACTCCGGTGGATCGAATACATGCGGGAACAAAGCCAGACCGGGGTCAGAGACCCCGGCTACACCCGCTCATTCCATTGGTCATTGCCCATTGGTCATTCGGGCCTTGCGCGAGCGTAGCGAGCGCCATGGATCCCCTCGGCCACGAACTTCTCGCCCAGCGGCTCGCCCAGATCCCGGCGATCCTGACGGAGATGCTGCGCCGCCCGCCAGCGCCGCTCAAGCCGGCGACTCTCGCCGCCCAGCGCTTCATCATCACGGGGACAGGCAGCTCCGAGGCCCACGCCCGCTACCTGGTGATGCTGCTCAATCTCTACACGGGCCGGGCCGCCTCGTACCTGCCGCTGTCAGGCTTCGTCGACTCGCCGATGGGCGCCTTCGCGGGCAAGACCCTTGTCGTGTTCAGCCAGGGCGTGTCACCCAACGCCCAGATTGCGCTGCGACGCCGCGGTGAGTTCGGTCACACCGTCCTGTTTAGCGCCACCACGCCTGCTGCCGCCCGCGCCGCCGGCAAAGCCGACCGCGCCGCGCTTCTCGAATCCATCCTCGCCGACGGCGGCGACCTCGTGGAATTCCCGCTCGCCGAGGAGTACACGACCCTGATCCGCTTCGTCGGGCCGATGGCCGGCTACCTCGCCTGTCTCCAGTTCGCCGCGCTCTTCGGTTGCTGCCGCTACCAGCCGCCCGGCGAAGCCGACATCCTGCCGCTGCTCGCCACGCCACCGCCTGCCGATCTGCTCGACGCGATGATCCGCCTGCCTAGCGCGTTTTCGCAGGGGTTCAATCTCGTCACCGCCGCGCCCATCTCCGATTTCGCGCAGAATCTCGCCTGCAAGTTCATGGAAGGCCTCTACTGGGCCTGTCCGCCGATCAGCGACTTTCTCCAGTTCGCCCACGGCCCGTTCCAGCAGATGAATGCCCATCCGCATCCGGTCGTCATTCTGCAGGGTGGATCCGCCGCCGAAGCCGAACTGGTCGGACGCAGCGTCGCCATGCTGCGCAACGTCGGCCTCAGCGCCTTTGTCGTCCGCGTCGAGGCTCCGCCGCTCACGTCGATCTTTGGCTTCGAGGCCGCGCTTAACGCCCTCGTTTTTGCCGTCATGCGCCACCAGCGCGTCGATCAGGTCAACTGGCCGGGCAAGGGTCGCGATGACCTGCTCTACGGATTCTGCCCGGACGTCTGAAACGGGCCCGGACCGTTTTAACCACAGATGGACACAGAGGAACACAGATTCCGGACCAGATGTTTGAACAGGAGTAAACGGAGACGGGCAGGAGGGAAGACACAGGCAATCAGACTCCGATCTCCGTTCTCTCCGTTACCTCCTGTAAAGTCAGATCCGGGATCGAGCTGCTTCGATCTGTGTGAATCTGTGTCCATCTGTGGTTAAATCGGCTTGAGATCGGTCAGTCAGATTCAATCTGACGGTGGATCAAAGCTTGTTCCAGGTGCGACCGTCGCCATCGTTGGGGATCGTACCCCATGAAACGATTCCTGCTCAGCCTTGCGCTGGCGGCGGCTTCGCTCGCCCCTGCCTATGCCCAGACCCTGAACATTGCCGTGGTTCCCAAGGGCACCACCCACGAATTCTGGAAGGCCATCCACGCCGGCGCGATCAAGGCCGAGCGCGAACTCACCGCCGCCGGCACGTCCGTGCGCGTCATCTGGAAAGGCCCGCTCAAGGAGGACGACCGCGAACAGCAGGTGCAGGTCGTGGAGAATTTTGTCGGACAGCGCGTGAGCGGCATCGTGCTCGCCCCGCTCGACAACCGCGGACTCGTCGCCCCGGTCGAGACCGCCGTGCGCGGCAAAATTCCCGTGGTGATCATCGACTCGGGCCTGCAGTCCAAGGCCCAATCCAGCTTTGTCTCAACCGACAACCGCGAAGGCGGTCGTATCGCCGCCCGCGAACTCGGCAAGCTCCTCGGCGGCAAGGGCAACGTCATCCTCCTGCGCTACGCCGTCGGCTCCGCCAGCACCGAGGAGCGTGAGGCCGGCTTTCTGGAGGTCATGAACCGCGATTTTCCGGAGATCCGCCTCGTTTCCACCGACCAGCACGCCGGCGCCACCCGCGACACCGCCCGCCGCGCCGCGGAAAATCTCCTCAACCGCCACGGGCGCACCCTCAATGGCGTGTTCGCCGCCAACGAATCCTCCGCCGCCGGCATGCTGCTCGCCCTGCGCGACGCCGGTCTCGCGGGCGGCAAGGTCAAGTTTGTCGGCTTCGACTCCGGCGAAACCCTCAATGCCGGCCTCAAGTCAGGCGACATCCAGGGGCTGGTCGTCCAGAATCCCTTCAACATGGGCTACCTTGGCGTGAAGACCATGGTCGCCGTGCTCAAGGGCGAGAAGGTCCCTGAGGTCATCGACACCGGCGTCGGCTATGTCACGCGCGAGAATTTCAATGACCCCGCGCTGGCTGAGATCGTCAATCCGCCGCTCGACCAGTACCTGAAATGATCGCTGCGGGCGCGCGCCTCCGCCTCACTGACGTCCGGAAAAGCTTCGGCGCCACCCAGGCGCTGGCCGGCGTCTCGCTGGCGATCGCACCAGGTGAGATCCACGCCCTGATCGGCGAGAACGGCGCCGGCAAGAGCACGCTCATGAAGATCCTGAGCGGCGCGCACGCGCCCGACTCAGGCGCGCTGGAACTCGAGGGCCAGCCGTACACACCCAAGGATCCGCTCGACGCCCGTCGCCAGGGCGTCGCCATGATCTATCAGGAGCTGAATCTCGCGCTTCACCTGAGCGTCCGCGAAAACATCCTGCTTGGGAGCGAGCCATCCCGCCTCGGCTGGATCGACCGCGAAGCCGCGCGCCAGCAGGCCCGCGCCGCCCTCGCCCAGCTTGGACACGAGGCGCTCGACCTCGAACAGCTCGCGGGTGAACTCTCCATCGCCACCCAGCAGATCGTCGAGATCGCCCGCGCACTGCTGGCCAAGCCCAAGGTCCTCATCATGGACGAGCCGACCAGCAGCCTGACCCAGGCGGACACGGCCCGGCTTTTCGCCGCCATGACCCGCCTCAAGGCGCAGGGCGTCAGCATCATCTACATCAGCCACTTCCTCGAGGAATGCCGCCAGCTCTGCGATCGCTACACCGTGCTCAAGGACGGCCAGACCGTGGGCACCGGCGAGATGGCCGGCACCTCGATCGACCACCTCGTCACGCTCATGACCGGACGAGAGGTGCAGGACCTCTATCCCCGTCCGGCCACGCCCACTGCGCCCGGACCCGTCGTGCTCGCAATCAAGGGCGCGTCAGCCGGATCCCGGTTGAAGGAGGCCTCGCTGACCTTGCACGGCGGCGAGGTCTTCGGGCTCGCCGGACTCATCGGCGCGGGCCGAACCGAACTGCTGCGTGCCGTGTTCGGACTGGATCACCTGGACGCCGGTTCGGTTGTCGTCTTGGACGGTCCCGGCAAACGGGCCACGCCAGCGTCACGCTGGCGCGAAGGCGTCGGCTTGCTCAGCGAGAATCGCAAGGAGGAAGGCCTGATGCTCGGCCAGTCCATCGCCGACAATCTCACGCTCACCGCCCTCACCCGCTTCGGCCGCTTGGGCTGGATCGATGCCCGGCGCCAGCACCAAGCCGCACAGCACTGGGTCGGCGATCTGCACATCAAGTGCCGCGACGCAGCTCAGCCCGTCGGCGAGCTCTCCGGCGGCAACCAACAAAAGGTCGCACTCGCCCGCCTGCTTGAGCATCCGGCAAAAATCCTCCTGCTCGACGAGCCCACCCGGGGCATCGACGTCGGCAGCAAGGCTCAGATCTACACGCTCATCGGGGCCCTCGCCGCATCAGGCAAAGCCGTGATCGTCGTCAGCTCCTACCTGCCCGAGCTCCTCGGGCTCTGCGACACCATCGGCGTGATGTGCCGCGGCGAGCTCGCCGCCGTAGGCCCGCGCGCCGACTGGACCGAGGCCTCCATCATGCGCGTGGCGACAGGCAGCCACGTTGAGCCAGCAACGTCATAATCCAGATGCCATTCCCAGGAACAATCGAAAGCAGTCGTTAACCACCGATAACACGGATGGGCACAGATAGCTGAACCTCAGCCCACAAGCTCCCGATCTCATCAGAGCCCCCGTTCATCTCTTCTGTTTTATCCGTGCAATCGGTGCAATCCGTGGTCGGTTCGATCGCTTAATTCCGGGCAAAGAATGCTTCCGTAGCTTTTCCTCAAACACCCCATGAACCCCGCGCTCAAGTCCTTCCTCGTCCGCGCCGGTCCGTTTTTCGGGCTGCTCCTGGTCATCGCCCTCTTCGCGATCCCGGCGGAGACGCGGGAGTTCTTCCTGACCTACCACAACTTCAAGATCATCTTCACCCAGACGGTGATCGTCGCCATCGGCGCGCTGGGCATGACGCTGATCATCGTCGGTGGTGGCATCGATCTCTCCGTCGGCTCGACCATCGCCCTCACCAGCGTGGTCGGGGCCCTGCTCATCCAGCAGGGCTGGTCGGATCCGGCCACGGTCATCGCCATGATCGCCTGTGGCGGGTTCATCGGCCTGCTCAACGGCTCGGCCATCGCCGGGCTGCGTATGACGCCCTTCATCATCACGCTCGGCACCCTCGGCATCGGGCGCGGCACGGCCAAGTGGCTCGCGGACAACCAGACCGTCAACTACGATGCCTCGGCGATCAATCAGTGGATGACGACGGCCGATCCCTTCAGCCGCGCGCTCCCAGTCGGCGTCTGGGTGGCGTTGGGACTCGCGATCGTGACGCACCTGCTGCTCCGCAACACCGTCTTTGGCCGCCACGTGTTCGCGCTCGGTTCCAACGAACAGACGGCCCGCCTCTGCGGCATTCCCGTCCGCCGGCTCAAGATCGCGGTCTATGCCCTCGCCGGCTGCTACTTTGGTCTGGCCGGGCTCTTCCAGCTTTCGCGCCTGCGTCAGGGTGATCCGACCGTGGCGGCCGGACTCGAACTCGACATCATCGCCGCCGTCATCATCGGCGGCGCCAGCCTGAGCGGCGGCGTCGGCACCGTGCTCGGCTCCATGATCGGCGCGCTCATCATGGCCGTGCTCCGCAACGGCTCCCAGCAGATGGGCTGGCCCACGTATTTCCAGGAAATCATCATCGGCCTCGTGATCATCGTCGCCGTTTTCCTCGACCGCCTGCGCCAGAGCCGGCGGGAGTGAGCAAAAGCGAGCGTGCCCTACTTCATCTCGGCGATCTCCGGCCAAAGTGGCTGAAGATCCGTATCGCCGAGGGCCGACTGCTTCCATTCCTCGTTGATCCTTAGCGCGCGACGCAGGCGGCGAAGGGCCTCAAGGTGGTTGCCCAACAGGCAGGCGTAGCAGGCCAAGTTGTAGTGGAGCACGCCGCAGGTCTTGCCGTGACGAAGCTCAGCCTCCTGCAGGACCGAACGCGCCTCCTCCACCCGGTTGAGCTCGCGCAAGGCATAGGCCCAGGAGATCCAACCACTTTCATCGTCTGGCGCGCGCCGGGCCAGCGAGGCGGCGACATTGATCAACGATTCCCATTCCTTCGCCTGCATGTGGTACTCCGAACGCACGCGCAGGACCTCGATCAGGTCTTGGTCCGCCGGATCGATCGCCGCCAACTCGGCCGCGGCCTGCGCGGTCAGTCCCAGTTCCAGATAGCCCGTGGCGTATTCAAGGCGGCGGCGGGTGGAGATCATGGAGGGCGAAAGGGCAACACATGCTCAGCCAAGCTCCGCTACGAGGCGAGATCGGTTTCCGGTGTAGCCGGGCTCGCTGAGCCCGGGGATTGAGGTGGCGCGGCTTGCCCCCAAGACGCTGGATCGAATCGCAGGCTGCTGACGCCGAGCCAACGCGTTGAGGGCAACGCGTTCCACCTCGACCCAGCGAAAAAAGGCCGCCAGCCTGGCGAGGCGGGCGGCCTTGGAGAAAGACCGAAGCGGTCTTCGCTTAGAAGCGGTAGCCGACGGTGAACTCGGCGGTGATCGGCAGCTCGGCGTTGATTGAGCCGTTGCCGTAGCCAGGATTCGGAGCCGACCAGTTCTTCTCGTCGGTCACATTGCGGACCGCGAGGCGCGTGTCCCACTGCTTGAAGCTGTAGGAGAACGTCACGTCCGTCGTGTACTGCCAGGGAATCTCGTTTCCGGTGAGCGTGATCGGCGCGCCCAGCGCTGTGCCGGCGCCTTCCTGGCTCGTGACAATCTGGCCGGTGATGACGGTGCCGAGCGAGACGCTGAGACCGAAGTCGAATTTGTAGTTCAGGAGGAAGTTGATCAGGTGCTCCGGCACGCCGGGCTGCTGGAACTCCGCGGAGATCGACGGGAAATCCGGAGTGATCGGCGCCGCTGCGCCTGACAGACGCTGGTCGTAGGCCACCGAGTCAGCCAGGAAGCCGGCGTAGCGCTGGACGGAATCGAAGTAGCTGTACGAGGCCGTCGCGAAGAACTGCTTGCTCGGCTGGTAGTTGAACTCGATCTCGAAGCCACGTGAAGAGATGTAGCGATCGAGCAGGTTCGCCGCGGCGTCGCCGGTGGCCCATTCCTGCTTCTGCTCATAGACCGAGGCGCCCACGAAGAGCTTGTTCTCGAGGAAGCTGCCCTTGACGCCGATCTCGTGCAGCGAGTTCTTCTGGTCGAACTGGAATTCGTGGTAGCGGTTCGTGTCGACCACGTAGCTCGAGTCCATGAACGGATAGCCGCCGCCCAGCCCTGCGTAGGCGGAAGTCGCGAACGAGTACGTGTAGTAGGCGGTCAGGCGCTCATTGATCTTGTAGACCGGGCTGAAATTGTAGCTCGGCATCTTGACCGAGATCTCGTCGCTGAACGGCGTGTAGCCCGCAGGCGGGAGCGGATCGACATTGGTCAGGTCGATGAAGTCAACGCGACCGCCGACGAGAAGGCTGAACTGCTCGTTGAAGGCGACGTCGTGCTGGTAGAACGGCGCCAGGAGATCGAGCCGTGAGTCGTTCGAGCTGCCGCCGCCGTTGTAGATGCCGCCTGTCGCGGGATCGAAGCCGTAACTGGCGCCTGGCGTGCCGAAGCGGCCCGGCAGGATGCCACGGGGACCTTCGCCCGGAATGAGCACCGAACCGTTGAAGCCACCGAAGCCGGCCACCGGCACCCGGTTGAGGTTCGGGTCGCGGGTGAGATCGAAGGAATTGACGGGCTCGTGGTAGAAGTCATCCACCGCCCAGACCTTCTGGTGCCGCGCGGAGAAGCCGGCCGAGAAGCTGTGCTTGACCGTGCCGGCCTCAATCGCGTGCTGGATCTGGAGCCGGTTCTCGAGTCCGAAATTGTCGCGGTGAACCGAGTTGTAGTAGTATGAGGAGAAGGTGTCGCGATCGATGTAGTTGTAGAACGTGTTGTTCACGATCCGCGCACCCGTATCGAACTTGAAGGTCTGGATCGCCTGCGCCGTCACATTGATGCCGTAGCTGTCGTCACCCGGCGCGAGCAGGCGGATGCGGCGGTCGAGCTTGACCGGCGTGCCGAAGGGACGGACCGGGTTGCCGAAGCCCCCGAGCGTCGCGAGCGAGGCGGCGTATGCGGCATCGGTGCCGGCGTCGGGAATGTAGAGGCCGTCGTCAATCAGCTGCTGCGTGACGCGGTTGATGCCCCAGTTTTCGGTGACATCCGCCTCGAAGTACTCGGCGTTGAATTCCAGCGTGTAATTTTGGTTCGGGCGCCACTCGATCGCACCGTAGATCGCCTGGGTGTTCTTCTTGCCGTTGTAGTAGTAACCTTCGCTGTTCTCGCCGGAGTAGCTCACGCGATAGGCCAGCTCCGGGGAAACCGGGCCGCCGAAGTCGAGCGTCCAGCGATTGACGTCGTAGGAGCCGATCGTGCCGGAAACGAGACCGGTGAACTTGTCGAAATAGGGCTTCTTCGTGATGAAATCCGCGTAGCCGCCGGCGTAGCTGGTCGCACCGTAGATGACGTTGGCGCTGCCCTTGACGATATTGACCGACTCAACCGCGTTGAAGTTCACCGGCATGCCATTGCCGTTAACCGTAAGTCCACGGCGCATGCCGTTGACGAGCACGTCGGCCGCCTGACCACGAATGGACGGATTGGAGGGCAGGCCGAAGTTGGTCTGCGTGTAGCTGGATGCGGTGAGCTGGGAGAACGAACGGACATCCTGGATGCCAATCACGTTCATCTGCTCACGGGAGATGATGGTGACGTTGCGCGGTGTATCGAGGATGCTGCGGTCGGTGCCATAGACCGAGTTGACGGGACGGGACGTCGGCAGGATCTGCTGCTCGATCGGCACGCCCGAGACCTCGAAACGTTCCATCTCGACGGTCTCGCTTCCGGGCGCGACGGTCGCGGTCTGGGCCGCGAGCGGATTCAAGGCGGCCGCTGCGGCGGAGAGCAGGGCCAGAGTGTTAAGCTTGGACATAGTTGGTTGGGTGTAGTCCGGCCTTATCAGCACGGAATATGCCACCCGAGCCCCACTACCCTCCCTCCGCCAAACGCTTAGAACGATTTGGCCCGGTGTAGGCGGCCTCGCTGAGGCCGGTGCCTTGGTCGACCACGGATGGATTTCGGGCCTAGCTCAGCGAGCCCGGCTCCATCGATCTTCTTCACGTCCCCTGCCCGACGCCTTGGTAGAGCTTGGAGAGCTCGATGAATTTCACCTCCAGTTGACGGTAATACTCGTCGATGAGCATGCGCTCCTTCGATTCCCGCAAGATCGAGATCTCCCGCTCAAGCTCATCGCGCCGCAGCCGGACTTCCGCGGAAAGCGCCCGCTCGGCCGGCGACGGCACCAAATGCACCTGATGAGCGCGGGTACCATCCAAGGCGACACCCTCCGCCGGTCGCCGGATCGCCCGGACACCACGGAACCAGTCGGCCGGCGTGCCGCGACCATCGCCCGTGTCATCGAGCAGCGCATGCTCGGTCGCGAGGCGGGCTTCGGTCTTGTAGAACTCGGCCACACTGTGAGCGGCCGACAGATACGCTTCCAGCAACGAGGTCTGGCCATCCTTGTCCAAGTCGCCCTTGGGATCCGCAATCGCCTCCGCAAGGTAGAGTCCAAACCGCGCATAGTTCTGCTGGTAGCCGCTCCGCGTGGAGGTGATCACGATGCGATCGGGTCCCTTGAGGAGGTTCATGAACGGAGCGCTCGCCGAGGCGGCGTTCACGATCACGAGCGGACGCGTGAACGGCTGCAGGTCGAGCGCGAGCTCGGTCGCGGTCAGATCGGGCCCGCGCAGATTGAACTTGGCCACCTTGCCGTCGAAGGTCCCGTGCCCGAGCAGGATCAGCCAAAGCGGTTCGGTCCCCTCGCGCGGCTCGGTCGCGATTGCCGCCTTTAACCGGGTCAGGTCGTTGGGCGCATCCGCCATCGCCGCATCTTCGCCGATGGAGACTAGGCGCGCACCGCCGCGCACGGCTCCGTCCTTCCAAAGCGCGGCCTGCTTCACGAACGTTTCCTCGTACGTGCTCTCGCCGCCCGCGCCCAGCACCACGATCGCCGAAGGCTGCGTGGCTCGCGCCGGCGCAGGCGTGGATTCCACAGTCGAGGTCTGGCCCCAAACCGATCCAGCCGCCAGCAGGGCCGCGAGGCCAATGGAGGTGCAACGGCGCATGCTCATGGCAGTCCTTTCCAGCGACGCAGGCCCCACTCGGTGAGCAGGCAGGCCAGCGCGAAGGCCAGCATCGCCGGCGTGTGCCACAGCGGATACGACCAGGTCTCCATCACCGGGACCTTGCGCTCGGGCAGGCTTTGCACGAACTCGCCCAAGCGATCCGCATCAATGACCTCGCCGCCCGTGCGGCGCGCGAGATCCTCCAGCAGCGCCACATTGGGCGTGAGGGAGCGGAACTCCTCCGCGGCGAGATCCGTGCTCCAACCCGCCTCATCGCGTCCGACTTCGGCGCCAACGGCATTCGTCGCGACCGCGGCGGCGCGATAGCCACCCGTGAGCCGCGGCACGAACGTGACCTCGTAAAGCCCTGCTTCGGTCAGCGACGCCTCGGCCTGCAACTTGATTGGCCCCGACGCGCCCTCGGCCAGCACAGGAGTCACGTCAACCGCGACCGTCGCGTCATCGACGGCCTGAAATTTTTCATCGCGCACGCGCACTTGCAGGCGGACGGCCCCATTGGCGTCACCGGCCTCCGGCTCGATCGACAACTCTACGCGGGACGGCACGTCGGACACCAGCCAGCGCACGGTTTGGCGCCAGGCCTTGTCCATGTCCACGCGCGCCGTCGCATCCTGCATGCCCCAGCGCCAGAAATCACCGATGGTCAGCGCGCCCGTGCGGCCGCGCCCGAAGCGCTGCACGACCAGCGCCGGCACTTCGGCGCCTTCAACGTCCTGCGCCGTGGCAATCACGCTCGCGCCGGGCTTCACCGCCCGCACCCGGTTGATGACCTCAAAGGTCGGCAGCGTGTCGATGCGCGCACGCTCGTCCGCCTCGTTGTCACGCAGCCGCGCCCAGGACTGCAGCCAGCCTTCGCGCGCCATCTGCCAGCGCACGGCATTGGCGGGCAGCGGTTCGTCCGGCCGATCGAGGTAGACGGGCAGCATTTCGCCAATCGGTGTGCGCTGGTAGGAGCCCTCCTGGAACGACTCCATGCCGCCCAGCATCAGGACACCACCGCCGCGCTCGGACACAAATTTTTGCAGGAGCAACGCCTGGTCGGGGGCAAAAAACTCCGCCTCCAAATCGTCGATGATCACCGCGTGGTAGCCGTAAAGATCCTCGGCGGTGCGCGGGAAGCCGCTGCGCAGCTCGAACTCGTCACGCGTGTTAAGGCGCACCAGCACCGGCTGGTCGTAGCGCTCGACCTCCTCCGGTGCCTGATTGCCGAAGCCACGGAAAAGCGGGTTGCTGGTCTCACCCGCGCGTCCGCGGAAATCGAACTTGGGCTCACGCTTGGCCACGCGGATAAGCGCGACGAGCTCCAACTCGCGGTCCTCCGAGACCGCGCGATTAAGAAACTTGAACTCCCAGTTCGGCCGGCCGGTAACATACAGCACGCGATAGGGTCCCTGCCCGCGGTCCACCGCGACCACCCGGGTGTTGTTCACCGTCGTGGCCTCTTCGGTCGGCCCCGTCGCTGGCGCGTTGGCACCAGCAGACGTCGCCACGGCGGGAACCGCGTTCTGCGGGCCGACTTCGACGCGATAAAAGGAAAGACCCGGGCGCTCCGGCTTTAGCTGAAAGCGGAACGGCAGCGTCTGGCCATCCGCGCGCCCGTCGAGCGTGCGCTCCTCGATCAGGCGCCCGTCCTGGTCGACCAGGCGGGCCGTCACCGGCTCGCGGGTAAATCCGGCGGCGGCCACGTCGGCCTGGATCGTCACCGGGGCGTCCTCGAAGGAACTCTGGCTGACCTGAACCTGCTGCACCGCAAGATCGCGGGCCGGACCGCGTCGTCCGATCACCACCGGGTAAATCGGCGGCAGGCCCGTCACATCGGGAATCATGCCGTTCAGATCGGTGGCGTTGCCGTCCGTCAGCAGGAGCACGCCGCCAAGGGGCCGCCCTTGGAAGCGTTCACCCAAGGTCTTGAGCGCGCCACCAATCGCGGAAGAACGCCCGTCAAACACGAGTTCGCGGAAATCGCGCGTGGGCTGCAGGCGTCCGTCGAAGTAGTACCGCCGCAGCTCAAAGGTGTCCGCCAACGTCGCCTGCCAGTCCGAGCGCGCCGGGTCGACGAGCGCCTGCAACGCCTCGCCGCGGGTGGTGCTCTCGCCCTGATCCTTGATCTGCAGGCCCTGGCTGTTGTCGGCCAGCACGGCGAAGAAATTCGAGCCCGGTCGCGCGCGTTGTCCGGTCCACGTCGGCTCGAGGAGACAAAGCGCTAGCGCCGCGAGCCCCAGCAGCTTGAGCGCCAGACAGACGCCACGCAGGGGGCCGGCCGGGCCGGGCGCACGGTAGCTCCAAAAAACGAGCGCGGCCGCCACGACCACGAAGGCCAGGGCCGGAACGAGCCAGTTTTGCGCAGAGAAACTGAGGGCGGCGAACACGGTCATTGCTGGGTCCCGGCGCGGCTGCGGTTAAAGGTGGAGCGCCTTGTCCCCAAGGCGCTGGTTTGGTGTCTGGCTCCCCAGCCAGCGCGTTGAGGGCAACGCGCTCCACCTCGGAGGCCAGCATGCAGACAGACGATGGAAACGAGGATCATTGCGGGGTGTCCTTGCCGAGTTCCTCGTAATATTTGCGAACCTGATCGGCGTAGCGGTTCGGCACGGGATCGCGGTCGATCGGCACGAGGGAGTCCTTTGATTCACGGCGCGCGAGTTCCTCCGCCAGCCGGTTGCGCACCTCGACGAGGGGACGCACGATCTCCAGCTCGACGACCGCCCAGTCCGGCTTCTTCAGGTCCTGCCGGAATTCGCGACGCAGCAGACGCGCCCGCTCGCGGGCCTGGGCCACATCGGAGCGCAGGCCGGGCTCATCGATGAGTTCCTCGACATCGCGCAGGCGATCCGACCAGCCGGCAAAGGCCTCGCCGGTGATCGGGCCGGCGCCGTAGTCGTCGCCGTTAAGCACACCGCCAAAATCGAATCCGCCCCCACCGCCGCCGGCGTTGGCTTGGCCACCCCCACCACCTCGCTGCTGCTGGCCGCCGCCCTGAGCGAGACTGCGGGGCGTGCGACCGCCGCCGGACTGCTGCTGCGGCTGCTGGCCTTCAGCGCCGGACTGGCCACCACCCGATTGACCGGATTGGCCGCTCTGGGCGGCCTGAGCCTGGCCCTCGGCGCCAGACTGCTGCCCGCCCTGGCCTTGCTGGCCCTGTTCGCCCGGCTGCTGACCAGACTGGCCTGACTGACCGGACTGACCCGATTGGGCCAGACCTTGCGCGCGTTGGCCGGGTTGCTGACCCGGGGCACCTTCGCCCGGTTCGGACGAGGGATTCTCGCCTTCGCCGTTCTCAGATGGCTCGCCCGGGCCCTGACCCGCGGTGCGCTGACCGCGTTGGCCCGGCTGTCCGGGCTCGTTGCCTTCCTGACCAGGCTGCCCGCCGCCTGCCTGCCCACGCTGGGCCTCGGCGATTTCGCGCTGCAGCTGCTCGGTCACGGCATCCAACTCGGCGCGCGCCAAGCGCAGCGATTCGGCATCGTCGCCCACCACGCGCTCGGCGGCGCGTTCGACGCCACGCATCAAGTCCTCGATCCCGGCGCGGGCGCGCTGCTCGGCATCGCGAGCCTGGGGAATCATGTTCTCACGCAACAAGTCCGTCGTGGCGGCCAGCGCACGGCCGTTCTCCTCGCCCTGTGTGCGCTGCTGAAGCTGGTCGTAGAGTCCGCGGGTCATCTGACCGCGACCGAGGAGGTCCTGCTGGAGCTCCTTCACATTGCGGACGTCATCCTGCGCGACCTTGCGCAGGCTGTCGTACAGTTCGCGCGAGAGCAGCGGCTCGGTGTTCTCGGCCTGACTCGACACCTCAGTCGCCTGCTCAATGAGCGACTTCAGGCGCTCACGCTGCTGCGCCAATTCCTCGGCAATCTGCAAACGCTCGGGTGATTCGGTCTGGCTCAGGGTTCGGCGGCCCTGCTCCTGACCAAGATTGGACATGCGCTCGGAGAGGGCCTTTTGGTCCTGCGCAAGATCGCGGGCCTCGGCCCGCATGGTGCGGAGATCCTCGGCAAACTGGCTGGAACTTTCCTTGCGGAGCTCATCACGCATGGACTGAAGATCGCGCTGTGCCCGCGTGCCGGCGGCAAGCGCCTGCGCGACGTCGCCCTGCCCAGCGGCCTCGGCCGAGCGCTGGAGTTCCTCGCGGGTCTGCTCAAGCTGTCGGCTCTGCTCCGACATGCGCGACTGGTTTTCCTGGCGCTGCATGCGCTGCTGGAGCTCGTCGGCATCGGCGAGCATCTGCTGTTGTTCCTCCTGCAGACGACGGAGCTGGCGGCGAAGTTCCTCGCGCTCGGCCTCGGTCTTTGCCTCCTGCAAGGCGGTCTGCAGCTCACGGAGTCGGTCATTGAAATCCTGCTGGCGGCGGGCCAGTTCCTGCAGCCGGTTCAGGACCTGATTCTCCTCCCGGCGCTCAGGACTCTGTGGTGCCTGCGCTATGCGCTGGGTCTCGTAGCGGTTCTCCGACTGCTCAAGATCAAGCTGGTCGATCTGACGCTGCGATGCCTGCTGGCCGCCACCCCCACCGCCGCCGCCCTGCTGGCGCGTGACGGAGGTCTCGCGGGCCTGCAACTGCAGCAGCGCCTGATAGGCCGACTGCTCGGCCGAGAGCGCCTGCGGGAGCGGCTTGGGCGAGGCCGTGGCGAGGCGCAGCTGAGTCACAGCCTTTTCCATGTCCGCCAGCACGCGGCTCCAGAGCACCTGCTGCCGCGGATCCCGTGACTCTGCCTGCGCACTCTTGGCCTGCTCCAGCGCCTGCGTCTGCGATTCCTGCACGACCGCCGCGTCCGCGGCATAGGTCGACGTTGCCGCCGTGCGCTGCAGACGCCAGGTCGCATTGATGATCTGTTTCTGCAGCTCCACCAATTGCTGCTGCGGCGCCTGTTGCCCGCCCTGCTGGCCTCCTTGCTGCTGGCCACCCATGTTCTGACTCTCGCGGAAAATCTCATCGAACGGGCGAACCTCGGCAAAATAGAGATCACTGGTCGTGCGACGCACCTGTGCGTCCGGACCGACATCGTCGGCCCAGACGAACCAAGAGATCAGCTGGCCGGGTTCCAGGCCCATCGTCTCGAGTCCCAGCAGATGCTCGTAGGAGCGGCGCTCCTTGGCCGGAACATCCTTGCCCAGCTCGATGTAGGTCGTATCACCGCCCGCCACGGAATAACCCAGGCCAAAGGCCGGCGAACCGAAGTCATCCCACACCGTGCCGCCAAATCCGAGTTCCTCGATCGAGGAGGGACGGGTATCGCCGCGTGGGGACGCAATGCGCAGTTCCGGCGTGCGATTGGGCACCACCTCGATCACGAAGGGCGTCGCGGTCTTGTTGGCGCGGCCATCGACATCGACCAGCTTGAGATCGTACGTCTTGGTTTCCGCCAGGGCCATCGCCGGCAGTGAGACACTCGCCTTGCCGGCCGTCACGGTCAGCGGCAGTTCGGTCTTCGCCTCGTCGCGCGCGACCAGCACGGCCGTTTTCACCGGCTTGTTGAGCTGCAGCTCCATGCTGAGCTGGGTGCCCTCGACGGCGCTGACGCGACGCGTGTCCTCGATGCGTTTCTCCGGCAGGCTGGTGTAGGCCGGGAACACCAGCTGCGCATCGGCCCGCTCCAGACGCGGGTGCTCGAACACGGTCACCTTGAAATCATCGGTCCGCTTGCCCTCGTACTCGAGACGGTAGGTGAAATCGATCGCGACATCCGGGATGCTCCCGCCGTAAATGGGATCGCCCAAGCTCCGGGCCAACGGGACGGTGCGCTCGGTGCCATCGGCGGCGCTTGCGACCAGGCTCACCTCGGCCGGCAGGTCGCTCGAGAATTTCGCGAGCACGACAAGGCTTTCGCCTTTCTCGATGCTGGTGTTGCCGGGCGTCACCGCGACGCCGCCGCTCATGACCGGAAACAGACGCTCGCCGCCGCTTTCGCCCGAGGACGGAAGCCGGAGGACCACCAGCACGAGCACCGCGAGCGTGGCGAGGTGCACGAGATGCGCTCCGGCCAGATGCGCGCCCGGGACGACCAGGCGCCAGTCGCGCTCCTGGGCCTTGCCCACCGCCTGCTGGAGGAGGCGCTGCTGCAGGTAACCGAGTTCGCCGGGCGAATCGATCTGCTGCTGAACCGCCGTCAACAGGACACCGTTCAGCTCCGGGAACTTCGCTTCAACCTTGGCGGCCAACGCCCGATAGTCCGGGCGCTTCGAGTACACCCGCGCGGCCACCGCCACGGAAATGCTCACCGCCAGCGCCGACAGCAGGGGCAACGTAAGGGGCGACGCCCAGCCCGTGCGGCTGTGTAGGTAGACGAAGCCGATCGCGACAATCGCGGTGGCCGACCACACGACTGTAAGACCGCGCCAGAGTTCGAGCTGACGTTGACGGCGGAGGACCCGGTTCAGCCGGGACGCGAGAAAATCATGGATCATGACGAGGGCCCTCCCTGGGGTGCGGTCCGGCGGGCGGTAAGCCCCGCGAGACCGGATTCAATGAGCAAAATCAACAGCGCACCGAGCACAAACCAGCGCCACAGCTTCTGGCGGCCCTCGGTTTCCACGCCGCGCAACATGACCTGACGCTCTGCGGTCTTGACCGCATCAACCTCGGCCGGCGCGAGAGGCAGCCCTAATTGCTCGAGTTCGTCCGGGGACAGCGCCTGCAAACGCGACTCGGCTGAATCCAGATTCACGGCATAGGCCACGACCGAGCCACCCGCTTCGAGGCGATAGCGTCCGGGCGCCGCGGCGCCGGCGTAAGACCGCGCACCGGCCGCGATCGCGGCCGTCGTCCCGTCCGGAGCCGTGACCGTCACCGCGGCATCGGTGGTCGTCGGCAGCGGCAGCGCATCGCCAACCACATACGGCACAAAGGCCGCGGGCAGCGCGCCGCCGAGTTCCAGCATCGAATAAAGCAGCGGGACAAACTTGGAGGAAACTGAAAGCTGGCTGTCAACGGGCGCCCAGCCCGCCGTCAGGAGCAGCAGCCGGCCGCGACCGACCGCGAGTTCGACCAGCGCCGGATCGCCGGAATCGAAGCGGGCCAGCACGCGATGCTCAGGCAGCGCTGCCGGATCAACCCGCCGGTAGGACCAGAAGTAGATCTTGGTGAAATCACTGTACCGCGGATCGGCAAACGGCGCGAAGATCGGATGACGGAAATCAATATCGGACAGGATGGCGTAGTTGGACGGCTTGACCTCTTCCATCGCCAGCCCGGGACGATCAAGCAGCGCGGCGAGCGTCAGCCCGAATGCCGCCGACTTGGGCGCGGCCACGACGGTCGCACCCGCCTGCAATTGTGCGCGCAGCGCGGTGACGGAGGCCGAGGTCAGCGGATCCGTGACAAAGACCAGCGCCGCGCCGGCCTCATCGGCCGCTGGCGTCGCGGCCGGCGTGCGGGCGACCACCGACAGATCGATGCGCGACGTGCCCGTCAGGGCGCGCTGGAGGAAGAAGAGCGGCTGGCGAGAGTCGGTGGCCGTCTCGCTGCCGAGATAAAGCACGCGCACCTGGCGCTTCTCCGGCGGATTGATGTACACGCGATTGTCGAAAGGCTCATCGTCACCCGTCAGCACGATCGTGGTGCGCGGCCGGGTCAGGTCGCCGACGGGGAGCGGAATCACGCGGCTCTGGCCTGGTGGGACATAAATCTCCACCGCGCCAACCGGAGCACCCGTGCCCACGCCGCTCTCATCCCAACCCACCGAAAATTGCTCACGCTGCGAGTCCGCGGCATTCGTCACGCGGACCCTGACCACCGGCTCGGCGTTGTTCTGCTGTGCATCGGCCGCATCCGCGATCAGTTGGAGGCTCGCATTGGTGCTGTTCCGCGCGGTTACGCCCGCCAGCACGAGCTGCACGCCCTGGGGCCACTCAAACGATGACAGCGCATCCACGCGGCTGCCGGCCTGCAGATCACTGATCAGGACAATGCGACGCGGACCCGGATTGGCGGTGTCGTTATCGAGCAGCATTTCCGCGGCCGTGACGACCGCGCCGCCGAGTTCGGTCGCTTCCCAACTCGGGGTCGTCACCGCGAGCCGCTCCGCCGCCAGTGCACGCCGGGCGCCCGGTTCGGCCGCCGACCAGTCCTCAAAATTCAAGAGCGTGTTCACCCCGCGACCGAACGTGACCACGGCGACCTGATCGGCCGGACCGGCGTTGGCAAACATCTCCGCGGCCTGCTCGCGGGCCGCATCCCACAGGCCGGCGCGACGCATGCTCGCGCTGGCGTCGATCAGGACGACCGTGCGGGCGGGCAAGCCCGACTCCGATTCCTGGACGGACGTTTCATGGAAGAAAGGCCGCGCAAACGCGAACGCCAGCAGCGCCAGCGCGAGGCAGCGCAGCAACAGCAGGAGCAGGTGCTCAAGCCGGCTGCGCTTGGTCAGGCGCGGCGGCGACGGTTCGAGAAACATCAGCGAACCGAAGCGCGTGCGCTCCTTCGTCGTCCGCCGGATCAGGTGGAAGATGAATGGCGCAGCGATCGCGAGCGCACCGAACAGGAAAAGCGGGGCGAGAAAGTTCATCACGCGTGGGCGGTATTGCGAACCGCACGTCCCTTCCGCATGCGTTCCTGCAGGAAATCGAACAGCACCAGCTCAAGCGGTTGATCCGTCGCGATCCGGTGATAGCCGGCTCCGAGCCGGGCGCAGAGCGCCTGCACGGCGGCATTGTGCGCCTCGAGCTTCTTAAGATAACCGTCACGCGCCGCCGTCGGGTCGATGTAGAGCGTGCGCTGCGTCTCGACGTCCTCGAAGACAGCTGGGCCCTTGAACGACAGGGTCAGCTCCGTCGGATCGAGCACCTGGAACAGGCTCAACTCATGGCCGCAGGCGCGGAGCGCGAGCAGGCTGCGCTCCAGGCGGTCGACCGGTGCAAGGAAGTCGGAAACGAGCACCACCAACCCCCGCTTGCGTACGAGCGTGGCCAGACGTTCCAGCGGCGCCGCGAGGTCGGTGGACTTGCCCCCGGCAGGCTTTTCCAGCGTGAGCATGAGCTGGCGCAGGTGACTCGCGCGGTTGCGAGCGGGAAGGTAGTCACGCACCGACTCGTCAAACGTAACCAGGCCCGTCGCGTCGCCCTGCCGGTGCAGGAAGTAAGCGAGCGTCGCGGCCAGGGTCGCCGCGTACTCCGCCTTGGTGTAGCCGGCGGAGCCATACGTCATCGACCGGCTCTGGTCGACCGAGAGGTAGCAGCGGAGGTTGGTCTCGTCCTCGAATTTCTTGATGTAGTAGCGGTCGCTCCGCGCGAAGACGCGCCAGTCCACGTAGCGCGGATCGTCCCCGTGGGCGTACTGCCGGTACTCGGTGAACTCGACCGAAAAGCCGTGGTACGGACTCCGGTGCAAGCCGTTCCAGAATCCCTCCACGACCGCACGCGCCCGCAACTCGAGGTTGCGGATGCTCATCAGCGCCGCAGGCGAGATGAGCGACGTGGACGCGGCGGGACCGGAGAGGGCCATGACGGGGGAATCAGGCGACCGGCGCCTTGGTGCCTTCGATCAGACGGTTGATGACATCATCCACGCGGACGCCTTCGGCCTCGGCACGGTAATTCAGCAGGATGCGATGGCGCAGGGCCGGCTGGGCGACCGCCTTGATGTCCTCTAGCGTGACATGGGCGCGATCCTGGAGGAGCGCGCGGGCCTTGGCGCCAAGGACGATGCACTGGCCGGCGCGCGTGCCTGCCCCCCAGCCCACCCAGTCGTTCACGAACGACGGCGTGCCGGGCTGCTTCGGGCGCGAGGACGCCGCGAGCTGGACCGCATAGCGGACCATCTCCTCGGCGATCGGGACGGAGCGGACCAGTTCATGGAAGCGCAGCACATCCTCCTCGGTGAAGAGTGCGGAGATCGCGGCCGGGCGGACCGACGTGGTCTGGGTCACAACCCTCACCTCGTCGTCGACGGGGAGGTAGTCCATGACCACGTTGAACATAAAACGATCGAGCTGCGCCTCGGGCAGCGGATACGTGCCTTCCATCTCAATCGGATTCTGGGTCGCGAGGACGAAGAAGGGCTCGGGCAGCGGATGACGGACGCCGGCAGCAGTGACCTGGTGCTCCTGCATCGCCTCAAGCAGCGCGGCCTGGGTCTTGGGCGGCGTGCGGTTGATTTCGTCGGCCAGGATCATGTTGGCGAACACCGGGCCGGGCACGAAGGTGAGCTTGCGGCCACCGCCCTCGACATCTTGGAGGATCTCGGTGCCGGTGATGTCGGCGGGCATCAGGTCCGGCGTGAACTGCACACGCTGGAACTTCAGGTGAAAGACCTGCGCGATGGACTTCACGAGCAGGGTCTTGGCCAAGCCGGGTGCGCCGGTGATGAGGCAGTGGCCGCCGGCGATGAGCGCGATGAGGATCTGTTCGATCACGTCGCGCTGGCCGACGATGACCTTCGAAAGTTCCTTCTCGATGCGGGCTCGACCGGCGACGAGGCGTTCAACGACCTCCTTCTCACTCGGAGGCGGGATCGGCGGGGGCGTGGCGGTTGCGGGGACGGCGGGATCGTTGGGTGGGGTCGCGAAGCTCATTCGTGGGTCATGATGTAGAAGATGATGTTTATCCCCAGCGGGTAGGCGATTTTCTCGGAGAAATTGTGGAAGTAGTAGTCGCTCTCGCCTTCGCGCTCCCAGCCATCGCCGTTATCGGTGTTGTGGGTGGCGAGCACGATGATGCGGCCCTTGTCGTCGAGGATCGCGCGGTGATGCACCTCCTGCGCGTCCTCCCGTTCCCACGTGATGCCGGTGTACTGGCTCTGCACGCCCGTGCCGACGTTCGGCACCTGGCCCTTCGCCTTAATGTCAAAGACGCCGCGATAGAGCGGGTGGTCGAGCGGGAGTTCGACAAAGTCGCGATCAGGGAAAACTTCCTTGAACACGTAGGCCACGTGGTCCCAGGCGACCTCACCCCAAAAGTCGTCCATCATGAGGAAGCCGCCGTTAAGGAGATAGTCCCGCAGCGCCACTGTCTCGGTCTCGTCGAGGGCAATGTTGCCGGGCTCCGCCATGTAGATGAACGGGAAATCCTTCAGTTCGGGATCGGTGAGGCGGATGATGCGTCCGTTCGGATCGACCCGGATCGAGGTCATCTGCTGCACGCGGTAGGAAAGATTGAGGTCGCTGTCCGGCAGATCCGTGCTCCAGCCGCCGCCGCGTCGGCGTCCGCCGTAGCCCCCTCCACCGTTGGAATAGCGGATACGCGTGAAGGTGAAGACGTCGCGGCTGAAGTCCGTCGGGTTCTCCCACATCGGCGTGCCGGTGCTGTCTGAGGGCACGTCACGGGCAGTCTGGGCGTTTTCGACGCGGCTCTGACCGCGGCCGCCGGCCCACGCGGGCCAGTTCGCGCGCATCTGAGCCATGACCAGGCCCGCAGCCAGTCCCAGTCCGGAAAGGATGAGCACCGCACGAATCATGAGGCAGGAGGCGGGGCGACCGGCGCGGTTTCGGCGGCGGGCGCGGGTGCAGGTTCAGGTTCGGCCGGTTCGCAGCAGCCGGTGATCTGCTGGAGCAAGGTCAACGCCTCGCGGAAGCGCGGGGCATCCTCCAGCGCGCGCAACACATGGCGGCGCGCGCTTTCGGACTCGCCAGTTTGCTGCAGCCAGGACGCCAGCTGGTAGTGCTCGGTCGCGGGATTCTGCGGATCGAGCTCGAGGAGGGTACGGTAGGCGCCGATCGCCGTGGGCAGATCGGCAAGCTTCGCGCTGGCGGTGCCCAGCTGGCGATAAGGCGGCGCGACCAGCGGATTGACGGCGAGGAAGCGCTCAGCGTTCTCCGCCAGGGCGGTCCAGTCCTGCTGCGCTTCCGCCAGCTCCATCAGGCGAAGGTAGACATCCGAGGCCGCCGGGTCGAGCCGCGCCAGGGCCGACAGCGCGGTGCGCTCGCCAGCGGTGTTGCCCTGCGCATGAAACGCCGCGGCCAGCATCTTCCACGGGCTGTCGGCGCCGGTCTGCTCCGGATAGAGCGCGAGCAGGCGCTCCAGGACCGGCACCGCCTCGGCCCAGTTCTGGGCCTCGGTTAGCTGGCGGGCGCGCCAGGTGAGAGCGTAGAAATTATCGGGATTCTCCCCTGCCCACTCGGAGAATTTTGCTTCGTCCCCTGACTCGACCAGAGACGCGGGCGGCTTGGTCCAGTCGAGTCCCTTTCCCAACCCCTCGGCCCGCGTGCGGGCAAAGGCGGTGAACTCGCGCTCGACGTTCGCCATCGACGTCGTGTTGGCCGCGATTGCCGCGTTGATGTCCATGCCGATGCCGACCGCGCGGAGGATCGCCTTGAGCGAATCGAGCCCATGCTTCTCGATGATGTATTCAACCACCAGGGACGACTGGTAGTAGGCAAACTGGAGGGCCTGCGGGCTCGGCGGCGCAAGGAAGGCCGAGCTGAGCTGCGACAC
This sequence comes from Opitutaceae bacterium, assembly GCA_036401075.1. Taxonomy (GTDB): domain Bacteria; phylum Verrucomicrobiota; class Verrucomicrobiia; order Opitutales; family Opitutaceae; genus CAMAXB01. The sequence goes on from DASWVY010000056.1 coordinate 29,540, forward strand.
GGGCGTCATGCGGCCGTTGAGGATCAGGTCGCGGTACTCAGGGCTCAGTTGGTCGCCCCACGCCGGATTCGCCTGGCGCTCCTCGTACACGGAGATGCCCTCGCTCAGCCAGCGCGGCATCTTGTTGTTCGTCATCTGGAGGGTGATGACATGACAGAACTCATGCCACAGCACCGACTCCCAATTGACCGGCGCGCCGACATTGACGGCCGGGCTGTTGGCGGTAACGACCCGACCAAAGCAGACGCCGAGATAGCCGGGGACGTCAGGCACGCCAAAGGTGCGGACCGCAAAGTCGCGCTGGTCGGCGAAGATCTCGACCGTGGTTGGCTTGACCGGCTGAAACCCGTACTTCTCCGAAAGCTGCTGGTGAGCCTTCGTCAGCAGGGCGAGGACGCGCGGGCCGTACACGGCGGCCTCTCGGCTCGTCATGCGCACGATGAAATCACCACTCGTGAGCGTGGTGTACTTCTGCATCGTCTCCTGGAGCGTCACGAGATTGAAGGCCTCGACATTGAACTCGTCGCGCACGCTGACCTCCTGCGCGAGCATCCAGCCCTCGCTGCTTTCGCCGAGGCGGAGCAAGTCGGTCGCGAGCTGGGCCTTGGCCGGGAGATAATCCTTGTCCATCGCGAGCGCGCTGCGCTGGTAGGCGGCGCCCTCGGCGAAGCGGTATTTCTGCGAGAGGACGCGCCCGATGATATGGTCGACGAGCGGGTTCTCCGGCCACGGTTTGAGCGCCTCGGCGCGGGACGTGCGTTCGCCCGACGGCTGGTTGCGCAGATGCGCGACGGCGGCGTAATAGGCCCACGCCTCGGGGCTGGCCGGGTTCACGCCCCGGACTTCGGACAGACTGTCCTCGGCCTCGCCATACTGCTCCGCGACAATGCGGTGATCAGCCATGAGCAGCAGACTGGGAATGTGCCGCGGATTCGCTTCCAGCGCGGCCTTGAGCGACTCGACCATGGCGCCGCGATCGCCGTTTTCGTAGGCCCGGGCGAGGCCGTAGTGGAGATCGGCGTCGTCCGGGATGCGTTTAACCGCTTCCTGAAACGTTGTCGCGGCCAGCGCGAAGTCGTGTTTGCTCAGGGCGAGATCGCCCTTGGCGAGGTAGACCTCGCGCAGATCTGGGTTGGCCTGCGCCATCGGCGTGTAGATGCGGTCCAACACCTCCTTCGGGTCCGAGCCAAGTTCGAGGGCGGCGCGGCCAAAAATGAGCAGGTTTTCCGGATTGCGGTACATCCACGGCTGCGCACGCACGGTCGAGCCGATTTCGGTCAATAATTCTTCCGCTCGCACGATCTTGCCCTGGGCGCGGGCGGCTTCCCGGGCGAGCCAGCGCAGCCGAATGCTTCCCGGTTCACGGACCAGCCCGCGCGCAGTCGCGGCCTCGGCCTCGGGATAGCGGCCGACCGTGAGCAGGGCCTCCGACAAAAGCAGGTGCCACTCCTCCGGCGTCGCGGGGTCGCTGACCAAGGCCAAAGCCTCGTCAATCACATCCTCGTACTCGCCCTTCCGCAGCTGTTTCCAGGCTTCCTCAGCGTCGGCGGCCTGCAGCGGCCCAGCCAGCAGCAGGCCGGCCAGAATCGCCATAATGCCAACGGACCGCATCACGAGTCGACGGAGCCACGCGGAGACGAAACCGACGCGAGGAACCTCGAGGGTGACCGGCATGCGCAACGATGGGCTGATGGGGGAATTATTTCAAGCGACTCGCCACTTCTTCCTGCAAGACGCATGCCTCGCAAAAATGTTACGCTTTGAACGTGTATATATGGAAGGCCAGACTGACCGGTTTCTTCCCGGAAAACGGCGCTAAGCGCTCTTTCGATGGATTTGGAGACGATAGCGTGGCCCCTGATCCAATCCAGATATCGCGCAGAGCCGCAGAGTAAAAAACTCATGTGAAGCCATGGTATTCTCTGCGCCTCTGCGTCTCTGCGCGACCTTCCGGTATTTTTTCGCCCGAAGGATCTCTAGCCCTTTCATACCGCCACAAAAAAACCGGTCCCACCTGCGCGGGACCGGCTGAGGAAACAAGGAATCGGCTCCGGCTTACTTGGTCAGCGCCGACAGCAGCAGGATCGCCATCTGGGGGCCGAGGTGCGAATCGGTCGAATCAAAGTACTCATCGAGCGCGTGGGCGCCGAAGCCGGCGCCGCCGCCGCCGATCGTGACCGCCGGCACGCCGAGGTTCATGGGAACATTGGAGTCGGTCGAACCCGCGCTGTGGATCGGCTGCATGCCGAGGGCGACGATCGAAGCGTTCGTGGCCGTGACGATCGGGGACTGCTGGGAGGTCTCGCCGGCGGGGCGCAGGCCGACCAGCTCGACCTCAACCGTGAGGTTACCCCGGTCACCCCAGCGCTTCTTCTCGGTCTCGAGGGCCGTGTTCACCGCCGTCATGAACTGCGCCTTGACCGCCTCGAGGGCGACCATCGTCTCGGAGCGCATGTCGACCTCCATCCAGGCCTCGAAGGCGATCGAATTGACGGACGTGCCGCCGCCGATGCGGCCGACGTTGAAGGTGGTCTTGGGCTGACGCGGGACCTGGATGTCCGCGATGCCATCGATCGCGCGACCGAGGGCGTGAATGGGATTGGCCAGACCGAAGGCACCGTAGCTGTGGCCGCCCGTGCCCTTGAAGGTCACGCGGTAACGGTAGCTGCCGACGCCCGCGCTCGTGACGCGGTTGACGCTCGTGCCGTCGATCGAAATGAAGAAATCAATCTGGTCCTTGAGCGTGTCGCGGAAGAGCGCCTTCACGCCCCGCAGATCGCCCAGGCCCTCCTCGCCGACGGTCGCGACAAAGGTGATCGTGCCGGCGGTGCGAACTTTGCCCTCATCGAGCGAGCGGATGACGTTGAGCATGGCGGCGAGACCCCGGGTGTCGTCAACGATGCCGGGGGCGCGGAGGATGTTGCCCTCGCGCTTCACCTTCACATCCGTGCCCTCAGGGAACACGGTGTCGAGGTGGGCAGAGATCACGACATTGGGCGTGGGCTTTTCACCCGGGCGGACACCGATGACGTTGCCCTCCTTGTCGATGCGGACGTCCTTCAGGCCGAGTTCCTTGAACAGTCGCTCGAGCTCGCGCGCGCGGACCTCTTCCTTGAACGGCGGCGCCGGAATCTCGTTGATGCGGACCTGCTCATCAAGCGTCCACGGCTCGTTGCGCTTGGCGGCCTCAAGGGCCGCCTTGACGGTGGGATCGTTGATCAGGACCGCCGGGTCCCCGACGGCCCGGGCAGCCGGGGAAAGAAGCACCGCGGCGAAGCCGACAGTGGCGATGAAACGGGAAACTGAACCAAGCGTGTGAGGAAAGAAACGCATGGCGCTTTATGGAAGGCCTCCCCTGCCCCGGCAAGTCGCGGCTGAGGCTTCGCCAAAGTGCAAAAGAGCGGAATGACCGCCAATCCCGGTTCTAATTATCACCCGGACGGAGCCGGTCGTGCCGGCCCGGGCTGTAATTGCTTTTGACCGTCCGGCCCGCGTCACCTTGAGTGACGGGCTTACCCTTCGACTCACTTTTATCACCATGCCCGCGAATCCCACCATCATCTACACGAAGACTGACGAGGCACCGGCCCTCGCCACCTATTCCCTCCTCCCGATCGTCCAGGCTTTCACCAAGCACTCGGGCATCGCGGTGGAGACCCGGGACATTTCGCTCGCCGGCCGCATCCTGGCGCAGTTCCCGGAGCTGCTCACGGAGTCGCAGCGCGTGGGTGATCACCTCGCCGAGCTCGGCGCCCTGACACTCAAGTCCGAGGCCAACATCATCAAACTGCCCAACATCAGCGCCTCGGTTCCGCAGCTGAAGGCCGCCATCGCCGAGCTTCAGGCCAAGGGCTGCAAGATTCCTGATTTCCCGGAAAACCCGGTCACCGACGCCGAGAAGGACGCCCGCGCCCGCTACGCCAAGGTCATGGGCAGCGCCGTCAATCCGGTCCTCCGCGAAGGCAACTCCGACCGCCGCGCCCCCAAGGCCGTCAAGGACTACGCCAAGAAGCACCCGCACTCCATGGGCGCCTGGTCGGCCGCCTCGAAGACCCGTGTCGGCACCATGGGGAAGAACGATTTCTTCTCGAACGAGAAGTCGCTCACCGTCGCGGCTGAGACCACGGTCAAGATCGAGTGGTTTGGAGCCGACGGCTCGACCAAGGTCCTCAAGGAAAAGACGCCGCTCAAGGCTGGCGAAATCCTCGACGCGACCGTCATGAGCAAGAAGGCGCTCGTCGCCTTCATCGAGCAGCAGGTCGCCGCGGCCAAGGCGGACGGCGTGCTGTTCTCGGTTCACCTCAAGGCCACGATGATGAAGGTCTCGGACCCGATCATTTTCGGTCATTTCGTCCGCGTTTTCTTCAAGGACCTCCTCGCCAAGCACGCCGCCACGTTTGCGGCGCTCAAGGTCGATCTGAACAACGGCTTTGGCGACCTCCTCGCCAAGATCGCCACGCTGCCCGCTGAGCAGAAGGCCGTGATCGAGGCCGACATCGCCGCCGCCTACGCAAACGGCCCGGCCCTCGCGATGGTCAATTCCGACAAGGGCATCACCAACCTCCACGTCCCCAGCGACGTGATCGTCGACGCCTCGATGCCTGCCATGATCCGCACCTCCGGCCAGATGTGGAACGCCCAGGGCAAGGCGCAGGACACCCTCGCAGTGATCCCGGACAGCAGCTACGCCGGCGTCTACCAGGCCACGATCGACTTCTGCAAGAAGCACGGCGCCTTCGACCCGAAGACGATGGGCTCCGTGCCCAACGTCGGTCTCATGGCGCAGGCGGCCGAGGAATACGGTTCCCACAACAAGACCTTCCAGATCCACGCCGCGGGCACGGTCCGCGTCACCGACTCTTCCGGCAAGGTTCTCCTCGAACACGCGGTGGAGGAAGGCGACATCTGGCGCGCCTGCCAGACCAAGGACGCCGCGGTCCAGGATTGGGTGAAGCTCGCCGTGAACCGCGCGCGCCTGTCCAACACGCCCGCGATCTTCTGGCTCGATGAAAAGCGCGCCCACGACGCGCAGATTATCGCCAAGGTAAAGACCTACCTCGCCCAGCACGACACGAAGGGCCTCGACCTCAAGGTCCTCGCTCCCGCAGCCGCCTGCGAAGCGACGCTCGTTCGCCTCAAGGCCGGGCAGGACACGATTTCGGTCACGGGCAATGTGCTCCGCGACTACCTCACCGACCTCTTCCCCATTCTCGAGGTCGGCACGAGCGCGAAGATGCTCTCGATCGTCCCGTTGATGAACGGCGGCGGCCTCTTCGAGACGGGCGCCGGCGGCTCGGCCCCGAAGCACGTGCAGCAGTTCGTGGAGGAGAATTTCCTCCGCTGGGATTCGCTCGGCGAATTCTTCGCGCTGGCCGCGTCGTTCGAGCACCTCAGCCTCGTGTTCAAGCACGCCAAGGCCAAGGTCCTCGCCGACACGCTGGACGAGGCGAACGGCAAGTTCCTCGAGTACGACAAGTCGCCCGCCCGCAAGGTCGGCGCCGGCATCGACAACCGCGGCAGCCATTTCTACCTCGCACTCTACTGGGCCCAGGCCCTCGCGGCCCAGAGCGCCGATGCGGAGCTGAAGAAGATCTTCACCCCGGTTGCGGAGAAGCTCACCGCGGCCGAAAAGCAGATCGTGGCCGAGATGGTCGCGGTCCAGGGCAAGCCGACCGACATCGGCGGCTACTACCAGCCGGATGATGCGAAGGCGTCGGCCGCGCTGCGCCCGAGCGCGACCCTGAATGCGATTCTGGCGGCGGTCTGAGGGAGCGGGAATAGGACCGATAGGACGGATGCGACGGATAGGACCTATGATCGGGCCCGGCACTTTTGCCGGGCCTCGGTCATGCGTTCGCGCAGGCCGCCCTCGCGCTCGCAATCCCGTTCGAGTGCGTTTCTGAAATGTAGCCGGGGTCGCTGACCCGGTCCGACGGTGGAGCGTGTTGACCTTGCCACACGGGCTTGAGACCTGCGCCGGCGATTCGATCCAGCGTCTTTTTTTTTGGGGGGGGGCAAGCCGCTCCACCTCGAACCGCCCTCCGGGTCAGCGCCCCCGGCTACACCCCATTCCCGCCTTCGCCACTGCCCGCTCAATGCGTCAGCACGTAGAACACGATGTTGATCGCGAGCGGGTACGCGATCTTCTCGGAGTAGAGCCGGAAATATTCACCGTCCTCGCCCTCGCGCTCCCAGCCGTCGCTGTCGTCGGAGTTGTGCAGGACCATCGCCATGATCCGGCCCTTGGCGTCGAAAATCACGCGGTGTTGGATGGTCGTGCCCGCCTGCTTCAGGCCCATGCGAATGTTGGGCACCTGCGCCTTTTCCGTGACGTTGAACACGCTGCGGTAGAGCGGGTGCTCAATCGGCAGCTCCTCGAACTGTCGGTCAGGGAGGATCTCCTTGAAAGACCGCTCGATCGCCGTCCACTGCTGCTCGCCCCAGGAATCGGTCGTCAGGATGAACCCGCCATTTTCGAGGTAATTCCTCAGGGCCAGGACTTCCTCCTCGCTCAACGTCATCGCATGCGGCGCGGTCACCAACAGAAACGGGTACTTCACCAAGTCCGGATCCGACGCGCGGATCAACCGGCCATTCGGACTGACACTCAGCGAGGTCATCTGCTGCAGACGATACGAGAGATTCAGGTCCGCATCCGGCAGATCCGTCGTCCAACCGCCACCGCGAGTGGTCGGCTGACGTCCGCCGCGGTCATAACGCAGTCTCGCCACCGTAAAGACGTCGGGATCGAACCCCTTCGGGTACTCCCACATCGGCGTGCCCGTGCTGCGGGACTCCACCTCGCGGGCCGTCGTGGCGTTCGGCGGGACATAGACTTGGCCACCCCCCATAAAGCCTTGGGCCCAGGCCAGCGTGCCCGCACCCAATACGAAGACTCCCGCCACGACCGCACAGAGCGATCGGCGGGAATCCACGTTAAGGAAGGAGCCGGGAATCATGCAGGGGAACTGTCCGAATCCACCATCTGACGGCCCCGACCGGTCTCCGGTTACAGCCGCGAACGCGTCACTCGGCGACCATCCGCGGATAATCGGTGTAGCCCTTCGGTCCGGGGCTGTAGAGCGTGCGATTGTCGGGCTCGACCAAGGCAACCCCTGCCCTCACCCGCTCTGGCAGATCAGGGTTGCTGATGAAGTGGTGGCCAAACGCCACGGCCGCGAGTGTGCCGCTCGTGACGGCCTGCGCCGCCTCCTCGGGCGAGTAGCCCACGTTGCCCACCAACGCGCCACTAAAGGCCGCGCGCGCCGGGGTCACCACGTCCGCCTTCTGCACGCCGAAGAAATCGCCGCGCATAAGGTGAAGAAAGGCCACGCGTCGGGATTCGAGCTGCGAGGCGACATAGCGCGTGATCGCCACCGGATCGCTGTCGAGCATGTCATTGAAGCTGTTGAGCGGGGAAATGCGGACGCCGACCCGATCCGCGCCCCAGACCGCGATCGCCGCGTCCGTGACTTCCAGCATGAGGCGGGCCCGGTTTTCGATCGAGCCGCCGTAAGGCCCGGTGCGCTGATTACTGCCGTCGCGCAGGAACTCGTCGAGGAGATAGCCGTTCGCGCCGTGGACCTCGACGCCGTCAAAGCCCGCGGCCTTCGCGTTCTCGGCCGCCTTGCGGAAGCCGGCCACGATCCCGGGCAGTTCGTCATCGCGCAGTTCGCGCGGCGTCTCGTACGGCTTCTTCCCCTGCGGCGTGTGCGTCGTGTCGTTGCGAATCGGCAGCGGACTCGGCGCCACGGGCTGCGCGCCGCCGTTGAGCAGCGAATGACAGGCCCGGCCGCCGTGCCAGATCTGCAAAATGATCCGACCACCCTTGGCGTGAACCGCATCAGTCACGGTCTTCCATGCGGCGACCTGCGCATCGGAATAGATGCCGGGCTCGCGTCCGCCAAAGGCCGAGTTGCCCTCGATCGCCATGGTGGCCTCAGCCACGATCAATCCCGCGCCCGCGCGCTGCGCATAGTACTCGGCCATGATGGCCGTCGGCACATGCTGGGCATCCGCGCGGCACCGGGTGAGCGGCGCCATGAGGATACGATTAGGGAGCGCCAAGGCGCCCAGTTTGACCGGCGTGAACAAGGAAGCGTGATGCATGGAAGAAAGGGAGGGCCAAAGGGACCCCGGACCGGTCCAAACGCAACCCACACCCAGTTTTGCCATCCTCTTGCTGCCTGCTAACGGGCGAGCGGATCGGGCCGGATCTGGAACTTCATCGCCTTCGGGTGGGTGCCTTTGCCGCCCTCCATGTGGAAAGGCGCCCGCGTGCTGATCGTCGCCCAAAGCGCCCGCCCTTTCCATCCCGCATTCGCGTCGTCGATCCGGCCGTCGACCCACTTGGTGAAGAAGCCCAGCGGATACGGCACGCGCAGGATCACCCACTTGCCGTCCTTCAACGCCAGCAGGCCTTCGGATCCGTTGCCGGTGTTGATCGGGGTGTTGGCACCGAGACCGGATGTGTTGAATTGATCAACCCACGTGTAGTAGCTCGCCTCCGCGCTGCCCGGGGTGTTCACGCCCTGGACCTGGGGCAGCGGCTCCGGATAAAACGTCCAGCCCTCGCGTCCATGCTGGCCGGTGGCGGTGGGTCCGTTGAGCGGGCCCTTCACCTTGCGCCGATCAAAGCTCGCGAGGTGACCACTCGCCAGCGCAACCCAAGCGACGCCGTTGCGGTCCACGTCCATGCCGCGCGGGGTGAAGCCCTCGATCGGCTCACCCTTTTCGTCGAGGGGCAGTTCGAAGTACTCCGTGATTGCGGTCTCGCTCGGATTGGCTCCCGGCGTGACCCGGATCAGCCCACCGGGATAGCCGAGGGCCGATCCCCAGACCGAGCCGTCGGGAGCCGGGGAGACTGCGTAGAAACCGGCGCCGAGACGCTTGTCCTTCGTCGGATCCACGGGCTGGTTCGGTTCGACGTAGGGATCGCGCCGACCGTTGCCGTTGGCGTCGAGAATCAGAGGCGTCCACCCCTGCGAGGCCAGCTCATCGCCGGTCTCGTCAAATTTACGGGTATTGAGCCAGCCGATGACCGAGCCTCCCCCACTCGTCCACAGCGTGTGATCCGCGTCCTCGGCGAACATGAGGTGGTGCGTGCTGAAGCCCGTGCTGACGTGGGTGTACTGGCCGGTTTTCGGATCGTAGACCCCGAGATGCCGGCTGGCGCGATTCACCGGAAACACCTTCGCTGACGGATGGGACGAGCCGGCCTTGAAGACATCCGGGTTCTCCGGCGGACGCACCGCCGCAGTGATCCAGACGCGACCAAGGTGGTCGAACATCGGGTTGTGCACGTTGGCCTTGCTGTCCCAGAGCACCTGGTCGCCCCAGTACGCCGACGGCTGGGGCATGTCGGGCGAGGTCGGCGGCGTCGCCGGGTCGCGGACCGTCAGCGGAATCCGGCTCACCGTGTGCCGGATCGGATCGAGGACCGGCAGATAATCCGCGCTGAGTTCCATCGCGCCGTAGATCAGACCGTTGGCATTGAGCGTCGGGTTGCGGCGGTCCGTCGTCACCAGATCGTGCAGGTAGTCGGTCGGATCGGTCCAATCCCACTGCGTGATGACCACATTGCGTTCAATCCCCTGCGGACGCGGCGGCGCCGGCGGGACCTCTCCGGCAGTCACGCGATCGGTCCAGTCAGCGAACATCTTGAGGGCGCGCTCCCGCCCCATCTGCTGCAGGGTCGACAGCATGTTGCCGCCGGCCTGACCGGACAGGATGCGGCGCTGCCACGCCTCCTCGGTCGTATGGAAATCCCGGAACTGCGGTGGCAGCGAACGCGTCGCCTCGTTGCCGAGTTGGTGACAGGCCATGCAGCCGCCGGACTTCACCAAGCGGAGGAACTGGGCCTGATTCTGAATCGTCGGCGCGATGCCGTTGCCCTCGGGGCCGGTGCCGGGAAATTCCTCCTTGGCCGGGGCCTTGATCAGGGAGAACCAGTATCCAGCCGGATAATACTTCGCCGCCGCCTTCGCATCAGGGGCCGGCACGGCCTTGAGGTCGAGCGTGCGGCCAGGGGCCGCCTTGGTCTTGGGCGAATCAACCAGGCCGTAACCGCGCACCCAGACGTCGTAGTTGACGGGCGGCAGTTCGGGCAGCACGTAGCGGCCGAGGTCATCGGTCACGACGATCTTGGCGTACTTGGTCGGCAACTCGGTCGTTTCGGCGATCACCCACACGCCGGCCTCGGGGCCACGCGGCCCGGTAACCGTACCTTCAATGAAGCCGGTGGCAGGGAGTTGTCCGCGGGCGAACGGCGCGAGGACCAGGCAGACCAGTACGACCAGGGCAGGCGACAGGACAGGATTCGGCTTCATCATCGTCAGGGGTTGGGGTTCTCACCACAGGGATCACCACGCACTCGTGGGGCCCACGTCGGCCTTGAACATGCGTCCGTCGCTCCCCAAGGCAACGGCGAAGGCTCAGACAGGTGCACCTCAAACGAACGGGATCCACGCGCGAACCAAATCAACCAGGGCCTTCTCGTTTGCGGCCAGCGCCTTCCCGGTTCCCAACGACACCATCGCCCGGTCCTTGGCCAGCCACGTCAGGAGGCCAGCCGGATCCGCGACCTTTCCCTGCACCGACTCGGCCCGCACCTTGGCGCCCAAGTGAAAAATCAGCTGCACCTGATCGCGCGAGCGCAGATGGGTCGTGGCAAAAAACTCCGTGGTCCGAAAGCTCGGCGCATTCCATTTGATCGCCGCCTCGATGCCTGGCGCGGCCCCGAGGATGAGCGCCGACACGCTCCTGATTTCCGCCTTCAACGGATGCTCCAGCGCCGCCATGAACACGTCGAGCGAGGCGGCCCCCGTCAGTCGGGGTTTCGCCGCTGCCATCTTGGAATGCTTGGCCATGGCGGAGGGATCGCCGGCCTCACCCGCCCCGCACGCCCTGCAGCACCGGACTGCACGTCAACACGGGCCGCACCTCCACCGTCAGCCCGATGGCCAGCCCGGGGCACTGCTGCGCGATCTCAGTCGCCTCCTCGAGGTTCGCGACCGTGAGCATAAAGTAGCCACCCACCGCCTCCTTGGCCTCGGCAAAGGGACCGTCCGTCACCACCCGCCCCTGCGGGCCCGAGACCACCCGGCCGCCCAGCGCAAGCGGACGCCCCTGCGCCAGCTTGCCCTTGGCCGTGAGGCCCGCGAACCAGTCGTTCCACTGCTGGGTCAGCGCGGCCTTCTGCTCGTCCGTAAGGTGCGCATGGCTCTCCGGCCCGGCGTTGCGGAACAGAAGGAGAAACGGGGCGGTTGCCGGCGGAGTCGGTTCAGGGGAGTTGCTCATGGTAAGAATGGGAACGTGGAGGGAATGGTTCCTGACAACACAACGAACGAACGTGCCTCCGCCGGACCGCCATGACCGGAAATCCGTGCGAACACCGGTCAGCGCGTGACGGCGCGCTCGGCGTCGAGGTAGTCACAGAGCAGGTGCACGTTGGCAATGTAGGCCGCGGTTGTGATCGCGGGCGCGCCTCTGAACGGGACCAGCCAGCGTCCCTGCGCATCGAGGCGGACGATCGCCACCTTGACCCGCGGTGCGAGGGCGGCGGCGCGCTTCGCGGGGTCGTCCGCAGCCTTGGCGGCGGCCTGGCGGGTGCGATAGGCCTCGCGGCCCTGCGCCATGACCTCCTCGGCTCGGGCCATGATCTTCGGAAGGCCGAAGTCGCTCTTCCAGCTGTAACCGGTCTGCCGCTCCAGGCTGATTTCCTCCACGGCGTAGTAAATCTTTCCATCCCGGTCGCCAAAGATCGGGCGGTTGGTGTCCGGCTCGTACAGCCGCGCCCACTGCCCCGGCGCAAGCTCCGAGCGCCGCAGCCAGGCGATCGCGCGCGGCAATGGCTCGAGAAAGCCGGTCTCTCCCGTCTCCAGGTAGAGATCGACCAGCAGGTTGATTACCCCGCCGCTCTCCCGGGAGGAAACGCCCGGCGGCTCAAACGCCCGCGCCCACGCCGGGTGCATGCGTGCATCATACTGCTGCGCCCACGCCGGCTGCGGCTCCGGCAGCTGCGCCCGGAGGAGGAATTCACCGCCGCGCAGCGCGGCCGACCGCAGATCCGGCCGGTTCAATTTCTCCGCGGCGTCGAGCAGGGTGAGGATGCAGTCCCGCTGCGTGTCATCGTTGAGCGTGGCGTGATCGTAGTAGGGCTGTCCGGAATGCTGACGCGGCCAGGCCGGGTCGAAACTCGCGCTGCGCACCGGATACGCGGCCGGATCGACCGGCTGTCCGTTCCAGCGCTGGGGCCAGCCGTCGGTCGGTCGCTGCGCCTCCAGCAATTTGGCCAGCCCGTAGTCGCGCGCCTCACGCAGACGCCGGTCGCGCGGGCCATCGCCCGAGGGATTCAGCGTCGTCAGGGCGACGAGGAAACGCAGCGCCTGCTGGGTGTTGTCATCGTCGTAGGTCGACACGTTGCGGCGCTTGGCCGCTTCCTCCGGGGAAATGCGGCCGAGGTCGTCGCGCCGATACCAGGCCGTGCGTTTTTCCGGATCGAACTCGATCAGGTAATCCCACCCACCTGAGGCGAGCTGGCCGGCCGCGAGCGCCTCGCCCACCGCCCACGCCGCCTCGAGGTAACGCGCCTCGCCGGTGCTTGCATGCGCCCGCAGGAAGGCGAAGCCCATGGCCGGCGTTCCCGGGTTCTGGACCCAGACTTGCGAGGCGGTCGCGGGATTCTCGCCCGCGCGCTCCGCGAGGTCCGGCGAGTACCGCCACAGGTAGCCGCCTCCGGTCGAAATCGCCTCCATGGCGGTGGTAGCTCGCGCCAGCGCGGCCCGGGCTTCCCGCATGAGGTCATCGGACGCAGCCGCTTCGGCGGGCAGCACGCCGGACAACAGGACAAGGCCGGCCCCAATCACACGTCGCAGCGCCGTGAGGAGCATCGGTTCGGATCTGTCAGGGGGTTGGAGTCGGATCATGACAGTCTTGGGCAGGACGCGCGGGATCGGGTCATTCACCGCGGCAAACTCGGGGAGGATTGCGTGATGCTCTTCACCAGACGCGGCACATAGGTCTTGAAGCGCTCGTGCGGCACCCCGGCGTCGTCGTTCAGCGTCGCCACGAATTCCCGCAGCTCCGCGGCCTTCGGGCCAAGCGCCTCGATCGCGGTCAGCGCCGGGATCGCCGCCAGAACGCCGCTGCGCGCGGGATCGGCCAGGGAGCCCAGCACGACGAGCGCGGGCGCGAGATCCGCAGCCCGGCCGTGCAGCCCGAGGGCGTGGGCGGCCGCGATGCGCACGGAGGGCGCCGGATCCTGCAGGCGCGCCAACAGGATCTCCCGCGCGAACTCAACCCCGTCGCGTCCCCGCATCAGGAAGCCGGTGACGGCCCAAAAACGCACGGCCGGGTCGGCATCGTCCAGCAGCCCACGCAATTCGTTCCGGTTGTCCGCCTCGATCCGCGAGGCCAACTCGGCCGCTGCATACACCCGCTCGAACGGATAGTGGTCAGGCTGGCGGGCCAGTTCGGCCGGCGCCGCGCCCGCCGCCCTGCGGTGCATGTCCTCCTCGGGGAGGAAGGCAACGTCACGGCGGCGCGTGATCTCCGTGCGCATCGCCTCGCGCAGGCGGGCCAGTACCGGCTGGTAATCGGGCGCGGCGGCGAGGTTGCGAACCTCGTCCGGGTCCGTCGTGAGGTCATACAGCTCTTCGGAAGCCTTCGGTACCCGCCAGAAGATCGACTGCGCCTCGGTCGCCTGCCCGGCATCGTAGCGTTCCCGCCAGATGCGGGTCGTGGGTGTCTCGAACTGATAACTGATGTACTGCGCCTGCGAAACCTCGGGACGGAAATTGCGCAGGTAAACGTAGCGACCGTCCGTCACGCTGTAGACAAGGTCGATTCGCTCATCCATGCGACCGCGCGAGCCGTGGACGTAGGCCGGTGCCGGCGCGACCCACCGCCCGGCATACGCCCGGCCCTCCATCCAGGCCGGCGGCTCGATGCCGGCAAGGCTCAGGACCGTCGGAGCGAGGTCGACGAATCCGATCAGGCGGTCGGACCAGCCGCCCGGCGCATACTCGGGCGGCGCAAGGTGGCGCCACTTCGGCGGGAAGTACACCACGAAGGGCACCTGGAGCCCGGAGTTGGACGGCCAGCGCTTGCTCCGCGGCAGACCGCTCCCGTGATCGCTGAAGTAGAAGACGATCGTGTCTTCCGCGAGCCCAGCATCGGCGATTTCCTTGAGCCGCTGGCCGGCATCGGCATCCGCCTCGCTCACCTTGTCGTAGTACTGCGCCCAGTCCTGCCGCACGTCGGGTGTGTCTGGGTGATAGGACGGCACCCGGACGCGGGCCGGGCTCGTGATTGCCTCATGCGGGCGCAGCCGGATCTGGCTCTCGTGGCTCTTGGTCGAATTGAACACGGCGAAGAACGGCTGGTTCGCCGCGCGATTGCGCCAGTGGGCCCGGGCCGACGATTCGTCCCAGGTGCGCGGGGTCTTCGGGACGTTGTAGTCCTCCTTGACGTTGTTCGTGCGGTAATAGCCCACCGCACCGAGGTACTCGGGAAACAACATCATCTCGGGCGGAAGACTCACCATCGAGCGCATGTGCACCCCACCGGACGAGGTGCCGTGCAGGCCGGTGATGATCGCCGTCCGCGCCGGCGCACAGACCGGATGTGTCGACCAGGCCCGCCGGTAAGCCATCCCGCGCGCCGCGAGCGCGTCAAAGGTGGGCGTGCGCGCGAGCGGATCGCCATAAGCGCCAACATGCGGACCATGGTCCTCGCTGGTGAGCCAGAGAATGTTGGGACGGTCGGACGCAACTGCCGCCGCGCCCGTCAACAAACAAGCCAGGAGGAATCGAGGAGCGAATCGGCAAAGGAGGGACATGGCGGGGCAGCGCTGCGGGGAGGCGGACGCATCCGATCCTAAGTGACCCGATGCGCCCACGGTTCAAAACGGGGTCCCTCCAGACCAGCCGCTTGAGGCCGTGCTGTAAACACTGACTTCCGATTTCCGACCCGCCCCTACTCCGTCCGCAGCGCCTCCGTCGGTTTGATCCGCGCCGCGCGCCGGGCCGGAAGCCAGCAGGCGAGTAGACCGACCGCCACAAGCATCACCGTGACCACGCTAAAGACGAGCGGGTCCTGCGGCGAAACCCCAATCAGGAATTCACCCGAGATCAGTCGCGCAAAACCCACCGCGCCCGCCAAACCGATGATCAGCCCAGCGCCGAGTTGCCGGAGGCCGCGCGACAGCACCAGTTGGATAATACCCGCAGTGGACGAGCCCAACGCCATGCGGATGCCGATCTCGCGAGTCCGCCGCGCGGTCGCCTGCGCGACCACCGCGTAAAGCCCAATCGATGCCATCAGCAGCGCGATCAGCGCGAACGCGAAGAACAGCGTCCCGAACACCGCGAGAAACCAGCGGTTGCGATCCAGCGCTTCCTGCAGCGTGCGCAGATCGTAAAGCGGCAACTCGGCGTCGACGTCGCGCAGCGCCGACCGCACGAGCGGAGCCAAGGCCGCCGGGTTCACTGGGGTGCGCAGCATGAGCATCATATTGCTGAAGTTGACCTGCCGCTGCGGGACAAAGAACACCGCGAGATTCTCGTCGTCCTGCGGGCGCTGGTTCAGATCGGAGGCCACGCCGACCACCGTCATCCAGGGACCGCGCTTGAAGTCGTTGCCCTCCACCAGGCGAAACCGCTGGCCGATCGCCTCGCGGCCCGGCCAGTGACGGGCCGCGAAGTCGCGCGTGACGACCGCCGCCTCCTTGCCTGCTTCCCCATCCGTGGCGTTGAACCCGCGGCCCTGCAGGATCGGCACGTTGATCAAGTCGAGGTAACCCGGCGACTGCGCCACGATCCCGGCGCGTAGCGGTGCCTCCGTGGCCGGGTCATTGATCGGGCGGTCGTCAAATTCGATGCGCCGGCTGGATCCGCCGAGGCCGGGTCCGCTGGAGACGGCGGCGGCGTGCGTCACGCCCGGCAACGCGGCCAGGCGTGGGAGCAGGTCATCGTGCAACCGCTGACGCGCCGCTGGCACTGCATAGCGTTCACCCGATCCGCTCGGCAGGTCGAGCCCTGCGGTGAAGATCTGGCTGACCGGCACAAAGGGGTTGATCGTCTGGACCTGAAAGAAACTGCGCATCATCAGTCCGGCGCTGACCAGCAGCACGACGGTGAGCGCGAACTGAAAGGCGACGAGGATGCCCGTGAGCCGTCCGCCCCGCTTCGTGCCGGACGAGCGGGCACCTTCCTTCATCGCGGTGTGGACATCGACGCGCGAGGCGCGCAGCGCCGGCACCAGACCGAAGACCAGACCGCTCACCACGGAGATGATCGCGAAGTAGCCGAAGACGCGGTAATCCAGTTCAAACAGCACCCAGTACGGTTTGCCGACATCCTGCGTCGCGAGATCGAAGGCATGGACGCCCGCCGCGGTCAGGCCAAAGCCGGCCAGACCGCCGATGCAGCTCAGCAGTACGCTCTCGACCAGCAGCTGGCGGATCAGCTGGCGTCGCGTGGCCCCGAGCGCGGCGCGGACCGTGATCTCGCGCTCGCGGGCGATGGCGCGGCTGAGCATGAGATTGGCCACGTTGGCGCAGGCGATCAACAGCACGAAGCCCACCGCGAGCAGCATCGTGAGGAATACGGCCTTCACCTCGCCGCCGTTGTAGGTGTCATGAAACGACCGGACGGCCACGCCTGAATCCTTGTTCGAATCCGGATACTCCGTGGCCAGCCGGTGCGCAATCACCGCCAAGTCCGCCGCCGCGGCCTCACGCGTGACGCCCGCCTTCAGCAGGGCGAACCCCTGCAGATTACGCTGGGTGCGTGCGTCGGCGGCCCCGGCGGTTGTGGTGACGGGCGCCAGCGGCATCCAAAGATCCTCGCGCTGCGGAAAGAGAAAGCCCTCGGGCATCACGCCGACGATCGTTGCCGCGGCACCGTTGACCCGCACGGAGCGACCGATGACCCCGGGGTCGCTCTCGTAGCGATTTTTCCAGACCCGATGGCTGATCAACAGCACCCCGGGCGCCCCTGCCTCGCCATCGGCACCGGCAAAGCCACGCCCAAGCACGGGCGGCATCTGGATCATCCCGAAAAGGCCGGGCGAGATCCGCGCCAGATTGAAGCGCTCCGGTGGACGGTCGTTTTCGCTGACCAGCCCCCGATCACCTGCGACTGCCTCGATGGCCACGAAGGAAGTCTGCTGCTCGCGCAGCGCAAGAAAGTCGGGATACGAAAGACCGCTGAAGCGATCCGGCTGGGCCAGACTCTGGCCGTTGACCGTCATCAGCAACTCGCCGTTCGGAACCGGAACCGGTTTGAACAGCACCGCATTGACGAGGGTGAAGACGGTGGTGTTGACCCCAATGCCGAGGGCCATCGTGACAATGACGGCGAGGGAAAACCACCGATGGGTGATCAGCATCCGAAGCGCGAAGCGGAGATCGTGGAGCATGGGGAGGACGCCCGGCGCGAACCGTTAACCACCGATCGGCGGAGAACCCGGACACAGCGAGGCGTGGCTCAAGAACACGGTGTCGCGAAGGAAAGTTGCAGCGATTCACCGGAATCCGAACGACCTCGCCAAGCCGTTCCCAACGAGACCGGTCCGAAGACTGAGCGCGGCCGATCCATCCTCTGGCTTTGGTAACGTGCACAACCGCGCCACAAACTCTGCCGCAGGCTTCACTGGTCCGGTTTGCTCCTTGTCGAGAGGGACAACCATCCGCACATATTGATGCACGGATAAAGGTGAGCACCTATGAGAAAACCCAATCCGTCAGCGCGCCGCACCTTTGGGTAAAGCATCCCCATCCATGTCCACACCGCCTAAACTAACCGCCATGCTCCATGTGCCGGACGTACAGGCGACGGCGGCTTGGTATGCGTCGATTGGGTTCAAACTTCAGGCGACGCACGAGGAGCCGGGTTGCCCGATGGACTGGGCTTCGCTGACCTTTGGGGCCAGCGAACTCATGCTTTCGGCCGGCGGAAAGCCGTCCACCGCGCATCGCCGTGAGGTCGATCTCTATCTTCACGTTGATGACTTGGAGGCACGCTTCGCGGCCATCTCCGGGAAAGCCGAGATCGTCGAAGCACCCCATGCAACGGAGTACGGCATGCGGGAGTTCATCATCAAGGATTGCAACGGATTCTGGATCACTTTCGGGCAGCCAATCGAAAAGCCATAGTCCGTCGTGGCGCGGGAAGGAATCGCCAGCGGGCCGGCCATCCGCCAAAAGAGGCCTACCCCATGAAGCTCCCCACCCGCTCCTCCTCCTTGCTTGTGTGGCTCCCGTTGCTCGCCTTCGCCACCGCGACGTCGGCTCAGTCGCCCACCCCTTCGCCTGCAGCAGCCAACGCTCCCGTTCCCGCCGAGCAACGTCCGGCCACCGGTTCGAAAACCTGGACCTGGGAGTCGCTCGCCTTCCGGCCCAACGCGGTCGGCGGGCGGCGCGAGGTGAACAACAGCCCGTCCGCGACGATGCGGGTGTTCGAGTCCCACGTCACCACGCTCAATCCCGGCCTGCGCTCACACGCCCCGCACCGGCACGGGCAGGAGGAGTTTATCATCATCAAGGAAGGCACGCTCGAGGCCTCGATCAACGGACGCACCCAGCGGGCCGGGCCGGGCTCGATCTTCTTTTTCGCCGCCCACGACGCCCACAACTCGACCAATGTCGGCGACACGCCGGCAACCTACCTCGTTTTCAATTTCCAAACCGCTCTCTCCGCCACCGCTCATCCCGAGGGTGTCGAAGCCGCCACGGCCAGCGGCAAGCTGACGGGCAAGCTCCAGTCGGCCGTCTACGAATGGGACCAGCTCGTCGCGACCAAGACCGCCAAGGGTGAACGTCGGCAGGTCCTCGATTCGCCCACCGCCACGCTGGCCAATCTCGAGTGTCACATCACCACGCTCAACATCGGCGAGACCCCGCACGCCGCCCACCGTCACCCCGACGAGGAACTCATCATCGTCAAAGACGGCGAGATCGAGGCGACCGTGGACGGTGTCGTGACGCGCGGCGGACCGGGTTCGATCTTCTTCTTTGGATCCAACTCGATGCACGGGATGAAGAACGTCGGCGGCACCGTCGCGACCTACTACGTCTTCCGCGTTGTTACCGAGCAGACGCCCAAGACGGCTGCCCCTTAGCTCTCGCTGTTGCCTCACCCGACCTTTCTCTGCGCGACCTTCGCCGTGATCGATCGAACCTATGAACAAGAACTCACGCAGAGGCGTAGAGCCGCAGAGAAGGCTAGATCAGTCCAATCGAATCCTCTGATTTTCCGCATGCTCCGCAGAAAGTCTGATTCGATCTGACCTCTGATCGCTGACATCCGTCCTCGTCAGCGCACCGCGCCACGCTGCGCTACGCCTTCTTCACCTTCCAGGCGCGGTCCATCTGCTCGGCGTCATACGGTACCGGCACCACGCCTTCCGAGGCGTAGATGTAGAGCGCGCAGCGGTAGACGTTGCCGGCCATATTGGCAGCGACCGAGAGCACGATCAGCGTCAGGATAATGAACGCCATCGTCACCACGGGGATCAACGGCTGCCCCAAACCGATCGCCAAAGCGAGGGAACCGAGGAACAGCACCAGCGCACCCAAGAGCACAACCCAGGAGCCCAACGTGAGGCCGACATAGCCGATTAATGACTCACCCCAGGTCTTGCGCAGTGTGCCCGCCGAGTTGCGCAGGAGCACGAGGGGATTGGGATTGCCGTCCCGAATGATGACCGGGATCGCAAAGATCGAGGCCACGCTCCAAACCACGCCGATGAAGCGCATGACCCAGCGGCCCACGAAGCCGAAGCGCTCCTCCAACGACTTGATGACCAGACCGACGACCCCCGCAAACAGGCTCCACATCGCGATCGCCGGCAACCGGCTCCACGCCACGCGCAGACCCGCGCGTACCGACACCGGCTCGCCGGACAGCGCCTTCATGATCTCGCTGTAGTAGGCCACGTTGAAGAAGGTCGCGATGAACATCGACGCGAGGTAGATGACCGATCCATAGACGTAGAACACCGTGGTGGGATCGATGGCCGGCCCGCCATCAGGCTGGGGCGCAATGCCGACCACGCGCATCATCTCCTGCCAATGCTCGCCGGTCATCATGGGGAAGCCGGTCGGGTAGAAAAAGGCCGGTGCGAGGAAGAACAGCGTCATCACGATTGCGCAGCCGGTGGAGATGAGCGGGAACAGCAGCAGTTTCTTGTGCTGGACGATCACCGCCAGCGAACGCGTCAACAATTGCCAGCTGCGGGCTAGCTTGGACAAGAGGGGCTCAGACATGGGATTTCGTGTGGTTGAGTTGCGCAATGATCTGCTCAAGCGGGATGCCCAGGCTGCGGGCCTCAGCGGCCAGGCGCGCCCCGAGTTCGGTCGCCTTGGCCTTCTTCTCCCGCGCCGATAAGCGGGGCGCCTCCGGCTGGGCCGACACATAGCAGCCGCTGCCACGCTCGGCGGAGATATGGCCAAGCAGTTCCAATTCGCGATAGGCCTTGGCCACCGTGTTGGGATTGACCGCCAGCTGTTGGTGGAGTGACCGGATGGTCGGCAGTTGATCGCCTTCCTTCAAAACGCCCGAGGAAATCGCCGTCTGCACCTGATGAATGATCTGCTTGTAGACCGGAATTCCGGAATGGAACTCAACCGTCCAAGACTCGAGCGGAAGTGTCATTGCGTACTAGTTAACTAGTACAATCAGGCATTTGTCAACATCGGCTCATCAGGTCACGAATCGTCGCTTGCCGGACCCGCATGGCGGGCATCACGCTGTCCCCTGCACGCATGAACGCTCCCTCCTGCCCGGCCTGTTCCCTTGATGATGTCCTCAGCCACCCCGATCACTGGGAGTGCGCGACCTGTGGGCATGAGTGGCCCAAGGAGGTCGCGCCCGAGGCCGCCCGTGTCGTCAAGGATGCCAACGGAACCGTGCTTGCCGACGGCGACACCGTCGTCCTGATCAAGGACCTCAAATTGCGCAGCGGCTCCGGCGTGCTCAAGGGTGGCACCAAGGCGAAAAACATCCGCCTCGTCGACGGCGACCACGAGATCGACTGCAAGATCGACGGCATCGGCATGGCCCTGAAGGCCTGCTTCGTGAAAAAAGCCTAGCGCCGCGCCTTGGCGCACAGGTCAGCAACCGATAGGCATTTCCAAGTACTGACCATAGTCAGTACCCGCACGCAGCCTCAAGCCTTCGGCGCTTCCTTGAGCGGCACGTGTGCCGCCTGACGCAACACCTCAGCCGCCGAGATCTTGCGGGCGTGGGCCAGTCCGTTGAGGCGCGAAGCCTCGGCCGAGGTCAACGTCGTGAGTCGGGCGGTGCCGTCACGATCCGTCCACTTGATGTGGTGGATGCGCTGGCGCGAGGCCTTGACGAGGTCGCGGAGAAACTGGGCTTCGCCGATAACGGGAATTGGATCACTCATGACTTGGCCTTTTTCTTTGCCGCCGGGGTCTGTGCCGGCACCGCCGCCGCGGACACGGGTTTGACCGGCGCGGCGGGCGCGTCCTTGCGGAAGACCGGCAGCGGATTCTTCTTCGTGTGATACCGCTGGTTGTATTTCTGATCCTTGATCGTCGGCAGGTATTTGGCGCCCATGCTCCCAGACCGACATGAACGGCGACGCGGGCAACCAGAATCGCGTCAGGCCCGCGACCGTCCCGGGATGGAGCTTTGCTCTGGCACCGCCCTCGGCGGCATGCCTGAAACCGGATTCCGCTGGCCGCGGCCTTGAAACTTCGCTCAGGTCATACCTTCCCATGTCGAACCAACCCAATCTCCGTACCTACGCAGAATTCTACATCCGCGGCCTCACCGAGGGCTTCGTCACCGCCGCCGAGGTGATCAAATGGGCCGACGAAGTCATCGTCGCCGCCGCCAAGACCGAGGACTGGATGCTCGACATCTCGACCTCCGGAGAGGACGACCGCATGGGCGTGTTGCATCACCTGCACGCCGTGCAGGGCACGGTTGATGAAGCCGCGCTCGCCGCGCTGCTGGCCGCCCGCAAGTAAACGTCCGTTCGTCAGCGTCAACGGCAACGCAAACGGTCGGCCTCCACGCCGCCGTTGCGTTCGCCCCCAAGCCGGGGCACCCTGCTTGGTTTGGGTCGCCTCGCGGCCCGTTTCCATGGCCTCCTCGTTCCTCCCGCGTCTTAGCGCCTCGTTTTTCTCCGCGCTCGGCCGCCTCGCCCGCCGCTGCGTCCATGCCGTGCGCGCCCGTCCGGGTCTGGCCGCCTGGTTCGAAGTCCAGGAAACGCCGGATGAAGCCTATCGCCGCCAGAATCTGCAGGCGTTTTCCCGCTTCAGCGAGCAGGAGCGCATGCTGGCCGATGGTCCCCGGATGGCGTTTTATCAGGAAGCCGTGACCCGCTCCGTGCGGCCCAGCGATCGGGTGATCGATCTTGGCACTGGCACGGGAATCCTGGCGGCCTTTGCCGCCCGGCGCGGCGCCGGCAAGGTCTACGCGCTCGACCACTCCAGCATCCTCGATCACGCCCGCGACCTCGCCACACACAACGGGATAAGAGGCGTCGAGTTCGTGCCGATCCACAGCCGTGACTTCACGACCGATGAACGCGTCGACGTGATCCTGCACGAGCAGATGGGCGATTTTCTCTTCGACGAGGCGATGGTCACCAACGTCATTGATCTGCGCGACCGGCTGCTCAAGCCGGGCGGCATCATCGTGCCCGCGCGTTTCGAACTCTATTGCGAGCCAATCAGCGCCAATGATGACCGCCGGGTGCCGTTCATCTGGGAGCTCAACGTTCACGGCTTCGACTACTCGCCCCTCGCCTGGCACCGTCCGCAGGCCCCACGGTACTACCATCATCATGGCTGCGACCCGACCGTGATCGGACGCTTCCTCGGCACCCCGCAGCCCGCGCTGACATTCGATCTGCACACCCTGCAGGCGAATCAGCTGCCCCAGGAAATTCGGGTCGTGCGCAAGGTCGAGCAGTCCGGACGACTGGACGGATTTGTCGTCTACTTCCGCACACTCGCGAGCGATGACCTCACCCTGAGCTCCAATCCCCTCGACCCGGGCCGCGCCCCGCACTGGGGCTTCCCCATTCTGCGCACCGAATCAACCGAATACGCTGCCGGCGACGAGATCGAGCTGACCCTGTCGGCCGAGGACTGGGCCGATCCGGAAACGTGGCGCTGGCGACACCGCAAATCGGCGCCCGGCGACCGGTGACGAAGTTGCCCCGCTGAGGTCAGACTTGGCAGAGCGCTCCGCGTCTCTCTTGATCCCCGCATGCCCAAGCCAGCTTTGACCGTCTACTCGTACGCCAACTGCAGCACCTGTCGCGATGCGATCAAGTGGTTGCAGCAGCATCAGGTCGCCTTCACCGAGAAGCCGATCTACACCGATCCGCCCTCCGTGCCTGAACTGCGCCGCATGCTGGCCCATCAGGACGGCAATCTGCGCAAGCTCTTCAACACCTCGGGCATGGTCTACCGCGAGCTGGGCCTCGCCGCCAAACTGCCCGCGATGAGCGAGGACGATACGCTCGCCCTGCTCGCCAGCAACGGCCGGCTCGTGAAGCGGCCGTTCGTGCTGGGCAAGGATGTCGGCCTCGTCGGATTCGACCCGGATGCCTGGGTCGTCCTGGCCTGACCTCAGGCCCCGCGCCTGCGGCCGGCCGCCGTCTTCGACTGCAGGCCGAGCAGCACCTGGACAAAATTTTTCGCGAGGGACGGGCCCTCGACCTTGCGCCAGACCGCCTGGATGCGCACGAGGAGATCGTCACCGTCCTCGGCTATCCGCCGGAAAGCAATCGTGTCGATGCCGCGTGTCAGCGCAAAAGGCAGGAGCAGGGAAATCCCATGGTCGCCTGCGATCAGCGCGGTCAGCGATTCGAAGCTGTTCACCCGCTTGAAGGGCCGGTGTCGGATGCCGCGCTGCTTGAACACCGACTCCATGCGCCGCCGGTGGAGGTCGTGGCGCTCCGACTCGCCAATGCACAGGAACTGCTCGTCCGCCAGTTCCGCCAGCGACACGCGTGACTGCCGGGCCAGACGGTGGTCCCGTCCCAACGCAACCGTGATCCGCGAGGCCAGCACCTCGGTCGAATCGAATTCAGGTGGAAGCGGCACACCGTCCTCGGCCGAAAATCCGATCTGCGTCCGCCCGGCCTTCAGCGCCGGGATCTGATCCGGCCACGCGATCTCCTGCAGATTCACCTCCACCCGGGGATAACGCGTCCGGAAAGCCGAAAGCGCCGCCGGGAGAAAGCTCGCGGAAACCGCTCCAATATTCCCTACGGTGATCCGTCCGCCCCGGCCGGTGGCCGCCTCCTGACTCGCCGCTACCGCCATGTCCACCCGCTCCAGGATATCCCGCGCCTCATCGAGGAAGACCGCGCCCGCATCGGTCAGGCGCACGCCGCCTGTGTCGCGATCGAGCAACTGGACGCCAACCGCATGCTCCAGATCCTTGATCTGTTTGCTCAATGCCGGTTGCGACACGTGCAGCCGCTCCGCCCCGCGCCGGTAGCTCAGCGTCTCGGCCACCGCCACAAAGTACCTCAGGTGTCTCAGTTCCACCGGAGCAGTGATAACCTTAAGCTATCAGCTTGCAAACCACAAAGTCGCACCGTCTGGCGCTGGATCGGCTATGATGACGATGACATGTCATTTGCCCTCAATCAGGGACCGGCCCGCGAGGCCCTGCTCGCCTACGCTCCCATCGTCTGCAACCCGGACGAGGCAGCCCGGTGCTCGGCATGGCTGGGATTGACCGATGCCAGCGAGAACCTGCAGCGAACGCTCGGCCGGGAGCTCGCCCTCCACGATTTGTCGGAAGACGGCTTCAGCCTGCTTGCCCAGCTGACCCTTTGTGAACCCAACGCCGTCCGCCCTGACGACCTGGGCCCGGCCCTCGGCTTGGGTCGCACGGCCACCGCCAATCTTCTCGGTCGCCTCGAGGTGTCGGGCTTGATCCTCCACGAACGCGCCGGCCGCGAGCAGCCGGAATCAGGCTTGCGCCTCACCGCAGCCGGCCGGAAGATCTTCACCCAAGCGTTGAAGAGCCATCTCGCCGCGATCCTTCACGCCATGTCGACGCTCGACTCCGCAGATATCACCCTCATCGACCGGACCTGCAAACGGCTCCGCCCGCCCCTGCCTTCAGCCCCCACGCTTTGAATTCGCCACGCATGAAATCCACCCGATTCCGTTCCCTCGCCTCCGCGTCCGCCGCGGCCCTCACTTTCGCCGTGCTGATACTCGGCGCCGGCTGCAAGCGGAGTTCCCCTCCGGCCGCCGCAGCCGCCGCGCCCCGCGCGCTCGAAGTGGGCGTCATCACCGTTCAACCCGAGTCACTCACCCTGACGCGCGAACTGCCTGGCCGCACCTCCGCATTCCGGATCGCCGAGGTACGCGCCCGCGTCAGCGGCATCGTCCAGCAGCGCGCCTTCACGGAAGGCGCCGACGTGAAGGAAGGCGACGTGCTCTTCCAGATTGATCCGGCGCCCTACGAGGCGGCCCTCGACAGCGCGCGAGCGACGCTGGCCCGCGCCGAGGCCGCCCTCGCTGCCGCCAACGCCCTGGCCTCGCGTTACGAGGGACTTGTGGCGACCAATGCCATCTCGAAGCAGACCTACGACGACACCGTGGCTGGCCAACTCGCCAGCCGCGCCGATGTTGCCGCCGCCCAGGCCGCCGTCCGCACCGCCGAGATCAATCTCGGCTACACGCGCGTCACCTCGCCCATCAACGGTCGCATCGGTCGAGCCGTCGTCACCGAGGGCGCCTATGTGCAGCAGGGCGCCGCCACGCTGCTCGCCACGGTCCAGCAGCTGGATCCGCTCTATGTCGATCTCAGCCAGTCGGCCGAGGAGGTCCTGCGCCTGCGCGCCGATCTCGCCTCCGGCCGCCTGCTGCAGAGCGCAGAGGGCAGCGCCCGACTTACCGTCATCCTCGGCGCCGATCGCGTCCACGCGCAGGTCGGATCGCTCCAGTTCTCCGATGTTTCCGTCAACCCCGGCACCGGCACGGTCGCGTTGCGCGGCACGGTGCCCAATCCCGGCAGCCAGTTGCTGCCCGGCCTCTTCGTCCACGCCCGCCTCGACGAGGGCACGAATCCCTCCGCCCTGCTCATTCCGCAGTCGGCCGTAACCCGCAACGCCAAGGGCGAGGCCACCGCGCTCGTCGTCGGGGCAGAGAACAAGGTCGAGCTGCGCATCCTCGAAGCCTCCCGCGCCGTCGGCAACCGCTGGCTCATCACCGGCGGACTCCAGGCCGGCGACCAGGTCATTGTCGACCATCTGCAGAAGATCCGCCCCGGCGTGTCCGTAAAGCCCGTTCCGGTCCAGACCGCCGCCCGTTAAGCGACCTTCCCTCCTCAAGCTCATCCCACCATGGCCCGCTTTTTCATCGATCGCCCCGTCTTCGCCTGGGTTATCACCATCGTCATCATGATCGCCGGCGCGCTGGCGATCCGGACGCTGCCCATCGCGCAGTATCCCAGCATCGCACCTCCGGCCATCACCATCGCCGCCTCCTACCCGGGTGCGTCCGCCAAGACGGTCGAGGACAGCGTCACTCAGGTCATCGAGCAGCGCATGAGCGGGCTCGACGGCCTGCGCTACATCGAGTCCGCCAGCGATTCCACGGGCAACGTGACGGTCACGCTCACATTCAATGCCGGCACCAATCCCGACATCGCGCAGGTGCAGGTCCAGAACAAGCTCGCCCTCGCCACCCCGCTGCTCCCGCAAGAGGTGCAGCAGCTCGGCGTGCGGGTAACCAAGTCCGTGCGCAATTTCCTCCTCGTGGTCGGCTTCCGCTCGGTCGATGGAAGCATGAGCGCGGTCGACATCGGCGACTTTGTCGTCAGCCAGATCCAGGATCCGATCAGCCGCGTGCCCGGCGTGGGCGAGATCCAGACCTTTGGCACGCAGTACGCGATGCGCATCTGGCTCGATCCCGGCAAGCTCAACAACTACGGGCTGATGCCCTCGGACGTCAGCGCCGCGATCCGCGCGCAGAACGTCCAAGTCTCCGCCGGCCAGCTCGGCGGCAATCCCGCCGCCGCCGGTCAGCTGCTCAATGCGACCATCACCGCCCAGACCCGGCTGGAGAACGCCGACCAGTTCGAGCAGATCCTCCTGCGCGTCCGTTCCGACGGATCCCAGGTCCGGCTCGGCGACGTCGCCCGGATCGAACTCGGTGGCGAGAACTACGCCACCGCCGCCCGTTTCAACGGCCAGCCCGCCTCGGGCATGGCGATCCGGCCCGCCACCGGCGCCAACGCGCTCGACACCGTCACCGCCATCCGTGCGCGCATCGCCGAGTTGCAGCCGTTCTTCCCGCCCGGCCTTGAGGTTGTCTACCCGCTGGACACCACACCGTTCGTCCGCATCTCGATCGAGGAGGTCGTCAAGACGCTCGTTGAGGCCGTCATCCTCGTCTTCCTCGTGATGTACCTGTTCCTGCAAAATCTGCGGGCCACGCTCATCCCGACGATCGCGGTGCCGGTCGTGCTCCTTGGCACCTTCGGCATCATGGCCGCGGCCGGATTCTCGATCAACACGCTCACGCTCTTCGGCGTGGTCCTCGCCATCGGCCTGCTCGTGGATGACGCCATCGTTGTCGTCGAGAACGTCGAGCGCGTCATGACCGAGGAAGGTCTTTCACCCAGGGAAGCCACGCGCAAATCCATGGACCAGATCACTGGAGCACTGGTGGGTATCGCCCTCGTGCTCTCCGCCGTGTTTATCCCGATGGCCTTCTTCGGCGGATCCACCGGCGTCATCTACCGGCAGTTCTCCATCACGATCGTCTCGGCCATGGTGCTTTCCGTCGTGGTCGCCATCGTGCTGACGCCCGCCCTCTGCGCCACCATCCTCAAGCCGGTCGCGCGGGGTCATCACTACCACGACACCGGCTTCTTCGCCTGGTTCAACCGCGTGTTTGACCGCAACGCCGACCGCTACGCCAACGGCGTGCGCGGGATGATCGGACGCAAAGTCCGTTCGCTGCTGGTCTACGGCCTCGTCATCGGCGGGCTCGTCCTGCTCTTTGCCCGCATCCCCACGGGTTTCCTCCCCGACGAGGATCAGGGCATCATGTTCGCGCAGGCCCAGCTCCCTCCGGGTTCAACCGGCGAGCAGACGCTCGAAGTCCTGAAGAAGATGGAGCACCACTTCCTCGTCGACGAGGCGGAGAACGTCGAGGGCATGTTCACCGTCAGCGGCTTCAGCTTCTCCGGCTCGGGCCAGAATCAGGCATTCGCCTTCGTCCGGCTCAAGGACTGGGAGCATCGCACGCGCCCCGATCAAAAGATCAAGGCGATCCAGGGCCGCGCCATGGGCAAGCTGCTCAGTTTCAAGGAAGGCTTGGCCTTCGCCTTCGCGCCGCCCGCCGTGCTTGAACTCGGCACCGCCAACGGCTTCGACCTGCGCCTCACCGACAACGCGTCGTTGGGCCACGAAGCGCTCGTGCAGGCCCGCAACCAGCTCATCGGCCTCGCCGCCCGCGACCCGCGGCTCGCGAACGTGCGCCCCAACGCCCTCGACGACACGCCCCAGTACAAACTGGATATCGACCAGGCCAAGGCCTCCGCACTCGGACTCTCACTCGCCGACATCAACGCGACCCTCGCCTCCGCGTGGGGCTCCTCCTACGTGAACGACTTCATCGACCGCGGTCGCGTCAAGAAGGTCTACCTGCAGGCGGATGCGCCTTATCGCATGCTGCCCGAAGACATCAACCGCTGGCACGTGCGCAACGCGAGCGGCGAGATGGTGCCGTTCTCCAGCTTCAGCACCGCCCACTGGACCGTCGGCGCGTCCAAACTCGACCGCTTCAGCGGCACGCCGTCGTCCGCCATCGCCGGCGAGGCCGCTCCGGGGCTCAGCACCGGTGAGGCCATGAACGCGATAACCGAGCTGGCCGCGCAGCTGCCGGCGGGCATCGGCCTGCAATGGGCCGGCCTTTCGTACGAGGAACGTCTCTCGGGCTCGCAGGGACCCGCGCTCTACGCGATCTCGCTCCTGATCGTCTTCCTCTGCCTCGCGGCCCTTTACGAGAGCTGGTCGATTCCGGCCTCGGTCCTCCTGATCGTGCCCCTCGGCGTGATCGGCACGCTGCTTGCCGCACTCTTCCGCGGCCTGCCCAACGATGTCTACTTCCAGGTGGGCCTGCTCACGATCGTCGGCCTGTCGGCCAAGAATGCCATCCTCATCGTGGAGTTCGCCAAGGAGGGCTACGACCGCGGTATGACGCTGGTCGACGCGGCCGTCCACGCGGCCCGCCAGCGACTGCGTCCGATCCTCATGACGTCCCTCGCCTTTGGTTTCGGCGTGCTCCCGCTCGCCATCGCCTCAGGCGCTGGCTCCGGCAGTCAAAACGCCATCGGCACCGGGGTTATCGGCGGCACTCTCACCGCAACGCTCCTCGGCATCTTCTTCGTGCCGCTGTTCTTCGTCGTCGTGCTTGGACTCTTCCGCGTCAAGCCGGCCGGGCAGACCAAGGAGTAAAACGGTTAAACCAACAAGTCGCATGAGACTCCTGACGATTGATTCCCGTTTTCTTCTGGCCGCCACCGTCGTCCTGATGAGCGGATGTTCGCTCGCCCCTCGCTATGAACGACCGGCCGTGCCCCTGGCTTCAGCCTACCCGGCCGAGTCAGGCCGAGCGACGAATGATGGCGCAGCGGCGAACATCCCCTGGCAGACGTTCTTCCGCGACCCACGCTTGCAGCGTTTGATCCAGCTCGCGCTGGACAACAATCACGACCTGCGGGTGGCGGCGCTGCGCGTTGAACGCGTTCGTACGCTTTATGGCATCCAGCGCACGGCGCTGATTCCCAGCCTGGACGCCACCGGCGACTTCACGCGCCAGCGCACCCCCGGCGAACTCACCGGCACCGGCCAGCCGATCACAGGCAGCACCTACCGGGTGGGCGCGGAAATCCCATCGTACGAAATCGATTTCTTCGGACGCGTGGCGAGCCTGCGCGACCAGGTGCTCGCCCAGTACCTCGCGACCGATGAGGCTCGCATCAGTGCGCGCATCAGCCTGATTTCGACCGTCGCACGACAGTACCTGACCCTCGTCGCAACCAGCGAACAGCTGGCTCTGGCCCGCGGCACGCTCGCAGCCGCGGACAAGGCCCACGACCTCACCCGTCAGGCGTTCGAGGCCGGCGCGAGTTCCGAACTCGATCTCCGGTCCGCCGAAGGCCAGCGAGCCACCTACCGCGCCAACGTCGCTGCCCTCGATCAGCAGGTCGCTCAGGCACGCAACGCCCTCGTTCTCATCGTGGGCGCGCCCCTGCCGGACGATCTCCCTGTCGGTGGGTCGCTCGCAACCCAGGCCCTGATCGCTGACCTGCCGGCCGGCCTGCCCTCGGATCTGCTCGCCCGACGGCCTGACGTCCGCGCGGCCGAGCGCACGCTGCAGGCGGCCAACGCCAACATCGGGGTCGCCCGCGCCGCCTTCTTTCCCTCGGTCAAGCTCACCGCCTTTGGCGGCTCCGCCAGCACCGAGCTCGACGGCCTGTTCGAAAGCGGTTCCGGCGCCTGGAGTTTCGCTCCATCGGTGACACTCCCGCTCTTCGCCTCCGGCCGCAATCGCGCGAATCTCGACGTGGCCTGGATCGATCAGCGCATCGAGGTCGTGCGCTACGACCAGACCGTGCAGACCGCCTTTCGCGAAGTCGCGGACGCGCTGGCGGTGCGAGCCGCCATCGGCCGACAGATCGCTGCGCAGGAGGAGCGCGTCACCGCCACCGAACGGCGTCACGCGCTTTCCCAGCAGCGTTTCGAGTCGGGCATCGACAGCTTCCTTCCCGTTCTCCTTGCCCAGCAGGAACTCTTCGGAGCGCAACAGGCCCTGATCCAGACGCGCCTCGTCCGTCTGGCCAATCTCACGACGCTCTTTGCCGCTCTCGGCGGTGGCTGGACCGAACCCGCGCCCGGGAGCGCAACCGGCGGCTAGCCCTCTCCGATGTCTGCGGCATCCACCCGTCAAAGCCCTCGCCAACCAGCCCGCGCACGGACCACGTCGCGGGTGGCGCATCGCTTCATCCTTGATCTGTTCGAGGCGTTGCAACGACTGCGCACCAGCCTGGGCCGGCTGTATGAGTCCGCCGGATTGAACGAGCACAAATTTCTCGTGCTCAGCGCACTCGCAGATCAGGCCCCGCAACCCTCGCTCGCCACCGAGCTGGCCGGCCGTGCGCGGGTGACCCGGTCATCCATGACCACAGTGCTTGATGACCTCGAGCAGCGTGGCTGGGTGGAACGACGACGCGATCCCACGGACCGCCGGATCATCCGGGTGAGCCTGACCCCGGACGGCTCCGCGGTCGTGCAGGCGGCTGACCAGCATTTTCGCCAGGTCTGCACGAAACTCCTGTGCGGCATTGATCCGCGCGAACTGCCACGCTTCGCCGCTCTCTGCAAAACCGTGAGCGAGGCCGGCATCGCCCTCAGCCGGCAAGCGACCACGTTTAACCTGCCGCGCGCCAAAAGGCCCGCGAGCGCCCGTGTCAGTGCGGATCCGGGATCATAATCCCAGACACACTCACGCCGTCCCGTCCGAAAAGCGTGACTGCGTTACCTGCAGTTTAGCCGATGACGGACGTGGGCTGAGCCGTGAGATCTGCCTTGGCCTGACTTGTGTCCGTTTTGATTTTGTCACCGCCTGAGTAGCATTACTCACGTGGGTTTGCGCAGGCTTGCGCAGGGCGGGCTACGATCTTCTCCCACCGAGAGGGATTCCGAACGCGCGGGCTCAAGCCTGGGGCAACTTCGTCGATTCAACGCACGGGGTAACTTCTCCTTAATGAAGAAACTCCCCGTTTACGGAAACATCATGAAGAACTGGACCATTGCCAAGCGCGTCACCTTCGGTGGCGCCCTTCTTATCATCGCCCTGATCACAGTCGGCTCACTCGGTGTGCTGGCTTTGAGCAACATAGGGAAGCTCGCCACCGCGCGGCTCGCGAACGACGCGGTGCCCGGGATCAACGCCGTCGCCGATCTCGCCACGAACTTCCTGCGCGGCCACACCCATACCCTCAAAGTGTCGCTCTCGACCGAACCAGCTCGTCGTGATGCGGACCTTGCGGAAATGGTTCATCATGCGGATGAGGTCGCCAAGCAACTGAAGCGTTATGACGCGACGATCTCCGCTCCCGAGGACCGTCTCAACTTTGATCGGCTCACGGCACTCTACGACGACTACAGCACCTCCCGCACGGCCTACACCGATCTTGTTCGGGCAGGACGACTCGAGGAAGCCCGGACCCTTTTCGACACGCGGATCGAAAGCGTGAGCAACGAGATCGGTGATCTTCTCGAGGTGATGGTCGACTGGAACGCTGCGGCCGCCCTTTCCGCCACTGATTCCATCATCAGCAATACGCACACGGCGACCAACCAGTCACTCGCCTCCGCAGTCGTCGGCCTTGTGCTCTCCATTGCGGCCGGCTGGTTCATCATCCGCAGCATCACCACCACCCTCCAGCAGACCGCCGGTTCACTGGACGAAGCCTCGACGCAAGTTGCCGCCGCGGCTGGGCAGGTCTCCTCCGGCAGCCAGTCTTTGGCGGAAGGCGCCAGCGAGCAGGCCGCCAGCCTCGAAGAGACCAGCTCGTCGCTCGAAGAGCTCAGCTCGATGACCAAGCGCAATGCGGACAGCGCCAGCTCGGCCCAGCAAATCTCAGGCGAGGCACGCGCCGCCGCCGATGCCGGAAACAGCGACATGGAGGAACTTCGTCGCGCGATGGACGCCATTAAGTCATCGTCAAACGACATCGCCAAGATCATCAAGACGATCGACGAAATCGCATTCCAGACGAACATCCTCGCGCTCAATGCAGCCGTCGAGGCGGCCCGGGCCGGCGAGGCCGGCCAGGGCTTCGCGGTTGTGGCGGACGAAGTCAGGTCACTCGCACGTCGCTCTGCTGAATCCGCCAAGGAGACCGCCTCGAAAATCGAGGTGGCCATTCAGAGCGGTGAGCATGGCGTTCGCATCTCGGACAAGGTTGCACAATCGCTCGCGGTCATCGTCGAGCGTGCACGCAAGGTGGACGCCCTGGTGGCGGAGATCGCCGGCGCCTCCCGCGAACAGAGCGAGGGTATCGGGCAGATCAACTCCGCCGTCGGTCAGATGGACAAGGTGACGCAGTCCAACGCCAGCAGCGCCGAAGAAACGGCGGCCTCAGCCGAGGAACTCAATGCCCAGGCGGTCACCCTCCAGGAGGCGGTCAGCGATCTTCGTCGTCTTGTCGGTGGAGCATCCGATTCCCCAGCCCAGGTTCGCCTCGCACCGGTGACACCAAAGCCCGCGTCGGGAATCCGAACCAAGCCAAGCTCGGCCATCCGGAGCAAAGTCTGCAAGCCCGTCAAAGATCATCCCGTTCCCGTCGTAGCGGGCGACGACGGTTCCTTCTTCGCGTGACATCGTGATCGTCCTGCGCCGCGAGGGGGGAGCAAAGGAAATCCCTCGCCGCGCGGACGCCGACCGACCGAGCCTTCGGCCATCCCGATCAGCGCGAATCCCTGAGTGTGATGCAGCGATGCTGCTCAGGCCAGGCCGGCCGGAACGCTGGACAATGTAGCCCGGAGCTTCTCCAGCGAGAACGGCTTTGGCAGCACGCCCTTGAAGCCAAGAGTCGCAAAATCTCGGAACGCCGGCTCGTTGGTCTGGCCGGTCATGAGGATCGCCTGAACATCAGGGGATCGGGCGCGCAACAGGCGCATGGCCTCTGCGCCTCCCATGCCGCCACGAACCGTAAGGTCGAGCAGCACAACCGAGACTGGACGGCCGGCGCGCTGCGCCTCGTCGTAGCAGGACACGGCGGCGGCACCGTCCGCGGCCAGGACCACCTCGTAACCGAGTTGAACGAGCGCCCGCGAGAGGATCTCCCGGATAAACGCCTCGTCATCCATCACGAGCACGCGGCCCGAACCACCGGCCATCACGGACGGTGCCGGCTCGATGGCCGGTGGACGCTGACGCGTCGCCGGGAGCAGGCAGATCACCGTCGTGCCCTTGCCCTCCTCCGACTCGACCGCGATCTGGCCGCGGTGCTTCTTGAGCACGGAGTGGCAAATCGTCAGGCCAAGCCCCATGCCCTTCTGGGCGCCGCGCTGCTTGGTGGAAAAATATGGATCAAAGATGCGCGCCTGGATCTCCGGGCTGATCCCGGCGCCGCCGTCACGGATCCGGATGCGCACGTAATGCCCCGGCACCAAACCCGCAGGCGTCGGCTCGGCGAGTTCCACATTGTCGGCCGTGAGCCGGACTAGGCCGCCGTCGGGCATGGCCTCGCGCGCATTGAGCACCAGGCTGCGCAGGGCATGCCCGATCTGCGCCTCGTCAATTTCCGCCGGCCAGAGTTCCGGATCAATCACACATTCACTCCGAATGTTCGAACCGCTCAGGGCCAAAGCGAGGGACTGCTCCATGAGTTCCCGCAGATCGACGACCCGGCGCGTCGATCCGTCACCCCGGGCAAAGGTCAGGAGCTGCTGCGTGATGGCCTTCGCGGCGTGCACCGACTGTTCGGCTTGACGCAGGCTCGTGCGCTGGCGTTCGCTGACCTCACCGCTGAGCTCCACCATCTCCAGATTGAGCAGGATACTCGTGAGGAGATTATTAAAATCGTGTGCGATGCCCCCAGCGAGGACGCCGGTCGACTCGAGCTTGCCCAGAATCAGGCGCTCGTGATCAGCCTGCCGGCGCTCGGTGATGTCGCGCGCAACCCCGAAGACCGTCGCGGCGCCGGGCTCGCTCGTCGACTGCCATGAGAGCCAGCGGTACGATCCGTCCTTGCACAGGTAGCGGTTCTCGAGTCCGGCAATCGGGGTGCCGTTGGCCAGCACGCTACGCGCCTGCAGGGTGCGCTCGCGATCGTCCGGGTGCATGAAATCGACCACCGGGCGCGACAGCAATTCCTGCTCCGACCAGCCGAGCACCCGGGTCCACGACGGGTTCACCTGCTTGAAGTAGCCGTCAAGACCGGCAATGCACAGCAGGTCGCGCGAAAGATTGAACAACCGGACACGCTCTGCGTCGGTCGGAAGCGTGGGTTCCCGCCGGGGATCTGGTGAACCGGTTGTCGCTGCCATGTCCCGGTATTCAGTTAACGAGCACGCTTTCTGCAACGCGTTTCACACGCACCGGCCACCTGCCAGCAAGCGGCAATTGGTGGCAGGTACAGTAATCCTCAACCTCGCGCCACGGGCCGCGCAGGATCCGCAATCCACTCGCTCCATGAACCGGGATAGAGCCGGGATCCCGTCAGTCCTGCATGCTCCATCGCCAACAGGTTGACACAGGCCGTCACGCCCGATCCGCACTGGTGAATGACCTCGGTAGCCGGCCGACCGCCGAGCAGGGACCCAAACTCACGCCGCAAGTCCGCCGGCGGGCGCAGCGTCAGATCGGCGTTAAGGTTCGCCTTGAAGAAGCGGGATGCGGCCGAGGGAATGCGGCCCGCAACCCGATCAATCGGTTCAACCTCGCCACGGTACCGCTCCGGCGCCCGCGCATCCACCACCAGGTGGCGCCCGCTGGTGAGGTTCGCCAGCACCTCCCCGGTCGTGGCGATTCGCGACGCATCGGCACGCGCCTGCACCGTGCCGCCGCCCGGGGCTGGAGGCACGGCTGCATCGAGGGGATACCCCGCGGTCGTCCAGGCCGACCAGCCACCATCCAAGACGTGGACGTGCTCAAGCCCGATCCAGCGCGCCAGCCACCAAAGCCGCGCCGCGTACTGGCCGCCGACATCATCATAAGCCACGATCTGCGTCGTGGCGGTCGCGCCCAGCTGGTTGAGGCATTCCGCAAAGGCTTGCGGCGCCGGCAGAGGATGCCGGCCGTTGATGCCGGTTTTCTCACCGGCCAACGCGGTTTCCACCGGCATGAAATGCGCGCCGGAGAGATGCGATTCGCCATAGAGCCGCCGCCCGCGGGCATGATCGGTGAGATCATGGCGACAATCGAGGATCAGCCATTGCGGATCACCCAGGTGAGCCCGGAGACCGGAGACGTCAATAAGCATGCGGGCGACGCTGGGCCGATCATCACGCCGGCGCAAAATCTATTCCCGCGAGCAGGAGCCGACCAAGGGGAGGGTTGACACGTCACGTTAATTAACCATTTAGTTAAATACAGCTAAGCCCCGTCATGTCACCCGACCGCCTAAGCCGAACTTTTGCCGCCCTCGCCGACCCGACGCGTCGCGCCCTCCTCGCGCGCCTGCAGTCGGGTGAGACCTCCGTGACCGAGCTCGCCGCGCCGTTCGCCATGAGCCTGCCCGCCATATCCAAGCACCTGCGCGTGCTCGAGCGGTCGGGTCTGATCGAGCGTAGCCGCAGCGCCCAATGGCGGCCCTGCCGGCTCAAGGCGGAGCCCCTCAAGGAAGCGAGCGCGTGGATCGATCACTACCGCCGGTTCTGGGAGGAGAGCTTTGATCGACTCGATGCCTACCTGGAACAGTTGCAGGCCCAGACACCTCCGGCTCGTCCGCGTAAACCTCGCGCCACCCCATGAACTTTGACCCCGCCTCCGCCCTCGTTCACCAACGCGAGATCGCCGCTCCGCCCGAACTGATCTTCGCCGCCTTCCGAGATCCCCAACAGCTGGCGCGCTGGTGGGGACCCGAGGGCTTTACCAACACGTTTGAACGCTTCGAGTTTCGCGAAGGCGGCGCCTGGCATCTGGTGATGCATGGGCCCGATGGTACGCACTACCCCAACGAGCTCGTCTTTGCCTCGATCGAGCCGCCCCACCGGATCGTCATCGATCATCTGCGCCCCATGCACCGCTTCATCCTGACGGTGACACTAGCCGTCATATCCCCGAACACGACGCAGGTCACTTGGCAGATGATCTTTGAATCACCCGACGAAGCCCGCCGGCTGCGCGAGGTCCTCGCCGTAGCCAACGAACAGGTTCTGGATCGTCTCTCCTCCGTCGCCTCCCACTCCGCACCATGATCCCTCCCGCGTCCACGCCCTCGCCTGCTCCGTTCAGGCTCACTCGCACCTTCCATGCTCCGCGCGACCTCGTCTGGCGCGCCTGGACCGAGCGTGATCACCTCATGCGCTGGTTTGGTCCCAAAGGGATCACGATCCCCGTCTGCTCGCTCGATCTCCGGCGCGGCGGCGTTTTCCACTACTGCATGCGCCTGCCCGATGGCGGCGAGATGTGGGGCCGCTGGGTTTTCCGCGAGATCACGCCGCCCGAGCGTATCGTGTGGGTCAACTCGTTCTCCAATCCGCAGGGCGGTCTGGCCCGTCCGCCCTTTGATGAGGCCTGGCCCACGGAGATGCTCTGCGTCGCCACCCTGAGTGAGCAGGGCAACCGCACAACGGTCACGCTCGAGTCGACCGCGATCAACGCGACTCCGGAGGAAACAAAGGTCTTCGATCGCAACCACGAGAGCATGCGCCAGGGCTGGACCGGTACCTTCGATCAACTCGAAACCCACCTCGCAACACCCGCCGTCCCGGCCAAGCCGGAGCCGACCCAGGACCTGAGTGCAGCCCCGGACGAGATCGTGCTCGCGCGCACCTTTGACGCGCCACGCGATCTGGTGTGGACAGTGTGGACGGACCCGAAGCACGTCGCCCAGTGGTGGGGACCGGCGGGGTTCACGACCCGCATCGAAACGATGGATGTGCGGCCAGGCGGCACCTGGAAGCACGTGATGATCGGCCCCGACGGCGTCGAGTACCCAAACAAGAGCATCTTCAATGAGGTCACCAAACCCGAGCGCATCGTCTATACCCACGGCGGCGCCGGAAAGGGCAAGCCGGGCGCCAACTTCACGGCATCGTGGACCTTTGAAGCCTTGGGCAACCGCACGCGGGTGACCATCCACATGAAGTTCCCGTCTGCCGAGGACCGCCAGGCCGTGGTCAAGGCCTACGGCGCGATCGAAGGTGGCAAGCAGACCCTCGGCCGCTTGGGCGAATTCCTCGCAGCGCAGGCAGGCAAATGATGCGGCCGGGTATCACGCGAAGCCGCGTCGGCACGGCTTCGCGTGAACCGGATCGATCCTCGTGTAAAAGCAAAGAGCCGCGAGGGACTCACGCCCCTCGCGGCTCGAAATCCAATCGGCTGGCTCAGCTCACTTCTTCAGCTTGGCGCAGAAGCGCGCGAGACGCTCGACGCCCTTCTTGATGATCTCGTCGCTCGTGGCGTAGCTCAGACGCAGGTAACCGGGGGCGCCAAAAGCACTGCCGGGCACGGCGGCGACCTTCTCGTCCTCGAGCAGCTTCGCGCAGAACTCCTCGTCGGGCAGGCCAAACGCGGTGATCTTTGGGAAGAGGTAGAACGCACCCTGGGACAGCACGCAGGTGATGCCCGGGATCTTGTTCAGCTCCGCATGCAGGAACTTCCGGCGGCGGTCAAAGGCGGTCATCATCATCGCGAGCGACGCGGCCGTCTTTTCCTTTTCCTTCAGCGCCGCCAGCGCGCCGAACTGGGCGAAGGTCGTGGCGTTGGACGACATCTGGCTCTGCAGCTCGGCGCAGGCCTTGGCAATCGGAGCCGGGGCCACGAGGGTGCCCAGGCGCCAGCCGGTCATCGCGTAGGTCTTGGAGAAGCCGGCCACCACGATCGTGCGGGCCTCGGCCTCCTTGCTCAGGGTGGCGATGCAGGTCGCCTTGGCCCCGTCGTAGAGCAGGTGTTCGTACATCTCGTCCGACAGGATGTAGAGATTATGCTTCACCGCGACCGCCGTGAGCGCCGCGAGTTCGTCACGGGAGTAAACCACGCCCGTCGGGTTCGACGGCGAGTTGATCACGAGCAGGCGCGTCCGGGGCGTGATGGCCGCCTCGAGCATCGCGGGCGTGAGCTTGAAACCGGTCGAGTCATCCGCGAGGACCATCTTGGGCGTAGCACCGGCCAGCTTGACCATCTCCGGGTAGCTGACCCAGTAAGGGGCCGGGATGATGACTTCGTCGCCCGGCGAGCAGGTGGCGACGATTGCGAGGTAGCAGGAGTATTTGCCGCCTGGAGACACGACGACCTGGCCGGAGGTGACCTTGAGGCCGTAGTCGGAAAGGTAGCGCTCGGCGATGG
This sequence comes from Opitutaceae bacterium, assembly GCA_036401075.1. GTDB lineage: Bacteria > Verrucomicrobiota > Verrucomicrobiia > Opitutales > Opitutaceae > CAMAXB01. Next base: position 68,586 of record DASWVY010000056.1, read on the forward strand.
CCACGCGCAGCGGCTCGATGCCGGGCGTGGGGGCGTACTTGGTCTTGCCTGAATTCAGCGCGGCGATGCAGGCGGCCTTGATGTGCTCAGGCGTATCGAAGTCAGGTTCGCCAGCGGCGAATCCACAAACGTCCTCGCCGGCGGCGAGAAGAGCCTTGGCCTTGCCGTCGATCACGAGCGTCGGCGAAGGGGACACATTGCGGGCCCAGGAAGACAGAGGCGCGGGGTTTGAATTCATGCGGAAAGTCGCGACCAAAGCGCCGGCATCCCGCAAAGGCAAGCCCGGCGGGCGCAGGTTGCTGACAGGTGAGCCCGTAGCCCGGGGACACAGGCTCCGCCGTCCGTAAATTCAGGGGGTCCACTGACGGCCAATGCAGGGAAATTCCAAACACCCAAAGAGCCTCTTGGCCGGCCGGAGCGAAAACCCGGAAACCAGCTGCATAAAAATCCATCGCCGCGCGATTCACAGACGACCGCATTTAGCCTTCGTTCCAGCTGGAGCTTTCGAGCAAGTCAGGTCCGACAAGCCGGGGTCGCGCTGACCCCGGTCCGGGATATTTGAGAGGGAAGAAGTCGATCCCCGGGGTCAGCGACCCCAGCTACACCTCAACTTAAAGCGTTCTCGTCCACGTTCGGTCTTTCAAGGCATCTTGCCCAGAAACCCCCGATGCTCCTGCCAGTCTTGCGCGCGCCGTCACCACGGACGGCCCAGCGTCACTTCTTCTTGCCGCCCGGCAGCGCGAGCTGATCAAGCGCGACGCGCAGGAGCTCGCCCACGCTGACCTTCTTCTTCTTCGAATGCTTGGTGAGCAGCGCCTTCATGTCGGACGGCAGGCGCACGGAAATCTGGCGGTGGTCCTCGGCCTCGGCCTCGTAGCGGTCGAAGTTGAACTTCGCGATCGCCAGGCGCACGACCTCGCTGGTCGAACCGAGCCCAAGCTTCTTCTGGGCAGCGGTGATCTTGGTGATCAACGAAACCGGAAGATCAAAAGTCAGGGGCGAGGCCGTCGGAGAGGATTTCTTTGCCATGGCGCGAAGTGGATACGACCGGGGTGGAAATGGGGCGTGCGGTCCACCAAGCCCGAGCGCATCGCGTTCGGCAACGCAAAACTTGCGTCCTCTGTATGAGATTGACTCACCCCATTCATGAAGAATGTTCGCGCCACATGGCCCAGGTTGAGATCTCGCGCCTCGTGAAGACGTATCCCGACCGGACCGGACCGGGCGCCCGAGCCGTCGATGGGATCAACCTGACGATTTTTGACAGGGAATTCATGGTCCTGGTCGGCCCTTCCGGCTGCGGAAAGTCCACCACCCTGCGCATGATCGCCGGTCTGGAGGACATCTCGGATGGCTCGATCGCGATCGACGGCAAGATCGTGAATCAGGTCGCGCCCAAGGACCGCGATATCGCGATGGTCTTTCAAAACTACGCGCTCTACCCCCACATGAGCGTGTACGAGAACATGGCGTTCGGCCTAAAGCTGCGCAACGTGCCCAAGGCCGAGATCGATACCCGGGTGCGCGAGGCCGCCGCCCTCCTCGGGCTGGAGACCTACCTCGATCGCAAGCCCAAGGCCCTGTCGGGCGGGCAGCGCCAGCGCGTCGCCGTCGGGCGCGCCATTGTCCGCCGCCCCAAGGTCTTTCTCTTCGACGAGCCGCTCTCCAACCTCGACGCGAAGATGCGCGTCGGGATGCGCGCGGAAATCTCGCGCCTCCATCAACGGCTAGGTGCGACCATGATCTACGTCACGCACGACCAGGTCGAAGCCATGACCATGGGCAACCGGATCTGCGTGATGAAGGACGGCCGCATCCTCCAGGTCGCTGCTCCCCTCGAACTCTACAATCGTCCGGCGGATCTTTTTGTCGCCGGCTTTATCGGCAGCCCGCCGATGAACCTGTTCACGGGCACGCTTGCGAGCGAGGGAGACACGGTCCGATTTGTTGAGTCGAGTTCGACCGCTGCGGTAACCGTTCCCCTGCCCGCCTCCCTCGCCGCGGCCGCCGCCGCCCACGGAGCGCGCGAGGTCGTGCTCGGCATTCGCCCTGAGGATGTGCAACTCGTGGCCCCGGGCGCGAACGCCCACGCCGAGGCAACCGTCGATGTGGTGGAGCCGATGGGCGCCGAAACCTACCTCACGCTCAAGACCGGCAACGGCTCCCTGATTGCGCGCGTCCATCCCGGCGAACCCGCCACGCGTGGCCAGGCTGTCCGGGTCGCCTTTGCGCCCGATAAGCTTCATCTGTTCGACCGCGCGACCGAGCGCGCGATCCGGAGCTGAGGACCAGACTCTGGTGTGGCTGGCCTCGCTGAGGCCGGTCCGAAATGTAGGGGCGAGGCTTGACCACGCCCGGTTCGAAAGACGCGCACGAGGCGCGCCCCTACGTCTTGAGCGGCAATCAAGTGGGCCAGCGGATCGCGCTCCCCCAGCTACAAAATCCCGACCGCTTGGCGGATGATCGCATAGGCTTCGGCCGGGGTATCGACAACCGCCCACGCCTTGGTTGCGACCGACGACTCAATCGCGCGCCCGTGCCGGATCAGGATGACGGGCACCCCGAGTTCCGCCCCCGCCAGCACGTCCACATCCGCATCGCCGATGTAGAGCGTTTCCGCCGACGTCACCGCCAGCCGCTGCATGATCGTCTGCAGTCCCTCCGGGTGCGGCTTGTGCGTCGCGAGGTCATCGCCACACACCACCTCGCGCAACCCGGGGAGCTTCTGTTCGTTCAGAATCAGCTGGGTCGACGAGCGGTCGCGGCCCGTCCAGAGCGCAAGGCTCCGTTCTGCCCGGTGCAACTCTTCGAGCATGCGGTGCGCGTCGGCAAACGGCTGGATCTCATGCCAGTTCGCGCGCCCGTACTGGAGCATGCGACGCATGGCCTCGTCCGCCTTGGCTGCGTCACCGAGGGTGTCCTGAAACATCCGCAGCGGCGGACCACCCAGACGGCCAAACAGCTCCTGCTCAGTCATCGCCGGGAGAAAGGGCTGCAGGGCATGCGCAAAGGCCCGCATGACCATCGGCATCGAGTTGACCAGCGTGCCGTCGAGGTCGAAGACCACGGCACGCGGCGCGGGGAGCCGGGCACTCATGGGGTGAGGCGCTCGATGCGCGGGGGCGGCGAGAGGGTTTCCGCCAGCATGGCCGGATCGAAGAGCGAACGGGAAAAATCGAGATCAAGCGCCGCCCCTGTCACGGAGAACCGCGTCTTGTTGCGCGTGGCCTCGTCGCGCACATCGATCGACTTCACGATCCACTGCTCGCCCACCTTCTTCAGGTCGATCACGGTCATCGCCTTGGACGCGCGGCCGTCAGCACCCAGCTGCTCGGCCTGCACCATGGCGTGGTACTCGAGATCGAGGTAGACCCGCACCCCGGTCATCGCCGGGTGGTGCTCCGCGAAGTCGGCAGGCGGATACAGCAGGAAGACCTGCGCCGGACGCCCGCGCACGCGCGTCACGCCCTCGAACACATGATCCGTCCAGTAGAAGAACGGCATCTGCAGGTCGAAGGCCGTGAGGTCGGTGCCACCGATCGGATCAAACAAGGCCTGGCCGCCCAACACCTGCGTGCGGTCCGGCGTCGCCGGATTCCATCCCCACAGCGCCGGACGTGGGCCGTTCTGGATCAACCAGCGACGCTCGTCTGCGCCCTGGCCCGGTTGCAGGATGAAGCGCCAGATCGGGCCGGAGGGCGAGCGGCCACCCCACAGCCGGCCCGGAATGCGCCGCTCGGCGCCGCGCCGCGGCATCACGCGCAGTTCAAATTCGAGGTAATGGTCACCGGCGATGCCGACGCTGCGAAACTGCTCGAGGATGCGCGCGCCCTCGGCTTGGTCCGGCGCGGCGGTCTGCACATAGCGCGGCAGCGGGCGGTAGCCCTTTTGCTGCGCGCCGAGCGGAGCGGCCACCTCCAAAAAAGCGAGGCAGGCGACCGTAGCCGCCTGCCTCAGGAAATTCGTCCGTGGGGACGCGCCGTCCACGTTGGATCAGCTTACTTCGCGGCCTCAGCCGGAGCTGCGGCCGGGGTCGTCGTCGGGAGGGCAACGGCCGGAGCGGCGGTCGTGGCATCCGTGGTCGTGGCGGCCGGCGTGGCCGGCGCGTTGATGGTCGGGAGGGCGCCACCCTCAGGCTGGCCGTGATTGCGCTGCCAGATGTGGCCGAGATAGAGCAGGAAGCTCAGCACGAAGAACGCGATGGCGGCGTTGATGGTCGCCTTGGTAAGCACATTACCGGTCTCGGCACCGAAGGTGGCCTCGGTGACGCCGCTGCCCATGGCCGCGCCGACACCGCCGTCAGACTTGGCCTTCTGGGCGAGAACGACCAGGACCATGAAAACGGAGATCAGGATCAGGATGAACGTGGCGATGCCGATGAGAATGCTCATAATCGAAAGTAAGGGTCAAAAGGAGCAGACCTAGCCCCGGGTTGTCAATGCCCGGATGGAGCCCCTTTGGAGGCCGGTCCCGGGATCGCCTCGTTCTCATACTCGTTCTCTTTCTCGTTCTCCGGCCCGAAGATCGGACTAAAGCCCAGACTTCCAGCCCGAGAACGAGGAACGAGTAAGAGAACGAGAACGATTTAGACAGAGCTCCTACTCCACCCGGACCGGCAGGCCGGTTTCGGCGGACTTATAGAGCGCGCAAACGAGCGCCACGGCCTTGCGGGCGTCGGCGCCGTCAATCGCAAGCGGGATGCCCTTAGTCAGGCTGTCGATCAGGTTTTGGATCTGTCGCAGGTGGCCCTGGTGGCTGATCGCGTTCGGCGCACTGGCGCCGCTGCCCAGCGCGCCATCGGCCACGGCTGCGACCACCTTGTCGTCGCCCGGCTCGGGCGTACGGAAGTCCCACCGCGTGATCTTGTCGTCTTCGAGCGCGATCGAGCCGTTCTCGCCGCAGATCTCGATCCGGCGTGACCAGCCGGGGAACGCGCCCGTCGAGGCTTCGATCGTGCCGAGCGCTCCACCCGGGTAACGCAACGATGCACAGGCCGTGTCCTCGGCCTCGATGCCTGTGTGCACGCGACGGGTCTTCCACGCAAAGATCTCCGCCGGCAGGCCGGCGAACCACTGCAGGAGATCAAGGCCGTGGATGGACTGGTTGATGACCGCCCCGCCGCCATCAAGCTTCAGCGTGCCCTTCCAGCCCGTGTAGTATTCAGGTTTGCGGTACCACTTGACGTAGGCGCTGGCCAGCACGAGCCGGCCGAGCCGACCCGCGTCGATCGCGGCCTTCACCTTGCGTGCGCCCTCGCCGAAGCGGGACTGAAAGATGGGGGCGACCGTGACCTTCGCCGCCGCCGCCGCCTGGAGCAGGGCATCGGCGCGCGCAGTCGTGATCTCCAGCGGCTTCTCAATCACGACATGCTTGCCGGCCTTGATCGCCGCGAGCGCGGGCTCGAGGTGCGCCCCGCTCGGGGTGGCAACGCAGATGACCTGGATGTCGGGACGCGCGACCAGTTCGTCGATGCTCGTCGTCGCAACCGGGATGGCATGCTTGGCGGCAAAGGCCTTCGTGCGCTCCAGATCGCGGCCAACCACGCCGACGAGCCGGCCTCCGATCGTCTCGGAAATCGCACGCGCGTGGTAGTCCGCGATCATGCCAACGCCAACAATGCCAAAGCCAATGGGGGATGTGCTCATTTTATGAATGATGGTTGAATGCCATAGACGAACGGCGAGAGGATAATCTCTATAACTATTTTTCCAAATTCGCCGCCTTCGGAACGACGCGGGAGTTGACTCCCTACTTCGCCCGGGCCTCGCTTAATACATGGCGCAGAAATCGGACGGAATGAATTACGCTCCGCAAGGCAAGCCCCAGCCGGTCGTCAAGCCCGGGGAGTTTGTGTTTGCGGCAGCCTACTTGGAACACGGCCACATCTACGGCCAGTGCAACGGCCTGCTCGAGGCCGGCGGTGTGCTGAAATGGGTCTATGATGCGGACCCCGCAAAAGTGGAGGCCTTCCGCGCCAAGTACCCGCAGGTCCAGGTCGCACGCTCCTACGACGAGATCCTCGCCGATCCCGCGGTTCGCCTCGTTGCCGCCGCGGCGATTCCCTCGGATCGCGGTCCGATCGGCGTCCGCACCATGAAGGCGGGCAAGGATTATTTTACCGACAAAACGCCCTTCACCCAGCTCGCGCAGCTCGATGAGGCCCGCAAGGTCGCAGCCGAGACCGGCAAGAAGTACATGGTTTATTTTAGCGAGCGCCTTCACGTCGAATGCGCGATGCACGCCGGCGATCTCGTCCATGGCGGCGCGATCGGCAAGGTCGTGCAGGTCCTCGGCCTCGGGCCCCATCGCCTTGGCAAACCCAACCGTCCGGCGTGGTTCTTCGAACGCGCCAAGTACGGCGGCATCCTCGCCGATATCGGCAGCCACCAGATTGAGCAGTACCTCTACTTCAGCGGCGCCACCGACGCTACGGTCGTCAACGCGGCCGTCGCCAATCACGTCAATCCGGACGTCCCCGAGTTCGAGGACTTCGGCGAGGCTTCCCTCGTGGGAAACAATGGCGCGAGCAATTACTTCCGCGTCGACTGGTACACCCCCAACGGCCTCGGCACCTGGGGCGATGGGCGCACCATCATCCTCGGCACCAAGGGCTACATCGAACTGCGCAAGTACATCGATGTGGGCCGCTCGCCCAACGGCGACCAGCTCTACCTCGTCGATGACAAGGGCGAGCAGCACCTCGAAGTCGGCGGCAAGGTCGGCTTCCGCTTCTTCGGCGAATTGATCCTCGACTGCCTCAATCGCACCGAGAAGGCCATGACCCAAGCCCACGCTTTCAAGGCCGCTGAGCTCTGTCTCAAGGCCCAGAACGCCGCGAGACGCTTGGCCTGAGCCCATATGCCTCACTTCCTCATGGGCACGCGCCCAGGAGGATCCGCATATATGCTGACCGGGAAAACCGGACTCCCCGATTGCCTAGCCAAGTCGACATGAGGGGAGTCTGCGAACATCTGCGCTCTTCCCTGAAGGTCCACTTCAGGAACCGAACAGCCTTGGTCTATGGGTTCGTCTTTCCGCTCATGTTCCTGGCGGCATTGGCGGCCATCTACCGCCATGAGTCGGTTCCTCTGGTCCGTCATTTCGGCGAACTTCTCACCTTGGGTATTTTGAGCGGTGCCTGCTTTGGCCTTCCCACGACCTTAGTCAGCGAACGCGAACGCGGCCTGTGGCGGCAGTTTCGGCTAAGTCCGGTCCCCACCTGGATGCTGATCGCCGGCACGATCGCCGCGCGGTACCTGATCATGCTGAGCGCCGCGCTTCTTCAGCTGGGCGCAGCCATCGCCTTGGGTATGACAGCGCCGGCGCATCCGCTCAGCCTGTGGTTCGCCTTCACGGTTGCGTCCTTCGCCTTCATCGGCCTCGGGTTGGTCGTCGCAGCCCTAGCCGACAGCGTGCCCGCCGTGCAGGCGCTCGGCCAGTGCCTGTTTCTACCCATGCTCATCCTTGGCGGTGTAGCGGTGCCTTTTTCCAGTCTTCCGGACTGGGCGCAGCGAGTCGCAGCATTCTTCCCCGGCCGCTACTCCGTCGAAGCCTTGCAGCCGACCATCAACGGCACCGGCCTTGGCGGCAGCCCGTTCAACCTGCTCGCGCTCACCCTCATCGGTCTGACCGCGTGCAGCGCGGGAGGCCTCCTCTTCCGCTGGGATCCCCGGGAGCGCCCCGCGGCCGCCGTCCAGTGGCGCTGGCTCACCGTCGTTGTCACAGCGTGGCTTGCCGTCGGCGGGACAGCCGAGTTGCAACGTCGTGCGTCGCTGCTCGCAAAGAAGCCAGACAACCTTCGTGCGGCGGTTACCGTGCCGACAGCCGAATGGGCCAGGCTGAGCGCGAGTGACGTCGCCCGGCTAAACTTCGACCTCCCACCCGATGACGGCGTGGTCGCCCCTATTGAATCACCTGACCACGCCGCGGACTACATGGCCGATCAGGTTGCGCGGGTGCGCGAGCGCATCACCAGCTGGCCACCAGGCACGACCGGGGACGAAATCCAGCGCGTGCGCAACCTGCTCTGTATCGCCGCAGTGCCAGACTCGATCCAGATCCCGGTGGAGCGCTATCTTCCGCTCGTCGTGCTCGATCACCTCTCCGCAGTCCATCCCCGGGACCAACTCATCCGGATCCTCACATGGATCGCCCTCCATCCCGACGAGGGTACCGTTGTAACCTCGCTCAGCGACTTCGGCATCCGCGGGACCGCCGAGGATCCCGCCATGGTTCGGGAACGAACCGTGTTCTATGCGATCAAGTTTATCGCGCGGTTGACCGGACGGAAAACAGGATGAGTTCTGCTTGCATGAAACGCGTCTACAATTCCGCCAGTCGGATATTCCGGAATTCGAGCTTCATTTTCAATGCATCGTGAAACTGTAGCCCGATGCGCGACGGCTGGGCATGGCGCTCATCCGTGTACTGGGAAACCCTGTGTCCGTTGATCCAGACGGTGAATGTGGATCCGCGCGCCTCGATCCGGAACGTGTTCCATTCGCCCGGACGGTAGTGTTCGCTCCAGTTCCTCGCCCGACCTGACTCCGGATAACGCGTCGGGTGCCCGAACCCATCAGTCAGGATCGACCCGGTCATGTCGACCTTGAGGCTGCGCGAGACCCCAATCTGCATCTCGAGCGACGGCGCGAAACGAATCCGCACGCCAGTGTCGATTTCGGCGCCGCTGAAGCGTCCTTCGAGCTCGAGCACGAAGTCCCCATAAACCTTCTCGGTCCACAGGAGGCTGCCGCTGAGCGTCTCCTCGCTTTCTCCCACCAGCAGACCCGACTCGACGCGCCAGTTCAGGTTCGGATTGGGAACCACCCAACCTGAAAAGTCCTGACCATTGAAAAGGGCCGCGAGTGCAGGCGGTTCGCCGTTCGCGGCAGACAGACGAAGTCCCACCCCCATCGCCATGACTGTCGCGACGAGACGCAAATACAGGAAAAACGGCTTGGGTGCGTGCATGCTCTCGAGCTGGGTATTCATGACAAAGCTGCGGGTTCAAAACAACAACTGCAGCCGGGTGAGCACGGCCTTTTCCCCTTCCAGCAAAAGCAGGCTGGACGGAGCGATCCGGGTGCTGAAACGGGACTGCAGGTAATCCACAGTGAAGCGAAGGCGGGAACTCAAAAACCAGTTCACTCCACCCCCAAAGCCGCGAATCCCAGCCGCATTTTCGGATGGCAACGCAAAGCGCGGAAACGTTTCGTCGTCGAAATTCAGCTGGGAGAAACGTGCCACCACCTCAAACGCACCCCAGTCTCCGCGACTCGGAGCGAACGGGCGGGCCGGCGCCACACCAGTGTAGCTGGCATCCTCCCCCGTCAGGACATAGCCGACCGCAACCTGCCACGCATCGTGGGCTAGACGCGCGCTCTCGAGTCCCTTGCGAACCTCGATCTCGGAACGAACATACTCGGCCAGCACCCCCAAAGACCCCGCGTAATAAAACGCCTGCGGAGAGAGCCGAAGCGCCTGTCCATCCGAGATAACATCCGCCCCGTAGGCAAAAAACCGCTGCTGCCCCTCGGTCCGATAGCCTGCAGGCAGATGCAGCTTTCCTTCTTGGGCGGGCGCGAGGCTTGCCCCTAGGCCGATGCCGAATCCATGGATGGGCCGGAGGATGAGCCGGCCTGCCACGGCCTTCGCATCGTTGCTGTCTAAGTTGTTCGCATTGGTCGAGTCCGCCGATCCGTTGAACAGCCCCAGCGCGTAGTTGATCCGGCCTTCCGCCAGGTCACCGCTGAATTGCAGCCCGATATCGACGCCGGGAACCAGATTGCTGACCAGTGAGCGCTCAATGAAAAATCCCGAGGAATCGGCCTGCAGGTGTTCGAGGCCCACGGACTGCTTGAACCGCCCGAGTCGCACCTGCAACGCTGGCGAAAAAACCGCACTTACATTGGCCGCGACCAGATTGAACCCGCCACCGCCAAATTCGGGCACGATCTGGTACTGAAACATGCCGCTAAAGACGCCCTCCATGAGGATGCGCGCGCGGCGGAGGACAAACGTATCCGCGCTTTCCGCGGAGGCCGCCCCAAGATACCAGCGGGAATCCGCCTGGATCGTCCCTCGCAGTCGCAATCGGTTGCGTCCGTCCGAAGACGCAATCGCCACCACGTCCTCGTTGACGCTGACCACCCCTTGGTTCGACGAGGCATCCGGCGTGGGCCCTGGATCGAGAGTTTCCAATTTCTGTTCAAGCAATCGGATCCTCTGCGTGAGAAGCCTCAGTTCATCCCTCAACTCCAACTCCGCAAAGGATCCTTTTGCCGCCTCCAGAGGCGCTATCGAGATGGCGGAAGCGACCACCAAGCTGCAAAGCACCCTGCTAGGATGATTTTCCATGCGGACCTGATGACGGAGGTTGCGGGACGTAACGGCCACCGCGAGGTCCCCCTCGCGGTGGCCTACATCCAGACCTAGGCCTTAATCCTACCCCTAGGATCGTACCGTGATATGACTTCAGGTCTGAAATCGGGCGTTCCTGCAATGCAGGGACAAAGATTGGGCAACGCGCGGCCTGCATCTTCTCGTTGAAGGGACTCTGCAGGGAATTGGACGCGCGACTAAGTTCGCCCGGCTTACTTTAACAGTACGCCGGCACCGGCGGCCGCAATCTGTGCATCCTGTGCGGAGGTCACGCCGGAAACGCCAATGGCTCCGACCACCTTGCCGTCCAACAGCAGAGGAATGCCGCCCTCGAGCGGAGTGACTCCCGGCATGGCAAGTGTGCGGAGACCCTCACCGCCTGCCGAAACCGTATCCTGAAAGGTCTTGGTCGCGCGACGAAAGGCCGCCGCCGTCTGCGCCTTCCCATTAGCCACCTCGACGCTGCCGTACTGAACACCGTCCATCCGTTCAAAGAGCACGAGATGCCCGCCGGAATCGACGATCGCGATAGCGACATTCCACTTGTTCTTCATGGCCTCAGCCACGGCCGAGGCCATGATCCGCTTCGCATCGGTGTGCGAGATGGGCGCGCCATATGGAGGCGGCGGGGTTTGCGCTAACGCAGTGGTGGCAGCGATGGAGAGGATCAGGCTGAAGAGGATAATTGCTTTCTTCATGGGACGGGAGGTGTTGAATATTGAAAGGCATCGGAGTCGCCGGCAAACAGGCACAGCAAGGCCAGACGGCGTTTAAGAACGCCGGACGATGACGGGAATGATATCCGCTCTTAAAGCTCGGCCAGGCGAATATTACGGAACTCGAGCTTCATCTTCACCGCATCGTGAAACTGCAGCCCGAGCGGACCGGCGCCGGCCCACTTGGGATCTGTGTACTCCGTGGTCAGGTGACCGTTGATCCAGACCTTGAAAGTGTCGCCGCGGGCCTCGATTCGGAAGGTGTTCCAGTCACCTTTCCGGAAATACTTCTCCCAATCCTTGGCGCGTCCGGCTTCCGGATAGCGAGTCGGATGACCCACACCGTCCGTAAGCATGGAGCCGGTCATGTCGCGTCCCAAACTACGGGACGTGCCCATCTGTACCTGGAAGGAGGGCTTGCGCAGGGAAACTCCGGTGTCGATGTCCTCTGGTGCTCCATGCCAGCGGACGTCCAGCTCAAGCACGAAATCCTTGTAAGATTTTTCCGTCCAAAGGTAGCTGCCCGTGCGTTTCTCGTCGCTTTCGCCGATAAGCACGCCGTTCTCGACTCGCCAGTGAACATTGGCTTCGGGCACGAGCTTCCATCCGGTCAGATCCTTGCCATTAAAGATTGGCTTAAGGGCGTCAGCGGGCGAAGCGGCAAATCCGGGGAAGGCAGAGGCAAACGATAGAGCCGCGAGGAGAGCAATCCGGCAAAGCAATCTTGATGGGAGAATCATGAGGAGATGGTCGGTAAATGGGCCGGAGCCGGTTCACGGCTCCGGCCCATCATGGGTTAGAACTTGTAGGTTACGGAACCACCGAAGCGAATCGGTGCGCCGGGCACGATCACATCGTTACTGCGCGCAGCATGGATGTAATCGGAATCATTGAGGAGATTGTCGATGCGCAGCTGATACCGAACCCGTTCGGTGTCATAATTGACGTTGGCATCCACCAAGGTGTAGCCGGGAATGTACCCGTAGAACACCTGATTCGCATTGTCCGTGATGGCGCGCTTGGCCACATTATTCAATCCCATGCCAACGGAAAGTCCCTTCAGGCGGCCCTCAGTGAATTTGTAGCGGCCCCAAAGTGAATAGTTGCGCTCAGACACGTTGTTGATGGGCAGCACCGAGTAGGTCTTGCCATCTCCGGGCATTGGCGTGTTGGCCCACGGAAAGCGCAGCTTGTTTTCGGCAGTAAAGATGGCGAACGATGCGATCACACTGAAGTTGGGCGTAACGGCGAAAGCGATATCGCCATCGACCCCGGAGGAGGTCGCGCCGGTGACCAGCAGAAAGGACGTCGGCGTCGTCTGTGGGAACGGTTGAACCGTATTGTTCGCCTGCTCGATGTCGAAATAGCTCGCCGAAACACTGAGGCGGCCGTCCATCCAATCGCTCTTGAATCCAATTTCAGACTGCTTGCCTTCCTGCGGGGGAAGGAACTCACCGAACTGGATCGGATTGGCCGCGAAGTTCACATTGTAGCCATAGAACACCGAAAGGTTGTCGAGTGGTTTGAAGAGGATGCTGTACTGAACCAGATCCTTGTAGAGCAGCTTGCGGGGAACCGAGGTCTCTGCCGAGAGCACCTGGGTGCGCTGGTTGTAGTTCTGCGAGGTCGAAGCCTGCGAGAAACGGTTCCGCGACGCACCCCAAGTGGCGATGACCCGGTCGTTCAGGAGACTGGCTGTCTCAAGAATGTACCACTTTCCAAAAACATCGCTGCGATTCGTGGCATTGGTGGGACGCTGGTTAAAGTCCACAAAGACCGTGCCCGGGAAAGTCGGATTGAACGGATCAATCGGACTGCTGGTGGCCGTACTGCTGCTGCCGCTGGAAAAATTTTCCTGCAGCGTGTCGTCCTTGCGCAGAATGCCGCCAACCAGAAGCGTGTGCTTGACCGGTCCGGTGGCGAAACTGAACACATAGTCATTCTGAATCTCCGCACTGGAGGGAGCATTCCGGTTCACCGTCGTGGTCCTGGGAAGCAACTGGCCTGGCTGGTAAGTGGGAGGAATCGTATACTGCGGGTAGGGAGAAAAGGCATAGCTGCCATCCTGCTGCAGGCTCGGCGTGACCGTGCCTGATGGCGTAACGATCGACTGAACACGCGAATTATTCTCCCAATGAGCGAGTCCTGCGAATCGGATCGCAAGGAAGTCGGACGGACGCGTGGTGAACTGACCCCACACCACTTCATAGTTCGCCTTACGCCAGTTAAGCGGCGGTTCCTCGTGGAGATTTCCTTTGCGGCCCAGAGCAGGTTGGTTGGTCCGTCCATCAAGTGGGACGCCCTCATAGGCACCGTACTCATGGTCAAACTTCTCGAACTTGATCCACGCCCTTGTGTCCGAGCTAAAATCGTACGCGATCATCGGCATGATCGACCAGCGCTTATCACCACCGTCGTTATTCCAATACCGGTTGTAATCGGTGTAGCTCAGGACGGTACGGAACTGGAGCTTCTTGTCAGCAGTGAGGGGAACACCCGCATCGAGGCTGATCGAGCCCCGATCCCACTCCGCCCATTCAGCCGAGATCTCGGTGATCCGGTAAGATGTCGGACTCTTGGACACCTTGTTCACCATTCCGCCTACAGTGTTGGCCGAGTTGGTCACAAAGATGGCTGACGGGCCTTTGATGACCTCAACGCGATCAACCACGCTGAAATTGGTGTTGCCACTCGGAAACTTGAATCCATCGACAAAGTTTCCCTCACTGGTGTAGCCGCGCATCATGTAACGCGTCGATCCGGTCCAAGTAAGTGTTCCCGTCTGGCCGCCGCCCACATGCTTCATGATGTCGGCAATGTACGTTGGCTTGAGATCGTTGAGAAATTCCTTGTTCACGACTACAACTGACTGTGCGAGATCAGCCAGAGCTACGCCGGTACGCGTCGTGCTCATGGCTTCCTTGCCCGTCAGGCTATCATCAAGCTGTGATCGCACTTCAAATGAAGGCAGATTGACGACTTGGTCTGAAGTGGACGTCGACGAACTCTGCGCGCTAAGCGCCGAGACGGAGAGGCCGCAGAGGCAGAGCACAGCAAGTGCCCTGCGATTAAGGCATTGGCCTTGGGGATGGCCAAAGAAGTGAGGCTTGTTTTTTGGGGTCATGGTAGGGTTGGTTCTAACAGTTCGGCCGAAAGTACAGACGGTCCGGCGCGTGAAAGTCTCTAAGCAGTTTTTTGATGGAAATGCTCCGCTGGATACACGCCTCGCGCGGCCGTAGGTGGCCAGCCAGCAGCACTCATCGTGTGAGTGCCGTGATACCGGCAGCCATCCCCGTCGCCACGCAGGCGAAAGTAGTAGCGACAGCGTGCGACTCCGATCGCGATTTGCGCATTCACCGTGCGCTCGGAAATGCTCAGACGTTTTGCGATCTCGCGATGAGAGAGTCCCAATAACTTGCGCATGCTAAAGATGAGGCGGCAACGCTCGGGCAGTGAGCGGATGGCCTCGGAAAGCATCTCAAGCTCCTGGTCACGACTAGCGAGTTCAGCCGCGTCAGGCCTCTCCTCGATCATCGCCTGCTCCGCAAGTTCAGAAATACCAATCACCGGCACGACCTTATCGCGACGGAAGCGATCTAGCGCCGCATTGCGTGCAGTGATGAAGAGATAGGCTTTTGTATGCCCCACACGGTCGGTGCTCCGGATACTCATTAGCCGCAGATATGCGTCGTGCACGAGGTCGTCGACGTCCCTGAGTGTAGGAAAGCGGCCGCGCAGGTAGGCGCGGAGGGCCGGTTCATGCGGCTGCACCTCCTCGGCAAACCAGCGGGATTCATCTAGTTGTGGCGATTGCACGTGCACAGATTCCTTCATCGGACGGCCGGAAGGCGGTTCGCCGTATAATAAAAATCAGGCAGCTCGGCGCTTTCACCGGAAGCGCTTTTCACCGTTCCATCCAAGCGGAGATGATACACCCGCTGCGGTCGGAAACCGTCGATAGCGATCTCGACGGTCCGGTCGTCTATCAAGGTCACCGCGGCAACCGTCTCGGTCCGGACGTCGAGCGGCTCGCCGCCGTAAATCCATTTCGACTGGTAAGTCATCGACTCGACCGCATACCCAGTCGCCTGCAGGGCTCCTGGTGAAACGCGATCCGTGAAAGTCAACCGGAAGCCGCGCGGCGTGATGTTCATCTGCTGCACAGTGAAGGGCACGCCTCCGCGCCAAGTGATGCGCTGCAGTCCCTCGGTGTTCGGCCCCTTGCTAGCACCCCATCCACGCGAGGTCTGGCCAACGTACAGAGTCCGCCCATCCGGGGCGAACGCGAGGCGGTTGTTGCTAATGCGGAGCCCCTGGCCGTTAATGAAGAGAGTCACCGCGCCTTGATACGCACCGTCGACTTTCTCAACCATTATGCGCGCGATGCGAGTCCCACTCGCGTCCGGTAGCAAAATCTGCCCGCCGAAGGGGCCGAACTCCCCTCCCCGCGGAATCTGGACCGGCTCAGAACCCGACCGAACCATCTCAAGATGAGGGATCTCGACCGCCGCATACGTACGGTCCTGGTTGTATGTGTCGAGGTCGGCGCGGTAGGCAGCAAGCGGATCGCGGTCCGCAGGCCATTTCGGGTCCCAGACCAGACTGCTCGGGTGGCCGTAGAAATTTCCCTTCTCAACGTGATAGAAAGGCGTGACGGCCTTCCAATCACCTTGGTTGTCGCTGCTCCAGAGATTACCCTCGTCGTCGCGCAGCAGCCCGTTCGTCACCCGGAAACCGGAGGCAAAGGGTTCGATCTCGCCGTCGGCCTTCAGGTGCATGACCCAGCCGCGATATTCGACCGCCGAGTAGTTGCGGCCGCGCCGGCCGACCGGCGAGTACTTTCCACGGGTATGAACGAAAGTTGGCGAGCGGTGGGAGGCCGTACCTAGGCCGATGTAGTAGCCACCCTCGCCATCCGAGCTCATCCCGATTGTCTCGTGATAATTCCCCGATAGGCCCCAGCCATCCGCCTTGTTACGATAACGGTCGGCGATGCCATCGCCGTCCGTATCGACGGCCTCCGTCAGCTCTGGCATATGGGCGACGAAGATCCGTCCGGGTTCGGGCACGGCTAGGCCGAGAGCGTTATCGAAGCCCGTCGCAAAAAATCGCCACGCGTACTTGCTAGGATCGGCAACCGGCTTGGCGGTAAGCACGTCACCCCGCCGCAGGGCGACGTAGAGAAGGCCTTTGGCGTCGAATGCGATGCCACCCACTTCGGCGGCGACCTCGGCAGGAAACGCAATATCGTCGACCTTGTAGGCCTCGGCTAGCGGTGCGGCCGGCAACAGGCTCGCGAGTGGCGCTAGCAGGACGGAAACTAGGATGCAGGAACGGAGATTCATGATAAGCAGGATCAGGGGTGGGCGCGCGGCTTCTACATGTCGGTCACTGTCCGGCGCGTAGCGACTTGATGTACAACAACAGCGACTCGTATTCGAGTTCGCCCAACTGGGAATAGGGCGGCATGAAGCTGGGCGCAAAGCCCTGCACGATGCGAGCGTCGGGATTCTTGATGGCCTCCAGTATGTAGGCATCGTCGGCGATCGTCTTCGTGCCGTCCGCCAGCACGCGTTCACGACCGAACAAGCCTGCCCAGGTCGGGCCATGCCCCATGGATCCGTCGGTCGAGTGGCAGACCGCGCAGGCATAGTTACGGGCGAACTGTTCGCCCGCGGCGACGCTCGCCTCGGTGATAGTCACCTTGCGGGAGTAGCCCTCGTAAGATCCGAGGGACGGGCCGGCGAGCGTAAGTGCAAGCGTACCCATGACCCCGTCCTCCTTCTTGAGGGCAAAGGAGGTATTTTCCGTCCTGAACGAGAGCCGCGCGGCCGGCTCCACGCTGAACTCGATCCGCAGCGCACGCTGCTGTCCAGGGAGTGGCCTTACCCGCGTTCGCACCGTGTGGCGGCCATACCGAACAATGAAGGTCGGCTGATTCCCCACAAGGTCGTAGCCGAGGAATCGGGGCGCTCCGGCCTCGGACACACTCCGGCCATCGATTTCCAGCGGATGACGGCCGGCAGCTTGGTAAAACAGTATACCCACCAGACGGGGCACGTAGTCGTAGAGCCGCGTGCCCATGTCCTTTTCACCCCAGTAGGGAAACATGTCTAGGAACCCGCCCTGCCAAGCATAGAGGAGGCGCCCCTCCGTCGTGTCGAAGACGTACGAGAGCTCCGGCCCGTGATTCACCGCGATCGCGGCCGGAACGCCTTTCAGCGGTACCACTTCACCCGGGATATCCTCGCCTTTCTCCGGGCTGTATTCCGACGTCTTTTCGCCGCGTCCATGATGGACCATGACTGTATCGTCGAGGCCTGGATCAGGCAGGTAAGTGCGCAGGATAAGAGGCACTTCGACCGTTCCGTGAGGACGCGTGTCATAGGTGAGCATCGCCGGGGTGGCGGCGTACACGGACTTAGCTACAGCCAGCAGCAGGGCGGCGTAAAGTAAGCGATGAGACATGGGCGACAGGGGTCGAATAGACAGGCAAATGTGAGTAAGTCGGGCTGGGTCACTTCTTGAGCTCGCGGATCTTCATGTTGCGAATCCAGCACTCGCGACCGGGCTGGGTAGTGGCGACAAGCAGGATGTGCCCAGTGATCTTATTGCCGAAGCCCGGCTCATCCTTGAACTTGCTGCGAGCGATACCGGCCTTCACCTGCTCACTGCCAAGCTCGTACACGAGCACGTTGACGCCGTTGAGCCAGTGCTCGACGGTATCGCCACGAACCACCAAGCGAGAAATGTTCCAGACACCGGCGGGCCTAATCGGCTTGTCGTCAGAGGGCGGAACGACGTCATAAAAGGAGGCGACGCGGTGGACTTCGGCCCGCCAGGGCTTGGTCGGGTCACCATAGTCGTCCATGATCTGGTATTCATGCCCTGGCGCAGACGGACGGGATTCGGTCACGAAGTACTTAAGGCCATTGTTTGCTCCATAGCTGACCCGCCACTCCCAAGTGAGTTCGTAGTCAGTGAACTGGCGTTTGGTAATAAGATCGAGGCCCTGCGGATGCGCCCCGCTCATGCGTGGGGCGTTCGGATCAAGGGCCACCGAGCGCAGCGTGCCATCCTTCACCAACCAGCCGGACGGAATCTCCTGGATTCCGTAGCCGCGCCAGCCGTCAAGCGAGCGTCCGTCGAACAAGAGCTCCCAGCCCGCGCTTCGCTCTTCAACGGTGAGGGTATTGATGTCAGCGGCGCGAATCGGTGCAACCGAGATGAGGAGGGCGCAAAGTAGGTGTGATTTCATAGAGTAACGTGAAGTGAAAGGTAGGCGATCAAGCAAAGGGGTGAGGTCCAATCGCCGGCCCAAAATTGCGTGCGTTTTGCCATTGCTCGGAACCGGTTCCATATCTAATGATAACTATTAATTAAAAATTCATCAGCGGTTGTCTAAATGCGCAGTAGAGCCCCGGACGATCAACTTGCCGGGATAGGCAAGCGCGCAGGGCGCCGAGGCATCGCCGGCGAGTCGCCGGAAAAGACATTCGGCTGCGCTGACACCGATATCATACGTCGGCTGCGCCACGGTGGTAATGCCGTCGTCAACCAGCGAACACCAGTCGAGTTCATCGATTCCAATCAATCCGATATCGCGGCCCGGGACGACCTTGAGGGTCCGCATCGCCCGGGTGATCGAAAGCAGCATCGGGCCGTTGACGGCGAACACGACCTTGGCTCCCCGGCCAGACTCGCCGAGAAAATTTCTGAGCGCACCAACGATGGCGGGTGCGTCGGTGACATCGACCTCGCACGTGTGCCGCGTCACGCCCGCGCAGGCGGAGAGGAAACCGTTGAAGGCGGCGTGCCGCTCCTGGCGGGGCGTGGTGTCTGCGATCGGACCCGACATGAAGAGCATGTCGCGAAAGCCACGCTCAATCAAATGATTGATAGCAACTTGCATTGACGACGTGTTGTCGAGTCCCACCGTGTCGGCCTCAAAGCCGGGAATCTTGCGGTCCAGCAACACTACCGGAACCCGACCGGCAATCAGCGCCCTGAGAGCCTCCGTATTGCGCCCGATCGTATGAACGATCAAACCTTCCACATTGTACGACTTCATCGCAGTCAGGTAGCGATGCTCCAGAGAATCACCGCCGGCTGCGTTGCAGATCATGAAGGAGTAACCGTGCCGCTGACACGCCGCCTCTACACCCCTCATGACAGCGATCGAATAGGAATCCTGAATATCGGCCACCAGCATGCCGACCAACCGACTACGCCCCCCTTTGAGTCCCCTCGCCATCTGATTGGGACTGTACTTCAGCTTAGTGATCGACTGACGAATCGCCTCGATAAAGCTCGGGCTGAGTGAATCGAGATCTCCCCCAAGATAACGGGACACACTGGTCTTGGAAACCCCTGCCTCGCGAGCAACCTGCAGGATGGTAGGAGGCTTGACGACATCCCCATTCTCACGCGGGGCAAGTGAAGCCTTTTTCCGGGTCGAAAGGGATTTCGGTGCAGTCACGCGCGTTTTTTCTGGAACCGGTTCCATCAAGTCAACATCTTTTTGCTGTGACCTTCCCAACAACCTCCCTTTGATCGATAGTCCGGTGCCCTTTTTTCAACTACACGCTCACAACCACACCGAAGACCGGGCGGCGCATGAACAATCGTGTTCAGGAATTGACGCTGATGAATTACTGGCGTGACGTCTCGCTCGCCCCCGCCAGCACAGAGCTTCCCCCGGAAGCTAGGCAGCAACCGGAACTGTCCGCTGGTTTTCACTCCGAACCCCAACGCAACCCCATCCAACGGCCCAAGAGCGCCTTTTTCCATAATAGTTATGACCCAAGCCTCATCATCCACCGCCTGGTGGCGTCTTCTGAACCGTGAACACTGGTTTGTTTTCAGCGTCGCGTCGCTCGCCTGGCTGTTCGACTGCCTTGACCAGCAGTTCTTCAACCTCGCCCGTGACGCCGCGATGGAGCAGCTCATCCCGGAAAAAGCCACGGAGTACGGCCCCTACACGACCTCGATCTTCCTCATCGGCTGGGCCGTGGGTGGACTGACCTTCGGCGCGCTGGGCGATCGCTATGGCCGCGCACGGTTCCTGGCGGTTTCCGTCCTGCTCTACTCCGTTTTCACCGGCCTGAGCGCGCTTTCCACCGGCTTCATTGACTTCTGCGTCTACCGTTTCCTGACCGGCTTGGGCGTCGGCGGTGTCTTCGGCCTCGCGGTGGCCCTGGTCGCCGACACCGTGCCGGACAAGGCCCGCGCACCAGCGCTCGGCTTGCTCCAATCGTTGTCCACCTGGGGCAACATTCTTGCCGGGTTGATCGGCATGGGCGTCGGCATCCTCGCGGCGCGCGCCGCCCTGCCCTTCGGTCTTCAGTCGTGGCAGACGCTTTTCCTGATCGGTGCCGTTCCCGCCTTCTTCTGCGTCTTTATCATCCGCAAGCTCCCCGAGCCCGCGAAGTGGCGCAAAGCCCGCGACGAAGGTGCGATCAAGGGCATCAAGTTCGGCTCCTACGGCAACCTGCTCAAGCACCCCAAGTGGTCCAAGCATGCCTGGCTCGGTCTCATCCTCTGCAGCGCCGGCATCGTCGGCCTGTGGGGCATCGGCAACTTCCACCCTAAGATCACCGGCACGATCATCGACGCCCACCTCGCCAGCGCGAATCTCAGCGCCACCGCCATTGCCAGCGAAAAGGCCTACTGGCGCTCCGCCGGCCTGCTGCTCCAGAACATCGGTGGCTTCGCCGGCATGATGTGCCTGGCCAAGCTCGCCCAGACGTGGGGCCGCCGCCAAGCCTTTGCCGTCGCCCTGCTCCTGTCCTTTGGCTCAAGCATTCTCGTCTTCAAGGGCATGCGCGAGATCAGCGACATCTACTGGATGCTGCCCATCATGGGCTTTGGCCAGCTCTCGGTCTTCGGCGTCTACGCAATCTACCTGCCCGAGATCTTCCCAACCAGCCTGCGCAGCACCGGCACGAGCTTCTGCTACAACTTCGGTCGCCTCGCCGCCGCCAGCGCCCCGTTCACGCTCGGCAAGATCACCAAGAGCCTCGGTGGCGACATCGAGAGCTTCCGCACCGCCGGCACCTGGGTCAGCCTGGTGCTGCTCGTCGGCATCGCCGTCTTGCCCTTCCTGCCCGAGACGAAGGACAAGCCGCTGCCGGAGGAGTGATCGATTGCGGAATGCGGATCGTGGATTGCGGAGTGGCGCAATCCATGATCCGGCGTGACGACCACGCGCGTTTAGCTTTGGGTATCGTTCGTCATGCTACATCCCCTCGACGCCGGGATTTGGGATTACCACGCGCCCCTGACGATTCTGGGCATGCACCTCGGCCATCGTATGACCGTGGTGCGCCTGGCTGACGGCACGCTGTGGGTCCACTCGCCTGTCGCCTACGATGCCGCCGTCGCCAGCGCGCTCGCAGCGCTGGGTCCGGTCGCCCACATCGTCGCGCCCAACGCGATGCACGACACCTACCTCGAAGGTTGGTTTGCCGCTTACCCCCAGGCTCGGTTTCACGGGGCCAAGGGCTTTAGCCGCTACCGGCCTGATCTGAACTTCACCGATACGCTGGGCGAAAAGGCGGACGTCGCCTGGGTCGGTCTGCTCGACCAGCACCTGATCCGCGGCGCACCGCGCCTCAACGAGGTTGTCTTCCTACATCGCCCGAGTCGCACGCTCATCCTCACGGACCTCGCGTTCAACCTCGGCACGGACATGCCATTGCTGTCCCGCGTCCTGCTCAAGATCAACGGCTGCGATAACCGTTTCGCCTGCTCGCGCCTGTTGCGGACCACGATCAAGGACCGGGCCGCATTCCGCGCGTCACTCGACACCGTGCTTGCCTGGGACTTCGACCGCGTCGTCGTCAGCCACGGCCGCAATCTCGAATCCGGGGGACGCACCGCCTTGCGCGAGGCGTTTCTGTTTCTGGCAGCGCACTAGCGTGAGGGCAATGTAGCCGGGCTCGCTGAGCCCGGTGATTGGGGTTTGCCTCTGGACCAGCATCGGACCGGGCTCAACGAGCCGCTACATCAGACCTCAGTTCCGCGGTGGCCCCTCGTCCGTCAACGCGACCACATCCCGGGCGTTGATCGCATGGACCGAACGGTTTTCCAGCCGTACGAGCAGCACGCCACCGGATGCCTCCACCGCGCGGACCGGATGGATAACCGTGGTCTTGCCCGCGCGCTCATAGACGAGAAACACCGGGCGACTGCCAAACGCCTGAAACGAGGCGGCGAAGCCGGCGGCGAGCTCGGATGCCTCGCTGCGGACGACAACCGGGCCGGGCGCAGGCGGAACCGGCGCGGGCGCAGGCTGCGCGGCCAGCGCCACACCCGACAGGGCAACCAGGACAAAGAGGATTCGAGGCATCATAAGGAGGCAGGGTTGGCTGACCAGACCACAAAAGCCGACAGATTGCATTTCAGCACATTTTCCTGCGCAGCACAACTCTCCCGCCCCGCTATTAGATGTCGTAGGTGCTTGGCCCGTCCGTCTCGACCGAGCGGGTCTTGGACGCGCCGGGATCGGCCGCGCTCTCCCGCTTCTTGTCGTAGAAAATCCTGACCGCTGCCTTCGTGGTCGAACCATCCTGCTGCAGCAGATGCGACGCCCGGAGCAGGGCCCGCCGCGTGCTCATGGTGAGATTGGCCTCGGCCGGGAACACATTGTCGCCCCCGATCCGCTCGTACGCCCCACTCGCCCGCAGCACCCGCTCCACGTCCGGACTGATGCCACTGATCAGGAGGTGGCGCTTCGATTTTTTCAGGTATTCGTGCAATTGGAGCAGCGACATCACCGATGTTGCATCCAGGTGCCGTGCATTCTTCATGCGCAGGATGACCACCCGGATCTGGTCGTCATCCGCGAGGTAGCGCACCTGCTCCTGAAAAAGATCCGCCGCACCGAAGAAGAGCTCACCCTCGACGTGCACGATCGAGATCGCGGAGTTGCCGCGCTGTTTCTTGTCCTCGAGTTCCGACAGCTGCCCGCTCCCGTCGAACGCATACTCAACGAGGGACGGCGCACTGGCCTTGCGCAGGAACAACGCGAGCGAAATACCGATGCCAACGTAAACCGCGGTGTCGAGCTGCAGGAAAAGCGCGGCGCTGAGGGTGACCCAGAACACCACGGCATCGGACTGCGTCGAGCGTCGCGTGATCCGGATCTGCTCCAGATTGATCAGCTTGAGCGAGATCAGGATGAGCAGGGCCGCCAGCGCGGCCACCGGGATGTAGTTCACCACCGCCGCGGTCAGGGCAAGGATGATGAAGACAAAGCCACTGCTAAAGATTGAGGAGAGCTGGGTGCGTCCGCCCGACTCATAATTCACCGCGCTCCGCACAAAGGAGGACGAGCCGGGCATCGCGCCGAAGGCCGTGGAGGCGAGATTGCCAAGGCCCATCGCCATCAGCTCCTGATTGGGATTCACCTTCTGGCCGGAGCGCGCCGCAATGCTCTTGGTGATGGAGATCGCCTCCAGCATGCCGAGGATGGCTGCAGCCAGGGCCACGCTGGCCAGCGCCGGGACGAGGCGGAGTCCGTTTTCGTTGGTGGGAAATCCAACGAAGAGCGGCATCTGCCCGGCCACCTCACCCGCATCACCCACGAGCGGGACGCCGAAGGACGCGAGGGTGAAGAAAAACGCCACGCCACCGAAGATGGCGATCGTGATCAGTCCGTCCGGCCACTTGGGCTTGAGCCGGCGAATCAGAATCATGAGCAGCAGGCTGGACACGCCCACGCCCGCCGTCATCGGGTTGAGATCGAACCGCGCCAGGCTGTTGAGGATGTGAATGACCGTGCCCGGCAGGCTCACATCTGGCGGGCTGCCGAGTCCGAGCAGATTTCCCAGCTGGCCGACCCCGATGAGGATGCCGACGGCCGTGCTGTAGGCGATGATCACCGTTCGCGAGATGAAGTGCGTCAGGTTGCCGAGCTTGAAAAAGCCGGCTGCGATCTGGATCACGCCAATCATCAAGCCCAGGACCAGGACCTTCTGCAGGGAGGTCAGCGGCACATCGGCCACGGTGATGAGGGCGCCGGCCAGAATGATCGAAATCGTATTGGTCGGTCCGAAGACGAGATGCCGCGACGAACTGAACACAGCGCACACGAGCGAGCCGATGATCGCGGTCACCAGCACAGCCTGCACCGGGATGCCGACAACGAGGGCGAAACCGATCGCCTGCGGGATCGTGACGATCGCCACCAACAGACCAGCTGTGGCGTCCGCCTTTAGCTTGGCCAGATTGTAGCGCTTGAGTTCCCGCCAGACCGGCGGGACGGGATCCAGCTTGAGGTAGTCCGCGACATCGGCGAGGCCCTCAACCGCTTCGTTGAGGACCTTGGTCGCCTGGTCAGTCCGCGGAGTCGTCGCCACGTCGGCTTCAGGCCTCCACGCCGATTTTTTCCAGAATGCGCTGCAGGTCGTCGTTGCCTGCGTACTCGATGACAATCTTGCCCTTCTTGGCCGAGTGCTTGAGCGACACCCGCGCGCCAAGCGCAGAGGTGAGCTTCTTTTCGATCCCCGCCACGGCCGCGGCCTCAACCGCCGGCACCTTGCGTCCGGTTGCGCCGGCCGGGACGGCCGCGCCAGCCTTCTTCGCCTGGACCAACTTCTCGGTGGCACGAACGCTCAGACCTTCCTCGATCGTACGCCGGGCGAGGACCGCGCGCTGCGCAGGATCCTCAACGCCCAGCAGCACCTTGGCGTGACCGACGCTGATCAGGCCCTTGGACAAGTAGCCCTGCAATTCGGCATCCAGCGACAGCAGGCGGAGCGAATTCGCCACGCTGGCGCGGCCCTTGCCGACACGCTCAGCCGCGGCTTCCTGCGTCAGATCGAAATCCCGGATCAGGCTGGCGTAGCCGTACGCCTCTTCCACCGGATTGAGGCCCTCGCGCTGGAGGTTCTCGATCAGGCCGATCGCGGCAGAGGAGGCGTTGCTTGCCTCCACGAGGCGTGCCGGGATCGTCTTGATCTTGAGCTGCTGGAACGCACGCCAGCGGCGCTCGCCGGCGATCAGTTGGAATTTTTCGCCGTGCTTGCGCACCACGATGGGCTGGAGCAGGCCCTCGGCCCGGATGCTCTCCGCAAGTTCGGACAGGTGCTCCGGAGCAATCTCGCGCCGGGCCTGGTAGGGACTCGGCTCGACCAGATGCACCCCGATCTCGATGAAGCCGGGCGCACCCGCGCTGGCCGGAGCCGGGGCCGAAGCGGACGCCTTGGCCGCCGCAGCGGGAGCGGCGGGTTCCGCCGCTGGAGCCGAAGCCGGTTTGGCGCTGGCAATGAGGCCGCCGAGACCGCGACCGAGACGAGATTTGGGAGCTGCCATGATGAGATTACTTGCCGCCGGGGATGAACAAGGTCTGACCGACCTGGATCTTGCTCGGATCGGAAATCTTGTTCGCGTTGATGATGTCCTGGACCTTGGCCCCGGTGTTGCGCGCGATCACCGCGAGCGTATCGCCGCGCTGGACCGTGTAACTGGTGCCTTCCTTGGAATAATCCTCGGTGAAAGTGGTCTGGACCGTGGCGCGCGTCGCCATGCCCTTGGCCAGCGAATCGATCGCGGCATTGGTCTGCTTGGCGAGCTTCTCCATTTGCACGCTGACCTGCTGCAACGTCTCGCTCTTCGTGCCGTTGGCGGCCGTGCGGATCGCGCGGTTGAGCTCGGCCACCGCCTCGTTCAGCTGCACAACCGTGGCGTAGGACTGGGCGTCGCCGGCGGTCTGGCGGCGCAACTCGGCGTTCTCCCGCTCGAGCTGCTCAACACGCAGGGCGAGCTCACCCGTGCGTTGGGACAAAATACGGACATCCTCGCGCAGATTGGCGAGTTCGATGGGGATGGATTGGGCCGTGAGCGTGACGGCCATCCCGAAAACCGTCGCGGCGGCGCAGGCTGCTTTCCACATACCGCTAACGTTGGGGAATCCTCCGGCAAAAACAAGCGTCACGTCGCGGATCGGATCGGACCGGAAGATGGGACCGATAGGACGGATGGGACGGATAGGACCTATAAGTCCCATCCGTCCCATCGGTCCTATCCTCGAAAGGGCTCAGTCCCGACCAGCGGCGGCATCGGCGTCGACGGCAGCACCGTCCCAGCCGCGACCGCAAAGCCTCGCAAAAACTCCCCCGCCGCCAGCATTTTCCCGCCCGGACGCTGCAGGCGCAGCACCTCAAGCACGCCCTGCCCCGTCGCGATCAGCAGACGCCCGGACTCGCCCGCCAGCACCTCGCCGGGCGAGCCCGTGTCAGGTAATCCGTGACACACGATCGCTTGGCCAAATTTCACCGGCTGGCCAGCCAGCTCGACGCTGCAGGCCGGCCAGGGAAAGAGCCCATTGATCCGTCCCGCGAGCACGGCGGCCGGAACGCGGAAATCGAGGACGCCATCCTCCTTGGCCAGGCGCCGACAGAAGGTGGCGCGACTGCCGTCCTGCGCTTGCTCGGAAATCGTCCCGGCTGCGATGCGCGGCAGCACCCGCGCAACCAGCGGAACGCAGGCGGCGGAAAGCTTTCCCTCAATATCGAGCGCCGTATCGGTCGGCGCGATCGGCACCCGCTCAACATCGATCACCGGTCCTGCATCGAGCTGGCGCACGATGCGCATGAAGGTCACGCCGGTCTCGCGCTCACCGCTCGCGACCGCGGTTTGAATCGGCGATGCGCCGCGGTACGCCGGCAGGATCGACGTGTGCAGATTAAACGTCCCCAGGCGCGGCGTTGCGATGACGTCGTCGCGCAGGATGTGGCCGTACGCCATCACCAGTGCGAGATCAGCCCGATAGGACGCCAATTCTTGGCGGACCGGCTCGGTGATCTTGTCCGGTTGGTGCACGGGGATACCGCGGGCCTGCGCCCACAGCTTGATCCCATTCGCGGTGATCTTCTGTCCACGCCCGACGGGGCGATCGGGCTGGGTAAACACGGCGACCACGGTGGCCACGGACGCTCCCTCCCCGGCCAGCCACTCCAGGAGCGGCAGGGCGATCGGGTCGGAACCCATGAAGACGAGACGGAGCGCGGACATGCGGCTCCGATCAACGCCGAATGGCGCCCGCGATCAAGGCGCGAGTTTGCGCAGCCAGGCGTTGACCGCGCAGCCAGGCGTTGACCGCCTTGGCCAAGGCGGCGAATGCGGCGTCAGTCGAAGGCTTGGCCAGTCCGTCGAGCACTGTCCAGTGCTCGACATGCGTCACGGCTTCGCCCGGAGCAAGGCTCCGCAGCGGCCCGAGAGTCTCGAGTTCCAGCGTCGTCTGGTTGCAGAAGGTCTCGAACGGGCATCCCAGGTCCGGATACGTCGCGCCCGGGATGACGAAGGCCTGCTTCACCAGCGTGACGCCCCCAATCCAGTAGGCCGACCAGCCGGGATAGTTGGTCAGGCCCAGCTTCTGCGGACTCGGCACGCGCCGGGAATCGAGGCCGATGTGGTTGCGATGCAGATCCCAGCACGGCAGCGAGAGGTCGGTGTAGGTCCACGGCACGATCGAATAGCCCGGCAGCAAATCGCCGGCCGCGTGATCGCCCTTGGGCAGCAGTGGGATGACGCCGTAGCCACCATGCTTCATCATCGTCAGCGCCCAAGGCGCACACTCGACCGCCCAGAGGCCGTCGTTCGTGAGCGTGTGGGTCAGACGCAGCGTACGCGCATCAAGCGCGTCGACGGCGAGCGTCTTGCGCAAGCCGGTCTTCACCTCGGTCACCGCGGTTACGCTGAAGCCCGAAGCGCGCGTCCGGACCTCCAGCGGATCATTGTCCGGTTGATAGGTCCGCACGATGTGCTCGGGCGAATGCCAGAACCGGTGACCGCCGCGCAGACGAAACCCCTCGTTGCCCGCGGAGTCATCCGCGCCGGGAGGAAACTCGAGCAGCAGATTCGGACCGCCGGCGAGCGAACGCAGGGAC
This sequence comes from Opitutaceae bacterium, assembly GCA_036401075.1. Classification (GTDB taxonomy): domain Bacteria; phylum Verrucomicrobiota; class Verrucomicrobiia; order Opitutales; family Opitutaceae; genus CAMAXB01. Next base: position 96,574 of record DASWVY010000056.1, read on the forward strand.
AGGAGCCGCGGACCGAAGCCCGTGGGAGCAATCAGCTCGATCTTGCTCGTCGCGAGACGCAGGGCCTCGCCTCCCCGGTAATCAATCTTCGAGGGTTTCATGGGAGGATTCGGTCGCCTCCTGATTCTTCCACTTCTTCGGGCGATGCCCAGAAGCGCGCTCCTTGCGGGCCGCGGCTTCGAGGCGCTCGGCGATGTCGCGCACCTGCTTGCCGACGAGGTCGAAATAGATCGGGCAGCCGTTCAGGTTGAACTCCTCGACCAGGCCAGCCTCAAGGTAGCGGCGGTACTGCTCGGTGAGCTTTTCCTCGCGGTTGCAGAACAGCTTGATCCGGAACGGACGCGTGCCGGTCTGGGTCGCGTAATAGACGCGGAAGCGCTTGCCGGCGATCGCCGGTGGCGGCGTGCGCTCGGTCAGGTAGAGGATCGCCTTGTTCAACTTCGCGGTCGGCAGCTTCGTATCGAGGGTACGATTGAGCTGCACCGCAGCGTTGAGCATGCGGTCGACCTCGTAGCCACTCATGGCCGAGGCGAACACCAACGGCGCGCCCGGGGTGAAGAACAGGCGGTCGAAGACGGCGCGCTCGTATTTCAGGCGGTACTCGCGCTCGGTCTTGAAATCACTGATGCCGCTGGACTCAGCGAACTCCGGCTCTTTCTTCGCGGCAAAGGCCTTGCGCACGAGGTCCCACTTGTTGACCACGATGACGATCGGCTTCTTCTCCTTGATCGCCTCGCCGGCGATCGCCTTGTCCTGCATGGTCACGCCGTCGACGGCATCAAGCACGAGGAAGACGACATCCGTCTGCTTGATCGCATCGAGCGAGCGTAGACGGGAGAAGTATTCCACGGGCGACGCCAGCTTGGTCGCCGCCTTGATGCCGGCGGTGTCGATCAGCTTGAACGGGTAAAATTTCCCGTCGCGTCCCTTGAACTTGAACGGGAGCTCGATCGCATCACGCGTCGTGCCGGGCACGTCGCTCACGATCAGCCGGTCGCTTTCGAGCAGGCGGTTGCTGAGGGAGGACTTGCCGACGTTGGGCCGGCCGATGAAGCACACGCAGAGCGGGTCGCTCGCGGTCTTGGTCTTGCCTTCAGTCGCCTCCTCTTCGGTCGGGCCGGGGCCAATGCGCTTCAGGATCTCGGCGCGAAGCTCTTCCTCACCGCGGCCATGCTCGGCCGAAACCCGGACCGGCTCACCGAGGCCCAGACGATAAGCGTCCGCGAGCTCGATCTTGTCATCATTGAAGTCGGCCTTGTTCACCACCAGCAGGACGTCCTTCTTGCTCTTGCGCAGGCGCTGGGCGATGCGCGTGTCGAGCTCGGTCAGACCTTCCAGGCCGTCCGTCACGAAAACGATCAGCGCGGCCGTATCGATGGCAAAGCCAACCTGCTCCTCGGACGCGGCAATCAGCTCGCGGGTGGTCTCGCCGCCCTTGAGGCCGAGGCCGCCCGTGTCGAGCAGCGTGTAGCCGCCCTCGGCGATGTCGGCCGAAATCACGTCCCGGGTGACGCCGGGCTGGTCGTGGACAATGGATATGCGCTTCCGCGCCAGCCGGTTGAACAGGCGGCTTTTGCCGACATTGGGTCGGCCGACGATGGCAACGGTGCGATTCATGGGAAAGCGGTAAGCGATAAGCTGTAAGCTTTAAGCCCGGAGCCGAGCTTTAAAGCAGATGATGGATAAGCTATAAATTTAAGCCAGAGCCCCGACGAGGGATCAAACATCGATCCCCCGTCTGGAGCTTATGGCTTAACGCTTATCGCTTGGCGCTATTAACGAACCGATCGATGCGGTCGCAGGCGTCGATCAGCTGCTCGTAGCTGGTCGCAAAGCAGGCGCGGACATGGCCCTTGCCGTTGTCGCCGAACGCGGTGCCCGGGACGACTGCGACCTTGTGGTCCTGCAGAAGGCCGACGGCGAAATCCTTCTCGGACCGGCCGGTGGAGGTGACATCGGGGAACGCGTAGAACGAACCGCGAGGCGAGTGGCACTTGAGGCCGATCTCGTTGAAGCGGCGGACGACGAGATCGCGGCGACGGTGGTACTGCTCGCGCATCTTGAGCACGGCATCCCAGCCACGGGTCAGGGCCTCGAGGGCCGCTTCCTGGGCGATGATCGAGGCGCACATCATGGCGTACTGGTGCACCTTCATCATGGCGTCGATCAGGACCGCCGGGCCGCAGGCATAGCCAATGCGCCAGCCGGTCATCGCAAAGGCCTTGGAGAAGCCGTGCAGGAAGATCGTGCGCTCCGCCATGCCGGGGAAGGTCGCAATGCTGGTGTGCGTGCCGTCAAACGTGAGCTCGGAGTAGATCTCATCGCTCAGGACGAGCAGGTCCTTCTCGACGCAGAACTCGGCGATCTTCGCGAGCTGCTCGCGGCTGCAGGTGCCGCCCGTGGGATTGCACGGGAGGTTCAGCATGAGCATCTTGCAGCCTGGGACCCACGCCGCGCGCAGGGCCTCGGCCGTGAGGGCGAAATTGTCCTTGGCGTAGGTCGGGACCGCGATGCCCTCGCCGTGCACGAGCGTGATGCTCGGGTGATAGCTGACGTAGCACGGCTGGTGATACATCACCTTGTCACCCGGGTTGCAGAAAGCACGGAAGCACAGATCAAGCGCCTCGGACACGCCGACGGTCACGATAACCTGGTCGTCCGGCCGGTAGGTGACACCGAAGTGCTCCTCGACATAGACCGAGATCGCCTTGCGGAGCTCGAGCAGGCCGAGATTGGAGGTGTAGTAGGTCTTGCCGCGCTCGAGGGCGTAGATGGCCGCCTCGCGGATGTGCCAGGGCGTGACGAAGTCAGGTTCGCCGACGCCAAGGGAAATGACGTCCTGGCCCTTCATCTTGGCCACCAGCTCGAAGAAATCGCGAATGCCGCTCTTGGGCAGCGTGGCCACGTGGCCCGCCACCCAGCGTTTAGGGTCGGTGCTCATGGGAGGTGCCCTCGGGTTTACGGAGCGACGGTGAGTCGCGTGCTGGGCGCCTCGCCGCTGTCGAGCAGGAAGCCCTGCTCCTTGTAGCAACGCAGCATGAAATGCGTGGAGGTCGAGAGGACGCCCTCAACGGTCGAGAGCTTCTCGGACACGAACGCCGCCACCTTCTGCAGGGACGGTCCCTTGACGAAGACGAGCAGGTCGTAGCCACCGGACATCAGGTAGCAGGACTCGACCTCGTCGAACCGGGCAATGCGCTCGGCAAAGCGGTTGAACCCGCCTCCGCGCTCCGGCGTCACCTTGACCTCAATGACGGCGCGCACAGCAGCAGCAGCGGCGGCCTCGCGCGAAAGATCGAGCACCGGACGCCAGCCGAGGAAGATTTTATCTTTTTTCAGCTGCTCCAGATGCTGTTGGACTTCGGCTTCGGTCAATCCGGCAACCTGCGCAATTTGCGCGGTCGAGAGGCTGACGCCGTCGAGTAACAGCTTGAGAACAGGGTTCATGGGAAAGAGGAGCTTCGCAGACATTCGGCAGGGGAATCCACACTTATTTTCATAACCGACCGCACAGCCCGTCCCGTAAGCCGCCTGCACAGGATTGCCTGCCCGATCCGGAGGGAGATTGCCGCAGGCCACCGAGCGCAAACAACCCGGCCGCTGAAATGAGGGCAATATGCGACAATCCACGCTTCGGACACGGGGTTCGCCCATGCCCAACGAATCACCGCTTACCCACCTTGGTCAGGGAGCGCGTAGGGATTTTCCCCTTCGTTTTCTCCTCAAGTGACCTGCGGTTGTGACGATCACCCTTCAACGAACGCCCATGAAGATTCTGATCGTTGAAGATGACCCCGTCTCGCGCGAGGTTCTGCGAATGATCCTCGCATCGCGTGGAGACTTCCACGTGACGCTGGCCGACAACGGCAACGATGCGTGGGCGCTCCTCGACGACCCGGGCCGCTACTTCGACGTCGTTTTTCTCGATATCGCCATGCCCGAGCCCGACGGCTTGGAAATCCTCAGCCGGATCCGCTCGTCACCGCTGCATCGCTCCCTGCAGGTGGTCATGTGCACCTCGTCGAACGACCGGGCGACCGTGATCAAGGCGATCCAACTCGGCGCCCAGCACTACATGCTCAAGCCGGCGACCGAGGCCAGTGTCATGGCCAAGCTGCGCATCATTCAGCCTGATCTGCCGGAACCGGCCGCTCAGCCGGCCTGATTACGACAAATCCGGCCTGCCGGAAAGGCGGGACGGGGCTCCACCGCGATCTCCGGGGTCGGCTCGGACCGATGGCGGCCGGCGCAAAACGACCCGATCGTCCGCGGCGGCCAAAAAATTGCATGGATAACCGGCCAGACCCGGTTTCACTGACGGATTCACCATGTTCGAGTCCCTCACCGACAAACTTTCCTCGGCCCTGCGCAACCTGCGCGGTGTCGGCAAGCTCACCGAAGAGAACATGGCCGATGCCCTTAAGGAGGTGCGCACGGCCCTGCTCGCCGCCGACGTCCATTTCAAGGTCGCACGCGAATTCGTCGAGCGCGTCCAGACCCAGTGCGCCGGCCAGGAGGTGCTCAAGGGCGTCACGCCCGGCCAGCAGATCGTCAAGATCATCAATGACGAACTCGTCCGCCTGCTCGGCGAGGGCGAAACCGGCCTCTCCCCTGCCCGCCCGCTGAAGATCCTCATGGTCGGTCTGCAGGGCGCCGGCAAGACGACGACCACCGCCAAGCTCGGGCGTCATCTGAAAAAGAAGGGCTACACCACGCCGTTCGTCGTGGCCTGCGACGTCCAGCGTCCCGCCGCCATCGACCAGCTCGAGATTCTCGCGAAGCAGGAGGAGATCGGCTTCTACGGTGACCGCGTCTCCAAGGACGTCACCGCGATCGGCGCCGCCGGTCTTGCCGAGGCCCACCGGCGCAACGCGGATGTCATTCTCTTCGACACCGCCGGCCGCCTGCAGATCGACACCAACCTCATCGAGGAGGTCCAGCGCCTGCGAGCCAAGGTTCAGCCTGACGAGGTCCTTCTCGTCGCGGACGGCGCGCTCGGTCAGGAGGCGGTCAATGTGGCCAAGGCCTTCCACGAGGCGCTGCAGCTCACCGGTCTGGTCCTGACCAAGCTCGACGGCGATGCGCGCGGCGGCGCCGCCCTTTCGATCAAGTCCATCACCGGTGTCCCGATCAAGTTCGTGGGTACGGGTGAAAAGACCGCGGACTTCGACACCTTTTATCCCGACCGCCTCGCGTCACGCATCCTCGGGATGGGCGACGTCGTTTCCCTGGTGGAGAAGGCGCAGGAGACGATTGATCAGAAGGAAGCCGAGAAAATGGCGGAGAAGCTCCGCAAGGCGGACTTCAACCTCGAGGACTTCCTCGCGCAGATGCAGCAGATCAAGAAGATGGGCTCGATGCAGAGCATCATGGGCATGATGCCCGGCATGAGTGGCGTAGAACTGCCTGATGACTCCGAGAAGCAACTCGCCCGCACCGAAGCCATCATCAAGTCGATGACGCTCCAGGAGCGCCGAAAGCCCGAGATCCTCAACGGCAGCCGCCGTCTCCGCATCGCCAACGGCGCCGGAGTGAAGGTCGTCGAGGTCAACCAGCTGCTGAAGCAATTCCAGCAGATGCAGAAAATGATGAAGATGATGAAGGGCGGCGGCGCAAAGAAGATGATGCGCCAGATGGAGGCCATGAAGGGCCGCGGCGGATTCCCGGGGATGTAGGCGGAGGGCCGGCCGCTGGCCGGCCAACGTTCAACGCTTGGATCTGGCATTCGACGTTGAACGCCAAACGCCAGAAAGCGAACACCCCTGTCTTGGCCGGGCTCGTTACTTGGACGTTCTACGTTGAGCGTTGAGCGTTGAACGTTAAGCGTTTCGCACCCCTCCCGGGTGAGACGGCGCCACTCGTCACCGCGTCAGGGCCTCAAAGCGCGGGTGGCCCCGGAGCGGGGTCCACCACGGCTCCATGCGCAGCGCGACCGGGGTGTGGGAAAGGATCTGCGGTTTGTCCGGCCGGCGCGACTGTTCGAGGTAGGTCAACACCTCGTCAACATAGCCGAGTTCGAGGTAAATCACATCCGTCGCGAGCGTGATCTCGCGACTGTGATTCCCCTGGAGCTGCTCCCCGAGCTGAAGCGCCGCCTCCGCCTCCGGTTTCCGACCGAGGCAGGCCAGCAGCGACGCCCGCTGCAGGTGCCCCGCGGCATCGTTCGCGCGTTCGGCCACCCGCTGTTCGACCGAATTCAGGGCGGCCTGCCACTCGGCCCGCGCGGCATCCGCACGTCCGGCCAGCCGGTGAGCGTAGCCGACCAGGTAGCCCTTGGGTCCGGCAAAGGTGTGGTCCTGAAGGGAATCCCGCGGCACCGCCTCCAGCGCCGCGATCGCCCGGTCGGGCTCCCCGAGATCAAGCCACACGACGAACAGAATCACCGCGGCGCTTTGCTCGCGACTGAGACGCGCGGGGATCCGCATCGCAAGTTCCCGCGCCCGCTCCAGATCACCGCGGTGACGGACCAGGAGCTCCAGCTTCTGGAGGAGCGCGGGGCTGGCCGGATCGAGTCGGATCAGTTCATCCGCACACGCCTCCGCCCCGCTGAAATCGCCTTGCGCGCGCAGGGCGGCGGACTTGCCGAAAAGCGACTGGGGATCACCGCCCGGCAGGGCATGCGCACGGTCGAAGAAGACGACCGCCTCAGCCGGGCGACCGTAGGCATTCAGCGCGAGCCCCAGTGTCCGCCAGATTCTCGCATCGCCCGGTGCCTCCGCCGCGAGCCGACGCAGCGCCGCTTCGGCCTCGGTCCACGCCGCCGGCTGCAGCGTCAGGGCCGTGGCGTGGGCCAGTCGTGCATAGACCCGTTCGGGGCCCAGCCTGATCGCGCGCTCGGCTCCATCCGCAACCTTTCGGATGCGCTCCTGACTCGTGTCGTACTGGGCCGCCACCATGCCGAGCGCATGGCGCGACATCAGGGCCCACACCTCCGGGTTGGTGTCATCCAGCGCCAAGGCTCGCGCAATCAAGGGCTCCGCCGCCTCAAAGTCGGATCGCATCGGGATCGTCTTCCCTTCAAACAACGCCGCCGCCTGCGCGGCCAGCGATTCGGCCTCCTTGTTTGCGCCCGTGGCCGTGGCTGCGGTGGTCCGGGGCGGATCATTGTCGCGCAACCCGCTCCAGAACGGACGGGTGCCATAGGTCACCGCAAACACGAGCCCGACCCCCACCCACAGACGATTGACGCGCGACGACGCCCGCGCCGGCCGGCGCCCGGAGCCGCTCTCGGCCGTCGCAACGCTGCCTGCGGGTTGCGAGAGAATCTTTGCCACGCGTTGCGCCAGTTCGTGCGGAGTCTCCTCCAGACGCAGCCGCGTCCACTGCACCTCGCGAAACTTCTCCGGCACGCGCGCCGTCGCGTCCGTGGTGTCGTCGATCACCACGGGAAACAAGAACGGCACACCATCCGCCATGTCGTGCGTCCGCTCCACGGCCAGCTTCCACTCACGCCGGAAATAACCCTCAAGCCGGGCCTGGGTATTGGCTGAGATGACTGGGACGAACAGCGCGCACTCCTTGATCTGCTTGCGGATCTTGGCATCCCACGCGTCGCCACCCGTCAATTCATTCTGGTCGAACCACACCTCGACGCCCGCGGCACGCAGGGCCTCAGCGATGCGCGCAACCGCTGCTGCGTCTTGGGACGCGTAGGAGAGGAAGACGGGATTTGAATCGGCCTTCATTTCGCAATGCCTGCCCCCTGGTCTGTCGCTTCCATTGCGGATGCCATACCCGATCCATCCACGATCGCCTGAATCCCAGGATCCGAACGGATTTTCGCCCAGAGTGGATCTACCCGGATGAGCGCACGGGTCAGGGGCCAGCCGGCACCCTCCCGCTCGGCCGGGGCGAGCAACTGCTCGAGATAAGGCCCCGACGCGGCCGCATCACCGAGGACCGCGTAGACCTTGACCGGCGAGACGAACCATGGAGGCGGACTCGAGCGCGCCGACTGCAGTTCGATCACCGCACGCAGTTCGGACCGGGCTTCCGCGCCACGCCCCAGCCAGGCTAGCAGTTCTGCACGGTTGAGACGCAGACGGGGTTCCGTGGGCTCCACCTTCAGCCGCCCTTCCACCACCTGCAGGGCCGACTCAAAGGAGAGGCGCGCAGCCTCGGCCCGGCCAGCCGCCAGATTGGCCCGACCCTCCCAGTAAGCACGTGGCCCGTAGAACCAGTTGTCCTCGATGAAATCGGCCGGCACCCGTCGCAGCGCCTCCAGAGCGCGTTCGGGCTGGTTCGCACAAAGGAAGGCAAAGGCCGAGATCCAGACCAGGCGATGCTCGTTGCGCGTGCCCGCCGGCGCCAAGTCCAGTGCCGCAATCGCCTCATCGGCCGCGCCGCGGCTGCTAAGCAACACCATGGCGAGGCCGGAAACGGAATTCGACGATGGTTCCGTTGCGATGGAAGCGCGGACTGCCTGTTCGGCCTCGGCGAACCGGCCACGGTCGAGATAGACCAGAAATTGCTGAAACGTCGCCAACGCCCGGGCGGAAGGAATCTCGGCGGCGCGCTTAAGCAGCACCAGCGATTCGTCGGAGCGGCCCAGCCGGGTCAACAGCGTCGCCAAGCTGAGCATGGCCCGCGAATGAACGGGATCCCTCTGCAGGATCTCCCGGAAGGAACGGATCGCGACTTCAGGATCGGGATCGTCGTCGCGCTGCCAACGGGCGAGCGCATAGAGTGCCTCGATCGAATCCGGCGCCAGCGTTCGCGCACGCTCGGCGTGACTGCGGGCCAGCTCCCGGCGACGGCGATCGTAGTCAAAGCCCCGCGTGCGGATCGTCGTATTGAGGAGGGACGAAATCGCCCAGATCTCTCCGTCGTTCGCGTCGAGTTCGAGCGCCTGCTTCAATAAGCCCTCCGCCGCGGCATAGTCGGCCGCGGTCGAGTTATACTTGTCGATGCTGAGGCTTTGTGCACGCAGCGCGAGTTGACGCGCCGGAGAAACCGCCGGACGGTCCGCCGTCGCAGCACGGGCGGCCTGAGCAGAATCCCTCGACCCCCGCCAAGGCTGCCAGATCGCAAGCGCAAGGCTCGTCGCAACGCCCACGATCGTTGGAACAAGCCACGTCCATGTGGGGATTGATTTTGGGGGCCGGGTCGCCGGACTTAGCGACTTGGACCGGTCGTTTGCATCCGCACCGGGGTCAGCGACCCCAGCCACAGCGGAATCCAGCAGCTTGCTTACCCGAACCGCAAATGCCCTCACCACCTTCTCATCCAGCTCCGGGCGGGCCTGCCCGCCGTAGCTCGCAGAGCGTAGGCGGGTCCATTGCACGGCCTTGAACTCTGCCGGAACCTTCGCCTCGGCATCGCGCGTTCCATCGATCACGACAGGCAGGAGAAACACCCGCTCGTCGGCCATCGTCTGGGTCCGCTGGGCTGCGATCTTCCACTCCAAGCGGAAGTAACCTTCGAGCCGCGCCTGTGTCGCCGATGAAATCACCGGCACGAACAGCGCGCAGCCTGCAATCTGTCCCCGGATCTTCGCGTCCCACGCGTCACCGCCAACCAATTCGTTGCGATCAAACCACACGTCCACGCCCGCCGCGCGCAGCGCTTCCGCGATGCGCTGCACCGCATCGGCATCCTGGGATGCGTAGGAAAGAAAAACCGCGCCGCTCATCGTCGATGGTTGGCCCGGGTGAATGCCGGACGACCCAGAGCCATCACCCCTCCGCCAAACGGAAGGCATGTGCGGGAAAAAGCCGTTCGATGATCCCAATGAGTCATGCGGTTTTGCGAGATAGCCGGGATGCCTTCATCGTGCCCAAAGCGCGGTCATCGGCCAGCTAAATGACCACAGGCGTGGATTTTGTGTGGCTTCGCGGTTGACGCGCGCACGCGCGACGGGTCCGATGACGTCGTCCGCATGAGCGCGTCGTCCTCCCTTCCCCTCTTCCACGTTGTGGGCTTCACGGGGCATCGACAGCTCCGTGATCCCGCGGTGATCGACCGGGCCGTGCAAAGCGCGCTGGAAACGCTGCGCAAGGAAGGCACGGGTGAATGGATCGCGCTTTCATCCGTGGCTGCGGGGAGCGACCAGCTCTTCGCCAAGCGCGCCCTGAGTCTTGGCCTGGCCTGGCAATGCGTTCTTCCACTGCCGATTGCGGAATTCCGCAAGGACTTCGATCCCACCGAATGGAAACAGGTTGAGGCGCTTTTGCCGGAGGCCGAGCAGGTCCGGGTGATTGCGGAGAACGGTGATCGCGAGGACGCCTACCTCGACGCAGGCCTCGAAACAGTGCACACCTGCGATGTCCTGATTGCGGTGTGGGATGGAGAGAGCGCCCGCGGCAAGGGCGGCACGGCGGATGTCGTCGCCTACGCCCGCGTGCTCTCGAAGCCCCTCGTCGTCATCGATGCGACGACGGGCGCCACGCGGAGGGAAAACTTTGAGCGCTTCCGCGGACGCGATGCCGAGCTCGATTTCCTGAATACGCTGAAGCCGTCGGCCACCCCGGTTGATCCCGCGGCCAACGTCTTTGATGCCCCTGCGATCGTAGCCGATTTTCAGCATACGACGGATGTCGCCGCGACGCAGAGCGCGCCCCATTTTCGCAAGCTCATCGCCTCAACCGTGCTCCTGCACGTCGTCGCCACGCTCGTCGCGGCGGCGGCCCTCGCGTTTGATCTGCACCTGCTGCTGCTGCCCTGGATCAAATTGATCTGCGTGGTCGGCGCCCTGCTCGTCGCGCTCGCGATCCGCCACTACCGCGCGCAGCACAATTGGGTGCGCTGCCGTCTCGCAGCCGAGCTTGGGCGCTCCTCGCTTGCCACGTGGGGGCTGCCGCGCGGCTCGGTCTTGTTCGAAGACCTCGAGTTTCCCGAGGTGCGGCAACTCGTCCGCTCGCTGCAGACCCTGCACCGGCGCTCGGCCGCTGCCAAGCCGGTCGGGATGGAGGAATTCAAGGCGCGCTACCTCCGCCACCGCGTTGAGGACCAGTTGGGGTACTACCGCCGCCAGCTCACCCGCGCGATGCCGCAGCTGGCGCGCCTGCGCACCGGCTTCACCACCGCGACCCTGCTGGCGATCGCCTGCACCGCGGCCTACGCGGTCGATCACACCTGGCACCTTGGGTGGTTTCCCAAGGCGGGCGAACAGTGGCTGTACTACTTCCTTCCGATTTCGCTCCCGGTGGTCGCCGCGGCCTTCATGTCGTTGATCTCAATCAACGACCTTCACCGCCGCGTCGCCCGTTACCGCGAGATGGAGCATGTGCTGGAAGGCGCAGCCAAGCAGATCGCCTTTAGCCAGACCTGGAACAGCCTCGAACGCGTGGTGCGCCGCACGGAGCACGCCCTCCTCCAGGAGGTGTTCGAGTGGCACACGCTGACCAGTCATCTGGAATCGCACTAGCGCCGCGGGAACCCGCGAATCGCGGCTCATTCGACGATGGCCAGATCTCCTGGACGGTCAGACTGCCTGCCGCGGAATTTCTGTTGCCGGCCATCGCCGTTGCTTCGAGTGAAACCAAAAGCGCTTTCCTGCTATCGACCCAGCCGTGGAAATCAACCCGGCGGAACCCGGCCATCGCCTTTCGACGTCAGCACCTGATTGATCAAACGCAGCATGGCATCGGCCGAGTATGGCTTGGCCAGGAAGTGCTGCACCCCGGCCACTGCCGCACGGGCCACCGGGCCGTTGGCCGTGAGTCCGCTCGCGGCGATGATGGGAACTTGCGGGCTGATGCGACGGAGCGCGGAAATGAGCGCCGGTCCGTCCATCACCGGCATCATCATGTCCGTCAGCACCAGCGCGATCTCGTCGCGATGTGTCGCGTACTGCGCCACCGCCTGGGCTCCGTCCTCGGCGACCAGGACCCGGTAACCAAAGGCTTCAAGCGTCTGTCGCGTCACGGAAATGATCATGGCTTCGTCGTCCACCAGCAGGAGGGTTTCCCCATTTCCACGCGGAATCGAGCGCACCTCGTTCTCCACCTTGTCCAAGCTGGCTCCTTCAGTCTGGGCCGGCAGGTAGACCTTGAAGGTCGTCCCCTTGCCCAGCTCGCTGTAGACATTCACAAAGCCTCCATGGCTCCGCACGATGCCCGGCGTGGTCGAAAGACCAAGCCCGGTGCCATGACCGAGCGCCTTGGTCGTGAAAAAGGGTTCGAAGATGCGATCGATCAGGTCCGGCGCGATGCCCATCCCGTCATCCGTGACCTCAACCCGCACATAGCGGCCGGAGGCGACTTCCTTGTTCATGACGGCGTACTGCTCGTCGATCACGGCATTGGACGCCGTGAGCGTGAGTTGCCCCCCATTCGGCATCGCATCCCGCGCATTCACGCAGAGGTTGAGCAGGACTTGATTCAGCTGCGTGGGATCACCCACAACCGGCCAGAGATCCGGCGTCAGCTGAATGCGCAGAGTGATATTCTTCGGAAACGTGCTTCGCGCGATTTCTTCCACCTCGTGCACGATGTGCTTAAGCTGCACCACCACCCGACGTCCCTCCACCCCGCGTGCGAACGACAGCACCTGTTTGACCAGCTCAGATCCGCGCTTCGCGCTCCGCTCGATGTTGCGAATCAGATCCTGGCGCATCTGGTCAGGGTCAGAGTCGTCCTTCAACAGCTCCACCCCGACCATGATCGGCGTGAGCAGATTATTGAGGTCATGTGCGATTCCGCCCGCGAGCGTGCCGATGCTCTCGGTTCGCTGCGCGCGCAGGAACTGCTGCTCGAGGCGCTTGCGCTCGGTGATATCGGCGTCGAAGGAGAGGATCGCCTGCGGCCGTCCGTCGTCATCGCGCAGCAGGGTCCACCGGCTTTCGATCGGTAGGCGGGCGCCAGTCTTGGTCCGCTTCAGGAGTTCGCCGTTCCAACTGCCCTTCTGCAGCACGATCGACTCCGCTTCCTGAACCAACGGTCCCTCCAGCCCCAGCAATTCAGGCACCTGCTGTCCGACCGCCTCAGCGGACGTCCAGCCATAGAGTCGCTCCGCCCCTTTGCTCCAGAATCGAATCCGGTGGCTCAGGTCCCGCACGACAATGCCGTCGTGCGCCTCATCAATCAGCGCCGCCTGCTCGCGCAGGACTTCCTCCGCCTTCTGCCGATCCGTGATGTCGATGACCATGCCGATGAAGACCGGCTTGTCGTCGAGCATGACCGCCTGAAGGTGTGACTCCACCGGGTAGTCGGTGCGGTCCTTCCGGATGTGGCGAGTCTCGACCACGATCTTGCGTTCCTCACCTCGCGTCAGCGGCCCCAATACCTCGAGCATGCTCTCACGCGTGAAGCCCGGCCCGATGTCGAGGGCGGATAGCTGCTGGATCTCTGCACGGGAGTAGCCGAGGTTCTGGCGAGCCGCCTTGTTGACGAAATCCAGCTTCAGCGTCTGCGCGTCAAAGACGTAAATTTCATTCAGGCTCGCATCCAGCACGTCCAGGAGGCGCGCACGCTCCAATTCGGCGCGAACCCGCGCGGTCACATCCTGGGCAATGCCGCGTATGCCAATGACACCGCCATCTGGGGAGCACACCTGCTCACCTCGCGCCAGCATCCAGCCATGCGTACCATCCCGTCGGACCATCTCCAATTCGAGTTCGTAGGGCTGTCCAGTCTCAAGCGTTCGAGCCAGTGTGCTCGAGAGCAATTCCCAGCTCTCCGCGGTGAAAAGCTTGTGGTGCTCGGAATAGTGCGGCGGCTGGTCGGCCGGGTCCAGACCCAGCATAATGAAGAGTTCGTCCGACCAGAAGACTTCGCCGGTGAGCGAATTGAGCCACCAATTGCCCATCCGAGCCACGCGCTGCGCATCGCGCAACTCCGACTCCTGCCGGCGCAAGGTATCCTCGGCCTCGCGACGCTCGGTAACGTCTGTGTGCGTCCCCACCATTCTGGTCGGTCGTCCCTCCGCATCGCGGGCAATGACCTTGCCGCGATCCATGATCCAGCGGTACTTACCCGCCTTGTTCTTCATGCGAAACTCCGCGAGATAAATCGGAGTCCGTCCCTCGTGATGAGCGCGAATGATCTCCAGCGTCGGCGCCATGTCGTCGGGATGCACCCGGCTCGACCACTCCTCGAGGCGGCTCGAAATTTCGCCTGGTTCGTAGCCGAGCTGAGCGCACCAGCGCGGTGAAAAATAGACCTCGTTCGTCACCAGATCCCAGTCCCACACTCCCTGGTCACTTCCCTCCAGGGCAAAATGGAGGCGTTGTTCGTTGAGCTTGAGGGTTGCCTCGATGCGGCGCTGTTCGGCCAGCTGCCGACGAAGCAGCATCTGCGTCACCACCTGGTTGCTGAGGACGCCGAGCGCCTGCAGCTGCTGCTTGGTCAGCTCACGAGGCACGCGGTCGATGATGCAGAGCGTGCCGAGCGTTTCCCCGCTTGGCATCACCAGCGGGGCACCGGCATAGAAACGGATGCTTGGATCGCCCGTGACCAGCGGATTGGCGGCAAACCGGTGATCCTTGAGGGCATCACGCACCACGAGCGGCCTTCTTCCCTGGTCGAGTGCATGCGCACAAAACGCCACCTCACGCGGCGTCTCACTCACGTTCAGCCCGACCCGAGCCTTGAACCACTGGCGACGCGCATCGATCAGTGAGATCAGGGCAATCGGCACTCCGCAAATCTCAGCTGCCAGACCAGCAATCTCGTCAAAATCCTCTTCGGGCGGTGTATCCAAAATCCCGATTTCGTGGAGCCGCTTGAGGCGTTCGGCTTCATTGACAGGAATCGGAGGTAGCATGGCGACGGAGGATGGTCTCCCAGTCGCGCTCTGATCGCAACCGGAATGAAATCCTGAAGCTCCATGGCATTACCGACCTATAGCCAACCGAGGGCGTTAATCGGTCAGCACGCGGGCTACGAGCGCAAGCAACGCATGCGCCGTGTAGGGCTTTTCGAGGAAGTCATGCACTCCGGCATTGCTCGCTTTGATGGCATTGCCGTGGAGGCCGCTGGTCGCGATGATCCGGATCCCGGGATCCATCCGCCTGAGCGCCGCGATAAAAGCCGCCCCTTCCATCACGGGCATCATCATATCCGTCACCACCAGCCGAATGCGATCCCGGTGCATGGCGTATAGCCCCATGGCCTGCGCGCCGTCTTCCGCGGTCATGATCTCATAGCCGTGCAATTGCAGCGTCTGCTGCGTGATGGCCAATACGGAGGCATCATCCTCGACCAGCAGGATCAGCTGCCCCTGCCCGCGCGGACTCGGGGTGCTCGCCTGCGCCAGCGCGAGATCGGAGGCGTCCGCATCCTTGGCCGGCAGGTAGACCTTGAAGACACTGCCCCGGGCCGGTTCGCTTTCAACCGTCACCACTCCGCCGTGGCTGCGCACAATTCCGAGGGCGGTGGAAAGCCCGAGACCCGTGCCTTTGCCTGGACCCTTCGTCGTAAAAAACGGCTCGAAGATGCGATCCACGACCTCGCGCGGGATTCCGCATCCGGAATCAACGACCTCAACCACCACGTAGCGCCCCGCCGGGACGGCACGGTTCATGGCGGCATGGGCTTCATCGATGGTGACATTGGCCGCCCGCAGATGCAGCGTTCCCCGGAGGACGCATGGACAGGCAACGGCGTACTTTGCCGCACAGCCAATGTCGATCCCGCTCGTACGGTCCGAAGGGAAGTCACGCGGCAAAGATTGCGCAGGGACACACCGCCGACCAAGCTGTCACCACCATGCTACCCCCCATGACCCGTCGTACTGCCCTCAAGACCCTCACCTCCGGCGCCGTCGTTGCCGGCACAACGCTTTCGCTCTCCTCCACTGTGGCCGCCGCCGAACCTCCACTCAAGGGACGCATCCGCCAGTCGGTTTGCCGCTGGTGCTTCGCCAAGACTCCGCTCGACCAGCTCGCCTCGGCGTCCAAGGAGATGGGTATCCTCGCGCTCGACCTGATCACGCCGGCGGACTTTGACGCCGTGAAGAAGGCCGGCCTGACCGTCTCGCTGGTATCGAATCCGGTCGTCGACGGCCCCGGCGGCGTCAAGGTCGGCGGCATCACCAAGGCATGGAACCGCCTCGAGTACCACGACGCGCTGGTTGCCGGGTACGAGGTCGCGCTCAAGCAGACGGCCGACGCCGGCTTCACCCAGTTGATCTGCTTCTCCGGTAACCGCGACGGCATGGCGGACGAACAGGGAATCGAGAACTGCGCGATCGGCCTTAAGCGGATTCTTCCCACCGCCGAGAAGCTCGGAGTCACGCTCGTGATGGAGCTCCTCAACAGCAAAGTGAACCACAAGGACTACATGTGCGATCGGTCCAACTGGGGCGTTGAGCTGAGCAAGCGGCTCGGCTCCGAGCGCTTCAAGCTGCTCTATGACATCTACCACATGCAGATCATGGAGGGTGACGTCATCGCCACGATCAAGGCTCACCATAGCCACTTCTCGCACTACCACACGGCAGGCGTACCTGGCCGCGCCGAGATCGGCGATACCCAGGAACTCTACTACCCGGCGATCATGCGCGCCATCGTCGACACCGGTTTTAAGGGTTTTGTCGCCCAGGAATTTATTCCAAAGGCCGCTGATCCCCTCGCCTCGCTGCGCGACTCTGTGCGCATCTGCGACGTCTGACGTTCATAGAGCATTTCAAATATAGTTGTAGCCGTCAGAAAAGGCGTCAGGTTGAAGGGATGAAGAAGCCGATATCTTTGGATCTAAGGGAGCGGATCGTGGCGGCGTATGACGAAAAGGCGGGCACAAGGGAGGAGATTGCCAAGCGGTTCAAGGTGTCGCTCGGGATGGTGAAGAAGCTGTTGGCGCAGAGAGCGCGCACCGGGGATCTGCAGGCAAGGTATCGCTACTGCGGGCGGAAGGCTCGGCTGGAGCCTGAGCACGGTCGGCAGATGAAGGAATTGGTGGCAAGAGAGCCGGACCTGACGCTGGAGGAGATCAAGCAGCGTTTGGGGCTGGAGTACACGGTGGCCGCAGTCCACTGGGTCCTGACGAGGATGGGGCTGACATATAAAAAAAGACGCTCCATGCGGCCGAGCAGAACCGCCCCGATGTTGCCAAGGCCCGCCGCCGCTGGCGGCGGCAGCAAGGCGGGATCGATCCGGCCCGGCTGGTCTTCATCGACGAGTCGGCGGCCAAGACCAATATGACCCGGTTGCGTGGCCGTGCGCCCAAAGGCGAACGATTGGTCTGCCACGCACCGCATGGTCACTGGAGGACGACCACCATGATCTCTTCGGTGCGCCTCGATGGTACGAGCGCTTGCATGACCATCGAAGGGGCGACGAACACCGAGGTGTTCCTTGCCTACGTGCGCGAGGTCCTTGTGCCGGCGCTCCGGCCGGGCGACATCGTCGTCATGGACAACCTCGGTGCCCACAAGAACGAGCCCACGCTCAGGCGGATCCGCCAAGCCGGAGCCGAGGTGCGATTCCTTCCGGCCTACTCTCCTGACCTCAATCCCATCGAAATGATGTGGAGCAAGGTCAAAGCCCTCCTACGCAAAGCCCAGGCTCGCAGCCACCCCGAGCTGCTCCATGCCATCGCTGCGGCGCTGCGCGCCGTCACGCCGCAGGATACTCTCGGCTGGTTTGCCGCTTGCGGCTATAACTTCATTTGAAATGCTCTAGAATTTCGATTCGAGATTCTCGATTTCAACCCGGCCGCTCCGATCACCTCGGAGCGGCCGTTTTCGTTTCACTCGATAAGCCCAGGCCGAAATCAAAAATCGAGATTCGAAATCAAAATGCCTAGTGCGCCTCGTCCTTGGACGCTGCGGGGTGCGTCAGACGATCGATCCACGCGAGCGCGATGGCCGAGAGGACGAACGTGACGTGGATGGCGACTTGCCAGAGAATCACCCGGTCGGTCAGCCCACCCGCATTGATGAAGGTCTTCAGCAAGTGGATCGACGAGATGCCGATCAGCGCCATCGCCAGCTTCACCTTGAGCACGCCGGCATTCACGTGCGAAAGCCACTCCGGCTGATCCGGGTGACCTTGGAGATTCAGGCGCGAAACAAAGGTCTCATAACCGCCGACGATCACCATGATCAGCAGGTTTGCGATCATCACGACGTCGATCAGGCCCAGCACCGTCAGCATCACAATGGTCTCGAGGTCGGTCACCGTGGACGGGACGGACGCCGGCGCCGGATGCCCGAGCGCGGCCACGCCGATCAGATGCCAAAGCTCCACGAGGAAGCGGTAGACATAGACCACTTGGGCAATGATCAGGCCGAGGTACAACGGGGCCTGGAGCCAGCGACTCAGGAAAATCAGGCTACCGAGGGAAGCCAAGGAACGATTCGATGAAGGCATGGAAAAAGCGGAAACGCTGCCCTCCTGGCCAGGGGCGCGCAAGTCCGCGGATAGGCAGTTGGAAACCCGCGGTGCGATTTATAAGCGCCGGAAAGCAATCCAGCCCAGAGGCGCAAACCCGTGAGAACTTTAGACCACGCTAAGGCTCGACCACCACTGGCAGGCCAACCCAGGCGAGTTCGATCAGTGCCCGGGCATCCCAATTCGCCAGCCGGAAGCAGCCGTGCGACTCCGTCCGGCCCACGTGCTCCGGGATCGGTGTTCCGTGGATGCCATATCCGGACAGGCTGAGCCCGATCCAAGCCACGCCGACCGGATTGTTCGGACCCGGCGGAAGAATCAAGCGGCGGCCCAGCTCCCGACCCTCATCCGACTCAGGAAACACCGCGGGATCGAAGGTGTAATTCGGATCCGGCGCGATCACGGTCACCTTGAGTTCGCCCACCGGACGCTTCTCGACCCGCCGGGCAATGCTCACGGGAAAATGAGCAATCACCCCGCCATTTGCGTCGTGCGCCTGCAGGATGCGATCCGCCAGCCGGATGTGGATGCGCGCAGCCTTGATGTTACGGAACAGCCGCTCGATCGCCGGCACGGTGATCGGCGTCTCCGGCGTCACTTTGGTCCAGTCGACGGCGGGATTCATCTTCTTCACCAAATTAGGATGCGCGTGATAGCGCTCCGCGATCGCCTCCAGCGCCGTCTCGTAGGCCAGCGCGCTTTGCCCGGACTTGCCCAGCCAGGTTTCGCTCACCGGCTGGAGCGACGCGAGGTCGTCAGCCGTGAGGGAACGGACAAAGAAGGCCGGAGCGCTCAGCTGCAGGATCGCGAGCGTGGCGGTATCGAGACGCCCATTCGGCTCGAGCCCATTCGCCGCCTGGAAGGCACGCAGCGCTGCGCCCGTCTGCGCACCGCCCACGCCATCGATCGGACCGCAGGAAAAGCCGCGACGCGAAAGTTCGATCTGCGCCTCCAGCCAGGACTCGACCGGGCGCGTCTCGGCGGTTGCCCCGGCCTCCTCGGACGCCACCTCGGGCGGTGACTCGACCACGACGGGCGTAAAAACCACCGCAGGCGCACGATCCGCCTGCGCGCACAGCGTCGTCACCGCGAATAGCGCGATCAACCCGCGGAGAATAGGTCCAAGCCAAGCCTTCACGGTGCCGCCGGGGTGCGCGCCCGATGGATCGCGACCACGAATTTCTTCAGGCGCTCGGGATCCTTCACGCCCGGCGCCGCCTCCACACCACTGTTCACGTCGACAAACCGGGCGCCACTTTGTGCCAGGGCCTCGCCGATGTTCTCCGGGGTCAGGCCGCCCGCGAGGATCCAGGCCTGCTTCGGATGTGCCGCCTGATGCCGGCCAAATTTACCCCAATCGCCCACTTTGCCCGAACCGCCGAAACCGGCGTGGAAGGTGTCCATCAGGACATAGCGGGTCAGTGCGAGCCAGCGCGGGTTGACGTCGGTTTCAGGCGGGAGCTTGGGCGCAAGCCACAGCCGGTTGATCCCGACGGTCTCGGCCCACGATGCAATCTCCTGCTCGGCACGATCATGGCGGAAGTGAATCTGGAAGAAATCGAATCCGAGGGCAGCCACCTCAGCCAACGCCGCCAGCGTGGGCTCCACCAACACCGCCACCTTGCGGCGGGACGGCAGGCGCGGCGCCATCGCCTCGTACTGGGCCGGCGTCACCCGGCGGGGCGATTCCGGGTGGAAAATGAAGCCCAGGCAATCCGCCCCGACCTTGTCGGCCAGCTCCGCGTCGATCAGCGACGTGAGCCCGCACACCTTGAAGCGAATACCATCGATCATGTTGCCGCGAAATGAAGCCAATCCACGGCCTTACGCCAGCATCCTTTACAGGTGCCCACCCTGCTAGCCTGCCCGGAAAACGCGGCGCCAAGGCGGCATCAGCCTGAAATCCCTTCATAGAACCGCCCTTGGCAAAGCGGTTGCTCGGCAGGGAGCTCATGTCCCGCCTCCGGTCCTCCTTTCTCGCGCTGAGCGCGCTCGTGGTCTCCCGTGGCCAGGCCCAATCCACCGAGAGCTGGACCCTGCCCCGGCTTGAAACGCCGCCTCAGATCGACGGCAATCTCGAGGAATCGAGTTGGAAGACGGTACCGGGGCTCCACACCTTTCGCCAGGTGGAGCCAGTACCCGACGGCGAGCCAACCGAGCGCACCGAGGTGTTTCTGGCCTACGATGCCCAACATCTCTACTTCGCTGTGGTGGCGCACGACGCCGCCCCGGACGGGATTGTCGCCACTCAGCGCAAACGCGATGCCGACCTCAGTGGTGACGACCACCTGGTGCTCGTGCTCGATCCGTTCCTCGACCAGCGCAACGGCTACTACTTCGCCTTCAACTCGCTCGGCGCCCGGCAGGATGCACTGATCCGCGGCGGCATCACCCTCAACACCGACTGGGACGGCCTCTGGAACGTCGTCGCGCAGCGCACCGAAACGGGCTGGACCGCCGAAGGCTCGATCCCGCTCTCCACACTATCCTTCAACGCCCGTGCTCCGGCCTGGGGCCTCAACGTGGAGCGTCACATCGCCCGGACCGGCGAGCGCATGCGCTGGCACGGACGACAACGCCAGTACGAGGTCAACAGCCTCGCCGCCGCCGGACGCCTCACCGGCCTCAGCGGCCTCCGCCGCGCGTCCGGACTCGAACTGCGCCCGTTCACCACCCTGACCTACGTCCATGACGAGCCCACCGGGATCGAGACCACGCGGCTCAAGCCAGGAATTGATGTCTTCTACAAGCTGACGGAGTCCACGACCGCTGTCCTCACGCTCAACACCGACTTCGCCGATGCCGAGGTGGATGAGCGCCAGGTCAACCTGACCCGCTTCCCGGTCTTCTTTCCCGAAAAGCGTGCATTCTTCCTGCAGGATGCCGGCGTGTTCTCCTACAGTCTGATCAACAACAACCCGCTGCCGTATCATTCGCGCCGCATCGGCATCGGACCACGTGCTGAAGTCGTTGATCTCGTCGGCGGCGCGCGCATTTCCGGCCGCGAGGGGCGCGTCAACTTCGGCCTGCTCGGCGTGCGCACGGAATCATCAGGGCCGATCGAGGCCAAGGAACTCGCGGTCATGCGCGTGCTCCTGCGCGTCACCGACGAGGTCGGCGTCGGCACCATCGGCACCTGGGGCGATCCGCGCACCAACGGCGAGGCATGGCTCGCAGGCTTCGATGTGAACTACAACACGGGCCGTCTGTTCAACCAGGCTGCCTCGCCCTTCGAGGGCTCGCTCTACTTTCAAACGAGCGAATCGACCGGCCGTAACAGCGACAGCGATGCCTATGGCTGGGCGGCCAAGTACGACAGCCCGACCTGGGGTTTCACGAGCTACCTTGATCGCGTCGGAGCCGACTATTATCCCGCACTCGGCAATGTCCGTCAGACCGGCGTCTGGACCGTGACTGGAAAGCTCGATTACGAGTTCAACCCAGAGGGCTTTAAGCGCATCGTCCCAGCCTTCTCCTTCGCGCAGCGCCACAGCATGATCTACGACAACCGCGAGCAGGAGACCTTCGGTCCCGAGGTGGTCGCCGAATCCAAGCGCGGCGACACCCTGACGTTGCGCGCCAAGATTGAGCGCGAACGGCTGCCAGAATCGTTTCGCGTGGCCAATGGCGTCGTGGTCCTGCCCGGTGATTTCGACGGCGAACACCTCGAGATTGCGCTGACTCTGTCAAAATCACGTCCGGTCTCGGCCAACCTCAGCGCGGCCAAGCGGCTTTACTACGGCGGCGACCAGCTGATCTACAAAAGCACGCTGACCTGGCGGCCGTCACCGATCTTCAATCTCGACGCCGCGTTCGACTACACTGCAGTCGATCTTCCCTACGCACGCTTCCCGGTACGGCTCCTCAAGCTTGGCGGTGCGATCCAATTCTCCCCTGAGCTCGTCTGGTCCGCGCTCGGCCAGTACGACAATCTGAGCCACGCCTTCGGCTTCAACACCCGCCTGCGCTGGACGTACGCGCCCGGCAGCGACGTATTTTTCGTGATCAACCAAGGCGCTAACCTCATCGACGATCGCTGGGATTTCACCCGGACCGAAGTGAGCTCGAAGATTGGCGCCACGTGGCGCTTCTGAAGCACAGGTGTAGCCGTCCTCGCTGAGGCCGGTCCGCTGCCCGTTAAGTTAATTCAAATCCAATCCCCGGGGTCAGCGACCCCGGCTACACCCAGACCCTCAAAACGCGTTGACCGACGCGATCACGTGATCGACCTGCGGATCGGTCAACTCGGGGAAGATCGGCAGACTCACACAATTCGCCGCCGCCTTCTCGGCCACGGGAAGAGATCCCTCCGCATAGCCCAGCGACGCGTAGCACTTCTGACGGTGCAGGGGCACCGGATAAATCAGATCGGTGCCGACTTCGTGCTTCGTCAGGTGCTCGCGCAGCGCGTCACGACGCGGGTGGCGAATCGTGAACTGGTGGAAGACACTCTTCCCGTAAGCCGGCTGCTCCGGCAGGCGCACGTCCGCGAGCTTGATCCCGGCAAGGTAACGAGCGGCGATCGCCTGGCGGCGCGCCGTCCACGTGGCGAGGTGCGGCAGCTTCACGTTGAGCAGCGCGCCCTGAAAGCCGTCCATGCGGAAGTTGCCGCCGACAATGTCGTGATAGTAGCGGCGATCTGAGCCATGGACGCGGATATGCCGGGCCTTGGTGTGAACCGCCTCGTCCTTTGCGACGAGCGCCCCGCCCTCGCCGCAACCGCCGAGGTTCTTGGTCGGATAAAAGCTGAACGTACCTGCATCGCCAAACGTGCCGACCGGCTGGCCCTTGAATGTCGCGCCGACGGCCTGCGCACAGTCCTCGATGAGGAAAAGACCGTGCTTCTTCGCGATCGCCGCGAGTTCATCGATCCGCGCCGGCTGGCCGAAGAGGTGCACCGCAATGATGCCCTTGGTCTTGGGCGTGATCGCCGCCTCCACCTTGACCGGGTCGAGATTGAAGGTGCCCTCCTCGACATCGACGAAGCGCGGGCTCGCGCCGACGTAGCTGACACCCCACACGGTCGAGATGAAGGTGAACGGCGGCGCAATGACTTCGTCGCCCGGCCCCCAGCCGGCAATCATCGCGGCGATGTGGAGCGGCGACGTGCCGCTGTTGAGCGCCAGCGCCCGCGGGTAGCCCAGCGTGGTCGCGAAAGCCTTCTCGAAATCCTCGACGTCCTTGCCGAGGCAAAAACGATTGCCGTCATACGTTGCGGTCAGCGCGGCCAGAGCCTGGTCGCGGATCGCCTTGTGTTGGAGCGAGAGATCGAGAAACGGGACTTTCATAACGAGGCGCCCACGATTGACACGAACGCCTCGAAAACCAACCCCATTTCTCCTCCCAGTTCGAACCATCGAGCAACCTATTGGGTTACTTGATGGCCGCTCTGGGAGCGGGGCCGCTGGTCCCCTGGTCGCGGATCAACGTAGGGGAGCGCCTCGTGCGCGCCCTCCGAACCGGGCGTGGTCAAGCCACGCCCCTACAGCACCCTGAACCGGCCTCAGCGAGGCCGGCTACAGCAAGCTGTCTTAGCGCTTGAGCTTCTTGACGAGAGCATCGACCAAGGCGTCGAGCCCCGGCTCCTTCGCCACGAAGTCCACCGGCAGGCTGGCTTCCTTCATCGTGGCGCTGGTCTGCGCACCGATGCTGCCCATCAGGGGCTTTCTGGCCGTAGCGGAAAGCGTCAGCGCGTCCGCCTGATCGACATAGGCTTGGGCGGCAGATGAACTCGCGAAGAGAATCGCATCGGCGCCCTTTTGACGAAAATCCTCGGCGGCCGGCTCGGTCGAGAGGTCGGTCTTTTCCGTCCGGTACAACGGCAGCTGATCCACGATCGCATTGGCCGCCTCGAGTTTTTCCACGAGGATGTCGCGATTGAGATTACCCGTCACCACCACGACTTTGGCGCTATCGAGGCTCTCCGTCGCGATCAGCGCATCGGCCAGCGCGTCAGCCGTTGCGAGCTTCGGCATGCACTCGACCTTGAGGTGATACTTTTCGATCTCGCGCCGCGTGGCCTCGCCGACGCAGGCAAAGCGCAGCATGCCGAGATTGCGCACCTCGTCGTAGGCCTTGAAGAAGTACGCGAAAAACGCACGCACGCCGTTGGCGCTGGTGAAGACGATCCAGTCGTAGCTGCCCAGCTCGGTGAAGATGTCGATCAGCTCCTCACGCGCGACCTCGGGCACGATGCGAATCAGCGGCAGCTCAAGCACCTCGGCGCCGAGGGTTTCCAGCTTGTCGCGCAGTTCGCTGTTCTGCTCGCGCGTACGCGTGACCGCGACGCGGCGGCCGAAAAGCGGCAGGTGTTCAAACCAGTCGATCTGCTCGTGGTGCGCCACGACCTCACCGACGATCACGATCGCCGGGGCGGCCAGGCTGGCTCGAACGACCTCATCCGCGAGGGTGCCAACCGTGCCCGTCACGCTGCGCTGGCGGCCGAGTGAAGCCCACTGCACAGCCGCCGCCGGCGTCTTCGGATCGAGCCCGCCGGCCTGCAGCTCGGCCAGGATCTCGCGCAGCCGACCCATGCCCATGTAGATCGCGAGCGTGGTGTTCTTGAGCGCGCCATAGGCCCGCCAGTCGACCTGCAATTCGTGTTTCTTCGGATCCTCGTGGCCGGTGAGGAAAATCAGGGACGAGCTCGTGTTGCGATGCGTCAGCGGAATGCCCGCGTAGGCGCCGGCAGCGAGCGCCGCGGTGACGCCGGGCACGACCTCGAAACGCACGCCATCCTTGGCCAGTGTGCGGGCTTCCTCGCCGCCACGACCGAAAACGAACGGATCACCGCCTTTGAGGCGCACCACGACCTTGCCGGCCTTGGCATGCTGCACAAGCAGGGCCTCAATCTCTTCCTGGGGAACCGAGTGACGGCCGGCCTGCTTGCCGACATAGATCACCTCGCAGCCGACCTTGCACCAGGCCACCAGCTCCGGGTGGACGAGATAATCGTAGACCAGCACGTCCGCACGCGAGATGAGTTCCTTGGCGCGGAACGTGACCAGCCCGAGGTCACCGGGACCCGCGCCGACGAGATAGACAATTCCGGGAGAGGACATGAAGAAAAGGAGCCAGAAGCGAGAAGTGAGGAGCGAGAAGGAAAACCCGAATCATCGCCGAGTGGATTCCTCGCGCCTAGAGCTTGAATCCGAGATACGTGAGCGTCTTGCGCGCGAAGTCGACCGGAGCATCGAAATCGGCCGATGCCAGCGGAAGGCTGCGGAGGCCGACTTCCTCGTGGAAGAACCAGAGGGTGTCTGCAGTCGCGTGCGCAGCAAACGCGGTCTGACAACCGCTGCCGAGGGCAGCCTGGAAAGCGCGCTCGAGGGCCACGCGGCGCGCCGTCGGCGCATCGAAGGCGGCCGCAAAGCGCGCCTCCTCCCCGGCCCGGCCCTGAATCGCCACGGCGGCCTGCCCGACGGC
The DNA here is from genome assembly GCA_036401075.1 of Opitutaceae bacterium. Classification (GTDB taxonomy): domain Bacteria; phylum Verrucomicrobiota; class Verrucomicrobiia; order Opitutales; family Opitutaceae; genus CAMAXB01. The sequence continues at coordinate 122,270 of DASWVY010000056.1, forward strand.
CGGGACCATGTGGCCAAACTCAAACGCGTGAAACGTGACTCCCGGCCACGAGCCAATGCCGAGCCGCGCCAGGCCGGCCGCAGCGAGGATGCTGGCATCAGCCACGCAATCCGAGCCGATCTTGCGCAGGCGCGTATCGACGTTGCCGCGGATCTCGGTGAACTCCGCATCCGGAAACAGACGCTTCACCTGCAGCCGGCGCCGCGGGCTGCCCGTGGCAATCGTCCGCGGGGTTTCCACGCCGTCGCGCAGCACCAGCACATCGCGGGCATCCGCCCGCGGCAGGTAGCCGGTGATCGTGAGGCCCGCCGGCATCGTGCCCGGCAGATCCTTCGTGCTGTGCACGGCAAGGTCCGCCTCCCCCCGGGTGAGCGCCGCCTCGAGTTCGCTCGTGAACAGCCCCTTGCCGCCCTGCTTCTCCAGCGACCACTCAGCTTGACGGTCACCGGTCGTGACGATCTTCAACAGCTCCGTCTCCACCCCGAGAACCTCACGCAGCCGCGCGGCGACCATCGTGGTCTGCGCGAGCGCGAGCGGACTTTTACGGGTGGCGAGGATGATCTTGGACATGGGAGAAGCGGTGAGCAGTGAGCTTTAGGCAATCAGCTGTGGGCTTCAAGCATGCGGGCCGGCCACAAGGGCCGGCCCGCGAAAGCTTGAACTGGAAACGAGAGCCTCTGCTGGCGGCGAGCTTACAGCTTATCGCTTAAAGCTTACCGCCCGCTTCAGCTCCGTTGAAGCATCAGTACGACGCCTGGACGCCCTTGATGTTCTTCTTGGCCATCCAGGGCATCATGCTGCGGAGGTAGAGGCCCGTCTTCTCGATCGGGTGCTTTTCGCCGGCCTTCAGCAGCTTGTTGTAGTTCTTCAGGCCGCCCTTGTGCTCCTTGACCCATTCCTTGGTGAACTTGCCGGTCTGGATCTCCTTCAGGATCTTCTTCATCTCGGCCTTCGTCTTCTTGTTGATGACGCGCGGGCCGCGGGTGATGTCACCGTACTTGGCGGTCTCGGAGATCGAGAAGCGCATGCCGGCGATGCCGGACTCGTACATGAGATCGCAGATGAGCTTCAGCTCGTGGAGGCACTCGAAGTAGGCCATCTCGGGCTGGTAGCCGGCCTCGACGAGGGTCTCGAAGCCCGCCTGGACGAGCGCGGAGGCGCCGCCGCAGAGCACGGCCTGCTCGCCGAAGAGATCGGTCTCGGTCTCTTCCTTGAAGGAGGTCTGGAGCACGCCCGCGCGGGTGGAGCCGATGCCCTTGGCCCAGGCGAGCGCGGTCTTCTTAGCCTTCTTGGACTTGTCCTGCGCGACGGCGATGAGCGCCGGCATGCCCTTGCCCTCGGCGTAGAGGCGGCGGACCATGTGGCCCGGGCCCTTCGGGGCGACCATGATGCAGTCAACGTCCTTCGGCAGCTTGATCAGGCCGAAGTGGATCGCGAGACCGTGCGAGAAGAGGAGGGTCTTGCCCTTGGAGAGGTTCGGGAGGATCGACGACTCGTAGACGTCGGCCTGCTTCATGTCGGGGAGACCGACCATGATGACGTCGGCGCGGCGGACCGCCTCACCCGTCTCGACCACCTCAAAACCGTGCGACTCGGCGACGGCCTTGGACTTGGAACCCTCGTAGAGGCCGATGATGACCTTGACGCCGGAGTCCTTCAGGTTGAGGGCGTGCGCGTGGCCCTGGGAACCATAGCCGAGGACGGCGACGGTCTTGTTGTTGAGCACGCCGAGATCGGCGTCCTTGTCGGTGTATACTTTGGCGGGCATGGTAAAAACGAGTTGGGGTTTAGAGGTGGGATTTTCGGGAAATCAGATCAGCGCTTGAGGGCGAGCTGGCCGGTGCGGGCGAGCTCGAGGATGCCGAAGGGCTCGATGAGGTTGACGAACGCGCTCACCTTGCCCTCGTCGCCCGTCACCTCGATGATGACGGAGTCCGGGGACACGTTGACGATCTTGGCGCGGAAGATGTCGCAGATCTGCATGATCTCCGAGCGCGTGCGCGTGTCGGCCTTGACCTTGAGCAGCACGAGCTCGCGGACGACCGCCTGGCCCTCCTTGAAATCGACGACCTCGACCACGTTGACCAGCTTGACCAACTGCTTGACCGCGAGGTTCAGCGCGGATTCGTCGCCCTTGAGGACGACGGTGATCCGCGACAGCGAAGGGTCGTGCGTGGGGGCGACGTTGAGCGAGTCGATGTTGAAGCCGCGGCCGGAAAACATTCCGGACACGCGCGCCAAAACGCCGAACTTGTTCTCAACGAGGACGGAGATCGTGTGTCGCATGGGTGGTGGTTGGAGGAGAGAAAAGAGGCGGAAGATCGGACAGGCTTCGTCTGGACGGCGAGGGACTCGAACCCCCGACCCTCTCGGTGTAAACGAGATGCTCTAACCAACTGAGCTAGCCGTCCAAGGCAAAGGACAAGTGAAGCGGGCGGCCCGGCGGGCTGACAAGGCTATAGTGGGGGCGGAAAGTTGGAGGTTGAGGACGAGAAGTTGGGAGTTAACCAGCCAAGGGGGATCGGATTGGGAGGTGGCGCGCAGCGCGGTGGCGAACATCCAACGGCCAACTCCCAACCATCAACCCCGCGGTCGTCAGACCGCGGCCAGCGCCGCCTTGGGCCGGAGCAGGCCCTCGCGGGCCATGAGCTCGGCGTTCTGCACGGCGTTGAGCGCCGCACCCTTCCAGAGGTTGTCGCCGCTGACCCAGAAGGACAGGCCGTTGTCCAACGCGGTGTCGATACGGAGGCGCCCGACGCCGCACTTCACCTTTTCGGCGAAATCAAGCGGGGTTGGATACTTGGACGACGACGGCTCGTCGACGAGCACGGCGCCGGAGAAGGCCGCGATGGCGGCACGGGCCTGCTCCAAATTGACCGGACGCTCAAACTCGGCGCTGACCGCGACCGAGTGCGCCCGCACGACCGGAACACGCACGCAGGTGGCGGACACCTTGAGATTCGGGAGGCCCATGATCTTCCGGCTCTCCTGCGCCATCTTGGTCTCCTCGCCGGTGTAGCCGTCGGTGCCGAACGTATCCACCTGCGGGATGCAGTTGAACGCGATCTGGTACGGGTAGACCTTGCGCGGGACGGGCGCGCCCTTGACGAGAGCGTTGACCTGATCGTCGAGCTCGCGGACGGCCTCGGCGCCCGTGCCGGAAACGGACTGGTAGGTGGAAACGAAGATGCGCTTCACGCCGAAGAGCTGGTGCAGCGGCCAGAGGCCCATCAGCATGACCGCAGTCGAGCAATTCGGGTTGGCGATGATGCCGCCGTGGGTGCGGAGCTTCTCCGGATTGATCTCGGGGATGACCAGCGGGACCTTCGGGTCCTGGCGCAGGGCCGAGCTCTTGTCGATGACGAGGCAGCCGGCCTTGACCGCGTCGGCGGCGAGCGCGCGGGTGACGGAGCCGCCTGCGGCGAAGAACGCGACGTCCACATCGCCAAACACTCCAGCCTTGGCCTCCTCGATCACCAGTTTCTTGCCTTGGAACTCCACGACCTTCCCGGCCGAACGGGCCGAGGCGAACAGCCGCAGCCGGCTGATCGGGAAATTCCGCTCATGCATCAGACGCACAAGCTCTTGACCGACGGCGCCCGTGGCGCCGACGATACCGACAACATACTGGTTATTATTCACGATGGAGACTCCTTGGGAATTGTTTATGCAAACGTGCGTCCGGCTCGGCATCAAGCCCGCAGACCGGGTGCTGGTCGTGCGCATCAGCACACAGACCCTCCAATTTTATCGCAACAGCTTGCCGGTAAAGAGTTACGTCATCTCCACGTCGCTCCGTCCGCCGTCCAACATCAAGGACTCCCAAGGCACGCCGCGCGGCCTGCACACCATCGCCGAGCGCATCGGCGGCGGGCAGCCCCCCGGCATGGTCTTTAAGTCCCGCGTGCCCACCGGCCGCCACTTTTCCGAGTACGGCGAGGAGGAGAACGCGCGCAGCAACCTGATCACGACACGCATCCTCTGGCTGCGCGGCCTCGAGCCCGGATTCAACGCCGGCGGGAACGTCGACAGTTACGACCGCTACGTCTACATCCACGGCACCAATCACGAGGAGCAACTCGGCCGGCCGCAGAGCGGCGGCTGCGTGCTGGTGGAGGCCCGTGAGCTGATCGAGCTCTACGACGAGGTCCGCGTGGGCGACCACGTGTTCATCACGGACTAGGGATTCTCGATTTTCGAATTTGGATTTTCGATTTCAAGCCGGCCTCGGACAGGCGGCGGTGCAGTTGCCGAAATCGAAATTCGAGATTCGAAATTTCTCAGGGTCCCGCGTAGCGGTTCGTGGTCTCGTCGATCTCCGGCAAAACCTCGACATGCGTCCCAGTGCGCACGAGGCGCACGCGCTCGCCGCCGACATAGGGCGGATTGTTCTCCTGCACCACCGTCACGGTGTTGCCGTCGTCGAGATGGACCTCGATTTCCTGCCCCTCCACGCGCGACGCCATGCCCTCGATCGCCCGGCCGGCGATCTCTCCGACCACCGACCCGGCCGCGCCCGCAAGGGCCACGCCTGGATTCTGCCCCGTGGCAATCGCGCGGCCAACCGAGGAACCGGCGCGCGCTCCCGCCGATGTGCGCACGCCCGTGTCACGCTCGATCACGACCGCGCGCACGCTGTTGACGCGGCCCACTTCGCTCGTTCGTGCCTGATTCACCTGACCGGGACGGTAGACCGGAAGCGAACGACGGGACGACGTGCAGCCAGCAGCGAGCAACACACTGGAAGCCAACAGGCCGGTCAAAAGCAGGCGAGAGCCTGAAAAGGTCGGATTCATGGGGAGAAGGGTTCCGGAATCAAGCGGTGCGACACCGGCTAACCTTGGCGGGTTCCCTCGAGGAGTCAAAGCGTCTGCAGCCCTACCCGGCGCGGTTCGAACCAAACAACAGCCGCAGCGAATTGAGGCACACCACCACCGTGCTGCCCTCGTGCGCCGCGACACCGAGGGCCAACGGCACGACGCCAAAAATGGAGGCGATGGCCATGATGATCACGACTCCGAGCGAGATCGCCAAATTCTGCCGGATGACCGACCGGGCTCGACGGCTGAGGCGCAGCGCCGAGAGGACGTTCTCGATGCGGTCATGCATCAGAATGACCTCCGCCTGCTCCAGCGCAGCATCGCTACCGCGCGCGCCCATGGCCACGCTGACGTCGGCTGCAGCCAGACTGGGCGCATCGTTCACGCCGTCGCCGACCATGGCCACCTTGCCGCCGGCAGCCCGGAATTGCTGGATCGCCTCGACCTTCTGCTCGGGAGTGAGGCCGGCACGAACCTCCTCCACGCCCAGTTCGCGCGCGACCGATTCGGCGGTTTGCCGGCGGTCACCCGTGAGCATCACGCTGCGGATGCCCGCCTGCTTGAGCTGGGCCAGCACCGCGCGCGACTCCCGGCGCAGTTCGTCCTTGAGCAAGACGCGGCCCACCAGGTCGCGCCCCACCACCCAGACCTCCGCGAGTTCGGCCGGGGCGGACGGCAGCGTGCGCGCCCATTCGGCGAGTGGCCCCTGCTCAAGCAATTCACGCCGGCCCAGCATGACCTGCGCGTCGCCCACGCGGCCGCGCACGCCCTTGCCCGTGAGGGACTGAAACTCCGCCAGGTCGAGCACGCGCACCCCGCGCGCCCGCGCATCGCGCACGATCGCCCGCGCGAGCGGGTGCTGCGAATTGGCCTCCAGCGCGTAGGCCAGCTCCATGATCTCCTTTTCACGGCCGGCCGGAAAACTCTCGTAGCCAACCACCGCCAGTTCACCGGTCGTCAGTGTGCCGGTCTTGTCGAGGGCGATGACCGAAATCTCCGCGAGCTTCTCGATCGCCGCGCCGCCACGGAAGAGCACGCCATGCCGCGCACCCCACGCGATGGCGGCAAGGACCGCCGAGGGAATCGACAGCACGAGCGCACACGGGCTCATCACCACGAGCAGGGTCATCGCACGATAAAACGCCGACGTCGTCAGCCCATCGTTGGTGAAGGGCGAAACATCGAGCACCAGCCACCAGACCAAAAACATCGCGGCACAGACCCCGAGGACGAACAGCGTGTAGGTACCGCCGAACTTGTCGGTGAACCGCTCGCTCGGCGCGCGGAGCTTCTGCGCCGTCTGGATCAGACGGATAATTTTTGAGAGCGTGCTCTCGGACGGCAGACGCTGGACCTCAAACTCCACCGCGCCCCAGAGATTGATCGTTCCACTGAAGACCGCATCGCCCAGATCCTTTTCCACCGGCAGCGATTCCCCGGTGAGCGCGGCCTCATCGCAGGCGCTCTTGCCCTTGAGCACATGGCCGTCCGCCGGGAAGGAGCCACCCGGGCGCACGAGCACGCGGTCGCCGACCTTGAGTTCGGCCACCGGGACTTCGCGTTCGCTCCCGTCAGGCAGGATGAGCGAGGCGATCTTCGGGGCCGACTTGAGCAGGGCGTTGACCTCGCGATGGGTGCGATCGAGCGCGAACTCTTCCATCGCGCCGGAGGCTGAGAACAGAAAGAGCAGCAGCACCGCTTCGCCCCAGGCGCCGATCGCCACGGCGCCGACCGCCACGGCCAGCATGAGAAAATGGATGTCGAGCTTCCCCTGACGGATGTTTTCCCAGGAGTCCTTGGCCGCATCCCAGCCACCGGCAATCAGGGCGACCGCATAGAGTGCCGTTGGGGTCCAGGCCGGACCAAGACCGAGCCGCTCTGTCGCGAGCGCAGCCAAACCTGCCACGCCACAGGCGCCGGCAAACCAGGCGAGTTCCTTCCACTCGGGTTCGTGCGTTTCCGCCGTCTCCGGCTCGGGCCAGGCGAACTCACGCCATTTCCAGAATTTTGGCGCCGTGGCGCAACTGAGCTCAGCCAACTCCGTCACGCCGCCATCACGCCGCAGCACGAAGCCCGCCGGCACCTTCGCATCCCGGTCCACCTGATCAACAATCGCGGCGAGGATCTCGGTCAGCCGGGTCTGGATCGACGAAAGGTCGACCTCACCCATCGTCGCCACCTGCACGGTACGCGATTCCGGATCAAGGCGCACGGCTTCCACGCCGGGTTCACGCCGAAGAAAATCCGCCAAGGTTTCGGTCCATGGTGACTGCATGGGTCCAGTCAATGCATGCGGGCAAGGGAAGCAATCCCGGCCCGATGACCGCGTCGCGAATTCCAAACGCCAAACCTCCTGCAGTCGCGGGCTTGCGCTTGGCCGCGTCGGCCCAACGCTGGGCCGCTTCATGATTGGTCTTCGCGACGACTCCGATGCGCTTCCGCCACCGCCGCCCCCTTCGCGGGCGCCGGAGTTTGCGGCCAAGCTGTTCGCGGAGACCGGCTGGCTCTGCGCCAATCTCAAGCTCGAGCACCGGCCCCAGCAGGAGAAGATGGCGCGGGCCGTGGCCGCGGCGATGCACGACGACACCTGCCTGCTCTTCGAGGCCGGCACCGGCGTCGGCAAGTCGCTCGCCTACCTGCTGCCCGGCATCATCCACGCCGTCGACCAAAGCCGCCAGCTCATCGTCTCCACTCACACCATCGCCCTGCAGGAGCAGTTGGAGCAACAAGACCTGCCGCTCTGCCGGCGCATCCTTGCCGGCGAACCCGCGCTCCAACCGTACGCCGGATTCAAAGCGGCCGTCCTGGTCGGAAAGGCTAATTACCTCTGCCCCACCCGGCTGGCCACCGCCCTGCGGGACAAGCACGAGCTCTTCGCCACGCCCGAGCACGCCGAGTTGCAGCGTATCGCCGCCTGGGCGGAAACGACGGCCGAAGGGCTGCGCCACGAGCTGACCCCTGCGCCCGCACCCGAGGTCTGGGAACTCGTCAACGCCGACTCCTCCGCCTGCGCCCGCAAGTACTGCGACTGCGACAAGTGCTTCTACCAGCGCGCCCGTGCGCGCATCCGCAGCGCGAACCTGGTCATCGTCAACCACTCGCTTCTTTTCACGCACATCAACGCCGGCGCGGCGGACAAGGGTAGCGGGCGCGGCGTGCTGTTCCCTGATGATTTTGTCGTCCTCGACGAGGCCCACACTGTGCCCGAGGTGGCGACCGAGCATTTCGGCGTGCGCCTGAGCAGCTACGGCACGGAGCGCCTGCTGCGGCATCTCTACAATCCAAAGACAAAAAAAGGCCTCCTCCAGCGACACGGCGACGCGACGGATCGGCAGCTCGTCGGCGATGCGCTCGAGGCGTCGCACCAGTTTTTTGCCTTTCTCGACGAGCGCCTCCTCACCAAGCAGCCCATTGTCCGCGTCCGCGCGGAAGGCTTCGCCGAGGACTGGCTCGACGGACCGCTGCTCGCCCTGCACAAGGCGGTCCGTACACGCGCCGACCACATGGACGACGGACGCGAGCGCGACGAATTGCTGGAGCAGGCGACGAAGATCCGCACCTACCAGACAACCCTGAAACAGTTCCTCGCGGTGGCCGAGCAGGACAAGTTTGTCTATTGGGTCGAGCGCAGCGGACGCCGCCAGACCATCATCACCCTGCGCACCGCCCCGATCGATGTCGCGCCCTTCATTCGCGAAACCCTGCTGGAACGGCAGACCTCGGTGGTGTGCACGAGCGCGACGCTGGCCATGGGCGGCCAGATCGAACCCTTTCAGGAGCGCATCGGTGCCCAGCGCGTGCGCACGGCGCTGGAGCACTCACCTTTTGATTTTGAGCGACGCATGCGCGTCTTCGTGGCCTCCGATATCCCCGCACCCTCCCCACAGGATGCACGGCTCTCCCTCGATACGCTGGCCGACTACATCGACTTCTGCACGCGGCGCACACAGGGCGGATCGCTCGTCCTGTTCACCAGCTACCACGACATGCGCGCGATCGCCGAGAAGCTGGAACCCATCTACGACGGCGCACGCCGGCCTTTCTTCATGCAGGGCCGCGACCACTCCCGAACCGAACTCGCAAAGCAATTGCGCGCCGCCGGCAACGGGATCCTTTTTGGCACCGACAGTTTTTGGACCGGGATCGATGTGCCCGGTGACGCGCTGAGTCAGGTGATCATCACCCGGCTGCCCTTCGAGGTACCCACCCACCCCGTGCTTGAGGCCCGGACCGAGTGGATTCGCGAGCGGGGCGGCAATCCGTTCAACGAGCTGACGCTGCCCGACGCCCTGATCACCTTCCGCCAGGGCATCGGACGGCTGATCCGCACGGCCAAGGACCGCGGCGTGATCACCCTGCTCGATTCGCGTGTAGTGACGAAACCCTACGGACGTCTGTTCCTCGACTGCCTGCCTAAGCAGGACTACGTACGCATGACGGCGCAAAACCGCACCGAGCGATTTCAGCCTTTCGTTTGAACCCAACCGCTCGCTAGGCTTCCACCGCCCTATGAGACTTAGTTCTGCTGCGCTCACCGACATCGGCCGTGTCCGCCGTCAGAACGAGGATCGCTTTCTGCGGGACGAAGCACGTGCCGCCTACGGGGTCGCGGATGGCGTGGGTGGGCTGCCCGGAGGCGCCGAGGCCGCGCAGCGTGCGCTCGATGTGGTCGCCCAAGCCCTTGCCGCCGCCAGCCCGCTGGCCGCGGAGGATCTGATTGCGATTGCCCAGACCGCCAACACCAACGTGGGCGCGCTCGGCCAGGCCATGAGCCCCAATGTTGGCATTGGCACCACCCTCACGTTCGGCGTGTTTCGCGACAGCGCGCTGTTCCTTGCCAATGTCGGCGACTCGCGCTGTTACCGCATCCGCAGCGGCGAGCTCACGCTGCTGACGGAGGACCACTCGGTCGAGAACGAGGCCCGCCAGCGCCGCGCCAAAGGCGAGCAGGTCTTTGTTCACGAGCACTACCGCAACGCGCTCACCCGCTGCATCGGCCAGCCGACGCCGCCGGAGGTGGATGTGCAAACGCTGCCCATCGCGAGCGGCGACCTTTATCTTTTCGTCACCGACGGGGTGACCCGCATGCTGAGTGAAATGGATCTTCTGCGCGTGCTGAGTCGTCCCATCCCGCTACAGGAGCGTCTGGTCGAGGTCGTGCGCTGGGCCAACGCGCGCGGTGGCCCGGACAACTCGACCGCGGTGCTGATCCACGTGGAGGAGGCATGAGCGCGCCCGCCCGTTCGGCACGCTTTGCCGCGCTCGTGGCCCAGCAGCCGGAGAACGAGCTGTTCCGCTTCAGCCTCGCCCAGGCCCTCGACGCCGAGGGCAAGCTGGAGGAGGCCGCCGTTCACTACAGCTTTTGCGTCGCCCGAAAGTCCGATTGGATGATGCCGCGAATTCTCCTCGGCAAACTGCTGCTCCGTTCAGGGCGAAGGGCCGACGCCCGCCCGGTACTGGAAGACGCGCTCAAGCTCGCGGTGGACCAGAACCACGAAGAGCCCGAGGCTGAACTGCGCGCCCTGCTTGCGGGGCAGTGAGCCCGGCTACATCCAACCCGCTCAGCCCTTGCGCCCGGCCCGCTGCCGGTAGGCGCTGGGCGTGCAGTCGCGGGCCCGCTGAAACAGGCGGTTGAAGAACGAGATCTCGGAGAATCCGCTGCCATGCGCGATCTCTCCAATCGATTTTGTCGTGCCCGCCAGATCCCGACACGCCGCCTCCAGCCGAACTTCCTGCAGGAACTCGCTGACGGTGCGGCCGGCATGCCGCCGGAAGCGGCGGGAAAAGGTCGACTTGCTAAGGCCGGTGGCGGCCAGCAAATGCTCGAGCCGGATCTCCTCGCGGAAGTTCGCAAGGAGAAAGCGGACCGCGACGCGCACCGCATCCTGATGTCCGCTTTCAGGCGAAGGCGAAAGTCGCCGGCTGGACAGAAACTCACGCTCCCGCGGGCCTGCTCCTGCCGTGACGGCCAGCAGTTGCATCAACGTCCCCAAACGCCCCGCTGCCTCGGCCGCCGCCATCTGCGGGAAGAGCGCAGCGACGCGCTCCGCCGCGGCCCCGCGGTAGCGAATGCCGCGCCCGGCTTCGGAAAAGTGCAAAGAAAGCTCCTGCGTCTCCGGAAAGCCCCAGAACGGATGCTCCGGCGGAAAGTGCCACTGCACCGCCCAGCCCGAGGTCGCTCCGCGCGTCTGCCAGGTGTGGGGAACATTCGAGCCCAGCAGCACCACGTCGCCCGCCTCGAATGACCCAATGTGATCGCCGACGAACCGCGTGCCCCGGCCGGTTTCAAAATAGATCAGTTCGATCGCCTGGTGATAGTGCCAGTGCATGCCCTCGCCCTTGATCGGCAGGCGGCTCCACGGCGAGAGCACCCTCTCGACGGCACTGAGACTTTCGTTCCACCGCAGCAGCCGGAACGAATGTCCACCCTGCAGGGGAATTCGCTCGCGTACCCCGACGCGCCGGGTTGATCGATGGGCCATGGCAGTGGAGAGCGATGACACAATTGACACAAAAGACGAGACGGGATGCCTAGCCAGCGTCGCCTGACGCTGGCATAATCCGTCCTCGTTTTCCCTCAACTCCTGCCTCCCCACGCCCCACCCCTGTTTCCCATCCATGAAAACCCGCTCCCAGATTCACGTTCCGCGCATTGCCTACGAAGGTCCCGGCGCCGCCAATCCCCTCGCATTCCGCCACTACAATCCCGACGAGGTCATCGACGGCCGCACGATGTCCGAGCACCTGCGTTTCTCCATCGCCTACTGGCATGCCTTTCGCGGCACAGGTGGCGATCCGTTCGGTCCCGGCACGATCCGCCGCCCGTGGGAAGAGGGCCGCGACGCCGTCTCCGTGGCGAAGAAGCGCCTCGATGCCGCCTTTGAGTTCTTCCAGAAGATCCGCGTCCCGTTCTGGTGCTTCCACGACCGCGACATCGCCCCCGAGGGCAAGACCCTCGCCGAGTCGAACCGCAACCTCGACCAAGTTGTCGCGCACGCCAAGGCCCTGCAGAAGGCGACCGGGATCAAGCTCCTCTGGGGCACGGCCAATCTGTTTTCCAATCCGCGCTACATGAACGGTGCGGCGACCAATCCGGATGCCCACGTCTTCGCCTATGCTGCGGCCCAGGTGAAGAAGGCGCTCGAGATCACCCAGGAGCTCGGCGGCGAGAACTACGTCTTTTGGGGCGGCCGCGAAGGCTATGAGACCCTCCTCAACACCGACCTCAAGCGCGAGCAGGCCCACCTCGCCGCGTTCCTGCACATGGCGGTCGACTACGCCAAGGCGATCGGCTTCGACGGCCAGTTCCTGATCGAGCCCAAGCCGAAGGAGCCGACCAAGCACCAGTACGACTTCGACGTCGCGTCCGGCATCGCCTTCCTCCGCACGCACGGCCTGGCCAAGCACCTCAAGTTCAACATTGAGACCAATCACGCGACCCTCGCCGGTCACTCCTTCCAGCACGAGATCGAGGTCGCGGCCGCCGCGGGCATGCTCGGTTCGATCGACGCCAACACCGGGGATCCCCTCCTCGGCTGGGACACCGACCAGTTCAACACCGACGTGAAGGAGCTCACGCTGGCGATGGTCTCGATCCTCAAGGCCGGCGGCTTGGGTCGCGGCGGACTGAACTTCGATGCCAAGCTGCGCCGTCCCTCGGTCGACATCGAGGATCTCTTCCACGCCCACATCGGCGGGATGGATGCGTACGCTCTCGCCTTCAAGATCGCGCGCCGGATCCTCGCCGACGGCAAGCTCACGCGCTTCGTGTCCGACCGCTATGCGAGCTACGACTCGGGCTTCGGTCGCGACATCGAGAAACGAAAGGTCGGATTCAAGGAACTCGACCGCCTCGTGCAGGGCAAACTGGGCGAACCCAAGCTCCGCTCCGGCCGCCAGGAGTACCTCGAGAATCTGTTGAACGACTATCTCTACTGATTGTCGGTGACGGACCGCGGGCCAATTCATCGCCCGCGGTCCGTTTCCCTTGCCAGCGCTCCGCTTTCGCGACTGTCTCGGGCGGTCTGCTTTCACCCCACCCGCCACGTCCTTCCTTGGACGCGGCCGAACCCCACCCCTGTCCATGAATCGTCGCTCCTTTTTGGGCCGCGCCGCTGCGGCCGCCTGTCTCGCATCCATCACTCCCTTGCGTGCGTGGGGCAATGCAGGAGCGCCGACCCGTCACGCCTTCAAGCTGCGGTATGCACCTCATTTTGGCATGTTTGCGGCCCATGCCGGCGAAGACCTGATCGATCAGTTGAAGTTCATGGCCGACTCGGGGTTCACCGCGGTCGAGGACAATAATCTGCGCAGCCGCTCCCCGGAAATGCAGGCCCGAATCGGCGCGGAGCTGGCCCGGCTCAAGATGACGATGGGCGTGTTCGTCGCGACGTCCGACTTTCGCAATCCGACCTTTGCCCTCAACGACGAGGCCACGCGCACAAAATTCCTGGCGGATCTCCACGACTCGGTCGAGGTCGCGAAGCGGGTCAACGCCCGCTGGGTGACGGTCGTTCCCGGCCTGTCCGACCGCAAGCTCCCGTGGGACTACCAAACCGCCAACGTGATCGACAACTTCAAGCGCTGCGCGGAAATCGCCGAAGCCGGCGGGCTCGTCATGGTCATGGAGCCGCTGAATCACCACACCAACCATCCGGGAACCTTTCTGAGCGAGATCCCGCAGGCTTACATGATCTGCCGCTCGGTCGGCAGCCCGGCGTGCAAGATCCTGTTCGATCTCTATCACCAGCAGATCACCGAGGGGAATCTGATCCCCAACATCGATGCCGCCTGGTCGGAGATCGCCTACTTCCAGTCCGGCGACAACCCCGGACGCAAGGAGCCGGGCACCGGCGAAATCAATTATCGGAATGTCTTCCGGCACATCCACGCCAAGGGCTTCGCCGGAATCATGGGCATGGAGCACGGCAACTCCCGGCCGGGACGCGACGGCGAGTCCGCCGTGATCAAGGCGTACGTTGACGCCGACGCTTTCTGATTTCACTAATAGCTATTACTGCCCTCCCCATGAAACGCACCGCTTTGTTCGGCACCCTCGCCCTCACGCTCACGCCCCTGGCGCTCTGGGCGCAAACCCCGGCCGCCCCCGCAACGCCGGCGGCTCCGGAGGAACCCGCCGGGCCAACCATGGTCCCCACCGGGCTGTTCACGCTGCCGGACGACCTGGAGGTCACGGTCTGGGCGCAAACGCCCCAGCTGCGCAATCCGACCAACATGGACATCGATGCGGACGGTCGCATCTGGGTGACCGAGGGCGCCAACTACCGCCGCAGCAATCGCGACCCAGCCGGTGACCGCATCATGGTGCTGGAGGACACGAATGGCGACGGCGTGGCTGATTCGAGTTCGGTCTTCGTGCAGGAACCGACGCTGGTCGCTCCGCTCGGCATCGCGGTGATCGACAACCGCATCATCGTTTCCAACGCGCCGGACTTGATTGTTTACACGGACGTCGACCGGAACCGGAAGTTCGATCCGGCCATCGACACGCGTGAGGTGCTGCTGACGGGCTTCAACGGCCGCAATCACGATCACTCGCTCCACTCCGTGACGTTCGGTCCCGACGGCCGCTACTATTTGAATCAGGGCAACGGCGGCGCGATGTTCACGGACCGCTCTGGCCGCACCTTCCGCGTGGGCAGTGTGTACGATCCGGTGCGCAGCGGCGGCGCGGTGCCGGTCTACGGCTGGAAACCCGCGGACTTTTCCGGCAAGCCGAGCGATGATGGCCACGTGTACGTCGGCGGTTTCGCGATGCGCATGAATCCCGATGCAACCAACGTTGAGATCATCGGCTTCAACTACCGCAACAGCTACGAGCAGACGGTCACCTCGTTCGGCGATGTGTTCTACAACGACAACGACGACCCGCCGGCCTGCCGCACCGCCTTCCTGCTGGAATACGGCAACTATGGTTTCACCTCGCGCGACGGACTGCGCACCTGGGCCGCTGATCGCCGGCCGGGCCAGACGATCCCCGTCGCCGAGTGGCGGCAGGAAGACCCCGGCATCGCGCCCGCAGGCGACGTCTATGGCGGCGGTTCGCCCACCGGCATTGTGTTCTACGAGGGCGACGCACTCGGCGAAAAATGGCGCGGCGTGCTCCTGAGCTGCGAGGCGGCCCGCAACGTCGTCTTTGGCTACTTCCCCAAGGCGGATGGCGCCGGCTACGCGCTGGATCGCTTCAATTTCTTCACCAGCAACACCAGCGGTCAGTTCGAGGGCGTCGACTTCAAGGGCGGCGCCCGCTCCATCACCGGCGAGCTGCGAACCCAGTTCCGTCCGTCCGACATCTCGGTCGGTCCCGATGGCGCCATCTATGTTTCCGACTGGTTCGATCCGCGGGTCGGTGGTCACCAGGACCTCGACAAGAGCGCCTCCGGGGCGATCTACCGCATCGCGCCAAAAGGCTTCAAGTCCGTCGCCCCCAAGTTCGACCTCGCCACAACCGAGGGCCAGATCACTGCACTCCGCAGTCCGGCAATCAATGTCCGCGCGCTGGGCTACATGAAGCTGCGCGAGCAGGGCGAGAAGGCCATTCCCGCCGTGGCCGCGCTCCTCAACGACGCCAATCCCTACATCCGCGGTCGCGCGGTTTTCCTCCTCTCCGATCTCGGTCCCAAGGGC
>DASWVY010000057.1:0-58977 GCA_036401075.1 Opitutaceae bacterium
TCGCTTACCTCTCCTGTACCTTCACCGCTCTCGCGCGCCGCAATTATACGGCGCCGCAAATCATCACTGAGTGGGATCATCGTAGCTCCTAACGCTACGCCTCCCATCC
The DNA here is from genome assembly GCA_036401075.1 of Opitutaceae bacterium. Lineage (GTDB taxonomy): Bacteria > Verrucomicrobiota > Verrucomicrobiia > Opitutales > Opitutaceae > CAMAXB01. Next base: position 110 of record DASWVY010000057.1, read on the forward strand.
TATGCGTCTATCTAAATCGAAAACGCTCTAGGGGCGGGCTGATGCCATTCATCCGCCGCGGTATCCATTCATCAAAATATTCTGCAACTCCCGGTCCCCCTGCGGTGTGATGGCCCCATGCCTAGGCCATGTTCTCCGTCTACCCCCCGGTCCGCGTTCCCGCGACCGGCTTGGACATGTAAGGTGGAGACGCTTGCCAGCGCAGCCATTGCCTTAGCACACTCACCTTAATACCCGTCGCACCATGGCCCAGCCCTCCCCGGTTCCCTCCGCCCGCAAACCCAAGCGCACCAAGCTTTATCTGCTCCTCGGTGTGATTGTCGTCGTCGCCGTTGGCGTCGCGGCCGCCATGAAGCGCAAGGGGGGCGAACAGGCCACCCTCGTCACCTTCGACAAGGTGGTGGTCCGCACCATCACCCAGACCGTCTCCGCCACCGGCAAGATCCAGCCCGAGGTTGAGGTGAAGATCCAGCCCGAGGTGGGGGGTGAGATCACCGAATTGCCCTTCAAGGAAGGTGCCAACGTCCGCAAGGGCGAGCTGCTCGTCCGCCTCAAGCCCGACAACTATCGCTACCAGGTGGAGCAACAGGAGGCCAGCCTCGCCGCCGCCCGGGCGACCGCGCTGCAGAGCAAGGCCCAACTCCTCAAGGTCCAGGAGGACTTCAAGCGCAGCGAGGACCTCTTTGCCAAGAAACTGATTTCGGACTCCCAGTTCGTGGCCGACAAGACCGCGCTGGAAGTTGCCCAGGCCAATCTCGACAACGCCGAGGCCCAGATCCGCCGCACCGAGGGACTGCTCAGCCAGGCCCGCGATCAGCTGAGCAAGACCGCGATCTTCGCGCCCATGGACGGCACGGTCAGCTCCCGCACGAGCGAGGTAGGCGAGCGCGTCGCCGCGACCGGCCAGTACGGTGGCGCCGAGATCATGCGGGTGGCCGACCTCTCCAGCATGGAGGTTCGCGTCAATGTGAACGAGAACGACGTCGTCAACGTCAAGGTCGGTGACCGCGCCCGCATCTCGATCGACGCGTATCCGAACCGCCGTTTCAACGGCGAGGTGCGCGAGATCGCCAGCGCCGCCAAGACCGAGGGCCTCAACACCCAGCAGGAGGTCACCAATTTTCAGGTCAAGATCCGCATCACCGACAAGGACGTGGCTCTCCGTCCCGGCATGAGCGCGAATGCCGACATCGAGACGCAGACTGTCTCCAACGTTCTCGCTGTGCCGATCCAGTCCGTCACCGTTCGCTCCCGCGAAGCCAACAAGACCATCGACCAGATGGCGGCTGATCGCGACAAGAAGGCCAAGGAAACGCAGGGCGAGGGTGCGGCCGCCGCCGTGAACGAGCGTCAGAAGCGCGAGGCCGAGCGTGCCGACCGCGAGGCGCTCCAGCGCGTCGTGTTCATCCGTGATGGCGACAAGGTGAAGCAGGTTTCCGTCGAGACCGGCATCGCCGACACGACCCACATGGAGATCAAGTCGGGTGTGACCGAGGGGCAGGAGATCGTGAGCGGCAGCTTCACGGTCATCACCCGCACGCTCAAGGATGGCTCCGCCGTCCGGGTTGAGGCACCCAAGCCTGAAGCCGCCAAGTAAGCGTCCGGCCCCCGCCACGCCCATGCATTCCGCCCCGCTTCCCAACGCCTCGCGCGCCGTGCGCCCGCATGGCCCCCTCGTGATCGACATCGAGGGTGTCACCAAGCTCTACCGCATGGGTGCCGAGACCATCCACGCCCTCCGCGGCGTGGACCTGCAGATCCATCGCAACGAATACCTGGCGATCATGGGACCGTCGGGCAGCGGCAAGTCGACGCTGATGAACATGCTCGGCTGCCTCGATACGCCGACGGCCGGTCGCTATGAATTCGCGAGCAAGAACGTGGCCGTGATGTCCGACGACGAACTCGCCGACATCCGTAACCGCGAGATCGGGTTCGTCTTCCAGAGCTTCAACCTGCTTCCGCGTTCCGATGCGCTGCACAACGTCGAGCTCCCGCTGATTTATGCTGGGCTCTCGCCGGGCGAGCGTCACGAGCGTGCCCGGGCCGCATTGGAGAACGTCGGCCTTGGCGAGCGCATCCATCACAAGCCCAACGAACTTTCCGGCGGTCAGCGCCAGCGCGTCGCCATTGCGCGCGCGCTCGTCAACCGCCCGTCGATCATCCTTGCCGACGAACCGACCGGCGCTCTCGATTCGCGCACCGGCGTCGAGATCATGGCGCTGTTCGAACAGCTCTATGAACAGGGCAATACCCTGATCGTCGTCACGCACGAGGAGGACATTGCCCGCCACGCCCGTCGCATCGTCCGCCTGCGCGACGGCCTGATCGAGAGTGATGGACCGGCGTAATCCGCAATGAACCGCTTCCTGTACGAGTTCACCGAGGCCTTCCGGATCGCGTTCGCGCAGATCCGGGCCAACAAGATGCGCTCGGCGCTCACCGCGCTGGGCGTGATCATCGGCATTGTCGCGGTCACGCTGATGGGCACCGCGATCAAGGGCATCGACGTGGGCGTCGACCGCAGCATGGCCGGTTTCGGTGACAACGTGCTTTATGTCGGCAAGTGGCCCTGGCGCGATGTCGACGACTGGTGGAATCTTCGCAATCGCCGCCCGATCCGCACGCAGTATGCCCAGCAGATCAATGATTGGGTCGCGGCGAATCCCAACAGTCCCCTGATCGTCTCCATGCCCGTGGCCGAGCGGAACAGCACGATCCTCCGCGGCGAGTACAAGCTGACGAACATCTACACGGTCGGCAGCACCGCCGACATGCCGCGGATCATGAGGACCGATATCCGCGAGGGCCGCTTCTTCAACGAATTCGAATCCGAGTCAGGCCGGGCGGTCGTGGTCATCGGCTTCGACGTGGCGGACGCGCTGTTTCCAGGCGAGTCGCCCATCGGCAAGACGATCCGCGTCAGCAACCAGACCTTCGAGGTGATTGGCGTCGTTGCCCGTCAGGGCAGCTTCCTTGGTCTCTTCAGCTGGGATTCCCAGGTGGTGATCCCGCTGAATGCATTTCGCCGCTACTTCTCCACGACGAACAACAGCGAGATTCGCGTGCAGGTCGACGTCACCCGCATGGCCGAGGCAAAGGATGAACTGCGCGGCCTGATGCGCCGGGTGCGCCAGCTGGGGCCCGAGCAGAAGGACGATTTTGAGATCAACGAGCAGGGCGCGATTCGCGAGCAGCTCGACCCGATCAAGAACGGCATTGCGATCGCGGGCCTGTTTATCACCGGCCTCGCGCTCTTTGTCGGCGCGATCGGCATCATGAACATCACGTACGTCAGCGTGAAGGAACGCACGAAGGAGATCGGCACGCGCAAGGCGCTGGGCGCCCGCCGCCGCACCATTCTCCTGCAGTTCCTCATCGAGGCGGTCTGCATCTGCCTCGTCGGCGGTGTCGCCGGTCTGACCGTGGCGGCCGGACTCTCGGCGGTGGTGGGGGCGGTCGCGCCAAGCTTCCCTCTCGTCTTCTCCACCGGCCTGGTCGTGACCGGGCTCGTCATTTCCGTGCTGACCGGCGTGGTGAGTGGTTTCGCCCCGGCCGTCCAAGCCAGCAAACTCGATCCCGTGGTCGCTTTGCGTTACGAATAATCGGTCATGAATTTCGCAGAAACGCTCGGCCTTGCGCTCGGCGCACTCAAATCCAACAAGCTGCGCTCTTCCCTGACGATGCTGGGCATCGCGGTCGGCGTGTTCTCCGTCATCGGCGTCATGACCGTGATCAGCGGCCTCCGCGGCTCGATTGAAAGCGGCCTCAATGTGCTCGGGGCGAACAGTTTTCAGTTCACGAAGTTTCCCGCGATCAACTTCAGCGATCCCAACCAGCGCTTCGCGAACCGGCGCAACATCGACTACGATCAGGCTGCGCGGTTCAAGCTGCTGATGAGCGAGTACGCGGATGTCAGCCTGTCGCTTAATCGCGGGGGCGTCCGCGTTAGCTACTCGGATCGGCGGACCAATCCGAACGTGCGGATGACGGGCACCGATGAGAACTTCCTTTCCAGCCGTAATTTTGAGGTCGCCGCCGGTCGCAACATCGGACCGGGGGACGTCGAGTTCGGCCGGGCTGTCGCGGTCATTGGCAACGACATCGTGCAGCGCCTTTTCATGAACGAGGATCCGCTGGGGAAGCCGATCCGCATGGACGGCCAGAGTTACACGGTGATCGGTGTGCTCGCGACGAAGGGGTCTTCGTTCGGCCAGAGCCAGGACAACTTTGTTGTGATTCCGATCACGCAGTTCATGGAGGTCTACGGCCGGGCCCGGCGCTCGGTGGGCATCAATGTGCAGGCGGTCAACCAGGTCGAGCTTCCCGGTACGCAGGAGCGCGCCATCGGTGTCATGCGCCTGGTGCGGGGCCTGGAACCGGAGGATCAGAATGATTTTGAAGTGTTCTCCAACGAGTCGCTGATCGAGGCCTTCAATAACATCGCCGGCGTGGTGGCGGTCGGAGCCTTTGTGATCAGCGCAATCGCGCTGCTCGCGTCGGGCGTGGGCGTGATGAACATCATGCTCGTCAGCGTGACGGAGCGCACCAAGGAGATCGGCATTCGTAAGAGCATCGGCGCCAAGAAGCGCAACATCCTCAATCAGTTCCTGATCGAGGCGACGCTCCTGTCCATGATGGGCGGGTTGGCCGGCATCCTGGTCGGGGTTATCGGCGGCAATGTGGCCGCAACCTTCTTCAATGCGGAAATGATCTTCCCGTGGGGCTGGGCGATCGCGGGCCTGCTCGTGTGCAGCGCGATCGGTATCGGTTTCGGTCTCTACCCGGCCTACAAGGCCGCCTCCCTCGATCCGATCGAGGCACTCCGGTACGAGTAGGGTCGTTCGGATAAAAATGTAGCCGGGTCGCTGACCCCGGGCTGTCCGAAAATCGAAACTCGAAAATCCCCCTCGACGTACCCGTGTCGGATCTGAATTTACGTCTTCTTCAGGGAGGGAGGGGATCGGTCGACGGTAATTGATCCGCCGGCAATGGCAATGGGGTCGGGATGGGTCTCGGGTAGAGTGCGCTGACAGTGGAGCCGCCGTAGCCGTTGAATCCGATCCAAGCGTCGCGTAGCCCCGCCGGGTGAAAGTCCATCACGCGATTGAAAGCGAACATCCCGTCCACGGACACGAAGAGTCTTCGTCTCCACGCTTCGAGCTTGGGGTTGGCTGCGTACACAGTTGAACCAGCCGGTGGAAGCAACGAACCCATTGAGATGACTACGGTATGCTCCCTTTTGGGGTCGATGGTGATCGCACCTGAAGTCCACGAGAACTGGCCCCAGTGATCGATGACGAACTCAATTTGTTGCTCACTAATCCGACGAAGGCCGAGCAGGTCGGCACGGCCAGCGGCCCCCGTCACAATGACGGGAAAAATGGTCGATCCGGTGGTCGGCGGAAGTTCGATCCGTAAGACCTGTGGCCCCGACCAGCCATCATAGATGGACTGTGGTGACGGGCGCGGTGCATTGCGCAACTGAACCACTTGGATCACCGGATGAAGATGTTCTGCGATTGCAGGCGCGGCGAATACGCCGGTCAAGATGGCGGCGGGAAGCACGGCTAGCCTGCAAGATGCTGCCCATGAGGGCTGATCACGTGGCGCTTTGTGTCCGGGGGTGAAAATCGTGGCCGCGTGCTCAATCACGACGGCGAGAAGCACCGACAAGGTCAGGCTCAGGATAATGCCGATCCCGAGGGTGATGGGTGTCGGCGACACTCCGAGGATTTCACGATGCCACCACAGGTTGTAGTCACGCATCAGGGGTTGATGGACCAAAAAAAGACCGTATGCGTGGCGTCCCAGCCACTCCAGTGGAGACGAAATGATGAATTTGACCGGGTTCCGTTCGAGTGCGCCGTGAAGCCACCAAGTTCCTCCGGCGATCCCAGCTCCGGAGACGAGGTATTTGAATTCCAATCCTCGGGCCCATCCGATGATGGCCGCAGTCACCATTCCGGCTGCAAAGAGCCAACCGGTGCGGAAAAGAAGCGTTCCATGCTTCAAGTGGTGTCCGATCGCGATACCTACAAAGAAGAGCGGAAGCCGCGGTGCCAGATGCCCGAAGCCGGGCGCAGGCACGAGTGCAAGCGCGGTCGACAGTCCGCCGAGTCCAAACAGGAAGAGCGCATCACCGGTGCGCTTGCGGATAATCAGGAAGGTCGCGTAGAGAGCGAGGATCGTTGAGATGTACCAGAAGGAGTCATTAATTGGCGAGTGATACGCGCCCTTCCATGTGGCATGTAGCCCGATGAGTTGCACGAAGAGGTCGGTCGCCTGGTACTGCTCGCGCAGGAGCGCTCCACCACCCCAGACAAAAAGGGCGAGGGCGATCCAGTAGGCAGGGTAAATCCGAAACAGGCGCCGCGTGATGAACTGGCGCCGGGTAAGACCGGCTGAATTCAGCGCCAAGAGAGCGCCGCTCACCAACAGAAACAAATCCACCCCTACTTCCCCGTGCAGGACATTGGGCCAATTCATGACCCCACCTGCATGGTAAATCATCACGAGGATGATCGCTACCCCCTTGATGGCGTCGATCTGAGGAAAGTGAGGGGTTTTACCTGGGGTGGCCTCTGCAGGGACTTTGCCTTGGGCGCACATCGTGCCGTGTCCTGGATTCGGAGCGATGTGCTTGGAGCCGGTCTACCCGCGTCTGATTTCCGATCCGCGGAAGCGGATCTGGATGCGGTAGACCTTCTTGATGCGGCAGCTGATCTGGCCGGTCGCGAGGTTCACATGCTCCGGGACCTCGATGCGGTGCAGGTCCACGGCGGCGTGGTAGCCTCGCTCTGAAAAGATATCGATGAGCATGGCCAGTGCGAGTGGATCCTCCAGCACGGGGTCCTCGGTGTTGACCAAAGCCACGCCGGTGATCGCGTGGCGCAGCACGATCGGCATGATCTTCGAGTGAACGAAGGCGACGACCTTGGCGAAAAGGTCACGGTGCTCGACCTCGTAGCCGTCGAGGCGCTTCACCATTTCCTGGCGTGCGTGGATGATGATCTCGCTGGCGACCGGGATCACGCGCAGCCGGTCATGGGTGCGCGGGTCGAGCTCCAGCGTGCTCTGGTACTGGAGTTCGCGCAGGATGTTCTGCTCGACCTCGGCGATCGGGCCCTGGGCGTTGACGAAGTGGTAGTGGAATTTTTCCTTCAGCGACTGCAGCGCATCCCACGTCTGCTCCTTGAAGACACGGTAGCGGCGCTGGGCCAGCCCCTGATCGTAGTCGGTCGGGCGCTCCTCCTGCAGTTCACCCAAGCCGGTGCGACGCACCTCCTCGTTGTAGGCCTTGATGTCGAGGCCGCGCTTGAGCTGACGTTCGACCGAGGTGCGCTCGTCGACGAACAGCACCATGATGTGGACGGTCGGCTGGCGGAAATGGATGCCGATCGGCGTATCGTGGAACTCGGCCCGGAGCGCCTGCATCTTGCTGACGAGCAGCTTGAGGCACTCGACCTGAACCTTGGTCCGGGGGAAGCCATCCAGAATGCAGCCGTCGCGGTAATCCCGGCGGAGCAGCTCCTTGAGGAGAATGCTGATCACCTCGCGGTCGCCGACCATGCTGCCGGCATCCTTGATTCGCTTGGCCTCGGGCGTATCCAGCAGCGAGCTGATCACGATCGGCGGGCAGGTCAGGCCGCGCGCCTTGAGAATGAATTCCGTGTTGGTGCCTTTGCCGGCGCCGGGTGCGCCACCCAGGAGAATGAACTCCTTGGGGAAGCGCAGGTTCTCCCGGCCGAATTCGATTTCCAGTTGCTCCCAGACCGAACTGAAAATCAGAGCGGCGTCCTTGATTTCAAGGTCGGGCTGTTTGCCGCCCGTTGACGGCGGGGGGACGGGTTCGGTGGTATTGGTTAAGCTGGGGAGGCTCGACATAGGGGGATGGCGTGGCGGCCATGAAAGACTCTTTTGGCCGACGCTGGCGACACCTGAATTGACCGTTTGATGGAACCTTTTCCCCCGAGTCGTGGTCTATCCCCTCGTCGCCACAAGCGACCGTTCTTTGGTGATTCTGTAGTTCAATTCCCGAAGGCATAGCCTCCGGGATTGTTAGTTGAAGCTGGACCTGGCCGGGTCGCCTTTGGGTGGCCCGGCCTTGGCTTTTTTGCGACTCAGGTTTTCCGGAAGAGCACGCGCGGGGCGGTTTCCATTTGGCCTCGGGTGACGCCGAGCTGGTTGATCAGCTTGAGTTCCCGCCAGAGCTCCGCACCTGAGATTTCGCCCCGCAGGAGTCGCTGGTATCGGTCGAGGGTGCGGGTGACCTCATCAGGGCTTTCGTTGACGAATTCCACGCGGAAGCTGCGTGCGCCAAGGGCGACAAAGCGTTCTACGTACTCGGCTCCGGTCTGGGCGCGATTGTTGAACACGGTGTTGCGGCAGCCGGCGTCCGCCTTGAGCGGCAGCTCGGCCCCCACGCGATCGCGCAACGCCACGCGGTGCTTGTCGCAGGGCCGGCCGCAGTCGTGGTAATCCTTGCCTGACGAGAGAAAGGCGCAGAACACACAGTGCTCCATGTGAAACATCGGCATGTGCTGGTGAATGGTCAGGTCGAACCAGCTGGCCGGGGCGGCGCCGAGGAGGGATTCGAGCTGGGCGACGTTGAGATCGTAGCTGGCGGTCACCCGTTCGAGGCGGTGCCGCTCAAGGTAGTGCTGCGCGGTCAGCGGATTCGCGACGTTGAGCGAGAAATCGCCGCGCCGCCGGTCCTGGGCGAAGAAGGCGAGGTGCTCGGCGTTGCGAACCAGATACCCATCCGCCTCGCAGGAGCGCACCTGCTTGAGGATCCATTCCTCGCCCGGTTTGAAGATGCGCGGCGGCGCCACCCAGATGCTTGAGGCATTTCCGATTTCCGAGGCCTGCAGTTCGCGGAAGCGGGTGACGGCGTCACGGTAGCGCTTGGGATCCTCAAACTCGGCGTAGATCGTGCGCGCCCCGGCGGCCCAGGCCGCGTCGAGCTGATGGGGCTCGCGGATCACTGCAATGATCTCGGGCTTTCGATTCGCACCGGCTTGATCATTCCGCACTCCGAAATCCGCACTCCGCAATTCCTTCAGTGCCCACCGCTTGGGCTGGGCCCGGAGTTGCTCCAGCGCGGCAACGGCTTCGCGTCGGAGGCGGTTGAGTTCGCTGATCGGCAGGAGCACGCCGCCCTCCAATTGGAAATCGAGGGCGCCAAGCCGGAACGGGGTTCCTCCGAGGCGGCCGAGTTGTTCGCGCAGGCGCTCGGGTGTGAGCGGTTGGGTTTCCGCCACGGCGAGCGGGACAGCGGACTCGAGCTTCACCACGTGACCCTGGCCATCATTGGCGATGAGGGTGAGGGGGGCGCCTGCCCGGCCATGCACCTCGAGATCGAGTGGACGTTGAAAACGCACCTTGTCGCCTTCAAACGTTGTCCGGACCTCGCGATCGAGGGCCGGGTCGTTGGTTTTCCACAGGCGCTGGCCGGGCTGCACCCGCCGCAGGTCGAGGTCGTTGTGACCGAAGCCGATCGCGGTGTCACCGCCGTGCGGCTCGACCTGGTAGACGCGCCCGCCCTCTTCGCCGGCCTCGGGACGCCCGGCGTCAAAGACCACGCCGTCGCCTGGCTTGAGCGGAGCGAGGAGCTTCACATGGACGCGGTCGCTGGTCACGCGCGTGACTTCGCCCAGGAAGACGCCGCGCTTGGTGCCGAAGCGGCCGTGGGCGAGTTCCTGATTGTTGATGCCCTTGAACCAGCCGGTGTACAGGCCGCGGGAAAACGACATCTCAAGCTCGTAGCGCGCGCTCGGGACGTGCGACTTCGCCGCCGCCGGGGAAGAGGCGGGCCGGGGCGCGGCGGGATCGCCCAGTTCGGCCATGATCTTGTCGAGGGCCTGCCGGTAAACGCGGGTGATCGACGCGACGTACTCCGGGCTCTTCAAACGTCCTTCGATTTTGAGGGACGCCACGCCGGCGCGGACGAGGTCGGGCAGGACATCGAGGCCCGAAAGATCCTGCGGGCTGAGCAGGTATTTGCGGTCGCCGAGGTCGACCGGGGCGCCATCCGAGATCAATTCGTACGGCAGACGGCAGGCCTGCGCGCACTCGCCGCGATTGGCGGAGCGGCCGCCGAGCGACTCACTGGTCAGGCACTGTCCGGAGTAGGCGACGCACAGGGCGCCATGCACGAAGACTTCCAGCGGCAGCGGAGGCAGACCGGTGGCGCGCTGGGCGGCTTGGATGGACTCGATTTCCTTGATCGAGTTCTCACGCGCCAGCACGACCAGCTCGGCCCCCAGATCGCGCGCAAAATTAACTCCGGCCGCACTGGTCACGGTCATCTGCGTCGAGCCGTGAATCGGAAAATCGGGCGAGAGCTCGCGAATGAGCCGGCAGATGCCCACATCCTGCACGATTGCGGCATCGACGCCCGACGCGATGATGGTGCGCAGGTAGTCCGCCGCGTCGGCCAGTTCCGGCGTGAAGACAAGGGTGTTGAACGTCACGTAGCCGCGGACACCGCGCTTGTGCAGAAACGCCATCAAGGCCGGCAGGTCGGCCTGGGTGAAGTTCTTGGCCCGCATGCGGGCATTGAAGCGCTCAAGCCCGAAGTAGATCGCATCCGCCCCGTTTTCGACGGCCGCCCGCGCGCACTCCCAGTCGCCGGCGGGCGCGAGCAACTCCGGTCGCGCCGGGGGTGATCCGGGCGTGACAAGGGCGGTAGGCGTGAGCGTAACCGATTCTGGCATGGTTTTGTCTGTATCGGCGCAGCTCTACGTCGCAACTGGATTAGGAAAAAGGGCCCCGGCGGGAACTTTTCCCGAGGGACGCGTCTATACGGAAGATGAACACCCTTCGATCCACTCTCGCCGGGCTGCTGCTCGTGGCCTCCTTTTCGTTTGCGGGCGCGCGCGCCACGGCCGCTTCCACGCCAGCCGATCCGTACACCCTTGCGGTGGCCAGCTATGTGGAAGCAGCGACCAAGGAACTCGATGCGATTCGGGCCAGTGGTGAGGCCTCCAAGCAGGCCTTGCCGGAGAAACTTCGTTCCCGGTACCGCGACTTTGAGGCCAAGGTGAAGACGTGCGAGCAGCTTCTGAACGAGCTCCAGTCCGCGTCGCCGGGCACCTTTGATTCGACCAAGGCCAAGTATGAGCGCGCCCGCTCCGAGGCCGTGCTCGAACTCAAGCGGGCGCAGACGGCCTGAAGCATCCGGTAGGCTGGACCTTTGGGAGCGCGGGCCAGCGGCCCGCGCTCATAGGACAAATCTCTGATTCGGCCTCAGCGGTGCCGGCCGTGGCGGATGATGTCCCAGATCACGTAAAGGCCGAGCAGGGCGGACAGGATGTAGCCGATGATGCCCAACGCGGGATAGCCGAAAAGGAACGGCGGGATCCGGGTCGTGACGATCAGGGATGATCCGATGATCAGCGATCCGATGATCACGCCGAGCGCGATGCGGTTGGCGGAGGTCTTGAGGGCGTCGTCAATCTCCTCCAGTCCGCGATGCTGAAAATTGATCGTGAGGTCGTCGTGGCCGAGCCGCCGCACGAGCCGCTGGAGTTCGCCGGGCAGTTCGTGCAAGCCCGAGAGTGCTGAGCGCGTCAGGTCGCGCAGCCGGCGTCCCATGGCCCGCGGTCCGGCCCGCTCTTTTTGCACGGCGATGAGAATCGGACCGGCGTGCTTGCGCAGATCGAACTCCGGATCGAGCGCGCGCCCGACCTCCTCGATGGAAAGCACGGCCTTTGCCATGAGGGAGTAGTCGCTGGAAAGCGGGATCCCGTGGCGTCCGAAAATGAAGAGCAGCCGGAGCATCGCCCGGCCCAGTTCCTGGCGTCCGATCGCGAAGTTCAGGTCCTCGCGCAGCGCGAGCGTGACTTCCTTTTCCATCACCCGGGCATCGATCAGCGCGTCGGGTGGAGCCAGGGCGGTGGCGATCTCGACGATGCGTTCCGCGTCCTGTTCGACAGCCGCCTGCCAGAAATCCGCGAGCGCATGGCGCAGGCGGCGGGTGAGGTGGCCGGCGAGGCCCCAGTCAATCAGGCACAGCCGTCCGTCCGGGGTCGCGAGGACATTGCCCGCGTGGGGATCCGCGTGAAAGAAACCTGCAACCAGCACCTGGTGCACCAGCGACTTGGCGCCGTGGGCGGCGAGCACGCGTGGATCCACATTGGGATGGCCGCCATTGCCGACCGTGGTCCCGGCGACGAAATCCATCACCAGCAGCCGTTCGGTTGTCAGGGCGTTGAACACGCGGGGAGCGAACACCTGATCGGGCGCCGGATTGAGCGTGTTGAAGTACTGCTGATTCCGAGCCTCGTTGAGGAAGTCGAGTTCCCGCAGCACGCCGGCGCGCACCTCGGCCACGACGGCCGGCAGATCGAAGGGTTGGAGCGCGGCGACCCGCGTGTGCAGCTGGCCGGCGAGCCAGGCCGCCAACTCGAGGTCGGTGTGCACATTACGCACGATGTTCGGACGCTGCACCTTCACCGCCACGGCGGCGCCGCCCTCCCGCAGGCGGGCGCGATAGACCTGGGCCAGCGAACCCGCGGCGATTGGCGTCGGATCAAATTCGCAAAAAACGGTGGCGGGATCGGCGTCGAGTTCCGCGCGCAGCACGGCATCAATCTCGGCGAAAGGCAGCGCCGGGACGTGGTTCTGCAGCTTGCGCAGCTCGATGATGAGCGGGGCCGGGACGGTCTCCGGCCGCATCGACATGAGCTGGCCGAGTTTGACGAAGGTCGGACCGAGCTCCTCCAGCGCCAGCCGGATGCGCTCACCGGTGCTCCGATGTTCGGCCGGGCTGGGCACGAGGCGTTGCCAGAAGCCCGACGGGACATCGAGCTGGTCCAGCAGGTCGGCAAAGCCGTGGCGCGCGAGGACGCCGAAGATCTCCTTCGCGCGGACCGCGTGCTTCAGCAGGTCAAAACCCTTCACGACTGGCCGGACGGCGGATTCGCGCCTCCCGCCCGGGACTCGAGCGCCTGCACCCGCTGCTCGAGAGCGGCCAGCCGCGTCATCGTCGCCGCATCGGCGCGAGTGGTGTATTCACGGATCCGGTCGCTCAACTGGTCCGACATCTCGTCGAATTCCTTGCGCCCCTGCTCGGCGATGCGCTCGGCCATCGCTCGTGCATCCGCGGCGCTGACCTTGCCCTGCTTCACGTAGTCCTGCAGGGCCTGCTCCGCCTTGTCCTTGGTGACCATGGCAGCTCCGACGCCGGCGAGGAGGGTCTTTTTGATGAGGTCGATCATAGTACGGATAACCTAACGCCAAACCACCCGACGGGCAAATGCAAAGGTGGTGACAATCAGAACGCTTTTTTCTCCGTATCGTTCTCTTTCTCGTAATCGTTCTCGTTCTCCTCCGAACCGAGAACGAGTAAGAGAACGAAGAACGAGAACGATTTTCCCAACCGACGATGAGGAGACGGTCGGTGGGTCCGGATCAGAGCGCGGGCGTGACCGGTGCCGGCGTCTTTGCGGCGTGCGGAGCGGCCGAGCGCAGCCAGGCCGCGAGGATCACGGTGAGCGTGAAGGCGCCACAGGCGAGTAGGCCGACGCGCGGGTACCCGATCAGCTGGCCGGCGGCGCCGCGCGTGACGAGCAGGCCAGCCACGAGATTGGCGAGACCGCTCGCCGCCTGCTGGATGGCGGAGTTCACGCTCATGAACCCGCCTCGGTACCTGGCCTCGACCGCGTTCGCAACCATCGCCATCGCCGGAGCGAAGCGGCCCGACATCGTGACGAAGAAAATGCTCGCGACCACCAGTGTGATCCACAGCGGCCCGGGGCCGAGGCGGGTAACGACCAGCACCGTGGCGATCGCCACCAGCGACACCCACGCCAGAATGTGGAGCTTGTCGTGGCGATCAGCCATGCGGCCGAACCAAGGCATGGTGAAGAAGGTGCAGACGCCGCCGAAGAAATAGATCCAAGGCAGCTGGGCTTCGGTCAGACCCACGTTGGCGACCATGGAGGGCGCCATGAAGGGAATCACGCAGGCCCCCGCGAAGACGAGCACGGCGCTGAGCAGGAAGGCGCGCAGGTGGATGCCGTGCGTGAGGATGTCGATCATCTGCCGGACGGGATGCGCCTCCGACTTGTGGCTAGGCACGTGGGGCAGGGTGCGGATGGCCACGGCGAGCACGATCGCGCTGACCGCGGCGAGCAGGAAAAACGGGGCGTGCCACTCGAACCAGCTGGCCAGGAAGAGGCCGGCGGGCACGCCGAGCACCGAGGCGAGCGGGAAGGCCGCCATCACGGTGGCGGTGGCCCGGCCGCGCCGTTCGGGCGGGATGGCATCGCCGATCATCGCCCCGACGACGGAGCCCGCCACGCCGCCGCAGGCGCCGGCGGCGATGCGTGCCGCCATGAGCAGCTCGTAGGTGGGGGCCAGCGCGCAGGCCAGGGTTGCGAGGGTGAACCCGGCGTACAGCACCAGCAGGACGGGCCGGCGGTCGAAACGATCGAGCACGAACCCGGCGAGAAAGCCCGTGCCCGCCGCTGACAACCCGTAGGAGGCCACCAGGCGGCTGAACTGTCCGGGATCGATCGAGAACACCCGCATGAGGCTGGCGCCCAGCGGCATCATGATCATGAAGTCCATGATGTGCGTGAACTGAATCGCCGCGAGGGTGTACAGAAGGGTGCGCTCGTTGAACGCAGGCTTGGGCGAGGAGGACGACACGAGTTGAGGGAAGGGCTTGTTTCGGAGATGCGCAAACGCGGAAGCGTGTGCGGGTGGATTTAAGGTTTGGCTGGACCGGTGGGACGCAGGGTCAGTTCGCGTACAAGGCGAAGAAATTGCTCCGCCCCGCGACTTTGGTAGCGCTGCAGATGCCGGACGACTGCGACCTCGCGCACCGGGGCGCGACCGCTCAGCTCGCGATAAACGAGCGTCCGGCGGTCGTCGCCGTGGCGCGCGACCTGGGGGAGGATGGAGATACCGAAGCCCAGTCCTACGAGGGATTTGACGGTTGAGATCTGGGCGCAGCGATAGCCGATCTTGGGCTGGAAATCGTGGTCGCCGCAGAAGCGCTGAATCTGCGCGGTGAGGCTGCTGGAGTTGCCCAGCAGGACGAACGTCTCCGGGGCGAGATCGGAGGCGGTGACCGTTTCCTGCTGGGCGAGGCGATGCGAGCGTCCCACGACCAAGAGCAAAGGCTCGGTGAACAGCGGCTCGACCGAGAGGCGATGATCCTCGATCGGCAGCGAGGTGAGTGCGAGGTCGAGCTCGCCCGCGACCACAGCCGCGACGATGTCCGCCCGGAACGCCTCGTAGCTATGAACAATGAGAAAAGGGAAGGCCGTCTTGGCCCGGTCGAGGAGCTGGGGCAGCAGAAACGGGGCGAGGGTGGGGATGGCGCCTACCACGATCGTGCGCTCCAAGGCCGGGTCATCACGCAATTCCTTGGCAGCATCCTCGACTTCAAAGAGAATCCGGCGGGCGCGTTCGAGGAAAACCGCCCCCGCTTCCGTGAGGACAGCCTTGCGTCCCAATCGGTGGAACAGCTTGTGCCCCAGCTCGCCTTCCAATTTCATAATCTGCTGACTTAGTGAAGGTTGGGCGACAAAGCTCCGCTCGGCTGCGCGGGTGAAATTCCCGGTCTCAGCCACCGCGATGAAGTAGCGTAGTTGGTGTAACTCCATAGTTTCTACCTATGACTACGATAGTATCAGAATATTTTAACTATTCCAGATGTACCGTATGATACACGTATCCCCGCACACCTCGGTGGGCGGATTAACCTGAATAAGAAAACTAACATGAAAAACGAACGTCTGAACTACGCGCTGCTCGGTGGCACTGTCGTCGCCCTCGCCTGGCTCCTGTCTGGCGTCCGCGAGCCAATCAACGCTGATTCCCTCCTGGCCTACGTCGCGGTCGTCGCGACGGTTGCCATCGGAATCGTTGATTATCGTCTGACCGCCAAGCGGGCCCTGTCCCGCTAAGCGACCTGCAGTTGCGTTTATCAATAACCTGCGGCTCGGAGTAATCCGGGCCGCTTTTTTGTGCCCGGATTGGATGAACCGGCACTTTTTTCGCGGAGAATAGACAAAGGATGAGGCGGGCGGCGCTTTCCTGATATCACGTGCCTGTCGACCGATCCATGGAGGCTGCCGAAAATCCACCCGAGGACTGGAGAAACTGGTTTCATGCCCATGGCCCGAAACTCCTGCTCTGTGCCCGCCAATGGACGCGCTCGGCGGCCGATGCGGAGGATGTCGTCCAGGATGCGTTCATCCGCTACTGGCGCCGGCAGCGTAGCCTGGGCGGCGAACCGATTGCCCTCCTGCTCACGTCGATCCGCCGGGCCGCGCTCGATCGGGCCCGGAGCGAGCGTCGGCGCGACCAGCGCGAGCAATCCGCCGGTGCAGCCGAGACGGAACCCTGGTTTGAGCCCGCGCCCGGGAACGATGAGCGCACGCAGGTGCTCGAGGCCGCCCTCCGACGCCTGCCCGAGGCCCAGCGCGACGTGGTGGCCCTCAAGATTTGGGGCGAACTCACCTTCGAACAGATCGGACACCAGCTTGCGATCTCCCCTCACACTGCGGCTTCACGCTATCGCTACGCGCTGGAGTCGCTCCGCCACGACCTTTCACCCGCTGCCTGCCATGACTGATGATCTCACCGACTTGGAGCGCGAACTGCAGTCGCTCCGTCCCCGCCGGGCCAGTCCGCGCCTGGAGGCCGGCATCGCCGCCGGCCTGGCCCAGTCGCTGCCCGCATCCCACCGACGCAGCGCCACCTCGTGGACCTCCTGGAAATGGGCCAATTGGGGCGTGGCCGCCGCGCTCGTCACGCTGATGGCGCTGGTCACCGTCAACCAGCCTCCGCTGGCCGTTCCAGCCACCGCGGGCGCAAGCGTCGCGACCAGCCCGGCGGCGGTCCCGGGTTACACCCCTGTTGCCGCGGAGCGCACCATCTACTCGGCCGACGATGAGGGCGTGGTGATCCTCGCCGACGGCACCTCCGGCCGCCAACTGCGTAGTCGCTATGTTGATACCATCACCTGGCGCGATCCCGCATCCAACGCCTCGCTGCGCTGGAGCGTCCCGCAGGAGGAAGTCCGGGTCGTCCCGATCCGGGTCAACTGATGTCCTTGTGCTGCGTTCCCTTTCTCTCCCTCACCCAAACTCCATGAAAAAATCGACCTTGCGTTTCTTTGTGTCCGCCCTCGGCCTCGCCTCGCTGGCGACGGCGGTTTCCGCCCAGACGGTTCATTCCATCGCCGCCGCACCGACGGCCGGCCAGCACATGATCGTCAACCGCGCGGGGCCTGCCATCGGCATCGGCGGGCCGGCGCTGCCTGCTGAGCCGACGACCTTTCTCGGCGTTTCCACGGCCCGGGTTGACCCGACGCTGACCGAGCAGCTGGGCCTGCAGCCGGAGGTGGGCCTGATCGTCACCGATGTGGTGGCGGAGAGCCCGGCGACCGGGCGGCTCAAGCGCCACGACATTCTGCTGAAGCTCAACGATCAGATCCTCGTCAACATCGAGCAGCTCGGCGTGCTCATTCGCTCCTACAAGGAGGGCGATGAGGTCACGCTCACGTATGTGCGCGCGGGCAAGCAGGAGACGGTCAAGGTCAAGCTGGCCCAGCGTCTCGCTCCCCGGATGGCGTCGTGGTCAGGCGCCGGCGGCGATGTCTGGCAGCACTTTGTGCCGGCCTCCGGCGCCACCTTCAGTCAGGGATCCGTGCAGGTGGGCCGCCTGCCCGGAGCGATGGCTGGCGAGGAGGTGAACCGCACGCTGTCGCTGGCCAGCCCAGGGATCGCGTTCAGCACGCACGCTGCTCCGATTGCGCGCATGGTCGACGTGGGGCGGAGCAACCTGGTCTTCAGCGACGAGACGGGTTCGCTCGAACTCAAGGTGACCGACGGAAAGAAGGAACTTGTGGCCAAGGACCCGGCGGGCGCAGTCCTGTTCAGCGGACCGGTCAACACGGACGAGGAGCGCAAGGCCATGCCCGAGGCGGTGCGCGCCCGGTTCGAGAAAATGGAGGGGATCAACACCCTCCAGTTCAAGATTGGTCAGGAGTTCCAGCCGGGCGATGTCCGTATGGTCGCGCCGCGCGCCGAGGGCATCCGCCTCGAGCGCGCCGTGGGTCCGCTTGTCGGCTCGCGCGTGCTCTGAGGCCGGCGTTCCGGCTCAGCCCAGGGGCACCGCAGGCGGGGTGTCCTTGGGTGCTCGCTTCATGAACAGGCCCACGATGACGGAGGCGATCGCTCCGAAAACCGGACTGAACAGCAATTGCGCTCCTGCCGTGAAGCCGGGACCGGTGGTCATGCGTATCATCGGCGCCACCTGGTCGATCTGGCTGGCGGTCATCTGTTCGGACATCTTTGCCAGCTGGAACTCGTAGATCAGCTGGTGAAATTCTGGGTTGATGAATTTCCCGTAGGTGTAGGTGAAGGCGGCGCTCATCACCCCGGAGAAGGTGCAGATCAGCGTGCCGATCCCGATGGCGCGCCCGTAGCTGAGCGACTGGGTCGGGGATTCGGAACGCGCGGCCCGCATGCCCAGCACCAGCGTGACGATCATCACGAGCGTGCCCGCGATCATGCCGATCGTCTGGGCGCTCTGGATGCGCGTGGCATCGTTGTGATAGCCGAGCAGGTAGCACAGCAGCATGATCAGTGCGCCGCCGAGCGACATTCCGAACGCGTAGGGGAGGGAGGTCTTCATCATGACGCCGCCAGCGTCACCGGATTCGGCGCCGCTGACAATGCGCTGAGGACCAGCGGGCCAGCCGCAGGATGAGCGGCGGCCAGGATCCGGTGTGATCAGGAATTGTCGCCGTCAATCATGCGGCCGAAGCCGCCGAGCACGGAGCCTTCGCCCCGGCCCCCGCGGCCCGTCTGCGGCGCGGCGGCCACGATGCGGCCGGCCAGACGCGAGAAGGGCAGCGACTGCAGCCAAACGCGACCGGGGCCGCGCAGGGTGGCGAAGAACAGGCCCTCGCCGCCGAAGAGGGCGGTTTTGACGCCGCCGACGAGCTGGATATCGTAGTCGACGCTCGGTTGGAAGGCCACGATGCAGCCGGTGTCGACGCGGAGCGTTTCACCCGGAGCGAGGATGCGTTCGTAGAGTGTGCCGCCCGCGTGAACGAAGGCCCAGCCGTCGCCTTGGAGACGCTGCATGATGAAGCCTTCGCCGCCGAAGAGGCCGGCGCCGAGCCGGCGCTGGAACGCGATGCCGATGCTGACGCCCTTGGCCGCGCAGAGGAACGAGTCCTTCTGGGCGATCAGTTCGCCGCCGAGTTCGCGCAGCGACATTGGGAGGATCTTGCCCGGATACGGGGCGCCGAAGGCGACCTTGCGTTTGCCGCCGCCCTGGTTCTGGAAAACCGTCATGAAGAGCGACTCGCCGGTGAGGAGTCGCTTGCCGGCCCCGAGCAGGGCGCCGACAAAGCCCGAGCTCTTCTGCGAGCCGTCGCCAAAGATCGTCTCCATGGCGATGCCGTCTTCCATGTACATCATGCCGCCGGCCTCGGCCACCGTGGCCTCACCCGGATCGAGCTCGATTTCGACGAACTGCATGTCGTCGCCGTGGATCTTGTAGTCGATTTCGTGCATGGCATTCATGATGCGTGAGGAGGAAGTGAATCGGCCGCGGGTGCGGCGGGACCGGCGCTGGATGAGGTTGGCCGGTGCGGGTTAGCGTGGAGGATCAGGCGGCCAGGGGCAAGGTGGCGGTGCGGCGCGACGCGAGCGTCAGCGCGTAACCGGACCGGCGGCCAGCGTAGTCGTTGATGGCCGTCGCGAGGACGAGCGCGGTGGCCGCGATATAGAGGGCAAACAGCCCGTAGCCGAGGGCGAGGGGGAGCACGGCGGCGACCGCAATGCTGAGGAGGAAGGCGTTGACCTTGGTGGTGAGGAGGGAGGAGTTCATGTTGAACTCATCACCCACCAGCCCGGCGAAAAGTTGCAGAAATCGATTTGCCGCCGGGGTGGACGCTCAGGCGCTCCGTGCTGTCGGATCGGAAATTTGAAATCCCAGCTGCCGGCGCAGGCGGCTACCGGGCCAGCATCAGCCCGAGCAGCCGGTCGTCGCCGTCGTTCTTTGCCGGTTGCAGCCCGAGGGCCGCGCAGAGCAAATTGTAGACGTGGATGCTCTCGACGGGATCGATGATCGTGCCGCCGGTCCGAAACGCCGGGCCGTGCGCGATGAGGACGCCTTGCATGGAAACGAAGTCCGGATCGAAACCGTGGTCACCGTTGACCGGAGGCAGTTGCGGCGCGCGATCGATCGCACTCTGGCGATAGAGGCGCCATCCTTCGGCGGGAATGATCCAGACCGGGGGCACGCGCGGATTCGCGGCGTCGATCTTTAGCCGGGCGGGCAGCGTGGCCGCCGTGTAGGCGCGGGCCCGTTCCGGCGGGAGGGCTGCGAGTGCGGCCATCATCCGGTCAACATTGCCATCGAGCGGACGCAGCCCGACCACGGAGCCTTCAAAATCAACCTGCACGCCGGAGAGGTCGAGGTAGCGGTCGAGCGCGAGCACGCGATCCATGTCCACCGGCGTCATGCCGTGGTCGGAGACGATGACAAGATTGAGCCGACGGCCTTCCCGCTCGAGCCGCTCCCGCAGGACGCCGATCCGTTCGTCGATCAGTTTTACGGTGGCGCGAATTTCCGGAGAATCGGGACCGTAGCGATGGCCTACGGAATTGGCTTCCTCGAGGTAGAACGTGATCACCGCCGGCCGTTGTCCCGCAGGCAAATCGAGCCAACCGGCGAGTTCCGTGAGGCGGGTGTCGAAGGACGTCGTGTTGTTGAACGTCTTGTACAGGGCCGGTCGAAGGCCGCCCACGGGGGCCTCGGAGCCGGGCCAGAAGTAGCACGCGCTGACCAGGCCCTGGCGGGTCGCGGTGTTCCAGAGGGGTTCTCCGCCCCACCACCGGGCGTCGGTGTTGAACACCTGCTGGTTGTAGC
Source organism: Opitutaceae bacterium (assembly GCA_036401075.1). Classification (GTDB taxonomy): domain Bacteria; phylum Verrucomicrobiota; class Verrucomicrobiia; order Opitutales; family Opitutaceae; genus CAMAXB01. Next base: position 21,020 of record DASWVY010000057.1, read on the forward strand.
GGAACGCGATCCCGAGTGCCGCATCGTACATGTTGTTGTTCAGCATGCCGTGGCTCGTCGGGACCAGGCCTGTGACCAGCGTGTAGTGCCCGGGAAAGGTGTTGGATGGAAAAGGAGGGATCAGCCCGCGGGCCGAAATACCTTCGCTCCGCAATCGCCGCAGATGAGGTGTCTCTTCAGGGAAGCGATCGCAGTAATCCCAGCGGAACCCGTCGAGCGAGATCAGCAGCAGCGGATCCTGGGCGCCGGCCCGCGAACCCAGCATCGCGAGCACGACGGCGAGAAGGAGCAGGGCAGGGAACGAGCGCAGGCGCATCATCATCATCGGGGGCGAAGAGTGACCACGGTGGCGCCCCAGCTTCCGGAAGTTTCGTCGCCGAGCCGGTAGCTCAGGACTTGGGGCGCACGATCCAGCAGGGCGTGCGTGGTGGTGCGGAGGGTTCCGGTGCCCTTGCCATGAATGATGCGGACGGTGAGCAGATTTCGACTCCGACACTCATCCAGATAAGCCGGGATGAGCGATCCGAGATCCTGCGGACGGAACATGTGGAGATCGAGTTCCCCAGTGATCGGGATCGGGTGCGGATCGGGGCCCATGAAAGGAAGGACCTCAGTCGAACTCACACCCGGAGGAAACCGCAGCGCAGATCATCGGTGGTCAAACGCTTTGATTCCGGCTCAGGCGATGGGATGGATGTCGGATCCCGGTTTCTTCTGCTCCGGTGGCTTGGAGGGAGAATCGGTGAGGGCGGCCTCGCCGGTGGGCGCGGAGTCGTCGAGCGTGGCCGGGGTGCCTTCGGTTGCCGGTTCGGCCGCGGGCGCGGGCAGCGTGGGTGGCGGACTTGGGTGCGCGTAGGGCTGGGAGGGCGGCACCATGGCGCTGTTGATCTCGTCCTCGACCGACGAGGTGGCCTTGCGGATTTCGTTCTCGACCCCTGAGGTGGCCTTTTTGATCTCCGCCATGGCCTTGCCGAATCCGCGGGCAAATTCCGGCAGCTTCTTGCCGCCGAAGAGCACGAGGATGAGGATCATGATCATCATCAGCTCGGGCCCGCCAATGCCGTCGATGAAGGCAGGGGGCAGCAGCACGGCGGAGAAGGCGGAGACGGTCATTTGATGGCGATGTCGACGATGAAGCTTTGGGACTGGCCGGGCGGAACCCATTGCAAACCGAGCTTGTTCTCCACGGCGTTGGCCGGGCCCATCCAGGGCTCAACACAGTAGAAAGGCGAGTCCTCCGCCAGGGTCCACGTGACAAAGGTCGCTTCTGGCGCCGGCACGCGGGCCGAGCCGATGCGCACGGAGACTTCGCCCGGCGCGCCGACCGGACCGAAGACGGCCGCGTTGTGCTTGAGCCCGAGGTGGAAGGTGTCGACCAGCGCGGGGCTGTTGAGCGGTTCCTCCAGTCGCAGGGTGGGGCCGGGGACCAGGCGCCCGGTCGCGTCCTGCCGGAGCGTGCGGGTCGCCGGGATGCGAATCGCGTAGTCGGCGCGGGAGTGTCCCTCGGTCCACGGAACGGTGAAATAAAAATGATGACCGGACGACCACGGGATGGGGCGCGTGTCGTGATTGGTCAGCACAAACTCGCAGGAGAGCCCGAGCGGCAGGAACCGGTAGAGGACGGTGAACTCGTATTCAAACGGGTACGACGCCTTGGCCTCGGCGCCGGGCTTGAAGACTGCGGCGAACCCGCGCTCGTCGAGCCGGACGACCTCAAAGTCGCCCTGGCGGGCCAGCCCGTGCATCGGCATCGGGCGGCGCACGCCGTCCGGATCACGCCAGAAGTGGATCTCGCCCGCGTCGAACGTGCGCGCGTTGAAGGGGAAGAGGATCGGGTTGCCGCCGCGAATCTTGTGAAATTCGCCGTCGGGGGCCTCCTCGGGCCAGTAGAGGACGTCGCGCACCGAGCCGTCGCCGAGCGTCACATTCCAGTTCATCAGCCGCGCCCCGCGTTCGGGCAGGGCGAGGAAGCTCGATGAACCGACCCGCCAGCGGGTGAGGGTGTGGCCTTGATAGGAAACTTTCTCCATGGGCACGTGGTGTGTAGGCGCTGGGGCGCGCACCACGCAAAGGGATTTTCTGGAAAGCGCGGAGCGATTTATAACGAAACGAAGGCCTGTGATGCTTGCAGCAATCCATTTGTGCCCTAAATCTTGCGCCCTTAACGTGAAACGCTGGTTGTCCGGATTTTTCCTCGGTCTGCTCGCCCTTTCCGCCCTGCTCCGGGCGGAGGACGCGACTGTGTCGACGCCTGAAACGGCTCCCGCCAAGGGCCCGGTTTCGGTCGTCGTCATTCCTGTGCGCCAGGACATCGCCAAACCCATCCTCTATGTCCTGCGGCGGGGCCTCAAGGAGGCCATCGACCAGAAGGCGGATGTCGTGGTCCTCGACATGAAGACCCCGGGCGGGGCGCTCGATGTTACGTTCGAGATCATGGAGGCCTTGGACAAGTTTCCCGGCCGCACGATCACGTTCGTCAACACTGAGGCGATTTCCGCCGGCGCCTTCATCTCGGCGGTCACGGACGATATTTTCTTCACGCCCGACGGCGTCATCGGTGCCGCCGCGCCCGTGATGTCGACCGGCGGTGAAATCGACGCGTCGATGAAGCAGAAGATCGTAAGCTACCTCCGTGCCCGGGTCCGTGCGATCTCCGAGGGCAAGGGCTACCGTGGGCAGGTCATCTCCGCGATGATCGACTCGGACTATGAGCTCAAGATTGGCGAGGAAGTGCTCAAGCCCAAGGGTGAACTGCTTTCCCTGACCGCTTCCGAGGCGAGCAAGCGCTACGGTGATCCTGCGCAGCCGCTGCTGGCTGCAGGCATCGCGGCGGATGTGGATGCGTTGCTCACGGCCGAGTACGGCGCCGGGCGCTTCTCCGTCAACGAGCTCAAGGTCACGTGGTCCGAGGAACTGGCCCAGTATCTCAACGGCTTTTCCCCGATCTTTCTCGGGCTTGGCCTGCTGGCTCTATTTGTTGAATTCAAGACGCCTGGCTTTGGCATCTTCGGCGTGGCTGGCATCCTGCTGCTGCTGGTCGTGTTTCTCGGTCACTACGTGGCCGGCTTCTCGGGCCACGAGCCCATGCTGGTGTTTGTCCTCGGCGTGCTGCTGGTCATGATCGAGATCCTGTTTTTTCCGGGCATCGTGGTGGCGGCTCTCACGGGGGTGCTGCTGATCCTCGGTTCCCTCGTGTGGTCCATGGCCGATCTCTGGCCGAATGAGCCCGTGAGCTTCAGCGGTGATGTGTTCCTCGCCCCGCTGACCAATCTGGGCTTGGGCGTCGTGACCTCGGTGGTCCTCGCCCTCGCCCTTCTCCGCTTTCTGCCGCGTGGCTGGGTCTGGGACCGCATGGTTCTCTCCGCCGCCGTGACGTCCTCGGCCGCGGAACTGGCGGAGGCTCAGAGCGGACGGGTTTCCGGTTCGGGCCTGGTCGGCAAACGTGGGGTGGCGGTTACGCCGCTTTATCCCAGCGGGCAGGTCGAGATCGATGGTCAGCGCTACGAGGCGCGTCTGGCGGTGGGTTCGGCGGACATCGGGGCGCCCATCGTGGTCACCCGCCGCACCGAATTTGGACTCGATGTCGAAAAGGCCAGCGGATGAACGCGATTCTTCTCCTTTTCGCGGTTGGCTTCGTGCTGTTGGGCTTTGAGGTCTTTGTGCCTGGCGCAATCCTCGGGATTTTTGGCGGGCTCTCGCTGCTCGGCGGCGTGGTCCTTGCCTTCATGGAGTTTGGCGCCACGGGCGGTTGGACCGCACTGGCCGCCGCGCTCGCGCTGACCGGACTCATGCTTTACCTGGAATTCGGCCTGCTGCCCCGCACGGCGTGGGGCCGCCGGATGTTTCTTCACGCCTCCGTCGATGGCACCAGCCAGCCGCTGCCCGCCGATGAGGCGACCGTGGTCGGTCGCTCGGGCGAGGCGATCACACCGCTTTCCCCGTCTGGCTACATCGTGGTGGAGGGCCGGCGTTATGATGCCTTTTCCCGCTCCGGCCTCGTGGCTAAGGGCGAAACCGTCCGCGTGGTCGGACTCGACAATTTTCGTCTGATCGTCACCAAACCCTGACTTCTATGGATATCACCCTCATCCTCCTCATCGCCGCCGGCGTCGCCGGTCTTGTGGTCTTCGGCATTGTGCTTTCGTTCTTCAGCGTGTGGCTGCGGGCGTGGCTGGCCGGCGCCTATGTGGGCATCATCACGCTGGTCGCGATGCGCCTCCGGCAGGTGCCTTACGGTCTCGTGGTTGATGCGCGCATCACGGCCAAGAAGGCCGGCATCGACATCACGATCGATGACATCGAGGCGCACTACCTCGCGGGTGGCAACGTCGTCCCCACGGTGCAGGCGCTCATCGCGGCCCAGAAGGCCGGCATCAATTTGAACTGGAATCGTGCCTGTGCGATCGATCTCGCGACCAAGGGTTCCGGCAAGAGCGTGGTCGAGGCTGTGCGCACCTCCGTCGACCCGAAGGTCATCGACTGCCCCAATCCCGAGGGTGGCCGCACCACGATCGATGGCGTCGCCAAGGACGGCATCCAAGTGAAGGTAAAGGCCCGCGTGACCGTGCGGACCAACCTGGATCGTTTCGTTGGCGGTGCCAAGGAGGACACGATCATCGCCCGCGTCGGCGAGGGCATTGTCTCGACCATCGGTTCTGCAGACACCTACAAGGTCGTCCTTGAGTCGCCCGACAGCATTTCCAAGGTCGTGCTGGCGCGCGGCCTCGATGTGGGCTCGGCCTTCGAGATCCTCTCGATCGACATCGCCGACGTCGACGTTGGCGAGAACGTCGGTGCCAAGCTCCAGGAGGCGCAGGCCGAGGCGAATAAGAACATGGCCCAGGCCCAGGCGGAAATTCGTCGCGCGGCCGCCGTTGCGGTGGAGCAGGAAATGAAGGCCCGCGTGCAGGAGATGCAGGCCAAGGTCGTCGAGGCGCAGGCCCAGGTGCCGCTCGCGATGGCCGAGGCCTTCCGTTCCGGCCGGCTCGGCGTGATGGACTACTACAAGATGGAAAACGTCCAGGCCGACTCCGCCATGCGTCAGAGCATCGCGAAGCCGGAAGGGGAGAAGAAGTAGGAATTAAGCAATCAAGCGCTAAGCCTTAAGCGGTAAGCTCCCAATCTACGGAAGTAGCCGCGTTTTCAGCTTAACGCTTACAGCTTACCGCTCATCCTGATGGACCTCATCCTCGACAATCTGCAGCTGATCCTCGTGATCGCGGGCTCGATTGCGTACTGGCTCAACCAGCGCAAGCGCGAGCAGCGTGGTGAGGCGGCGGACTATGACGAGGATGGGATTCCGGAGAATCGTCCCACCGTCGCGCCCAACGCGGACGCGATGGAGGAGGAACAGCGGACGCGTCGTATCCAGGAGGAAATTCGCCGCAAGATTCAGGAGCGCCGCGCGGGTGGGGCGCCGGCGGCGCCAGTTGAACCGCCACCGTTGAGGGAAGAGGCTCCGGCCTACGAAGCTCCGGTGGAAGAACCGTCCTGGCGCGAGCAAGCGCCCCGCGCCCCGCAGCCTCCGCCGCTCGATGACGGGGTGCTGGCCCGCCAGCGAGCGCTGCAGGAACAGCTGCAGGCCTTGGCGGAACGCCGCGCCGCGCTCGAGGCCGCACGCAGCCGGGCATCGGCTCCGGTCCTGGCGGCAGCGACGGCGACTCACGCGAGGCCGTCGAAGTCAGCTGCGCTTTTGCGCGACCTGCGCGATCCTGAATCCACGCGCCGCGCGATCGTCCTGCGCGAGGTGCTCGGCCCGCCGGTGGCGCTGCGCTGAGGGGCTCGCTGTAGCCGGGGTCGCTGACCCCGGGGTGTGCGGATTATGCAGGCGCCAGGCGCTGATTCAGCGACGTGACCGATTGCGGATCGTACCTTGCAGACCGGCCTCAACGAGGCCGGCTGCATCACTGCATTTCCAAGCGGCCCTGACCCCGGAATTGGGTCGGGTAGCGCTGGCCACGGTATTCGATCTCCAGATTCTCACCGGCGCTGGCCGTGATGTAGACCGGGCCGGGCCACGCGACATCCTGCGCCTGACCGCGGACGAGCTGGCCGCGGAAGAGTTCCTCGCCGGCGGAGCCGTCCGCGTTCTTGCGGGCGACGGTGACGCTGACGGTGTTGAGAGCGACGAGCGTCATCGTGCGTTGCGTCGGGGCTGCGGCCGGCGTGTTGGTGGTCGTCGTCGACGGAGCCGGTGAATTGCTGCTGCTGGTGAGCAGGCCCACGCCCCAAATGATCAACACGACGAGCAGAATGGCTCCGCCGAGCAGGGCGCCACCCTTGATCAGCAGATCGCGGTCGATCTGCGGCCCCGAGGGGCGCGGCACGAAGGTGGCGGGATTGCGTGAACCGGGTTCGGCCTGCGGGCCGCCGGCGCCTGCATTTTCGGCCGGCGGGGGCTCCGCGGCGTCCTTGGCGGAGGCGACGGAGAGGTCCATGCGACCGTATAATTCACGACTGATCGAACGCGGCTTGGCCGGCCCGAGCCCGAGCGCATTGTAGTCCGAATTGATCTTGTCCGGCGAAAGCTTGAGGTACGTCGCGTACGTGCGGAGAAAACCGCGGACGTAGATCTCGGGCAGGTTGATGTCGAACTGGTTGCCCTCGAACTTGTGCAGGTAGTCGCCGCGGATCTTGGTCGCCTCGGCGGCCTCGCGAATGGAGATGCCTTTCCGTTTCCGGGCTTCCTCGAGGCGTTCACCAATGGTCTGCATGAAGACGAGTTAGGTGAAAGCGCGCCGCATGTGAAGGCGGAATTCAGCAACCGATGACGATTCAGCGCTTAGCACTGCTCAAAGCGTGTCGAGGTCCTTGAGGATCTCGCGCGGGCTGGAGCCGTTCTCCGGTCCGACGATGCCCTTGTCCTCCATCAGATCCATGATGCGGGCCGCGCGGTTGTAGCCGATGCGCAGCCGGCGCTGGATCATGGACGTGGACGCGCGCTTGGTCGACTTGAGGACGTCCAGCGCCTGCTGGAACAATTCCTCGTCGTCGCCCAGGTCGCCATCCGCGCCGCTGTCCTCACCTTCCTCGTCATCCTCGGCCGCAGCGCGGTCGATCTGCTGCTGCACGGAGGACGCGTACTGAGGCGGGCCGTTGACCTTGAGAAATTCGACCAGCTCGAGGACCTCGTCGTCCGAGACGAACGCGCCCTGGGCGCGAACGAGGCGGGAGCTGCCCGGAGGCGAGAAAAGCATGTCACCGCGCCCGATGAGGGTGTCGGCGCCCTTGGTATCGAGGATGGTGCGGGAGTCGACCTGCGAGGCCACCTGGAACGCGATGCGCGAGGGAAGGTTGGCCTTGATCACGCCGGTGATGACATTCACCGAGGGACGCTGGGTGGCGATGATCAGGTGGATACCGGCGGCGCGGGCGAGTTGGGCTAGGCGGGCGATGCTCGTCTCGATCTCGGCCGGATTGACCATCATCAAGTCGGCCAGCTCGTCGATGATCGCCACGATGTACGGCAGGCGCTCTGGCATCGGCTCGCCGTCGTCCAGCGTGCTCGGGTCGACGCCCTCAAGCGCGCCCTGCTGCTCGACCGGCGGAAACTCGGGCTTGCCGCCCTTCTTGCGCCCGTTGAAGCCGACGATATTGCGGACATTGCACTTCGCGAACATCTGGTAGCGCTGCTCCATCTCGTTGAGCAGCCACTTGAGCGCGCCTGGGACCTTCTTTGGCTCCGTCACCACCGGGATGAGCATGTGGGGGAGCGTGTTGAAGATCTTCAACTCGACGACCTTGGGGTCCACCATGATGAGGCGGACATCCTTCGGGCTCTTCGAGTAGAGGATCGAGGCGACGATGGAATTGATGCACACCGATTTGCCGGAGCCGGTGGCGCCGGCAATCAGCAGGTGAGGCATCTTGGTCAGGTCGGAGATCAGCGGTTTGCCGGAGACGTCCTTGCCGAGGGCGATCGGAAGCTCGGCCTTGGCGCCGACCCAGTCCTCGGCCTCGAGGATCTCGCGCATGCCGACCGGAGTCGGGTGCTGGTTCGGGACCTCGACGCCGACGGCGGCCTTGCCGGGAATGGGGGCGAGGATGCGGACCGACTGCGCGCGCATGCCGAGTGCGATGTTCTTGTCGAGGCCGGCGATCTTCTCGACGCGCACGCCGGCCGCCGGGGCGACCTCGTAACGGGTGATGACCGGACCGACATGGATCTCACCGAGCGTCACCTCGACGCCGAACTCGCTCAGGATGCGCATCAGGTTCTGCGCATTGCGGCTGTGCTCCTCCTCTGAATTTTCCGCCGATGGCCGGACTTGTTCCTTGAGGATGGTGAGAGGCGGGAACTTGTAGTTCTCGTCGTTGGTCTGCGGGAGGACGGTGACCTTGGCCTTCTTGGTTTCCTCCGGTTTGACGATGTTGAGCTCGAGTTTGCCGGCCGCAACGGCGAGGGCCTTGGTATCGGTCGCGGTGGCGGAGGGCTCGGGTTTAAGCCGTTCGGGCTTCGGCTTGGGCTCCTGGGCGGGCTTGGGGGCGAGCGCGGCCGGTGGCGGCAGATCGGCGGGGGCCGGTTTGGGCGCGGGCGCAACTGGCGCGGCTGGCTTGGCCAGCGGCTCGTCGGCCGTCTTGGCCATCTTGAGATTCTTGGCGGTCGGTGCGACAAAGGGCGGCCGCGTTGATTCGGCTTTCTCTGCCGCGAGCGCCTTGGCCTGCTGCTCCTTCATTTCGCGACGGGCGGTTTCGCGCTCCGCAGCCAGCTGGGCGCGGTGTTCACGCCAGGCCTGGAAACTCTGCACGGCCTTCTCGAACTCCGCGGTGATGTCGCGGGTGAAGATGAACATCAACCCGAGTCCGCTGATGATGGTGAGCAAAAGTGCGGAACCAAAGACGCCCAAAGTGGACTTGAGCAGATCATGATAGACCAGCTGACCGAGGATGCCCCCGGGGCCTTCCGAAAAATACTGGGACTTACCGAAGCTCTCCCACATCGCCCAGAGGCCGGCATTGGTGGTGATGCTCACCACCATCGCCGTGAATCGGGTGCCCGCGAGCCGCTTGGCGTTGCGCAGGGCCACGACCGCCGACCACAGCAGGAAGGCGGGGATCAGCCAGGTGCTCGCGCCGAACACGTGGAGCGACCACCAGGAAAATTCCGAGCCGAAGCGGCCCACCAGATTGGGATTCGCCGGATCCGGATTGGTCGTGACTTGGTAGCTCTGTTCCGGGGCGAAATCCACCAAGGCGACCGTGATCAGGATGCCCAGCACAAAGCAGATGCTGGCCACCAGCCAACGAGGGCGGTAACGCGGAGGTTGGAAGGAAGGACCTCCGGAATTTGAGTTTGAACTCGTGGACTTGGCCATGTGGTTTGCCGGACGCGTGAGGACGGGTCCCAACCCTTGGGGATTCCACGCCAACGCGGGTGCCGGTCAATTGTAATCCGGCCCCAAGGGACTTTCACAAAAAACTCATAGCCTCTGATGCACGAAGTACTTCGCTTCGAACCGATCTATCAGGGCCGAATTTGGGGCGGAAGACGCCTCGAATCGGCATTTGGCCGCGTTTTGCCTGAAAGTCAGGCGATTGGCGAAAGCTGGGAGATCGTGGATCGCCCCGAAGCGCAGTCTGTCATTCGTGGCGGCGCCTTGACGGGGCGCACACTCCGGCAGGCCATCGAGGCAGATCCGGCGGGGATCATGGGACCGAAATGGCCGCGCGATCGGGTGTTTCCGATTTTGGTCAAGTGGCTGGATTGTCGCGAGCGCCTCAGCTTGCAGGTCCATCCGCCTGCCGCGGTGGCGCCCGGGCTGCGTGGTGAACCCAAGACGGAGAACTGGTATGTGGCCGACACCGATGCGGATGCCGCGTTGTTGGTCGGACTGCGGCCCGGGGTGAATCGGGCGCGTTTTGAGCAGGCCCTCGCCCAGGGATCGATCGAAGCCTGCGTTCGCCGGCTGCCGGTCTCGCCCGGGGACTCGATCCTGGTGGAAAGCGGCACGGTCCACGCGATCGATGCGGGCTGCCTTATCCTCGAGATCCAGCAGAATTCCGACACGACGTTCCGCGTCTTTGACTGGGGCCGGGTGGGGGAGGATGGAAATCCGCGCGCGCTTCACCTGAAGGAGTCCATGGCCTCCATCCTCTGGTCAGGGGAAGAGCCGGAGCTGATTCGTGGCACGGAGGCCAATGCCGTGATTGCCGACGCCCGGGAGTTCCGGATCCGCCGAATATCCCTGGCCAAAGGGGAAACCCTGGCGTTTGCCGCCGGGGAACAGCCGCGATTGCTGGGCTGTGTATCCGGGGCGGTGGCGATCGAGGGCGCATCGCTGGCGCCGGTGGTGACGGGCGAAAACGTGCTTTTGCCCTTTGCCGGCCGGTTTACGTTCCGCGCGACCGCTCCGGCGGTGGTGCTGGTTACGGAAAACTTTGCCTGAGTGGAATTTCCGCAGAGTGACGGAGATACTTGAAGTATGAGCAAAGCCGTGGATTAATTTCCGGTTCCTATGGCTGAAACCGCACCCACCGATACCACTGACCCGACCGCTGGCTCTGCTTCCGCGGAAACTCCGGCTTCCGCCGGCGCGGATCTTGCGGCCCAACTCGCCACGGCGAAACAGGAGGCGACTGCGCATCACGAGCGCCATCTGCGCGCGGTCGCGGACCTGGAGAATTTCCGCAAGCGCTCGGTGCGCGAGAAGGAGGAACTGCGTCAGTTCGCGGCTGGTCGCGTGCTGGAAGACCTCCTGCCGGTGCTCGATAATCTTGCGCTCGGTCTCGCGGCCGCCAAGGCCCCCAACGCCGATCTCAAGTCGATGATCGGCGGCATCGAGATGATCGGCAACCAGCTGAAGTCCGCGCTCGGCGGCCACGGCATGAAGGAGATCAACCCGGTGGGGCAGGCCTTCGACCCGAACCAGCATGAGGCCATCTCCCAGCAGCCCAGCGCCGACGTCGCCGAGGGCATCGTTCTGCAGGTGGTGCGCATCGGCTACAGCCTGAACGGGCGCCTGCTGCGCCCGGCTTCCGTTGTGGTTTCCAGCGGCCCGGCCAAGGAGGCCAACGGCTGATCCGGTCCGGCGGCGGCTCGGATCGCGTCGCGTTGTGCGGCGCGTGCGACCGCGGCTCCCACCACCAACCCTCTTCACCATGGCCAAGGAAGATTACTACGAATTGCTCGGCGTCGACAAGGGCGTCAGCCCGGAGGACCTGAAGAAGGCCTACCGCAAGAAGGCCGTGCAGTACCATCCGGACAAGAATCCCGGCAACAAAGAGGCCGAGGAGATGTTCAAGAAGATCTCCCACGCCTACGAAGTGCTCCAGGATGCGGACAAGCGTGCGGCCTACGATCGCTACGGCCACGCCGCGTTCGAGGGCCCCGGCGCGGGCGCCGGTCCGCGCGGCCCCGGCGGCGGGGGCGGCGGCTTCCACGATCCCTTCGACATCTTCCGCGAGGTGTTCGGCGGTCAGGGCGGTGGCGGTGGAGGCGGAGGCATCTTTGACGAGATGTTCGGCGGTGGCGGGCGCGATGGTGGCCGCGACGGCGCGGACCTGCGCTACGATCTCGAAATCACCCTCGAGGACGCGGCCCGCGGCGTGGAAAAGGAAATCTCCTTCCGCAAGAATGTCTCCTGCGAGCGCTGCGAAGGTTCGGGCGCAGAGCCGGGCTCAAAGCGCGTCACCTGCACCACCTGCCGCGGTGCCGGCCAGATCCGCCGCTCCGGCGGCATCATCACCTTCACTCAAGCCTGCCCGACCTGCGGTGGCCAGGGTACGCGCGTCGAGAAAGCCTGCACGGCCTGCCGCGGCGAGGGCCGCGTGCCGAAGTCGACCAAGATCAATGTGCGCATTCCTCCCGGCGTGGATTCGGGTGCGCGCCTGCGCTCATCCGGCAACGGTGAGGCGGGGCTCGCGGGCGGCGCGGCCGGCGATCTCTACATCGTCCTCACGGTGAAGGATCACGAGATCTTCGAGCGCCAGGGACAGGATCTGTTCTGCGAGATCCCAATCAAGTTCACGCTCGCCACCCTCGGGGGCACGATCGAGGTCCCCACGTTGTTCGGCAAAGCTTCGTTGAAGATCCCGGCGTCCACCCAGAGCGGCACGACCTTTCGCCTTCGTGGCAAGGGTATGCCTTCGCTCCGCGGCGGCTCGCAGGGCGATCAACTGGTGCGCGTGCACGTCGAGGTCCCGACCTCGCTCACAAGCGAGCAGCGCAAGATCCTCGAGGAATTCGCCAAGGTCAGCGGCGACGCCGACGAACCGGTGTCGAAGAGCTTCTTCGAAAAAGCGAAGAAGTTCTTCTGACCGCGGGAACGGAGTTGCCCGCGAATCACGCGAATCGGCGCGAATCCCGGAAATTAGTTACCACGGAACACACGGAAGCGGTCAGAAATTTTCGGATCGAACCATTCCGTGTGTTCGGTGTATTCCGTGGTCATCTCGGATCGAATTCGCGCCGATTCGCGTGATTCGCGGGCGCTCCTCAGGCTTCGCACAGAGAGATTGCCGGCCTGATCCCAATCTGTGTTCATTTGGATCCATCTGTGGTTCCTACGCTTGAAAATCCGAAACTCCTGACGCTCGACCAGGCCATGCTCGAGCGGGAGCGCCTGCGCACCGCCGGGAAGAAGCTCGTGCTGACCAACGGGGTCTTCGACCTGCTGCACACCGGGCATCTCTACTACCTGAAGGAGGCGCGCCGCCAGGGTGATGCGCTCTTCATCGCGCTCAACGCCGACGCGAGCGTGCGCGCGCTCAAGGGGCCTCTCCGTCCCGTCCAGACCGAACTCGAACGCGCCTACGCGCTCGCCGCGCTGTGGTTCGTTACCGGCATCGTGATCTTTCGCGAGCCCCGGCTGACTGCGGAGATCCGCGCGCTGCAGCCCGATGTCTACTGCAAGGCCGGCGACTACACCCTCGACAAGCTCGACCCGGGCGAGCGGGCGGCGCTGGAAAGCGTCGGTGCGCGCATCGAGTTTCTCCCCTTCCTGCCCGGTTTTAGCACCACGAACCTGATTGCCAAAATCAAGGCGGCGGGTGGCATCTGACAACATGCGCGTGGTCATCCTGGGCTCCGGTCGTGGTTCGAATGCCGCCGCCATCCTTGAAGCACAAAAGGCGGGGCGGCTTGGTCGCGCCCGCGTGGTGCAGATCTTTTCCGACCGGCCCGACGCCAGCATTCTCGCCCTCGGCGCACGGCACGGTGTCCCGGCCACCTTCCTTGATCCGGCGCCGTTCAAGACCAAGTTGGAAGGGGCGGGGGAAGACCGCTACATCGAGGCCATTCGCGCCTGCGAAGCGGATCTCGTGGTGCTCGCGGGCTTCATGCGCGTGGTGAAGCCACGTCTCCTGGCCGCCTTTGCCGGCAAGGTCATCAATCTGCATCCCAGCCTGCTGCCGTCGTTCCCCGGGCTCGACGCGATTGGCCAGGCCTGGCGCCGTGGCGTCAAGGTCACGGGCTGCACGGTCCATGCCGTCACGCCTGAAGTCGATGGCGGCCCGATCATCGACCAGGCCGTGGTCCGCATCGATCCCACGGATACGCTGGAGACCCTTACGACCAAAGTCCATGGGGCCGAGCACGCATTGCTCCCTGCGGTGATCGCCGCACTAAGCGAATCACCCCGGGGCTGAGCTGAAACTGACCGGCTACGCCATGGCTGCCCCTCGCATTCTCCTGGTTGAAGACGAGCCGGCCATTGCCGACACGCTGCTCTACGCCTTGCGCACGGAGGGATTTGCGCCCGAGTGGCATTCGACCGGCAACAAGGCGCTCGCCGCATTGGAAAAAGGCGCTGAGCCCGCCCTGGTGGTGCTGGATGTCGGGCTGCCTGACGTGAGCGGATTCGATCTCTGCAAGACCATCCGCGCCCGGCACAACGCAGTGCCGATTCTCTTTCTCACCGCGCGTAACAGCGAGATTGACCGGATCGTCGGGCTGGAAATCGGCGGCGATGATTATGTGACGAAGCCGTTCAGCCCGCGCGAAATCGCGGCGCGGGCGAAAGCGATCCTGCGCCGCACGCAGCCGGTGCCGGCGGGCACCAAGGAAACCCACGCGCCGGCAGCGGCCGCGAGCGAATTTGTGGTCGATACCGAGCGCTGCGAGGTGAGTTACCGCGGCGTGAAGCTCGAGCTGACCCGCTACGAGTACCGCCTGCTCGGCGTGCTCATTGCGCGACCTGGTCGGGTGTTTTCCCGGGATGAACTCATGACGCGGGTGTGGGAGGATCCCGGCGCGAGCCTCGATCGGACGGTCGATGCCCACATCAAGACGCTGCGGGCCAAGCTTCGTGCCATCGATCCGGAGCAGGATCCGATTCAGACCCATCGCGGGCTGGGCTACGCTTTGCGAGCTGCGTCGTGAAAATCCGCACCGCGATCTTCGGTGTCTATGTCGCGGCCTCGGCCGTGGGCTTTGCACTGCTGATGGCGTTTATCCTGAGCGAGGTGCGGCCGCGCTACGTCGAGTCCATGCGGCGCACACTCAACGACACGGCGGCCCTGCTGTCGGTCCTCGTTGAAAACGAACTCAGCCCGGAAGCCTCGCTTGGCTCCGATTGGCGCGAACGTCTGGCCGCGGTGGACCCGGCGTCGGGCGGGCTGCGGGTGTACGTCACCGACGCGCGCGGCCTCGTCACCTTTGACTCGGCGGGCGGTCGCGAGGTTGGCCGCGATTACAGCCAGCGCCCGGAGATGCAGACCTTTTTCGAGCGGGAGAGCTATCGCAACGACGCGGAATCAGGGGTGATCGACGGCGAAATCCGCGTGGCGGCGCCGGTGCGCCGGGCCGGAGCGGTGTTGGGCTATGTTGGCGTGGCGCGGCCCCTCAGTTCGTTCGCAGACGCCATCTGGCGCGCGCGCGTTCGCCTGCTGGCCGGTGCGCTGCTCCTCGCGCTGGCGATGATCGTGGCCGGCTGGTGGATCGCCAACCGCGTCACGCGTTCGGTCGAGCGGCTGACGCTCTATGTGCGGGCGCTGGGTGCCGGCCAGCCCGCGCCGCGACCCGAGTCCGACGCGACGGAGGTGGCCGAGCTCACGCAGGCCTTCGATGAAATGCGGGCGGCGCTGGAGGGAAAGCAGTATGTCGAGCGCTACACGCAGACGCTGGCGCATGAGCTGAAGGCCCCGCTCTCGGCGATTCGTGGTTCGGCCGAACTGCTGGGAGAAGATTTGCCGCCGAGCGAGCGGGCGAAATTTCTCGGCCATCTGCGGGCTGAGTCGGATCGCCTGCATCGGATTGTCGATCGCATGCTGCAGCTGTCGGCGCTCGAGGCGCGCAGCGGACTGAAGCAGCGGGAACGCATCGATCTCTCGCGGGCGCTGGCCGAGGCTGTGGAGGCGCTGGGGCCGATCTGGCATGCCCGCAAGGTCGAGATCCGCATAGAAAGCCAGGGTGCGCAGGAAATCGAGGGGGAGAGATTCCTGGTCGGTCAGGCTCTGACCAACCTGCTGCAGAACGCGGTGGAATTCACGCCTTCCGGCGGCGTGATCCGCGCGCGGGTCGTTGCGGAGGACGGACACCGGCGCGTCCAGGTCGACGACGAAGGCCCGGGCGTGCCCGACTTCGCAGCGGAACGGATTTTCGAGCGCTTTTATTCGCTCCCGCGTCCTGACACGGGCCGCAAGAGTTCAGGGCTCGGCCTCAGCTTCGTGCGCGAGATCGCGTTGCTCCACCAAGGCGGCGCCACCGTGGCCAATCGCCCGGAGGGTGGGGCGCGCGCAGAGATCTGGTTTCCGGCGGCCTAGGGAGGTTTCTGTAGAGGCAGGGAGTGCACCGAGGGCGGATCCGCGCCACGAAAATCGCGCAGAGGCGCGGAGCCGTAGAGTTTCAAATCACGACTCGATCTGGGTGGACTTCTCTGCGTCTCCGCGTCTCTGCGCGACTTCTGGATTCAATGGGATAAATCACCGATTTCCCGCGGATTTCATCGCGACTTCACACAGACTTCATGCGATCGGGTGAGAGTGGGGCATGGACTCCACCACTTCCCTGATCGACGCGGGCCGCACCTGGCTCCAGCGCCGCGCCCTCCTGTTCAAGATCATCGGTATCGGCTTTCTTGCGCTGATTCTGCTCATCCCGCTGGCGATGGTGGATTCGACGCTGAACGAGCGAAAGCAGCGCTCGGCCGAGGCGGTGGCCAGTATCACCCAGACGTGGGGCCGGGCCCAGCGTCTGATCGGACCGGTGCTGGTGGTGCCTTACTCCTACCAAAGCGAGGTGGAGGAGACGAATATCGTGAACGGCCAGCGTGTCACTGAGCGCGTGGTGCGGGAGTTTGCGGCCGAGGCGTACTTCCTGCCGGAGCAACTGGCCGTGACAGGCGACCTGCAGCCGTCGGAACGCCAGCGTGGCATCTACCGCACGCAGGTGTACACGGGCACGGTGCGGGTGAGCGGCCACTTTGCCCCGCCGGCATGGGCGTTGCTTGGCCTGGCGGCGGATAACGTGCGTCCTCATTGGAACCGGGCCCGGCTGAGCTTTGCGGTGAGCGATCTACGCGGCATGCGGGAGGCGGTGTCAGTCACCTGGGGTGAGCAGACCATTCCGTTGCAGCCCGGGGCACGCCTCGAGGGATTTTCGACCGGGTTGCACGCGCCCTTGACGCTGATGGAAGGCGGAGGCGCGCAGGCCTTCGCGGTCGACCTCACGCTGAACGGCAGCGAAAGCTTCAGCGTGGTGCCGCTCGGGCGCGAGACGCGCGTGAGCCTGACCTCACCCTGGCAGGATCCGAGTTTTATCGGGGCCTATCTTCCGACCGAGCGCACCGTGGATGCACAGGGATTCAAGGCAGCCTGGCAGGTGTCGTACTACGGCCGCGATTTTCCGCAGCAGTGGACGGATCGTGCGGGTGAGCCACGGCCCTCCCTGGACAGTTTCAGCGCCGCGGCATTCGGGGTGAACCTGCTGCCCTCGGTGGATGCCTATCGCACCGTCGAGCGCTCGATCAAGTACGGCGTCCTGTTTGTCGCACTGGTCTTCACGGCGTTCTTTCTGTTCGAGGCAACCCTCGGCTTGCGGCTCAATGCGCTCAATTACCTGCTGGTCGGCGCGGCGCTCTGCCTATTCTTCCTCAGCCTCCTGGCCCTGTCCGAGTTTATGCCTTTCGGCGTGGCGTACGGTGTGGCAGCCCTGGATTCGATTGCCCTGGTGGGGCTGTATTGCTGGCGGGTGTTGTCGGGTGGGCGGCGCGCGGTGCTGGTCAGTGCCATGCTGGGCGGCGTGTACGTTTACCTCTACTTTGTCCTGAACATGGAGGACTTCTCGCTCCTGGCTGGGACAGGCGCGCTCTTTGCCATGTTGGCCGCGGTCATGTATGCAACGCGTTCGCTCGGCGCCGAGGAAACCCCGTCGCTGACAACCGCGGTTGCCCCGTCGCGGTCATGAAGGTGCCGCGATTGCCCCGCCTGCACTGCGCGTTGCAGGGCTTGCTCCCGTTCGGTCTGACCGTCGGTGCGTGCGGCCGTTTCGTTTCCGGAGTGGCTGGGGTCGCTGACCCCGGTCCGGTTGCGAACGTGCACAATTCAAGGCCCCGGGGTCAGCGACCCCAGCTACATCAAATCCGCATGAAGTCTCAGTAATCCAGCGCGACGCCGTTGTTCCAGATCCGGTACATCTCCTCTGCGGACGGAATCTCGAGCTGGCGCACGACGCGGAAGCCGATCCAAGGCGCGCTGGTGTGGTACCACTGGCTCTTCGGCAGCTGCGGATCGAGCATCTTCCAGTCGGCGCTCGAGCCGACGCGGGCTGCGCTGCGGAGCTTTTCTGCGGAATCGGACCAATTGCCACCGCGAACGGCGTGGGGATAGGGCTGCGTTGACGGCACCCATGATCCCTTGGCCGGGTTGCCGGTCAGCCGGCTGTAGGCGTCGGGCTCATACTGGTCGAGCGTCCACTCGGACACGTTGCCATGCATGTCGAAGAGGCCCCAGGGATTGGGCTGCTTGCTGCCCACCTTGGCGTACTGATCAGCTTGGAACTGGGCGTAGGTGCCCAGCTGCGCGGGATCGGGGCCGAAGGAGTAGGCGGTCGTGGTGCCCGCGCGTGCGGCGTACTCCCACTCGGCCTCGGTCGGCAGGCGATAGAAGTGACCGGTCTTTGCGCTCAACCACTGGCAGTACTTGGACGCGGCATGATGCGTCATGCTGATCGCGGGAAACCCCTCGCGACCCATGCCGAAACTCATCTCGACGTAGGGCTTGGTCGGATGCGACACGGCATCGGCCTCGGGCGTGCTCGCCCCGGCGACTTTGTCTGACGCAAACATGAAGATCTCATACTCGTTCCATGTCACCTCGCGCTGCCCGATCCAGAAGGCGGGCAGTTCGACGCGGACTTGCGGACCTTCGTCGGCGTTGCGGCCCACTTCGCTCTCCGGACTTCCCAACATAAACGTGCCGGCCGGAATGGGCTGCAGGGCGAAAGCCACCGTCGTGCCCGGGATGGTCTGCGTGTAGGCCTTGGGTTCGCCGGAAGCCTCGGCTTTGGCCGTGGACAGGATTTTGTCCCGAATCTGTCGCACGAGTGCGAGTTCCTTGGCGTCGAACTCAGCGGCCATGGCCGTCTGGGCTGGCGCCAGCGCCGTCCCCAGCAGGACGGCCAAGGCAACGAATCGGGTGAGCGGCGTCATCATAGGCGTGAAACAAGACCGGCCGGATCCCGGCCGTAAAGGGTGCGTTCGACCGATCCGTCGGATCGGGGTTGGTGATGGAGGATGCGCACGGCGTCCGTTTGGGCGGCAATCAGCCGCTCGATAACGAGCCCGTCGGCGACGCTGCACGCGGTCGCGAGTGCATCGCTGGTGGTTGCATCGCGCGCGATGACGCTGACCGCAACGGGCTTCGTCAACCCGAGGCCGGTGGCGGGATCGACGATGTGCGAGTAGCGCACGCCGCCGATCTCGACGGCCTGCTCCGTGTCACCCGACGTCGAGATGCCCGCGTTGGCCACCACGAGGGTGAGCGGGATGTCACTCGCGCGCCCGAAAGGTGCAATCTCCACCGTCCACCCGGACTTGCCGGGAGGCGGATCGCCCAGCGCAAGGTCGCCGCTGGCCGCCACCATGGCACGGGGCAAGCCCCGGCGTTTCATCACGGCCAGCGCTTCATCGGCGGCGTAGCCCTTGGCGATGCCGCCCAGATCGATGCGCATGCCGGCGCGGGCGAGGACGACGGTCGAGGTCACGGGATCAAGTTGCAGGTATCGATGTCCGGTCGCCTGCCGGGCTTCCTCCCGGGCCGTCGGATCGGGCAACAGCCCCGTCTTCCGTGCTTCGCGCCACTGGCGGACCATCGGCCCGAGCGTGACATCAAAGGCGCCCTCGCTTTGGCGAGCGACGGTCTGGCTGCGCTGCAGAAGCTCCGCTAGCTCGGGGCTGATTTTGACCGGCGTGCCAACCGGAGCCCGACTGAGTCGGGAGACTTCGCTGTCCGGGTCGTAATCCGAAAAAAGACGATTCAGCTCCGCAATCCGGGCGAAGGCCGCGGAGGCCGCCGCCTGTGCCGCGCTGGCTTCGGGTGCGAAGAGCACAATCTGAAACAGCGTGCCCATGTGCGGCTCGGTGAACGCGAAGCGCTGGAGCGCCGGCGTGTCGCCGGTTGCGGCGGCGCGCACCCCGGTCACGAGCGACCCCAGCGCGAGCCACGCGATGATCCATCGCCGCGTCATGAGGGCGGCGGTCAGCTGGAGATGACCTGATCCATCTTCTTCGAGAGGTGGACCAGCCAAGCGGCGTCGTCGAACTCGGGTGGACGGTACTGCTCGGCGATCAGCCAGCCGTCGTAGCCCACCGCATCCAGCGCTGACATCACGGATGGCCAGTCGCAATCGCCCTCGAATAAATCGACGCGGAAGCCGGCGTAGGGACCCTTCTCGTCGCGCACCTTGCGGCTGTACTCCTTGATGTGCACCTGGACGATGCGCGGACCGAGCGTCTGGATCCAATGCTCGGGCCAGCCGGTGTTGGCCACGTTGCCGGCATCGAGATGCCAGCGGACCATCGGACTCTTGAACGCGTCAACGTAGGCGACCGCCTCGAGGGGACTCAGCAGGAAACGATTCCACACGTTCTCGATCGCGATCATGACGCCGAGCGACTCGGCCAGCGGAATGGCCTTGGTGATCTCTGCCACCGAGCGCGCGTAGGCGTCGGCATAGGAAACCTCCTTGGTCACCACCGCGGGAACGAGCAGCACGGAGCGCGCGCCGTAGGCCTTGGCATCGCGCAGGCCCTGCTTGAGGCCTTCGAGCCCGATCTCCCGCGCGGCCGGACTCGGGTCCGACAGCGGCTTGGCCCAGTGGGTGGAGATGACCACGCTGGGAATCGCGAGCCCGGTCTGATCGCGGGCGGCCAGCACCTCGGCCTGATCCATCCCGCTGTTCACCTCGACGCCATCAAAGGCCGCGGCTTGCAGCAGCTTGAATTTTTCGAGGACGCTCAGCTTCTGCGCGGTCGGGCCGCCGAGCGTGCCGAACATAAAACCCTTCTTCAGCGCGCGGCGTTTGCCGACGGTTGGCGCGGCCGCAGGCGACGGCGAGCCCGCGCCGGCGTTTTGGCTGCGCGCGAAAGGGGCGAACGCCGCGGCCGCCGCGGTGGTGAGGAGAAAATCGCGACGGTTCATACGGAAATGAATTTGATGGGATGTAGCCGGGGTCGCTGACCCCGGTTCGATAGCGAGCACGAACGTTCGCAATCACCGGGTTCAGCGACCCCGGCTGCAGGGATCACGGAAAGCCTCAGACGAGCTTGGTCTGGCCGGGGACGGCGCGGGGGCTGACGGCGAGCGGCGCGTTCCAGTCGAGCGTTTCCGGGAAGAGGACTTCCTTGGAATTGAGGGCCTGATCCCACGTGACTGCCTGGCCGGTGTAGGCCGCCATGCGCCCCATGATGGCCATGAGCGTGCTCTGCGTCATGGAGAGGCTGTCGTCGACCGGCTTGTCCGCGCGGATCGCGGCAAACAGCTCGTCATGCTCAACCTGATACATGTCCTTCGTCGGGCCGGTGTACTTCCAGTTGACCTTGCCCGTGATGCCCTGGGTGGCGAGGCGGCCGTTGGAGAAGATGCCCTCCGTGCCGACCACATAGTCGGTGACCTCGTTGTAGGCGCCATCGTGCTGACGGCAGGAGACCGTGGCGCGCACGCCGCTGGCGTACTCGTAGGCGACGCTGAAGTTGTCGTAGGTGTTGCCATAGGCCGGCACCGTGCGGCCGCCGGTGCCGACGGCCTGGACCGGCATCTCCTGCTTCAGGAGCCAGGCGATCTTGTCGACGTTATGGATCGCCTGCTCGACCAGTTGGTCGCCGGCAAGCCAGGTGAAGTTGTACCAGTTGCGCAGCTGCCACTCGAGGTCGGTCTGGCCGGGCGTGCGGGTGCCGGGGAACTTGGTGGTCAGCGTGCCGGTGTAATAGTTGGCGATGATCGCGCGGATGTCGCCGATCGCGCCCTCGTGGACCTTGGCCACCGTGGCGCGCATGCGGGGATCGTAGCGCCAGCAGAAACCCGACATGACGGAGAGGCGCTTCCGCTTGGCCTCGGCGGCGGTCTCGAGGATCGAGCGCACGCCCGGTCCGTCGACGGCGACGGGCTTTTCACAGAAGATGTGTTTGCCGGCGGCGACCGCGGCCTTGAAGTGCGCGGGGCGGAAGGCAGGCGTCGCGGTCAGGAGCACCACGTCCACACCGCTGTCGATCAGCTTCTGGTAGGCGTCGAGTCCGACAAAGGACGTCGCGGGCGTGACCTTGACGCGGTCGCCGCCGACCTTGCGGAGGATCTCCAGACTGGACTCGATCCGGTCGCCGAAAACGTCGGCCATCGCGGTGAGGTGCACATCCGGATCTGCCTTGAGCGCCTGCGCGGCCGCGCCCGTGCCGCGTCCGCCGCAACCAACCAGACCGACGCGCAGGATGGGATTGCGTCCGGCAGAGGCGTCCGCAGCGCGGGAGAGAACGGAGGAAGCGAGCATGCCGCCGACAGCGACGGAGGTGGAGTTTTTCAGGAAATGACGGCGGGTGAGCATGACGGGTGCGGGGTAGAGGTGGACGAACTTGGACGTGGGTGGGGTAGACTAGAGGGACTTCAGAAAGACATCGCGGAAGGAAACGGGATCGCTGTGGCCGGCAAAGCCGAAGAAGCCGCTGGTCCGGTCCTTGCCCGGATGGGGCCGCTTGGCCATCACGGTGGCGGGATCGACGGCAGCGAGGTCAGCGTCGAGAATGACGGTGCCGTTGAGTTCCACGCGCAGACGGGAGCCCTGGACCGTGACCTCCTGAAAATTCCATTCGCCGGTCGGCCGCTGGTAGCCGCGCGCCGCGCCGACCATGCCATAGGCCGATCCGTGGACCTGGCGTGGGTCGAGCGGGCCCTTGAGCTGGTCGTAGTTCTCGTCGATGACCTGCAACTCGCACATGCCGACGTAGGCGGTGTCGCCCTCGCCGGGGTAGCGAATCGCGAGACCGTTGTTGCCGGCCGGCGGAAGCTTGAACTGCAGGCGGACCTGAAAATCCGTGAGCGGCTTGTTCCAATAAAGGGTGCCGCCCTTGCCGGATTGCCAAGTGAGTGTGCCGTCCTGAATGGCCACGACATCGAGCGGTCCGGCCCAGCCGGTCAGGTCGCGACCGTTGAAGATCTTTTCGTACCCCTCGCTGCCGCGGCTCGCGAGCAGACGCGTGGCTTCCTCGGATCCGATCTCGCGGAGGTGGATGTTTCGCCAGCGGGTTTCGCCGCCGTGTGTCTGCAGGGAGATCGGGCCGCGCACGGGGACCGGGCGGCGCTGGGCTGCCGGCAGACCGCGGTCGTAATAATTTTCCAGGAGCGCATGGTCGACGACGAGCTGCTCGTTGAGCCAGACGCTCACGCGACTGCCGACCATGATGACGCGAAAGTGGTTCCATTCGCCAATGGGCCGGTCGGCGCACACGAGCGGGTCGCGGCCGGGCGAGGTCTTGGCGTTGTTCCACAGCCCGCCGGATCCCTTCGCGCTGCCGTAACCGTTGGGGTCA
This sequence comes from Opitutaceae bacterium, assembly GCA_036401075.1. GTDB lineage: Bacteria > Verrucomicrobiota > Verrucomicrobiia > Opitutales > Opitutaceae > CAMAXB01. The sequence continues at coordinate 43,972 of DASWVY010000057.1, forward strand.
GGTTGCGCCGGATCCCAGATCTGGATCTGCGGCACGCCGCGGAGGTAGATGCCCGAGTCGGTTCCGGCCGTGATCTTCCATTCGAGGCTGAGCTCAAAGTCGCCGTAGTCGCGCTCCGTCGTGGCGTAGCCGCCGAGGCCGTCGTTGACGAGCTCGCCGCCGACAACGGTCCAGTGCGGGCGACCTTCTTTCTGTTCGGTGAGGCTCGCGGTCCACTTGGCGATGAGTGCCGAGCGTTCCGCTTCCGGTAATCCGAGCAGCTGGCGGTGGTCGTAGGTGTCGCCACCCCGCCAGCCGGTCAGGTCGCGGCCGTTGAAGAGCGCGGTGAATCCGGCCGGCTGCGCCGAGACGGCGCGCGCGAACGAGAAAGCAAGGAGCAGAGCCAGGCCGAGGCGGGTAAACATGGCTGCGAAGGGGTCCGTAAGACGAAACACGAAGTCCGCGGAAGGAAAAGGAATTCTTTCGATGACCCATTTCCGGCTTGGCCTGAAACGGCGGAGGACAATGCTGCCGGCACCCCGCGATCGCTCTGTCGATCGTCCAACCCTCTGCGCTGGATTGTTCTCTATGGTTTCCTCCTCCGCTTCGCCCCGCGGCCGTCTGTTCATCATGATGGTCCTCGAGTTCTTCATCTGGGGCGCGTGGCTGCCGTTGATCTTCGGCTACCTGCCGAGCCTCGGATTTTCTCCCGGAGAGCAATCGCTGATCCTGAACGCCTTCCCGGTCGCCTCGATCGTGGGCATGTTCTTCAGCAACCGCTGGGCCGACCAGAAGTTCGCGCCGGAAAAGTTCCTCGCCTTCTCCCATCTCGTGGGCGGGCTCGCGATTCTCGGTTGCGGTTTTACCAAGGAGTTCTGGCCGTTCTTCCTGCTCATGCTCGTGCACTGCCTGCTCTACGTGCCGACGATCTCGATCACGAACTCGATCGCGTTCGCCAACATGAAGAACCCCGAAAAGGAATTCGGCATCGTGCGCATGGGCGGAACGATCGGCTGGATCCTCGCGGCGTGGCCGTTCACCTTCATCTTTGTCAACTGGGCTGCGGTGGATGCGGCCAATCCCTCGGGTCTCGTCGACTGGCTCGGCACGGCCCTCGGCAACCCGCTCACCGGCGCCGCGGCCATGGCCGCGACCAAGTGGACGTTCATCGTCGCGGGCATCGCCTCGCTTGCGCTCGCCGCCTTCAGTCTGCTGCTGCCGCGCTCAACCCCGAAGGTGCCGGCTGCGGCCGCCGCCGGGGATTCGGTGGCCTGGAAGGCGGCTTTCAAGCTTCTGCGTCATCCCTACCTGCTCGTGCTCTGGCTGGTCACGCTGGTCGATTCCTTTGTCCACAACGCCTACTTCAACTGGACCGGGATTTTCCTCGGCACGGCCCGCGAGGCCGGTGGCGTCGGGATCGCTTCCAATTGGATCACGCCGGTGATGAGCCTCGGGCAGATCGCGGAGATCCTCACGATGTTCATCCTCGGAGCCACGCTGAAGCGCTTCGGTTGGCGCACGACCATGATCGTGGGCATTCTCGGGCACGCAGCCCGCTTTGCGGTGTACGCGTTCATGCCGGAGAGTGCCGCCATGATCATCGTGGTGCAGGTGCTGCACGGCATCTGCTACGCGTTCTTCTTCGCGACCGTTTACATTTTCGTCGATGCGCACTGCCCGAAGGACATCCGCACCAGCGCGCAGGGCCTGTTCAATCTCCAGATCCTTGGCCTTGGTGCGCTGCTCGCCAACTCGATCTGCCCGTACCTGCTCCAGAACGTTTTCACCACCGGTTCGGTCGTCGACTTCAAGGGCCTGTTCCTCGTGCCCTTCGCCGTGGCCTCGCTCGCGGCGGTCGCGCTCGCGTTTGCGTTTCGTCCTCCGACCTCCGGACCCGGCGGCGCGCCGGTGGCCGGGGCCGCGTCACACTGACCGAGACCCCGGATTTCACGCCTCGCGCTTCCTCTCATGGCCAACAAAATTCGCGTCCTCGTGGTGGGTTGCGGTCACATGGGCACGTCGCACGCGCGCGCCTACCACCAGATGCCGGAGGCCTTCGAGATCGTCGGTCTCGTCAGCCGCGGCGCCGACTCGCGTCAGCGCCTCAACGCGGAGTTGGGCGGTCGCTACGCGGAGTTTGCCGACTATGCCGACGCACTCGCCCGCACGCGTCCCGCCGCCGTCTGCATCAGCACCTACGCGGAAACTCACGCTGACTATGCCATCGCGGCGATGGAGGCCGGGGCGGATGTGTTTCTCGAAAAACCCGTGGCCGACACCCTTGCGGACTGCGAACGCGTCGTTGCCACCGCGCGGCGGCTCGGGCGCAAGCTCGTGGTTGGCTATATCCTGCAGGTGCACCCGTCGTGGCAGAAGTTCACCGAGCTGGCGCAGACGCTGGGCAAGCCGCTCGTCATGCGGATGAACCTGAATCAGCAGAGCGCAGGTTCCCAGTGGGCCACGCACAAGCAGCTGCTGCGCACGACGTCGCCGATCGTCGATTGCGGCGTGCACTACGTTGACGTGATGTGCCGCATGACGGGATCGCGTCCCGTGAGCGTCAACGGCATCGGCGCGCGGCTCTCCGACGAGATCGCCCCGGGCCAGGTCAACTACGGTCATCTCCAGGTCACGTTCGCCGATGGCTCGATCGGCTGGTACGAGGCCGGGTGGGGGCCGATGATGAGTGAGACGGCCTTCTTCGTGAAGGACGTGATCGGGCCGCGCGGCTGCGTGAGCATTGTGGCACGTTCGGCGGGTGGAGCGGGGAAATCGTCTGATGTCGATTCCCATACGAAGACGGAATCGCTCAAGTTGCACCATGCGACCGTCGGCCCCGATGGTTCGTTCGCACGCGCGGACGAACTCATTGATGTGAACGACGAACCTGGGCACGACGAACTCTGTCGCCGCGAGCAGGAGATTTTCCTCCGGGCTATCCGCGAGGATCAGGACCTGACGGCGCACTGGCAGTCGGCGATCGACAGCCTGCGCATCGTGCTCGCCGCCGATCAGTCGTTTCGCGAGGGCCGGACGGTGAAGCTCTAGCTCCGCGCTTTCACCATGAGATTCCTGCGCCTTCTGTTCCTCGTCATGACTGTCGCGACCGCCTGCGCCCAGCCGATCACGGTGATGTCGTACAACATCCGCTATGACACCGCCTCCGACGGCGTGAACCAGTGGACGAATCGAAAGGACCGCGTGGCGGCGCTGATCCGGCGCAACCAACCTGATCTGGTCGGCTTGCAGGAGGCGCTGCGTCACCAAATCGACGATATCCTCGCGCGGTTGCCGGACTACGATGTTTACGGTGTTGGACGAGACGATGGGAAGACCAAGGGTGAATACTCCGCCATCCTGGTTCGGCGTTCGCGCTTCGAGGTGCGGGCGAGCGACACGTTCTGGCTATCCGACACGCCAACCGCGGTGGGCGTCAAGGGTTGGGATGCGGCGCTGCCGCGGATCGCGACCTGGACCCGGCTCTACGACCGCGAGGCCAAGCGCGAGCTGCTCATGCTCAACACCCACTTCGACCACCGCGGGGTGCAGGCGCGTATTCAGAGCGCGGCGGCGCTGAAGGCGCATCTTATGTCGGTTCATGCGGCCACGCCGGTCCCGATCATCATGACGGGCGACCTGAATGTGGAGCCCACCAGCGAGGCCTTCACGACGCTCATCGCGGGCGGTTTTCTGCGGGATGCCCGCCCGGCCGGCTACACCCAGCCGACCTCACTTGGCTTCGAGGCGAGTAGTCCGCGCATGTCGATCATCGACTACGTGCTGCACAACGACGGGTTTGTGCCCAAGGCCTTCGCGGTCATCACGGACAACGACGGGCGTTACTTCCCGTCGGATCACCTGCCGGTGCTGGCCCGGCTGGAATTTACCTCCGCCCGCTGATCCTTTCCCGGGTGGCCGGCAGGGGCGACGTAACCGCCGGCGCGGCCCTTCGTCATTTGGAAGCCGCTTCTCATGCATCATCCCCTGAATTTTCGCATCTGCATTGCGTTCGTCCTCCTGTTGGCCCGGCTGACGGGCAATGAAACGCACACCTTCCATCATGAGAATGTCCTCGGCACCTCCTTGGAGCTGCGGATCGGAGCCCCCACGATCGAGCAAGCCCGGCGCGCGGAGGACGCGGCGCTGACCGAGATCGATCGGCTGGCCGACATCTTCAGCACCTACGATCAAGCGAGCGAGTTCAGCCGCTGGCAGCGCACGAGGGGCGAGGCGGTCAAGGTCTCTCCGGAGTTGATGGAAGTCCTTCAGGCAACCGATCTCTGGCGGCAGCGTTCGGGCGGGGCGTTCAACCCCGGTGCCGCCGTGTTCACCCAGCTCTGGCGTGAGGCTGCGGCCCGTGACACAGAGCCCGCTGCCGCCGACCTGCGCGCCGCGGCGGAGCGCATTGCCGCCCCCGCGTGGCGTCTTGATCCCGCGGCCGGCACGGCCACGCGTCTGGCCGACTATCCGCTCACGCTCGATGCCATCGCCAAGGGCTACATCGTCGAGCGGTCGCTGCAGGCCGCGCGCGCGGCAGTTGCGACGGTCGATCGCCTGGTGGTGAACATTGGCGGCGACCTGCGCGTCTGGGGGCGCGAGGCTTTTCCCATCGCGATCACGGATCCGGCGCATGCCGCAGACAACGCTCCGCCGCTCGAGACGATTTCTCTCACCGATGCCGCTCTCGCGACCAGCGGCGGCTATCGCCGTGGCTTTGTGATTCAGGGCCGTTCCTACTCGCACCTGTTTGATGCGCGGACTGGGCGCCCGGTGGACAACGTGACCAGTTCGTCGGCCCTCGCGCCAGATGCGGCGCAGGCCGATGCGCTGGCCACGGTCTTCAGCATTCTCGATCCCGGGGAAAGCGCGCGTCTCGCGGCGGCGACGCCGGGTACTGGCTTTCTGGTCGTCACGGCCGACGGCGCGACCGTGCGCAGCGCCCGCTGGCCGGGCTCGGTTGGCGAAACGATGGCCCTGCTCGCGGAGCCGGCGGCCGCCGAAGGCGCGTCGTGGGGCGATACCTTCGAACTCAATGTCGAGTTCGAGATCGCGTCGCCGCGCACCTCCCGCCGCTACGCGCGGCCTTACGTGGCCATTTGGCTGGAGGATGCCGAGGGACGCTCCGTTCGCACGTTGCTCGTGTGGTATGACCGTCCGCGCTGGCTGCCCGATCTGCGGCGCTGGAACCGCGCCGACGGACTTCGCGCGCGTAGCGATCTGACCGACGTGCTGGCCGTGGCCTCCGATGCCACGCGGCCGCCCGGTCGCTATTACCTCGCTTGGGACGGCCGCGATGATCGCAAGCGTCCCGTGCCCGCCGGCACGTACACGCTGATGATCGAAGCCGTGCGCGAACATGGCACCTACCAGATCATGCAGCAGGAGGTCACGGTCGGCGGCGATCCGTTCACGATGGAAATTCCGGGCAACGAAGAAATCAAATCCGCCACCCTTGACTATCGACGACGCGCACAAGCCCGCTGAGGCGGCCCACCGGCGCCGGATCGGCCCGAGTCTCTTTCGCTGGCTCCACATCTATTTTTCCATGGCTGGTCTGGCCGCGACGCTGTTCTTCAGCGTGACCGGCCTGACGCTGAATCACCCTGACTGGCTCTTTGGCACCACCCGGAGCGAGCAGACCCTGTCCGGCCAGATGGAACTGGCCTGGATCCGGGTGGGCGCGCCCGAAGCGGACATCGCGAAGCTGGAGGTCGTGGAATTCCTGCGTTCCACCCACGGCGTGCGCGGGGCGATGGAGGAATTTCGCATCGATCGGAACGAACTCGTGGTCGGCTTCAAGGGCCCCGGCTCCTCGAACGATTTCTTCATCGATCGCCGCACGGGTCGTTACGAGGCCACCGCCTCCTACGAAGGGCTCGTGGCGGTCATGAACGATTTGCACAAGGGCCGGCACACCGGCCCGGTTTGGGCGTGGGTCATCGATATCTCCGCCCTCATCCTGGCGGTCGTATCGTTTACCGGGCTTGGGCTGCTCTTCTATATCCGTCGGCGGCGCCGTTCGGGGCTGATGACGGCCCTGGGCGGGCTCGCGGTGCTGGGGCTTGTCGCTTGGCTCTGGTTGGGGTGAGGATTCGGCGGACCGCGAAAATCGCATTGCGGCACCGCGGCCGGCCCGAAAGGGTCGCGCGATGCCATTGCATGAGATCAAGGTGGAAGTCAGTCCAGACGCGGTCGACGCGATCGATACCGTCCTGCTCGAACTCGGCGTCGAGGGTTGGTCGCTGCTGCAGGATGTGATCATCCAGCGCGCATGGATCGTCGGGATTTTTCCGGACGAGTCCGAAGCCCGCGCCCGTTGGGCTGAATTGCTCCCGCTGCTGGGCATCCCTGTCGCCAGCACGCCGGAGCTGCGCGTGCTGGCCGACCAGGACTGGCGCGACAGCTACAAGGCGCATTTCAAGGCGTGGCGCTCCGGTCGCATTCACTGGGTTCCGGTCTGGGAACGCGCCACGTACGCGCTGCCGGCGGGCGACGCCGCCATCTGGCTCGATCCCGGACTCGCCTTTGGCACCGGTAACCACGAGACGACCCGACTGTGCTGTGAGCGGCTCTCCGCGATTGCGGAGCGTGGGTTGCGGAATGCGGATTTGAACGTGATCGATGCCGGCTGCGGTTCAGGGATTCTGGCGCTTTCGGCGGTGCGACTCGGCTTCGGCCGCGTCGCGGCGTTCGACAATGATCCCGAGGCGGTCCGCGTGAGCATCGAGAATGGCGAACTCAACGAACTCGCCGACCGCGTGGAATTTTACGTGGGGGATCTGGTGACCGGCTTAGCCGGGCGCACGGCGGACGTCGTGCTCGCGAATATCCAGGCCGATGTGCTCATGCGTTTTGCCCGCGAATTGCTCGCTGCGGTCGCGCCGGGCGGCTGGCTCGTGCTGAGCGGCATCCTCGCGCGCGAGCAGGAGCAGGTCCGCGCGGCGTTCGCAGCGGCCGCGCCGGGCTGGGCGATCGACGGGCGCGTAATGGGTGAGTGGAGTGACTTGCAATTGATCCGGCCGGCCGGCAAGTAAGGGCGCATCATGGAATCCGGTGATACCTTCCTGACGTTTCTCAAGCTGGGCGTTGAGCACATCATCACCGGCTATGACCACCTGCTGTTTCTGGCCGCGCTCCTGATCGTCAGCCGTCGCTGGCAGGACATCGTGGCGGTCGTCACGAGTTTCACCGTCGCGCACTCGATCACGCTCGCGCTGGCCTCCCTCGACATCGTGAGCCTGCCGGGATCGGTGGTTGAACCACTGATTGCGGCGTCGATCGTGTGGGTTGGGATTGAGAACATCTGGCGCCGCGGCGAACCCAAGGCGCGCTGGATCGCGGTCTTTGCGTTTGGTCTGCTGCACGGCTTCGGCTTCGCCGGCGTGCTGCGCGAACTCGGACTCGGCAGCGATGGGCAGGGGCTGGCCTTGCCGCTCTTCAGCTTTAACCTCGGTGTGGAGCTCGGCCAGATCGCCCTCGTCGCGATCACGCTCCCGATCCTGCATTGGGCGCGGAAATCCCCGCAGTATGATCGCCGCGCGCAGCCGATCATGTCGGGCCTCGTTGCGATCATGGGCCTCTACTGGCTGGTCGAGCGGACGTTGCTCTGATCGATCGACGCCGTTGCCGCTCATGTTGACCCGCACCACCTTGCGCGCGCCTCGCCGGTGGCCGATCTGGCTTCTGTTTGCGGCGTGGCTCTGTGCCAATGGTCCACAGATGGCCTGCTTTGAAGTGGTTGTTTGGCTGAAGGGCGCAGGGCATTTTTCCCATTACCATCGTCTTGCCGCCAGCGCGGCGGCGGCGCTTGAAGGGCGAGCGGAGGCCGAGTCGCAATGGACGGCCGCCATCGCCCACAAACCGATTCCCGTTTCGATCCCGGCCGAGGCCACGATGAAGAAGATCGAACTCGGGGCACCGGAGGCGCGTGATCCTCTGGGGTTCGCCCTTTGGGTCGCCACCCAAGGAACGGCGAGACCAGGGTTGCCCCCGGTTCCGGTGGCGGATGTGCCCCATCCGCCGCCACGAAGCGAAGTCTGATTTCCTGCTCGCGCGCCAGATGCGTCTGGCGGCGCTGCTTCGTCTTCCTCCATCCGCTGGTGGCCTGTGGCCGCGAGCCGATGGTTTATCCCATTGTTTGTCTGTGACTGTTTTTCCATGTCTTCTTTCGTTTCTTCCCGCGTCGCACTGCGACGCCTTTTCCAACTCTGCGGTTTCGCCGCGCCCCTTTCGCTGGTTTGCGGCCAGCAACCGGCGCCCGGCGAGACGCAGCAACTTGAACGGGTTGTGGTCGAGGGCCGTTCGGCCGACTTGATCGGCATCGCCTCCGCCGCCTCCGAGGGCAGCGTGGGCTACGTCGAGCTGGCCGACCGTCCCTTCCTGCGCCGAGGCGAACTGCTCGAGGTGATCCCGGGCGTCGTCATCACGCAGCACTCAGGCGGCGGCAAGGCCAACCAGTACTTCCTGCGCGGCTTCAATCTCGACCACGGCACGGATTTTTCCGTCTCGGTCGAGGGCATGCCGGTCAACATGCGCACGCACGCCCATGGTCAGGGCTACGCGGATCTTAATTTCCTCGTGCCCGAGTTTGTGGAGAGCGTGGGCTACTCCAAGGGACCGTTCTTCGCCGCCGTGGGCGATTTTTCCGGTGCCGGGGCGGCGAATTTTCGCCTCATTTCGGAGCTTCCCAATGATTTCGTTACGCTGGAGGCCGGTGAACACGGCTACCTGCGTGCCGTGGCGGGCGTCACCGCACGCCGGGAGACCGGTGGCGTCACGACGTTCGGCGTGGAGGCGGAGCACTATGACGGCCCCTGGCAGTTGGAAGATGACTTCCGACGCTTTAATGGGTTGATCCGCCACGTATGGATGGCGGGCGAGGGGACCTACGCGCTCACCGCACTCGGCTATCATGCGGAGTGGACGGCGACGGATCAGATTCCACTGCGCTCGGTCGAGGCAGGTGCACTGGATCGGTTCGGCTTTGTCGATCCGAGTAACGGTGGTGTCACCGATCGGGCCAGCGTGTCCTTCGACGGCACGATCAAGGCGGCCGACGGTGAAACGCGTTTTAATGCCTATGCCATTCACTACCGGCTCAACCTGTTTTCAAATTTCACCTACTTCCTCGATGATCCGATCAACGGCGATCAGTTCAACCAGCGTGACCGCCGGTTGATCACGGGCGGCGAACTGGCGCGCACGTGGTCGGGCGAAGGTCGAGCCGCGACGACCTTGGGCGTGCAGGTGCGAGCGGATATCATCAGTGAGCTCGCGCTGAATCGCACGGCGCAGCGAGCGGTCCAGTCGGTCGTGCGCAGCGATGAGGTGACGGAGGCCAGCGCCGGGCTCTTTACCTCCACCACCTTGCAGTTCAGCGAGCGCCTGCGCGGTGAATTCGGCCTGCGCGGCGATCTCTACCTTTTCGACGTCGAGAGCGATAATCCGCACAACTCCGGTGAGGCCACGGCGGGCATCTTCAGTCCCAAGGCCAGCCTGGTGTATGCCGCCGCGGAAAAGACCGAACTCTATCTCAACGTAGGTCACGGTTTTCACAGCAACGACGCCCGCGGCACGGTGATCCGGGTCGATCCGGTCAGCGGCGATCCGGCTGAACGCGTCGACCCGCTGTCGCGCTCGCTCGGATTTGAGGCCGGCCTGCGCACCTCTTTTGTGCCGGGCTTGGTGACCACGGTTTCGCTCTGGCAGCTCGATCTCGACTCCGAGCTTGTCTTCGTGGGCGACGCTGGCGGGACCGAAGCCAGTGGCGCGTCTCGCCGCTACGGCGTGGAGTTCGCCAATTTTTACCGGATGGGCTCGTGGCTGACCTTGGATGCGGATCTTGCCCTGACGCATGCCCGCTACCGCGACGCCGGGGCGGAGGACCGGATCGCCAATTCGGTGGACACGGTGATCACGGCGGGCGCGACGGTTGATTTCGCCGACGGGTGGTTTGCGGGCCTGCGGCTGCGCTACTTTGGCGATCAGCCGCTGATTGAGGATGATTCGGTCCGCGCACCTTCCTCTCTCACCCTCAACGGCCGCTTTGGCTACGCCTCGCGCAACTGGGAGGCCGCGGTGGACGTGCTCAATCTGCTCGACCGCGAAAACAACGACATCGCCTACTTCTACAGCTCCCGCCTGCCCGGTGAAGCGGCGGAAGGTGTGGAGGATGTGCATTTCCACCCGGCCGAGCCGCTGACGGTGCGTTTCAGCCTCACCCGGCGGTTTTAACCCAGGCTCGGAGTTGCCCGCGAATCACGCGAATCGGCGCGAATGCGATCCGCGATAAACCACGAAATCCGGTGGTCTTCGTCGATTCGTGCCGATTCGCGTGATTCGCGGGCGGCTTCAGAACGTGCGTTCCGGCTCCGGCACGACGCCGACGACCTTGATCTCAATCGCACCGACCTTGCCTTTAAACGCCAGATTTTCGCGATAAATGTCGGCGATTTCCTCATTCAGATAGCCCTGAATGGCATCGAGCTTGGCGTCGGGGCGAACCTTGAGGCGGATCACGGTCGTCAGCCGGTTACCCCGGCGGGTGATGCTGGCCCGGGCCGAGGCCACGCCCTTGAGCTGCTCGCAGCAGGCCTCCACGAGGCGGTGCAGGGCGTGACGTGAGATCTCCAGGCGTCCGGAGCTATCCGAGACCAGCGTCAGGACGGAGGGCTGGCGTAAAAACAGCAGAATGACCAGCAGCGCCACTCCGCCCCAGAGGACGAAGAGCTGCACCGGGGACGTCAGCAGGTATTCGGTGAGGGCGCTCACGGTGATTCCGGGCGCAGGTTAGTCCGTGGCGGGGGTCTCAGGCCAGAGATCGTCGTTTCGCTCGCCGCCACCCGCGGTGTCGGAAGGAAGGCGAACGCCTTCGATGATCACGTCGACCCGCGGGACGTTCTTGCCCGTCATGGCCATGACCTGCGTACGCACAGCGACCTGAACTTCATAGGCGGTGCGCCCGATTTCGGCGCCGTAGGCGACGACGAGGCGGACCTCGATGGAGTAGTTGTCGTTCTCGTCCTCCGAAACCTTCACACCGCGGTGGTCGCTCTCGCGCTTGGCAAAAATCTCGCTGATGCCGTCCACGAGTCCACCACCGACGCCGGCCACGCCCTTGACCTGGATGGCCGCAAGGCGGACGATGCTGGCGATCACCGTGTGGTTGATCTTGATATCACCCAGCTCGGGCTGGTCGTCGAGTCGGGTGGGCGGGTTGAACTCGGGCGATTGCATGATGCGGCTACTGTACCGGCGGCCGCCCAAATGTTGCAAGGCCCGGACACGAAAAACTCCCGCGGCGCGAGCCGGCGGGAGTCGTCAGTAGAGGTCGGCGCGGAGGCGCGGATCAGCTGAACAGGTCGGTCGGGGCGCGGGACATGAATTCCTCCATGTAGGCGGTCGTCGCCTTGCCCTCGATGAACACTGGATCGCTCATGATCGCCTTGTGCAGCGGGATCGTGGTCTTGATGCCGCGGACCAGGTACTCGCTCAGCGCGCGGTAGGCCCGCTCGAGCGCCACCTTGCGGGTGTCGCCGAAGCAGATGAGCTTGCCGATCATGGAATCGTAGTACGGCGGGATCGTGTAGCCGCTGTAGGCATGGCTGTCGACGCGTACGCCGTGGCCGCCCGGGGCGTAGTAGAGACCGATCGTGCCGGGGGACGGCGTGAAGTTGCGGGCCGGATCCTCAGCGTTGATGCGGCACTCGATCGCGTGCTTCTCAAACTTGATGTCGCCCTGGTCGAAGCCGAGCTTCTCGCCGTTGGCGATGCGGATCTGCTGCTTGATCAGATCGATGCCGGTGCACTCTTCCGTCACCGGATGCTCCACCTGGATACGGGTGTTCATCTCGATGAAGTAGAAATTGCCCTTCGCATCGACCAGGAACTCGATCGTGCCGGCGTTTTCGTAGGAGGCGGCCTCGGCGGCCTTCACGGCGGCCTTGCCCATCGTCTTGCGGAGGGAGGGCGTTAGGAACGGGGACGGGGACTCCTCGATGAGCTTCTGGTGGCGACGCTGTACCGAGCAGTCGCGTTCACCGAGGTGGAGGACCTTGCCATGGCTGTCGGCCAGGATCTGGAACTCGATGTGGCGGGGCTTCTCGATGTATTTCTCAATGTAGACTGCGCCGTTGCCGAAGGCCTTCTCGGCCTCGTTGCGGGCGACATGGTACTCCTTGGCGAAGGACATGTCGTTGTGCGCGATGCGCATACCGCGCCCGCCGCCGCCGGCGACAGCCTTGATGATGACCGGATAGCCGATCTTCCGGGCAATCTTGACCGCCTCGGTCTCGGTCTCGACCGGTCCATCAGAACCGGGAACGGTCGGCACGCCGGCCTTCTTGACGGTGTCCTTGGCGATCGCCTTGTCGCCCATCATCTTGATGGACTTGGACTTCGGACCGATGAACTTGATGTTGCAGGATTCGCACTGCTCCGCAAATTTCGCGTTTTCGGAGAGGAAGCCATAGCCCGGGTGGATGGCGTCGACATCGGCGATCTCGGCCGCGCTGATGATGCGGTCGGCGCGGAGGTAGCTGTCGGCGCTGCGGGGGCCACCGATGCAGATGGCCTCATCGGCCAGCTGGACGTGGAGGGATTGGACATCCGCTTCGGAGTAGACCGCGAGAGTCTTGATACCCAGTTCACGGCAGGCGCGAACGATGCGGAGAGCGATTTCACCGCGATTGGCGATGAGGACCTTTTGAATCATCGGGAAAGTAGAATAGTAAACCGCTAATCTACGCTAAATTACGCTAAAATGAATTAGCGAAAGTCAGCGCGGATTAGCGGTTTGAAGTGCGGAACTCAGCCTTGTTTGACCTTGAAGATGCGCTGGCCGTATTCGACCGGCTGGCCGTTTTCGACGAGAAGCTCGATGACGGTGCCCTTGGTCTCGGCCTGGATCTCGTTCATGATTTTCATGGCCTCGATGATGCAGACCACGCTGGTCTCGGTCACCTTGGTGCCGGGCTCGACGTAGGCTTTGCTCTCCGGGGAGGCGGCGCGGTAGAAAGTGCCGACCATCGGGGACTTGATGTAAGTGATCCCAGCTTCGTCCGCAGCCGGAGCGGCGGGCGCGGCAGCAGCGGCCGGAGCCGGAGCGGGCGCCGCCGGAGCTTCGCTGGAACCCACGGCAAAGGGCGGGTTGGATCCCCGACCGCTGGTCGAGACCACCGGCAGGCCGTTGAGGCCGCGGCGGATCTTCAGCTTAAAGCCCTCTTCCTCGACCGCGAACTCGGTCAACTCAGAGCGCTTCATGAGATCAATGATCTGCTTGATTTGTTTAAGGTCCAAAACGGGTTCCTTGGTTAAAGTGTGGTCCCTAGTTAGTGACGAATCAGGGAAGGTCGTTCAAAAGTAATCTGGGTGGGAGTGCAATCACCGTTTTTTGGGCGGTTTTGCTAAAATGCACAAAAATCCCCTAAAAATCGGGTAATTTCGGGGCAAAATCCCTGAAAAACACGCTAATTTCAGCGGGCCCGTAAAGGCGGACGATCAAGCCAAGGACCTCAAAAGCGCTGCTTTTGACCGATTTTACGGTATCAGACGGTCGTGACTGAGGCTCGGGTTCAATGCGGTCGGCCGCCCGATTTGACCGCCGCGTGTCACCGCCCCGTCACGTTCGGAGCAGGTTTGATTTTGGCGTTAGGGGCGAAAGACGGGTGACTGGAATTCCCTTTGGCCTTATCTGGATTGGCCAAACTTGGCTGAAGCGAGTGGGGCTGAATCGATTCTTGGCTGTGCCGTGGACCAAACGATTTTGGCCGGGAGTGCTGCTTAAGAGACTGGTCTGGGGCCAGCACCGGGCGGGGCAGTTGGGCCGCGAGAGCGCGCTTCGCGGGCGCGCAGGGCAGGGGCGGATGGAGAAAGGGGAGCCGCGCTACCTTCTTAGGATCTTGGTAGAGAGAGAACCGTCGATGGAGAGGGGGCGTGGGGGGCGCCACGGACGGTGGAGGGACAACCGGCAAAATAAAAAGCGCCCGCTGAAGCCGGTTTCGGTGGTGTCCGAGATGAAGGGGCCTGCTATCAGGCAATCCCTTCCTCCCTGCTGGATAGGCTGGTGGATCAAGCAGGGCGGGGGCGATCTTGGTCCTAAGGAGGCCGAGGCGAGCAGCCCTACCTTCTAGGTTGGTCCGGCTTTCGCGAGGTGGCTGAGGGAGCTTCAACGCCTGAGAGGCGCGCTTCACGGCCAGGGCTTCGTGCTTTGTCATGAGCACGAGGGCGTCGCCTGGGCAAAGCCTCTCTGGTGCCGGTGAGGGGCTGGCTCGATCCGCTCCCTCTCGCTGGTTGGCGGGGTCGAGGGCGGCAGGCAGGGTGGGCGGGCTGGAGTCGGATGTGGCTGGTCGTCCGGATGAGCAGCGCCTTCGGGGATGCCCTTGCGAGGGCTGGAGAGGCTGGGCCGTCCGGCTTCGCTGGTGTGCGGCGTCGCGGTGACAAACATGCGACGAGGGCGCGACGTGAATCACCTCTGGTGTAGCCTGTAGTTGGAAATCAACTACGAGCGTGATCCGTGCATGTCGGGTGTCGCTCGGGCTCGAAAAAATCCGCATCTGACGAGAAAATGAGATTTGTATTTCTTTGTTTTTAAATAACTTACAGAGAACTTTGAAAAATATTCCAAAAAGGTCTTGAACCGAAAACCGTGAGTAGCATTGTCCGCACTCCCATCGATTCGGAGGCGCCTAAAAAACGCCGACAGCGGTGGGGGTTCTTTGAAGTTCAGATCTCGATTCGGTCGGCAATCGCTTCGAAAAAGTTTAACTTTCTTCGAAAAAGATATTGACGACGGCTTTGGGAAATGTCTTCTTTGAACTCTTTCCCCTAAAAAGGAAGCAGCTCTTTGAAACTTACTTTGTACGATTGATTGGGACCCCCAATCAAGAAATTCCATAAATCGAACAACGGCCTTTGGTCGTTGTTCATGTAGTTCATGAATCACTAGGTTCTGAACTCTCTTTTCGGAGAGTTTGATCCTGGCTCAGAATGAACGCTGGCGGCGTGGTTAAGACATGCAAGTCGAACGGT
>DASWVY010000058.1:0-3361 GCA_036401075.1 Opitutaceae bacterium
CTTCATCAGGACGTGCGAGTAGCCGATGATGCCGTTGAGCGGCGTGCGCAGCTCATGGCTCATGTTGGCAAGGAAGAGACTCTTCGCGCGATTGGCGCCCTCGGCCTGCTCCTTGGCCACGGCGAGTTCGGCCGTGCGCTGAGCCACGACCTGCTCGAGTTGCCGGCGCTTGCGCTCGCCTGCCCGCAGCCGCCAGCGCACGAAACCGAGCACGGAGCCAACCAGCAAAAAGGCGTACGCGGCGTAAGCCCCGCGGCTGCGTTGCCATGGTGGAGCCACACTGAAGGTCAGCTCCGCGGCCTCGCTGATATTGCCCTCCGCGTCGACGGCGCGGACGCGGAAGGTGTACGGACCGCCTTCCAGATTGGTGTAGGCCGTGCGGTTTGACTCGGAGAGCGGTGACCACTCGTCACTGAACCCAACGAGCATGGTCTGGAAACGGAGCGCATCGGAGCTGGCGTAGCGTGGTGCGCCGTAGGTGAACGTCACCGGCGCGCGGGAGTAGTTGAGCCGCACTGGGCGACCCGAGGCGGCGGTCGCGAGTGACTGGATCGTCCCCTCGGCCTCGAAGTCGCGAATCAGCGCGGCCCAGGCCGAGCGATCGGGCTCCGCCCGGGCGAGCTCGATCCGCACGGTGCTGTTGTAGCCGCGCGACCAGAGAACATCGCCGGCCTCGGTCGACTCGATATGGATGACAGCGCTGCCGGCGAAGCCGATCTGCTGCTGGGCTCCGGCCGGGGCGGGCAGCCACCCGAGGGTGCCATCGGCCTGACGTCGGAACCGGCCGAACGGATGCGCGGCGGTGATCATCGAATCCTCGAAGATCGACGTCCACACGTCGCCCGAAGGCGTCACGGCCATCGGCGTGGCCTTGAGATCGCTCCGGCCGTTGACGGTGAAGCGATCCTCCGGGGTGAAGCGCCGAGTGGTTGCGTCGAAGCGGACCGCGCCTTTGTCCGTGCAGAAGGCCGTGCCCCCCGGGGCCTCGTAGACCGTGGTCCAGACGTAATTTTCCGGGAGGCCGGAACTCTGGTGATACTGCTCGGGGCGGACGCCCGTCCAATCCGTGATCGCTGCGGCCGCGGGCAGGCGCCAGAACCCGCGCGAATAGGTGGACATCCACAGGGTGCCATCAGCTTCCTCGACGAGATTATGGACGTCACCGAGGCCGAGGATTTCGGCGGATTTGCGCCAGCCCTGCGCGGTGTGTTCGATCACTGTCAGCCCCGTGGTGCCGCCGAGGTAAAAGCGGTTGGGCCGCAGCTTTGAGCGCAGCATCCAGAAGGGACTGTTGGTGCCGGTGTCGACGAGGCGCTCGTGCGTGAAATCAGGATTGAGTCGGCTTAATCCCTCACGGCTGGCGATGAGGAGCGATCCCTCGTACGAGGTGATGCCAAACACATTGGTGAGCTTGTCGACCACGCGTTCGAAGGCGGCCCCGCGGCCGGTCGTCGGGTTGGCGGGCCGCAACCGGTAGACACCGTCGTAGCACCCCGCGTAAAGCCGGCCCTCGTGACGACCCCAGACGTCGATGGTTCCGTGGGCTGGTCCATTGGTTTCATCGAACACCGTCACCGCGCCGCCGATCTCGATCCGGGCGGCACCGGAATTGAACCCCATCCAAAGTCCGCCCGACTTGTCCTCGCTCAGGCTCATGATGACATTGTCGCCCAGACCGTTCCGCCGATCGAGCTGCCTGACCTGCTGGGCATCCGCGGAAAGCAGCAGCAGACCTTGGTTGATGGTACCGATCGCGAGGGAGCCGTCGCGCAGGCGGAGCGCTGTGCTGATTTCGACCCCGCTGAGGAGGGTGTTGGCCGGGCTGGCAAAGCGTTCGAGCCGGCCGTCAGCAGTGAGGGTGAAGAATCCATCGCTGCCCACGCCCCAGAGCAGCTGACCGCTGGTGAGCGGCAGCGTGACGAATTGAGCCGCCCGCTTGAACTCGTCCGCCGCGGAGACCGGCACGAGATTGTCGCCTTCGATCCGGTGCAGTCCGACGCCGGCCACATTGGCGTAGAGGATACCGCCCTCGGACTGGAGGACCACGCGCGGTACGCGCAGCGGCCAGACGTGGAAGCGGCCGTCGCGCCAGCGGGCGATGCCCCGGGCGCTGGAGAAAAAGACCGCGTCTCCGTGGCGGATGACGCTCCGCACGCGGCCAAAGGGTTTCATCTCGGCGGGCAGTTCGGCCGCGAGATCGCGGTACTGCCATTCGCCCGCCGGGGTAGGTTGGAAATGCCCGAATGTATCGTTGCCGCCTACCCACAGGCTTCCGTCCGGATCGGCCGTGATGCGGTAGAGATTGGAGGAAGGGGCGGGGTGGTGGCGCCAGCTGGTGCCGTCGAATTCAACCATGCCTTCCTGATTGCCCAGATAAACCAGCCCATTGTTCGCCACCGCGACCCCGAACACCTGGGGATGGCCGCGGTACTCCGTGGGCCGGTAGTTGCGGATGATCGGCAGGCCGGCCTCGGGCGCGGCGATGGCCGCCCGCAGCCCCAGCGGGGCGAGCAGCAGCCAGACGGGCAGCGCGCGGCGGATGATCATGGCACACAGCCTCATGCGTGATGATTGATCCAAGCCGTTCATCCGGCTCGGTCAACCCTCGCGGTCCCGTCTACGCAGCAATGCGTAGAGACGCGGTCAGCGACCCACCTTGGCCGCCGTTTCCAGGATAAGGCAGATGCGGTCCATTTGGTAGGAGGAGGCGAGGGAATCGAGGGAGGAGGAGAAGGCGGCGGAGCGGGGATCGTCGGTTTTGAGGACGGCGAGGCGGGCGCGGAGGGCGCGGACATCGCCGCGGCGGGCGAGGGCGAGGAGTTCGGCGAGGACGACCGGAGCCGGCAGGACGGGCGCGTCGTCAGAGCCTGCGGCGGCGGAGGCGGCCTGGAAGGGCGAGCGGGAGCCGTCGCGGGTCCAGCGGAGATTGAGGGCGGTGCCGATGCGGGCGATGAGGTCGGATTCGCGGAAGGGCTTGGGCAAAAAGTCGTCACAGCCCGCGGCAAAGGCATCGTCCCGGTTGAAGGTAAGGACGCTGGCCGACATGAGGATGATGCGGATCGATTCGCCGCGGCGCTGGCGCAGATGCCGGGTGAGTTCGAGTCCATCCATGCCGGGCATGCGCAGGTCGAGGATCACGAGGTCGGGCTGAAGCGCATCGAGCAAAGCGAGGGCTTCCTCGCCTGAGTTGGTGGGAGTGACCTCGAAGCCGAGCGGCGACAGGAGATCCTTGAGCAGGCTGCGGTTGACCACGACATCGTCGACGACGAGCACCCGCTTGCGTGGCCCCTCGTAGCCGACGACGGGCGACTCGGTGGCCAGCGCGACCGGGGTATCGATTGACTCGAGCGGAATGGAAAAA
>DASWVY010000059.1:0-33447 GCA_036401075.1 Opitutaceae bacterium
CGTTACACGTTACATTCAACCTAAAGCATCTGCATTTGTAACGTGTAACGGCATGACCCCTTGTCTGAGCTGCCGATAGGATCCCAGATATAGTGGAGTATCTCGCTGACTCTCTCGGCGATTTGGTCGTAACCGATCCTAGCTGCTGGGCGGGTCATCTTTCTTCGGCTAGATCAACGTTCAAGATGAGCCACGGCTGCTTGGGGCCGTTGGCTCGGGCATCTGGTTCGGCGCTTTCTTCTTCACGGTAAATTCGTGATGTCGGTGAATTCCTTCGCCGCGACGACAGTCTTTCGATCACCCCAAAGCGCAATCGCGAAACAGATAAGCGCCGGCAAACCGAGTAGTGCTGCGAATCCAAACTCTTTCTTAGTGGCGGCCGCTACACCGAGCACCGCGAACAAGGCGCCAAACAGAAACACGACGATCCTCTTTGTGGAATCGCCAGGCCTGCTGATTTCTTTCTCCGGCTCTGGATATTGGACGGCCATCGTTTCTTTGCCGAACAGTGTTATTAGGCCACAAGCGTGTGGCTTTTTCGGGAAAATGAAAGCCCAGGAGTTCAGCTCCGCACCGACGCGTCAGGATATCTGGATGTGGACCATCCATGAGTAACGTCACTTCCCGTGCGGTCGCGATGAACAATGTGGTTTTTGAGGGGAAAACGCCACACCTGTAAAAACCACATGACGATTCGGCGGCTCGCTCAAGGTCGAAGCCAACGGCACCTGAACGAGTGTGGCACTCCGCAATCCGCCATTTCGCTTCCGATCCTTCGTCAGGAGGATCGGAGCGCCACCATCGGGCTGACGCGGAGGGCGCGGCGGGCGGGGATCAGGCAGGCGAGCAGACCGGCGCCGGCGAGCACGGATAACGTCACGCCGAGCGTGAGCGGATCGCCCGGCTCCACGCCGAAGACCATGAAGCTCAGGCCTTGGCTCGCGAAATACGCCAAGGGCATCCCGATCAGAAGTCCCAGCGCCAGCTGGCCGCCGCCTTGGCGCACGATCAGGCCAACGACATTCGAGGGCGATGCGCCCAGCGCCATGCGCACCCCGATCTCCTGCGTGCGCTGCGCCACGCTGTAGGCCATCACCCCGTATAAGCCCACCGCCGCCATCACCAGCGCGATGCCGCCAAAGATGCCGAACATCGTCGCAAACAGTTTCTGGATGAACGCCGCCTCGTCGATGACCTCGCGCAGCGGTCGCAGCCAATAAATCGGCAGGTCCGGGTCGAGCGCCCGCACCTCGTCGCGGATCGCCGCCCCGAGCAGCGCCGGATCGGCCGCCGCACCACGCACGTAGATCGACATGAAGCGTTCAGGCATCTGGCTTTGCGGACGGTAGATTTGCGGACCCAGCTCGTCCTCAAAGTTACCCTGGTAGATCGACGGGATCACGCCCACCACCGTGATCCAGGGTTGGTCCACGGACGCCTTCTCGTCACCCAACTTGAACCGCCGGCCAATCGCGTCCTGCCCCGGCCAGAAGACCGCAGCCATCTTCGCGTTGATCACCGCCACGAGTTCAGACGCGGCGGTGTCGCGGGCATCGAAGCCGCGTCCCTGCACCACCTTGACGTTGACCGCGTCAAACCACGCATCGGTCACGCCGCTGATGCCCGCCCGGGGACGGTTGGACGCAGCGACGCCCTCGAGGGTGATGGCTTGCGTGTTGGTCGAGGTGGTCAGGCGGGAATTCAGACCCCCGGCGACGACCTCGGGCCGGCGGAGCACGTTCTCCTCCAGCTGCCGATAGAACTGCGCGCGGCTGGCCGGGGTCGGATAGCTGGCTTCGGGTAAACCGATGCGGGCGGTCATGACGCCGTCGACCTGGTAACCGAGTTCGATTTGTCCCGCGAGGATCACGCTGCGGATCATCATGCCGGACGACACGAGCAGCACACAGGACAACGCCACCTCAGCGACAACCAACCCGCGGGTAAACCGACCCATCCGGCCGCCGGTCGAGCCGCGCGAGCCGTCCTTCAAGACATCCGTGAGGTCGGGTTTCGCGAGACGCAGCGCCGGCAGGAGTCCGGCCGTCACGCAGGTAAAGAACACCGCGCCGAGCAGGTAGAGCAGCACGGAGCCATCCATGGTCCACGTCAGCCAAGCCGGAGGCGTGTCGCCCGAGGATTCCATCGCGATCGCAAACCAGCGCAGGAGTGCCCAACCCAGCGGGAGGCCCAGGGCCGCGCCGAGCGAGGACAGCACGAGGCTTTCGGTGAGGAGCAGCCGGATCACCTGGCCACGACCGGCGCCGAGCGCCGCCCGGACCGCGATCTCTCGCGCCCGGGTGCCACCGCGGGCGAGGAGCAGGTTGGCGACGTTGACGCACGCAATCAGGAGCACGAGCGAAACGGCGGCCGAGCAGGCCGACAGAATGGGCATGGTCTGATCGCCGAGAAACGAATCACGGAAAGGCATGACTTGCGCCTGATAGCCCGCGGTCGTGTCGGGGTGCTCCTTCGCCAGTTGCTCGACGATGCGCGCGACCTCCGCGCGGCCGACCTCGGGTCCAGCCCCGGAACGCAGCAGTCCGAGGACGCCGAAGTAGCGGTTGTCGCGCTTCTCCTCCGGATGCGCAAAGCGCTGCGGCTGCCACACATCAACCTGACCCGGAAAATCGAAATCCACCGGAGCGACGCCGATCACCGTGGTCTGCTCGCCATTGATGCGGAGCGTTTGCCCGAGGATGTCGGTGCGACCGCCGAAACGCGTGCGCCAGATTTTCTCGCTGATCACGGCCACCGGCGCTGCGGCGGCGGAATCCTCCTCAGGCAACCACCAGCGGCCCACACTCGGGCTGACGCCGAGGATCGCCGGGGTGGCGCCGCTCATCCACATGCCGCTGAAACGCTCGGGCGCGATCTCGCCCCCGCTGAGATTGACGGTGCCATTCCGATAGGCGGCGACTTCCGCGTAGGTTTGCTGGCGCTCGCGGAGATCCGTGTATTCCAGCCAGGAAAGGGACTCCCGCGTCTCTCCGCGCTCTGGATTGGCCAGACGGATCGTCTGCAACCGATCAGCCTGCGGATACGGCAGGCTGCGAAACATGACGGCGTTCACGATGCTGAACATCGCGGCGTTCACGCCCAAGCCGAGGGCCAGCGTGATCGCGGTGATGGCAACGAAGCCGGGACTCTTGGCGAGCATCCGGAGGGTCAGGCGAAAATCGGAAAGCATGCGTAGGCCAAACACCCCGCAACCCGGGCCAAAGTTGCAGATCCTTTTCTTCCGATCGTTCTCGTTCTCGTAATCTTTCTCGTTCTCCGGATCGGGATAGGCGTTCGGACCAACCCATGGACGCCCAAGCCGAAGAACGAGAAAGATTACGAGAACGAGAACGATGCACAGGGGTTCCAAACCGGTTCTGGATTTCACTTTGGCGCTTTGGCTCCGTCTGTGCTTCGCTCGGCGCCTACTCCCATGCTTCGACTCTCCCTCCTGCTCGCCGCCCTTGCCTTCCCGCTGGCTGCCCAGCCGTATGCGACCAAGCCTCTGCCGACCGACAAATTCCGTCAGCTTGAGGAACTGCTCCCCACCCCCGGTTCCTACCGCAACGCCTCGGGCGCACCCGGCCACGCGTACTGGCAGCAGCGGGCCGACTACGTGATCGATGCCGAGCTCGACGACGCCACCCAGTCGATCTCGGGCAAGGCCACGATGACCTACCACAATCTGTCTCCGGACAGCCTCGACTACCTGTGGCTGCAGCTCGACCTCAACATCCACGCGCCCGATTCCGACAACCGCGCCACCGCCGCGTCGATCCGCGGCAACCCCGGCAGCAACCCGTTCACGCGCCTGACCTACTCCGGGCTCGAGACCATGCTGCTGCAGGAAACCTACAGCAGTAACCTCAAGATCACCGCCGTGACCGATGCCTCCGGCGCCCCGCTGCCCTTCACCATCGTCAAGACCATGATGCGCGTCGACCTGCCACAGGCCGTTACGCCGCAGGGCAAGGTGAGCTTCACGGTCGCATGGTCCTACACGATCAACAACGCCAAGCTCCTCGCGATCCGCAGCGGTTGGGAATTCTTCAAGGAGGACGGCAACTACCTCTACGAGATCGCCCAGTGGTTCCCGCGCTTCGCCGCCTACAACGACACCCTCGGCTGGCAGCACAAGCAGTACCTCGGTCGCGGCGAGTTCACCCTCGAGTTCGGCGACTACCTCGTGCGCCTCACGGTGCCGTCGGACCACATCGTCGCCGCCACCGGCTCGCTGCAGAATCCCGACGAGGTCCTGACGCCCGTCCAACGCGAGCGCCTCAAGCAGGCCGAGACCTCCGACAAGCCGGTCTTCATTGTCACGCCGGCCGAAGCCAAGGCCAACGAGCAGGATGGCGCAGCCAAGACCGCCAAGGCGCCGGGCAAGAAAACCTGGGTCTTCAAGGCCGACAACGTGCGCGACTTCGCCTTCGCCACCTCGCGCAAGTTCATCTGGGACGCAATGGGCGCCAAGGGTCACACCCACCCGCCGACGCCGGTCCGCGCCGGCGGCATACAGGACCGCATGTACCGCCCGCCGGTCATGGCGATGTCCTACTACCCCAACGAGGGCGAACCGCTCTGGTCCAAGTACTCCACCCAGGCCATCGCGCACACGCTCGACGTCTATTCAAAGCACACCTTTGCCTACCCCTACCCGGTGGCCATCTCCGTCAACGGCCCGATCGGCGGCATGGAGTACCCGATGATCTGCTTCAACGGCCCGCGCCCCGATCCGGACGGGACCTACACCGACCGCACCAAGTACGGGCTCATCTCCGTCATCATCCACGAGGTCGGGCACAATTACTTCCCGATGATCGTCAACTCCGACGAGCGGCAGTGGACGTGGATGGACGAGGGCCTCAACAGCTTCCTCCAGTTCCTCGCCGAGCAGACGTGGGAGAAGGACTACCCGTCCCGCCGCGGCGAGCCGCGTGACATGGTGTCGTACATGGCCGGCCCCAACCAGGTGCCGATCATGACCAACTCCGAATCGATCGCCCAGATCGGGCCCAACGCCTACGGCAAGCCCGCGACCGCGCTCAACGTGCTCCGCGAGAGCGTGCTGGGCCGTGAACTCTTCGACCACGCGTTCAAGGTCTTCTCGCAACGCTGGATGTTCAAGCGCCCCTACCCGGCCGATTTCTTCCGCACGATGGAGGACGCCTCCGCCGTGGACCTCGACTGGTTCTGGCGCGGCTGGTTCTACACCAACGACCACGTCGACGTCGCGATCGAGGCCGTGCGCGAGTACACGCTCGACACCCGAGACCCCGAGATCGAGAAGGCGCGCGATGCCGCCGAGCAGGCGGCCAAACCCCGCACGTTGTCACAGCAGCGCAACGCCGACCTGCCCAAGCGCATCGACGCGCACCCGGAGCTGGCGGATTTCTACAACGACTTCGACGAAGCCACCGTGCTCCCCAGCGATCGCAAGCGGTTTGAGGACCTCGTGAAGAGCCTTGAGCGCGACAAGATCAACCCGGGCCTGCTCCGCACCGAGCGCAATTACTATGTCGTCGATCTCGTGAACATCGGCGGCCTAGTCACGCCGGTCCCGCTCAAAGTCACCTACAAGGACGGCTCAACCGAGGAGCTCCGCATCCCGGCCGAGGTCTGGCGAATCAACAGCGAGAAGACGACCCGCACGATCATGACCACAAAGCAGATCGTCGCGATCCAGTTTGATCCGCATGAGGAGACCGCCGACGCCGACGTGGAGAACAACTACTGGCCGCGCCGGCCGATCCGCAGCAAGTTCCAGCTGTTCCAGGATGAGAAGGCCCGCAACCCGATGCGCGAAGTCCTCGACGCCGCGGCCAAGGCCCCCCAGCCCTAAAATCAGCAACCACGAATGGACACGAATTCACACGAATCCGGGCCATTCAAAACCTAGAATTTAACCACAGATGAACACAGATTCACACAGATACCGATTTCAGGATCCGGATCTGATCTGTGTCCATCTGTGTTCATCTGTGGTTAAGTTCGGATTGGTGGATTGAATTCGTTCGCATGGATTCTTGGTTAACCCTGCATTTCCTATCCTCGCATGGCTTTTCGCTTTTCCTGCTTCGTCGCCCTCTTTCTCGGTCTGACCGCGGCGCTCCACGCGCACGCGCTCAAGTTGAGCGTGACCGAGGCGACGTACAACCGGGACACTGGCCGACTGGAGCTGGCCGTGCGGCTGTTCGCGGACGACTTTGAGGAAGCCCTGACCAAGGACACCGGCCGTCGCGTGCCGGTCGACAAGCCGGAACTGCTCACGCCCGCGGCCGACGCCTACCTGCGCAAACACTTCATCGTCAAATCAGCCGACGGCGCATCCCAGCAGCTCGTGTGGAGCGGCGTCGAAGTCACGGCCACCCATGTCTGGCTGTACGCCGACGTGCCTCTGCCGGGCGGGCTGATCGGCGCCACCTTCTCCGTGACGTTCATGCACGAGCTCTTCCCGGACCAGCTCAACTCACTCCAGCTCCGCGACGGCGAGTCCAAGCAGGCGCTGATTTTCGTCAGCGGGACCGGGGCGGTGACAGTCAAGCCCCGGCGTTGAACGCCGGGGAAATCCTAAATCCCAAACCCGCAAATCCTAAAAAATCGGCGCGCCTCCTGCGCAGATCTGCGTTTAGGATTTAGGATTTTCCCATGCCCCCGGTCTCTCCCCTCATCATCCTTGCGCCGATCTTCCTCTTTTTCGAGGTCTGGCAGCTCGTGATGAGCGAGCGCTATCTAGGCATAAAACGCATCGCGGCCGGCACCGACCCGCGGGAAATCGGGCCGTCGGAACCCGTCGCAGCAGTCTGGACCGTGAGCATCGTCTTTTACGGCCTGTGGATTGTGACTGCTCTCGCGACACTTCCCTCGCGCAGCGGACGCGCCCAGGCGGTGTGCCTGCTTGTCGTGACGCTCCTCGGCTACGCCCTCCGGCGCAACTGCACGCTCAAGTATGTCCTCGTGGTGCTCACCTTCGAAGGCGCCATCCGCATCGGCATGCTCGTCTCGCTCATTGGCATGGCGTGGCGGAGACTCTGACCCGCGCTGACCGCTTAGGGTTAGGATTCAATCGATCCAGAGGTCGCGCAGAGACGCTGAGCCGCAGAGGGAGAAAACAGAGGTCAGAGATCAGACGTCAGTTTGATTTCTGCACGGCCTCCGATTCTTCAATGATTTGGACGGAATTTCTCCGCGCCTCTGCGGCTCTGCGCGATTTCTGCGGATTGGAACTTCTGGAACCGGGGTACTCTTTGCAGAAACCTACGCTACAGCGCCAGGCGACGGACTTCCTGCTTGGCGACCGGCTCGGCCCGTGACTGCTGGAAAAACTCCTGCGCGGCGGCGATGAGCTTGCCGTACTGCGAGTAATTGCCGGCCCACGAATTAGGCACGCACACCCGTTTGATCACGCCCTTGCCCATCCCATCCGGGGAATCGCGGTCCGGGGCCAGCTCCAACGACAACTTGGGATCATGGGTGTGCACCACGAAGTGCTTCGACCGCCCACCCGTCTTACGCTCAATCCGCATGAAGTGCGCAAATTCCATCGGTGTGTGAGTCCGGAGTCTGCACGCCCGCCGGCGGAAGGAAACGGTAAACCGCATCGCCTGCGCCCGGCGCGCGCTGAATCTGCTTTCTGCCTTGAGAAAGCTCCACCCCGGGCCCAAACAATCGGCGACGCAGCGTCAGCTCCATGCAACTTCCCGACGAGGCCCCGAAACTCCCGAAACTGCCCTTTCTGCTCGGCGACGGCGCGCTTCTCGCCACCGCCTGGTTTATCGCCCGCTCCAGCGAGGTGCCCTTGGCTCCCGGGCCGCTGCTCGCCATCGTCGGCTGCGTCGCGCTCGGCGCGATCCTCGCGGTGATCCCGTTCATTGCGGAGTACGCCCGCAAACAGGAGGAGTCCGTGCAGGAGCGGCAGAATGCGCTCGAGGCCCTCTCCCGCACCACCACCACCGCCGCGGAGCAGATCAGCATCGCCGCCAGTGGCCTGCACACCATCGCCGAGCTGACGCAGAAGAACCTGAAGGCGGCCGAGCAGCTCGGCCCCAAGCTGCAGGAAAAGATCAATGACTTCGCCCGGCGCGCCGACGAGGCGCTCGTGGCGGAAAACGAGGCCCTGACGCAGGAGGTCAACACCCTCCGCGCCTCCGACGCCGAGAAGCTCGAAACCGCTTCCGACAAGATCCGCACGACCGCGGCCGATCTCGCCAAGCTTGAGGCCACCACCCACCAGCACCTCGCCGCCGTCAGCGCTACGCTCGCGCGCCTGCCCGCCCTGGCCGAGGAGGCCACGCAGAAGGCCGCCGGCATCCAGTCCGAGACCGCCCGCGCGACGCTCGCCCAGCTTTTGACCGAGATCGATATCCGCGTGGCGGCTGCCGTCACGCGTCTGGCCGCCGCCACGCCGCCCGCCCCGCCGCCAGCTGCGCCCGAGGCCGCGAGCAATGAGAGCACTTCCAGCAACCCAAGCCCGACCCCGCCGGCACCCGTCGAAACCACGCCCGAGCCCAAGCGCAAGCGATCCAAGCCAGCCCCGAAGGAGGACGCGGCCGAGTCTCGCGCCGTTGCTGCAGCGGACTCCGCTCCCACCCCGACGACCGAGCCCGCCATCGTCGCGCCGGCTGAACCGGTGGTCGCGTCCGAGCCGGCACCGACACCAGCCCCGGAACCCGTCCCCGCCTCCGAGGAATCCGTTGCCGCTCCGGTCATCGCTCCGGTCGCCCCGGTGGAGCCCGTCAGCGAGGTCCCAACCGCGCCGGAACCCATCGCGGCGATGGCGGAGCCAGCGGCCGAGCCGACGCCTGCGCCGACCGTCGCGGAAGGCGACGCCCCGCTGCCGCCGCCAGACGACGTCGAGGAAGCCTCCACCCCCAAGCCCGCCCGCAAGGCCAAGAAAGCCGTGTCGACCAGCGCGCCGCCCTTCATCCCCGGTCTCCTGAACTCCGACGCACCGCTCACCCGGCCCGGCGGTGATTTCTCCTCCCTCGAATCCGGCGACGACGCCGCGCTGGATCTCGGCGGCCCGCCCATCGACCGGGCCATCTCGGCCGACGGCCTCACCCGCCTGCTCGCCACCGCCTACATCGGCATTGGCAACAAGCTCTATATCCGCGGTGACGGTCCCGGTCTGAGCTGGGACAAGGGCGTGCCTCTGCAATTCGTCTCGATCGGCAAGTGGCGCTGGGAGACCGCCGACGCGACCGCCTCATTCTCGGCCAAGCTCTACAAGAACGACCAGATCGAGTGCGCCTCGCTGGGTTCGCTCACGCTCGACCCCGGTCAGCAGACCGAGGTCAACGCGGCCTTCTAAACGGAATTCTGCAGCGATCGCCCGCGAATCACGCGGATGGTCGCGGATTCAGATTCAAACAGGGCCAACCACGGAACCCACCGAATACACGGAAAATTCCGGCCCTGATCCACGAATTTCGTTTCCGTGTAGTCCGCGGCAAGCTGCATGAGTTGAGCCCGGCGCGGTCAACCGACACTGCGGCGGAAGGTCATGCCGGCGCCGACGATGAAGAGGACGCCGCCGCCCACCATCATCAGGATGTGCTTGGGCTGACGACCGCCGCCGTCGACGGCATTGGCGACACTGGTGCCGACTTCGGACGCGGCGCCCACGAGGGATTCCTGACGATTGAAGCCGTTCACGAGGAGGAAACCTCCGGCGATGATCAGGATGATACCGATGATTTTGTTCATGTGAGGAGAGGAAACAAAAAGAGTTAAGCTAAAGCGACCGTGCGCGACGGTCACCGCGGTAAAATTTCACCAACGACAGGGCGACCGGGGCGAAGCGCAACAGCGGTCCGATCCAACGCAGCGCACGCACGCGCCGGCCGGCCAACAGCGCCACGGGCACCGCTGCGACCGTCGCCATGGGCGCGATACGCCGCCAGGTCTCACGCGCATGATCGAGCCGACGCACCGGCTCCGTGAGCCGCGTCATCTGCAGCTCAGCAAGGCGGCGGCGCAGACGGATGCGATCGCGCAGCTGTGCGCGCTGCAACTCGACCTCGCTCAGGTCTCCGTGCGGATACATGCGCGGTCAGTGTTGAGCTCGCGGAGGCTGGCCGCAAACGGCCTCGCTTGGTTGGCGAGGTGTCGGCGAAAGGCGACGACGATCACGCCAAAGGCCACGGCGTAGAGGAGCGTGAACCCGCCGAGTGCCGCCAGCCGGGCGCTGTCCCAAAAAAGATAAACCAGGGTGATGCTCGCGAAAAGAATCGCGAGCATCCCGGTGAAGACAATCGCGCTGATCCAGATGAAGATCCGGATCACGCGGAATTTTTCCTCGTGCAGATCCAGCGCGAGGAGTTCGACCCGGTCATGGAGCGTGCCGATCAGGTTCTCCCCCAGCCCGCTGAGGGCGGAGAGAAATCCAGGGGATGCGGAGCTGTGGGGATCCATGGCCGAAGAGGAATCAGGCGTTGCGACGCAGGACCGCACCGAGCAGCACACCGACGCCGAGGGCGATGGCGAGCGACTCATAGGGATGCGAGCGGATGGTGGCGTCCGCCTGCTTGGCGCCGGCCGCCACCTTGACCTTGGCCTCGGCACAGAGCGCAGCGACGCGTTCGCGAGCCGACTCGAGACGATCATGGAGATCCGCGAGGTGGCCCTCGGCCTGCTCGCCCACACTGGTGGTGAGGGCTTTTTCCGCCTCGGCAATGAGCGTGCGCAGATTTTCAGCGAGCTGCTCGGACGATTCAGCGGTCGTGGAGCGATTTTTCATGGGTGGGAGGGGTTGATTTATTGATGCCGCGTGAGGAGAAGCCTCGGCGACAGACGCCCAACAAAGGGGCCAAACGGGCGGACCCGTCCGGGAGGGAAGGGTTCGCGCTCCCGTGTAGAATTTTTCGTAAACCGCATCCCCGCGAACGATCGTGACGCTGGGGAGCGCGGGCCGCGGCCCGCTTGATTGCGGCTGAGAACGTAGGGGCGCGCCCTCGGAGGGCGCGGACGAGCCTCGCCCCTACAAATCATCAGGCAGGCCAGCGCCCGCGCTCCCAGGGTGACTCACTCGCGCCGCGCGGGCGCCTCGTCCGCGAGGAGCTTTTCCACCGCGCTGAGGAGGTCCTCAGCCTTGAAGGGCTTGGTCAGGAAGACTGAGGCAAACTTGAGCGCCGAACGCAGGGTCCGGTTGCTTTCCATGCCACTCACGGCGATCACCTTGATGGCAGGGTTCAAGCGTTGAACAACCCCCGCCAGTGCGGCGCCGTCGAGGTGGGGCATCTGGAGGTCGGTGACCACGAGGCGAACCTCGCTGCTGCGCGCGGCCAGCAGGGTCGCCGCCTCGGCGCCATCCCCGGCCCCGATCACGCGGTAGCCGTGGTGGGCCAGAATCGCCATGGTGATGTCGCGCACATTGGCCTCATCATCGACCACCATGATCAGCTCCCCGCGGCCGGGCGTGCTGAGGTGAGGGAGCGAGACCGCCTCGTTCTCGAGATCGGAGGTCTGGGCCGGGAGAAAAACCCGGAAGGCCGTCCCGCGGCCCTCGGCGGTTTCAACGGTGATGAAGCCCTTGTGTCCGTGCACAATACCGCGGACCGTCGAGAGACCCAGGCCGGTGCCCTTGCCGGTTTCCTTGGTCGTAAAGAACGGGTCCCAGATGCGCTCCAGCAATTCCGGAGCGATGCCCGAGCCCGTGTCCTCGACGCTCAGCACCAGGTACGGACCGGGCTGCGCCCCCTCGATGGTTGCGGCCATCGCAGCATCGATGAGCCGGTTCTCCGCCGCGAGCCGCAGACGCCCGCCCGCCGGCATGGCATCGCGGGCGTTGACGCAGAGGTTGAGCAGAACCTGGTGAATATGCGTGGGGTTCGCGCGAATCGGCCAGAGCTTGGCCGCCTGGAATTCCTCGAAGCGCACCCGTTTCGGAAAAGTCTGCCGAACGAAGGCCGACAGGTCGCGGATGATCGGTTTGACATGCACCCGCTGGGCATCGCCGCCGATGCCGTGGGCGAAGCCGAGGATCTGGCGGACGAGGGCGGCGCCGCGCTCGGCGCTCTTTTCGAGATTGTCGAGAATCCGCCGGTCGGCCGCGCGCATGACGTGGGCGCGCAGGAGCGGTGCACCCATGAGGATGGGCGAAAGGACGTTGTTGAGGTCGTGGGCAATGCCGGCCGCCAGCATGCCCAGACTCTCGAGCCGCTGGGCGCGCAGAAACTGTTCCTCGATCTGCTTTCGTGCCGTGATGTCGGTCCCGATGATGAGGCGCGCGCGTGGCCGTCCCTCATCGTCACGGATGATCGTCACGCGCTTGTCCACGATCAGCAAACGTCCCTGGCGGTCCAGCGTCTGGACCTCGCCGTGCCACTCATCCTGGCCGGCCTCCATGGCCTGGGCCTCGGCGGGATCCTGGACCGTCGCGCCGAGCAGCTCAATTTTGCCGCGCCCGATCGCCTCATCCGCCCGCCAGCCAAAGATGCGCTCCGCGCCCTGGTTCCAGGAGGTGATCCGGCCTTCCAGCGTGCACACGATGATCGCGTCGCGCGCCTTGTCGATCACCTCAGCCTGTTCGCGAATGTGCTGCTGTGCGGCCTTGATCGCGGTGAGGTCGCGCATGACGGTCGAGAGGTATTCGACGCCGCCTTCGGAGGCGCGCTGCACGATGACCGCCTGCGACACCGGAATGGAGCGGCCCTCAGGGCCTAGGAGCACGGTCTCGCCGACCCAGGAACCGTCGCGCCGGGCGGTCGGGAGAATCTCGCGCACCAGCCGCTCGCGGATACCCGCGGGGTGACAGTCGTCGATCGACATCAGTCCCGGATCCTGACCCGGCGGACGGCCCAACATGGTGAGGCCCGCCTGGTTGATGTAGAAGATGCGTCCCTCCATCGTGGCCATGCCGACAAAGTCCGGCGTGCTCTCCAGCAAGGCGGCAAATCGTTGCAGGGCGGCCTCGGCGGCCTGGCGCTGGCGGCGCTCCTCGGATTCCCGCAGGGCTCGGCGGATCGCGGTGATGAGGCGCGAGGTGTTGTCCTTCAGCACATAGTCCTGCGCGCCAGCGTGCACCGCCTCGATCGCGCGGGCCTCGCCGATGGTGCCGGAAAGGAAAATGAACGGCACGTCCGGAGCCACCGTGCGGGCCAGGGCCAGCGCCTCGAGTCCGTCAAAGGCGTGAAGCGTGAAGTCCGAAAGGATCAGGTCGTGTGCATCCCGGCGCTCGACCTCGCGCACGAAGGTGTCGCGGTTCGCGACCAGCGTGATGCGGCACCCGGGCCACTCCTCGAGCAGGAGCGCGCGCACGAGCGCGGCGTCGGTGACATTGTCCTCAAGGTGCAGAATGCGTAACATCAAGATGGAAGGTTTCAGGGCCGCGCGGGCGGCGGCTCGTTCAGGAGCGCCCAGAAGAAGCCAAGCTGGTTGATGGCCGCGACAAAATCCTCGAAGCCGACCGGTTTGACCACGTACGCGTTCGCGCCACTCTCGTAACTGCGATAGAGATCGGACTCCTCGCGGGAGGACGTGAGCATGACAACCGGGGTGAGCCGCAGCACCGGATCGGCGCGGATCGCGCGCAGCACCTCATGCCCGTCGACCTTGGGCATCTTGAGGTCGAGCAGGATCACCGCCGGGAGCGGGCCGGTCTGATGGGCGTAGGCCCCCCGGCGGAAGAGGTAGTCGAGCGCCTGTTCACCGTCATTGACCACGTCGATCGTGTTGACCAGCCGCGCCTCCTGAAGCGCGTTAACCGTGAGTTCGACGTCGTTGGGATTATCTTCGACCAAGAGGAGCGGACGCAGGTTGGGCATGGGATCAGGCCGTGGCAGGCGGAGTTGTGGGTGAATCCCCCGGTGCCGGGGGGGTGATGGCGGAAGGCAGGGAAAAATAGAAGGTGGCTCCGACGCCCGGACGGCCCTCGGCCCACGTGCGGCCGGCGTGGCGGCTTACGATGCGGCGGACGTTGGCGAGTCCGATCCCAGTGCCCTCGAACTCGGTCGGCCCGTGCAGGCGCTGAAACACGCCGAAGAGTTTGTCGACGTACTTCATGTCGAAGCCCACGCCATTATCGCGCACGAAGAAGACGTGTTCGCCTGAGGCCAGCGCCTCGGTGCCGCCGATCTCAATGCGGGGGCGCTCCCCCTTGCGCGAGTACTTCACCGCGTTGCCGATCAGATTGGTCCACACTTGGCGCAACATGGCCGGGTCGGCCTCGACCGGCGGCAGCGAGCCGATCTGCCATTCGATCGATCCGTTCTCCGTGGCGTAGTTCCCGGAGCGGATCACCTCCGCGACGAGGGCATCATGATCGACCTGGCTCAGCCGAAGGGGCGCCCGGCCCATTTGCGAGAAGCTCAGCAAATCGTCGATCAGGCGGCCCATTTGTTTCGCGCCCGCAGAGATGGTCTCGAGATACCGGTGTCCTTTGGCATCCAGCTGGGAAGCATACTGGCGGGTGAGCAGACCGGCGAAGCCGTCGACGTGACGCAGCGGCGCACGCAGGTCATGCGACACCGAGTAGGAGAACGCCTCGAGTTCGCGATTCACCGCCTCCAGCTGGGCATTCTGCCGCTGCAGGTTTTGGTTCAGGGTCTGGATCGCACGATCCGCTTCGCGGCGGGCGGTCACATCATACAGAGTCGAGCGACTCGCAATGACGCGGCCTTCGGCATCCCGAATGGCCGTCGCGTTGAGCAGCACGGGCAGCACCGTGCCGTCCTTGCGGATGAGATCGAACTCGACGTTGCGAACGTCACCCGTCTCGAGGAACCGCGGGAACTCGCTCTCGAATTTCTGCCGGCTGGCCGGGGTGCAGAGGCGGGCAAAGGTCAGCTGGCCGACAACCTCCTCCCGGCGATAGCCGAGCCAGGCCAGTTCGGTGTCGTTGACCTCGGTGAAGAGTCCCTGCCGGTCGAGTGAATGGTAGCCGCACGGAGCCTGGTTGTAGAGGTCCTCGTACCGGGCGGAGGTTTCCTTTAGCGCGCGATCGGTCCGCTTCTGCAAGGCGAAGTCCCGACGCACGACCACGATCGCCGCCACCAGCAAAACCCCGGCGACCGACGCGGTGCCGACCACCGCCGCCATCACCACCGTCAGCGCCTCCCGGACGGCGAGCGATCGCGCCTCGAGCAGCCGACGCTCTTCATTTTCCATCGCGGAAATCTGGGTACGCAGACGAAGGATGAGCCGGTCAAAGGCTGCCGAGCCGCCCAGTGACGCCAGCGCCGCCTCGTCCTTGTCGCGACGTGCCTGCGTGATCCGCCGCACAAACAGCGAGCCCCGGTCCAACTCGGCCGCCAGGGCCGCCAGTCCCTTCAGTTGCTCCGGATTGTCCGCCAGCAATCCCTGCAGACTGTCGATCGATTCACGAATGATGAGCGACCCGCGGCTCGCGCGGGCAAGGTAGGCCTCATCCCCGGTCAGCAGGTAGGCGCGGATATCGCCCTGCAGCGCCAGCATCTCATTCACGGACTGCTCCAGCCGGTTAAGGACGCGGTGGGTGTGATCGACCTGACCGAAGGTGTCGTCCAAGCGGTTGGTGAGCCACCACGCGGTCACCCCGACCGCCGCCATGACGATCAACGCAGCGCCAAATCCGGCGACAATCTTTCGTTCAAGGGACAGTTTCACGCGATATTCCCAGACCAGCCGTCCGCCGGGGCTCACCCGCGGACAACCATTGGCTATTCTGGGGCGCGACCGGGAGGCTGACAACCGCAAATATCCTGCTTCTCCAAGAAATGCCTGCGAGCGGCTCGCGCTCCCGGCATCAACCGCCTCCGCTCAGTAATGCGGAGGACGCTCTTCCGCCGGCGCCGGACCGGCCGGCTCGTTGCCTCCGCGCAAACGCAGGATGTCCAGCTCGCGCCGCAAACGGTCGTTGGTCTCGGTCAGGGCCAGCATGGCCTTGTCCTGCTCGACCACGTGACGCTCCAGCCACGCCATCCGCTCCTCCAACCGCTCAATGCGTTCGGTCGACATGCGGAATCGCCCGGGCCTGCGCCGCGCGGATCTGCTCCAGCTCGGGCACGACCACGGCCTTGTAGCAATCCGGGCAGACCGAGTGGCTGAAATCGGTGCCCGTGCGCTCGTTGATGTAGCTTTCGATCTGCTGCCAGTAGTTCTGGTCGTCACGCACCTTTTTGCAGTACGAGCAGATCGGGAGGAAGGTCTCAAGTTGCTGGACCTGCGTGGCGAAACGCAGGATCCGCTCGGCCACGCGCAGCCGCATCCACAGTTCGTTCAGGTCGAGCGGCTTCGTGAGAAAATCGTCCACGCCGGCATCCGCGGCCTCGCGCTGGTTGTCGTGATCGGCCGTGCGGCTGGTCAGGAGGATGAAGTAAACGTAATCGGCGCCCGTCCGCGCACGGATCCGCCGGCACAACTCCAGGCCGTCCACCTTCGGCATCACCCAGTCGCTCACCACCACGCGCACCGGCTCGCGAACGAGGATCTCCAGCGCCTGCTCGCCGTCGTCCGCCAAGACCACCTCGTGGTCGAGTTTTTTCAGCGCTTGGTGCAAAACCCGGCGCGCGACGGGATCGTCTTCAACAGCGAGAATTTTCAAGGCGTGAGTCTCTTCTTTTCCAATTCCAGCGCGGTGGCAAGACGTCCGTGGTCATTCTCCAACCCGGCCGCGGCCCGAACCACCGCCGCCGCATCCTCCGCACGGGCCGCAGCCTCGATCGCGGCGCATCGCGCCTGCAAAGCAACTGCACCCATGCTGGACGCCGCGCCCTTGAGGGCATGCGCCGCCCCCGCCACTGCCGCCAGCTCACCCGTCCCCACCGCACGCAGGATCAGGGCCGTCCGCTCCCTGCTTTCGCGCAGGAAAAGATCGATCATCTGCACGACGAAGCCCGGGCTGTCCTCGTCCTGCAGCTCCCCGAGGTAGTCGATGCGGGTCGGATCCAGGACCAGCAGTTCGTCCTTCGCCGCCGGAGCCAGCGCCCGCGGCAAAAAGACCGTCCGCTCAATCGCGGCCTGCAGCTCCTCGATCCGCAACGGTCGCGCAAGCACCTCGCTCATGCCCGCCTCCAATCCGCGTCGCCGGTCGGTCTCAAGATCGTAGGCGGCCAGGCCAATGATCGGAATCCGCGGATCCACCGCGGGAACCGCGCCGGAGCGGATGCGCCGGGTCGTCTCGTCGCCGTTCATGCCGGGCATCACCCCGTCCATCAACACCAGGTCCGCCCGCCAGCGTCCGAGCAGAGCCAGGGCCGACGCCCCGTCGGCCACGGCCTCGCTGACGTGACCGCAGCGCTGCACCAGCTGGCGCAGCACGAGGCGTTGCGCCGCACTGTCGTCGACCACCAGCACCCGCAGGCCGTCCGGGCGGACCGGCGCCGCCAGCATCGCGGTCTCCTCCACCGGGGCGAGCGGGAGGATCAGCTCGAACCAAAAACGGGCGCCGCCCTCCGGCCTCGCCTCCGCCCCGACCTGGCCGCCCATGCGCTCGACGATCTCACGCACCGCGGCCAGCCCCAGACCGGCCCCGCCATGGCGCCGCGTCGTCGCCGCGTCGGCTTGGACGAGCGGCGCAAAGAGCGCCGCGGGATCGCCCGGAGGCAGGCCCGGGCCGGTGTCGTCGACGACCACCCGCACCGCCATCAGCCCGCCATCGGTCGCGCCGGGTTCCGCCGTCACGATGACCTCACCGGCCTCGGTGAACTTGAGCGCATTGTCCACGAGACGAAACAGCGCCTGGCGCACCCGGCCGCCATCTCCCCGCAGGCGCAGCGCGGCCGGCCGCGTGACCAGCGCCAGGCCTTTGGCCGCAGCCCGGTCGCGCAACAGGACCGCGACATCCTCCATCACGGTTTCCAAACTGAAGGTCGCTTCGCGCAGCAGCGGCGCACCGCCGGCAAAGTGTGAATAATCGAGCAGGTCCTCCGACACGCGCAGGAGCGCCTCGGCGCTGCGCTGCACCGCGGCCGCCAGCTCGCGCTGCGGCGCGGCCAGTTCACCATCGAGCAGCAGACCCGCCATCCCGATGATGCCGTGCAGCGGCGTGTGCAGCTCGTGCGCGAGATTCGCCACGGCACCCGGCCCGCTCAGGGATGGTTTCGTGGCGGACGGCTTCATGAGCAGCGAGTCAAGGGCCGGTCCGCGTTGGCGCCACCTCAAACTTATTCGGCCGGCGGACGCCCCTCGCCCGTCGTGAGCACCCGGCAGCGCATCAAGGCTGCCTGCAGATCCTCGATTCGCACCGGTTTGCTCAGGTAGTCGCTCATGCCCGCCTGGATGCACTTCAGCCGGTCGCCCGGCATCGCAAAGGCCGTGAGGGCGATGATCGGAATCTGCGCATTCGCCTTCGGCACCTCGCCCGCCCGGATGCGGCGCGTCGCCTCGTAGCCATCCAGCTCCGGCATCTGGCAGTCCATGAGCACCACATCGAAAGGCGCGGCCGCGAGCGCATCAAGCGCCCGGCGGCCGGTGGCCACCACCTCCACCGTGCAGCCAAGTTTTTCCAGCATGCGGCGCGCGACCGTCTGGTTGACATGATTGTCCTCCGCCAGCAGCACCCGCGGCCCCAGGGCCTGGCCCAGGCCCACCAGCGGGGAAGCCACCAGCGCACGGGGCGCCACCGGCTGCAGGACCGACAGCGTGACCTCGAACCAGAAGCAGGAGCCCTGCCCCTCGGAACTGTCGTAACCGATCTCGCCGCCCATCAGCTCGACAAGCTGGCGCGAGATCGCGAGCCCGAGTCCGGTCCCGCCGAAGCGCTTGGTCGTGGTGCCGTCCGCCTGCGTGAACGGCTGGAAGAGCCAGGCCTGCGCCTTGCGGGGGATGCCAATGCCCGTGTCGCGCACCGCAAAGCGCATCCGGCAGCGCCCCCCGTCCAGGCTGCGCGCGCTCACCTCGATCGCAACGGAGCCCCGCTCGGTGAACTTGACCGCGTTGCCGGCGAGATTGAGCAGGACCTGACGAATGCGGCCCGCGTCGCCCTGCAGGGTTTTCCGGGTCCCGGGTTCCAGCACGCTGAAGAGTTCAACGCCCTTCTCCTTCGCGCGGGGCGCGAGCAGGGCCGCCACCCCTTCGACGAGGGAGCTGACCTCGAACGCGGCGACCACCAGGCTGAGCTTGCCCGCCTCGATCTTTGAGAAATCGAGAATGTCATTCACGATCGTGAGCAGGCTCTCCGCGCTGCCCTGGATCACCCGCGCCATCTCCGACTGCTCGGGCGTGAGCGGGGTGTCGACCAGCAGGCCGGCCATGCCGATGATGCCATTCATCGGCGTCCGGATCTCATGGCTGACGTTGGCCAGGAACTCCGACTTGAAGCGCGACGCCTCCAGCGCCTCGTCACGTGCACGGCCGAGACTTTCCTCCAGTTGCTTCCGCTGCGTGATGTCCTGGGTGAACATCACGATGCCGCCGATGTCGCCGTCGGAATCATACCACGGGCGAATCTCCCAGCGCAGCCACTGCCTGGCCCCGTCGACTCGCTCAAAGAGATCCGCCTCGGCCTTCTCGACTGCGCCCGCCAGACAGCGGCGGTGGACTTCGCGCCAGCGGTCGGGGACATCGGGGAAGACCTCGTAATGGGAACGTCCCATGATGTTCTGGTCCTCGAGGTGGTAGTCGATCAGCCACTGACGGCTCGCCACCAGGTAGCGCATGCCACGGTCAAACATCGCAACCGAGGCGGGTGCATGCTCGGCAAACAGCCGCGTCCGCTCCTCGCTGTCCCGCAGCGCCTGCTGGAAGCGATGCTGCAGCGTGATGTCCTCGATCTGCGATATGTAGTGCAGCGGCGCACCTTCGCTATCGCGCACCAGCGAGACCGTCAGGCGAACCCAAACGACATGGCCGTCGCGGTGGAAATACCGCTTCTCCATCCGATACGACCGTTCACGACTCGCGAGGAGGCCGCGCATCTGTTCGAGGTCCGAGTCGAGATCGTCCGGGTGGGTGATGTCCTGGAACGTCTTCTTGAGCAGTTCCTCCTCCGGATAGCCCACAATGTCGCAGGTCGCGCGATTGATCCGCAGCCAGCGGCCATCGAGCCCGACCAGCGCCATGCCAATGCCCGCCGCCTCAAAGGCGCTGCGAAACCGTTCCTCGCTCTCGCGCAACGCGAGGGCGGCCCGATTGCGCTCCGTCAGGTCGCTCGCGATCACCACAAAGCCCGTCACTTCCCCTGAGGTGTTGTGGAGGGCGGTGACGCTCAGGCGCACCGGCAGGCGGCCGCCGTCCCGCCGCACATACGTCCACTCGCGTTCCTCGACCTCGCCCAACCGGGCGCGGGCCACCAGCGCCTCCAGGCCCGAGGGGACGGCATGCCCCTGCTGCACCTTCAATTCGCTCACCCGGCTCGCCAGTTCGGCCGGATCGTGAAAGCGGACGGG
Source organism: Opitutaceae bacterium (assembly GCA_036401075.1). Taxonomy (GTDB): domain Bacteria; phylum Verrucomicrobiota; class Verrucomicrobiia; order Opitutales; family Opitutaceae; genus CAMAXB01. Next base: position 20,304 of record DASWVY010000059.1, read on the forward strand.
CGTCTCGCGGCCCACGACTTCCTCCGCCTGATAGCCCAGCATCGCCTGGGCGCCCGCATTGAAAATCTGGACCACGCCGGCTGCGTCGGTCGCGATCACTGCGTACACCGTGCCGTCGAGCACCGCACGCTGCAGGCGGTCCGACTCCTGCAGATCCTCCTCCGCCTGCTGCTGGCCCTTCCGCGCCCGCGCGGCCAGGATCAGCGCGGAGATGAACATCACGAGCGCCAGGCTGCTGCCCAGCACCACCACCCGGTTGCCCACGCTGGCGAGTTGCGCGCTGTCGATGCTGAAGCGGTTGCGCAGGAGAATCTCCGCCGCGACCATCGTCGCGATCTGCTCGCGCACGGCATTCATGAGGGCCGCCCCTTCCGGACCGTTGCCCGCCCGGGCCGCCTGCAGTTCGCTCTCCATGAACTCCCGCTTGCGCAGGACCCGTTCGCGCAGCACCGCGTGCGCCTCCCGACGCCGGGCGTCATCGCCCGCCAGCAGCAGCATCTGGTCAAGCTGACCGGCCAGGGCGCGCGTCAATTCATTGTAGGCCGCGCGGTCGGCCTCATCGCGGGTCAGCAGGTAGGCGCGACCGGTGGATTCCATCCGGGTCAACTCGAGTTCAACCGATGAGAGGACCGTGATCAGCTCCTGGGTCTGGACCAGAAAGCGCGTCGCTTCCTGCTGGCTGCGATTGGCGAAAACCGTCGCTCCCGCGACCATCGCCACCGACGTCCCCGCGGCGGTGAGGTAAAGATGCGTCCGCATCCGGACCTGCTGCATCCGGTCGAGGCGCGGGGAAAGCTCCAGCAGCAGGCCGGCCACGGCCAGGTGCATGCCCAGCGCCGTCGCGATTTCCATGCCCTTGAACGTTCCGCTCAGGAGCTGCTGGGCGCTGATGGCGTGCCCGAGGAGGGCCAGGAACGTGGTCGTGAGCACGATGCCCGCAAGGACGCTGATCACGGTGAGCATCAGCCGCCGGCCGGTCGCGAAGAGGAAGGCGGTTCCGGCCAGCATCATCGCGATCGCCGCGTTAGCCCCCATCCGCAACTGCGCTTCCACCGCAGCATCCCCGCCCGCCGACCAGAGGATCTCGTCGAAGCCGCTGTGCCACTCGAAGAGTCGCTCAAGAAAGCCCATCAACCCAACCACCAGCGCGACCACGGCACCGGCCCGGGAAAACCAGACCCAGCCACGGCGCAGCCCCAGCAGGGCGGCGCCCAAGGCGACGAAGGAGACGGCCACGTTGAACGCCATCGACCCGCCGCGGGGAAAAAGCGCGGTCAACGCCGATTGCCCCAGCATCCATCCAGCCAGGCCGCACAGGCCCATCACCATCACGATCAGCGCGAAGGCCACCGGTATGCGCCGCACCCACGCCGGATGGTCCGGCGAGGAAGCATGACCCGCCAGCGCGGGATCCGCAGTAGGCCGTTCAGGCGAGCGCAAGGGCAAGTTCCTCCTGCTTGGTCACCGGCGGCCGGCAACGGAAATGCTCACAAACATAGGCCGCCGGCCGGCCTTGGACCGGCCCCACCGATCGCAGGTGCGGCAGACGCTCCGCCAGCCAGGCCTGACCGGCCCCGCCATCAGCGTGCAGCACCGCGAGGCGGAGCCCCGGCCGGGCGCGCAGCGCGCCGAGCAGATCGGCAAAACCCGGAGCCCGCGCGTCGCCGGCCAGCACCACGGTCCGCGGCGGATGCAGCGCGTATTCCAGCGCACCCAGAAGGTGAGGCATCGCGTGCGGGTGCGCCGACCAGCGCGGCTGCAAGGCCACCAGGGTCTGGCGGGCCCGCTGTGCGAACGCATCGTCGCCCAGCATCCAGGCCAGACGGTACAGATTCAGCGCCGCGGTGGAGTTGGGCGCGGGCTCGGCCCCATCATAGTCATCCTTGAGCCGCAGGATGATGGCCGCATCCCCGGCCGCTGAATTGAAGTAGCCACCGGCGGCGTCATCCCAGAACAGCCGGTCCATCGTCCGCTGGAGCGCCTCCGCCCACTGCAGCCAGCGGTGGTCGAAGTCGGCGTCGTAGAGATCGAGCAGTCCAGCGATCAGTTGCGCGTAATCCTCGGCGAAACCCTCGACCGCGCTGCGGCCATCGAGCCAGCAGCGGTGGAGCACGCCGCGCGTCTCATCATAGAGCTCAGCCCGGATGAACGTCGCCGCCTTGACCGCCGCCGCCAGGTACGCGGCTTTCCGGTCGTCCAGACACGCCGCCGTGCTCGTCGCGGCGCGGGCCAGGGCCCCGATCATCAGGCCATTCCACGCCGTGATGACCTTCTCATCGCGCAGCGGACGCGGCCGCCCAGAACGCACGGACCGGAGTTTTTCCAGCGCGGCCGCCAGCCGCTCCGACGCCGGCTCGGGCGCAACGCCCAGCGCGCGGGCGGACTCCACGATCGACTTGCGCTGATGAAGAATATTCCGGCCGCGCAATTCCCCATGCGGATCGAGCGCCGGCGGCACGTTCCCCTGCGGCTCGACGCCAAAATGCGCCCCTACCCAGCCCGCCTCTTCGCCCAGCACTGCGTCGAACTCCGCCCTCGTCCACACGTAGAACGCCCCTTCAACCGCGTGGTTCGCCTGCGCGTCCGCGTCGGCCACCGACGCAGGCGGCACGCTGTCCGCGTCCTCCGCGGCATAGAATCCACCCTGCGGCGCGGTCAGGTCGCGCTGCACATACTCAAGGATGTCGCGCGCCAGCCAGGCGTACGTCTCGCGTCCGGTGAATGCATGCGCATCAAGCGCGTTCACCGCGATCTGCGCCTGATCGTACAGCATTTTTTCGAAATGCGGCACGAACCACGCCTCGTCCACGGCGTAGCGGTGAAAGCCGCCGCCGACATGATCGTGGATCCCGCCGCGCGCCATGGCGGCGAGCGTGGCCTCCGCCATGACCAACGCCTCGCGGCCGGTCTCCGACTCGGGGCCCTGCACGGCCGCTGCGCGGAAGAGGAACGTGAGGTTGCTCGCGCGGGGAAATTTCGGCGCGTGACCGAAACCGGCATTGGCCGGGTCGTGATTCTCGTAGAGATGCTGGTAGCAGCGCTCGAACGCGTCACCCGCCGCCTCCGTCAGGTCCGCGTCGGCCGAAGGCACGCCGGCATCCGCCGGCTGCAGCGACTCGCGCAGGGCGTCGATCACCCGATGGGATTCGGCCACGAGCTTGTCGCGTTCGCCCGCCCAGCCCTTGGCAATGGCGTTGAGCAAGGTGGGAAATCCCGGCCGGCCTTGGCGGTCCTGCGGCGGAAAGTAGGTGCCGCCGTAGAAGGGCTTGAGGTCCGGGGTCAGCCACGCACTCAGCGGCCAGCCCCCGTGCCCGGTCAGCGCCTGCACGTAGGTCATGTAGACGCGATCGACATCGGGGCGCTCCTCGCGGTCGACCTTGACCGGAATGAAATGGGTATTGAGGATTTCCGCCGTGGCCTCGTTCTCGAAGGATTCGTGGGCCATGACATGGCACCAATGGCAGGTCGCGTAGCCAATGCTCAGGAAGATCGGCTTCTGCTCAGCCCGCGCCCGCGCAAACGCGCCCTCACCCCACGGAAGCCACGCCACGGGATTGTCGGCATGCTGACGGAGATAAGGCGATTTTTCGCCGGCTAAAGCATTGGGCATCTGACCTATCGAGGGGAAGAAACTCCGGGTATGCAAAGACCAAGCGGGTTAACCACCTGAGGGATTCACCCTGCTAACCGTTGGTTACTCCCTGTCTCGTTTAAGTAACCGTACCGGTCGGAATTGGCAAAAAAAGGCCGCGCGATGCCTCGCGCGGCCAACGTGAGTCCGAGGAATTTTTCCGGCCCGGCTTACTGCCCGAGCACCCAGGCGAAGATCAGCGGAGCCACGATCGTGGCGTCGCTCTCGACAATGTACTTCGGAGTCGTGGCGGCGAGCTTGCCCCAGGTGATCTTCTCATTCGGGACCGCGCCGGAGTAGCTGCCGTAGCTGGTCGTCGAGTCGCTGATCTGGGCGAAGTAGCCCCACAGCGGCACGCCCGTGCGCTCAAGGTCCTGGTGCAGCATCGGGACGACGCAGATCGGGAAATCGCCGGCGATGCCGCCGCCGATCTGGAAGAAGCCGATCGAGCCCTCGCCGTTCTTCAGCGTCTTGGCCGTCTTGGTGTAGTAGTCGGCCAGCCAGGTCATGTACTCGATGCCGGTGCGGACGGTGTGGACGTTCTTGATCTCACCCGTGACCACGCGGCCGGCATACATGTTGCCCAGGGTCGCATCCTCCCAGCCGGGGACGATGATCGGGAGGTTCTTCTCGCACGCGGCGAGCATCCACGAGTTCTTCGGGTCGATCTGGTAATACTTCTTCAGCTTCCCCGAGCGGAGAATCTTGTACATGAACTCGTGCGGGAAATAGCGCTCTCCCGCCTTGTCGGCGGCCAGCCACTCGTCGGCCACCGCGGCCTCGATCCGGCGCATGGCCTCCATCTCCGGAATGCAGGTGTCGGTCACGCGGTTCATGTGACGCTCGACCAGCTTCTGCTCATCCTCGGCCGTGAGGTGACGGTAGTTGGGCACGCGCTCGTAGTAATCGTGGGCCACGAGGTTGAAGATGTCCTCCTCGAGGTTGGCGCCGGTGCAGACGATCGCGTGGATCTTGTCCTGGCGGATCATCTCGGCGAGCGAGATGCCGAGCTCGGCGGTCGACATCGCGCCGGCGAGGGTGACGAGCATCTTGCCGCCCGACTTGAGGTGGGTCTCGTAGCCCTTGGCGGCATCGAGCAGCGCGGCCGCGTTGAAGTGGCGGTAGCTGTTCGCAATGAACTGCGACACCGGACCCTTTTTCTTGGCGAGGGCGGCGTTGATGTCCTCAGGACGCTTCGTCTGGCGTTTGGCTTTCATGGATGGATAAACCCGACCCTAGAAGGAGATCGGCGGCTCAAAAGCCTAAAATGAGCGAAACGCGCCCGTGGCGCGGAATTAACCTGAACTCAGCGGATCGAACCAACCACCGATTGCACAGATCCAGCCAGAGACGAGCGATGCACGGGTCGTGGTCACCCGCCTGCAGGGTGAATCCATGACTTTCCGGGATTCAGGCACCGTGTTCATCCGTGAAATCGGTGGTTCAACGGCTGTTTCCTGAATGAACACACTTGCGCCCGCACCCGGTTTCGAGGGCCAATGCCCAGTCACATGGTCGCGGCGGTCCTCACAACGGTCTTCTTTTCCCTCTCGGCGGTCTTTGCCCACCGCTCGATCCGCCTCGTCGGCGCGACCCGGGCCAATCTTGGCCGACTGCTCGTGGCCGTCGTCTGCCTCGGCCTCTACGCGCACACGGTCGGCGGTGGCCTCGGCGGGGCCGGGCTGACCTGGTTTCTGCTCAGCGGACTGGTCGGCATGGGCTTGGGCGATCTCGCGGCGTTCGCCGCCTTTCCGCTCATCGGTTCGCGCCTCACCGTCCTGCTGACCCAGTGCCTTGCCGTCCCGATCGCCATCCTCGCCGAGCGCGTCTGGCTGGGAACCGCCCTGACCGGGCCGCAACTCACGTGGGGCGCGGTCATCCTCGCGGGCGTGGCCGTCGCGCTCCTGCCCTCCCGCTCCAACCCGCCGCGCGTGCCGCTCAAGGCCATGGGGTTCTTCTGGGGCGTGATGGCCGCGGCCGGCCAGGGCCTCGGCGCCGTGCTGAGCCGCAAGGCCAACGAACTCACCGCCCTCGCCGGCCAGCCGATCGACGGCATCACGGCCGCCTACCAGCGCATCGTCGGCGGCCTCGTCATCACGGTCGCCTTTTTCGCTGTCCGTGCCCTGTTGGCCCGCAAGCCAGCGGAGGCCACCCCCGCCCTCACGCCCACTCTGCGCGACCACCTCTGGATCCCCGCCAACGCCCTCTGCGGCGCCGTCATCGGAGTGAGCTTCTACCAATGGTCGCTTGCCACCACCCCCAGCGGGTTGGTCCTGCCGATTGTCGCCTGCACCCCCCTCGTGATCGTTCCCCTCAGCTACTGGCTCGAGGGCGAACGCCCCACCCGCCGGTCCCTGCTCGGCGGGGTGATCGCCGTCGCGGGAGTGGTCGCACTGACACTGGTGCGCTAGCGATCATGTCAACGATTGGTTGACATGATCGCCGGCATTGACCGCGCCGAATGCCGGCGTTTTAGTTTTTGGTTCTCATGCTGACGATCGCCGACGTTTCCAAGTCCTATGGCACCCGTGAACTCTTCTCGGATGTGTCCCTTTTCGTCGCGCGCACCGACCGCCTCGGCCTCGTCGGTCCCAACGGCGCGGGCAAATCGACCCTCTTCGGTCTGATCCTCGGCGAGGAAAAGCCGGACACCGGCACGATCGAGTGGGAGCGCGGCGCGGACTTCGGTTTCCTGCCGCAGGAAAGCGCGCCGGCCGGTGACGAAACCATTTTGCACATCGCCACGAGCGGCAAGAAGCTCGAGCCCGATGAGAACGACTGGGACATCGACTACACCCTCGAGCCCCGCGCCCGCAAGATCCTGGCCGGCCTCGGCTTCAAGGAAGGCGATGCCGAGAAGCTCGCGAAGACGTTCTCCGGCGGCTGGGTCATGCGCGCCCACCTCGCCCGCCTGCTGGTGGCCGAGCCCGCGCTGCTCCTCCTCGACGAGCCGACCAATCACCTCGATCTCGAGGCACTGCTTTGGTTCCAGGACTACCTGACGCGCTATCCGGGCGGCCTCGTGGTCATCTCGCACGATCGTGCCTTCCTCAACGCACTCTGCACGGGCATGCTCGAGCTGCGCGCCGGCACGCTCCACTACTACCACGGCAACTACGACAATTTCCTCCAGGAGAAGGAGGCCCGCAAATTGCAGCAGGCCGCCGCGTTCAAGAACCAGCAGCGCGAGATCGCCCACCTGCAGAAGTTCGTCGACCGCTTCGGCGCCAAGGCCTCGATGGCCTCGCGCGCCAAGTCCAAGGAAAAGCAGATCGAGCGCCTGCAGGAGGTCGCCGTCGAGGAGCCAACCGAGGAACTCAAGCGCATCAATTTCAAGTTCCCGCAGCCGCCGCGCTCCGGCCTCAAGGTGATCACCCTTGAGCACGTGCAGCAGGCCTACGGTGCGCACGTGGTCTACCGTGACCTCAACTTCGAGGCCGAGCGGGGCCAGCGCATCGTGCTGGTCGGCCCGAACGGCGCCGGCAAGTCCACGCTGCTCAAGATCCTCGCCGGCGTCGTACCCATCCAGGGGGGCACGATCGAGCCGGGCAGCAATGTGGTGATCGGCTACTTCGCCCAGAACCGTCTGGACAACCTCAAGTCGGACTCGACCGTGTTCGAGAACGTGATGGAGCTGCGCACGGCTGAGAACCAGCTGACGGAGCAGCAGGCCCGCGCCATTCTCGGCGCCTTCCTCTTCCGCAAGGACGACGTGCACAAGCCCGTCTCCGTCCTCTCCGGTGGTGAAAAATCCCGCCTCGCCCTCGCCCGCCTGCTCGTCAAGCCGCCGAATCTGCTGCTGATGGACGAGCCCACGACCCACCTCGACATCCAGTCGATCGACGCGCTGGTCGGCGCGCTCAAGAGCTACGAGGGCACGCTGATCTTCATCAGCCACGACGTGTACTTCATCAAGTCGCTGGCCGAGAGCGTGCTCCATGTGCACAGCGGCCGGCTCACGCCCTACGCCGGCAACTACGACTACTACCTCGAGAAGTCGAAAGCCACGAACGAGCGTGCCGCGCTCACCGCCGGCTTCACCGACGCGCGCCCGAAGGAGCAGAAGGCCGAGCCCAAGGTCGAAAAGCCCGCCGCTTCCGCCGGCAAGCCCAAGCCCAGCCCGAGCGAGATCCGCAAGTTCCGCGAGCAGGTTGGCGTCCTCGAAAAGAAGGTCTCCGAACTCGAGTCCAAGCAGGCCGAGATCACCGCCGCGCTCGAGGCGCCCGAGACCTACGCCGACAAGGGCAAGTTCCATCACCTCAATCGCGAGCTCAGCACCATCGTTGACCAGATCAACGCCGCCACCGCCGAGTGGGAAGCCGCCGCGACCAAGCTCACTGAGATGGAAGGGTAAAGCCCGCGCAGTAGGGCAAATCCCCAACGCCCGACTCCCAGCGCCAAAAAATCCAAGGGCTAAAGTCCTTGGCGCTTGGCCGTTAGCTTCTTTTGGCCTTTGGCGTTTGGGTGTTTCCGGATCCAGCTGCCGAACACCGGCGGGCTTGATTCACGTCAAGGCTCCGCTCCGCGTCATCCGCTAGGCTCGGGGCGTATGAATCTGAAATCACTCCTGCTCTGCTCCGCCCTTCTTGTCCTCGGTTCCGCGCCCACGGCGTTCGCGGCCGGGACCGCACGCGAGATCGCCATCACGGCGAACGACTCCATGCAGTTCAATCTGAAGGAGATCACCGCCAAGCCCGGCGAGACGATCCGGCTCAAGCTCAGCCATGTCGGCAAGATGCCCAAGGCCGCGATGGGCCACAACTGGGTGCTGCTCAAGGTCCTCACGCCGGCCGAGGTCAACGCCCTCGCCATGGCCGCCGCCAAGAACACGCCGACCTACCTGCCCAAGGATATGTCGGTCGTCCTCGCCCACACCAAGCTGATCGGCGGCGGCGAAAGCGACACGATCGAATTCACCGCACCCGACACGGCCGGCGACTATCCCTACCTCTGCACCTTTCCGGGCCATTTCACGATGATGAAGGGGAAACTCATCGTTAAGTAACGTCAGGCAACCTGTGGGTGAACCGCCTACCTGTCGTGGGGAGGCGGTTCTTTTTTGACCGGATCGCTCAACGCCACTGGTCCGCCACGAGCGCAGCCATCACCGGGGGCAGGTAGAGGATGCTGGCCAGAAACAGGTCGCGGGCCCGTCGGTCGCGCATCCCGGCCGACGCTAGAAAGCGCACCGCCGTAGCCAGCAGGCCCAGCCCGCCGAGCAGGGCGGTGGCTCCGTAGATGGCTCCGACCCGGCCCAACATCCAGGGGGCGAGCGACCCGACGAACAGGACGAGCGTGTACAGCAGCGACCACCGCGCCGTGTCGGCTCCCGTCGGATCGACCGCGGGTCGGAGCGGAAAACCCGCCGCCCGATAGTCGTCACGATACATCCAGCCGATCGCGAAGAAGTGCGGCATCTGCCACAGCAGCAGGATCCCCGCGAGCAGCCACGCCGGCCCCGCTCCGGGATCACCGGCCGACGCCGCGCCGATCAGCGGCGGCAACGCGCCGGAGATCGAGCCCACCTCGGTCGCCCAGCGCGTGCGCCGTTTGAGCGGGGTGTAGACCAACCCGTAAATGACGATGGTGGCAGTGGCGAGCACCGCCGCCACCGGCAGGCCGCGGCCGAGAAACAGCCCGACACCCGCTCCGCTCAGCGCGAGGCTCCACGTCAGCGCGGCGCCGACCGAAATCGCCCCGCGCGGCAGCGGACGACGGGCGGTGCGCCGCATCCGCCGGTCGGTGTCGCGTTCCCACCACTGGTTGAACGAAAGCGCACCGCCGGCCGACAGCGCCAGTCCCGCCAGCACGACAACCGCCTCGGCGGCCCCGGCATCCTTCGCCGTGACCGCATAGCCCGCCATGCCGGAGAAGATGGAGAACAGCGCGAGGCGGGGCTTGGTCAGGGCCAGCAGCGTCGACGCGAGGGATTCTTCCGGGCGGGACGCGGACGCCGCAACCGCGGGCGAGGGGGCGATTTGCCGGGTAGCCATTCGCGGCAGTATGCGCGCGATCAACCACGGCTTCCTTGATGCAGGTCAAGGAACCCCGGCCGGCCTGCGACTATAGTCCGCGCCTCGCCATGCGCACCCCGGCCACTTTCTTCGCTCCGCCCGGACTGCCCGCCCTTGAGCGCGAGGCCCCGCGTCCGGCCCCCGCCATCATCGCGCCCGCCCGGCTTGTCGCCGGTCCGAACGCCCTCGCGTTCCGCTGGCTCGGGCTGTCCGTCACGAGCCTCCTGCTGGCCGGCCTGCTGTCGCTGTCGGTCGTCGTCGGACGGCTGCCGGGCATCTCGGAGCTGATCGGCGATCCGCTCTTCTTCAAGCGCTGCCTCGTCGTCCATGTAAACCTCGCGCTGTCGGTCTGGTTCTACGCCTTCGTCTCCGCGCTCGCCACGCTGCGCGCACCGGCGGGCAACCGGCGACTCGACCTGGCCGCCTACGGCCTCGCCGTCCTCGGCGTGGCGACGATGCTCGCCGGCGCACTCGTCCGCGGAGCCGAGCCGGTGCTGGCCAACTACATCCCCGTGATCGATCACCCGCTGTACATCGCGGGTCTCGGCCTGTTCTTCGCCGCCATCCTGCTCTTCGTCGCGCGCCGCACCGGCCCGGCCGCCGGTCCGGCCGATGGCGGCCTGCCGGCCGAGGCGGCCGTGGGCGTACAGGTCTGCGGTATCGTGCTGGTGCTCGCGGCCGCCACCTGGATCTCGGCCCGCTCCGCCCTGCCCGCCGGGCTGAATCGTCTGACCTTTTTTGAGTTCTCACACTGGGGCGCGGGCCATGTCCTCCAGGTCGCGAATGTCTGCGCGATGCTCGCCGTCTGGCTCTGGCTGCTGCAGCGCGCGACCGGTCACTCCGCGCTCACTCCGCGCACCGCCGGCGTGCTCTTCGCGCTGCTCGTCGCGCCGCATTTTGCGATGCCGCTGCTCTCCGCCCAGGGCGTGATGCACCGCACCTACATCGAGGGCGCCACGCTCCTCATGCGCTGGGGCATCTTTCCCGTGGTTCTGCTCCTGTTCCTCGTCGGCGTGCGTCATCTCCGGCGGCATTCCCTCCGGCCGGATGATCCGGCGGCGCGGCTGGCGCGGGCGGGATTCGTGGCGAGCGCCGGGCTCACCCTGCTCGGCATCGTGCTCGGCTCGCTGATCCGCGGCTCGACCTCGCTCGTGCCGGCCCACTACCACGCGTCACTCGGCGGCGTCACGGCGGCGTTCATGACTGCCGCCCATCTCTTCTTCGCACCCGGCCTCGCCGCCCAGCGCCAGCGCTGGATCGCGGCGCGCCGGCAGATCATCGCCTTCGGCCTCGGTCAGGCGGTGTTCGCCCTCGGCTTTGGCTTTGCCGGCATCCACGGCAGCGGCCGCAAGACGTACGGCAGCGAGCAACATGTGCGGACCCTCGGCGAGCAGATCGGGCTCGGCGTGATGGGCCTCGGCGGCCTCGTGGCCGCGGCCGCGGGCATCTGGTTCCTCATCCTGATCGGCCGCGCGCTCCGCGCCCGACGCGCCGCCCTCGTGCGCACCTCCCTCTCACCCGCCCACCCATGAACCAAGAAACAAAACCACCGCTGCTCAAGCGCCTGATGGACAACCCCTGGCTCCTCTTGGTGCTGGGCGTCGTCATTCCCATGCTCTCCTACACGCTCTGGGGCTGGATCGAACTGCTCTTCGTTCCGGCCGCACAACTCCCCTGAGGACACCGCCATGAGCCTCACGATTCCCGCCCGCGACTGGTTCAAGCCCCCCGAGGGGGCCGAAAAGCTCTGGATCGGCCTCGCGCTGGTCTGGTGCTTCGTCCTCAGCCTGATGATGCCCTACTGGCATTTCCGCGGAAAACAGAACAGCCGTGGCGAAGCCTATGCGGTGACGCCCACCGCATTCGCCGAGCGCACCGAGGCGTTCGTCGCCTCCAATCAGGTGGGCGACCGGGACGGCATCCCGATCGTCGAGCCCGCACCGGGCGGCGACGCCTACCTGCTCGCCCGGATGTGGGCGTGGTACCCGGTGCTCAAGCTGCGGCAGGGCGAGACCTACCGCCTGCACCTGTCCTCGGCCGACCTCCAGCACGGGTTCTCGCTCCAGCCCCTGAACATGAACTTCCAGGTGCTCCCGGGCTACGACCACGTGCTCACGCTCACGCCGACCTCGAGCGGCGAGTTCACCATCGTGTGCAACGAATTCTGCGGCATCGGCCATGAGCACATGATCGGGAAGATCATCGTGAACTAGGCCGCCGCCCAACCGCGCACCCTCCGTCCCGAACGACCCGCCATGTCCTCCTCCACCCTCTCCGCCGCCCTCGACGCGCCCGGTGCCGAAGCTCGCAAGTGCGACACCACCGGACTCGACGTCTGCCTCACGGCCCAGCGCTTCATCAAGCTCAACGCGGTCTCCGCCGTCGTTTTCCTCCTGCTCGGCGGCATCGCCGCCATCCTGCTCGCCCTCACCCGGTGGCAGGCCGTCCACCTGCTCCGCACCGACTGGTTCTACCGCATCCTGACCTTCCACGGACTGAACATGCTGATCTTCTGGATCCTGTTCTTCGAGGTCGCGATCCTCTACTTCGCCTGCACCGTCCCGCTGAAGTCGCGCCTCTTCTCGCGCAAGGTCGCCTGGGTCTCGTTCGGGCTCATGATCGCCGGATCCGTCATGACCGACGTGGTCATCCTCCAGGGCAAGGCCGACGTGCTCATGACGAGCTACCTGCCGCTGCTCGCGCATCCGCTGTTCTACCTCGGCATCATCCTCATGGCGGTCGGCACGCTCGTCGGCGTGTTCAATTTCTTCGCCACGCTCTACATCGCGCGGCGTGACCGGACCTACGAGGGCTCGGTGCCGCTCGTCACCTTCGGCGCCACCGCCGCGGCCATCATCGCCGTCGTCACACTCCTCCACGGCGCGATCGTGATGATCCCGACGTTCACGTTCTCGATGGGCTGGACCGCCCAGCCCGATCCGATGTGGTACCGCATGATCTGGTGGGGCCTCGGTCACCAGTCGCAGCAGGTCAATGTCTGCGCGATGGTCGCGGTCTGGTACCTGATCGGCCAGCTCGCCACCGGTGCGAAGCCAGTCAACGAGACGGTCTGCCGCGGGGCGTTCGTCCTCTACATCCTGTTCATCAACCTCGCGTCGGCCCACCACCTTCTCGTCGATCCCGGCGTGGGCGCCTCGTGGAAGATCTGGAACACGTCGTACGCGATGTACCTCGCGGTGCTCGCCTCGATGATCCACGGCTTCACCGTCCCGGCCTCGATCGAGATGGCGATGCGCGCCAAGGGCCACGCCCGCGGGCTCTTCGGCTGGGTTGCCGGCCTGCCCTGGCGCAATCCGGGCTTCTCGGCCGCGACCCTTTCCCTGCTCATCTTCGGCTTCGTCGGCGGCATCACCGGCGTGACCCTCGGCACGCAGCAAATCAACATCATCGCGCACAACACGCTGCGCATCACGGGCCACTTCCACGCCACGGTCGTGGGCGGCACGACCCTCGCCTTCATGGGCCTGGCCTACTACGT
>DASWVY010000060.1:0-133869 GCA_036401075.1 Opitutaceae bacterium
CGCCCATGCCTCCTGCTCCTGCCCCCACGCCTGCTCGATCTCGTTGATTCGTTCCTGGCCCAGCGGTGGTAGTTGGCGCATGCCCACACCCTAGCAGATATCCTTCATCTGTATAGTCCAAAAACAATTAGCTATTGGTATAAATCGTTCTCGTTCTTCGTTCTCTTACTCGTTCTCCCTTCCCGGTTGAATTCGATCGGCGCTCAATCCGGGAGAACGGGAACGATTACGCGAATGAGAACGAGGTCGAACCACCCGAACGAGGCCAGGCCTCACTTCCGCTTCGGCTCGGATAGGGTGATTTTCTCCGTCCCGCTGGCAGGCCCCTTCCCGCTGGCACGCGGCGCCTTGGCCTGATCGTCCCGGTAATAGGCGTAATTATTGGTGTAGTAGCCGTAATCCTCGCCCGACTTCGGCGGGACCTGGGTCAGGACCGCGCCGATCAGCGGCGTGCCGAGGCTCGTGATGACCTGCTGGGCTCGCACCACCATGCTCTGCGGATTGCGGCGGTGCTGGATGAGCAGGATCAGGCCCTCGACCGAACTCGCCAACACGGCCGCATCGCTCACGCCGATGATCGGCGGTGAATCGATCAGGACTCGGTCGTAGCGGTCACGCAGCGACGCGAGCAGCGCCTTAAGCGGCGCGGCGTGCAGCAGGCCGAGCGTCAGGCCAGAAGCCGCACCGCAGGGCAGGAAATCGAGGCCGGGCGCAAGGCCCGTCTGGATCGCATTCTCCGCCCTCACCTGCCCGAGCAGCACCTCGCCCAAACCGGGCGAACGGGGGCGTCCAGCCAGCGTATGCTGGGTGGGACGACGCAGGTCACCGTCGATCAGCAGCACCCGCTCGCCCGCGGCGGCCATCACGCGCGCCAGGTGGTGCAGCGAGGTCGACTTGCCCTCGCCCGGCCCGGCCGAAAGCAGCGCCAAGGCAAAGGGCCGCGCCGAGGTCCCGCGCGCGAGGTTGAGATTGGTATGAAGCACGCGGAACGGCTCCGCCGCGGCCGGATCCATTGAGCTGTCGGCCGGGCCGGCGGTCGAAAACGGGATCACGCCGAGCACCGGCACCTTGAGGCGCGACTCGACGTCGGCGACGCTGCGGAAACTCGTGTCAAGGTACTCGACCAGAACCGCTGCGCCCACCGCCAGCAGCGAACCAAAGAGGACCGCAAACGTGAGGTTCAGCGTCCAGTTGGGCCGGGACGGCTGGCGGGCGGGCTCGGCGCGGTTGAGGAGTTCGATCGTGCGCTTGGGCACCTGAAAATCGATCTCCCGCTGGCGCAGGGTGACCTTGAGCGTGGTCAGCAGGCGGGTCTCGTCGTCGAGCTTTTGCACCGCTTCCTCGAAGGGGCGAACGCGTTCACGAGCCGACAGGATCTGGTCCACCTTGGCCCGTGCGAGCTGCTGCTCCAGTTCCGCCACGCGGGCCTGCGCCTCGGTGTAGGCGATCTCCAGCGCGCTCTCGTAGCCGCGGAGCTGGCCGTCGAGCTGCGCGCGGATTTTCTCCACGTTGCCGATGGCGGCAACCAGATCGGGGTGCGCCTCGCCCAGGCGGGAACGCAGGCGGCTCACATTCTGGTCAGCGACAAAGTAGGCCTGCAGCAGGCTCTGGATATTCGCGTCCTCAATCAGCTCCGAATTCACCAGGTTGATGCGATCAGCCTGGTGAATGCCCCGGAAGCGTTCCCAGCGGGTCTTGCGGCCGATCGTGTCGACACGGAGGGCGATGAGGGAATTCTGCATCTGGCGCAGGGTCTCGATCTCCATGTCGGAGTAGCGGGCGCTGAGGTCGACGCCGGCGAGGCTGAGATCGTTGCGGAGCTTCTCGATCAGGTCGCGCTGCGCGGAGACATTGCGCTCCTGAGTGTCGAGTTCGCGGCGGAGCTGGGCGAGGCCCTCGCGCTGGCCGGACGTGGCAAAGTCAATGCGGTCGTCGGAGTAGACCTGCGCGATCGCGTTCGCGATGTCGGCCGCGAGCTGCGGGTCGCGCGCCTCGACGGCGATGTCGATCAGCGATGAGTTGCGGGGGCTTTCCAAGCGCAACATCCGCCCGAGCAGGAAGGACGTCGTGATGTCCGTGGGCAGCGGACCGTCATTGCCCAGCATGGTGCCGATCCGCGCGTTCAGGCCGAGCTTCTCGATCACCGGATGCAGGATCTTCGACGACTGCATGATCTTGAACTGATCCTGCAGGAAATACGGGTCATAGGTCCCGGTGCTTTGGGCCTGGAACAGCTTCACATCGCCCTCGGGCTTCTCGACCCGGACCTGGGCGGTCGCCCGGTACCACTTGGGCAAAAGCGCGGTGACGCCGGCGGTCGTCAGCAGGACCAGCGCGGCGATGACAAAGACCAGCGCGCGACGCTGACGCAGGATGAGGAGAAAGTCCGCGAGGCTGGCGGTATCGTGGCTGGCGGAGGGTGCGGCCATGAGTGGTGAGAGGAGCGAACGGTCGCTGGACCCCTGCCGCAAGCCCGTTCTACCCGCGGCGACGGCCCGGGTCAGAACTGGTAGCGGGCGCTCACACCGTAGCGCGACCGATCCATCTCGCGGGTGACGTCGTCGGAACTGACATCGTCAAAGTCCGCGGTGGCAGAGACTGACCAGTTGCGCCGCGCCATGTAGGTGAGCGCGAGACCGAAACGCACCGTGGTCTCATCGCGGTCAGGGCTGATCGAGCGGCGGCCCTGCAGCGTGCTCGGCTCGTAGTTAAGCGAACCCGATCCGACGAGCGCCGGCGAGAAGGCGTGCTGCACGTTGGCAAACAGGCGATGAACCTGCGTGTCCGTGTAGAGGGCGACGTTGGACGTTTCCTCCAGCGTGTAGACGTAACCGGCCGAAACGAAACCCTGCTCGGCGTAGTCGTACTTGCCGCTGAGCTCGACGTAGGGAGCGTCCTCGCCGGATTCACCTGCGCGGGAGCGGAACTCGGCACCAACGCGGGCTGAAGCGGTCAGCTTGGGACCAGGCGCGTAGTCGACGCCCACGAGGAGAAAATGCGAGTCCTTGTCCTTGACCGCGCCGCCGGTGTCGTACGCCACATCCTGGAAGCGATACTCCCCGACGACTTTCGTTTCCGGCAGGAGCGCGTACGCACCCGAGAGGCCAAAGAGCAGCTCCGCGCGATCCAGGCTGTCGGCGAGCGTGTCGTTGTCGTAGGCGTAATGAATGGCGCGAGCCTTCACCGAGCCGACCAGCTTGGGGTTGAGCGTGTGGTCAAACCGGCCGTCGAACTGGTTGCGCCGAAAGGACTGGTCGGTGTTGAGCGCAACACCGGCGAGCAGAGACTCCGGATTGCGTGAAATCTGGAACGTCTCGGTGAAATCGATCGTCGTGCCGGGACGAAAAGCATGGGCCAGTCGCAGCGAGAGATCATGGCTGTCCACCGTGCTGTCGCCCGGACGATCCTCGATGTAATCCAACGCCAGCTTGTAGCTGGCCGACAGGAACGTCTGCTGCGTGAGCGAGGCGTTGAAGGCCACCTGCGGCGAAACCGAGTACACCATGCTGTCGATCTCTCCCGTCGGAGCGCCGAAGATATTGCTATCCTGGTAAATGTTACCCGTAAGCGTGACCGCCCAGGCCTTGCCCTGCTCGGGTTCAGGGATGGGGGCGTAAACCGCGCCGAGTGGCACTGCGCCCGCTATAAGGAAAGGAATGAGAGCGCGAAGTGGCTGCATCAACTGGCTGGATTGCCAACGATTAGAGCGAACACCCTAGCCAGCGCAATTACTTTCCCGGTCGGAGCGTGCGCGTGGGGTCGACCAGCACGTAGAAGTTGTCCGTAAGCTTCTGCGGCTGACTCAGCGGAAACTCCGCCGGGAAGCGCTGCGTCACCAGACCGGCGTAGATCCGATCCCAATCACCAAAGCGGGGCGCGTCCGGCTTGACGGCCGCCAGTTCGCTATAAAAAGGCCGATCCAGCGTCCGCGGCGTCAACACGAGGGCGACGAGCGGCCGGTTGAGGGCCACCGCATAGAAATCGCGCAGCGTGGACGGCCGGGCCCAGACCCGCCGGCCCGAGTACCAAGCAGCGCCCGCCGGCACGTCCGCCATCCAAACGGGCTCGCCTTCACTGCGGCGCGCGAACTCGTCACCCAGGTTCGCAAAGATCCCCGGATGATAAGGTGGGTAATGAAACGGCACCGTGCGCGGTTCGAGCACGTCCTGAACGAGGGGCGTGGCCTGCAGAGCCAGCAGCCCCAGCGCGGCCCAACCGGCGCGAGAGGCGAGGAACTCATTGCTCGCCACCAGCACGGTGAAAAACCCGGCGCCAAAAATCATCAGTAGCGGCGCGCCGTAAACCAGCGGGTGACGCTCCCCTTCGCCGGAATTGAGAAAAGCCTGGCTGACGAGCAACACCGCCAACGCGACCGTCACCAGCAGGCGCACGCGGTTCGCGCCTTCGGAGCGAAAGCGATAGAGCCATCCGGCGACAAAGAAGGCCGCGAGCAGCAGGGCTCCCCCGCCCCACACGCGATCGCGGATGCTGACCTGCAACGCCGTCAGCCCCTTGTTGCCCCATTTATTGAGATCAAATGCCGGCGCCGTCGCCGTCAGCGTCGCCCGCAGATTCGCGGGCTCCGCCGTCGAATCGCCCGCACGCAGCGCCACGTCCTGCCAGGCCAGTCCCACCGGACTGCCCGTCAGTGCCACATTGCGCACGATCCACGGTGTCGCGACCGCCGCAAAAGCCAGCACGACCAGAAGCGCCGCGCGGACATTCCCGCTTCGCCAGCCGACATACGCAGCGACCAGGGGAGCGAGTAATCCCGCCGGATAATCGGTGAGGAACAGCGCGCCGCAGATCCCACCCGCCACCACCGCCCCACGCCAGATCGGGCGCTCGCTTCCGAGCGCAGCCTCGATGCGCTCGATCGCCTGCACCAACGCGAGGAGGAGCACCATCGCCAGGGTCGTCCCGTTGACGGCCACCGTTTGCTGCCAGATCGGAGCCGACACGAGGAGTGCGATGGCCGCGAGCGCACCCGCCGCACGGTCGAAGAGTCGCGCGCCCAGACTCCACGCCTGGAGCGCCGCGATCCAGAGCAGCACGACATTGAGCCCGAGCAGGGCATAGTCGGCTCCAAAACCTGCGGGAGGAACGGGCGGCGTCCACACCCCCGGCCCAAGCACGGAGAGCACCGCCGCGACGGTCAGGGCATAGAGGGGCGGTTGCGCGAGTTCAGGGTACGCCGTGGCCGGATCGGGCGGACCACCGCGCGCCTCCATGAAGGCGGCGGTCTGCGGGTAGTTGACCGGCGTCGTGAAGCCTTCGCCGGCCGCGAGCTGCCGTCCCACCCCCGCCTGCAGCAACGTCAGCTCAGTCGCGGGCCCGCGGAACTGCTTCGTGCACACCACCGCGGAGAGCAGGGCGAGACCGAGCATGATCGCGCCCCGCACGAACCAGCGGGCGCCGGCGCCGGACTCGAGCCAGTGGACCCACTCCTGCGCCGTCGCCGGAAGCTTCATCAATCGGTCGTGTCGAGTTCCGGCCACTGGGCGAGCTTCCGGTGCAGCGTGCGCCGGCTGATGCCCATGAGCTCGGCCGCGCGCGTGCGGTTGCCACGCGCCTTGATCAGGGCCTCGCGCAGGAGGTGCTTCTCATTCTCCTCCACCGACAGCGGATTGGCCATGGGCGCACCACCGCCGTTTGATCCGGCCGGCGCGCCGCCGCGGAATTTCGGATCGAGATCGAACTCAGACAATTTCCCGCCCCGGTGCAGCACCACGATGTTTTCGCAGAAATTGCGGAGCTCGCGGATATTTCCCGGCCACGCATACCGCTGCAGCGTCTGCAATGCGCCCGGCTCGATCGCGAGCGGCGGCAGTCCGTTTTCCTGGGCGAAGTTCTTGATGAAATGCGCCAGCAGCAGCGGAATGTCCTCCGTGCGCTCGCGCAGAGCCGGCATCTGGATGCGCACCACGTTGAGCCGGAAGAAGAGGTCCTCGCGGAACTTTCCCTCGGCCACCATCTGCTCCAGATTGCGGTTCGTCGCCGCAACGAGGCGTACATCAAGCTCGAGCGACTTGGAGCCGCCGACGCGCTCGATCGTGCGGGTCTCGAGAAAGCGCAGCAGCTTCACCTGCGTGCTCGCCGAGATCTCGCCGATTTCATCGAGGAACAGCGTGCCGCCATCCGCGGACTCAAAGCGACCGACGCGCCGCTCAATCGCGCCCGTGAAGGCGCCGCGCTCATGGCCGAAGATTTCGCTCTCCAGCAGGTTCTCCGAAAGCGCCGCGCAGTGGACCGCGACAAAGGGTCCGCGCGCCCGGGTGCTGACCTGATGAATCGCCTGGGCGATGAGTTCCTTACCCGTGCCGGACTGACCTTCGATCAGGATCGTCGCCCGCGACGGCGCCACCAGACGCACGCGATCGATCACCGCCTGCAGCTTGGGCGAGTTGCCGACGATGCCCTCAAAGCTGAACTTCTCATCCAGGCGCTCATGCAGCTGCTTGACCTCGACCTCCAGCGTGCGGGTCTTCAGCGCGCGCTGGATCAGGACCTCCAGCCGCTCGATATTGACCGGCTTGGTCAGAAAATCGACCGCCCCACGCTTCATCGCCTCGACCGCCGTCTCGATGTTGCCGTACGCCGTCATCATCAGCACGGCCGGCTTGTTGGGCAGGGCCAGGGCCTTGTCGATGACCTTGAGGCCCGATTTTCCCGGCATGCGCAGGTCGGTCAGGATCACGTCAAACTCCTGCACATCCATCAGGTTGAAAGCCTCGTCGGCGCTGGCCGCCACCGAGACGTCATACGAGTCCGCCAACGCCTGCTGCAGGCCTTCGCGGGTGTGCTTCTCGTCGTCGACGATCAGAACGCTGGGCACCATGACGTCATCAATTCCCCGTCCGCCATTCGGGTCAACGGGAAATTTTGTCACACCTAATCACAGAGCGAATCGCACGCTCGAGGCCACATTCATGCAACCGACCGCAGGGCCGTTTGTCATGGGCAGGCGACCATGATCGCTCGTTCCTTCTTTCGCCTCGGATACTTTCTCGCCGCCGCCCTGTTTGTGTCAGGATGCGCCAGCCGCCATCGGCCTCCGGATCGAGCCGGGGACCACCCGACCGCGGCCCGGGCGGCAACGCCCGTCAAGCAGGGCGAAGCCGTTTTCTTTGCCGGCGAGGTTGAAGCCCGCGTCGACGTCGTCCCCGCCGGACATCCCTCCCTGTCCCCACGCGAAGGCCGGCCCCTTCCCGAATCCGGCGGACGACCGTCGGGACCGCCACCCGGAGGCGGCCGGGGTGGCGAGAGCCGAACGGCCGGCGTCGGCGGACCGAACGGCGGCCACGGTGGGCGCAGCGGCGAAGCCACGATGCCGCCGGCACGAATTAGCCTCACCCTCACGAACCGGGGCGCGACCGCCCTAGACGTGGAGATTGCGGCCTTCGATTCCGTTCTGGGCAACTTCGCGGTCCGACCCGAGCGCCTGCGCCTCGAACCCGGCGTGGCCACCGCACCCGACCCCATGACCACCCGGCTCGGCGTCAGCAGCGACGACATTCCTCTCAAGATCACGCTGGTCCGCGCCGGCCTGCGCGAAACGCAGACCATGGTCATTCGCGATCTCGCGCCACCTACCGGCGCACTGTGAGCCGCCGCGGCGGCTTTGCCGTTGCCTCGCGGGGAAATTCTTCCAAACTCTCTCATGTCGGCGTTCATCGTCGGCGACGTGCCGGCCACGTCTCCTCGGTCCACCCCCAACCGTGAATACCCCTGCTTCCCGCCTTCCATCGCGTCCGCGGATCGTCGTTCTCGCATCCGCGTTTGCCCTCGCGTTCACCTTCGCCGGCTGCGCCAGCAGCCCCAAGGTTGAGCCCATCATCCGCGCCACGCCGGCCCAGACGTTCAGCTACCACATCCTGCCCTCGGACGGAACGGAGTCTGCGCCCGGTGCCCTGCGTTACGAAGAGGCCGCCGCGGCCGTGGCCCGCGCACTCAACCGCCGCGGAATGAAACCCGCCAATCCCAACCAAACCCCGGAGGTCGTGATCGCCATCGACTATTCGGTCAGCCCACCGCAACCCGCGGAGAAAATTTACCGTGCCCCCATCATCAAGCGCGTCTACCAGAGCGCGCCAAAGATCCAGGCCAACGGGGCCAATGTCCAGCTCGGCGCCCATAACGCCGACACCCAGCTGATGAAGCCACCGGATCTTGAGACGGTCGGCTACGAGACCAAGCGCATGCCGGTCCTCGTACACGACAAGCGCCTGCTGGTGATCGGGCGGGCCGCTTCCGGCTCCGCCCTCGGCAATCCGGGCGAAGAGCTGTGGACGATCGACGTGACGAGCGAGGGCGTCAGCGGCGATCTGCGACCCTTCCTCACCGCGATGTCCGCCGCCGGCCTGAATCACATCGATCGTGAAACCCGCGGCAAGGTCCTGATCCGGCTGTCGGATACGAACGAGGTCGGAAACATCATTCGGTAGAAAATCCGGGTTTAGCTGGCCTCGTTAAGGCCGGTCTGGAAATTCCGCACGGCGATCAACCGGACCGGCCTCAGCGAGGCCAGCCACATCGATCCCCGCTCGAAGGCGCGCATATCCGCTTGGGATTCAGGATTTCGCGAGTGCCGTCTGGCACCCGCGTCTTATTTGAGCATCCGCACGCGGCGATCCTTGCGTGGGAACTGCAGCGTGACGACCGTGCCCACGCCTTCCTTGCTCTCAATCCCGACCTGCCCGCCGTGCTCGCGCAGGATGCGCTGTACAATCATCAGCCCGAGCCCGTGCCCGCCCGGCTTGGTCGTGTGGTAGGGCTGGAAGAGTCGGACCAAGTCCTCCTGCTTGATGCCGCTGCCGGTGTCGCCGAAGAGCAGATACACATTTTCGTCATCGGCCCGCGTGCGGATGCGCAGGCGTCCGCCCGGCTGCATCGCCTCCATCGCGTTCTTGGTGACGTTAAAGAACACCTGCTTGAGCTGGTTGCGGTCGGCCATGACGCGCGGAAGTTCGGCCGTGGTCTCCGCCTCGACCGCAATCCCGCGATCGGCCAGCTCGCGCTGCTGGAAGCTGAGCACCTCGTCCAGCACCTCAGCCAGATTGGTCTCGGCCAGGTCGGGCGTGCGCGGACGGATCGCCTCGAGGAAGTTGCTGATGATCCCATCCAGGCGGGCGACCTCGCTGCGACAGACGCGGATGGACTCGGCCACCGATTCGGAATCGGCCGAGGCCTTCAGTTTCTTGAGTTTACGCTCAATCAACTGGAGATGAATCGTGAGCGAGTTCAGCGGATTGCCCAGCTCATGCGCCACGCCGGCCGCGAGCAGCAGGATCGATGACGTCCGCTCGTTCTCGATGCGCTCCTCCGTCGTCTGCTTGTCGCGGGTGATGTCCGACAGAATGACTGCATAGCGCCGGTCGTCGCCCGTGCCGCCGGTGAACGGCACCATATAGAGCCGCACGGTGCGCGGCTCGGGATAGGCCAGCTCGAACTCGCGCGCCATGACCGGCAGCGCCGCACCCTCGCCATCACCAACGTCGTCGAGGGCCGCGCCCAGGGAGGCTCGCAGACCGGGGACGAGCCGCCAGAGAACCTCCCCCTGCACGGAGTCGCTCAGGCCGATCAGGCGCTGGGCGGCCTCGTTGGCGTACTCGATCTCCCCGCCGGTACCGATGACGAGCACGCCTTCCTGCAGCGTGTTGAAGATGTCCTCGAACAGGCCGCGTTCGCGCGCGAGCCGCTGGACCAGCTGAGCCAGATTGACAGCATCGAGCGTATCGAGGCGTCCGAGGACGCGATCAAGCGAGGTATGCTTCTTGCCGGGCATGGTTTCGGAAAAACGCAGTTTGAGGCGGATGGCAACCGCGACGGCGCATCAGGGCTCTTCCATGCCCTCCAGAAAATCGACCTGGGCCGGATCCACGCGGGCGGCGAGCAGCTTGCGGAGAAAGAGTTCGCGGTGATGCGGGCTGCGGCCGAGACGAAGCACCGCCTCGCGGTGCTCTTCGGTGCCATAGCCCTTGTGCTGGGCAAAGCCATAGCCCGGGAGCACGCGGTCGAGATCGTTCATCAGTCGGTCGCGCGTCACCTTGGCGACGATCGAGGCCATCGCGATGCAGAGCGAGCGGGCGTCACCGTTAACCACGCCGGTGTGCGGATACGGGAAGTGGCGCAGCGGGAGGCCATCGACCAGGATCCGGGCTGACACCTGCGGCTTGAACGCCGCGATCTCGTCCGCCGACGCGAACAGGTCGGGCTCGCGCTTCAGTTCGAACGACGACGGCGGATAGATCCCCTCGAGCGCGCGGCGCATGGCCAGCTTGGTCGCACCGAGGATGTTGAGCTGTTCGATCTCCGCGACATCCGCGATGCCGAAATTCGCATGGATCTGGCCCTCGGCGACGAGCGCCTCGAAATCGAGCCAGAGCGCATCACGCTCGGCCGCCGTCAGCTGCTTGGAGTCATTGATGCGCCGCGCATTCGCCTCAGTCCAGCGGCTGTCGAGAAACTCGCGCGAGACCAGCACCGCTCCAGCCACCACCGGCCCGGCCAGCGCGCCGCGCCCGGCCTCATCGACGCCGATGAGGCTGGATACACCCTCGATCTGCTTGAGATCAAATCCGCGAAGCTGGCGGCGCTTGGACATGTCGCGATTCAGCCTCCCTTCACCACTCCATCTTCGGCGGCGGTGGCTTGAGCGGGAGTTCGTCGAGCTTGCCCGCGTCGAGCACGACCTCGTAGGCGGTGCGGAAATGGAGCTTGGCGAAATCGCCCAGGGCCTTGGCGCCAAAGCGGTCGATGATCTGCTTCGCCTGCACCTTGACCGCCGCGCTCGCACCCTTTTGCAGCGGTGCGCCGAAGCGTTCGGACAGGCCGCGCATCAGGCGGACAAACTCGGCACGGGCCACCACGGAGGCGGCCGCGACGACCGGATCCGACTCCGCCTTGGTGCGCATGCGCAGCTCGAAATCCTTCACGCCCTTGCGCGTGAGTTCACGCTGCACGAGCGGCTGCTCGGTGAATTGGTCGAGGAGCCCCCACGGCACCGGCTTC
This sequence comes from Opitutaceae bacterium, assembly GCA_036401075.1. Classification (GTDB taxonomy): domain Bacteria; phylum Verrucomicrobiota; class Verrucomicrobiia; order Opitutales; family Opitutaceae; genus CAMAXB01. Next base: position 11,011 of record DASWVY010000060.1, read on the forward strand.
TCCGCCAGCGCCTGCTGCAGGGCGGTCGCATGCTGCCAAGCGAGGAGCGAGTTGAGGTTGGCTCGCGGGCGCGCCATCAGCTCGTTGTATTTCGGCATGCTGCAATAGCAGGTCTTCACCACAACCCAGGGCGTGGCCCGGATGAGCTGGTCGAGCTTCAGGATCTGCGGCTCGGAAATCTTCTTGGAGTCCTGCACGCCGGCCTTGCGCCAGGCGTCGATCGCGGATTTTTCCGCAATCACGGTCGCCGCCACGACCGGGCCGAAGAAGTCACCCTTGCCGCTTTCGTCCAGACCCGCGTGGGCCTCGAACCAGTCCGGATTAAGCACCTCATCGTAACCGAGCTTGGCCACGCCCGTGACCTCGGGTTCGAGGGTCATGGTGACAAATTCCTCCGTCCCCTTGCCGGCGATCACGACCTTGCCACTGGTGTAGGCGGAAACGTTCACGTTGGTGCCCTTGAAGGCAAAGCGGGTGTACGCAACCTCGAATGGCTCCCAGCCCCGGCCCGCGCACACCGCCCGCAGCTTCTCCATCTGCTCATCGGTGAGCTTCGCGGTGTAGGTACTAAGTTTCTTGGGTGCGTCGTCGTCCCCGGACAATTTGGCCATGGGTTCAATGGCCACAAAACGCGCAAAAACGCACGAAAAAGAAAACACGGCTTCAGTCCGGTCCTTTTTTGTGCCTTTTGGTCTTTTCGTGGCCACCCCCTCCGAACGACTCGTCGCCAACCGCGCCGCCTTCCAGCACGCGCTCCTTGATTGGTACCGGGAGCAGCGCCGCAGCCTGCCCTGGCGCGAGTCGCCCGCGTTGTACAAGACCGTGGTGAGCGAGTTCATGCTGCAGCAGACGCAGGTGAAGACCGTGCTGCCCTACTTCGCCCGCTGGCTGGAGGCCCTGCCCGATTTCGCTGCGTTGGCCGCCGCGCCGGAGGAGCGCGTTCTCAAATTATGGGAGGGGCTCGGCTACTACTCGCGCGCGCGCAATCTGCACAAGCTCGCGCAGGCCGTCGCCGCCCTGCCCGCCCCGCCGCGCGATCCCGCCGCCTGGCGCGAACTCCCGGGGGTCGGTCCCTACACGGCCGCCGCCATCACCAGCATCTCCTTCGGTGCGCCCGTGGCCTGCGTGGATGGCAATGTGGTCCGCATCCTCGCCCGGCTCACGGCCACCGACACGCCGTTCCGCGATTCCGGTACTGCCGCCAAGGTCTTCACTCCGTTGGCCGATGCGATTCTCTCCCGGGAAAACCCGGGCGATCACAATCAGGCGATGATGGAACTCGGAGCCACGGTGTGCACGCGGCACAACCCGCTCTGCACCGTGTGTCCCGTCCGGACTTTTTGTGCGGCCGCCCGCGCGGGAGATCCCGAATCCTATCCAGCGCTCGCCGCCAAAAAAATCGAGCAGCGCGCCGTCACGCGGGCGTGGTGCGTTCACCAGGGCCGGCTGCTCCTGCACCGCGCGGCACCTGGGGCCCGGCGGCTGTCGAACCTGCTGGAGTTGCCCACGGCGGAAGCGCTGGGGCTGCAACCGAAGCCCGAGACCCTCATCGCGATCAAGCGCCGTTCGATCACGCGCTTCCAGATCACCGAGTCGATCCACGCCGTGACGCCCTCGCCCGCCTTGCTGAAGCGGATCGCAGGCGACACCACGCTCGAGTGGGTGACGTGGGACGGACTTGAAGCGGTCACGCTGTCCGGCCCGCACAAGCGCTGGATCGGCGAGCTGCGCGTGCGCCACGGCGCGTAAACGTGATGGAGCACGGAGTCGTTTAGGTGGAGCGCGTTGTCCCTAACGCGCTGGATGGGGTATCTTGCAGCAAGCGACCCGATCCAACGCGTTCCACCTCAAGACATCCTCAGCGCGCCAACAGACTCTCGATGCGCTCCTTCGACGAGCGCACGCCCTCGGTGTCCACGCGCGGGCTCAGTTCAAGCGTGAGCAGGTGGTGCGGACGCCAGAATGAGCTGACCATTTCAAAATCGATCGCGCCCGAGCCCACCGGCTGGTGGTCGTGACCGTCCTCACTCACATCGTGCAGGTGAAACCCGAGGAGCCGGTCGGCGTAACGCGCCAGATGCGCGCGGTGTTCAAGGAGCCCCATCTCCTCCTTCAGGTGGGCGTGGCCGGTATCGTGCCAGTAACCGGCGGTGTGCGGGGTCTTGAGCTTCGTGAAAAGGCTCTCGAACTCGCCGTCCATCGGAAGCTCGTCAAATTTTTCGCGGTTCTCGCACCCCAGCGCGACGCCCTTGTCCACGGCATGCTGGCGGATCTCCTCGAGGCTGCGCATGACCTGGTCCCAATACGGGACCATCCGATCGCGCAGCCGGCCGCAGGCGCGATCAAGCAGCTTGCGGTAAACGGGATCGTCCTCGTAGGCCGCGCGGGGATGTTCCTCCAGGTAGCGCTGGAGTTTGGCCTTGGGGTTGAACCAGAAGAATTTCGCGCGGCCGAGGTGCAGCACCAGAACCTTGGCCTTCACCTGCGCGGCGAAGTCGATCGACCGCTTGGTGTGACGCAGCCACTGGTCGTGCTCGCGGGCGTCGGCCGCCGAGGGTTCAAACAGATTGGGGGCTGCCTGGGTGATGCCCGTCGGCAGCGGGCAGAAATTATGGGTCGAGCTGACCTTGACCAGCCCCTCCTCGACCGCCCGCAGGATGCCGGGAACGAGGATGATCCGGATGCCGTGACTCAGCTCGATATGCTCGAAACCGAGGGACACCATCTCCTTGACCATCGCATAGCCGTCCATGTGGCGGTGGGAGCACCAGCAGCTGGAAAGGGCGAGGGTCGGTTTCAAGGGAGATGACACCCAACTACAGAAGCGTCATGCGGTTGCACCGCAAAGTCAAAATCCAGGCACAAAAAAGCCGCAGTCCGAGCAACGGACCGCGGCGGGAAAGACAGGGCGCCAGCGCCTTATTCGGCGTAGCGGCGGCGCAGCATCTGGGTGAAGGCCTGGACCTTCTCCTTGCGGCGGCGCTTCTCGCAGGGCTTCTCGTAGTAGCGCTTCGCGCGAACACCTTTGATGATGTTCTCGCGGTCGAGCTTCTTCTTCATGCGGCGGAGCGCACGATCCACGGGCTCGTTTTTACGGATTTTGATCTCGATGGACATGAGTGGGCGGTCGGGTTTGTGAAGGTAAAAGGGTTGGAATACGCCAAACCGGGAGCATGGCGTCAATGGCTTTTTTCCCGAGAGTCGTTTAAGCGCTTGCGCAGAGGCCCGCGAGGCCTTGCCTGAGACCCTGTGCCCGCCGATTCGAGCTTTGTCCACCTTCACGTCCATACCGACTACAGCCTGCTCGACGGGGCCTGCCGGATTGACCGGCTGATGGACCGCGCTGCCGCCCTCGGCATGAACGCCCTGGCGCTCACCGACCACGGCAACCTCTACGGTACCATCGAGTTCTATAACGCGGCCAAGGCCAAGGGCATCAAGCCGCTGATCGGCTGCGAACTGTATCTGTCCGAGGGCTCCCGCCTCGAAAAGAACGGCCGGGCCGAGGACGGAAAGAGCTACTACCACCTCGGTCTCCTCGCCAAGAACCTGACCGGGTACCAAAATCTGCTCAAACTGGTCAGCGACGCCCACCTAAAGGGCTTTTATTACAAACCGCGGACTGACATCGAGACGCTCGCCAAGCATGCCGAAGGCCTGATCGGGTTCACCGGCTGCCTCGCTTCCCTCGTCCCCCAGCACCTCCTGCATGACCGGATGGACGAAGCCCGGGCCGCCGCCGCCCGTTTCATCGATATTTTCGGCCGCGAGAACTACTTCGTCGAAATCCAAGACCACGGCATCCCGGAGCAACTCAAGATCATCCCCGGCCTGCTCAAGATCGCCGAGGAGTTTGGCCTCAAGATCATCTGCACGAACGATGTTCACTACGTGAACTCGAGCGATGCCGGCCCGCACGACGCCATGCTCTGCATCCAGACGGGCGCCAAGGTCGCGGAGGAGAACCGGATGAAGTTCACCGGGACCCAGTTCTACCTGAAGTCCCGCGCGGAGATGGAGAAACTGTTCAGCGAGGTGCCCGAGTCGGTGACCAACACCCAGCTCGTGGCCGAGATGTGCGACCTCTCGATCCCCTTCCCCAAGGGCTCGGAACGCTACCCGCGCTACCCCCTGCCGCCTGAGGTCAAGACCGACCGCGGCGGTTACCTCAAGGATCTGTGCATCGAGGGACTGCGCCAGCGCTACGACCTCGACTACGCCACGCAGACCTTCGGTCCGGCCGCCAAGACCGAGCACACCTCGCAGGCCGATCTCGCGAAGACGCTCTGCACCCGCCTCGACTACGAGCTCTCGATCATCTCGAAGACGGGCTTCATTGACTACTTTCTGGTCGTCTGGGACTTCATCGACTGGGCCAAGAAGCACGGCATCCCCGTCGGCCCCGGCCGCGGCTCCGGCGCCGGCTGCATCGTCGCGTACCTGCTCGGCATCACCAATCTCGACCCGATCCGGTTCAAGCTGCTGTTCGAGCGCTTCCTGAATCCCGAGCGCGTCTCGCCGCCCGACTTCGACATCGACTTCTGCATGCGCCGCCGCGGCGAGGTCATCGACTATGTCCGGCAGAAGTACGGCAACGACTGCGTCGCCAACATCATCACCTACGGCACGCTCGGCGCCAAGATGGTCATTCGCGATGTCTCCCGCGTGCACGACCTGCCCTTCGTCGAGGCCGACCGCCTGGCGAAGATGATTCCCGACGAACTCAACATCACGCTGACCGACGCGATCGCAAAGTCCGCCGAGCTCAAGAGCGAGGTCGACCGCAACCCCGTGGCCAAGCGCATCGTCGACCAGGCGCTCGTCCTCGAGGGCATGGTGCGCAACACCGGCAAGCACGCCGCCGGCATCATCATCACGGACAAGCCGCTGGAGGAATTTGTCCCGCTGACGCTGCAGGAAGGCGACGTCACCGTGCAGTACGACATGAACGCGGTGTCGAAGCTCGGCCTGCTGAAGATGGACTTCCTCGGCCTCAAGACGCTCACCGTCATCGCCGACGCGGTCGACAACATCCGCCGCACCGCGAACCCGACGTTCGACATCGAGACGATCCCGCTCGACGACGCCAAGACCTTCGCCCTGCTCAATTCCGGCCGCACCACCGGCGTGTTTCAGCTGGAATCGGGCGGCATGCAGAACCTCTGCCGCCAGATCAACCTCGCGACGATCGACGAAATCATCGCCCTCATCGCGCTCTACCGCCCGGGTCCGATGGACTGGATTCCCGACTACGTCCGCGGCAAGAAGGACCCATCGACCGTCACCTACCCGCACCCGCTCCTCGAGGAGGTCTGCCGCGAGACCTACGGCATCATGGTTTATCAGGAGCAGGTCATGGAAGCGGCCAAGGTCATCGCCGGCTACACCCTCGGCGGCGCCGACATGCTGCGCCGCGCGATGGGCAAGAAGGACGCCGACGCGATGGCGAAGGAGCGCACCAAGTTCGTCGAGGGCGCGAAGCGGATCCACGACATCAACGAGAAGACGTCCAACGCGATCTTCGACATCCTGAACAAGTTCGCTGGCTACGGCTTCAACAAGTCGCACTCGGCCGCGTACGCGATCCTGAGCTATCAGACGGGTTTCCTGAAGGCGAACTACCCGGTGCAGTTCATGGCCGCCATGCTCAGCTCCGAACTCGGCAACGCAGAAAAGGTGTCCCACTTCGTCGCCGAAGCCGAGGCAATGGGGCTCAAGGTGCTGGGGCCGGATGTGAACGAGTCGCGGGCGATGTTCACGCCGGTATTCCGGCGAATGACCAATGACCAATTAGCAATGCCCAATGGCCAATCCAAGCCGGACCCCAAGAACGGCGCGGCTGATTCCGCCTCATTGGACATTGGTCATTCGTCATTGGGCATTTCGCCGCAAAGCGGCGAAATTCGCTTTGGGCTCGCCGGCATCAAGGGCGTGGGCGAATCCGCTTCGCAGAAGATCATCGAGGAGCGCGAGAGGAACGGGCCGTTCGCTGACTTTGACGACTTCATCACCCGGGTCGACGCCCGCGCGATCAACAAGCGCGTGCTCGAGCACCTCGTGAAGACCGGCGCCTTTGACTACAGCGGAGCCAGCCGCAAGCGGCTCTTCGACGGGATCGACGGCGCCATGGCCGGAGCCGCCGCCCACGCGCGCGATCGCGCGGCCGGACAGAACAACTTCCTCGACATGCTCGCCGATCCGCCGGCCCGGGAAACCAAGCCGGTTGTGGTCTCCTCGCACGGTGCGGACACGTCGGGCGAGTTCACTTCGCAGGAGCGCCTCACGTTCGAGAAGGAACTGCTCGGCTTCTACGTCACCGGCCACCCGATGAACGCCTACACAGGGCTGGCCGAGGCGATCGACACGTACGCCGTCGACGAACTGCTGCTTCAAGGTGACCGCGTGGAGTTCCGCCTCGCCGGCATCGCCGGCAATCTGGTGAAGAAGCTCTCAAAGAAGGACAACCGCCCGTGGGTCGCCTTCACGCTCGCGACCAAGAAGGCCTCCGTCGCGCTCAACATGTTCGCCGATTCCTACGCCGCCTACGGCGCTTCCCTCGCGGAAAACACCCCCGTGCTCGTCCAGGGCAACATCATCAAGGGCGACGAGGGGCCGCGCATCAACGTGAAGGAGTGCTACCCGCTGGAGAACTTCGTCTCGGGCATCGTCAAGCGCGTCACGTGGCTCCTCCACCCCAATCACCCGGAACTGCCCGCGTTTCTGCAGACGCTCCGCGAAACGCTCAACAAGCAGTCCGGCGACACTAAAACCGAGCTCGGTTTCCTCTTCGACGGCCGCGTCGCGTCCGTTTCCGAGGTCTCATCCGCCCTCGGCTGGAAGCTCAATTCCGCCACGTTCCAATCCCTCCGCGGCCACCCCGCGGTTGCCGGCGTCCAGATCGAGACCAAGCGTCTCGAACTCAAGGAAACCCGCAAGTGGGCCAAGCGTTAAGCGACAGGGAATTCGGCCGGTAGCGCGCGTATTACCCCGGGGCCGCCTAGTAGGAGACATTCACGCTGAAATGTCCGCGGCTGGAGCGCCGTCCGTCGGAAACCCCACTTTCCTCAAGCTGCCAGCCATAGTCGAAACGCAGGCTGATGTTGCTGCCGACAGCATAGCGCAGTCCTGCGCCGAGGCTGGCCATCTCGATCCGCCGGATCTCGCCTGGCAGGCGATCATGGTTGGCCAGCCAGCCATAGTCGACAAATCCAAATGTATCCAGGCGGTCGAAAACGCCGTTCCGCAAGAGCCTCCCGGCGATGCGCTGCGCAGGCAGGTGAAGTTCGTTCACAACCATGAAGCCGTTGTCGCCATTGCCCTCGCGCTCCTCGTAGCCGCGCAGGCCCTGGCTGCCTCCGAGACCGAGTTGCTCACTGCCAAGCAGATTGGCGGTGGCAAACTGGCCGGTCGCGCGGATCGTCCAAGACAACCCCAAGGGCAGTTGGGCTTGGTGCTCGGCCTCGAGCCGGGCGTAGCCGTACTCGGCGTCGGCCCCGGAACGTGTCGCCGCAAAGTCGCGGTCACGATTGGCCCCGGACAGGCCACCCGGGCTTGCGACCAGGGTCGCACTGACCGCGAGCGTCCGGCCCGGGCGAGACCAGCTCAAGCCATAGCTCGCGCTGAACTGGACGATGTCGGTCGACTGCGCGAAGACCTGATAGCCGCCGAAGGCGAGGTCGTTGTTACTGCGCTTGAAGTCGACGCCGATCGTCACGTCGTGCGAAACGTCGCGCGACTTGTTCAAAGGGATACGATAGCGCGCGCTGGCCTGCCAAGTCGCGCCCTTCAAGTCAAAGTCGCTCGGCATTTGCGGGCGGCTCTCGGCAAAGCTGCCAAAGACAGTCAGCGTATGGCGCCACCGCGGCAGCGGCACTGAATAGCTCGCCGAATGCGCCAGCATCCGCTCGAAGTCGGGGCTCGCGGTGAGCTGGTAATTGGCGACCTGGTCGCGATGGAAAAGGTTGCCCAGATTGACGCCCGCCTGGACGCGATCGAAACCGGTGAGCGCATTGCCGGAGTCATCGTATCCGAAGTAAAGTCGCACGGGCCGGCGATCCTTGACCCGAAGGATGATGTCAGTCTCGCCCGTGCTGGCACCGCGGGTGAACACGAGATCGACCTGCCGGAACGGGTTCTGATTGATCCAGATGATGTCCTCGAGCATCCGGTCGTTTTCAAGTACCTGCCCCGGCTGCGAACGGATCGCCCCAGTCAACTGTTCGGCCGTGAAATACTGGTTACCTTCGACCGACACACGGCCGAGCCGGCCCTCGATCACCAGAACCTGGATCGTGCCGGAATTTGCGTCCTGTTCGGGCACGAGCACATCCACAATCGGCCGGTTGCGCTGGCGGCAATAGAGGACGACATCCCGCGTCAGCTCGTTCAGGTCACCCCGCGTCAGCGGTCGGTCGAGATAGCGGCGCATCGCGGCGCGAAAGGCGTCGTCATCGAGCAGATCCAGGCCCTCGATCCTGACGCCGGTTCCGGAAACGCCCTCCCGTCGCACCGCCGTCCGGCTCGGGACAAAGACGAGGCCACGCAACTGCGGGATCAGCACGGTGGACGGATCTCCGGCCACGGGCGCCGGTGGTGGGGATTGGAGCGTGGGAACCGGACTTGATGACGCAACCGGCCGGGGCGCGACCTGATCATAGGTCTGCGCCCGGGCCGCACCGAAGATGGTCACAAAAAAAAGGAACCCGGCAACGAATGTCCGGCGGCTGGGTATCGGAGATCGCATTTCACTCATGTCGATTCGGGGTCAGTGGCCGGGCCGGTCGGCTGCACGGGAGCGCTAGGAGCGACCGCGCGCAGGAGAATCACCTGTGGCTGTTCGTCACCGAGAAATTCACTGTAGCTGGAGCCAAAGGCGCTTCCCTCCTCGGAAAGCGCACGGGCTTCGTCCAAAACCTCACGATAGACCAGATTGAAACCACCCAAGTCCACCGAAGTCTCGCGGAAGAGTCCGGGTTCGTTGGCAAGCCCAGGGTCAAAACCACCGGCGCCACCGGCTCCTCCCCCGCTGCCGCCCGCACCACCGCCCAGAACCGCGACGATCTCGAATCCAGAGAAAGTGAGCCCTCCGCCCGTCGCCGCCACGCCACCTCCGGCGCCGACCGCCTCGTTCGGCGTTGTCACACGGAAGCCCTCGCTGGTGCCTTCCAGACGGGTCATGCTGCCGGTGGTCCCAAGGGTCTGGCCCAGGATCGCATCAATCGAGTTGGTCAGACTGGTGCCGCTGGTCGTCGAACTCCCGAGTCCGTCTCCCGCCGGCTGCACCGGTACGATGAAGAAGCGGTTGCCCACGACCACCACCGCGATGGTATCACTCAGCACGGGAGTACCTCCGATGCTGGGAACCTCCACCGGGGTTTGGTCGACCACGACCGCCGGCGACGTCACCGTGAGAGTGCCCGGCACGAACGTGATCGTGTAGTTGGCCGCGGTCGCACCAAGCGGCTCAATGGTGTACCGGCCGGCCGTGCTGTCGACGGTCGCCGCGGTGTTGAACTGCAATCCGCTCACAACCGAGCCGCTGTCGCCATTGACGAGCCCAGTGAGGGTGGCAGTGAAGGCAGGATTGGGCTGGTTGAACGACCGCGAGACGTTGTCGGCCGCAACCGTCAGCGCCGCGGGCGAGATCGACAGCGTGCCGGGTACAAAGGTGATCGCGTAGCGATCGGATGTCAGGCCACCCGGAGTGACCGTATAGGTGCCCACGGCGGAAGCGACGGTGGCGGTGGTGGTGTAGGTCAGGCTGCCACCGAGCAGGGAGACATTGTCGGAACCGATAAAGCCGGCGATGCTCACATCAAATGCCGGCAGCGCTGCCCCATAGACCGAGCGGCGGTCGAGCGCAGTGACCGTCAGCGGCATCAGGCCGATGCTCAGGGTCCCCGGCACGAAGGAAAGGGTGTAGTTGCTGGAGGTCAGTCCCGACGGGGTCACCGTGTAGTTGCCAACCGGTGACGTAGCTCCCGCGCCAGTGGCGAACGCGAGGGAGCCCCCGAGAACCGAGGAATCCTGCCCAAGGACAAATCCGGAATAGGTCGCACGGAATTCGGGATTGGCCTCACCGTAGTCACGGGATGCGTTGACGGCGGCCACTGTGAGAGGGGCCGGAGTGACCGTGAGCGTACCCGCCTGGTAGGTCACGTTGTAGTTGGCAGAGGAGACGCCGGACGGCGTGATCGCATAGGAACCGACGTCACTCGATGCGCCGGCCGGGGTCGCAAAGGCGAGGCCGGCACCAATCGTCGAGGCCGTGTCGCCTCCGACCAATCCGGTGAGCGTGGCGCCGAAAACCGGATTACCCTGGCCGTAAAGCCGGGTCGCACTGCTGGCCGTGACGGTCAGCGGCGCCGGCGTGATGTCGGCGAGCAGGCCCGTCGGCTGGACAAACGTGTAGTTGCTGGCGTCGGCGCCCGAAAGCGTGAGCCCGGTGAGCGTGACCGTCTTGTCGGTGCCGACGTTCCGGTCGGCGAATACCCCAGCGGCCGAGCCCGAATTGAGGCTGACCGATTCGCCACCAATGACGCCGACCAGCGTGGCGCTGCCGATCGAGATAGAAGCGGCCGTCGACCCGTCGTAGACCTTGTCGCTCGCCGTGACCCCAGAGACGCTCAGCGATTTGGCCGTGATGGTGCCAATGTTGGCGGTGGCCGAGTTCGAACCGCCCAGGGTGTAGCCATAAACCGCAGCCGCACCATTGGTGCCTCCGGTGATGTTGATTCCGGTAACCGAGACGGCTTTTCCGCTCCCCAGATTCTTGGTGTCGTAGGTGGTGGCCGTCGGCGCACCGAACGTCACGCTGTCGCCATCAACGGCTCCGGTCACGACGTAGTTGCCGCTGGCCAGCGTCGCAGTGGCCGTGCCGTCATATTCGCGGCTAACGGTCCCGGTCAACCCCACTGAGACGGTCGGCGCCAGCGTGTAAAGGAAGCCCTTGCCGGTGCCCAGGACCGTGGTGCTGCCGTAGGTCGCGCCGTATTGCTTGTAATCGTACGCCAGTCCGCCGCGCGTATCGAGAAGTGGGCTCGTCGACCAGACCCGCCAATGGCCCGTGCCCACGCTCAAGGCCGAGGCGCCGGCGTTGTTGATGAAATTGCCGGCCGTCGCGAGCGTGATGTTGCCGGCGCCAGAGGTCGTCACCGCGTTGCTGAGGGTCAAGTTGCCGGAGACGGTACGCAGAGTGACGTCATTGGCGCCTGCGCTGACACCCTCGGTCCCGCCGACGGTGCCAATGGTCAGGCTACCGGAGTTCGTGTAGGCGAGCGAGGCGCCGCTGACCTGCGCCGCCAGGGTGCTGGCGGAATTGCCCGCGTGCGTGAGGGTGAATGCACCCGCCCCGTTCAGCAGCAGCGATCCGGCCGTGAGCGCAGCCGATTGCGTGACCGTTCCGGCTGACGAGAGCCACAATTGGTTGGAACCCACGCTGAGCGCGCCGGCAAGCGAGATGCCGCCGCTGCCGGCGCCCGTGTTGAGCAGTCGAAGATGGTCGGAAAACGTCGCGGCCCGCACGTCGATCGCCCCGGTGCCGTCGCTCCGACCGATCGTGATCCGCGAAAAGCCATCCTGCAGACGGGAGATCTCGGTGGTGCCAAGATTGAACGTACCGGTGGCACCGTCCCCCACCCCGATGGTCGTCGCGGTGTTCAGCGGCTGCAGCAGCAGGGCGCCCGAAGACTGGACTGTGACGGTACCGCTGCCGGCGAGGTCGATGGTGTCGGCGTTCAGCGTGATGCTGCCAGTCATGGTCGACGAGCCCACCCGGTTACTCGCACCACCGGTGAGACGGATGCCGATATTGTCGGCGCCGGTCCCTCCCGTGCCGGAGAACACAATGCCACCCGCGCCGAGAGACTCGTAGACGGCGCTGTTCTCGATCAGGACGCCCCAGTTGCCCGTGCCACTAGCTGATCCGCCGGTGCCGGTGACGGACATCGTGCCCGTGGCACCGCTGCCCAGCCGGATCGTGCCGGCGAGGTTGTTCACGCCGATGTTGTAGTTTATCCCCGTGCCTCCGGTTCCCGTGATCGTGAGGTTGCCCGCGCCAGTCTGGACCTCGACCACGCTGCCGTCCTGGATCTTGACGCCTTCGTTGTTGCTCCCGGTTCCGGCCAGTGAACCCTGCCCCGTCAGCGCGATGGCCCCGCCGCCAGTCGACCGGATCGTGCTGTTGGAATAAACGAGAATGCCATGGTGATTGCCGCCCGTCCCTGCGCCGGTGCCGACGACGGTGATGGCACCCGCGGCGCTCCCCACGGTCGCGGCGTTCTCGATCGAGACGCCGGTCGCGGTCTGGCTGCCTCCGTGGCCGCGGATGGAAACGGCACCGGCGCCGGAAGAGATCGTCGCCCCGTTCAGGCGGACGCCCGCGGTTGCGTCGGTCGCGTAGGCCGCGGTCGTCGTGGGAGTGGAGCCGCCGCCGAGCACGATGTCGCCCCCGCCGGAGGTGAGGCTGGAGCCGGATGCGAGCTGGATCGAGCCGGCGCTCGACGCGTCACGATCGGCATTGAGCGTGAGGTTCCCGCCCGTCGTCGTCAGGGCCTGCCCGCTCGCGAGGAAAATGTCGTCGTTCGAACGCAGGGTCAGGCTGCCCGAACCCGTGCTGATGCCGGCGTTGAGGTTCAGGTCGCCAGTCGAATTGAATTCCACCGCATGTCCGGCCAGCCCGAGCGCGGTGTTGACGTTGAACGAGGCGCCGGTGACGTCCAGGCGCAGGCCGATTCCGCTGTCGAGCGAGAGCGTTCCGCCGCTGACCGAGTACAGCAGGCCGGCATCCGACAACGCTCCAGCGGTCGCGCTCAGGTCCGAGATCAGGCTCGTCAGGGTCGTCGCCGTGCTGGTCATCCAGACGGTCGAAGGCGCCACGGTCACATTGGAGGTGCCGCCCGTGCCGAGCGGCACGAGGCGGTTGCCCACGGTGCCGCTGCCGCCGGTGGCAAAGACCAGGGCCGTGGTGCCGGCGGTCAGGTCGGTGCCGTAATCGAACGAGAACGCTCCCCCTGCGGTGGTCGTGGTCGTGGCCACGCTCGCACCGTTGATCCACAGCGTGAGACCGATGCCCGCACCGCCCCCGGTCACTGTACCGGTGAACGTCGGCAAAGGCGTGACCCCGAAACTCGGGTAGCTGCCGCTGCTAAGCCTCCAGGTGCCGGTCTCGAAGCCCGGCACGTCGCTGAAGCTGCCGGACTGCAACTGGGCCGTGGTGCGCGTCGCCCCCAGGCCGTTGGCCAGCGCGGCCGCGCTGTTGACCGTGACATCGAAATAACTGTCGGTGATCGTACCGCCCGAGGAGCGCCCGACCAAACCGCCCAGGTAGGGATTTGCGACCGGGCCTTCCACGCGGCCCGAGGCGTAGGTCTCGTCGATCGTACCACTCGACAACCCCACCAAACCACCAGCCGGAGAGCCAACGCCAGTCGTCGTCACCGCGCCACGGGCATAGGACTTGGTTATCGTACCTTCGTTAACACCCACTAGTCCTCCGGTATCGGCCGTCCCGCTCACCGAACCAGTCGCATAACTGTTGGCAATCGTTCCACCTGGCTTCAACCACGCCGCCAAAAAGCCCGACGCCACTACGTTTCCCGTGACCGAGCCACCCACCAGACCGAGGTTCTTGACCGAACCGGACAGCTCGGAAAACATACCGGCCTTGGCACTCGACGGATTATTGACCACCAATCCGGTGATCGTCTTGCCGTTGCCGTCAAACACGCCCGAATACGGGGAAGACCTGCCAAATGGCGAAAAGCCCTGTCCGCCATTCCAGGTGGAAGCGGTGCTGGCATCAATGTCAGCCATGAGGATGAAATGCTTGTCCCTGTAGGTGTAACCCGCAGCGCCCTGCAGGCCGTAGAGGTCGGCCAATTTGTAAGGCGCGCCCGCCGAGCCATCGCCACCGGACACCCGGAGGAAGCTGTTGCTGCCGTTAGTCGACACATCGAAATCTCCGACCGAAAATGACGGCAGCGTAGCGCTGTTCTGATACCAATCGGCCGAGTCCAACTGAAAATCGCCCGCGGTGAACGCGGCCGTGGCGGTGAAGGCACCCGTACCGTCATTCTTCAGGATCACGTCGTGTCCGGAGAGTTGCAGCGCGACATCGAAATCGAAGCCGGTGGTGTTGAGGAGGAAATTGAGCCCCACCCCTCCGTGCAGGGAGTTCAGCGTCGATCCTGCGTCGAACAACAAGCCGGTATCGGCACTGCTGCCGGCGGCCGTCGCGAGCGCGGAATGGACTCCGCTCAGGGTCGTGGCCGACCCCACCACCCGAAACTTGCCCGCCTCGATCCCACTCGTCGCCCCACGCTGCAGGGAAAGCGTCGCGCCACCTGAACTCCCGCCTCCAGGCGTATACACCAACCGGGGCACATCGGTACCGTAGTTGTAGTAACTCGTGCGCGCGATGACCGTGGAACCATCGGACTGCATCGCCACGGTGGCATAGGGAGCCACCGAAAACAGACCATTCGACCCGCTCCGGTTGGACACCTCGACGCCATTCATCCGCAAGGCCATTCCCGCCCCGCCTCCCGTCCCCGTCACAAAAGAAACCGCCCGCTGCCACCAAAAAACCGGCGCCAAACTGAGACTCTGCGCCACGATCACCCCGTCATCGATCACCCAGAGTTCGCTGTCAAACCCGGCTGGCAGCGTGCTGCCGGTCAATTGCTCCGTGGTCAGCCCGGTGACGCCGGTGGGGCTGCCAGTCCCCACGCCCGTGCTATGGGTGGTCGAATCCCAGTAGACATTACTCACCGTGCCGCTGACATAGCGGCCGATCGCCCCGGCCGAAACGGGGGCCGCAGCGGGCGCCTCCTTCATGGCATAGGCTTCGCTCAACGTGGCCCCATTCAGCGTACCGACCAACCCGCCATGGGGGGACCCCGAGGCGTTACTCATCGCCGCACTGACCTGGCTGATGGTGCCGCCTGTGGCGATACCAACCACACCTCCTACCCCCTCAGAGTTATTGCGTGGGCCCCGTGAGCCGAGTGCCCCGGACACGTGAACCTGATTGATCACCCCGGAGCCCCCTTGAAACGTACCGACCAGGCCGCCTCCGATCGGGGTGCCCGGAAGACGGAGAGAAAAATCGGTGAGTCCGAGGCGTCGAATCGTGGCATTCTGCGTCACGGAAAACAATCCGGCACTTCGATTCATAAAGAGGCCATCAATCACATGATAGCGCCCATCCAACGATCCCGTAAACGGCGTCCCCGTGCTTCCGGCGCCGACAAAGCCGTAGCTCGTCGTCGAGTTGACAAAATTCCAGTCGTCGGTGCCCGACGCATCAATGTCCTTCACCAAGGCGAAATGACTGGCGAGCAGCGACGGCGACGCCATGCCCTGCAGACCATAAACATCGCCCAGGAGGTAAGGCGAACCGCTGCTGCCGTCGCCTCCCATCACCCGCAGGAACGAGCCGCTGATCGTCCCGGGGGCGCCAGCGGTTCCCAGCGGACCCAGCCGGAAATCCGTCGCCGAAAACGCCGGCAGCGTCGCACTGTTCTGCACCCAGTCGCCATCCGACAGGATGAAGGTCTTCACGTTCACCGTGCCCGCCGCCCCGGTGGTGATGCCGCCGCCGGCCAGCAGCGTGAGCCCGCCGGCAGTGCCGGTGATCCCGGCGTTGAGAGCGATGTTGCGATCGGCGTCCAGCGTCAGCGTACCCGTGCCGGTCCATGTCACCGGCGAGGCGACGGTGATGTCGCCCGCGTCCGAGCCGGCGGTGGCCGACGTGTCGAGCGTGACGTTGGTCCCTGCATTGAGGGTGGTAACGGTGCTGGTGGCCAGGGTCGCATCCACCGTGATATTCGTCGGATCGATCAACCACTCTCCACCGAGACCCGTCCGGACCGAGCCGCTGAGATCAGCGAGCGTTTCCCCACTGGTCTCGACCCAGCCGCCTGCGCCGTCGGCGTCCGTGGCCACAAGCAGGCCGGTGTTGGCGACCGCCCCGTCGTTGCGGTGCCCGGCATCGCCCGGAGCCTCGGTGCCGGCGACCAGCCAGATGCGGCCGCCGCGCATTTCCGCGCCCGTCGCTCGCACCACGCCGGTGTTGTTGATGGCGAGCGCATAGGCGTTGCCGCCTGCAGCCTTGAGTTCGGCGGTGGTGGCGGCGATGTCGCCGGAATTGACGAGCGCCCCCGGAGCCGTCGTGGCCCGAACGAAGATACGTTCAGCACCACCCGTGGTCAGGAGGACCTCCGAACCGGCCGCAAGTCCGACTGTACCGGCCGGCGCCGTCAACGTGCCTGCGTTCTCCAGCTTCCGCGCGATCAGATGAATATCGCCGCCGCTCGCCCCGATCGTACCAAGATTGGTGATCGCAGCGGTGGAGTCGCCAGCGAAGAACAAGTCGCCACCGTCAAGAAAGTCGTTCTCGGCAATCGTCAGCGTCGACGCGAGAAATCCGGCGGTATCGACCCGCGCACCGGCTCCGACCAGGATGCCGTTCGGATTGATCAGGTACACCTGTCCATTGGCCTGCAGGTCTCCCAGCAACGAGGACGGGTGCCCTGAGATCACCCGGTTCAGCGCAATGCTCGCCGCATCAGGCTGCACAAAACGCGTCAACTCACCCACTCCAATGGAGAAATCATCCCAATCAATGATGGCTCGACCAGAAATCTGCTGAATGGTCATCCCCCCGGCCCCACCGCTCATCGTGGCTTCACCCGCAACCAAATGGCCGCCGGTCGGATTGGCCGCTACGTACGTAACTAAGGCACCACTAACAACAAATAGGAAAAAAAAGCGGCACGACACACGGATCATTAAGATTATTTGTCGGCACAATTCGACGTCACAAGAGCAAATTCATTACGCTAACTAGGGAATTTCCCCTCCCCTGATTACCCCCATTCGGCTGATTTCGTCCAAGTGCCCCTTGCTCGGCCGAATCTCACCCATCGCCCCAACGTCCGTCCCCAGACTCTTCGCATCCCGCAGTCGCCGCCAACCACGCCAGCCGAGCGTTACCGTATCCGACCGGATACACTGCCGCGAACGCGCAACGCGAAACCCGAGGAAGGATTTCCCCACGGATGTGACCACCTTAATTTCTGGCCTCCGGCCCTCGAGCGCTGTCCTCTGGTCACGCCATGTCCGACTCCGTCACCCTCAATCGCGCCGCGAGCATCATCGATCAGGTCACGCCTGATTTCCCGGCGGATGCCGCCCTGCGCGAAGCGCTGTCGGGCAATCACGAACTGAGCGCGTCTGAGAAGCGCACCGCCGCCCGCGCGGTCTTTATCTACTACCGCTGGCTGCAATGGCTGGACCAGGGCGGCACGACCCAGCAGCGGCTGGCGAGCGCGCTCGCGCTCCAGGCCCGCTACGACGCGGACGAGTCCTCGATCAAGCCCGAGGCCCTCCTCGCCCGCGCGGTCCCGGCCTGGGTCGCATCCGAAATGGATCCGGTTCCGCTCGCTTGGCTGCAGCAGTTGCAGCGCGATCCCGCCCTGTGGATCCGCATCCAGCGCGAGTTCGCCGGCTCCGTGCCGCGCGCGCTCGGCAACTGCACCCCGGCCGACCTGTCCGCCTACCTCGCGACCACGCCCTCGCCGGCCACAGCGTATCGCTTCGGCGGCTTCAACGATCTCTTTCGCACCGACGAGTTCCACAAGGGCCTCTTCGAAATCCAGGACCTCGCCTCGCAGCTGGTCGGCCTGGCGTGCGCACCCAAACCGGGTGAAACGTGGTGGGACACCTGCGCGGGCGAAGGCGGCAAGACGCTGCACCTCGCCGATCAGATGGAGAACAAAGGCGTGATCTGGGCCAGCGATCGCTCCGCGCGCCGTCTGGCTGCGCTGAAGAAGCGCGCCGGCCGCGCCAAGGTCTTCAATTACCGCGCCGTGAACTGGAATGGCGGTCCCTTTCTCCCGACGAAGACAAAGTTCGACGGCATCCTCATCGACGCGCCCTGCAGCGGCGTCGGCACCTGGCAGCGCAATCCTCACGCTCGCTGGACCACGACGATCGAGGACGTGAAGGAGCTCGCCGATCTGCAGATGCAGTTGCTCAACCACGTCGCGGGCTCGCTCAAGCCCGGCGGCCGGCTCATCTACTCCGTCTGCACCCTCACCCGCAGCGAAACGACCGCGGTCGCCGATGCGTTCAGCGCCGCCCATCCGGAGCTGGAACCCATGCCGGTCTTTGCCGGATCGAGAGATCAGATGTCAGAAGTCAGCGGTCAGACTGGCCGTGGCGATCCGTCCCTGACCTCTGATCTCCGACCTCTGACCTCTTCCGTTTTCCTCTGGCCCCAGGAAGTGAACGCCAACGGCATGTTCATTGCCGCGTGGAAGCGGAAGGCATAGTTTTTACAGGAGGAAATAGAGAGAACGGAGAAGACGCCGATCCATGAGGAGACCAACGACGGATCGCCTCGTTTTGCGCCTTCTGCGCCTCTTTGCGGCCATCTTTCCCTTCCCTCCGTTGCTCCTGTGAAAAAAATCACGCCCGAGACGGTCCGCGCGGACTTCAACGACCCGGTCACCGTCGTGGCCTATGCCCGGGCTGCGCACTTTCTCGGGCTGTGGAAATCGGAAACCGCGCTGATCGAGCGTTTCTTCCCCGAGAAGTCCGCCCGCCTGCTCGAGGCCGGCTGCGGTGCCGGGCGCGCCACCCTTGGGCTCTGGGATCTTGGCTACCGCAACCTCACCGCCTTTGACTTCGCCGAGGAACTGATCGACCAGGCGCTTCACCTCGCGGCCGAGCGCGGCGTCGACGGCATCCGCTTCCTCCACGCCGACGCGACCGCCCTCGGCAAGTGTCACGCCATCCGTGACACCCAGTTCGAGGGCGCCCTGTTCCTGTTCAACGGGCTGATGCAGATTCCTGGACGCGAGAGCCGCCGGAAGGCGCTGCGCGAGATCGGGGTGAAGTGCACGCTCGGGGCGCCGCTGCTGTTCACGACCCACGACCGCGACGACTCACGGGCTGAGCGGGCCCTTTGGCGCCTCGAAGCCGGGCGTTGGGAGCGGGGCGAGCAGGATCCCCGCTTGGTCGAGTTCGGTGACCGCTACTTCAACGATGACAACGGCGGGCGCACGTTCATGCACCTGCCAACCCGGACCGAGATCCTCGAAGACCTCGCCGCCACGGGCTGGAGTCACGTCTTCGATTCCATGCGGCGCGATCTCGCCCGCGAGTCCAAGGCCGTGAAGGACTTCTCCGACGAATGCCGCTTCTGGGTGGCCATACGAACGGAATAAGTCACAGTTCAGGCATGCGCTTGATCTTCTCCTTCCTGTTGCTGGCGACACTCCTGCGCGCCGCCGCCGAGTACCCGCAGTCGGGGCCCGACATCTACGATCCGACCGCCGACGGCACCGCCCAGATTGAAACGGCGCTCAAGCAGGCCAAGGCCGAGAACAAGCGCGTCCTCCTGAAGTTCGGCGCCAACTGGTGCTCGTGGTGCCGCGCGCTCGACGGGCTCATGCACACCAACACCGACGTCAAAGCGGCACTCGCCCGCGACTACGTCGTTGTCCTCATCGACGTGAACACCCGCAAAGGCGTGAAGCGCAACGAGGCGGTCAACCTCAAGTACGGCAACCCCATCCAGCACGGTCTGCCGGTGCTGGTCGTCCTCGACGCCAACGACCAGCCGTTGGTCACGCAGGAGACCGGAATTCTCGAGGAGGGCAAGGGCCACGACCCCGCCAAGGTGCTCGCCTTCCTCACAAAATGGGCTCCGCCATCGCGTTAAAACGGCCTCGCGCCCGCGCTTGCGCGCCGTCGCTGGCCGGCGCAAGCTGACCCTTCCATGTTTGGACTGACTGATCGTACCTGGCTCTGGTTCGCCGCCGCGTTCTACCTCGCGGCGTTCGTGCTGGGCACGGCTGCGCTTCGACGGGAGCGGTCTTCCACCGGGGCGATTTATATCATCATCGCGATCGGATTCCTCTGCCAGAACGTCGGTCTCTACATCCGTGGTTTGGCGGTCGGCGGGTGCCCATTGGGCAACACCTTTGAGATTTTCCAGTTCACCGCCTGGTCAGCGATGGTGCTCTACCTCGTGATCGGCGCGACGTTCCGGCTGAGCCTGCTCGGTTACTTCACGTCCATGCTCGCGGCCACGTTGACCGCCGGCTCGCTCTCCATTCCCGCCTGGGATGCCACCCGCCGGGTCGGCGTGTTTGGCGGCAACGCCTGGATCGAGTTCCATGCCGCCCTCGCGCTCTTCAGCTACGGCGTCTTCGCGCTGCTCGCGCTGACCTCGATCATGTTTCTGCTGAGAAACCACAGCCTGAAGCACAAGCATCTCACGGGCTCCTTTGCTTTCCTTCCCTCGATCCGAGACCTTGATCTGATCGGCCTGCGCCTGCTCGGGGCCGGGGTCGTTCTGATGACGGCGGCCCTCGCGGTCGGGTCCGTCTGGTGGCTGCGTCACCCGGAAACGGTCAACCTGTCCAAACTGATCACCACCATCGTGGTCTGGCTCGCCTACGGCGCCGCCCTCGGTCTACGCATGAGCGGCCGGCTGATCGCGCAGCGCCTCGCCTGGGCCTGCATCATTCTTTACGGCGTCGCCCTGCTTTCGCTGTGGCCCGTCAACTCAAGCCGGCACGCCCTGCCGACCGCCCCGCTCGAGTCCACGCGATGAGCACGGCCGGCCCCACGCTTTTCCTGCTCGGCGCAAGCCACCGCACGACTCCGCTGGAGTTGCGCGAGAAGCTCGCCTTGACTGAGGAGAAGATGACGACGTTCCACGCTCGGCTCGGCGCGCTGGCCGGCCTGCGCGAGTACGCCGTGCTCAACACTTGCAACCGCGTCGAGTTCTACGGCGTGGCGGAATCACCCGACGCGATCGAGCGCCTGCAGGGAGAGTTCTGCGGATTCCAAGGCTTCTCCCCGGAGGAGTTCGCGCGGATTCGCAAGCATGCCGCCGGGCCTGACGTCATCCGCCATCTGCTGGAAGTCTCCTCCGGCCTCGATTCGCAGATGCTGGGCGAGAACGAGATCTTCGGCCAGGTCAAGGAGGCCTACGCCGCTGCGCAGCAGCGCGGCACCGTCGGGCCGGTGCTGAACCGCGTTTTCCAGAAGGCGTTCCAAGCCGCCAAGCACGTTCGCACCGAGACCGCGATCACCGAGGGCCAGATCAGCGTGGCCAACGTGGCAGTCGACCTTGCGCTCACGATCTTCGGCGAACTCTCCGCCGCACGCGTGCTGCTCGTTGGCGCCGGCGAAATCGGTGAGAAGACAGGAAAGGCTTTCCAAAGCCGCGGCGCCGGGTCGCTCACGATCGCCAGCCGCACGCTCGGCCGCGCGATGGAACTCGCCACGACCTTCGGCGCCACCGCCCTGCCCTTCGAGCATGTGTCCAGCCATCTGGCGCAGTATG
This sequence comes from Opitutaceae bacterium, assembly GCA_036401075.1. Taxonomy (GTDB): domain Bacteria; phylum Verrucomicrobiota; class Verrucomicrobiia; order Opitutales; family Opitutaceae; genus CAMAXB01. Next base: position 32,375 of record DASWVY010000060.1, read on the forward strand.
ACATCGTGGTCTGCTCGACCGCCGCGCCGCATGCGGTGATTCGCACCGATGAGGTCGTCGCCGCGATGCGCAAGCGGCCAGCCCAGCCGCTCTTCTTCATCGATCTCGCGATGCCCCGCGACGTCGAGCCGGACATCGCGAAACTGACCAACGTCTTTCTCTACAATCTCGATGATCTGGCCAAGATCTCCGAGGAAAACCGCGCGGCGCGCGCGGCCAAGGTCGATCACGCCCGGACCATCATTTCAGGCAAGGCCGAGCAGCTCTGGCGTCAGGTCGAGCCGCAGTGCGGCGGCGGCATCCATCCCGCGCCCGGCACCCCTGCGCTCAAGCCGTCCGAGCAGATTTGAGGATCGATGTAGCCGGGGTCGCTGACCCCGGTCCGGGATACTCAGGAGAAAAATTCGATCCCCGGGGTCAGCGACCCCGGCTACACCCGAGCTTGTTCCAACTGCCGACCCAGCCAGTCCGCCGCCGTGCCCGTCGCCGGGCGGCGCAGGCCGTCGTGCAGGCGCTTCGCCTGCTCGCGCGTGCGCGCGAGGCGGGCCGGGTTTTCCAGACAGTCCTGCACTTCGCGCGCCAGCGCCTCAGGCGTGGCCGCGCCCTGGATGTACTCCGGGTACATCGGTTCCTTGAGCAGCAGATTCGCAATGCCGAGATAAGGAACTTTCAGCAGCATGCGGCCGATCAGGTAGGTCAGCGGATTCGCCCGGTAGGCGATGGCGCCGGGAATCGCCGCCAGCGCGCAGTGCATCGACATCGTGCCGCTCGACGTCAGCACCGCCGACGCCCCGACCGGCTCGCCGGTGCGGCGAAACTCGATCCCGGCCGGCGGATTCGCCGCGCGCAGCACCGCGAGGATGTCCTCGCTGGGATAGAGCACGATCGCCGGGCGTTTTCCCTGTGCCGCGTGTCCGGCCAGCAGAACCGGGAAAATGCGGGCGACGGCCTGACGCCGACTGCCGGGCAGGAGCAGCAGGGGACCCGCGGGATCAAAATGCACTGGAGCCGCATAGCCGTCGGCCACAAACGGATGGCCGACAAACTCCACCGGGAGATCGGTGTCCGCGTAGCTCTGGACCTCGAAAGGAAAAATCACCGCCATGGCATCCAGGTGCTTCGCCATCGTGAAGCGCCGGCCGGCCTTCCACGCCCAGATCTGCGGCGAGATGTAGTACGCGAGCCGGATCTTCCCGCCGCCCTTCACCGACAGGCCGCGCTCATGCAGCGCGGCCGCGAGGCGAAGGTTGAGCCCCGGATAGTCCACAAAGCAGACCACGCGCGGACGATGCTCCGCGATCCAGCGGAGGATTTCCTCGAACAGCATCTTGAAAAACGAGTAGTTCTTCAGCACCTCGACGAGGCCGACGACCGATGACGCCGTGAGGTCGTGCAACAGCTGGGCGCCGGCGCCGGCCAGTTCCGTGCCCCCGAGCGCAGCCACGCGCAGATCCGGATGATTCGCGCGCAGCGCGCGCACCATCGAAGCCCCGTGCTGGTCGCCGGAGTGTTCACCCGCGATGACCAGCAGGTCCACCCCGCCCTGCGCGGGCGGCGGAAGACGAAACGGAAGCGCTTCAGCCATGACCGGTGGCGCCGTCCTACGCGCGCGCCGCCGCGCGGATCTGTTCCGTAATCGTGATCGCCACCTCGAGCGCGGTCTTGCCCAGCGCCGCGCCCACCTTGGGCTGCTTGGCCAGCGCCACGCTCTCGAGGAAGTGGGCCAGCTCCAGCGCGAGCGGCTCGCCCTTCTGCAGCGGGATTTCCTCCACCGGCACCGCGAGCTCAGCCGGCTTGGCTCCGCCCATGAGCTGGGCCGCATAGGCCAGCATGCCGGACTTGCGGACGAGGTGGCCGCTCTGGTTCATGAAATCGAAGGAGAAGTAACCCGTCGGTTGGAAGACCCGGATCTCGCGCACCTTCTTCAGGCTCATGCGGCTCGTGCTCAGGTTGGCGACGCAGCCATTGGCGAACTGGATGCGGGCGTTGGCGATGTCCTCGGTCTTCGAAAGCACGTTCACGCCCACGCTGTCGATCTTCACGATCGGCGACTTCACCAGTTCGAGCACGATCCCGATATCATGGATCATCAGGTCGAGGACGACGCCGACCTCCGTCCCACGCGGTGTGAACGGCGCAAGCCGCTCGGCCGTGATGAACTGCGGGGCGATGACTTCCTTCTCGAGGAAACCCATCACCGGATTGAAATGCTCAATGTGCCCAACCTGCACCAGGAGCCCGCCGGCCTGCGCGGCAGCAAGCACCTGCTCGGCCTCGGCCAGGGAGGCGCAGATGGGTTTCTCGATCAGGAGGTGGCAGCCCTTGGCGAGGAGCGGAAGTGCGACGGCCGCGTGCCGGTCAGTCGGCACGACCACGGACACCACATCACAGGCCTCACCCAGTTCCTCGATCGTCGCGAAGCGACGGCAGTTGTACTTGGCGCAGATCTCGGCGGCGCGGGCATCGCTCGTCTCGTAGATGCCGGTGAGCTCCGCCCCGGGCAGTGCAGCGTAGATGCGGGCATGGTGCTGGCCGAGCGAACCGACACCGGCGACACCACATTTGATCTTGGGGTTGGACATGACTCCCCATCGCACGCGGTCGCAGGCCGGGATGCAACGCGGGAAAACGGGATTCCGCGGCCGGTTGCGGTCCCGACCACGCCTCAATTCCGACTAGATGCCGGACCCAAGTTGCAGTTCGCCGGGAAACATCAGGCCGGAGTCGGCCCCCTCGCCGGCTGGGCGCGGACGAGCCAGCGCGGCCTCGCAGCCGGCCACGATGATCCGATTGCGCCCCGCCCGCTTGCCGGCGTAGAGGGCCCGGTCAGCGGAGGCTATGAGGGCGACTGGCTCATCCTCGCCGTCCATCGAGCAGGCCACGCCGGCGCTGAACGTCACGGGAATGGATACGCCCAGGGTCAGCGCCGGCAAATCCCGCACGGCGCGGGCGATCCGCTCGACCACCTTCCGAGCGGACTCCGCATCGATCTCAATCATGATCATCGCCAGCTCCTCCCCGCCGTAACGGGCGACAAAGTCCACGTTGCGCGCGTGCCGCGCCACCACGTCGGCCACATGCCGGAGCACTTCGTCGCCCGCCACGTGCCCGTGCGTATCGTTGATGCGCTTGAAGTGGTCGAGGTCGATCAGCGCGAGCGAGACTGGATGCGAAAAGCGCCGACCGCGCCGGAGCTCGCTTGCGAGGAGCCGGTCGAATTCACGCCGGTTCAGGAGCCCCGTGAGCGGATCGCGCGTTGCCTGGCGCCGCAGCTGCTCGAAGGATTCCGCAAGCTTGAGCGTGTAGCGCAGGGCGCGCTCAAGCCCGCGCGGCGACAGACTCGCCTTCTCCAGATAATCTTCCGCCCCCGCCTCGAGTGCGGCCGCGTCGAGGTCAGCCCCTGAGTTGGCGGTAAGGAAGATCACCGGCGTCCGGCAACCTTGGGCGCGGGCCGAGCGCAGGAGGGAAAGTCCGTCGCCATCGGGCAGCTCATAGTCGAGCAGCGCGGCGGCGTAGCCTCCGGTCAGCAGACGCTCCAGCCCCTCGCGGTGCGTCGCCGCAACCTCGAGTTCGAACTGCAGGGCCGTGAAGCGCAGCAGCATCTGCGCAACGAGGCGGTGCTGCAGGCGTTCGTCGTCAACGAGCAGCAACCGCAGGCTTGGCTTCATGGGAGCGACCCGAGCGACGATCCGGGAAACCTGCCGACGCGGCCGCATCCCCGGCGCGTCCCTTCGGGTCGGTGCGGCGGCGACCGCCGCTCCGCACCGCGCCGGCCTCGCCGCGCACGTCGTTCTTCCGGCGCCCGCCGATGTGCTGCATCGCCGCGGCCACCTGTTGGGAAAGCTCGGTCGCGGCGTGATTCAGTTCCTCGGCGCTCGCGGCCCCTTCCTCGGCGGTCGAGGCGTTGGCCTGCGTCACCTTGTCCATCTCGGCCACGGCCAGGTTGACCTGCGTGATGCCCTCGCTCTGCTCGCGGCTCGCGTTGGCGATCTCCGTGATCAGCTGCTCGAGGTCGCGCACGCGCTGCTGGATCTGGCGGAAGTCACCGGCCACCGCCGTGGTGAGCTGCGTGCCCTCCTGGCTGCGGGACGTCGAACCTTCGATCTTGTCGGCCGTTTCCTTGGCGGCGGCAGCACTACGCTGCGCGAGCGCGCGGACCTCCTCGGCCACGACCGCGAAGCCGGCACCTGCCTCGCCGGCGCGGGCGGCTTCCACGGCCGCGTTGAGGGCCAGAATGTTGGTCTGGAAGGCGATCTCGTCGATCGTCTTGAGAATCTTGGTGATGTCGTGACTCGCCGAGGCGATGGCATCCATGGCCGCCTGCATCGACTGCATGCGATCCGCGCCCGCATCCGCGCAACGCCGGGCTTCTTCCGCGGCGGTCCGCGCCTTTTGGGCGCTTTCCGCATTCAGGCGTGTCATGCCGCTCAGTTCCTCGATCGAGGCTGAGGTCTCCTCCAGCGAAGCAGCCTGCTCCGAGGCGCTCTCCGAGAGTTTGACGCTCGCCGCCGTGGTCTGGGCCGCGATGCCGGCGACACTCGCCCCGTTTTCGCGCACCTGGTCGAGGCTGCGGACCAGCGGGAGGGCCAGAGCCCGCGCGAGGTACCAGGCACCGATCCCGAGGAGTGCGAGGCTCGCGGCAAAGATCCCGGCGACCTGCCAAAGCTGCTCCCGTAGGGTCGCGTTGGCGGTCCGCTCCGGAATCGAAACGAGCACGCTCCACTTCAAGCCGGCATAGCCCAGCGCACCCTTGCTCCGGACATGGACGACATACTCCTCGCGATTGAGTCGCGGATTGGTGGCCAGCATGACCCCTTCTTCGCCAGCGATCGCAGCTTTGGCCGCCGGGTGGCCGAGCTCGACGAGGTTCACCTTCAGCATGGTGGACGGATCCAGCGCAATGTCCGTGTTCCCTCCATGGTCAGCCGGATCGTACTCCACCAGAATTCGGCCCGCATGATCGAGCAAGGTGATGGCGGCGTCGGGCATCTCGTCGTGCTTCATCCCGGCGTAGGTCTCCTGGAGGATCGTGCCCACGAGCCCGAAGTCGGCCGCGTTGTACCAGATGCCTGCGACCTGGCCGTTCTCATCGCGAAAAGGCGCCGCATAACCAATGACGGCACCGGTGCCTCCGGTGGCGCGGATCACGTCCGCATCGATGTGCAGGTCCTGCACATAGGTGCCATCGAGCGTGGACGACTTCAGGAACTCACCCGCAACGGCCGGCTTGAACCAGGGAGCATCGCGAAAATTCTTTTCGTACAGCCAAGCGCTGTCGATCGGGTTGCCCGCAAGGTCACGGTCGTTGACCGCGATGACCCGGCCATCAAGATCGACGAGCAGCGCCAACGGGTAGATGCCGTAGAGCTTGACGTAAGTGTTCGCGGCGGCGGCGATGCGGTTTTTCTCACTGCCCACGACGTACCAGGAAGCACGGTCGTGCACGACCTCGTTGGTACCGAAGGCCTGCACGTCCCCGTAGCGCTCAAACAGGTTGCGCTCCACCTTGTCGGTCAGGTCGACGGTGACCTGATGAAATTTCTCGATCAGCGCATCATTGAGGTGACGACTGCTGCGGTAGGCTGCGGTGGCGATGAGGAGGGCCGGGATCCCGCCCGCGACGATGATCGCGATCAGGATCTGAGTCTGGAGACTGCGCTTCGATTTAGGGGTGTTCATAAGAGGAACGGGACCGAGCCAAGCGTTCGCCACCCTCACGCCGCAGTGGCGGGAAGGTTCGTACGTGGCGGATCGACAAAGGATAACCGTCGAGTCGGAACATGGCTCGTTTGTCTGTTTATCGTAACAGCCTGCCACGAGCTTGAGGGGAAAACACCCTAGGGAATCACCTTACCTTGGCGGGAAACCTACTCAGTTCGACCTGCGCCGTGATTCGAATCGACCGAACCAAGCCTTGCCCCGGCACCATCCTTCGAAGGCGAGTCCTCACCGGGATGACAGCCGGCCCTTTTAGCGCGGCGGCCTTTTGTCACGGTCCGAGCCGGCGTCCCGTCGCTGGGCTTGCCCGCCTGCTACCTGCTGGCCAGTCTCATCGCGGTGGCCGCCGCCACCCTCAGTCAACGCCTGTTCTCGCCTCGGCAACCCCGCCCCTGAATCTCCGCCTGAATCGTCTCGAACGATGAACCCCACCCTGCCTTCCGCCGATCTCGACCGCCGCCGTTTTCTCTATTTTTCACTGTTGGGCGCGACGGCCGCGGCCCTCGGCGGCAAGTCAGCTCACGGGCAGACCGCCGCCGGTCGCGCCACCGGTCCAACCTCGCCCCCCACCACGACCTCGGCGGCTGTCTCATCGGGGCTCGGCAATGGCGAAGCGCCAGCCCTGCAGTTCATGCCCCACCCCGAGGGCACCGGCGCCGTGATGGAGAAATTGGTGCAGGAGCGCGGGGCCGACGCCTTCAAGCGAACCGTCTTCACCCCGGCCCGCTGGGCCGGGGCCGTGCCGGAGAGCGCGGCCGAGATCGCGTTTCTGCCGGCCCACCGCCTTTCCGCGCTCATCAAGGCCCGCAAGCTCACGTCCGTCCGGCTCACGGAGATCTACCTCGCGCGCCTCAAGTGGTATAACCCGATCCTGCTCTGCGCGGTCACCATCCTACGCGAGTCGGCACTCGCCGAGGCCGCCCAAGCGGACGCCGAGATCGCCGCCGGCCGCTACCGCGGTCCGCTCCACGGCCTGCCCTACGGCCTGAAGGACCTGTTCGCCGCCCGCGGCACCCCAACCACCTGGGGATCGCCGGATTTTCAGGACCAAGTCCTCGACTACGATGCCGAGATCGTGACCCGCCTGCGCGCCGCCGGCGCCGTGCTCGTGGCCAAACTGTCGACCGGGATTTTCGCGCAGAATGACCAGTGGTTCCGCGGCCGCACCAACAACCCGTGGAACCCGGTACAGGGCTCAAGCGGGTCGTCCGCCGGCCCGGGCTCGGCCACGGCGGCCGGGCTGGTCGCTTTTGCGATCGGCACCGAGACGCAGGGCTCGATCACGTCGCCCTCGATCCGCAACGGCATCAGCGCGCTCCGTCCGACGTTCGGACGCGTGAGCCGGCACGGCGGCATGGTGCTGGCCTGGTCCCAGGATCGCGTGGGCCCGATGTGCCGCACGATCGAGGACTGTGCGATGGTCTTCAGCGCGATTCACGGCGTGGACCCGAAGGACGCGAGCACCGTGACAATGCCCTTTGCCTTCAATCCCAAGCTTAAGCTCTCCACCCTGCGCATCGGCTACGACGAGGCTTCGCCGCCGGAACTGGTCGATGGCCTCCGCGCACTGGGCGCCAACCCGGTCCTGATCGGCGCGCGGCCGCGTCCGCAGGACTACGGACTGGGCATGGGTGGACTCAACGCCGAGTACGCCGCGGCGTTTGATTTTCTCGTGCAGCGCAAAGCCGAGGAGATCGGGCTCGATCTCAGCACCCTCGTTCCTCCCGCAGCCAAGCCCGGCGGCATGAACGCACCCTACGGCAACATACCGGCGGCCTACACCCAGAGCCCGATGGCCCCGGCCAACTGGAATCCGCGTTTCGTCAACGGGCGCACGATCAGCGCACATGAGTACCTCAACGCGCAGCGCCGACGCCTGCTCTATATCCAGAAGTACCACGAGGTGATGGGCGACCTCGACCTCTTCGTGAGCAGTGCGCCGGGCTGGGATGTCGCGGCCAATGCGCAGACCGGGCACCCCTGCGTCGTCGTGCCCTACACGTTCGCTGTGCCCACCCAGGCGGCCAACGCCAACCCTGTGCTCGACCTCAAGGCGCAGCCGATCGGCGGCATTTTGATTGGCGCGCTCTACCGCGACGACGTGCTGCTGTCCGTGGCGCACCAGCTCCAGATGGCCAACGGCATCGCAGACCGGCATCCGACGCTGCCGGCCTGATTTCACCCGCCAGCTACTTCAGGTCCGACGGCACCGTGGGCGACGAGATCAGCTCGCCGAAGATCGCCCACCGCTTCTCCGCATCGCCGCCGGCGCGGCGCTCGACGTGGTCCGCGACCATCTGCTCACCGGGACCATAGTTGACGACATAGCTACGGTATCGGCGGTAGAATGAAAGCGTCTGCTGGGCCCGCTCCGGCTGGGACAGCGCATAACGCACCAGCCAGTCGGCCGTCGCCTCCGCCGTGGCGCGGCCATCGAGGAAGCGCCGCGCCGCCTCGTTGCCCGCACCCGCAAGGCGGTTGGTGAGACGATCGACGCGATCATATTCGTCTGCTTTCGTCGGATCCAAACCCGCGAGCGGAAAAAGGACGTCGCGGATAAAGGCCAGCCGCTCGTCTCCCGGAAAGGCGACCTTGATGCCGTAGTTGCCCGTGCCTTCCGCAATCAGCGCCATCGGACTGAAGAGCGGCAGCACCGAGAACTCAACCCAACCGCGCTCGCGGTAGAGCTTCTGCTCGAGGAGCACGTTGGCCACGTGATGCCCCGGGTAGCCTTCGTGGCAGGCGAGATCGATGGCCCGGTCGATCAGGATCGGGCGGGTCACATTCACCTGGATCACGCTGCGGTAGCTGCCCTGGTACCAGTTGTACGCCGCCCAGGGTTTGTCGGTGACGTACTCGACGGTGAAACTCTCGTCGGCCGGGAGCGGAAAATGCCGCAGCGTCCGGGTCCGCGCTTCCTTGATCGCCGCCTGAAAGACCGCATCCACGCGCTCGGGGGGAATCCGGTACTGATTGCGAAACGCCTCCAGCCGCTCGCCCAGCGGCCCGGTTCCCGGGATCGCCGACTCCAGCTCGGCGACAATGGCCGCAAAATGCTCGTCCGTGTAGGCTGGAGCCACGGCGTCATAAAGCCGTTGTGATTCCTCGTCGAAAGGCAGTGTGTTCCCCTGCAGCAGCTCAACCCGCGTCTCAAGCGCGGCGAGCTGGCGATCCAGGAAAACCAGGCGCTGACCGATGATCGGTTCTCCCATGGCCAGCCTCACCGAGGCCAGTCGCGTGCGCAGTTCGCCTGCGGAGCGGGCAATCGCCTCCAGCGGCTGCCTGGCCGCAGCCGCCTCGGTCCGCCACTCCGCGGGGCCGTGATAGGCATCGACATAATCAGGATCGTGCACGCCCACCGCCAGCACGAGCCGGACGTAAGCTTCCGCAATCGGATCCAGCGCGGAGGGAATCGGCTGGGCGGAAGCCGCCCATGCCAGAAAAATCGCCGCGAAACCCCTGCCCAGCCATCGTCGAAGTCGCGTGATTGGCAGCATCTACTCGGTGTGCCGCTCCGGCCGGCCTCGCGCAAGCCATTCCCCGGCTCACCGCCTGCGATGAAATTATGACTGGCGATTCCGGCGCGAGCTTGCACGTTATCCCCATTACCCTGCGGCCTTACCCCTTGGCCGCCCGTTACCCGTTCGCCCGTTTTTTCTCCCATGGCTAACCAATCCTTTGACGCAATCGTGGTCGGCTCCGGCATCAGCGGTGGCTGGGCCGCCAAGGAACTGACCGAGAAGGGCCTCAAGGTCCTCCTCCTCGAGCGCGGCCGCAACATTGAGCACGTCACCGGCTACGAGAACGCGCTGAAAGCGCCGTGGGAAATCCCCCACCGCGGCCGCATCCCGACGGCGATGCGCGATGCGCATCCGGTCCAGCGCCGTGACTACATCCTCAGCGAGTCGAACCATGCCTACTGGGCCGACGAAAAAGAGAGTCCGTACATCGAGAAAAAACCCTTCGATTGGTTCCGTGGCTACCACGTCGGTGGACGCTCCCTCATGTGGGGCCGCCAGAGCTATCGCTTCAGCGACCTCGATTTTGAAGCCAACGCCAAGGAGGGCATCGCCGTCGACTGGCCCATCCGCTACGCAGACATCGCCCCGTGGTATGACTACGTCGAACGTTTTGCCGGCATCAGCGGATCCAAGGAGGGCCTGCCCCAGCTGCCCGATGGCCAGTTCCTCCCGCCGATGGAACTCAACGTCGTCGAGAAGGACGTGGCCGCCCGCATCCGCACCCACTTCAAGGACCAGCGCCGCCTGATCATTGGCCGCACGGCCAATCTCACCGCCCCCATCGAAGGCCGCAACGACTGCAAGTTCCGCAACAAGTGCTCCCTCGGCTGCCCGTTCGGCGCCTACTTCAGCACCCAGTCCTCCACCCTGCCCGCCGCGGTGAAGACCGGCAACCTCACCCTGCGCCCCTTCTCCCTCGTCACAAAAATCCGCTACGACAAGGACGCGAAGCGCGCCCGCGGCGTTGAGGTGCTCGATTCCGAGACGGGCCAGACCTACGAGTTCGACGCCAAGATCGTCTTCCTCTGCGCCTCGGCCTTCCACTCCGCCTCCATCCTCATGAGCTCGGCGACCGACATCTGGCCGGGCGGACTCGGCAGCAGCTCGGGCGAGCTTGGCCATAACGTGATGGACCACCACTTCCGCATCAGCGCCAGCGGCTCGGTGGAGGGGTATGAAGACAAGATCATCTTCGGCCGCCGCCCGAACGGCTTCTACATCCCCCGCTTCCGCAATATCGGCAGCGACAAACGCGACTACACCCGCGGCTTCGGCTACCAGGGCAACGCCAGTCGTCAGGGTTGGAGCCGCGAGATCGCCGAGCTCGGCGTCGGCGCGCCGCTCAAGGAAGCCCTGACCGAGCCGGGCCCGTGGACAATCGGCATGACCGGCTTCGGCGAGATTCTCCCCTACCACGAGAACCGCATCTATTTCGACAAGACCGTCCGCGACAAGTGGGGTCAGCCCGTCCTCGTGATGGACTGCGAGATCAAGGACAACGAGAAGAAGATGCGCCGCGACATGATGGCCGACGGCGCCGAGATGCTCGAGGCCGCTGGCGTGAAGAACGTCCGCGCCGCCGACACCGGCTACAACTTCGGCAAGGGTATCCATGAAATGGGCACCGCCCGCATGGGTCGCGACCCGAAGACCTCCGTGCTCAACGGCAACAATCAGGTCTGGGAGGCGCCGAATGTCTTTGTCACCGACGGCGCCTGCATGACCTCCGCCGCCTGCGTCAACCCCTCCCTCACCTACATGGCCCTCACCGCCCGCGCCGCCAGCTTCGCGGTTGAGGAGCTCAAGCGCCGCAGCCTCTGATCCCGCCCGCCATGGACATGAATCGCCGAGAAGCCCTCCTCCGCCTCGCCACGTTGCTGGGCGTCACCACCCTCACCCCGCAGGTCCTGACCGCCGGGGCCACGCACCCGACCTCGTCCGCGCCCGTTTTCGGTTCCGCCGACCTCGCCCTGCTGGACGAGATCGCCGAGACCATCATGCCGGCAACCGACGTCCCCGGGGCGAAGGCCGCCCAGGTCGGCGCCTTTATCTCAATGATGCTGACCGACTGCTATGACGCGCCGGTGCAGGCCGCGGTCAACGCCGGCGTCGATGAACTCGCCACCACCTACCGCCGCCGCTTCAACGAGGCTTTCGTCGGCGGATCCCAGGCAAACCGTACGGCGTTCCTGAACGAACTCGACGCCGAGCAGAAGCGTTACACCGCCTCCAAGCGGCCGGAGCAGCCGCACCATTATTTCCGGATCGTGAAGGAGCTGTCCGTACTCGGCTATTTCTCCTCGGAAATCGGCGCGAGCCAAGCGCTGCGCTACATGGAAGTCCCCGGCCGCTTCAGCGGCGCCGAGCCCTACAAGAAGGGCGACCGCGCCTTCTACAACTGAGCGAAGAACTGAGGTTACCCGCGGAAAACGCGGAAGCCAGTAAGCCCCAGCCACAAACTCAGAAGACGCGCAGAGACACAGAGCCGCAGAGAAAACCATCTGAAAGGTGACCGTGTTTGGAAACTCTGCGGCTCTGTGTCTCTGCGCGTCTTCTGGGACTGGGTTGATTTAAGCAAACACCAGAACGCAAACTGGCAAAGCGCATTCTAAACAAATACGCCCGCGTGCAGCCGGAGCTGGCGGGCTGTGCGGGCGGCGTGGGCCGCGTTGTGCGTCACCAGCACGAGGGCAGTCTGAGTTTCTGCACAAAGACCCAGCAACAGATCGATGACTTCCTCGCCCGTGCGCTCGTCGAGATTGCCCGTGGGCTCGTCGGCCAGCAGCAGACGCGGTGAGTTCATCAGGGCACGAGCCACGGCGACTCGCTGACGTTCGCCCCCCGACAGCTGTGACGGCAGGTGATGCGCCCGGTCCGCCAGTCCCACGCGGGCCAGCAAAGCAGCCGCCCGCTTACGTTCCGCCTCGCCGGGTTTTCCGAGCATGCGCGCCGCCATCAAAATATTCTGCAGGGCGTCGATCTCCGGGATAAGATAGAACGACTGAAAGACCATGCCGAGGAACCGGGCACGTCGGGTTACGCCCGTGTCGGTCGAGCCGTCCCAGCGGAGTTCTCCGGCATCCGGCGCATCCAGTCCCGCCAGCAGGTGCAGGAGCGTCGACTTGCCCGAGCCGGACTCACCGCGAATGCTCACGCTCTCGCCCGCCTTCACCACAAGGTCGACACCGGAGAGCACCTGGAGCCGGCGGTCGCCGCTCAGGTAGGTTTTGGTCAGGCCCGTCGCCGTCAAGACGGCGGCGGAACGTTCAACGCTCAACGCTGAACGCTCAACGTTCAAGGAATGGGAATCGGCGCACACGGGTTCGGAGAATTGAGCGTTCAGCGTTGAACGTTAAACGTTGAGCGTTTCGCAACGTCAGTCGTTGCGCAAGGCCTCCACGGGTTTGAGTCGGGATGCGCGCCAGGCCGGCAGGAGGCCGGCGAGGGTCGAGATCACGACTGAGCACACGATGATCATGACCAGATCCCCGCGGGACAGATAAGCGGGGAGATTGGCGAATTGATAGAAACGCACCAGAGCCTCCTCGCTTCCGGTGAGCTGCGTGAACACGCGCACCATGTCATTGCGGAAATGCAGCGCACCAAAACCCAACGCCAGCCCGGTGGCCGTGCCGACCAGGCCAATGAGCAGGCCCTGGAAGCAGAAACAGGCCGCAACGTGAACCGGACGTCCGCCGAGCGCGCCGAGCAGGCCGATCTCACGCGTCTTGCGGACAACCGCGATGAGCAACGAGCTCGTGACGGAAAACGCCGCCACCACGATGATGAACACGAGGAGGAAGAAGATCAGGTTCTTCTCCAGCTGCAGGACGAACAGAAAATCCTGGTTGGCCTCCATCCACGAGCGTGCCATCGCGCCCGGGACCACGCCCGTCAAGGCCGCGTTGATCTCACGCGCGGCCGCATCGGGATCGGCATCCGGGACCAGTTTGACGTTCAGCCCGTGGACCATGCCCTCCAGGCCATACAGATCCTGCATTGTGCGCAGGGTCACCAGCACGGTGTTGCTGTCCAGCTGCTGGTGCCCGATTTCGAACAGGCCCACCACCTCGAGTTCGCGCGGCAGGTAGACCTCGTTGCTCTTCAGTTTCTGGAAGAGCAGCGGGGAAACCACCTCGATGCGGCTGCCCAGATTCACGCCGAGCGAATAGGCGAGCTGAGAGCTGAGAATGACCGAGTCGTCGTCGAGCAAATCGAGGGAGCCCATGCGCACATAACGGGCAAGCGGCACGACCGTGTTCACGCGGTCGAGATCCACGCCCTGGATCGCAGGATACGCCGGCTTGCCCTCGAACTCGAGTCCGACGATGCCCTCAGCGAACGGGGTCACGCCCGCCACGCCCGGAACCTTCTCCACCACGGCCAGCGCCGCCGCCGGATCGGCGATCAGACCGCGCGCCGGGATCTGCACGTCGCCCTGGGTATCGACGATCATCCGGCGGATCTCGCGGCCGAAGCCGCCCATCACGCTGATCGAGACCACCAGCAGCATCACTCCCAGCGCCACGCCGAGGACGGAGATCACCGTAAAGAACGGAAAACGCCGCCCGGTCGGGAAAAGCTGCTTGAGGGCGAGGTAAAGGTACCAGGGCATGGTAAGCGCTAAGCTCTAAGCGTTAAGCTGTAAGCCCGGACGGTGGTGGCGAGAGCTTATTGCTTAGAGCTTAGCGCCTAAAGCTGCGGCACCTCAGGCGCCGCTTCCCGGCTTGAGCTGCGGGAAGAGGATGACGTCGCGGATGCTCTCGGCGCCGGTCAGGAGAATGCAGAGGCGGTCGATGCCGACGCCCATGCCGCCCGCGGGGGGCATGCCGTGCTCGAGGGAGAGCAGGAAGTCGTTGTCGAGGTTCTGCTTTTCCTCGCCGACCTGCTTCTCGAACATCTCGCGCTGCACGTCGGGGTCGTTCTGCTCCGAGTAGGCCGGGGCAACCTCCATGCCACCGATGATGCACTCGAAGACGTCGATGAGGCCGGGGTCCTCGGTGTTGAGCTTGGCCAGCGGGCAGAGCTCCTTGGGCAGGTGGGTGACGAACGTCGGCTGGATCAGCGTGGGCTCGATCTTCTTGCCGAAGATCTCGTTGACGATCTCGTGCGTCTCCCAGACCGGGTGGATTTCCAGGCCGAGCTTCTGCGCGGCCGTCGTGGCCTTGGCGCGGTAATCAGGCGCGGCGCGCTCGGCACTGAGCTTGAAACCCACCGCCTCGTCGATGAGGTCGAAGTAGCGCACCTCGCGCCACTCGCCGGCAAAATTGATCATCTGGCCGCTGGCGGCGTGCTTGATCTCGGTCGTGCCGATGACGTCGCGGCACAGGTCGGCGAAGATCGCCTTCAAAAGCGCCATCATGCCGCGGTAGTCGGAATACGCCTGGTAGACCTCGAGCATGGTGAACTCGGGGTTGTGCTTGCGGGAAACGCCCTCGTTGCGGAAGACGCGGCCGATCTCGAACACGCGGTCGAGGCCGCCGACGAGCAGGCGCTTCAGGCGCAGCTCGAGCGCGATGCGCAGGAAGAAGTCGGCACCCAGCGCATTGTGATGCGTGGTGAAGGGCCGTGCGGCGGCGCCGCCCGCGACGCTCTCCAGCATCGGGGTCTCGACCTCGATGAACTTTCCGCCCGCGAGCGTGCGCCGGATGCTCGCGACGATCTCGCTGCGCTTCAGCAGGCGCTGGCGCGACTCGGCATTGACGATCAGGTCAAGGTAGCGCTGGCGATAAACCTGCTCCTGGTCACTCAGTCCGTGCCACTTTTCAGGCAGCGGACGCAGCGCCTTTGAAACCAGCGTGAAACGGTCGACGCGGACCGACACCTCGCCAGTCTTCGTCTTAAAGAGTGCGCCCTCGGCGCCAATGATGTCACCGAGGTCGAGCTTCTTGAAGACCGCGTAGGCCTCGTCACCCACGAGATCCTTCTTCACGTAGAGCTGGATCTGCCCCTGCTGGTCGAGGATCTTGACGAACTGGCTCTTGCCCATGTCGCGAATGACCACCAGGCGGCCGGCCACCGAGACGTTGACCGTGTAGTCCTGTCCGTCGACGTAGGCCTTGATCGCCTCGTTGGAAAAATGGGTCTGCGCCACGTTCGCCCGGAACGGGTCAAAACCCGAGGCGCGCAAGTCGGCGAGCTTCTGGCGCCGCACGGCATGCTGGTCGTGGGAAATATCGGGCGTGGAATCGCTCATGGAACCCGCAAGCGTGGCGCGCAGGCCGTCTCCGCGCAAACGCAAAAACCGGGGCCGGACGCGCTTGCGGGCGCCGGGCAAACGCCTAGCCTAGTGCCGGATGCCTACCCTCATCGCCTCGATTGCTGCCAGCGCCGGCCTCGGCGCCCTGATTGGCTTCATCCGCCAGTGGGGCGAACAATCGGACCGTGCGGGCAACGATACGGCCACCACCTTTGTGGGCGTCCGCACCCACACGCTCTGGGCGGTGCTGGGCTGTCTCGGGGCCTTCGCCAGTCGCGACTATGTCCCGCTGGCCTGGCCGGTGGTGATGCTGGCGGTTGCCGGCCACTTGATTGCGCTGCGCTGGACCGGCGAGCCCGGTTCTTCGCCCGGCGGCACCACCTTTGCCGCCGCCCTGCTGACCTTGTTCGCAGGTTCGCTGGTCGCCTGGGGGCATACGCAGGCGGCCGTGGTGGTCGCGGCGACGACCATGGTGCTGCTCGGTTTCAAGCATCCCATCCACGCCCTCACCCGGCGCTTCACCGCAGCCGACATTCGCGCGACGCTCCAGTTCGTCGCGGTGACGGGTGTCATCCTGCCGCTGGTGCCGGATCGCGCGTTCGGACCGTATGCAGGGTTCAACCCCTACACGACCTGGATGATGGTCGTGCTCATTTCCGGACTGGGTTTCATCGGCTACATCGCGATGCGGCTGCTCGGAGCGCGCGCAGGGATTTTTGTCACCAGCCTGCTCGGTGGTCTGGCCTCGAGCACGGCCTCCACCCTCGCCTTCAGCCGGCGCAGCAAGGAGGAACCCGCCTTTGCTTCGGAATACGCGTTCGCCGTGGTCAGCGCCTGCACCGTCATGATGCCGCGCGTGCTCATCGCGATCGGCGTGCTCAATCTGACTCTGGCCCGCACACTGGTCCTGCCCTTCGTGCTCATGGCCCTGCCCGCCGTCGGCTACGGACTCTGGCTGTGGCGCCGACGCCGGGCTGACGCGCGCGAACTCACGTCGCCGCAGATCGGAAATCCGCTCAGCCTGCTCACGGCGATCAAGTTTGCCCTGCTTTACGCGGTGATCGCCTTCCTCGTGAAGTCCGCGGCCGAACTCGAACTCCAGGCCGGCCTGCTGCCCCTGAGTTTCATTTCCGGTCTGACCGACATGGATGCGATCTCCCTTTCGATGGCCGGCAGCGCCGCCGCCAATCAGGTGCCCCTGACTCTCGCGGCGAAATCCGTGCTGATCGCCGCCGTTGCCAATTCGCTGCTCAAAGCCGGGCTCGCCATCAGCCTCGGCGCACCGCAATTGCGCCGCCACGTGGCCCTCGTGCTGGGCCTGACGGCCCTGACCGGACTCGGCGGCCTGCTGCTCGTCTGAGTTGCGCCGCGACCGCGACCGCGCAATTCTTGGCACGTGTCCCTTGTCACCACCCTCCCTCCCCTGACCGTGCTCGACTGGGGCCGCACGGCGTATGAACCCGCCTGCCAACTTCAGGCCGGGCTCGTGGAACGGCACATCGCGGGGGAAATCGGCGACACCCTCGTCTTCACCGAGCACGATCCGGTTTACACGATTGGGCTGCGCAGCGGCGCCGACCGGCACCTCATCTGGGACTCCGTGCGCCTCGGCGCCGAGGGCATTACGGTCGCGATGACCAACCGTGGCGGTGATATCACGTATCATGGCCCCGGGCAGATTGTGGGCTACCCCATCGTCAATCTGAACCGTCACCGCGATCTCCATGCCTACCTGCGCCTGCTGGAGCAGGTGATGATCAATGTGGTGGGGAAAATCGGACTCGCCGCATCCCGGCGCGAAGGACTGACCGGCATCTGGCTGGGCGAGCGCAAAGTCGCGGCCATCGGCGTCGCCGTGCGTCGCTGGATCACCTACCACGGCTTTGCCCTTAACGTGAACGTCAACCTCGATCACTTTGGCGGGATCGTGCCGTGCGGCATCACGGCCGGTCAAGGCACGGTCACCTCCCTTCAAGCCGAACTTGGTTCACCTCTCGATCTGGCTGTCATCAAGCGCCTGCTTGCAGATGAGCTCGGTGCCCTGCTGCCGGCCTTTCTCGAGGCCGGCACGCCCGCAGATTCAGGCCGCAACCCCGGTCGCTGACGCTCCGGGAGCGCCTGCCGTCAGACCGGCGAGATCGAGCACACAGGCCGCGTAATCCCGACCGTCACGACGCGCCCGGATCATCTGCGTGAAGGGCGGTACGACTCCGTGTGGGGTCAGATCAGGAAAGGGCAGCGGGACCAGCGGTGCTGAATGGAGGTAATCAACCGCATCAACCCGGAATCCCCGCAGACCTTCGCCGCCGTCCACCACCAATACCGGCTGTCCTGCCGCCAACGGCACCGAGGGACGACCGAGCAAACGACCCAGGTCGAGCAGGCTCACGGTTCGCCCTTGATACGAACAGAGTCCAGCCGCTCCCGTCTCCGTCTGTCCGGTGGACACGTGGTCCGGCGGAAGCGCGATCACCGCCTGCAACCCAATCAGCGGGGTCGCCAGCCGGGTCGGGCCCACGCGATAAACCAGCAAGGAAACCACCGGCTCCGCAACCCGCGCCTGCTCGACGCTTTCGGTGCGTTCCGCAAACAGCGCATCGCGATCGACGACATCCGCCCGCACGAACAGCGCATCCGCATCCACCACCCGGGCGACCCGCCCCTTTCGCTCAAGGAAGGTCCCCGCGACGCAATCGGCACCGACACGACCAAGCGCGGAAAGGGGTTCGATCCGCTCCGGCTCCACCGATTCGATGGCCTGGAGTTCATCAATGCAGGTCGCAAACGATCGTCCGTTCCGCTCCAGCACGAGGAAACACGGACCGAGCAATTGACCCGTGTCGGCGTCAGATCCTCCCATCAGGGCCGCGAAATCGACCACGGGAAGATTGTCCGTTTGGACCCGATGAAATCCGCGCACAATCCTTCCCTGCAGCGTCGAATCCAGCTCGCCCGTACGCAGACACACGTGCCGCACGTTTCGCATCGGCACCGCGTAGGAGTTTCCGCCGACCGAAAAAATCAGATAAGAAACCTGGTTGGCTGCACGCACGGTTTGCTCGATCGGCGCTTCACTCGCGATCGCCGTGTACAGATCGTGAATCCTCAGGATGGCGTCGAGATCGAGGATCGCGGCCACCTTCCGGCTCATCGGATCGGTGTAGAGGCGGGAAAAGAGGGCCATTCCCTGATCGCCCGGCACGTCCACGCCCGTGACGTCGTTCACGGCCGGACGGATCACGCCCATGACCGCATCCACCTGCACCGCAAAAACGCCGCGCGGCATCCGGATCACCAGCGTGAACGCCATGGGCCGGGCCGGATCCGGCTCGTCCTCGCGCCGCAAGAGCGAGGCCAGGTCGATCACCGGGACCGGCGCGCCGCGTCGCACCCAGGCGCCCAGGACGTGGCGGGCGGAGCACGGGAAAGGCGAGACGTCGATCGGACCAGCCACGATCTCAACCACCAGATCGGCTGGAATGCCCACGTCGTGCCGGCCGATTCGGACCAACCCAAGGGCGGTGATCGCCGTCATGGTCGTGTGTCCTGTGCTCAGACGGATACGGGTTGCTCGACCTTCGCGGAGCTGGGAGCGAGCTGGCGGATCAACTCGGTCACCCGGCGCGCCGCGCGGGTCTGCTCATCCGTCGCCTCGTCAATCGCCGCGATCGATGTCGTCGTGCGGGCGACGCCGTCGGTGATAAGCTTGAAGGCCTCCACGGCCCGGGCGGAAACGTCATTGCCGGCCTGGACGCGCTCGACCGAACTGTTGATCAACCGGGTGATTTCGCGCGTGGCCTCCGCCGATTTCTCGGCGAGCCGGCGGACCTCCTCAGCCACAACCGAGAACCCCACTCCGTGCTGACCGGCGCGGGCCGCCTCAATCGCAGCGTTGAACGCCAGCAGGTTGGTCTGGTTGGCGATCTCGCCGATCACCTTCACCATCTCGCAAATGTCGGTCGACGATTTCTGGATCTCGATCATCGAATTCATGAGTTCCTGCAGGGCGGACGAGCCACGCTCCGCCTCGGTCTGGGTCCGGGTCGCAAGCAGGTTGGAATCGCGGGTGCTGTCGGCGATCGCATGGATCGCGCCGGAAAGCTCGTCGACGGTGGAGGCCATCGCGGCCGCCTTCTTCTCAATGTCCTGTTCCCGATGCACCTGATCGGTGATGTCCATCGCGAACTTGACCACCTTCGCAATTTGCCCGTCCGCATCAAAGACCGGATTGTAGGTCGCCTGAATCCAGATTTCCTGGCCGAACTTGCCCACGCGCCGGAAACGCCCGGAGTGGTACTGGCCCTTGGCCAGCGTGCTCCAGAATTCGCAGTACTCGCGCGACTTCACGTAATCGGGATCACAGAAGATGCGGTGGTGCTTGCCCGCCGCCTCCCGCAACGTGTAGCCGAGCAGACCAAGAAAATTTTCATTGGCCGCGAGCACATGGCCCTCGCGATCGAACTCGATCACGGCCTGCGCACGGTCGATGGCCGCAATCTTGCCGGCAAAGTCGGCATCCCGCAGCTTCGCGGCCGTGACATCCGTGGCAAACTTGACGACCTTGACCACTTTGCCCGCCACATCGAAGACCGGGTTGTAGGAAGCATGGATCCAAACAATCTCGCCGCCCTTCGCTAGGCGCTTGAACTCGCCACTCCGAAATTCCCCGTGGTTGAGCGAGCGCCAGAAGTCGCGGTAGGAATCGCCCTCCGCGTAGTCCGCCGGGCAAAAGATGCGGTGGTGCTTTCCTTGAATCTCGGGCAGGGCGTAGCCCATCAGGTCGAGGAAGTTCGCGTTGGCATCGAGCACGCGTCCCTCAAGATCGAATTCGATCACCGCCTGGACGCGATTGATGGCGTTCCACAGATGGACGATTTCGTGAACATCGCGGTTGGCAACGGTCAGGTTCACGCTCTCAGCAACAAGGGATTTCATGGTCGATGACTTAATAGGACGGACGCCGGCGAGATGACTCCCGGAGACTATAAGTAACGGAACACACGGGCTCCGGCTTGAGGGCGCTCCCCTGAAATGGTGAATTCCTGCAATTTCCTAAGTATATTTATATGAATACCATCAGGCAGACGACCAAGGGACAAACGCACCTAGCGCTCCTGCCGTGCGAACGACTTATGAGGCAAAGCAGCGATCAAACAGCCTCTTTGCGTTATGAGAATTGGTGTGCATTCATGGATGGAATTTCCACGCTCTCCCACCCGCGCTGATGGACACCTCCCGCAAACCCGCCTGGCTCCGCGCCAAACTGCCTTCCGGCCCCGGCTACCAAGCCGTGCGCAAGCTCGTGGACGAGCACAAGCTCCACACAGTCTGCCAAAGCGCGCAGTGCCCGAATCTGGGCGAATGCTGGTCCCGCGGCACCGCCACGGTGATGATCCTCGGCAACATCTGCACGCGCTCCTGCAATTTCTGCGCGATTCAGACCGGCCGGCCGACGGAACTCGACCTCGGTGAACCGGCCCGCGTCGCCGACGCGGTCGCGAAAATGAATCTGAAGCACTGCGTCATCACGAGCGTCGCCCGCGACGAGCTGGCGGACGGCGGCGCCAGCGTGTGGGCCGCGACGATCCGCGCCGTGCGCCACCGCAATCCGCAGACCGCGATCGAGGTGCTCGTGCCTGACTTCAAGGGCCGGTTCGAGCACATGGACACGGTGCTCGATGCGAAGCCCGACATCTACAACCACAACCTCGAGACCGTGGAGCGCCTGCAGAAGCCCGTGCGCGTGCAGGCCCGCTATGACCGCTCCCGCAGCGTGCTGCGTCACGCGAAGAGCCGCGGTTTCACGACCAAGACCGGCATCATGCTCGGCCTCGGCGAGGAGCAGGCGGAGATCGAGCAGACCCTCCGCGACATCGCTTCCGACAAGACCGACATTCTGACGATCGGCCAGTACCTGCAGCCCACGCCGCAGCACTGGAAGATCGCCCGTTGGGTCACGCCGGAGGAATTCGTGCACTGGAAGGAATTCGGTCTCTCCCTTGGCATCGGTGTCGTCGAGAGCGGCGCCATGGTCCGCTCCAGCTACCACGCCGACGAGCAGTCGCAGAAGTACACGGGCGTCGACCACCTCAACACCCAGAACGCCCTCGCAGGCGTCTGAGCGCACACGATGAAGGCGGCACGCGCCGCCTCAGCCCGCAGGCGAAATCCGCGCTTTAAGCGCGGCCGACGTGTAACCTATTGGGTTACTTGATTCCGCTGGGTCCGCACGCGTGGCAGAATTCTCACCACCTCCCACGAGCAAGAATCCCACCCAGCTGGACATCGACCAAGGCGCCACACCCAGCATCGTGTAACCCAATAGGTTACTTGTGGCTGCGTACGAGACGCCTAAAAGAGGCGGGACGTCACGCCTCCATAGTTGGCACGTCGTAGCGGTGGATCGCCTGGTCGCTGGTCACGAGCAGGAGGCCTTCAGCGAGCGCCTGGGCGATCAACAGACGGTCGAAAGGATCGCCATGCAGCGGCGGCAGGCTCATCGCGCGTTGCGCGTGACCAATGCCAACCGGGAGCTCCACGAAGCCGTCACCCAAGAGCGTGGCCGCGTAGTTGTCGGGCAAGGACAGCTTCTGCCGAGCGATCTTTAGGCCCAGCTCCCACACCGAAGCCGCACTGATAACGACTTCGTTCTCCGGTGCAGCGATTGCCGCCCGAGTGGACGCGCGCAACCGCCCCGGGTAGAGCGCCCACCACACGATCACGTGCGAATCCAGCAGCAGCCTCATGGTGAGGCGGCTCCTGGCAACGGACTCGCTGGCGGCTCCTCCACTGCGCCGTGAAAGAGCGGACTTTCAACGGAACCGGCGAGCAGATCCTCCCCGTCCGTCCAGCAGTTCGCCGCCTCCCAGCCCTGCCCGGCCAAGAGCCCAGGCGTGCGCGCCTTAGGCGGCACCGAATACGGAACGAGCCGGACCATCGGCTTGCCGGCTTTGGCGAGGACGATCTCCGTACCGCCCGCCGCCTCCTCAACCAACCGCGAAAGGTGGGTCTTGGCCGCTTGGATATTCACCGTTTTCACGTAAGCAGACCAGACCAAGTCTGGTTTGCACACAAGTCTGTAATTGATTTACTTTAATCACAGTGACCGACCGGCGTTTTCCCT
Organism: Opitutaceae bacterium; assembly: GCA_036401075.1. Lineage (GTDB taxonomy): Bacteria > Verrucomicrobiota > Verrucomicrobiia > Opitutales > Opitutaceae > CAMAXB01. The sequence continues at coordinate 54,936 of DASWVY010000060.1, forward strand.
TCACCGGCCCACGGTCTGCTGCATCGTTACGCCATGCGCCTCCGCTCGCTTCTGCTGGTTCTCGCCCTGGTCCTGACCGGGGCCGCGTTGTTCGCCGGCCAGCTGGTTTCCGGGCCGATGCTCGGTTACCAGGCCCATCGCGAGGTCTTGATTTGGGTCGAGGTCAGGAACGCCCGCGTCGTCGCGCTCGACTACTGGATCGCCGGCCGGCCCGAGACGCGGAAGACGATCGGGGTGAATGCGCCCGCGCCCACTCCTGGCGGCGGACAGATCATCCATTTTCGTCCGGGACTGCTCGAGATGGGGGCCGCCTATGAATACCGCCTCTCCGTCGACGGGCAGCCACTCACCTTTCCCTACCCGCTCACGTTCCGTACCGCCGACCAGTGGGAATGGCGCAAGCCGCCGCCGGATTTCTCTTTTCTCTTTGGCACCTGCGCCTACCTCAACGACGAGCGCTACGACCGTCCCGGCACTCCCTATGGCAAGGGCACGGAGATCTTTCGCCACATGGGCGATAGTGGCGCGGACTTCACGCTCTGGGGCGGCGACAATCTCTATCTCCGCGAGGCAGATTTCTCCTCGGAAAGCGGCATCTGGTACCGTTACTCGCACGACCGAGCCACGCCCGACCTGCAGAAGCTGTTCGCCTCGATGCACCACTACGCCACGTGGGACGATCACGACTACGGCCCCAACGACGCCAACAAGTCCTACGAGTTCAAGGCGACGACGCTCGCGGCCTTCAAGGCGTACTGGGGCAATCCCACCTGGGGCGAACCGGACAATCCCGGCGTCTACGGCAAATTCTATTGGGGCGACGCCGCGTTCATCCTGCTCGACAACCGCTATCACCGCGACGACTCCAATCTCGACCAGGCAAAGCATCCTGAGAAAACCCAGTACGGCGCGCAGCAACTCGACTGGCTGAAGCAGTCACTCCTGGCCGCCCAGCAGTTGAGCCACTACGCCTTCAAGTTCATCGTCACCGGCGGTCAGGTGATCACGAGCTTCGGCGGCTCGAGCGAGACCTTCGACTACTTTCGCCATGAGCGGGAGGAGATCCTGCAGTTCATCAAGGACCAGAAGATCACCGGCGTCATCTTCCTGAGCGGCGACGTGCACTTCACCGAACTCGCCCGCACCAAGCTGACCGACACGCAGTGGGTTTACGAGCTGACCTCCTCGCCGCTTTCCTCAGGTGTGCACAACGTGGAGCGCGCCGGCCGCCTGCACGATCCGATGCGCGTCGACGGCACCCTGGTGATCGACCAAAACTACACGAAACTCTCGCTCAGCGGCCCGGCCAACGACCGCGTGCTCACGATCCGCTGCTACGACAAGACGAACGCGCTGCGCTGGGAGCACGCGATCAAGGCGTCGGATTTGAAGTGATGGCCGAGCCCCTCAGAAATCGATCGAGGAAGAACCACGGAACACACGGAATTCCGACGTTCCGGCTTCCGAGCCGATTTCCGTGTGTTCGGTGTGTGTTCCGTGGCTACCCATTCCGAGCATTCGCGTGATTCGCGGGCGTTCCAACTCAAGCCACTTTCCCGTCGCCTCGGCAGTCCGAACCGCTTACTGACTCATCATGAAATCCCGCAAAGAGATCGTTGAGAACTGGCTCCCGCGGTACACCGGGGTGCCGCTCGACAAATTCGGTGACTACATCCTGCTGACGAACTTCCAGCGCTACGTGAAACTCTTCGCCCAGTGGCACCGGGTGAAAGTCGACGGCAAGGACAAGCCGATGCCGAGCGCGACCGCGGGTCGCATCACGATCATCAATTTCGGCATGGGCAGCGCGACCGCCGCCACGGTGATGGACCTGCTCAGCGCGATCGATCCCAAGGCCGTCCTCTTCCTCGGCAAATGCGGCGGCATCAAGCACCGCGCCGAGATCGGCGATCTCATCCTCCCCATCGCCGCCATCCGTGGCGAGGGCACGAGCAACGACTACTTTCCACCCGAGGTCCCCGCGCTGCCGGCGTTCGCGCTGCAGAAGGCCATCTCGACCACGATCCGCGACCACGCGCGCGACTACTGGACCGGCACGGTCTACACGACCAACCGGCGCGTCTGGGAGCACGACGACAAGTTCAAGAAATACCTGCGCAAGATCCGCGCGATGGCCGTCGATATGGAAACGGCGACGATCTTCATGACCGGCTTCTTCAACGAAACCCCGACCGGCGCACTGCTCCTCGTCAGTGACCAGCCCATGATCCCCGAGGGTGTGAAGACGACGGAAAGCGACGCGCAGGTCGACGAGACCTACGTCGACGACCACCTCAAGATCGGCATCGATTCGCTCAAGCAGCTCATCAACCAGGGCCTGACGGTGAAGCACCTGAAGTTCTGAGCGGCGGCTTCACCGCCGCAGTTGATGGTTAATCGCTATTTGTTAATAGGCAGATCCGGCCCAATAACCCTTAACCAGTAACCAACAACCGCGCCACAGGCGCTATGGCGCCACCTCGAACCAGAAGGGCACGAACTCCTCGGTGCCGCCGATGTTCACCTGGGCCCAGATCACGTAGAGGCCGGGATTGGGGATCGTGACCATGAAGGTCAGGCGCGGCTTGGTCGGATCCGGCAGCTTGGTGAGGTCGATCTCGTTCGGGTGCAGGTGGGCGAAGCCATTGCGCGCGGCGTCGAAGGCGACGAGGTGCGCGAATGCATCCATGACCGGCTGCAGCGGCACCGCGCCGCCATCCTGCTTCGTCACGGTGAAGGCGAGATTGGCCGTCCGCCCCGCGCGGATCGGCGCATCGGGCGTAAGCGTGAACGCGTAGCCGTCGCGCTCTGCCGTCCAGTCGAGGATCGTCGGGTTCACCGCAACCTCACCCGGAACGGTGAACGCCGATGAGGCGTACAAGCCGCGCGCCGTCGCAGCCGGCGTGAAATCGGCGAACACGCGGTACTCGCCCGCCAGCCGTGGCGTGTGCTTGAACACCCATTCGCCCGGCTTCGCGCCCGGCTCGGGATGCAGGTGCTGATAATCGCGCAGCGTCGGATCGACGACCATCAGGTGCAGACGGCGCGTGTGGGCAACGAGCAGATCCGGCTCAGCGATCGGTTTTCCGCTGGCCGTGGACAGACTGAGCGTGAGCGTCGACTCGCGGCCCACCGCCGGCGCGACATCCCACGCCAGCTTCGTCCCGACCGGGGAGCGCACGGTCACAACCGGAATGAACTGCGGATTCGACGGATCGCAGAACTCGAGCGTGTTGGTGCCCTCGACGCGAAAGTCGATGTGATTGAGATTCGTGCCCGTCGGGATGACGCGGAAGAGCGCGTACAGGCCGATGGCGGCCGCCGTGATCAGGGCGAATTGGACTTTCTGCGGGCGGGCGAGCGCGATCGACATGATGAACGTGAAAAAAGGACGGCGGAAAAATCAGCGGGCGAGCTTGTCGACGAATTCCTGGACGTCCCAGCTGCTGCCGTCGACGCGGTGCACAATCCGACCATTCTCGTTGATGAGCAAGGTGGCGAGCGTGTGCTGAAGAATGCTGCCCTCGGCCATCGCGATCACGCCAAACTGCCGCAACAGATCCTTGATCGCACTCTCGGGTCCGGTGAGGAAGGAGAAGTTCGACGTGTCGATGCCGCGGTCGGCCGCGTACTGCTTGAGCACGCCGGGCGTATCAAACTCGGGATCGAGCGTGATCGAGATGAGCTCGAGATTGGTGACCCCCGCCGCCTTGGCCTGCCGCTGCAACGAGGTCATGCGCTCCGTCGCGGCCGGACACATCGTCGCGATTGGGCAACGGGTGTAGATGAAATTGATGACGACGCGCTTGCCGCGGAAACGGGCCGGCGAGACGACCGCGCCGGACTGATCATAGAGCGCGAAATCCGGCAGGTTCTCCCCCACCTCGCGGTAGGCGCGCTTGCCGCGGATCGTCGTGTCCTGACGGAGCGCGTTGGTCCCCGCGGCCACGGCCGCATCGGCGGTTGCGTCGATGGGCCAGATTTTCTCGAGGCGGAACACACCGTCCGCTTCCTGCACCAGTTCGCCGCGCAGGCGCTGGCCGGCTTTCGCGTTGGCGAGATCGCCGGAGCTGACCTTGAACTCCATCACCATGGCCGGCATGTAACCGGCAATGGCTTCGTGATCGATCAGCAGGGTGCCGCGCTCAGCGTCGGCCTTCACTACGGCGCCGACCAACGGATGCCGGATCTCGGTCGAAGCCGCGGCCGCCGGGGAAGCCGCCGATACGGCTGACTCGCTTTTGCGGCAGGAAGCCAGCAGCACAGGGAACAGCAGGCATACAAGCTGCAAGCGGGTGCGGCGGGCATAAGCGTTCATGCCCTAACGGATTCCTTCCACTATCGAATTGTCAAAGGGTTTGCGGCCGGTAGCGAGATCCCTTCTTATCTCCAGTCTTCACGCTCATGTCCGCCTCCCCTTCCTCCTCCCGCAGTGCACACTACAAGCCGGCGCTTGCCTGGTTTGCCGCCGGTGGCGCGGCCTGGGTTTTCGTGCTGGTGACGCTGGGCGCCTTCACGACCAGCATTGGCGCCGGCATGGCCTTCCCTGACTGGCCGCTCTCCAACGGTTCCATCAATCCCGAGGGCTGGCTGACGGACATCGCCATGTTCGCCGAGCACTCCCATCGCCTGTCGGGCGCCACCATGGGGTTCATCACGATCGGTCTCGCGGTCTGGCTCTGGCGGTCCGAAAGCCGCGCCTGGCTCCGTCGCCTCGGCTGGTGGGCGCTCTTCATTGTCATCGTCCAGGGCCTGATCGGCGGAAAACGCGTCCTCCTCGACGCGACCCATCTGCCCGGTTTCGACATGTCGCTCGGCCAGATCCTGCGCATCCCGCACGGCATTCTCGCCCAAGTCTTTGTCTGCATGCTATTTGCAATCGCAGCTGGTCTCTCCAAGCCTTGGATTGAACGCAAATCCTCCAGCGAACTCCCGAATCGGATCCGCCAACTCGCCATCCTGAGCACCGGCCTGATTCTGGCCCAGCTCGTGATCGCCGCGACCATGCGTCACAATTACGCCGGGCTTGCCATCCCGACCTTCCCCCTCACCCCGGAAGGCGGCCTGATCCCCAGCACCTGGGATTTTCGCGTGGGCATCCATTTCGCGCACCGGGCCATGGCTCTTGTCATTACAGTAGTCCTTGTCTGGCTGGCGGTTGAGATCTGGCGAGCTAAGACAACCGACGGGATCAAGCTGGCCGCCGCCACGATCACGGCCCTGCTTGTTATTCAGGTAAGCCTCGGCGCTGCAGCGATTTGGACCATGCGCAACGCCTACTACACCACGGCCCACGTGATTGTGGGCGCCTCCCTCATGGCGGCGACCTTCAGCCTGACATGGTGGGCGCATCGTGATCGCATTGAACGGCTTAAGCCAAATCCAGCTCCGGCCGGACATCCACGGTTGGAGACCGTTGGCGCATGAGCCCAGCCGCCACCACCTTGGCCGAACCGGTCTCCAAGGCGCGTTTTAACGATTATCTGGAGCTGACCAAGCCCCGGCTGAGCATGCTGTCCGTCGCGACCGCCTTGGTCGGCTACGCGGCAGCCCGTCCGCCCTGGCTGCCGGGCGAGTTCATCGCCATGTCCGTGGGCACCTCGCTCTGCGCGGGTGGTGTCGCCGCGATCAATCAGTGGATGGAACGCGACACCGACGCGCGCATGAAGCGCACGGCGGACCGGCCCCTGCCGGCGGGCAAGATTCCGAGCGGATCGGCCTTCGTGCTCGGCTGGCTGCTGAACATGATCGGCTTGGGCATTCTCTTCGCGAAAACGAATGGGCCGGCGGCCTTTTTTGCGCTGATGACGATCATCACCTATCTGGCGTGGTACACCCCCGCCAAGCGGTGGTCGCGTTGGAGCACGGAGATCGGGGCCATTGCCGGGGCTTTTCCCCCGCTGATCGGCTGGGCCGCAGCGGAAGGTGGCGTGACGGCGCTGGGCTGGATCCTGTTCGGCATCCTCTTCTTCTGGCAGATCCCGCACTTCATGGCCGTCGCTTGGACCTACCGGAAGGACTACGCCGGCGTCAGTTTCCCGATGTTGCCGGTACGCGACACCGAAGGCGGCAAAGTCGCGGCCTGGTCCCTCGTGGCAACGGTGATTCTGGTCGGCCTTTGCTCCGCCCCCACCTACCTCGGTCTGGCCAGCCGCTACTACTTGGCCGTGACCGTTCTGCTCGGGCTTTGGTTTCTAATTCGCGCGGTCGCCTTCACCCGCAGCACGGACCGCGACCGGACCGCGCGCAGCCTGTTTTTCGCCTCGATCCTGTGGTTGCCGCTGCAACTCGGCGCCTTGGTGACTGACCGAATCCTTTTCTACTGATCTACCCATTGCCTCCATCCCGGTTTCCATGACCGTCCAAGATATCCCCGGCCTCAACGCCACGCTCAACGCCATCGCCACCGTGCTGATCACGTTGGGCTTTGTCTTCATCAAGGCCGGCAACAAGACCGCGCACCGGGCCAGCATGCTGGCGGCGGGCGTCGTCTCGGCCATCTTCCTCGTCGGTTATGTCTCGCACAAGGTCATGGTTCGGGGGGTCCATACCCTGTTCGGCGGGGAAGGCGCCATCCGGATGATCTACTACGCGATGCTGATATCGCATATCATCCTCGCAATCAGCATCGCCTACCTCGTACCCCGGACATTTTACCTGGCGATCAAGGGTGATTTCGACCGCCACCGCGCCTGGGCCAAGTGGACCTTCCCGATCTGGTACTATGTGAGCGTGACGGGCGTTCTGGTCTATTTCTTCCTCTATCGCTGGTGGCCGGCCGCGGGTACTCTGGGCGGTGCCGGCGTGGTCAGCAACTGAGCCCGCCAAGCCTGCCGTTACCTTCCGCCACCCCCAACCCGACCACCCTCCGCGACGCCCACCTTATGCCATGACCGATCGGGATTAATAGCTGGAATGAGAGTTTGCACGCGCCCTCGCGTCCGTGAGAGATTCAGCTCGTTTAATAGCTTGAAATGGACGACGGGTTCACGACGCTCTTCCGCCTCTTTGCCCTCGGACACGCGCCACTTTGCCACATGAGTTCCTCCGCTTCTTCCCGACACTCGATCCGCCGCGGTCTTTCCGCGCTTTTCGCCGCAAGCATCCCGCTGTTCACGGGTGGCTGGATCGGCGGCCCTCAATCGACCTTTGACACCAAGGGACCGGTTGCAGCTTCCCAGCTCGACGTGTTCTACGTCACGCTCTGGGTCACGGGCATCATCTTCGTGATTGTCGCGGCCGTGCTGGCTTACACCACGCTGAAGTTCAAGGCGCGCAGCGCCGCCGACGAACACGCCGAGCCGCCGCCGCAGGGGCACGGCAATCCGCTGGTCGAGCTCAGCCTCATCGGTGCCTCGGTCCTTGCTCTGGTCTTCATCGCGGTCCCGACGCTCAAGGCGATCTGGTACACCTACGACGTGCCCGAGGATCAGCGTGAACAGGCCTACGAGGTCACCGCAATCGGCTACCAGTGGTGGTTTAAATTTGAATACCCGACCGAGCAGATCGACGGCGCCGGCTCGCTGGTGACCGCCAACGAGCTCGTCATCCCGGCCGGTCGACCGGTGCGAATCAACCTCCGCACGATCGACGTCATTCACTCGTTCTGGGTTCCGAAGCTCGCGGGCAAGGTCGACATGATGCCCAACCGCGGCAACCACCTGTGGCTGCAGGCCGACGAGCCGGGCTACTTCTGGGGCCAGTGCGCCGAGTACTGCGGCGAGTCCCACGCCGTCATGCGCTTCCGCGTCATCGCCCTCAACGAGGCGGACTTCGCCGCGTGGACGGCCAATCAGAAGAAGGACGGCCGCGCCGTCGAGGCCACCGCCAACGCCGCCGCCGCCGCGCCCCGCGCGCAGTTCGCCGGCTTCAAGGTCAACGAGCCGGGCTGGACGCCCGAGTTTGACGCCGATCCGCTCGGCAATTGGGTGCAGAAGCAGTTCCCGGAGCGCAATGAGAGCCCCGCGCTCATCGCCGAGGGTCGCCAGCTCTTCACCGAGAAGGCCTGCGCCGGCTGCCACACCATTCGTGGCCATGAGGGCGTCGGCATCACCGGCCCCGATCTCACGCACATCGGTTCCCGCACCACGATCGCGGGCGGCCTGCTGGAGAACAACACCCGCAATCTCTACCGCTGGATCTCCGAGCCCAACCACGTGAAGCCCGGCAACAAGATGTGGGTCGGCGGCTACACCGAGCGCGAAACGGGCAACCGGCTCATCGAGCTGTCGCCCGACAACGTGTCGGCCCTCGTCGCCTACCTCGAGAGCCTCAAGTAATTTTCAAACCACCAGCCTACACCTTCCATGGACGCACTCGCTAAATCCGATTTCATCGGCAAAGAGGGGCACGCCGGCGTTGAAAAGCGCTCGTGGCTCTTCACCCGGCCAACGGCCAAGACCGGACTGGTCAGCTGGCTGACCACCGTCGACCACAAGCGCGTCGGACTGCTTTACGGCGTCTCGTCGCTCTTCTTCTTCCTGGTGGGTGGCTTTGAGGCCCTGCTCATCCGTCTCCAGCTCGCGGTCCCGAACAACACGCTCCTGACTGCCCAGCAGTACAACGAGATGTTCACGATGCACGCGACGACGATGATCTTCCTCGCCGTCATGCCGCTCTCGGCTGCGTTCTTCAATTACATGATGCCGCTGCAGATCGGTGCACGCGACGTCGCGTTCCCCCGTCTCAACGGTTTCGCATTCTGGGTCTTCCTCGCCGGCGCGATCATCCTCAACGTCGGCTGGTTCGTGAAGTCCGGCGCTCCGGACATCGGCTGGTTCGGCTACGCTCCGCTGACCTCGACCGCCTACTCTGCCCAGTTCTCCGGTGACATGTCCACCGACCTCTGGGTCATGGGTCTGCAGATCCTCGGTGTTTCCTCCGTCATCGGTTCGCTGAACTTCATCGTGACGATCATCAACATGCGCGCGCCCGGCATGACGATGATGCGCCTCCCGGTGTTCACCTGGATGACGCTCTTCACCGCCTTCCTCATCATCCTCTCCTTCCCCGCGATCACGATCGCGCTGGTTGAGCTCATGATGGATCGCTCCTTCGGCACCAACTTCTTCGAAGTCTCCGGCGGTGGTCTCCCGATTCTCTGGCAGCACTTGTTCTGGGTCTTCGGTCACCCCGAGGTGTACATCCTCATCCTCCCGGCGATGGGCATCATCTCCGAGATCCTTCCGACCTTCTCGCGCAAGCCCCTCTTCGGCTATCCGATCGTGGTCTTCTCCGGTGCGACCATCGGTTTCCTCGGTTTCGGCGTCTGGAGCCATCACATGTTCACGACCGGCATGGGCACGGTCGCCACCGCCGCCTTCGCCGTCGCCACGATGGCCATCGCGGTCCCGACCGGCGTCAAGATCTTCAACTGGGTCGGCACCCTCTGGGGCGGCCATCTGATGATGCGCACGCCGATGATGTTCGCCCTCGGTTTCGTGTGGCTCTTCATGTTCGGCGGCTTCTCCGGCATCATGCACTCGGCGGCCCCCGCCGACGCGCAGCAGCAGGACAGCTATTTCGTCGTCGCCCACTTCCACTACGTGCTCATCGGCGGCTCGATCTTCGCGCTGCTCGCCGGCATCCACTACTGGTTCCCGCTGATCTTCGGCCGCAAGGTCTCGGAGTTCTGGGGCAAGCTCTCCTTCTGGGTCATCTTCATCGGCTTCAACGTCACGTTCTTCCCGATGCACTTCCTCGGCCTGAACGGCATGCCCCGCCGTACGTTCACCTACGACGGCAACATGGGCTGGAACAACGCCAACCTGATCGCGACCATTGGCTCGCTCATCCTCGGCGTGGGCATCTTCGTCTACTTCGCCGTGATGGTCTACACCTACTTCAAGGGCGAGAAGTCCGGCCGCGATCCGTGGGATGGCCGCACGCTCGAGTGGTCGATCCCGAATCCCCCGCCGGAGTACAACTTCGCCGTCACCCCGACCGTGCACGCCCGCGACGCCTTCTGGTACGAGAAGCACCACAAGGAGGAGATCGCCAAGGAAAAGGCCGCGCACGCCAAGGAAGACGAGGCCCACGGCGGCGTCCACATGCCCAGCCAGTCCTGGTTCCCGATCATCACGGCCTCCGGCCTCCTGATCGGCGGTCTCTTCTTTACCAACCACATCATGCTCGGCGCCATTGCCGGCGGCGCACTCGTGTTCTTCGGCGCCTGGATGTGGGCACTTGAGGGCCCGGGTGGCTATCATGTCCATCCGAACGAGTCCGAAGACGGCTCCGACCACGGCCACGGTTCCAAGCACTAATCCTCTTCCTCCACCTTCCATGAGCAGTCACGCCGGCGCTGGCGCCATCGACCACCATCACGACCCGAGCACGACGACGGGCATTCCGAACAAGAAGCTCTTCATGTGGGCTTTCCTGGCGTCGGACTGCATGTTCTTCGGAACGCTGATCTCGACCCACCTGATCTACCGCCTGCACCCGCCGGCGGGGTCACCGGATCCTCGCGATCTGTTCTCGATCGAGCTGACGTCCTTCTCGACGTTCATCCTCCTGATGTCCTCGCTCCTCATGGCGCTCGCCGTGAACGCGATCCAGAAGGGCAACGTCAAGTCGACGCGCAAGATGCTCCTCGGCACGATCGTCTTCGGCCTCATCTTCCTGGGCTGCCAAGTCTATGAGTTCAGTCACTTCGTCCACGAGTACGAGCTCACCCTCAGCAGCAGCATCTTCGGCTCGACCTTCTATACGCTGACCGGCACGCACGGCTGTCACGTGGCCATCGGCGTGCTCTGGCTGGTGCTGATGTACATCCGCACCTTCAAGCCCACCGTGGCCAACACCGGCAAGCCCTGGATCCTCGTCAGCCTCGCCCACCTCGCCACCTGGATCGCCGCGGTCATCCTCGGCATCTATGTTTCGCTGGAGCTGGTCCACGCGGTCCTCGATGGCACCACCGCCTCCTTCCTCGGGGCAAACTTCCTCCCGCTCGCGGGCTTCCTCGCGACGGTCGGCATCCTCTTCGCCTTTGGCCGCGACCGCGGTGCGGTCGAGTTCGGCGAGGCCAACGCGATCGATGTCGAGTCGATGGGCCTTTACTGGCACTTCGTTGACATCGTCTGGATCGTGATCTTCCCGGTCGTTTACCTGCTCGAATACGTCTTCCTCGCATGAGCGCTCCCGCCGCCCACTCCTCCTCCCACGCCGCCGGTCACGGCGAGCATCAGGGCAAGTTCCATATCTTCGTCCAGCTGGCGATGATCCTCGCGGTCATCACCGGCGTGGAAATCCTCGTCATCTACCTGCCGCTGGCCAAGTGGATCATCACCACGACGCTCATCGTCCTGTCGATCGTGAAGTTCATGCTGGTTATCTTCATCTTCATGCACCTGAAGTGGGATAAGCTCTTTTGCACGATCCTCTTCTTCATCGGACTCGTGCTGGCCGGCGGAACCATGTGGGCCCTCCTCGCGGTCCACGGGGCCGATGCCAGCAAGCCGGTCGGACCGGCCTACGAGGAAGTCTGACGACCACCTCACTTCAAACGTCAAAAGCCGATCCTCAACAGGGATCGGCTTTTTTATTTCCGACGCCGTCCGGGACAAGAAACCGGAATGACGAAATCCAAATGACGAATAACCGGCGAAAATCTGAGGTTTGGGTTCGTCATTCGGGCTTCGTCATTCGAGCTTTATCACTCCGATGATCGACTGGCGCCACTGGCACAACGAACCCTACCTCGTCGGGGGACTCATCTTCCTCGGATGGGCCTACGGCATCGCGTGTGGACCTCTCCGCGGCCTGATCGCCCCCGGCCAGCCTTGGCCTCGCCGCCAGGCCGCCTGTTTCTACACCTCGCTCCTCATCTTCTACCTCGCCGTCGGTTCCCCGCTGGACCAGATCGGCGAGCGCTTTCTTCTCAGCGCCCACATGATCCAGCACCAGCTGCTGATCTATCCGGCCGCCGTCCTCATGCTGTTCGGGCTCCCGACCTGGCTCGTGGGCACCGTGACCGGCCGTCCCGGCCTCCGATCCCTGCTCCGTGTCCTTACCCACCCGATCATCTGCGGCCTCCTTTACACCCTGATCATGTCGGCCTGGCATGTTCCGGCCCTCTACGACTGGGCATTGCAGGACAAGTTTGTCCATGTGGTGGAACACGTGACGTTCTTCATCGCCGCGCTCTTTTACTGGTGGCCCTTGTTGAGCCCGTCGAAGGAGTTCCCTCCCGCCGGCCGCGGCGCCCAGATGCTTTACCTGATTGCCGTGACCATTGGCATGACCCCGGTGTTCGCCTTCATCACGTTCTCCTCGGATGTGCTCTATCCGACCTACGAATACGCCCCGCGCCTGTTCGCCTCGTTCAGCCCCACGGACGACCAGCTCCTGGGCGGGGCGATCATGAAGCTCGGCGGCCTGTCCGTCACCCTGATCGCCTTCGCCTTCGCCTTTTACGACTGGTATCAGAAAGAGACCAAAGTTTCCCGTTGATTGGGCTCGGCGCGGGCCCCGGCGCACGCGTACGCTGATCGCCCATGACCTGGGATATCGCCCTCGTCTTTATCCTTCTTGCCGCGGTCTTCGCCAGTTTCCTGTGGGAAAAGATCCCACCTGACCTGACCGCGGTCGGGCTCCTCCTTGCCTTGGTCGGACTGGGCCTGCTCTCGCCGAAGGACGCGTTCTCCGTCTTCGGCAATCCCGCTCCGATGACGGTGGGGGCCATGTTCATCCTGAGCGCCGCCCTGGTGAAATGTGGTGCGATCGATCGCATTTCCGTCCTGGTCGAGCGCAGCGCGAAATGGCCCTATCCCGTGGTCCTGCTGGTCCTCGTGCTCGTCGTCGCGGCGATCTCGGCCTTCATCAACAACACGCCGGTGGTCGTCGTTTTCCTGCCGGTCGTCCTCACGCTGGCCCGCAAGATGAAGCTCGCCCCGTCGAAGCTCCTCATCCCGCTTTCCTACGGGGCGGTGCTCGGCGGCACGTGCACCCTGATCGGGACCAGCACCAATCTCGTGGTCAACGGCATCATCACGTCCAAGGGCGAACCGGGCTTCTCCATGTTCGAACTCGGCTGGCTCGGTCTGCCCGTCACCATCGTCGGCGCCATCTACCTCGCCCTCTTCGGCAAGCGCCTGCTGCCCGACCGGGCCATGCTCACCTCCATTCTCAGCGAGGAGGAACGCCGCGAATACCTCACCGAGGCCTTCGTTCAGCCCAACTCGCCCGTGCTGGGCAAAACGCTGCAGGAAGCCGGGCTGACCAAGGGCCGCGGCGTCCGCGTGCTCGAGATCGTCCGGGACGGCATCGCCCTCTACATCGATCCCCACCTGGTCAAACTCAAGGCCGGCGACCGCCTCATCCTCTCCTGCCGGCTCAAGGGCATCGCCCACACCCGCCGGCTCGAGGGCATCGACCTCGCCTCGGAGCTCAATCTCGGCCTCGAGCAGATCGCCGCGCACGAGGGCTCGCTCGTCGAGGCCGTGGTCACGCCGCATTCCTCGCTCGTCGGCCACTCCCTCCGCGAGGTCCAGTTCCGCCAGCGTTTCCGCATGGTCGTGCTGGCCGTGCATCGCAAGGGCGAGAACGTCCGCGAGCAATTCGACTCCCTGCCGCTACAAGGTGGCGATGTCGTCCTGATGATGGGCACCGACCAGGCCATCGATGCCCTCGGGCAGAACGACGATCTCATGCTGTTCGACCGCGCCCGCGTCCCAGCCAAGACGCGTCCGGGCCGCATCGCGCTGGTAGCGGGTGTGGTTGCCGCCATCGTCACCGCCGCCGCACTGGAGTGGGTGCCCATTGAAATCGGCGCGCTGGCCGGCTGTGTCATCGTCTGTCTCGCCGGCGTTCTCAAGACCTCCGAGGCCTACGCCTCGATCGAGTGGAATATCCTCTTCCTCATCTACGGCATGCTGGCCATGGGACTCGCCCTCGAGCAAACCGGCGCCGCCGCCTGGCTGGCGGCTGGCATCGTCGACGGGGTCCTCGCCTACGTGCCGGCCGCCTATCAGGCGATTGTCATGCTGGCCTGCATTTATCTGGTAACGACGATCCTGACGGAAATCCTTTCCAACAACGCCGTCGCCGCCCTCATGGCCCCGATCGCGCTGAACGTCGCCGCTGAGATGGGTGTGAACCCACGCGCCTTCATTGTCGCGGTGACCTTCGCCGCCTCGGCTGCCTTTGCCACACCCATCGGCTACCAGACCAACACCTACGTCTATGGCATCGGCGGCTACCGCTTCGGCGATTTCCTCAAGATCGGCCTGCCGCTCAACGTGGCCTGCTTCGTGACGACGCTGCTGGTCGTCCCCACGATCTGGCCGTTCTGAGCGGAAGCCGGCGCCCCAGAGCAGTTTAAGTTTTGTTGTAGCCGGGGTCGCTGACCCCGGTCCGTTCTCGTGGAGAGGGAAAGCACGAGCCCCGGGCTCAGCGAGCCCGGCTACCGTTTTCCTGAAAATGCCCTAGAACCGGCCGCGCAGACCGAGCGTCCAGGTCGTCGCGAGGTACTCGTTGCGAACGGCGCGCTGCGGGTTGCCCTCGTAGGAACGCTCGGGATGGTCCGTCAGGTTCTGGGCCGCAAGCGAGGCCCGCCAGGTGCGGTTGACCTGCCACCACAGACCGGCGTCGAGGCTGACCGCCGTGTCGCGGTAGATGTCGCGATCAGGCCCCTGTCCCACTTCGTCGAGCGCCCGGCCTTGATAACTCAGCTCGGCGTTGCCGCCCACTTTTCCGCGCGACCACTCGAGCACAACCTGCACCAGGTGTCGCGACCGCTGCGGCAACGTCAGTTCGTCCGCCGGACGCGTCGGGACCTTCGCCTCGCTCTCCGAGTAGGTGTAGGCCGCCGATGGCGACAGCTTGAAGCCCGCGGCCGTCAGATCGCGACTCCATTGCGCCTGGAAGCCCTGCAGCGTCGCCTTGCCGCCGTTCTCCACGCGCTTGTTCGTGTAGACCAAGCCCTCGACCAGCTCCGGCTTCTGCGCCGTGTAGAAAAACTTGTCCACCGCGAGACGGTAGAGCTCCAGCGAAAGCGTGCCCAGCCGCGCATCGCGGTAATCGGCTGCGACAGACAGCGTGCGGATGTCGGTCGGAGCGAGGTTCGGATTGCCCTCGTCCACCTGCAGCATGCCGGTGCGGATGATGCGGTAGTTCACGATGTCGAAATACTGCGGACGCATCAGCTGCTCGAAGTAACTGGTCCGGAACGCCCACGCCTCCGAGGCATCGAAGCCCAGGGCCACCGTCGGCAGCCAGGTACTGTAGCGATTGGACGTCGGAACCGCGCGGGCAATCGTCCGTTCACCACGGTTATCGACATCCGCCAGGATCTCGCCGACGCCCTGATCGAAGGCGATCGGGACAATCACCGTGCCCAGCGTATCCGTCTCGGTCCGCTCCGCCCGCAGCCCAGCCTCGACCGACCAGCGCCCGCGGCGCGCCGAGGCGGAAACATAGCCGGAGTCGACCGCCTCGCTTGACGTGTAGTTGTCGGGCAGACCCTCAAGAATCGACAGGGCCGCGTCGCGCACGATGGCCGGATCGCCGGCCTCGGCGCGCTGCCGGAAGAGGGTCAGGTTCACCGAGCGCGGCAGCAGGTAGCGGTCCTTAAGGAAGGAGAGCGGCGCTCCCGGCACGCGCAGTCCGTCGATCGGCAGCAGCAGGGCGTCGTTGCGCAGGAACACGTCCTTCTGGATCAGGCTCTTCACGCGCTCCTTTTCCCGATGGAGCACGCCGACATTCACGGACATCCGGGCATCGGAAAAATCAAACCGCCGCACCGCGTCCGCCCGGCCTGCCCAGTCGACATCGCGGGTCGTGTTCTTCACCGGCCGCGAATCGCGAAAACGGCTCAGGCGGGAGTCGTCGATGTCCGCGCCGGACAAAGCGGTGAACTCGGGAAAGTAGGGATCGGTCCCGATGCGGTAAGCCACATCGTAGCCGTCGTTGTCAAAGGCGGCCCAGAACGAGTCGCGCTTCTCGCGCCAGTGACCGTGGAAGAGCGCGTAGTCCACTTCCCAGCCACCCAACTGCGATTCGCCCCCCACCTGCAGGCGCACGCGTTCGCGGTCCACCGCCTCCTCCGTCGCCACGCGCCGGAACCGCGCGTTGCGGTAGGCGCCGTCGGTGATGGTCGTGCCCCCTTGGGGGGCGTCGCCCTGCCCCGGCAACGGCGTGCCGCTGCCCAGCCGGTACTCCAGCATGTCGCGACGGAAGAAATCCGTGTAGTCCCAGCCTTCGACCTGCGCATAGACCGTGTGGTCCGCGCCCAGTCGGTGTTCGACATGGATCAGCGTCGACCGGGTGCGCGTTTCAATCCGGTCGGACTGCATGCGGGGACGATCAAGGAAATACACCGGCTCGCCGCCGAACGTGAATCGCGTCGGATTCCAGTTCCAGAGGGCCGTTTCGATGACGCGCTCGGCCGCCGTGAGATTGGCGCGAACCTGCACCGTGGTAGGCCGTACGGCTGAGCCGAACGTGCGGCTCACGGTCGCGTTGAAGCCCGGCTCACCGCGTTCGGATGCGGAATGATAGAGATAGCTGAAACCCAATTGGGTAGTCTCGGCACCGCCGAGCAGCGCGCCGGTCACGGGCAGGAGGCTGCGGAAATCGACACTCTCGCCATCCGCGAGGGCGCCGGGCGCAAAGCCCAGCTCACCGGCGATCTGGTACTCGGACGCGATGGGATTGCGTTTCTGCAGCACCCGGTTCCGCTCGCGATTGCTCTCCACCGCGCCCGTGCCGGCTTCGGCGGGCGCCGCGGACGTGGCCAGCGCCGGAGAAGGCGGTGTGGCCGGAGCCGCGACGGCAGCATCCTGGGCCGCAGCCACCGGGTGCGTGGCGTTGGCGAAGGCAAGAATGGCGAGGCCGGCCAGACGGCCGGCCACCGAGGGAACGGAGGGCGAAGACAACATGGGTGCTGGAACCAACAAGGAAGACTCGGCGGACAAACGGACGGACGCGAACAGGACACCCTGGGGAGTGAGCACCCTTCATAAAAAAGCCCCGCCGTTGCCGGCGGGGCTCGAAACTAACGAAGGACGAAATCCCTTAGAGGGTCGTCGGGGTGGCCGAACCGTAGTACAGGCCGTTGAAGAACAGCTTGTAGGTACCGTGCGGGGTCGCGCGGAAGGTCGCCTCGAGGCCGAGGAGAACCAGCTTGCCAGCGCCAACGCTCGCCTCGGTGGCGAGTTCACCGCCGTCGAGGTACTCCTGACCGACAGCCCAGCCGCTGTAGAGCGCCTGCTTGCCCTCGAACCAGGCCACCTTGGAGGCGTGGACCGTGGACGTGTCGGCCGGACGGTTGAAGACAGGGCTGTCATCGAAGAAGATGTAGCCCTTGGACGGCATGCCGTACGCCAGCGGGACGGTGTTGTCGAACGATGCATGGAGCACCGAGCCCGGGATGTAGAACTTCTCCGCCGCAAGACGGCGCTCGACGCCATCCGGACCCTTTTCGACGAGGTGGTCGACGACCGGGAGACCCATCGACTGGCCGATGCTGGCCGCGGAACCGACGGCGACAACCGTGCCACCAGCCTCAACGAAGGCCTTCAGCGGGGGAACGGAACGGGCGACCGTGACCGAACCCAGCATGGAGCGGAACTCCTCGGGGATCATGTCCGGGCTCGGACCGAAACCACCACGGCCACCGCCACGACCGCCACGACCTTCAGAGAAGGTGCCGGACGGGAAGACGATGACATCGAAGTTGGCCTTGAGGTTGCCGGCATCGAGGACTTGCGGGAAGACGACTTCGAAGTTGAATTCGAACTTCTCGAGGATCCAGCGGGTCCAGCCGGAGGGCATGGAGCCACCGTACGTATCCACCAGACCGATGCGGATCGGCTTGAGCTTGAATGCCTCGCCCTTGGGGGCGGCGGCGACACCGTGGGCGGCGATACCGAGCTCGCGGGCGGCGCGCTCGACGATCGGCTTGGCGGCGGCGGAGGCCGGGATCCAGAGCGTGCCAGTGCCGAGGGCCTTGCCCTCAACCGTCTGCTCCTGCTTGAGCCAGAACACCTCAGCATTAGCCTTCAGGAGGCGGTTGGTGAGGATGAAGGCATCGTTGATCTTGTGGCTGACGAGCCAGCCGGCCGCGTTGGCCGGGCCGCTGATGTTGGCTGCGGCGGGCTTTTCGAGTTCGAAGCCGATCGGCTGGAATGGGCCGGTGAAGCCTTCCATGATCCGGTCGTACTGGATGCCCATCTGACGGGCGACGGTCCAGCCGGTGATGTCGTACGGACGGACCGGCGGGCCGCCCGGATAGGCGAAGTCCATCGGGTGATCCTGAGCCTCGAACGTGTCCATGACGGCCGGGCGGAACGCCTGCGCAGACTGAACGATGTAGGAACCGGCGGCGTACGTCTTGCCGGCAACCGTGAAGGACGACGTGGCCTTGTGGACCTCGATGCCACCCTTCTGGAGAACCTGGATGAACTTGATGACGGTCGGGTAATCATCCTGGTCAGCCGGGATGATGTAGCCACGCGGATCGCGGAAAGCCGGATCCTCGAGAACCTTGCCGTAGAGATCGCCGTTGACGGCCTGACCGCCACCGCCGACCACCGCCGCACCACCCATGGCCTGGGGACCGGCAGCCTGAGCCGAGGCGGCACCGGCCGCCTTGAGGGCGTCGATCCGCTTCGGGGTCATCTTCCAGGTATCCTTGCTGCCGCGCTCGATCGAACGACGGCCCATGGCGTAGATGTTGTAGAGCACCTTCTCGCGGTTGCGGGAGGCGTAGTCGAGGACGGCGCGCTCAACCTCGATCATGTAGTTGATCGCGTCGCGGTAGTGGAACTGGCGGGGCTTGATCGGAAGCGGCCAGTCGGCGCGCGGGAGCTGCTTGTCCGGCAGGAGCGGGATCGTCATCGGGGTCGGGCCACCGATGACTTCGGTCAGGATGCCGATGTTGTTGCGGAAGTAGCCGGCGGTGCGCATGCCACCGTTGAACCAGGTGGAGTACGGGGCCGCGGAACGCATGGCCGAGCCACCCATACCCTGCTCGACGAGGCGGGCGTGCATGTGGGTTGAGACCGCCTGGATGCCGATCGGAATGTAGGCATCGAAGTCAAAGTTGAACGGGTCGCGGAACGGCGGGATGTAGATCACCTGGCCGGCGGGGCCGGTCTGGTGCACGTTGTGCATGATCTGCGGATTCCACTGCACGTAGAGAACCTTGTTCTGGTTCGCCGTCTCGATCATGTTGTGCATGATCGAGTCACGGTTGTTGTCGTGACCGATGTACTTCTGGTAGAGACGTGGCAGTGCGTTCAACGTACGGGCCTTGGGGTCCGGGTTGCGCATGTACCAGTTGGCAACAAGCTCGACGCCGTCCGGATTCGGAACGGGCATAAGAAGGACGACATCATTCAGGAAACGCATCGTCTCCTCGTCCGTCTTCGAGATCATCTGGTACACCATCTCGGTCAGCGACTGGGCGTTGACCGTCTCCGTGGCGTGGAGACCGCCGTCGATCCAGACGATCGCCTTGCCTTCCTTCGAGAACTTCCGTGCCTCGTCCTCACTGATGCGGGCGCGGGCCAGCTTCGTGGACATGTCGCGGTAGGTCTCGAGCTTGGCATGGTTCTCGGGCGACGTGATGATGGCCATCAGCTGATTGCGGCCTTCTTCCGTCGTGCCGATGCTGACAACCGTCATGCGGTCAGACTCAGAGTCCCACTTCTGCAGGAGCGCCGAAATCTGGGTGTAATTGGCGATCATGTAGTCGTCGCCAATGCTGAAGCCGATCTGATCCTTGGCCGGAGTGATCCGGGGCTCAGCAGCTGTCAGCACGGAGGCCGCTGCGAGCGAGAAAACCCCCAGCGTCAACCGCTTGAGGGTATTTTGTATACAACTAGATTTCATAGGGTGTGGGTTGAACTGAGCAAGGGGAGAGCGAGACGTTAGCAAGTGGCGGGCCGTCGACAACCCTTATGGCAGGGACCATCCGCTTATTAGATGACCGCGCGGGAGCGACGATGAGGTTTACTTCAGGCTGAAATCGACGGTTGCAGGACCTAGGCGGGCGCGGTCCAGCCGGCGAGGATCCGCGCTGCAAGCTGCTGGGCCTGGGCTCGGATCTCGGGCACCGCCGTGCATTCCCACAGGACGCCCTTGAGCGGAGCGCCCAGAGTGAACAACCACCCGGTCGGGCCGCCCCGATAGCGCAGCACTTCGCCCGACGGCAGCGCCGCCACGCCGAGGGCCAGCGGATCGTGGTCGATCAACCCCCTGGCCAGCAGATTGATCAGCAAGGGATGCTGGTATTTGGAGTAGTCGGTGCGTGGCCCCGTGCAGTTGATGACCCGGGATACGATGAGCGTGCTGCGCTGCTCACTGCCGCGCTGGCGGAAGGTCACCTCGGCTCCCGCTGGCGTATCGGTCATCGTCTCCAACCGGCCCGCGTGGAATGATAGTCGACCCTGCGCCGCCTGCTGATCGATCACCGCCGCGATGCCCGGTGCCAATCGATGGCGATGCGCCTCCCAGTAGGGTCGCGCGTGGCGCATGAATCGGCTCTTCTCCTCAGGGGAAAACCCCTGCCAGATCGCCTGGGTGTGCGGACGCAGCGAATCGACGACCGCGCGCCAGCCGATGCCCGCCGCCGCCGCCTTCTTCACTTCAGCTCGAACCCGGCGCAGGG
Source organism: Opitutaceae bacterium (assembly GCA_036401075.1). Lineage (GTDB taxonomy): Bacteria > Verrucomicrobiota > Verrucomicrobiia > Opitutales > Opitutaceae > CAMAXB01. Next base: position 75,550 of record DASWVY010000060.1, read on the forward strand.
CCACGCGCACCGTGCTTGGAAGACCGCCCCGCTCGATGAACGAAGCGTAGGGCGCGCCCAGCGCGTGAACCTGAGGCCGCAAGCCGCGCCGGGAGATCGCGTGGATTTTTCCCGTGTGCCCAAGCCGCGTCAGCTCGACCACCATGTCGACCGCCGTCAGCCCCTGGCCAACAATGAGCACCGCGTGATCACGGCCGATTCCCTCCAGCACGCCGGCCGCCCACGGCACATGCACATAGCGTCGCGTCTTGTAGATCGGCAGCGACCGCCGGATCGGGTACTCGCCCGGCAGATGTCCCAGTGCGAGGACCACCCGATCGCCTTCGATCACGCGTCCGTCCTGCAGGATCACGCGACCTCCACCGGTGGCCCGTTCATCCATGTCCACCACTTCACCGGCGACACTCTCAAAGGAAACGCCCGGCGCGAGCCGGTGACGCGCCTCCATGAACAGGAAACCCAGGTACTCGCCGTAAAGCCGGCGGGGCATGAAATCCCCCGGTTCCACCGCGGCCGGATAGCCGGTCCGCCCCACCCGCTCCCGCACCCAGCGCAGAAAATGTTCAGGATCGTCAGGCCAGGCACTCATGCGCCCCGCCGGGACATTCAACAGGTGATCGGGCGAATGAGTCCCGTACGCCACCCCCCGCCCCACCGGTGGATGGCGCTCAATCAGCACCACCCGCGTCCCTTCAGGGGCATGCCGAAGCGCATGCACGGCGACCAGCGTACCGCTAAGGCCGCCGCCAACAATGACCAGGGAGCGTGAGGGAACCGGATCAGCCATGAAAACAACCTTGGTGCAGGACGGGCCTCACGCCTCGGAAGGCGAAAGGCGGGATCACTGAGGAAACCGTGCGCGGGGAACGCCCTGCCAGTGGGGCGCGGCCCACGGCGGGCGTCAACCCGAAGCGCGGACCGCAGCCCCTGCGCCGGGTTCCTTACGCCGGAACCGCCAGCACGCGGCGAAGCGCAGCGCGGGCGCGGGCATTGTCCTCGGGCCGGCCAATCGCGATGCGCACCCAGCGGTCGTACGGAGCAAAGCCCCGCCCGACATCGATGCCTTCGCGCGCCATGGCCTGCGCGATTTCGGTCTGCGCACGCCCCGCATCGAAGTAGACAAAATTGGCCTGCGACACCGTCTGCCGGAGCCCCAGCGACACGAGCTCCGCCTTCCACGCATTGCGCTCCTGCGTCACGATCGCGCGCACGCGCGCCACCTGCGCCTGGTCGCGCAGCGCCGCGCCAGCCGCGACGACCGCGAGGCGGTTGAGGTCGCGGTAAAAACCGACGCCCGTGCTGCGCAGCAGCTCGGCGATCGGCAGCGGCGCCACCGCATAGCCCATCGGCAGCGAGGCGAGGCCATACACCTTCGCCATGGTGCGGAACACCAGCACGTTCGCCCCGGCCCGGGTATGCGGGATCGCCGTGCGCCCCGCGTAGTCGTCACTGTACTCGAGGTAGGCCTCGTCGACGATCACGAGCGTGCGCTTCGACGTCTCCCGCAGAAATGCGTGGAACGTCGCCGCGCCGTTGACCGTGCCCGACGGGTTGTGCGGGTTGACGAGGAAGATCGCTCCCGTGCGTGCCGTGACCGCCGCCGCGATCGCGGGCAGGTCGTTCTCCAGCTCCGCATTCAGCGGAACCGAAATGACCTTGCCCCCGACCGAAGCGGCCGCGTTCACCAAGGCCGGGTAGCCGGGAACCGAGTAGATGTACTCGCCCCCGACACCGGCCTTCTGACCGAGCCGCAACCCCATCGGCTCAAGGATTTCTCCGAGGACAATCTGCTCCGGCTTCACGCCCTCAAAGTCCGCGATCTGTCGGATCAGCGCCTGCGCCTCCGCCTCCGTCGTGTAGGCGTGGAGGTCGCGCAGATTATCCCGGATCGCCGCATCAACCAGCGGCGAGGGCCCGAGCGGATTCTCGTTGAGCCCGAGGTGCACCAGCGGCGCCGGTTGGGCCCAGGCCGGCCGGCTCGCGACCGCCAGTCCGGCCAGGGCCAGACCGCCGGCCTTGAGCCAGCCGCGACGAGTGAGGGAACGATCAGCAGGCAACAGCATGGCAGATTAGAACGAGACGGTCAGACGGGTGTAATAGAACGCGCCGCTGTACGGGAACGGATTGAACTCGCTGTAGCGGAACACGCCACCCGCGTCCGCGCCGAGCCGCTGCGCATTGCTGCGGATCACTTCCTGCGGATAGATATCGAACAGGTTGTTCGCACCGACGGACACGCTCACAGCGTCGGTCAGGCGGAATCCGATGTCGAGGTCGGTGATCACCTCGGCCTTAAACTGCCCGATGACGTCCACATTGCCCGCCGGGGCGCCGACCGTCTCGGACGGCAGCGTCCGGAACTTGGAGTCCGCCGGGAACAGCGCGACCTGGGCCGCCGCGAGATTGGTGAAGGCCACCGCCTCGTAGTCACCGTAGCGCACGTTGCGCACGAGGAAGGAGAAGCGGCCGAGGTCCCAGCCCAGCGTGAGCTGCGCGTTGTCCTTCGGCTGGCCGCGCGTCACGCGGATCCGCTCGGTCACGTCGAAGAGCGGCGTGGTGATGCCCAGCGCGAGCACGCTCGCCGGCGTCGGACGGACGCGCGTGAGCTTGGTCTCGTTGTGATTGTAGCCAGCGGTGACGGTGAAGCGACCGGCCGATTCGGTCTCAAAACGATAGCGGGCCGTCACGTCGACGCCCTTGGTTTCGGTGTCACCCGCGTTGGTGAAGAAACGCGCGCCCTCAACGCCCGAAATGCCCTGCGAGGTCAGGTAGGCCTGAACCGCCGCGCCGGTGAACTGGCTAGAGAGGAGAATGCGGTCATCGACCTCGATCTGATAGAAGTCGACCGTGCCGGTGAAGCCACCCTGTTCAAAGGTGAAGCCGCCCGTGAGATTAATCGACTCCTCCGCATCAAGCTCGCTCGCACCGAGCGCACGGGCGGCGGGATCGCCGACCGGGAACAGGCGCGCGAGGATGATCGTGTTGGTGTTCGCATCGGTGCGGCTGCTGGTCGAACCGAAGTTCTGCTGCTGCAGCGCGGGCGCATGGAAGCCGGTGCTCGCCGAGGCGCGGGCCGCGAAGCCGGCCGCGAGGCCGAGGCGCGCGGCCACCTTGCCATTCACCGTGGTCCCAAAATCACTGTAGTCCTCGAAGCGCACCGCCGCCGACAGGCGCAGGCGCTCGGTCAGGTCGCTCTCGGCTTCCGCGTAGAGGGAATAGCTGTTGCGATCCGTCCGGACCTCGTCGCGCGGCTGGATGCCGCCGAAGCCCTGGGCGCCAACCGTGGCCACCGCGCCGGCCGATGGACCGTCGAGGATGCGCACGCCGCCATTGTTGTAGGACTCGAGCTGACCCGCGGTGACACGGTAGCGGTCGAAGCGATACTCGGCGCCCGCAGCGAGGTTGAGCGGGGCGGACCAGCCGGTGTCGAAGGCACGCTTGAGATCGAGGTTGGTAACGGCCTGCGCGAAATCGACGCGGCCATTGTAGAACTTGGTCAGGCTCGCCGCGCCATAAGTCGCGTTGAGCGTGTTCTCAGTGAAGAACTTCAGCTTGTTGCCACCGAACGACTGGCTGAGATCCCAATTCCACTCCCCCGCCTCGCCGCGCAGGCCGGCGGCGAAGGAGGCGTTGGTGCTGTCGGTCGCGACGAAGGGCAGGAAACCATTCGGATAGATCGCGCGGACATTGTTGTTGTCCGCCGGACGGCGGAACGACGCGTTGGAGTAAGCCTCGCTCAGGCCGTACCCGCCGAACGCGTAGAACGTGAGCGCGCCGTCGGGCTTGAGCGCCTTCTCGGCGTTGATGAAGACCGACTGCTCGCGCAGGTCGGAATCACCGTAGCGCCAGACGTTGCGGTTCACGGTCGCCTCGCGCGGGTCGAGGATCGTGTTGGCCGGCGCGGTCGTGCCCGAACCGTACACCCCCGAGTTTGCCGTGACGGCACCCGTGGTCGCGTTCGTGCCGAAGTAGAACTGGCGGGTGTCCGGCAACGCACGATTAGTCGCGTTGCGATCGCGGAAGTAGAGCGTGGTGCGGACGACGCCGTCGGAACCGAGCGCGACGCCCGAGCCGATCGAGGCTTCCCACACGTCCCCGTCACCTTCCTCCGTGACGCCGTACGTGCCGGTGAAGGTCGAGCCGAGGTCCTTGTTCAGGATCAGGTTGATCACGCCGGCGATGGCGTCGGAGCCGTACTGCGCCGAGGCGCCGTCGCGCAGCACCTCGATGCTGCCGAGCGCGGGCGACGGAATCGCGTTGAGGTCGGTCGAGACCGCGCCGCGGCCGATCGTGCCGCCGGTGTTGACCCACGCGCTGGTGTGGCGGCGCTTGCCGTTGAGGAGCACGAGCGTCTGGTCAGGCGAAAGACCGCGCAGCGTGGCCGAGCGGATGTGCGTGTTGCCGTCGGGCGTGGTCGGGTGCGGGTTGTTGAACGACGGGATGGCAGTCTGGAGAATCTTGGCGACCTCCGTGTAGCCGCCCTGGCGGATCTCCTTCTGCGTCACGATGTCGATCGGGACGGAGGAATCGACGACGGTGCGTTCCTCGAAGCGGGTGCCGAGGGTGACGAACGCCTCGAGCTTGACGGTCTCGGTCGTGGTCGGAGCCGCGGCCGGAGCCTGCGACTGGGCGAAGGCCGGAACGGCGGATAACAGGGCGAGAAGCGCTCCCGGGCCAAAGCGGCGGGCGCGAGTACGGAGGGACGGATGCATGGTGATGGTATCGAACGGATTAATAGCAGACGAAGCCGACGGAGGTGCCGACTCCCACGGGAGCAGCCCGCACGCCATCGCCGCAGCGAATACCGGGTTCCGTCTCTCTTTGAAACCGATTGCGTTTCAGGGGAAAACGCAGCTCCGAGAGGACTGACAGGAATTCAAGACGCGGCTGATGAGCGGCGGTCGATTCCAGGTGTCTGGTCATCGTCGCTGACAAAACCCCGGCCGGAGCGCATCCGGCCGGGGAAAGAACAGGCCGGAATCTCCGGCCGAAAGACAAGCGAGGCCTTAGGACGCGCTGAACAGGTCGTCGATCGAGTCGCTCTCGACATTGATGTCGGCGAACAACCAGGACGACAGGTAGCGCTCGGAGGCCGACGGGATGACCGCGACGATCTTCTTGCCGGCGTTCTCCGGACGCTTGGCCAGCTGGAGCGCGGCCCAGATGATCGCGCCCGAGGAGATGCCGACCGGGATGCCGTCGAGCTGGTTGACCTGCTTCGACACGGGACCGGAGTCGGCTTCCTTCACGCGGATGACCTCGTCGTAGACCTTGGTGTTGAGCACGGCCGGCACGAAGCCCGCGCCGATGCCCTGCAGCTTGTGCGGGCCGGGCGTGCCGCCGGAGAGAACCGGGGACGCGTCGGGCTCGACCACGACAATCTTCACCGCCGGCTTGCGGGCCTTGATGACCTCGCCGATGCCGGTGACGGTGCCGCCGGTGCCCACGCCAGCGACGACGAAGTCGACGGCGCCATCGGTGTCGTTCCAGATTTCCAGCGCGGTGGTCTTGCGGTGGATCTCGGGATTGGACGGGTTGGCGAACTGCTGGAGAATGACGCTGTTCGGGATCTTGGCCGCGAGTTCCTCGGCCTTGGCGATGGCGCCCTTCATGCCCTTCGGCCCCTCGGTGAGGACGAGGCGCGCGCCCAGGATCTTGAGCAGCTTGCGGCGCTCGAGCGACATCGTCTCAGGCATCGTGAGGATCAGCTTGAGCCCCTTGGCCGCCGCGACGAACGCGAGGGCGATGCCGGTGTTGCCGCTCGTCGGCTCGATCAGCACGGTGCTGCTGTTGATCTTCCCCGACTTCAGGGCGTCATCGATCATGGCGAAGCCGATACGGTCCTTCACGCTGGAAAGCGGGTTGAAGAACTCGAGCTTCAGGATGACCTCCGCCAGCGCGCCGTGCGCGGCCGCGGTGCGGTTGAGGCGCACGAGCGGGGTATTGCCGATGGTCGAGGTGATGTCTGCGTGGATCTTAGCCATAGCGAGGGTGGGTTATGAGGTTAAGGAACGGTTAGATTGTATAATCTTCGGTGAAAGTGCGACCTTTTCGTACACGAAGTAGGACGTTGTCTTCGGGGATGAGACGAAGCTCCTCCAGCCGCTGGCGACTGGTCTCGACCTCGATGTACTCCTCCCCCAGCCCGCGCTGGCAGGTGATCCGGGCGAGTGCCCCGGCACTGTGAATGGACTTCACGGTCGCGACCTCGCCCTCGAGGCCGATCGAGAAGCGCGCGATGTCGAGATCGTGTGGGCGGACAAACGCCACCGTGGCCTTGGGATCGGAGAATGGAATTGAGGAGCCCTCAGAAGGCAGGCCACGCCAGGGCAGCTGGAGTTTGTTCACGCTGCCCAGGAACTGGTACACGAACGGCGTCGCCGGATGGTCGTAAACCTCCTGGGGCGTCCCGACCTGTTCGATGCGGGCCTGGTTCATCACCACGACCTCGTCGGCCAGCTCGAGCGCCTCTTCCTGATCGTGGGTCACGAAGATCGTGGTGATGCCGATCTCACGCTGGAACTGGCGCAGCCAGCGGCGGAGTTCCTTGCGTACCTGCGCATCGAGCGCGCCGAACGGCTCGTCGAGCAGCAGCACCTTGGGCTCGACCGCGAGCGCACGCGCGAGCGCCACGCGCTGACGTTGCCCTCCGGAGAGCTGCGACGGGTAGCGGGAACCGAGTTGCTCCAGCTGGATGAGCTTGAGCAGTTCTTGGACGCGCGCGGCGATCGCGGCCTTCGACGGACGCTCCTTGCGCGAGCGCACGTTGAGTCCGAACGCGATGTTCTCGGCCACCGTCATGTGGCGGAACAGCGCGTAGTGCTGAAAAACAAACCCGACCCCGCGCTTGCCCGCGGGCACGTGCGTCACGTCCTGCCCGTGAAACGCGATGCGCGCGCTGCCCGCATCCGGATGCTCCAAGCCCGCGATGATGCGCAGCAGCGTCGTCTTGCCCGAACCCGACGGTCCGAGCAGGGCGACCAGCTTGCCCTGAGGGACATGCAGGTCGACTCCAGCCAGCGCGGTGTAGGCGCCGAAAGTCTTGGTGATGTGGGTCGCTTGGATGGACATGCGGATCAGTGGGCGGCCCCGCGCACCTGCGCGTGGCGCCATTCGATGAAGGATTTCAGGACCAGCGTGGCGATCGCGAGCAGCGCGAGCAGCGAGGCGACCGCAAAAGCCCCCACGAAAGAGTACTCGTTATAGAGGATCTCCACATGCAGGGGCAGCGTGTTGGTCTCGCCGCGGATGTGGCCGCTCACGACCGACACTGCGCCAAACTCGCCCATTGCGCGCGCGTTGCAGAGAATCACGCCATAAAAGAGTCCCCACTTGATGTTGGGCAGCGTGACCCGCCAGAACGTCTGCCAGCCGCTCGCGCCGAGCGTGATCGCCGCATACTCCTCGTCGGTGCCCTGGGCCTGCATCAGCGGAATCAATTCGCGGGCGATGAACGGGAATGTGACAAAGGTCGTCGCCAGCACGATCCCGGGCACGGCAAAGATGATCTTGATGTCGTGGTCGATCAGCCAGGACCCAAACCAGCCCTGCGCGCCGAAGATCAGCACGTAGATCAATCCGGAGATGACCGGCGAGACCGCGAACGGAAGATCGATCAGCGTGATGAGCAGGCTCTTCCCGCGAAAGGCGAATTTCGACACACACCACGCGGCGGCCACGCCGAACACGAGGTTGGCCGGCACCGAGATTGCCGCCGTGAGCAGCGTCAGGCGGATCGCCGACCGGGCGTCGGGATCGGCAAACGAGTCGAAGTAGGCCCCCACCCCGCGCCGCAAGGCCTCGGTGAAAACCGCCGCGAGCGGCAGCACGAGGAAGAAGCCAACAAACCCCAGCGCCACCGTGATCAGCGACCAGCGCACCCACGCCGAATCCTGCGTGGCGCGTGGCAGCGCCCCGGAGGATCGGGTCGAGGTCAGGGAGGATGCGGTGGAGGCCATGAATCTAAGGGAGTCGTGAATCGGCGCTCACGTCAGGACGCGCCGGATGCGTCGTTGTTCACACCCGGTGATGACGACGGCTCCATTTCTGGAGGAGGTTAATGAGCAGCAGGAGCAGGAACGAGGCAGTGAGCATCACGACGGCGATCGCCGTTGCGCCCCGGTAATCGTACTGCTCGAGCTTGGTGATGATGAGCAGGGGCGTGATCTCGGTGCGCATCGGCATGTTTCCCGAGATGAAGACCACCGAGCCGTACTCGCCGAGCGCGCGGGCGAAGGCCATCGCAAAGCCAGTGAGCAGGGCCGGCATGATCTCCGGGAAAATCACGCGCGTCAGGGTCTGCCAGCGGTTCGCCCCGAGCGTGGCTGACGCCTCCTCGATCTCGGGCTCCAGCTCCTCCAGCACCGGTTGGAGCGTTCGCACGACGAACGGCAGTCCGATGAAGGTCAACGCGACGAAGATGCCGAGTTCCGTGTAGGCGACCTTGATGCCCACCTGGGCCAGATACTGACCGACCCAGCCCTTCTCGGCGTAAAGCGTGGTCAGGGCAATGCCCGCCACCGCCGTCGGCAGCGCGAAGGGCAGATCGACCAGCGCGTCGACGATTTTTTTCCCCGGGAAAGGATAACGCACCAGCACCCAGGCGAGGATCGAGCCGAAGACCACGTTGACGAGGGCGCCCGCCAGCGAGGCCAGAAACGTGATGCGGTACGACGCCACGACCCGCGGCGAGGCGACGGCCTGCCAGAACTCGTCCCAGCCCATCCCGCTCGTGCGGATGAAGGCCGCCGACAAGGGCAGCAGCACGATCAGCGAGAGGTAGAAAATCGTGAACCCCAGCGACAGGCCAAAGCCGGGCAGGATCGAACGTTGGGCGCGCGCGGTCATCACAGGTTCTCCCCTTGGGCAATGAAGCCGCGGTATTCGTCCAGAATGGAGCGCAGCGCCACGACCGCCGCCTCCTCCTGCAGGGCGAGCGGAGCGCGCGCCGGTGTTTCGAAAATCAGATCGAACGGACGCGGGTGCTGGTCCGGCGGCGCCGCCAGGACGCCCTGAAAGCACTCGCCGATAATGCCCTCGCTCGCGGCAAAGCCGTCGATGCTTAGTCGGCAATCGCGAGGCAGGACGTGCTCAGATGCCCGCAGCGCCGGCTTGAGCAGCGCCTCGTTGATCGTGCAGCCATGCGCATAACCGTAAAGGCCATCGCAGGTGTCGTCGGCGTGGAGTGTGATGATGCCCTCGAAGCGCCGGAGCTGCAGTTCCCGCTCGAGGATGCGCACCTCGGGTTCACCCGAATCACGCCAGAACTCGCGGTTGAGATCGAGCCCGGCGCGGTTGTACCGCGTGCCATCCTCGAGGCCGGTGGGATTGCAGACCGGATAGATCGCCAGCTGGTAGCCAGCCACGAGATCCGGTTCGCGCGCGATTTCCTCCAGCAGGCGGACCAGCGCCGTGCAACCGGCCGGCTCGTCTCCATGGAGGCCGGCAAACAGGCCGACGCGCACGGGCGGCAATCCGTTCACCCGCGCCCCCGTCACCACCACGCGGGGCACGCTGTACTCGCGGCCATCCGCGACAAACTCGCCCGCCCGCCCGATCTCCGCCTCCGGAATCGCCGCTGCGCGCTCCCGCAAGGAAGCGAAAACGGCGTCCGGAGACAAAGCGAGGGAAGCGGGCGGGCAGAGCAGCACGGGCGACGGGGTTAAAGGTGCTGGGCGTAAGCCTGGTGGCCGCGGTAGCGGAGCACGAAGCGCTTGAGGATCGAGGCAATCGCCTCGCGGTGGAGTTCAGCCGGCCAGGCCGCGGGAATGCGCAGCGTCAGCTCGAACGGCGGGAACGGCAGATCGTCGGCGACCGAGAGCGGTCCGTCGGCCGGGAGAAAACCATCCACTCCCGCCTCCCAGCGTACCGGCAGCGGGTCGGTGTCCAGCGACGAGATCAACTCGACGCCGGTCGCCCGGAGATCCGGATGCCCGCGCAGCCGGATGCCGACAACCTCGTCGCCCGGCGCGGCCTCAATGCGCACGAAGCCGTGATAGCCGTGGAGGCAGGCGTCCTTCTCCAGCAGGCTGATCTCGGGCGCACGCGGGCGCCCCCAGTGGGCGGATACGAGGTCGCGCGTGGCATCACCATCGGTCAGGCCGAGCACATCCACCAGCGGGAAGAACGAGAGGTTCAGCCCCTGCCCCAGGTCCGGCGAGAGCGCGAGCCGCTCGACGAAGTGAAGCAGACCGAACGCCCCGCGCAGGTCGCGGTGGTCAAAGCCCGCATAGAACGCGAGCCGCAGCGACTCATTGGACGTGTGCGGCCCGAAGTAAACGAAGCGCGGCACCGCGTGGTGACGTGACTCGTGATAAAACGGACCGAGGGGTGAACCAAAGACATAGTCGGAGCGCTGCGCCAGACCGTAGAGGCTGGCCAGACGCTGGGCGAACTCGGCGGGCGCCGCCGGCACCGTCAGCGGTGGCGCATGGGTGACGCCGGCAAAGCGCGTGGAGGTTTCGTAGCTCATCGGGATGGGCATCGAGGTGATGACGTATCGGGATGAGCCGTCTACTTGAGGTAGATTTGGTCGAAGGTGCCGCCGTCGGCGAAATGGTCCTTGGCCGCCTTGACCCAGCCGCCGAAGGCCTCGTCGATCGTGAAGAGCGTGATCGCCGGCAGCGTCGAGGCATACTTTGCCTTGGCCGCAGCCGAGGTTGGCCGATAGTAGTGCTTGCCGATGATGTCCTGCGCCTCGTCGGAGTAGAGGTACTCCAGATAAGCCGTCGCGACCTCGCGGGTGCCCTTCTTGTCGACGACCTTGTCGACCACCGCGACCGTCGGCTGCGCCAGAATGCTCAGTGACGGGATCACGATCTCGAACGCGTCGGCGCCGAATTCCTTGAGCGCGAGGAAGGCCTCGTTCTCCCAGGAAATGAAGACGTCACCCACGCCGCGCTGCACAAACGTCGTGGTCGAACCCCGCGCGCCCGAGTCGAGCACGGGCACGTTCTTGTAGAGCTTGGCGACAAAGTCCTTTGCCGCGGCCTCGCTGCCCGACTTGCGGCGGGCGTACTCCCAAGCCGCGAGGTAGTTCCACTGCGCACCGCCCGAGGTCTTGGGATTCGGCGTGATGACCGACACCCCGGGACGCACGAGGTCATCCCAATCCTTGATCTTCTGCGGGTTCCCCTTGCGCACAAGGAAGACGATCGTGGACGTGTAGGGCGCGGAGCCGAGCGGGAGGCGCTGTTGCCAGTCGGCCGGGAGCAGACGTCCGTTATTGTACAGGGCGGTGACGTCGTTCGCGAGCGCGAGCGTGACAACATCAGCCTGGAGGCCGTCGATCACGGAGCGGGCCTGCCGGCCGGAGCCGCCATGCGACTGCTTGATCGTGACGTCGTCCCCAGTCTTCGCCTTCCAGTACGCAGCGAAGGCCTTGTTGTACTCGGCGTAGAGTTCGCGCGTGGGATCGTAGGAGACGTTGAGGAGTTCGATCGACTTGGCGGAGACGCCGGCGGCCAAGGCCAGCGCGACGAAGAGAAGGGAGAAAATCTTGGAGTTCATGGAATCAACGGACGAAAGGTGGAGGAGTGCTTAGAAGTTCAGCTGCAGACGGGTGACGAAGGCGTTCTCGTCATTGCCGATGACCGTGGTGGTCGCGGGGACGATGCCAGGCGCGGCATCGAACTCCGTGTGGAAATAATTAAAGGATGCGCGGAGCGCGCGCGTCAGATACCAGTTGAGGCCAAGGCCGTAGGCCATCGAGGAGGACGCGCTTGTCGCAGAGTTGGCCAGCGAACCGGCGCCACCGGCGAAGGCGTTGTCATCGAATTCGGCACCGGTCACGCGACCGACGACCTCGAACGCACCCCAGGTGCCGGCCGCGGGATCAAAGGACTGGCGCGGGCTGACGCCGGCGTACCCAGCGTCCTCACCCGTGAGCACATAGCCGGCCGCCGCCTGCCAGGCCTTGTGCTTGAGGGTGTGACGGACGGCGCCGTTGGCCGCCTCGACCGAGGAAACGACGTATTCACCGAGCAGCCCGAACGGGCCGCGGTAGAAATGCGCCTGGGGCGAGAAGCGCCAGGTGCTGCCGTTCGCCACCGTCGTGGAACGATAGGCGAAGAAGGTCTGCTGCCCATCGGTACGGTAGCCGCCAGTGAGCGCCCCCGCGGTGCCGTTCTGCTCGCCGAGCGAGCCGGCGAGGCCGAAGCCCAAGCCCTTGAGGGCGGAGTCCGCCTCGTTGCGGAACGGCTGGAAGAAGAGGCGCGCCGCCACGTCCTTCTCGTCGTTGATGTCGCTGTTGTTGGCATTGTTGCTGCCATCGGCGACGCCATTGAAGACGCCGATCGCGTAGCTGACCGTGCCATTGCGCAGGTCGCCGGAGAATTGCACGCCGAGGTCGCGGTTCGGCACGAACTGCGAGACCACCGAGCGCTCGGCGAAGAACGCGACGGCGTCCGACTGCAGCTGCTCCAACCCGACCGGCTCGCGGAAGCGCCCTACGCGCAGCTGCAACGTCGGGCTGAACGCGACGCCGATGTTGGCATCAAGCAGGGACAGGCTGCCATTGCCGCTCGTGCCGCCAAACTCGGGCACGAGCTGGTAGGAGACGAAGCGGTTGAAGGTGCCCTCGAAGATCAGGCGGGCCCGGCGGATGACGAACGCGTCGTTGTTGGCGATGCCACCATCGTCGACGAACCAACGGGAATCGCCCTGGATCAATCCGCGGAGGCGGAGCGTGTGGGCACCGTCGCCGGAAGCGAGGGTGAAGCCGCGGTCATTGACCGTGACGCGCGCAGCCGCGCGGGTTGCCGCGGCCGTTTCCTCGTCCTTGATCTCCGTCTTGCGCTCAAGCACGCGGAGTTTTTGGTCGAGGAGGCGGATCTGCTCGCGCAGCGCCGCAATGTCATCGGCGGGCTGGGCGGTGAGCATGAGCGGAAACGAGGTGAGGGCGAGGCTCGCGGCCAGCAGGCGGCGGGCAGACAGGAGTGAAGGTCGCATGAAGAAGGATAACGTGGGTTTTCATGGGTGCCTCCAGATGTCTGGTCGGTGTTCCGGGTGGAAAAATTCGCTGCGCGAAGGCCGTCGGTGTGACCGGTGGGCCGGTTGAAAACGTCAGTCCGCGCTGTCGCGGGGACCGGCGGACGGGATGCGGGTCTTTTCGGTCCGCTCGATCTGGGTCACGCGTGCGTCGTGGACGACGATCTGCACAACGCCAAAGCGGAGGGATTCGACTTTCTGCCGCACGATATCGAGCCACTCGGGTGAGAGGACATCGGGCTTGATTTCAGTGGTGGAGCTCATGGCAGGAAAAATGATCAGATGGTGTAGTCGGGCATCAGATTGGAGAGGATCCCCTCCAGTGGTGTCAGGGAGCGGCCTCGGCTGGCCGCAGGTATCGTGGCAGGTTGCGTGGCAACCGCCGTCGTGGCGGAACGGCCTCGCCGGGCCGAGGAGTACGGGAGCGGGATCCCGTCGCGCTTCATCTTGCGCGTGGTCACCTCAACCACGTCGGCGAGCGTATACCGGTCGAGGATGCCTGCGATCGCGTTGCGCACATCCAACATCAGCATGCGCAGGCCGCAGTGGTCCTCGTCCGGGCAACTACACCGCTCGTAGGCGGTGTGACTCACACAGCCGATCGGGGCCAGCGGGCCGTCGATGAGACGAACAACCGTGCCAATGCGGATCTCCTTGGCCGGGAGCGCGAGGCGGTAGCCGCCGAACTTCCCGCGCTGGCTCTGGACCAAATTGGCCTCCTTGAGCTGCTGCATGATCTGCTCAAGAAATTTGATCGGTATCTTCTCATTTTCAGCGAGTTCAGAAACCTGCACCAAGCCCCGCCCGACTTCGGCGGCGATGCCGAGGTCGATGAGTGCACGCAGGGTGTATTCGCCTTTTTTGGATACCTTCATGGAGCCGGGAAACGAATGTAGATTCGTTTGGTAGGATTTGAAGGCAAGCTATAATTTGTATTTTTATCAACTTACTCAACATATGGGCCAAAAAAAGCGCCCCGTCTTCACGGAAGATCGGGGCGCCGGGGCGGCCCGCACCCGACAAAGGGCGCAGGCGGTTTGATCGATAATCTCTGCGGACTAGAACGTCAGCTGCATCCGGGTCAGGATGGCCTGCTCGCCCTCGCGCAGAAGCGCACTCGTCGGCGCCAGCGTCGTGTCGAAATCCGATTGGAAATAGTCCGCTGAGATGCGGACACTGGCGGTCGGGTGCCAGTTGAGGCCAAGGCCATAGGACGTCACCTCAGTCGCATTCGACCGCGAGGACGCGAACGTGGGGAATGTCCGATCATCGAGGTCCATCCCGGCGGCGCGCACGGCAATCACCCACGCTCCCCACCCCGCCTCGCCAAGGCGGAAAGGCGTCCGCGGGATCACCCCGTTGAACCCCGCCGGCTCACCCGTCAGCACGTAGCTGACCTGGCCGAGCCAAGCGTCGTGCTTCAGCTCCGCGCGCACCCCACCCGACCGCACATTCACGGCGGAGACGGCGTACTCCGCCATCAACCCCAGCGATCCCCGGGCGTAGGTCGTCTGCGGCGCGATGCGCCAGCCGTCTCCGTCCGCGACCGTCGTCGTGTCATAGGCAAAGAAACGCTGCTGACCATCGCTGCGGTAACCGGCCGACAGCGGAGTCGCCGTCGAGAGGTCGGGCGAGTAGGTCGCGCCGAGCCCAATCTCCCACCCCTTCGCCGGACGCACGAGCACGCGACCCGCGAAGCCCTTGTGATCGTCCGTGTCGGTGTTCGTTCCTGAGTTGGCCGCGTCGGCCAGCCCGTTGAAGACGCCCACCGTGTAATTGATCCGGCCGTCCGCGAGGTCTCCGCCCAACTGGACGCCCACATCGAAACCAGGCATCAGACTCGAGGTGTGGGTCCGCTCAATGAACGTTGTCACCGTGTTCGATTGCACCTGTTCCATCCCCACCGGCGTCTTGAATTTGCCCACCTTCAGCTGGAGGGCCGGGCTGATCGCCGCCGTGATGTTCGCGTTCATCAACGACGCGCTCGAACCGGCAAAGTCCGGGGTGAGCTGGAACTGGAAAATACGACCGAACGCGCCTTCCATGATGATCCGGGCACGGCGGACCAGAAACGCGTCGTTGCCGACGATGCCACCGTCGTTGAAGAACCAGCGCGAGTCGACCTGGACTAGGCCGCGAAGTCGCAGCGAGGTCAGGCCATCGCCCGCGGCCAGATTGACCGTGCGATCATTGACGGTGACGACGGCGGGCTTGGGAGCTGCGGCAGACGCCGGCGCGGCCACCGGAGCCGGGGCCGGCGCGGGCGTCAGCCGCTCTTCCAGTTGACGGACCTTGTCCGCGAGGAGGCGAACCTGCTCACGCAGGAGGGCAACTTCCGAATCCGCCGCCTGGGCCTGCGCGGCGGCCGGAAGGCCGAAGATAACGGCAACGAACAACACCAAGGCGCGTGGCGCCATGTAACAATGAGGTAACATATCAGGGTTGAGGGACCTCTAAACCGATAGGCGCAGTCCGTCGTAGGCAAGACTGATCCCCGCCGGCAATTGGCGACAGGTCTGCTCATGGTCGCTCAAGTGCGTCAAATGGGTCAGGTAGCTCTGCGGTGCACCGATTTCCTGAGCGACCGCCACCGCCTCATCTATCGTCTGGTGCGAGGGATGCGGAAGCGGACGCAGTCCGTCGAGGACCACGATATCAGCCCCCTTGGCCAACGCCACCGCCTCGCGCGGCACGCGTTTGCAGTCGGTGTAGTACACGAACTTTTTCCCGCTGCTGCGTTCGACGAAGATCAGTCCCAGCGTGTTCACCCCGCCGTGCGGCAGCAGCGTCGAGGTGATCGTGCCCTGCGGCAGCTCCATCACCTCGGGCATCGGCTGGAGTTTGAACGCCGCGTAGCCCTTAACGATCGGGCGCTCCATGATCGCATAGGGATAGATCGAGAGAACCCGGCTCATACCCTCGTCCGTGGTGTAGATCGTGAGCGCGTTGCCCCCATGCAGGTCGCAGAAGCGCCGCAGGTCGTCCATGCCGACGACGTGATCGGCGTGGCCGTGCGTCAGAATGAAAACATCCACCCACGTGATTTTTTCGCGCAGGCACTGCAGTCGGAACTCGGGCGCAGCGTCCACTTGGATGTGCAGGCCGTCCATCACGACATGGATGGACGCACGCGTCCGGCGATTACGGGCGTCGTCCGACGTGCAGACCGCGCAATCGCAGGCGATCATGGGAACGCCCTGGGACGTGCCGGTGCCGAGAAAGATGACTTCCATGGTGCCCCTGCAGGCAAACCCGACCCTCCGCCCTTGGCAAGGGCGCCGCGCGGGCTTGCCACCCTGCCCCGCCGCGACCACGTTCACGACCGACAACCACGCGGCCGGAAAAACCGCCGCCCCACGACCTCTTCAACGCCCTTTTTATGCAAAACAAGGAAAAGCAGGAGCTGATGGCCAAGATCGTCGCCAAGCTCGGCCAGGAAAAGGCCCTCGAGGTCGTGATGGCCGCGTACAACACCGAGTTGCTCTCGAACCGCCTCGGCCGCATGGAAGCGACCACCGGCCTGCCCGGCACACGCACGTCCAAGGATCTCCTGCTCCTCGCGCTCCAGCGCACGGCCGAGGTGCTGGCGATCATGGGCTGAGACGGCCGGATCGCCGGCTGGTTCGGGGATTGGACAAGCCGGGGTCGCTGACCCCGGTGTCTTGGTTTTCGCGCGGTATCCTTTCGGACCGGGGTCAGCGACCCCGGCTACACCAATCCCCGCGGGCACAAAAAAGGCGTCCCGCGAATGCGGGACGCCTTGGAATGAGTCAGGACGAGCCTGGACTTAGTAGTCCATGCCGCCGCCACCGCCCGGAGGCATGGCCGGAGCTTCCTTCTTCTCAGGAATCTCCGTGATCATGCACTCGGTCGTGAGCAGCAGGCCGGCGATCGACGAGGCGTTCTGCAGCGCGGTGCGCGTGACCTTGGTCGGGTCGACGACGCCGGCCTTGACGAGGTCCTCGTAGCCGCCCGTGGCGACGTTGTAGCCGTTGGCGCCCTTGCTGCCGATGACCGTCTGGACGACGATGCCACCGTCAACACCGGCGTTGGCGCAGAGCTGCTTGAGGGGGCTCTCGATCGCGCGACGCACGATCTGGGAACCTATCTTCTCGTCGCCTTCGAGCTGGAGGGCGTCGATGGCCTTGGCCGTGCGGAGGAGCGCGACACCGCCACCGGGGACGATGCCTTCCTCAACCGCGGCGCGCGTGGCGTGGAGGGCGTCCTCGACGCGGGCCTTCTTCTCCTTCATCTCGGCCTCGGTCGCGGCGCCGACATTGATGACGGCAACGCCACCGGCGAGCTTGGCGAGACGCTCCTGGAGCTTCTCACGGTCGTAGTCGGAGGTCGTCTCCTCGATCTGACGGCGGATCTGCTTCACGCGCGCCTGGATCTCGGACGACTTGCCCGAACCCTCGACGATCGTGGTGTTCTCCTTGTCGACCACGATGCGCTTGGCGCGGCCGAGGTCGGCGATGGTGACGTTCTCAAGCTTGATGCCGAGGTCCTCGGTGATGCACTTGCCACCGGTGAGGACAGCGATGTCCTCGAGCATGGCCTTGCGGCGGTCGCCGAAGCCAGGGGCCTTGACGGCGCACACATTGAGGGTGCCGCGGATCTTGTTGACCACGAGCGCGGCGAGCGCCTCGCCCTCGACTTCCTCAGCGATGAGGAGGAAGGGCTTGCCGGTCTTGGCGACGCTCTGGAGCAGCGGGAGGAAGTCCTGCAGGGAGGAGATCTTCTTCTCGTGGATGAGGACGTAGGCGTCCTCGAGGATGACTTCCTGCTTCTCCGCGTTGGTCACGAAGTAGGCCGAGAGGTAACCCTTGTCGAACTGCATGCCCTCGACGACATCGAGGGTCGTCTGGATGGACTTGGCCTCTTCGACGGTGATGGTGCCGTCCTTGCCTACCTTGTCCATCGCGTCGGCGATGATGTCACCGATCTCGGTATCCCAGTTGGCGGACACGGTCGCGACCTGGCGGATCTCCTCGCGGTCATTGACCTTCTTGGAGATCTTGTGGAGCTCGGCGATGCCGGCCTCGACGGCCTTGTCGATGCCGCGCTTGAGGAAGATCGGGTTGGAACCCGCGGCGACGTTCTTGAGGCCTTCCTTGTAGATGGACTCGGCGAGGACGGTCGCGGTCGTGGTGCCGTCACCGGCGTTGTCGGAGGTGCGGGAAGCGACTTCCTTCACCATCTGGGCGCCCATGTTCTCGTACGGGTCGGGAAGCTCGACTTCCTTGGCGACGGTGACGCCGTCCTTGGTGACGGTCGGGGAACCGAATTTCTTGTCGATGACGACGTTGCGGCCCTTGGGCCCGAGGGTGACCTTGACGGCGCGCGAGAGGAGCTCGACGCCGCGCAGGATCTTGGCCCGCGCTGCTTCTTCGAAGAGGAGTTGTTTAGCTGCCATGGTAGTTAACTTTTTGAGATTTCAGATTTGAGATTTCAGATGGCGCGGAGCGCGCATCAGCCGATGACGCCGAGGATGTCATCCTCGCGGACCAGCGTGTACTTCTTGTCGTCGAGCTTCACCTCGGTGCCGCCGTACTTGCTGATGAGGACGCGGTCGCCGACCTTGACCTCGAAGGCCTGGGCCTTGCCGTTCTCGTCCTTCTTGCCGGTGCCGAGGGCGATGACCTTCGCCTCCTGCGGCTTTTCCTTGGCGGCGTCCGGGATGATGATGCCACCGCGGACCTGTTCCTTTTCCTCGACGTGCTCCACCAGGACGCGATCGCCGATGGGCTTGATATTTACTTTAGCCATATGTGTTGGGTTTTGGGTTGGAGGTTGTTTTTGGGTTACGCTGGTAACGACGTGCGCCCGCCGCGGATACGCGGCGAACGCACGAAATTAACGGAGATTACTTCTTGTCCTTGCCGTCATCGACGACCTCGAAGTCGGCGTCGACGACGTCGGCCTTCTTCTCGGTCTTCTTGGCGGCGCCGGACTCGGGCGCGGGACCACCCTCGGGGGCGGCACCACCGGCGGCCTGCGAAGCCTGGGCGGCCGCGGCGTAGAGGTCCTGGCCGACCTTGCTCAGGTTCTCGAGCGCGGCCTTCATCTTGTCGGCGTCGTTGGACTCGAGGTCCTGCTTCGCGGACGCGAGGGCCGGCTCGATCTTGGCCTTCACCTCGGCCGGGAGCTTGTCGCCGGCTTCCTTGAAGGTCTTCTCGAGCTGGTAGATGGCGCTGTCGAGCTGGTTGCGCGACTCGACCGCCTCCTTGCGCTTGCGGTCCTCCTCGGCGTGCAGCTCGGCTTCCTTGGTCATCTTCTCGACCTCGTCCTTGGAGAGGCCGGAGGAACCCTCGATCTTGATCTTGTGTTCCTTGCCGGTGCCCTGGTCCTTGGCCGAGACGTGGAGAATGCCGTTGGCGTCGATGTCGAAGGTGACCTCGATCTGCGGCGTGCCGCGCGGTGCGGGCGGGATGCCGTCGAGCTTGAACGTGCCGAGCGTCTTGTTGTCGCGCGACATCGGGCGCTCGCCCTGGAGGACGACGATCTCCACGCCCGGCTGGTTGTCGGCATAGGTCGAGAAGACCTGCGACTTCTTGGTCGGGATGGTGGTGTTGCGCGAGATCATCGGCGTGGACACGCCGCCCGCGGTCTCGATGCCGAGCGTGAGCGGGGTGACGTCGAGCAGGAGGACGTCGCGGACCTCGCCCTTGAGCACGCCGCCCTGGATCGAGGCGCCGATGGCGACGACCTCATCGGGATTGACGCCCTGGTGCGGGGGCTTGCCGCCGAGCTGCTTGGCGATGTCGACGACCTTGGGCATGCGCGTCATGCCGCCGACGAGCACGAGCTCGTCGATCTGGGCCGACGTGAGCTCCGCGTCCTTGAGACAGTTCTTGAACGGGGCGATACAGCGCTCGAAGAGCTTCTCGCACACCTGCTCCATCTTGGCGCGGGAGAGCGTGACGTTGAGATGCTTCGGGCCGCTCGCGTCCGCGGTGATGAAGGGAAGATTGATGTCGACCGACTGGGCGGACGAGAGCGCGATCTTGGCCTTCTCGGCCTCTTCCTTCAGGCGCTGGAGCGCCATCGGGTCCTTGCGGAGATCGATGCCCTGCTCGGTCTTGAACGTGTCGACGAGCCAGTTGATGAGGGTCTCATCCCAGTTGTCGCCGCCGAGGTGGGTGTCACCGTTGGTGGCCTTGACCTCGAAGACGCCGTCGCCGATCTCAAGCACGGACACGTCGAACGTGCCGCCACCGAGGTCGAACACCGCGATCTTCTCGTCCTTCTTCTTATCGAGACCGTAGGCGAGCGACGCAGCGGTCGGCTCGTTGATGATGCGGAGCACCTCGAGGCCCGCGATCTTGCCGGCGTCCTTGGTCGCCTGGCGCTGGGCGTCGTTAAAGTAGGCAGGGACCGTGATGACGGCCTGCGTCACCTTCTCGCCGAGGTAAGCCTCGGCATCAGCCTTGAGCTTACCGAGGACGAACGCGGCGATCTGCTGCGGAGCGAACTGCTCCGCCTTGTCGCCGGCCTGGACCTCGATATAGGCGTCGCCCTGCTTGCCCTCGACGACCTTGTACGGGAGGTTCTTGGCCTCCTCGCGAACCTCGGAGAATTTGCGACCGATGAGGCGCTTCGCCGAGAAGATCGTGTTGCGCGGATTCGTGACCGCCTGACGCTTCGCGGCCTGGCCGACGAGACGTTCGCCGGTCTTGGTGAACGCGACAATCGACGGCGTCGTGCGGGCGCCCTCGGCATTGGGGATGACCACCGGCTCCCCGCCTTCCATAATGGCCATGCAGGAGTTGGTGGTGCCTAGATCGATACCTAAAATACGGCTCATGATGCCCACCACTTAGCACTGGCCATGCCCTCGCCTTTACAAATACATCTAGTCTCTGATCATTAGTATTTTATAAATTTATTGCGTGCATGAGAGCGCCGAGTTTGCGCCAGAAAAAGCGCCAGCCTGTCTCATTTTGCGCCCCAAGTGCGCCACGGCTGTGGGGCCGCGTGTCACAGCGTCGGAGGGGTTGCATCCGGAGCTGTCCGCCGTACGGTGCGGCCATGGAAATGGAGATTGTCCTGCCGGAGGAGGTGGCGGTGATGACTTTGCCTGAGGTGACGTTTTTTCCGCAGGCTCTGCTGCCCTTGCACATCTTCGAGCCACGCTATCGGCAGATGTTGAAGGACGTCCTGGCGTCGGACCGCCTGTTTGCCGTCGCGGGCCTCAACCCAGCGGGCGACGACGATGCCTTTGAGCCACCGCATCGCGTCGGCACGATCGGGATCGTGCGCGCGTGCCAGAAAAACGACAACGGCACGTCGAACCTCCTGCTCCAAGGGCTCGCGCGCGTCGAATTTCTCGAGATCGTGCGCGAGGAGCCCTACCGCACCGTGCGCATGCGCGCCCTGGCGAGTGCGCCCGGCGCCGACCTCGACGAGAACGTCCGCCTGCGTACGAGCGTTGCTCGCCTGCTCTCGCTCAAGCAGCGGCTCGGCGCGAGCGTCTCGCCGGAGTTCACGCAATTCCTCAAGACGGTCGAGGACCCCGAGACCTTCGTGGATCTTGCGGCCTTCAGTCTGTGCGAGAGCGCGGCGCTCAAGCAGCGGTTGCTGGAGACCCTCGACGTGCACCAGCGCCTGCAGCTCTTCAACGAGCACCTGCGGCGTGACATCGATGCGATCAAGCTCCGCAAAAAGCTGCAGGGCCCGCTGGACGACGACGCGATTCCCAACAACTGAGCGGAGCCGGAAATCTGTCCGCTTTTTGGAAGACCGCCATGGACGCGCGGCGGCTCGCCGCTTCATCCCGTTCGCTGGCCGCTTTTCGCTCATCCTTTGCGCTGAGCCCTCGACATCGTCGGCGAAGGCTCTCACGTTTTGCGCATGCCTGACGTAGCAACGCTGGTTGTTGATGACGAGGAGACGCTGCGACGCGTGATCTCGATCGTGCTTGAGCAGGCCGGCCACAAAGTTTTCACCGCTGGAAGTGGCAACGAGGCTTTGGCCGTACTGGCCCGGGAAAAGGTCGACCTGGTGATCAGCGACATCGTGATGCCGGAGACGGACGGGATCGAACTCGTGCGTGAGATCCGGGCGAAATATCCCCTGATGAAGATCATCAGCATGTCCGGCGGCGGCAACTACCTGACCGCGGCGTTGTGCCTCAAGCTCGCGGACCAGATGGGCGCGAGCGGCATCCTGAGCAAGCCCTTCACCCCGGCTCAGCTGATGGAGAGCGTCGAGCAGGCTCTCGCGTCTCCCTCCAAGCCCCACACGACGCCCGGCTCGCACTGAGCGCAGGCGGCACGGTGAAGCTGGCATCTCTGAGGCCGGGGATTGATATCTCGATCAAGCCAACCGGCCTCAGCGAGGCCGGCTACACCCTTTCTTTTTACCGGAACTCCGGCAGCGCGGTCACGCCACCGGGCATCTTCAGCGAATCCTCGGCCTGCCGGATGTTGTGCTCCATCTGCCGGCGAATCTCGAAGGCCTGCATCTCCTTCTGGATGTCCGCGTAATTCTGCTGCTGGTTCTTCCGCGCCGCCGCCGAGTTGCTCGAGGCACAGGCGCCAGCGAGAGCCGCCACGAGAATCGAACCGGCGAGCCGCGGGACAATTGCTTTCATAAATCCGGGTAGAGACATGACGTCAGGCCAAGCGCATCCGATCGTCGAACGCGTAAAATAATCTGACACGGCTCGGGCGGTGTCGCAAGAGCCGGGGCAAAATCTGATTATAGCGACGCTCGTTTTCTCCCCCTGCGATTCACCGGCCCGCTGAAGCCGGATGGCACGCCTAAACGGCAGGCGCCGGCACCGCACTGGAGGACGCGGGCGCAGCGATCCAGTTGACCGCGGCTTTTTTGACACGAAACACCCGGACGCCATTCGTCCGGCCATACGCTTCGTACACCTTGGCGAGGCCGTAGGTGATGGCATCGGGCGCGACAACGGCCATGCGACGCCCCGGAACGTTTTCGCGGGCGCGCGCCAGATTGATCAAGGTGCCGAAATCGACCGCGCTGGGCACAAGCTTATCGAGTTCGATCAGCACGTTGAACGAACGATCAAACGCCGGATCCGTCATGATCGCATCACGCACGGCATTGAGCTCCGTGGTCGTCGACGCGCTCTGGCCCACAATGTGGATCAATCGACGCTCGGGTTGGACGGTGTAACTAAACGGCACAGTTCGAGTTATCCGAGATCACCGGCGCGCAACAATCCAAAACATAACCGGCGCATCGATTTACATCCGAAGATGCGTGCTCGCTCAACACGGACAAACATGGTCGAAACGCCCATTTCGGAGGCGGCCATACGATTGATCAATCCTCGTAGGCCGTCGACCGGTGCGCGATACGCACGACAATCACCACAATCTGGTCTCCGTCGATCTGGCCAATGATCCGGTAGTCACCTACACGCCAGCGCCAGAATCCGAATTTGTCGCCACGGAGCGGCTTGCCGAAGCGGCGCGGATCTTCACGGCCGGCCACACGGGTGTCCAGGTAGCGGATGATTCGCTTCTGGGCCTCGAAATCCAGACGGCGAATGTCCCGCCGCGCTTCCTCTTCAAACCGGTATACCCAAGTCACGCTTCACCTCCTCCGCAGAGTAGGTGCGCGATTTGCCGGCCCGCAGAGCACGAAGACGCTTGGTCGCCACACGCAGATCTTCCGCCTCCGCCAAACGTTCAGCCAAGGCGGAGCGGACAAACTCGCTTTTCGTCTGTTTGGCCGCACGGGCCTGCTTGGACAATTCCTTGTCGAGGGCGGGCGGAATTCGGAGCGTGAGCATGGATGTAATACGTCATGTATGACCTACGCTGTCAACGCGAGCCAAGCGGGCTCGGATTGCGGTCGAGCCAGGGATCGTCAAGTCTCTCGGGAGCCCAGAAGGGGTCGTGCCGTTACACGTTACATTTTGAGCGGCACAGCCAGATGGGTCAGGCCGAGTTATGCTGTTTTCCGGCAGATCCGAGCAGAACAAGACCCGGGCGCTAGTTGAGCGGACTGGGCAAACACCCAGCAATCCTGCGAAAACTGGAGCCGATGGTCGGGATTGAACCGACGACCCACGCTTTACGAAAGCGTTGCTCTACCACTGAGCTACATCGGCAGTCGCAGGAAGGCGGAAGAAACTCGCCCGGCGGGCAAGCGCAAGCCTTGATTTGCGGCGTGCCGCCGCTGTCCACCGATCTTTTCGACTACCCGCTTCCCCCGCAATTGATTGCGCAGGTTCCTGTCGCGCGTCGCGATGCCTCGCGTTTGCTCGTCGTGGACCGCGCCACGCGCTCCTTCGCGCACCACACGTTTGCCGATCTGCCGCGCTTTCTCCGGGCCGGTGACACCCTGATCCGCAACAACGCCGCCGTCCTCCCCGCCCGGCTCCACGCCACCCGCCCCACCGGCGGCGCCGTCGAGTGCTTCCTCCTCCGCCCCGGCGCCACCGATCCCCGCGCCTGGTGGTGCCTCGTCAAACCCGGGCGCCGGCTGCAGGTCGGCAGCACGTTTGCCCACGGCAACGACTTTAACGCCACTGTCATCGAGCGTCGCGAGGACGACGGCACCGCGCTCGTCCGTTTTGCCACGCCGGGCGACGAACCCATCACCGCCGTCGCCAATCGTCTCGGCGAGGTCCCCCTCCCGCCCTACATCACCCGCACGGGCGAGGCCGCCGAGCGCAGCCGCGACATCGAGCGCTACCAGACCGTCTACGCTGCACGCGACCGCCAGGTGGCGGTCGCAGCCCCCACCGCCGGCCTCCACTTCACACCTGAGCTATTGAGCCAACTGACCGCGCAGGGGGTCGGCGCGGCAGATGTCACGCTCCACGTCGGCCTCGGCACGTTTCGTCCGATCAGCACCGACACGATCGAGGAGCACGCGATTCACCGCGAACTCTACGAACTCCCCGCCGCCACCCGCCAAGTCCTCCTCGCCCCACCCGGCCGGCGCGTCGCGGTCGGCACCACCTCGGTGCGCACGACCGAGGATTTTCTCGAACGCCACGCCGCCAATCCGGCCCTCGGTCAGGGCCAGGCACCGTTCGTGGCCGAGGCCGGGATCTTCATTTATCCGCCTCGTATCTTCCGCGGCGTTGACGCCCTCATTACCAATTTTCATCAGCCGCGCTCCACCCTGCTCTGCCTCGTGTCAGCCTTCCTCACCCCGGGCTCGACCGACGGAATTGCCTGGTTCAAGGAACTTTACGCCGAAGCCGTGGCTAAGGAATACCGCTTTTTCAGCTATGGCGACGCCATGCTGATTTTGTAGCCATCTTGGTTGCATATGCGGGAATAAGCGCTTGGGTCTCGGGCTCTTGTCTCTGCACGAACTTAAGCACGTTCCTCCACACACTCATGGTTAAAGCTCTTCCCCTGATTCTCCGCGCCACGGCCGCCGTGTTGCTGGCGGGCGTCGTGATCTGGTGGGCCGTGGGCGGCGCCCACCGGGGCTGGAGCATGAACCGGGTTCCGATCAACAAGACCGACGAGATCACGGGCATCGCCTACGTCGAGTATGAGGATCGCTACGTGCCCGGACTCGAGGTCCTCGGTGGGGGCGCCGGCACCGCCGTTCTGCTCTTCGGTCTCTCCTTTTTGTTCCGCAAACCGCACTCCAACCTGAAACCATCACCATGATCCGTCATCTCGTCTCCACCGCCGCCTTCGCACTCGCCTCGGCCGCCGCATTGGCCGCTCCGATCACCTTCGACTTCAAGGACCCGAAGGGCGTGAACAACGTCCGCTTCGACCTCGATGCGCCACTCGAGTCCATGTCCGGCAACGCCAACGGCGTCACCGGCACGGTCGTCTTCGACCCGGCCAATCCCGCCGCCCTGACCGGCAAGATCGTCGTCGCCGCGAACTCCCTGAAGCTGCCGAACGCCACGATGCAGGATCACCTGCACAGCCCGAACTGGATCGATGTCGCCAAGTACCCGGAGATCACCTTCGAGGTCACCAAGGTCGCCAACGCCAAGACCACCGGCACGGACACGACCGCAGACGTCACTGGCAACATCACGATCAAGGGTGTGACCAAGGAAATCACCGTCCCGGCCAAGATCTCCTACATGGCCGACGCCATGGGCCGCCGCCAGCCGAACGCCAAGGGCGACATCCTTGTCGTCCGCTCGGAGTTCTCGATCAAGCGCGATGACTTCGGCATCCAGGCCGGCCAGCGCGGCGACACCGTCGGCGCCGACATCAAGCTCTCTCTCGCCCTCGCCGGCTTCGCGCCGAAGGCCTGATCGATCGTTTCGCTTTACCGACCCATTTCGCTCCGAAAGGACGGCCGCAAGGCCGTCCTTTCTTTTTGTCCGGACGCCGCTACGCTCCGCGATCTCACATGACACCCGAGGACCTCCAGAGCCTGATCGACGACGCGACTTTCGACTACACGATGGGCGAGATCGACGCCGCTCTGGCCAAACTTGGGCAGGCCACGACCGCCGTCCCCGGCTCGTTCGAGGCCTGGCACGCACTGAGCGAGATCCTGTTCTCCCTCCGCCGCTTCGACGACGCCCTCGCGGCCGCGAATCGCGGCCACGCGCTGCGCCCGGACGATCTCTTCATCAACACGACGCTCTCCCGGATCTGGATGGAAAAAGGGGACAAGGCCACGGCCGAAAAATACGGCGCGCAGGCCAAGGTCCTCGGCTGGAAAGACCAGCTCAAGGCCCCGCCGGGTGCAGCTGCCGGCGGGCTGAACTGAACGGAAGTACAGGCAGGTCGAACCGACCACAGATTACACAGATTGCACGGATGGGACGGATCGGACCAAACGGGATCAGGTTTCACAGGAGCAAACGGAGAGAACAGAGACCCGCTCCTGAGAGCCTCATCGTTCTCGTTCTCTTTTCCTTACGAATGTCTGCCACCCCGCCACGCTTTTGGAGAACGAGAAAGATAACGATAACGAGAACGATGGGGCCGGCCTTATCTCCTGCCCGTCTCCGTTCCCTCCTGTTCAAACAACCCGGTCTGAATCCGTGTGATCCGTGAAATCCGTGGTTAATTCGTCAGTTCCGCTCGCGTAAATTAACGCAATCCAGACGCATCAGCGACCCCGTTGACACGCCTCCCGCCGGCTCCCTAGCCTCCCCGCCCGATGGACAAGCCCGTTTACACGTTGGAATTCGAGAAGCCGCTGCGCGAACTGAGCGCCCAGCTCGATCAGCTGCGCCAGCAGTCGCTCGAGAACAACCTCGATCTCTCAAGCGAGATCGCGGGCATCACGCGCAAGATCGAGGCAACCCAGCGCGAGATCTACACGAGCCTGACCCCGTGGCAGCGCGTGCAGATCGCCCGCCATCCGAAGCGTCCCTATGCCCTCGATTACGTGGGCATGATCTGCGAGGGCTTCCAGGAGCTGCACGGCGACCGTCAGTTCAACGACGACCGCGCGCTGGTCGGCGGCACGGCCTTCTTCAACGGCGACGCCGTCATGATCATCGCCCAGCAGAAGGGCCGTGAGACCAAGGAGAAGATCGCCCGCAATTTCGGCATGCCGCAGCCCGAGGGCTACCGCAAGGCGCTCCGCCTGATGAAGACCGCGGAGAAGTTCGGCCTGCCCGTCCTCACCTTCATCGACACCCCCGGCGCCTACCCCGGCATCGGCTCGGAGGAGCGCCACGTGTCCGAGGCCATCGCGGTCAACCTGCGCGAGATGGCCATGCTCCGCGTCCCGTCGATCTCCGTGATCGTCGGCGAAGGCGGCTCCGGCGGCGCGCTCGGCATCGGCGTCACCGATCGCGTGCTCATTTTCGAAAACAGCTACTACTCCGTCATCTCACCCGAGGGCTGCGCCGCCATCCTCTGGAAGGATGCCGCTGCCGCGCCCAAGGCAGCCGAGGCACTAAAGCTCGACGCGCCCACGCTGGAGAAATTCAAGGTGGTCGACGAGGTCGTGGCTGAGCCGTTCGGCGGCGCGCACAACAACCCGTCGAAGGCTGCGGACGCCCTCAAGTACTCGCTGCACAAGCACCTGAACGACCTCAAGGACCTGTCGGAGGAGCGCCTGCTCGACACCCGCTACGAGCGCTTCCGCCACCTCGGCATGTTCGAGGAAGCCGGCGTAGTGACGTCGTAAGGAGTCGGCGGATACGCGTAGCGCGTTGCCGTTTTCATGTAGCCGGGCTCGCTGAGCCCGGGGTTTGCGTTTTTTCGGACCGGGCTCAGCGAGCCCGGCTACACCCTCACCCGTCCTTGCGGACGGTGATCAGTTCGCAACGCACCGCGCGCTTTGCGGCGGGATCATACTCGACCAGCGCGGCGGAGAGCCGCACGTCGCCCTCGGCGATTTCGAAGCGGCGCGGCATGCCATCCAGAAAACGGCCGAGGACCGGCGCCACTTCCCGGCCCAGCACGCTGGCGTACGGGCCGGTCATGCCGACGTCGCACATGAACGCCGTGCCCTGGGGCAGCACCGCCGCATCCGCGGTCGGCACATGGGTGTGGGTGCCGAGCACGGCCGCGGCGCGGCCATCGAGGTACCAGCCCATAGCCTGCTTCTCCGAGGTCGCTTCGGCATGGATCTCGACGAAGGCGGCATCGGCCAGCCCAGCGCCCACGGTCTTGGCGAGCAGCGCGTCGGCGCCGAGAAACGGACATTCGCCCTTCATCCCGATAAAATTGCGCCCCAGCTGCGTGAACACCGCCAGGCGGAAGCCGGCCTGATTGGTCAGGATCACGTGATCGCGCCCCGGGCACGCGGCGGGCAGATTGGCCGGACGGCACACCCGGTCCAGGCCGGCGATCTCGACCTCCCAGCCCTTCTGATCCCACACATGGTCGCCCAGCGTGATCGCATCGACGCCGGCGTTGAGCAGGGTCTTGGCGATTAACCCGGTGATGCCCGAGCCTGCGGCGGCGTTTTCGCCGTTCGCGATAACGAAATCGAGGCCGTGGCGCTCGCGCAGGATCGGGACCTGGGAAACCACGATATCCCGGCCCGGCCGGCCCACGATGTCGCCAATGAAGAGGAATTTGACCACGACCGACACAGATGGACACGGATCCGGTTCAAACCAAACCAATTCCGCACCTGAAACTGTGCTCCTTCCTCCGGTTTTACGCGCTTGCCTCAACCCACCGTTCCGGGCTTCCTCGTTGGTCTCCGTCCACCCACGCATCGCTATGAAATCGTCCACCTCACCCACCTCGTTTCCAAAGCCCGAAATCGGCCGTGAAATGAAAGGCGCCGACGTCGTCGTCGAGTGTCTCGCCCGGGAGGGTGTCGATGTCATCTTCGCGTATCCCGGCGGCGCCTCCCAGGAGCTCCACCAGGCGCTGGCCCGCTCGGACAAGGTTCGCGTGATCCTGCCCCGTCACGAGCAGGGCGGTTCCTTCGCGGCCGAGGGCTACGCCCGCGCCACCGGCAAGGTCGGCGTGTGCATGGCGACCAGCGGTCCCGGCGCGACCAATCTCGTGTCGGCCATCGCCGACGCCTACATGGACTCGACCCCGATGGTCGCGATCACCGGCCAGGTGTTCCAAAAGTACATCGGCAAGAGCGCATTCCAGGAAACTGATTTCTTCGGCATGACCCTGCCGATCGTGAAGCACAGCTACCTCGTGCTCAACGCGGCGGACCTCCCGCGCGTCTTCAAGGAAGCCTTTGTCCTCGCCCGCACCGGCCGTCCCGGCCCGGTCGTGATCGACATCCCGAAGGACGTGCAGCAGGCGAAGATCACGCCGGTTTTCCCCGCGACCGTCGAGTTCGCCAACCCGACCATTCTGCACACGCCCAAGGCGACCGACGAGCAGCTCAACCAGGTGCTCGCCCTCATCGCCGAGGCCAAGCGCCCCGTGATCTACGCGGGCGGCGGCATCATCTCGGCCGAGGCCCACAAGGAGCTCACCGCGTTTGCCGAGAAGACCAACATCCCGGTCGCGACCACGCTCATGGGCGTCGGCGCCTTCCCCGAGACGCACGCGCTCTCGATGCAGTGGTTCGGCATGCACGGCGCGGCCTACGGCAACTGGGCGGTCGACCAGTGCGATCTCCTGCTCTGCCTCGGCGCCCGTTTCGACGACCGCATCACCGGCGAGGTCAGCAAGTTCGCCGCCGGCGCGAAGATCGTCCACCTCGACATCGACGCCTCCGAGCACAACAAGAACAAGCGCGTCCATTTCCCGATCCAGAGCGACGTGAAGCACGCACTCAGCCGCCTGATCGAGTTGATCGGCGCCGCGCGCTTCAGCCCGCCGGACACCAAGGCCTGGCACGACCAGATCGCCACGTGGAAGCGCGACCATCCCTTCGACGGCCAGGCCGGTTTCGGCAACAGCCCGCATATCCTCCCACAGGAGGCCGTCGCCGCGCTGTACGAGCTGACCAAGGGTGACGCGATCATCACGACCGGCGTCGGCCAGCACCAGATGTGGGCCGCGCAGTTCTACCGCTTCAACGAGCCACGCCGCTACATCAGCTCACTCGGCCTCGGCGCGATGGGCTACGGTTATCCTGCGGCCATGGGCGCCAAGGTCGCTTGCCCGGACAAGCAGGTCATCGACATCGACGGTGACGGCTCGTTCGTCATGAACATCCAGGAGCTCGCCACCTGCCACATCGAGAAGATCGCGGCCAAGGCGATGATCCTGAACAACCAGCACCTCGGCATGGTCGTGCAGTGGGAGGACCGTTTCTACAGCTCCATCCGCGGCAACACCATCCTCGGCGATGCGACCAACGTCGGTGGACCCGAGAACCTCGACGGCCTCTACCCGAACTTCGTGCAGATCGCCGCGGGCTTCGGCGTCAAGGGCCGCCGCGTCCACAAGAAGAGCGAGCTCAAGGCCGCCATCCAGGAGATGCTCGACCATGACGGCCCGTACGTCCTCGACGTCATCGTGCCCTACACCGAGCACGTGCTGCCCATGATCCCCGCCGGCAAGACGGTGAAGGACATGATCCTCAAGTAAGGAATCAGGGGAAATTCTCCCGTTCGATTTCAGCCCGGGCGCCCGTCGCTCGGGCTTTTTCGTGCCCGCGCGCTGATGCTGGGTGTAGCCGGCCTCGTTGAGGCCGGTCTGAAATTGCGCTCAATCCCCGGGCTCAACGTGCCCGGCTCCATCGACCGAAACGGCCGTCCACGCTCGCACTGTCAGACGATCACCGCCCTCATCGTGATCGGGCGACCACCCCAATCTGTTAACCTCTCGTCGCCCCCACGAGCCGCCCACCCGCGGAAATTCCACCCCGTTCGTTCCTGGTTACCCATGAGATCCCTGCTTTCGCTCACCATCGCGTCCACCGCGCTGCTCACGCTCACCACTGGTCAGCCTGACGCGCAAGCCCAGCCGACGCCCGGCCAGAAGACCAACGCGCTGCAAACCCTCGATACGCGTCCGCCGGAGGGAAATGATGCCGGCCTTCGTCCGCTGAGTCCCGAGGAGATCGCACCCAACCTGAATTTCTATGCGATCGACCCGCTCTACAAACCGGGCACCCCGCTCGGCTGGGCCACGGAGCGCATCGAGGAAACGCTCGATCGCGGGCTCGTCGCGCTGCCGGTCGACGGCGGCAAGGTTTACCTCGGCTGGCGCCTGCTGCGCGCAGACGCGCCCGGAGTCTCTTTCAACGTCTATCGCGCCACCGCTGGCGGCGCCGGCGTAAAGCTCAACGCCGAACCGCTACACACCACAACGGATTTCATCGATGCGACCGCGCCAATCGGTCAGCCCAACGCCTGGTGGGTGCGCCCAATCGTCGATGGACGCGAGCTGCCCGAGTCGCCTCGCATCACACTCGAGGCCAACGAACCCTCGACCGGCTACCGCGCGATCAAGTTGCGCGACGGACTCACGAGCATC
Organism: Opitutaceae bacterium; assembly: GCA_036401075.1. Classification (GTDB taxonomy): domain Bacteria; phylum Verrucomicrobiota; class Verrucomicrobiia; order Opitutales; family Opitutaceae; genus CAMAXB01. Next base: position 107,328 of record DASWVY010000060.1, read on the forward strand.
TCCATGGTCGGTATCGGCGATCTCAACGGCGACGGGACCTACGATTTCATCGTGAAGCATCCGGGCGGAGGCAAGGACCCCGGCCGCATCACGCTCAGCCGCGACACCTACAAGTTCGACGGTTACGACGGTCGCACCGGCCGCCACCTCTGGACCATCGACCTGGGCTGGAACGTCGACATGGGCATCTGGTGGACCCCGATGATCGTGCGCGATCTTGACGGCGACAACAAGGCCGAGGTCATCGTCCGCAGCGCGCCGTACGCCGCGTCGCTCGAGGAAGCCACACCGGGCGCCCGCGCCGGCAACGCGCTCGACAGCCCGGAGTTCATCGCGGTCTACGACGGCGAGACGGGCAAACTCGTCGATCAGGCGCCATGGATCGAACTCGGCACCGTGCAGGACTGGGGCGACAACACAGGCAATCGCGCCAGCCGTCACCTCATGGCCGTCGCCTACCTCGACGGCAAGACGCCCTCCGTCCTCGCCGCGCGCGGCACCTACGGCCGCATGAAGGTCGATGCGTGGACATTGAAGAACCGAAAGCTCGAAAAAGTCTGGCGCTGGACGAATGAACGCGCGCCCTTCAACTACCAGGGCCAGGGTCAGCACAGCATCCGCGTGGGGGACATCGACGGCGACGGCATGGACGAGATCATCAACGGCTCGCTCGCGATCGACAACGTCGGGCGCACGATGTGGACCACCGGGCTCGGCCATGGCGACCGCTTCTATCTCACCGACATCAATCCCCAGCGGCCGGGACTGGAGATCGCCTACATCATCGAGGAACCGCATCCGCAGCTCGGCCTAAACCTGCGCGATGCCCGCAACGGCGACCTGCTCTTCGGGGCGCGCGAGCCGAATCAGGACAACGCGATCGATCAGCTCATGGTCGGCGACATCGATCCCGCCTACCCCGGCATGGAGATCTGGGCCAACAAGGGACTGAAGCAGCTGTTTTACTCCGCCACCGGCGAACCCATCCCCGGCACCGTGCCAACGACCAGCGATCTGGTGTGGTGGGACGCCGACCTTCTCCGCGAGCAGATCACGGGTGGCGGGCCAGCCTCGGTTGCACCGGCCGCCCCGCTCGGACGCACGATCGGCAAGTGGAAGGGCGAGACGCTCACGCGCGGCGTCCAGGGCGCAACGCATCAGGTGGCCGACCTGCTCGGCGACTGGCGCGAGGAGATTGTCACGTTCACGAACGGCGAGCTGCGCATCTACAGCACGACGATTCCGGCCACCGACCGGCGCGTGACTCTCATGCAGGATCCGCTTTACCGGAACTATGTCACCGAGCGCACGATGGGCTATCCGCATGTGCCCCAGCTCAGCACGTACCTGGGCGTGGCGCCGTAGGGTTGGTGCCGGTGTAGCTGGCCTCGCTGAGGCCGGTGATCGAGGTAGAACGCGTTGGCTTGGATTTCCGAAGCGAACGATTCGATCCAGCGCCTTGAGGGCAAGTCGCTCCACCTTGAGCCGGACCGGGGTCAGCGACCCCGGCTACATTGGTCGACGCGCCCGCTCACTTTTCCTTCATCTCGTACACACCGTCCCAATCGCGGCCCGGCGGATTCGCGCGCCAGTGGGCGCAGCGCTTGATCAAGGTCAGCGAGGGATTGGTCTCCACGCCAGGCGTCACCCCGGGCTGGTTCGGTTCGAGCGACGCGCTTTGCTTGAAACGCGCTTCCGCCCCGTCCCAGTCCTGCGCGAGGTAACGCTCGATGCCTTTGGCGTAAACCTCCAGGCATTCGCGCGTGCGGTCGGACACGTGTTCCTTGAGTCCGACGACCTCATGAATCGGCACCGGGATGCTGCGCCCCTTGACCACGATCTTGTCGAGATAACGAAAGACGAGCCGATCGGCACCGTGCTGTTCGCAGGCCTGCCGCGTCGTCTCCGTGACCATGGTGTAGACCCCGTAGGCCTTGGCGCCGGACTCCATGCGGGCCGCAAGGTTCACGTTATCGCCCATCATGGTGTAGTTGAACCGGGTGCGGCTGCCCATGTTGCCAATGACGGCCGAACCGGAGTTGAGGCCGATGCGGGATTGCATGTGCCAGACAATCTCCGGCCAGCGATCCCCCTCCGCCTGCCACTTGGTCCGCAGCTCGGCGAGTTTGCGCTGCACGCGCTGGGTCGCGATGCACGCGCGCAGGGCGTGGTCCGGCAGCGTGATCGGCGCGCCGAACATCGCGACCACGGCGTCGCCGATGTACTTGTCGAGCGTGCCGCCCTCCTCCTGCACGATGTCGGTGCAGGCGGTGAGGTACTCGTTCATCAGCTCGACCAGGCGTGCCGGCGGAAGTTTTTCGGAGAAACTGGAGAACGCCTGGATGTCGCTGAAGTAGGCCGTGATCTCCTGCTCGTGTCCGCCAAGCTGGGGATTCTCACCGGATTCGACCATGCGCTCCACGAGTTGGGGTGAGACGTAGGTGCCGAACATGCCCTTGATCCGCCCTTTGGCCTTCTGCTCCTCGATCACCTGGATCAGGAGCGCGCTGAAGCTGGTCGAAAGCGCCGCCCCCACCGGCAGGAAAATGGGCAGGACCAGATGCATTTCCGCGAACACATGAAACGAGCCGATCACGTAGGCGATGACGGTCAGAAGGGCGATGGTCTTGGAGAAGACGGAGCGCGGACCGCCGGCGACCGCGAGGAGACTCGTGCCCGCCGCCAGCACGAAGATGATCGCATAGGTCGTCCACTCCGGCAGGCGCACCAGATGCTGCCCCGAGACGATCGTCTTGAGCATGTTGCCGTGAAAGCCCACCTGCGGCACCGGCTGATCATCGAAGGAAGCCGGACCCAGATCCTGCAGCAGCAGATCCACCGGGCCGATCAGGACGATCGCGTCCTTGAACTGATCGAAGAACGCGCGCCCGCGCGCCTGCTTTTCCGGATCCTCGCTTTCGAGCTGAGTGAGGAAGTCACCCAGGTTCGCCACGCTGGCGCGCGGGTTGCGCGGGGAAATCCACGGCGAAAACCAGTTAACATCGACGAGCTGTCCACGCTGGAGCGGAATCGTCGTTACGATCGTTCCGTCCGGCCGCTGGATTTCCATGCGGTCGTCAAACCGCTTCACCGCGTCCTGGCCCAGCCCCCACTCCAGCAGCGCGAGCTGGAGCGAAAGCGGATAAAAGATGCCCGTCGCCGTCTCGGCGAAGAACGGAGCCGCCCGCGTTTCTCCGCGGTAGGTGTCAATCAAACCAACAATGCCATGACTGGGACCCGCAATCGGGAATCCCGGGGCCTCCGGCGTGTCGTTACGCGCAGGATCCGTGTACCCATCGAAAATATACGGGAACTCGCGGCTGTAGCGAAGGGTGCCGGGGCCCGGCACGTAGTTGGCGGCGAGCACCACCTTGCGGTACTTGTAGACCGCGCGTCCGAACTCCCGCCGGCCTGCGATCAGCTCCTCCCGTCCGAAATCCGGCAGCGCATTATCGGAAAACACGAGGTCGATGCCGACTGCCTTGACCTTTCCGACCTCGAACAGGGTTTGGAGGATCTGCGCGAAGCGGTTGTGATTCCACGGCCACTTGTACTGCTGGATCGCGTCGGTATCGATGTCGACGTACACAAGCTTCACCGGCGCGTCGATTTCGCCGCGGTAATGAAACCGGAGGTCGATCAGCTTGTTCTCGAAGAACTCCCCCCAGTTGCGGTGGTGCGCCACGCACCAGCCCACCACGATCAGCCCGAGCAGGGAGAGCCGCCCGGCGGCAACAAGCAGTTTGGTCCGGCCCACGGGGTGAAGCTAGATCGTGAACGGACCCATAAAAGCGGAAACCCGGGTCCGCACTACCTCACGCCGTCGCCGGTCGTGGTTCGCGGCGGTGTCGGCTGGGCGGCTGGCGGCGTTTCGGTCGCCGGTGGAGTCTCGTTGTTTGTGGGGTTCGGATTCGTCGTCGTGGTCGCCGGCGGCGTGAACACCACGGTGGCGATGGCCTGAATGTTCTGCTGGATGGCCTCGACGACCGAAGCGGTCGTGGTCGCGGCGGCCGTCTGCACCGTGAAGGTCTGACCGGCCGGCGTCGTGACCGTCACCGCCCCGGTGGCGGTATCAACGGTCACCTCGACATTGATCGAAACTTCCCGCGCCTGATTGTCCACCGCGGCGACGGGCGTTTCCACCCCGCCTCGCGCCAGCACGACGTTACCTTCCACTGTGGTCAGGGCGAAGAACGCGTTGCCGGCGCCATCAGGACGGAACACAATCCGGAAAGTGGTGCCGCGAATGCCGGCGGCACCCACCGGGGTCTGAATCACGAACGAAGAGCCACCGGCGGAATTGAGCGTCTTGACGTTGCCGATCAGTTCACCGCGGCTGAGGTTCAGGCGCGTGGTGGAAGTCGAGGGCTCGGCGGTTGCCTCGGTGAGGCGGAAGTCTTCGGCAAAGGGATCCTGCATGAACGTTTCGATATCGAGCTGCGAGTCTCCCCGCAGGTTCACGGTCGAGCCATTGGAGAACACGAGCACCACGCTGGCCTCGGCCGCCGTGGTCACGACATAGCCAGCCGCGATCTGCTCGTTGTTGGTGGCCGCACGGGTGGAATTATCAGCCTTGTTGGTGAGCGTCACCGCCCCGGTCACCCGCGCGAGCACGATGCGTCCCGGCTCGGTTCCTTGGGCAAAGGCGCGTGAGGCGACCATCGCGACCAACCCGAACAGGAAGACCCAATGCAGGAGATGCTTGTGCATGAAAATCGTCTTACCGAGCGCACCGGAGCGGGCGTCGCTGACCGCAAGAGGATCATTTTTTACACGACACGGGTCAAGGCGCAAACAGGTTGCCCGCCGAGGGTTGCGGCGGCGAATACCGAGGTAAAGCCGGCGGGAGCGATTCGAAAAACGATGTAAATTCAGCGCCCGGAGTCCAAGGTCCGCAGCAACTCCTGCGCGGGATAGTGCCCGGGTTCAAGCTGCAAGCAGGTCGTCGCCGCCGCGCGCGCCAGCGCATGGGTGGCGGGCTTAAGGCTGAAGTGGTAGGCCTGATGATACCACGCCAGCTGGCTCCGCGGCGCCAGCGCGAGGGCCTGCGCAAAGGCCGAACCCGCCTCCACCCAGCGGCCCTGCATGTCGAGCGCGACGCCCAGCCTCCACCAAAATTCAGGCGTGACCGATGTGAGTGCCAGCGCACGCCGAGCCGCCTCCTCGGCCTGCAGTCCGAGCGCGCGTGTCTGCTCCGGCTCGAAATGCGCGTGCAACGCCAGCGCGTAGGAACGGTCCGACCACGCCTGCGCGTTGGCCGGGTTCACCGCCACCGCCCGGTCAAACGCGGCCAAGCCGCGTTCGACCACCCGGCGTGACTCGGGCGAATCCGGATCGCTCCCGGCAAGCCAGTCGATCTCACGTCTCGGCCCATAGCGTTCGGCTTCCGCACGGTAGTGCGGCGCGATGAGCAGGAATGCCACCGCACCCACCACCCCCGCCGCAGCCGCGGAAGCGAGGCGGCTCCGGGCTGAAATTGCCGCCAAAGAGATCGCCGTCGCAGGCGAACGCAGACACTCCGCCAGCGCGAGCGCGCAGATCATGGCCAGCGCCGGGATCTTGAGGTGAAAGTCGATCGCGAGCGAAAGGCCAAAGGCGATCACTCCGATCACGATCGCACGAGTCCGGCGATCACGCAGCCGGCCGGCGCGAAGCGCACGGGCCAACGCCCACAGGAATCCGCCCGCCACCAGTCCCGCGCCGACCAGCCCGTAGTCGCTCAGCGTGTTGAGGTAGTCATTGTGCGCCCACTGTGGCTCGTCGCGGAATCCTGCCGGTCGGTATCGTTCGAACAGGATATTGTAGCTGCCAGCCCCTGTGCCCAGAATCGGTTCGTCCCGAAACAAGGCCCACGCGCCCTTCCACATGATTGGACGGGTGGACTCGCCTCCCTCCGCGGCCAAGGCGACAAACCGCGCCTTTACACTGGGCACGGATGCAATGATGGCCGCGCCGCATGCCAGGCTCAGGCCCAACACGCCCGCCGCCACCGCGATGCGAAGGCGCCAGCTTCGTCCGGGAATGAGGAGCGGCCACACAGTCAGCGCGAGCGCCAAGGCGAACCACGCCCCCCGGCTGATGGTGAGCACAAGCCCCAGCAAGCAGATTGCCACCAACCCCGCCGACGCGGCCCGACCACCTCGCGACCGCGCTGGATCCAAGGCCATACCCAACGCGGCAGGGAGCAACAGGACCATGAGCGCGGCCTGACTGTTGGGGGCACCAAACGCACCACTCGCTCGACCCAGCAGGTAAACAAACTGGGTGCGCCCAAGCATCAGCCAGTCGGGATCAAACCAGCGTTGGTAGACAGCGAGCCCGACCGAAATCGTCGCCGCCAGGGCCACGACCGCATGGACCAGGCGCCGCGGGCCCTCGGCCGCGAGCACGTTGTGGGCAATCCAAGTGACCGCAGCGAAAAGCATCCAATTGGCCCAGTCAGCCCAGCCCAGCCACGCCACCGGGCTGACCACGCGGACATTGATCGCCGCGTACACGAGAAACGGCACACACCAGAGTCCGACCGGGTCGAATGCCTCCCGACGCAGACCGGCAGCCCGGGCCAGCAGCAATGCACCGACCAGGGCTGCGATCACGAGCGCCGGGACCACCATCGTCTCGGGCCGGTACCCACCGAGGCACAACGTGGTCCATGCGATGCACGCGGCGAGTGCTGCCGCCACGGCCCAATCAAGCCACGGGGCGGACGTCGAGGGCGCGGCGGGGTTCATGCGAAAGGGTGTAAGACCAAAGGGCTGCAGGCGTTGAGACCATTACACGAAGGACGCAAAGCGCGCCAAGCAACTAACCGGACGCGGAAAACGTAGGGGCGGGGCTCGTCCACGCCCTTTTCGGAGGGCACGCACGAAGCACACCCCTACGTCCCAATCCACATGTGGAACCTGTGCCGGCTTACGATCTTCGCGGAGAGGTTTTGGTGTAGCCCGGCCAAAAAAAAGCGCCGTCCCGCAGGACGGCGCTGAAGAGAACAATGACCGAGCCTGACTCAGGTCGTCGGGACGGACTGGATCGTCTTGAGGATCCGGCCGGCGACCAGGTACGGGTCGGCGGCGGAGTTCGGACGACGGTCCTCAAGGTAACCCTTGTAGCCGGCGTTGATGAAGCTGTGCGGGACACGGACGGAGGCGCCGCGATCGGCCACACCGTAGCTGAACTTGTCGATCGACTGCGTCTCGTGGAGGCCGGTGAGGCGGAGGTGATTCTCGGGGCCGTACACCGCGATGTGCTCGTTGCAGTTCGCGCTGAAGGCAGCCATGAGCTTCTCGAAGTAGGCCTTGCCGCCGACTTCACGCATGAACTTCGTGGAGAAGTTCGCGTGCATGCCGGAACCGTTCCAGTCGAGGGCGGAATTGAAGGGCCCAAGGATGGGCTTGCAGCGCCACTCGATGTCGATGCCGTAAGACTCCGTCAGGCGGGTCAGGATGTAACGGGCAACCCACATCTGGTCAGCCGCGCTCTTGGAGCCCTTGCCGAAGATCTGGAACTCCCACTGGCCCTTGGCGACCTCGGCATTGATGCCCTCGATGTTGATTCCGGCATCGAGGCAGATGTCGATGTGCTTCTCGACGATCTCACGGGCGACCGAGCCGACGTTCTTGTAGCCAACGCCGGTGTAGTACGGGCCCTGCGGGGCGGGATAGCCGCCGGGAGGGAAGCCGAGGGGCGCGCCGTCCTTGTAGAAGAAATACTCCTGCTCGAAACCAAACCAGGTGTCCGGATCATCCGGAATCGTCGCACGGGAGTTCGACGGGCTGGCCACGCCGGTGTGCTGGTAGCACTCGCACATGACGAGGACACCATTCTTGCGGGTCGAATCCGGGAAAACCGCGACCGGCTTCAGCACGATGTCCGAGCTCTTGCCTTCGGCCTGCTGCGTGGAACTGCCATCAAAACCCCAGTTGGGAAGCTCCTCGAGCTTGGGGAAGGACGCGAAGTCCTTGATTTGGGTCTTGCTGCGGAGGCTCGCGAGCGGGGTGTAGCCGTCGAGCCAGATGTATTCCAGTTTGTATTTGGCCATAGGGAGTTGGTTTGGAGAAAGTCGGATTCGGTCACTCCCACGCAAGGTCTAAAACCTGACAGGAAGGACTCAAAACCACCACCTCAGGCAGCACCTTATGTGCCAGCGGTTCATCCGGCCAGCCGATTGGATGAAAATTATTGATAGCAGAACCGACCCCGGCGCGCCTCCCATTACAAAGCGGCCTTGCAACCCCCTTCCTCGCCTCGGATGGTGACGGTCTTTCCCATGCATGAGGTCAAGGATACCCCCCGCGCGCTGGTGCGCATCGGCTTCGATGGCCGGGTGTATAAGACGTTCCGGGGCCACCGGGCGCGCGAACGCTTTGAGAATGAGGTCCGGGTGCTCCGCTTCCTTGAGGAGAAGGGCTGCGATTTCGTGCCCCGCCTGCTCGAATCCGATCCCGAAACCCTGCACCTGGTGACGACCAACTGCGGGACGCGCGTCGAGCACCTGACCGAGGACCGCATGGGCGAGCTTTACGCGGAGCTGGAACGCTTTGGCGTCCGCCATGAGGACCGTTTCATGCGCAACATCACCTACCGGCGCACCGATGGTCGATTTTGCATCATCGATTTCGAGTTCGCCACCCTGCTCGACTCCGGCGTCGGCCTCACGCCCGACGCGCTCAAATCCTGATCCGATGCCCTCGCCCACCCCCGAGGCCTCGTCCGCCCCGGCCCCGACCCTGCGCTGGTCAGGCCTGACCCACCCCGGCAAGGTCCGGCCCAACAACGAGGATTCCTTCCTCGCGCTGACCTTTGATGGCCATGATCTGCGCTATCTGGGCAAAACCGGCCAGTCGTCCCTGGCCGGGTCGGACTATGTCTTTGCCGTCAGCGACGGCATGGGCGGGGCGAAATCCGGGGAATTCGCCTCCCGCATCGCGGTCGATCGCATCACCCGCCTGATGCCCCGCGGGTTCCGGCTCTCCGCCAACGGCCTCGCGAGCGGCTTCAGCGACATCCTCGAGGAGCTGTTTTCGGCGATTCATCGCGATCTGCTCCAGCTCGGACAATCCTACGAGGAATGCGCGGGCATGGGCGCCACCCTCAGCCTGGGCTGGATCACACCGGAATGGACCTACTTCGGCCACCTCGGCGACAGCCGCATGTACTACCTGCCGGTCGAGGGCGGACTGACCCAGCTGACTCACGACCACAGTTACGTCGGCTGGCTGCGCCGCAAAGGTCAGCTCAACGAGCGCGAGGCCCGGGCCCATCCCGGACGCAACTCCCTGCAGCAGGCCCTCGGCGCCGGCCAGCAGATCATCGAACCCCATATCGGTGCGGTCGGGCACCGCCCGGGCGATCGCTTTCTCATCTGCTCCGACGGCCTGGTCGACGGTCTGTGGGACCGGCAGATCGAGGAAATCATCCGCCGACCCGCGGCAGCTAACGCCGAGAAGTCACCGGCGCAGCAACTGGTCGAAGCCGCGGTCGATGGCTCAGGCCGCGACAACACGACGGCGTTGGTGATCGAGATCACGCCGTCCGGGACCTGACTTGCTTTTTTGCCCGCGAATCCGCGCGAATCGAACCGAATCCGACCACCACGGAACACACAGAATACACGAAAAGCACCACCCGCAGAGTTCTGAATTTGTTTCCGTGTGTTCGGTGTATTCCGTGGTCAATTTTTGAATTCGCGTCGATTCGCGTGATTCGCGGGCAGGCGCTCGTGTGATTCATCTGTGTCCATCCACGGTTAAATTCCGGATATTCACCTCATGAAACACCTGTTCGTCTACGGCACCCTCAAGCGAGGCTGCTCGAATCACGCGCAGATGGCCGGACAGCGTTTTGTCACCGAGGCGCGCACGATTCCGGGTTACCGGCTGTTCGATGTCGGCGGGTTTCCCGGTTTGATTGCGTGGCCGCATGATCGTGACGGCGTGACGGGCGAAATCTGGGCCGTCGATGACGCGGCGCTCGCCCGGCTTGATCGCTTCGAAGGTGTCGATGAAGGCCTTTACCGTCGCGAGAGAATCGCCTTGGTCGCACCGCATGATCAGGAGCCCGTCGACGGCTACGTTTACGCGCGCAGCGTGGACGGATTGCGCGAGGTTGGCGCGACGTGGCGCGAGTAAGTCGCTCCCCTAAATTGTAGCTGGGCTCGCTGAGCCCGGGGTTTGAGATTCCCCCAATAAGCAGACCGGGCTCAGCGAGCCCGGCTACACTGGCGGCGTCTTCAACGCGTCCGCCGGAATTTTCCGTACGCCGGTGAACCGGGCGCGGAACAGCTCATCGAGCGTGTCACGAACGTTGGACGGGATCCGCTTTACCAATTCATCCAGCGGCGGAAGCCGGACCGGCTTCTCATCCGCGTCGGCAGAAAGCGCCTTCGCGCGCACCGGCGCCTCGCCGCGCTCACGCAGTTCGGCCAGCATCGCACGCTCCGCTTCCTCGCCGGGCATCGACGGCTCGTCCGTGTCAACCGGCGGTACTGCGACGGCAGGCACGGCGGCGACCGCAGCCTCTTCGGGAATGTCCACGGGAGCTTCCGTCGCTTCCCGCACGGGCGCACTCACACTCGGTGCGACCGCGGCCAGACGGGCCGACAGGCGCGACTCCAACCGATCAATCAGGGCTTTTTTTTTGAGCCGTCGTCTGCACTCGCCACCGCCACAGGCGCCTCGTCGGCGAGCGCGGTCAATTCGCGGATCAGGCTGTCGATCGAGCGCGCCCGGCTGGCCTCGACGGCCTTGAGCAGGGTCACTTCAAAATTGATCTTCTCCGCGAGGCCGAGCTTCACGCTCGACTCACCCTCACGCAGGGCATCGAGCATGCGTGTGATCTGCTCGGTCGTCAGCGACGAGCCCAGCCGGTCCGTGCTGCCGCCCTTGGCGATGGCCTCTAGCAGCGCCTCACGCACAAACGCCTGCAGATCGGTGAGCAGGCGCACCAGATCGCGGCCGGCCTCGTCGCACTGGTCGACGATCTCGATCATCCGGCGGTGCTCGCCCGCGGCGAGCGCGGCGGCGAGTTCGGCGATGCGCTCGGCCGAGACGAGACCATAGACATCGAGCACATCCGGCTCGGTGATGTCGCTGCCGCAGAACGAAATCATCTGGTCGAGGATAGACTGGGCGTCGCGCATGCCGCCGTCGGCCATGCGGGCGATGCAGCTGAGGGCGCCATCGGTGACCTTGACCTTTTCCTTGTCGGAAATGAGACGCAGACGCTGGGCGATCAAGGCGGACGGGATCGGCTTGAGATCGAAGCGCTGGCAGCGCGAGACGATCGTCGGCAGCACCTTCTGTGGATCGGTCGTGGCGAAGACGAACTTCACGTGGGCCGGTGGCTCCTCCAGGGTCTTGAGCAGCGCGTTGAACGCCGCCGTCGAGAGCATGTGCACCTCGTCGATGATGTAGACCTTGAACTTACCCTGCGCCGGCGCGTACTGGACGGTGTCACGCAGGTCGCGGACCTGCTCGACGCCGTTGTTGGACGCACCGTCGATCTCGATCACATCGAGGTGAGAACCCTCGGCGATCGACACGCAGGCCGGGTCGGCCGGATCAAAGTCCGCGTTCGGGCCATTCGTGCAATTGAGGGCCTTGGCGAAAATGCGCGCGGTCGAGGTCTTGCCCGTGCCGCGCGGCCCCACGAACAGGTAGGCGTGGGCAATGCGCTGGCGTTCGATCGCGTTGCGGAGCGTCCGGACCACATGATCCTGCCCCACCACATCGGTGAAGGTCTGGGGCCGCCACTTGCGGGCGATGACTTGGTAAGCGGTGGACAAGGCGCCGAAAATCGAAAATCAGGGCTCGAAAATCAAAAAAATAAAAGTGGCCAGGCACTCCACGGCACTGGGAGAACGTCGTTGCCGTTGCTACCTTCCGGTCCTGGCGGAGTTCACGCGTCTGCCCATGCATGGCACCTGGCCATCGACTAGCGTGGGCTCGAAGACGGGCAGTTCAACGAGAATCTTTGCGGGACAAAAAACAGCTGAGACAGACGGTACAGGTTCACCACGGAACACACGGAATACACAGAAACCCGATGCTCAGGGTTCTGGACCTCTTTCCGTGTGCTCGGTGTAGTCCGTGGTTATCTCCCGATCGCATTCGCGTCGATTCGCGTCATTCGCGGGCGGTCATGGCTTGAAAAGATTCAGGCGAGCGCGGCCAGCTCCGCGAGGTAGGCCGCCGGAAACCGGAGGGCGCGGGCGGCGGCCACAATGGCGGCGCGATCCGGAGCGACCTTTCCCGCAGCGGCGGTTCCCGTCGGCAGATAAACCATCGCCTCGGTGCGCGGACCGGCCGGGCTCACCACGCGGGCGGTGGTGCGCCGGGCGTGGCCCTGGGCGACTCCGAAATGATCGTCGAGCCAGGGCAGCGACTCGGCGGGCAACATCCACAGGATGCCCCAGATGGCGGCGCCGGCGACCGGTTGTGCGGTCAGGCGCCCCTCGGCCGCCAGCGCGATGCGAAAGTCTTCCATGCGCGCGACGCCAAACCAGTCGGCTGACGCCACCTTTCCGCTGAACGCGTCGCGGCCCAGATACCCGGCAAAATCAAAGTAGAGGAGCGTGGCGCCGGCCATGGCGGCAGGCTGCGATCAGGGCTTGGGTTTGGGCTCGGGCTCAGGCTTGGGACCTTCGCCCGGTGGCTTGGCATGCTCGTTCGCCTTTTGCATCGCCCGCTCCCGATCGCGACGGTCGCGCTCGCGCATGCGGGCGAGGAATTCCTCGTGCTTGGCCCGCTGCTCGGGATTGAGCTCCCGGATGATGCCGGCGTGCATGCGATCAAACGTCGCGGAGGTGTCGCGACGCAGGCGGACGAGATCCTCGCCGGTGGCCGTGACCACCGGGCGAATCTTCTCCACCTGCTGCGGCGTCAACGCCAGCGCCTCGGTGAGGATCCGCATCTGCGTCGTGGCAAACTGTTCACTGAACACCCTGCGCTGCACGAAAGTCGGGGCCATGCGCACGGCCACCAAGCCACCCGTCACGCCTCCCGCGAGGAAGACGACCGCAAAGGCGACGGCGACTTTCCAGGGTTTATTCATGATTATGAGGAAATATCGAAGGCCAGCACTTCCACCACCGGGTCCTGCACCGCGAGCACGTCATCCTCCAGCGCCTGCAGCACGGGCGGCAGATTGGCAGCGACGCTGACGGCCGCGAGGAGGCCGGCCACGCCGATGGCGCGGAGGGAAAGACGCTCGAACAGGGCCGAGAGCGGACGCTCGACCGCACCCGCCATCGCAAGCGCCGCCACCCGGGTGGAGAATCCATACGGGGCCGCCGTGCTACGGGAATCAGCGGGAGCCCGGCGGGCTGCCGCGACGAGACGCAACCATTCGTTGTGATCGGTTTTCATGAGCGTTCCTTACGTTTTAAGTCTGCAAAAAGCTTTTGCAATTTCCGTCTGGCCCGGAAGGCCCGGACTTTGATGAGCGAGGAATTCCAGCCGGTGATCTCATGGATCTCGGCGATGGTTTTCTGCTCGAGATCGAGCAGCTGGATGACGAGCCGGTCGTCCGGCTTGAGTTGATCGAGCAGCTTGTGGACAAGTTCGTGCGCCGCCAGGGCGTCATCGGGAGCCTGGTCGGAGTCGTTGGTGAGGACGGCATCGAGCACATCGGCCTCGCTCTCGGAGAGATCCGCCCAGCGAAACTCGGGCCGGCGCTGCTGCGAGCGGAGATGATCGATACATGTGGTGACCGCGATGCGGGAAACCCAGTGGGAAAACGGGACGGCTCCATGGTATTGGTCGAGCCGGGTGAACATCTTGAGAAAGATCTCTTGGGAGAGATCCTCTTCCGCGACCCGCCGGGGCAGACGCGCCCGGACAATGCGTATGACCATGGGGTGCAGATGTTCGACCAACTCCCGCGCAGCCACTTGGTTGCGCCCGCGAACTCGTTCGAGGCACGCGGCCAAGTCGAACGTTTCGGGGTCACCAGATGACATGCAGAGATGGAAGGGCGGTCATGCACGAAGATCAAGACGTTGCGGGGTCGGCCGGGTTACAGCCCATCCGCCCCTTGACTTTACCCCGCCCGAGCCGATAAATCACCCTTCTCCGGATGCTCAATCAGGTTCAGGTCCTTCGACTTAGCTAGGCGCACGATCCCTCAGGGGAGCCGCGCAGCGGCTGATCGTGCGTCCGCCTGACCGCCCGTTGATTCACCGCCCATGCCGGCGGTTGCCGTCACGTCCTAGCATCCTTAAAACCTGATTTACAATGTCTTCTGCAATTGCAGCCAAGTACCGCCCCTTCCCGCCTGTGCCATTGGCCAACCGCCAGTGGCCCAATCGCACCCTGACCGAGGCTCCCCTCTGGTGCAGTGTCGACCTCCGCGATGGCAACCAGGCCCTCGCCCAGCCCATGAGCGTGGAGGAGAAGCTCGAGTACTTCGATCTCTTGGTGAAAATTGGTTTCAAAGAGATCGAGGTCGGCTTCCCCTCGGCCTCGCAGATCGAATTCGATTTCTGCCGCCGTCTGATCGAGGAAAACCGCATCCCGGCGGATGTCTCGATCCAGATCCTCTGCCAGTGCCGCGAGGATCTCATCACGCGGTCGCTCGAGGCCTTGAGCGGGGCCAAGCAGATCATCTTCCATCTCTACAACTCGACCTCGCCCAAGCAGCGCGAGTACGTGTTCAACCACGCGAGCCGGGCCGACATCGTCCGCATGGCCACGCATGGGGTCGCGTTCCTCAAGGAAAAGATGAAGCCGCTCGTCGCGGCCGGCACCACCGTGCGCCTCGAGTACTCGCCCGAGAGCTTCACCAGCACCGAATTGGATTTCGCCCTCGAGATCTGCGAGGCGGTGACCGATGTCTGGCAGCCCACCGCGGCCAACAAGATCATCCTCAACCTGCCCGCCACGGTCGAGTACGCGACGCCCAACGTCCATGCCGACCAGATCGAGTGGATGTGCACGCACCTCACCCGCCGCGCCCACACGATCATCTCGCTCCACACGCACAATGACCGCGGCACCGGCGTCGCCGCGACCGAGCTGGCGCTGCTCGCCGGCGCGGACCGCGTCGAGGGCACGCTCTTCGGCAACGGCGAGCGCACAGGCAACCTCGACCTCGTCACGGTCGCATTGAACCTGCTCACGCACGGCATCGACCCGCAGCTCGATTTCAGCGACATCAACGGCATCCGCGAGGTCTACGAGCGCTGCACACGCATGGAGGTCCATCCGCGCCATCCGTACGCGGGCGAACTCGTCTTCACCGCGTTCAGCGGCTCGCACCAGGACGCGATCAAGAAGTCGTGGGCGCAGCAGAAGCCGGGCGCGCCGTGGGACGTTCTCTACATCCCGGTCGATCCGGCCGACATCGGTCGCAGCTACAAGGCCATCATCCGGATCAACTCGCAGTCCGGCAAGGGCGGCGTCGCGTATGTGCTCGAGAACGAGTTCGGCTACCAGCTGCCCAAGCTCATGCATAAGGAGATCGGCCGCATCGTCAACGACCTCGCCGACACCAAGGGCACCGAACTCACCCCAACGGAGATCCATGAGGTCTTCCGCGCCGAGTACCTCGATCGCAAGAGCCCGGTCCTTCTCCAGCATTTCAAGACCACCGAGCGCGACAGCAAGGTGAAGTGCGAGGCCGCGGTCGTCATCGACGGCCAGGCACGCACGCTCACCGCGCAGGGCAACGGACCGATCGACGCCTTTGTGCGCGCGCTCGGCGAGACCGACCTGCCGAAGTTCGAGCTGCTCAGCTACTCCGAGCACTCGATCGGCACCGGCGCCGACACGCTCGCCGCCTCGTACATCCAGATCCGCACCGCGCGCGGCCTGACCGTGTTCGGTGCCGGCGTCGACACCAACATCGAGCTCGCCTCGATCAAGGCCGTCGTCAGCGCCCTCAACCGCGCCAGCGCGCGGTGAGGCGCGCTGGAAATCCTAAATCCTAGAGCACTAAATCCTAACGGGCAGCCGCAAGCCGCGATCCAAAGCACGGGTACGCGACTTCCAGGGCTGTTCCGTTTAGGATTTAGCCGCTTGGGATTTAGGATTTTCCGAGGCCCGCCCCGCAGGCCTCGGATCAGGCCTTCCCCACCCGATTCGACAGCCACAGCGCGAGTCCGAGGAAGAGCAGCGTCGGCGTCCACAGCAGCAGGTCGGGCCGGATCGCCGGGTATTGGTCCAGCCAGCCGACGATCACGGTCAGAAAATAGTACCCCATGACCAACCCGAGCGCGACGCCGAGGTTGGCCGAGGTTTCCTTGCGCGACACGCGAATCCCCAGCGGCACGGCCAGCAACGCAAAGGCGAGCACCGCGACGGCGCTCGAGGCTTTTTCATGCAGCGCAAACGAGACCTGCAGGCGCTGAAGCGCGTCGCCGGGCGCACTCAGGCGGCGCCAGTCGGCCATGAGTTCGCCGAAGGTCATCCAGCTGAGTTTTTTTCGCAGGGTCTGCTTGCCGAAGATGGCATCGAGCTTGAGCAGCACCGGCACCTCCTCGGACGAACCCGTGCTCGGCGGCTTGATGAAGTTTTCCGGATCCTGGGCATCGCGCGTCTCGACCGACACCCGGCTGAGCGTCAACACGAGCGTGTTGGCCGGCTCGTCGTAGTCGAAGCGTCCGGACTGCGCGCGCGCAAAGGTCCGCACGCGCTTCTGGTCATCGAGCTGCCAGAGCCAGAAATCGCGCAGCTCCACCCCGTCCTTCTCGCCGACATAGAGCACCACGCCGGGGAAATCGCGGATGAAGGTCTTGGGCACGATGAAGCTCAGGGGATTTTTCCGGATCGAATCCGCCAGCGTCTCCTTGTAGGCCGTGCGCGCCCGCGGCATGTACTGGAAATTGATGAGCATCGCGAGGGCCGCGCCCGCGACCCCGAGGATGATGATCGGACGCGCGATGTAACTCAGGCCAAGCCCCGCCGCCCGCATCGCCGTGATCTCATTCTGCGCCGACATGCGCCCGAGGACGAGCAGCACGCCGGTCAGCACGCCCATCGGCAGCGCATACGCGCCAACGTAGGGAATCAGGAGCAGCACCAGCTTGACGAAGGCCTCGGGCGCGAGCTGACCCGCAATCGCGTAGCCGAGCAGGTCCTTGAGGGCGTTGCCGACGATCAGCACAAACGCAAACAGGCCCACCGCCGCCGCGCAGGTCGAAAGGACGCTCCAGAACAAATGGCGGTGCAGCAGATTCACGCGGATTTTCTTTTGGTGTCCTTTTGTGCTGTTTTGTGGCCATCTGTTCCCCGCGCCAATCATGAAGTTCACGCCCGCCAAAGCTCCCCTCACCGGGGAGACCCTCGAAACCCTCACCGCCCGCCTGGCGGAGAGGGGTGAACCCGCGTTTCGCGCCAAGCAGATCCTCGACTGGGTTTACAAGAAGCGCGCCCGCTCCTGGGACGAGATGACCAATCTCTCCAAGCCCCTGCGCGCCTGGCTGGACGAAACGTTCGAACTCATGCCCGCCACGCTGGTGCTGGGCAAGCAGTCGACCGATGTGACGGACAAGCTTCTCCTCGGCCTCGGCGACCGTTCCCTGATCGAGACCGTGATCATCCGCGTGCCCCAGGAGGGCGTGGGCCTCGAGCATTCGCGCAAGACCATCTGCATCTCCACGCAAGTCGGCTGCGCGATGGGCTGCGTCTTTTGCGCCTCCGGCCTCGAGGGCCTGAAGCGTAACCTCAACGCCGGCGAGATCGTCGCCCAGCTCCTGCAGGTCTGCTACCGCGAGGACGCCCGCACCCCGCGCGCCCGCCAGGAACTCGTCTCGTTCGACAACATCGTGGTCATGGGCATGGGCGAGCCGCTCGCCAACTACGACGCGATCATCCGCGCCCTCACCATCGTCAACGCCGACTGGGGCCTCGGCTTCGGCGCACGCCGCATCACGCTCTCGACCAGCGGCCTCGTCCCGAAGATTCTCCAGCTCGCCGAGGAGCCGCTCGGCATCCGCCTCGCGATCTCCCTGCACGGCGCGACCGACGAGGTCCGCGAGAAGATCATGCCGGTCAACAAGGCCTACCCGCTCGCCAAGCTGCTGCCGGCCGTGAAAGCCTTTTCGGAAAAGCACGGCCGCATGGTCACGCTCGAGTTCATCCTCATCGAGGAGATCAACGACTCGCTCATCCAGGCCGAGAAGCTCCGCGACATCGCACTCGATCTTCACGCGCACGTGAACCTCATCCCGTACAACACGGTCGAGGGCCTGCCCTGGAAACGCCCCAGCATCACCCGCCAGGAGCGCTTTGCCGACATCCTCCGCGATGCGCGCGTCTCCGTGACCCTGCGGCGCGAAAAGGGCCATGACATCGACGCCGCCTGCGGCCAGCTGCGCCTGAAGACCGAGAAGGATCGCGAAACGGCCGGCGCCACGGCCTCGGCCTAAAGCCCAGACCGGCCGCTCGAATTAACGCTTTACATCATATCATCAAATTTAAATACGTTGATATGTTATGACGCCTGACCGGCCAATCTCTGCCCTCTTTGCTGAAAACCGTCCGTTGCGGTCCCTGGAGTTTTTTCCACCCAAGGACGATGCCGGCGTGGAGGCGCTGCGCCAGACGGCAACCGCGCTCAAGTCGATCCCGTGGGACTTCGTCTCGGTCACGTACGGCGCCGGTGGCAGCACCCGCGAGCGCACCGCGCAGGTCAGCGCCCTCTTCAAGAACGAGTTTGGCTTCACCGTCATGCCCCACCTCACGTGCGTGGGCCATTCGCGCGACGAGCTGAACGCACTCGCTGATCGGATTCACAGCGGCGGTTTCCGCAACATCATGACCCTGCGCGGCGACCCGCCGAAGGGCGCAACGACGTTCGAAGTCGCAGCTGACGGCCTGCGTTACGCGAACGAACTCGTGACGCTGCTCAAGGTCCGCCACCCGGACTTCTGCCTCGGCGTGGGCGGCTACCCGGAGAAGCATCCGGAGGCGGCTTCGCTTGAGGTCGATCTGGATAATCTCAAACGCAAGATCGACGCCGGCGCGGATTTCATCACGACGCAGCTCTTCTTCGACAACGCGGTGTACCATCGTTTCGTCGAGAAGTGCCGCGCGCACGGGATCAAGGTGCCGATCGTGCCCGGCATCATGCCCGTACTGTCGACCAAGCAGATCCTGCGCATCGCCACGTTGAGCGGCAGCGTGCTGCCCGCGACGCTGAAGCGCCGCCTTGAGGTCGCCGGCGACAATGCCGACGTGGTCGAGATCATCGGCATCGACTGGGCCCTGACCCAGATTCGCGACCTGCTCGCGCACGGCGCGCCCGGTTACCATCTCTACATTCTGAACCGTGCGAAGGCCGCCCTGGCCCTTGCGGCCGGTCTGTCAGCCTAAGCGGCTCCGTTTCCGCTGGTCTCTTCCCGCCGGTTGCGTGATCATCACTACGTCGCGTCCGCGCGGCGGGCGGTCCAAAACCCACGCAGTCATCGGACGTGCTCAACCCGACACCGGAATCCCCATGAAGACCCGCGTCTCCCGTCTTGTTGCCCTGTTCGCTGCCGCCATGTCGTTCGCAACCGGATCCCTCCCCGCCCAGCTGCCCAGCCAGCGCCCCGATCTGATGGGGCCTGAGGCGGCCGTCACCTCGGATCACGTCCTCGCCAGCGCCACCGGGGCCGATGTCCTGCGTCGCGGCGGCAATGCCATGGACGCGGCCATCGCGATGGCCGGCGTCCTCGCGGTCGTCCGTCCCCACATGAATGGGGTCGGCGGCGACAACTTCATTCTCTACCGCGAGGCGAAAACCGGAAAGGTGTACGCGCTCAATGGCTCGGGCCGCTCCGGCCGCAAGGCCACCCCGGCCTCCTTCGCCGAGAAGGGCCTGCAGGCCGTTCCGAGCACGGGTATCCTGTCCGTCTCCGTTCCCGGCGCGGTCCAAGGCTGGGAGGACGCGCTCGCGCGCTTCGGCACCACCACCCTCGCCCAAGCCCTGCAGCCGGCCATCGGTTATGCCGAACGCGGCTTCCCTGTTTCGACCCGCCTCTCCCTCGACATCGGGGAGTCGGTCAAAAAAGTCGCGGCCGACCCGGAGATGACCCGGACGTTCCTCGTCAACGGCGAGGCGCCCAAGCCGGGAACCCTCCTCGTCCAGCGCGATCTCGCGCAAACCCTGCGCGCCATCGCGACGGGCGGTGCCAAGGGCTACTACACCGGCGGTCCCGGCCAAGCCATCGCGGCGTTCATGGAAAAGGAGGGTGGGCTCGTCACAACCGCCGACCTCGCCGGCCACACCTCGACGTGGACCGACCCGATCGAGACAACCTACCTCGGCAAGCGCGTGCTCGCGTTTCCACCCAACACCCAGGGCGCGGCGTTTCTCCAGATGCTCAACCTCGCGGAGAATGCCGATCTCACCGCGATGGGGCGCGAATCCGCCGACTACGTGCACACGCTCGTCGAGGGCGCCAAGCTCGCCTACGCCGACCGCGATGCCCACATCGCCGACCCGGCGTTCGCGAGCATCCCGCTCGAGCGCCTGCTGTCGAAGGCCTACGCGCGCGAACTCGCGGCGCGCATCCACGCCGACCGCATCGCCTCCGCCACCGCCGGCGACGGCACGCGCAACGGCACGGGCGACACCATCTACCTCGCGGTGGTCGACAAGGACGGCAACGCGGTGTCCATGATCCAGTCCCTCTTCGCCTCCTTCGGGAGCGGACGCATGGTACCCGGCACCGGGATCGTGCTCCACAACCGCGGCTCGTCCTACTCGCTCGATCCGGCGCACCCCAACATCGTCGCGCCCGGCAAGCGTCCCTTCCACACACTGTGCCCGGCGATGGCCCTCAATGCGGATGGCTCGCTCTTCGCGGTCTTCGGCTCCCCCGGTGGCGACGGCCAGCCCCAGACCCTGATCCAGGTCCTCAACAACGTCCTCCGCTTCCACCTCACGCCCCAGCAGGCGGTCGAAGCCCCCCGGTGGCGCGTCTTCGGCGCAGGCAAGCTCGGCGTCGAGCCAGGTCTCCCGGAAGTCATCAAGGCCAGCCTGACCGCGCGCGGCCAGACGGTGAACGAGCAGCCGCCGAGCGCCGAGTTTGGCGGCGCACAGATGATCCTGGTCCAGCCGGGCACGGGCGCCCGGTCGGTCGGGTCGGACCCGCGGCGCGAGGCCTACGGCATCGCGTGGTAGGCACGGCCAGGCCTTGTAGTTTTTTTTGGATACACAGGCCTGCAGGGTTGACGGTCGCAATCCGCGGCGGTTGAATCAATCGCCGCCACGCGCGTGGGTACGTGTCTGGACGCGGCACGATTATGCCCAAGAAACGAAACACCCTCACCCTTCACATCATGATCGGCATGGCGGCCGGTCTGCTCGTCGGAGGCCTCATCAACCTGGTAGGCAACGACGGCTGGATCAAAGCCGGCGTCACCGACGGACTCCTGCAGGTCATCGGCCGGGTCTTCCTGGCCTCCCTGCAACTGCTCGTCGTACCCCTCGTGTTCATCTCGCTCGTCTGCGGAAGCGCCGCGCTCGACGACGTGCGCAAGGTTGGCCGGATCGGGTTGAAGACGGTCGCGCTCTACCTTTTCACCACCGCCGCCGCCGTCTCGATTGCGCTCGCCGTGGCCGTCTTTGTCCAACCAGGCCAGGGCTTTGAGTTGAGCACTGACACCACCTTTGTGGCTGGCGAGGCTCCGCCGCTGACCGAGATCCTGATCAACATCTTCCCCTCCAATCCCGTCCGGGCCATGGCCGAAGGTAACATGTTGCAGGTGATCGTCTTCGCTGTGCTGCTCGGCTTGGCTCTCGTCATGGCAGGCGACGCCGGCAAGCGCATCCTCGCCCTGTTTGAGGATGCCAACACGGTGATGATGAAACTGGTCACGATCGTGATGGTCGTCGCGCCTTACGGCGTGTTTGCCTTGCTCGCGCGGACGTTTGCCGCGGAGGGCTTTGGCGCCATTGGCCCGCTCGCCAAGTACTTCGTTCTCGTGCTCGCGGTCCTGCTGCTCCACGGACTCGGCGTTTACCCGCTGCTGCTCCGGATGTTGACCAAGCTCAGCCCAATCCAGTTTTTCCGCAACGCCCGGGCTGTACCCATCTTCGCCTTCTCCACCGCCAGCAGCAGCGCCACGCTGCCCGTCGCGCTGGAAACCGCTGAGAAGCGGATGGGGATCGGCAACCCGATCGCCTCCTTCACGCTTCCACTGGGTGCCACCGTCAACATGGACGGCACGGCCATCATGCAAGGGGTCGCGACCGTCTTTATTGCCGGCGCCTATGGCATTGGCATGACGCTGTCAGACTACGGCATGGTCGTACTGACGGCGACGCTCGCCTCCATCGGCACGGCGGGTGTGCCGGGCGTGGGCCTCGTCATGCTGTCGATGGTCCTGAATCAGGTCGGCCTGCCCGTCGAGGGCATCGCGCTCATCATCGGCGTCGACCGCCTGCTCGACATGGTTCGCACCGCGGTGAACGTCACGGGGGATCTCGTCGTCAGCTGCATCGTCGCGAAGAGCGAGGGTCAGCTCGACGAGACGGTGTTCAACGCCGAAAACCCGGCGGACTAACCGCCCGCGAACACCGGCCGGAATCCCGCCTCGCGCAGGATCCGCGCAACCGTCTCGCGCTGGTCGCCCTGGATCTCGATCTGCCCGTCCTTGACCGTGCCGCCGCAGCCGCAGGCGGCGCGCATTTGCTTGGCGAGGCGCTCCTTTTCCGGGAGGCCGATGCCGGTGAAGCCGGTCACCAGCGTCACCGTCTTCCCGCCGCGCCCCGCAGTCGAACGCAGCACATCCACCCGTCCGCGGTTCTTGGCCGGAGCGGGTTCGCCCTTGGTGGACGCCGCCGCTGAGCCGCCGGATGTGGCGTTGACCGCTGGCCCGGGCGGGAGGTTGAGCCCGCCTAAAGACGCAAATGGGTTGTGACCAAGCCCACCCCCGCCATCGGTTGAGACCTTATTGCCCGTGCTCATCGGATCAGGCGGGCCGACCGGCCCGGCCACCACAAAGCCCCGCCGCAGGCGTGTCGCCCTCAAGAAAAACCAGGGCCTTCGCATAGCTGCGACGTTCAAGGAAATGAACGAGTTGCGGATGTAATGCCGTCCGCCCACGCGCCGCAAAATCATCCAGCCGCGCCATCTCGGAAGCGATCACCTGTCCATCAGAGCGCTTAATCCCATCCAACAGGCTGATAAGTGATTGTTTGATCTCGGTCTCCATCGTGAAAGTTCAGCGTTATTAATTATTTGTCACCAGATGTTTAAAAAATCTCAAACCGAGTTCTAGCCCGCCGGCCTAACCGGGAACGCGCTTGAGTCTACCCTCGGGTGAGGTATTCATACAGGACACTTTTTCATTATTATCGGCCTTAATATAGAGCAAGCCCGCGTTCCGCGTCCCGGTCCCGCTGGTTTGCTTTTCTTTTCTACCCATGAGCTCCCTTACCCTCTCCACGCGCCCCAACTCGGAAGTCATCGAGGCGGCCTACAACGCGTGGCTCGATAATCCCGACTCCGTCGACCCGACGTGGCGCGCCTTTTTCCAGGGCTTCACCTTGGGAAACACTGGCAGCGGTCTCGCGGCGGCGCCCTCCGCAGGAGGAGCGTCAATCATCGACAGCCTCAAGCAGTCGCAGGTCCACAGCCTGATCTATCACTACCGCGCCCTGGGCCACACGCAGGCCCATCTCGATCCGCTGAGCGAGCCGCCACCGGCTTCCCCGCGTCTCGCGCTGAGTGAGTTCGGTCTCTCCGAGGCGGATCTCGATACGGCGTTCGATGTCGGCCATTTTCTCAACGGCGGCCAGATGAAGCTGCGCGACATCATCGCGAACCTGCAGGCCACCTACTGCGGTCGCATTGGCGTCGAGTACGTCCACATTCAGGATACCGAGGTCCGCCGTTGGCTGCAGGACAAGATGGAGCCAAGCCGGAATATTCGTGCGTTCACCAAGGAGCAGAAAACCCGCATCCTGCGCCGCATTCACAAGGCTGAGCTCTTCGAGAAATTCCTTCACACGCGCTACGTCGGCCAGAAGCGTTTCTCACTCGAGGGTGGCGAGACCATGATCGCCGCGCTCGACTCGGTCATCCACGCGAGCCCGGAGGTCGGCGTTGACGAAATCGTGATGGGCATGGCTCACCGCGGCCGCCTCAGCGTCCTGACCAACATCCTGCGCAAGTCCTTCGACGTCCTCTTCGAACAGTTCTCCGAGAACTACATCCCCGAGACCGTCGGTGGCGACGGCGATGTGAAGTACCATCTCGGCTATGAGGCCGAGCTCAAGACCCCGTCGGGCAAGACCGTTGAGGTTCGCCTCACGGCCAACCCGTCCCACCTCGAGATCGTCAACCCGGTCGTCGAGGGCAAGGCCCGCGCCCGCCAGCGCATCCGTGGCGACGTGGAGCGCAAGCGCGTCCTCCCATTCCTCATCCATGGGGATGCCGCATTCGCCGGTCAGGGCGTCGTTCCCGAGACCCTGAATTTCTCACAACTTCCCGGCTACCGCACGGGTGGCACGCTGCATTTCGTCATCAACAACCAGATTGGTTTCACCACGCTGCCGAGCGACGCGCGCTCAACCCGCTACTGCACCGACGTGGCCAAGATGATCGAGGCGCCGATCTTCCACGTGAACGGCAATGACGCCGAGGCCGTGTGCCACGTCACCCTGCTCGCGCTTGAGTTCCGTCTCAAGTTCCAGCGCGACGTCGTGGTCGACATGTATTGCTACCGCAAGCACGGCCACAACGAGAGCGACGAGCCCGCGTTCACCCAGCCGACCCTTTACAAGAAAATCGCCGCCCAGCCCCTCATCTCGTCGATCTACGCCGAACGCCTGATCGCCGAAGGCACGCTCACGCAGGCGGACGACGAGGCCATCAAGGCCGAGTACACCGCCGCGATGGAAGCCGCCTTCGAGAAGGCCAAGGCCAAGGAAGCCAAGAAGAAGGCCGCCGATCCGGCCGCCAAGTTCAAGGGCTCCACTGCCGTCTTCCAGCCCAGTTACAGTCACGCGGCGATCCCGACCGGCGCCTCGCCAGCGCTGCTCGACCAGGTCGTGCGCGGCCTCACGCGCGTCCCCGCAAACTTCAAGGTCAACCCGAAGATCAAGCGCTTCCTCGACGCCCGCACCGAGGCCCACAAGAACGGCGGCCCGGTCGACTGGGGCTTCGGCGAGGCCCTCGCCTTCGGCACCCTCCTGACCGAGGGCACGCCGGTGCGTCTCAGTGGCCAGGACTGCGAGCGCGGCACCTTCAGCCACCGCCACGCGGTGCTCTATGATTTCGACACGCGCGAGAAGTACGTGCCGCTGCTGAACCTCGATGAGAAGCAGGAGCGTTTCTGCGTCTACAACTCCCTCCTCTCCGAGGCCGCCGTGCTTGGCTTCGACTACGGCTACTCGCTCGACTACCCCCGCATGCTCTGCATCTGGGAGGCCCAGTTCGGCGACTTCGCCAACGGCGCGCAGGTCGTGATCGACCAGTTCATCGCCAGCTCCGAGTCGAAGTGGCAGCGCGTGAGCGGCATCGTCCTCCTCCTGCCCCACGGCTACGAGGGCCAGGGCCCCGAGCACTCCTCCGCCCGCCTCGAGCGCTTCCTCCAGCTCTGCGCCGAGGACAACATCCAGGTCGCGAACATCACGACCCCGGCGAACTACTTCCACGCCCTCCGCCGCCAGATGAAGCGCGACTTCCGCAAGCCGCTCGTCGTCATGTCGCCGAAGTCGCTCCTCCGCCATCCGGCCGCCGTCTCGAAGATCTCCGAGTTCACCACGGGCTCCTTCCAGGAAATCATCGACGACGCGTCCGCGCCGAAGCAGCCGGCCCGCGTGATCCTCTGCTCGGGCAAGGTCTACTACGACCTCGCCGACTACCGCGAAAAGAACAAGATCACCGACACCGCGATCGTGCGCATCGAGCAGCTCTACCCGCTGCATCGCGACCGCCTCGCCGAGATCGCCAAGGCCTACGGCCCCAAGGCGAAGCTCATCTGGTGCCAGGAGGAATCCCAGAACAACGGCGCCTGGACCTACATCGCGCCCGAGCTGGAACAGATCTTCGGCCGCAAGGCCCTCTACGTTGGTCGCGACGCCTCCGCCTCACCCGCGGTCGGCTCGCTCGCCGTCCACAAGATCGAGCTCGCCGCCTTCCTCCAGGACGCCTTCAAGCTCTGATTTTCTAAAAGTAGCGAGTAGCGGGCATCACAAGCCACTCAGACCCGCCATTCCGCTGCTTCTCTACTCGCTCCTCACTACCCGCTACTCGCTACTTCTACCCTCATCATGGCTTCCATCGACATCAAGATCCCGCCCATGGGCGAATCCATCAGCTCCGGCGTGCTTGCCAAGTGGCACGTCAAGGACGGCGACATCGTCAAAAAGGACCAGCCGCTCTTCGAGCTCGAGACGGACAAGATCACGTCTGAAGGCACCGCCGAAGCCGCCGGCAAGATCAGCCTCAAGGTCGCCCCCGGCACCGAGGTCAAGATCGGCCAGGTCGTCGCGTCGATCGATACCGCCGCCAGCGCCAGCGCCGGCGCCGCCCCGGCTCCGGCCGCTGCGCCCGCTCCCGCGACAGCTGCAGCCGCTGCTGCGCCCGCCGCCCCGGCCGCACCCAAGA
>DASWVY010000061.1:0-56617 GCA_036401075.1 Opitutaceae bacterium
CTCGAATACACCGCCGGCCTGGAAAGCGTGAACGAGGATCTCGGCGAACTTTCGACTCCCGAGGCCGACTTCCTACCCATCACCACGAAGGCCTACCTCTACCTGTCCGGCACGCCGTTCAAGGCCTTGTCAACGGGTGAGTTTATTGAGGAACAGATCTTCAATTGGACCTACACGGACGAGCAACGGGCGAAGGAGGATTTCGCGCGGAAGCACCCCGGACAATGGAATCCCTACGGTGCATTGCCGCAGATGCGGCTGCTGACCTACCAGATGCCGGAGGAGTTGGTGGCAGTGGCGAGCGCCGGTGAGTTCGACGAATTTGATCTGAACGCCTTCTTCGAGGCCTCGGGTACCGGTGTGAAGGCGCAGTTCAAGCACACGGACGACGTGCAGAAGTGGTTGGATATCATCCGCGGTGGCTACGCACCGAAGACCGTCGAGCACCTCAAGACCGGCACACGGCCGCCGTTTCCGTATTCGGATGTGCGTCTGTTGCCGTATCTCCAGCACTCATTTTGGTTCCTGCCCAATGTCGCGGCCTGCCAGGCGATGGCGAATCTGCTGGCCGAGAAGCACAATGTCTTCTGGCGCGGCTACGAGGTGATCGTGGCGGCGGGTGCCGCAGCCGGCATCGGGTTGGACGCACTGCCGCCGGTACGGAAGGTGATCGGCAGCGGCTTCGACTCGAAGACCATCACGCTTTCCTGTGGCAAGCTCACCACGGGTGTCACGGTGCCGCAGTGGTCATCCATTTTGATGCTCCGGAACCTGAAATCGCCAGAGACTTATTTCCAGGCGGCGTTCCGTGTGCAGTCGCCGTGGTCAATCAAGAATCCCAACGGCAACAATCCGAACGAGGAGGAGGTTCTCAAGCCGGTATGCTTCGTGTTCGATTTTGCGCCCACGCGGGCGCTGCGGCAGATTTCGGAGTACGGCATCGGACTTTCGCCCGGCGAAGCGAACCCGGAGAACGCCGTGAAAGATCTCGTGTCCTTCCTGCCCGTGCTGGCCTACGATGGTGCGAACATGACCCAGATCGATGCTGGCGGCATCCTGGATATGGCCATGGCTGGAACATCGGCCACGCTGCTTGCGCGGAAGTGGGAGAGTGCGCTGCTGGTGAACGTCGATAATGACACCCTGCGTCGTATTCTCGACAATCCCGAGGCGATGGCAGCCGTGGAACGGATCGAGGGCTGGCGCTCGCTCGGCGACAACATCATCGAGACCATCATCAACAAGAGCGACAAGGTGAAGGCGCTTAAAAACAAAGCGAAGGAGAAGGACCTTTCAGTAAAGGAGGGCAAGGAACTCACCGCCGAGGAGAAGGAGTACAAGTCGAAGCGGAAGATGGTGCAGGAAAAACTCATCAAGTTCGCCACACGCATCCCGGCATTCATGTACTTGACCGATTTTCGGGAGAACACGTTGCAGGACGTGATCACCAAGATCGAACCGGACCTGTTCGAGACGGTCACCGGGTTAACGGTGAAGGATTTCCATCTGCTGGTGCGACTGAAGGTGTTTAACACCGAGCAAATGAACCAGGCCGTGTTTGCATTCCGCCGCTACGAGGATGCTTCGTTGCGGTACACCGGTATCGAAAGTCATCAGGGACTGACGCACTACGGACTCTACGATACGGTGGTGGCGCGCGAGTAGTTTGGGTGGACTTTATCCCATGAAAATCCCGCTCACTCTCGACAAGGCCCTCTTGGCTGAGGCCATTGGCTATGCCGGCGCGAAGAAGACGGCGGCTCGCCTGCATGAGGGCTTGCGGACGCTCGTCCACCGGGAAGCCGCGGCGCAGTTGTGCGCCTTGGGTGGCAAAGATCGCCGGGCGGTGGCGGGCCGGCGGCGGAGGACTCGGGGAGCTACAGGTTTATAGGGGCTACCGGGCTTGCGGGGGAAGCGCCCTATGCTAACCTGTGGCTATGAGTTTCCATGACGTCCTCGCTGAGCTGCCGAAGCTATCGCCAGCAGAGCGCCAGGAAATCCGTCTGCGCTTGGCCAGGCTTGATGGTGATCGTTGGCTCGATGCGGATGAGCCTTTGACTGACGCGGAAAAAGCCCTGCTTGATTCGCGCTTGGCCGCTTACGAGCAGGATCCGACGGCGGGTAGTTCGTGGGAAGACGTGGAATCCCGGATCCGGGCACGGCTCGGGAGATGAAGCGGGGCCTCATTGTTCGTCACGAAGCCCGTCCGAGTGGGGCTGGTAGGGACTAGCCGGCTTGCGAGGACGTGGCTTTGTTTCGGGACATCCGCCTGCAGCGCAGGCCGGTGTTGCCGTGCTTTGTTTGCCAAGAAAGCCGACGCGCGAGGATCTCAATCAAGTCGTCGCCACGTTAGCGGAAGCACGTCGTCGCGATGCGCTTGCCGAAAGCTGTGGGTCGTCCAATTGGGCCGGATCCGGGTCTATTGTCCGTAGGCCGGCACTCCGCCGATCAGCGGTGGGCCTCGAAGGCTTCGGCGACCTCGGGGCGGCGGAGGGCGGTGAGGGTCAGGATCGAGGACATCGTGCCGTGGGGGAAGTTGGCCAGGCTGACGAGCGAAGCTACATGCACGAGTTGGCACCGTCTGGCCTTCAGGCAGAAATAGCCCGCAGCGAGCTGCAGGGAGCCGGCAACCCAACCGATGGTGAGCTGCAGCGAAACGTAGGTCGCAATGGCGCGGTCCATCAGGTTGGCTGTGGAGGAAAAGGCCAGCGCGGGATCGAGCAGCGGGGTGTGGACGAAGATCGCCTGAAAAATGAACATCAGCGACATCGTCAGGCTCAGGGTGCCGGCGGCGATCTGCAGGTAGGCAAGCGCGGCGAGGTAGCCGTCATCGCTGCGGGACGCGGACTGCGGGTGAACGTGATCCATGCTGGGGTAGGGTAACGCCGGACCGCGGAACGGCCTGACGCGTAACCAAGCTGGTCGGAATTTTACCCGCCGGCCAGCGTGAAACGCCTTGGCACTGGACGGTAGGCTGGGCCTCATCCGCATTGACGATGCAGATCAACCATGCACTTATGTCTGCATGAGAACGACGCTCAATCTGGATGATGCCCTGATGGAGGAGGCCGGTGAGTACGCAGGACTGAAGGAGAAAACAGCCCTGTTGCATGAGGGCCTGCGGGCACTGATCCAGCGTGAGGCTGCAGCCCGGTTGGCGGCACTTGGGGGCAAGGATCCCAAGGCTGCCGCCGCACCAAGACGGAAGGCGAACCCACGGCGGTGAGTGTGCTCGTGGATACCTCCGTTTGGATCGACCACTTGCATCGGTCGGATCCGGATTTGCAGGCATGTTTGCAAGCCGGGCGCGTGTGGACGCATGCTGTGGTCATCGGCGAATTGGCCGCAGGCCAGCTCAAGCACCGCGCCGATGTGCTGCGGCATCTGCAAAAACTGCCGCGGGCGGATGAGGTTGATCTGGCTGAGGGTCTGCACCTCTTGGAAGCGCATTCCTTGATGGGCAAGGGGCTTTCCTGGTCAGATGTGCAGCTGCTGGGCGCATCGCGGATCGATGGGCTCGAACTCTGGACTCGGGATCGCGCCCTGGGCGGGGCTGCGCGCGAACTGGGGTTGGCGTTTAGGCTCTAAGGGTCGTTCCTGTAGCGATGTGGCTGGGGTCGTTGACCCCGGGGATCGGTTTTTCCGCGCAACGATCCCGGACCGGGGTCGGCGCCCCCTGGCTACATCGCGAGCAAACAAAAGCCCCGCCAAGGTGGCGGGGCTGGAGAAACTCCGGAAAGGCCTTCCGGTCGCCTCGGGACTCAGGCCGTGGCCGCTTCCGCGTAGGCTTCCATGCCGACGCAGGAGCACACGAGGTTGCGGTCGCCGTAGACGTTGTCGACGCGACCCACGCTCGGCCAGAACTTGCTCGCGCGGACGGAGGCACTCGGGAAGGCCGCGAGTTCGCGGGAGTAGGGGCGGTCCCACGTGTCACCGCAGACGACCTTGGCGGTGTGCGGGGCGTGCTTGAGCGGGTTCGAGGCCTTGTCGGACTCGCCGTTCACCACCGCCTGCATTTCACCGTGGATTGAGATCATCGCGTCGCAGAAGCGGTCGAGCTCGCTCTGCGTCTCGCTTTCGGTCGGCTCGATCATGAGCGTGCCCGGGACGGGGAACGACATGGTCGGCGCATGGTAGCCATAGTCCATCAGGCGCTTGGCGGCGTCCTCCACCTCGAGGCCGTGCTTCTTCCAGCCACGCAGGTCGATGATGCACTCGTGGGCGACCAGACCGTCGTTGCCACGGTACAGCACGGGAAAAAACGCATCGAGGCGCTTGGCCACGTAATTGGCGTTAAGGATCGCGACTTTGGTCGCATCGGTCAGGCCGTCCGGCCCCATCATGCGGATGTACATCCAGGAAATGACGAGGATCGACGCACTGCCCCAGGGCGCAGCGGAGACGGCGCCGAGGTGGGCGCGGCTCTTGTCGTGCACAGGCGACACGACCACGTGTCCGGGCAGGTAGGGCGCGAGGTGCGCCGCAACGCCGATCGGACCCATGCCGGGGCCGCCACCGCCGTGCGGGATGCAGAAGGTCTTGTGCAGGTTGAGGTGGCAGACGTCCGCGCCGATGTGGCCGGGCGAGGTCAGGCCGACCTGCGCGTTCATGTTGGCGCCATCCATGTAAACCTGGCCGCCGTGTGCATGGATCGTCGCGCAGATGTCCTTGATCGCGGTCTCGAACACACCGTGGGTCGACGGATAGGTGATCATGAGCGCGGCGAGGTCCTTGCTGTGGGCCGCGGCCTTCGCGTTGAGATCGGCGACGTCGATGTTGCCGTTGGCGTCACAGGCGACCGGGACGACCTTGAAGCCGCACATCGCGGCGGACGCTGGGTTGGTGCCGTGTGCGCTGGTCGGGATGAGGCAGATGTTGCGGTGACCTTCGCCGCGCGCGCGGTGGTGTTCGCGAATGACGAGCAGGCCGGCGTACTCGCCCTGCGAGCCGGCGTTGGGCTGAAGGGAGATCGCGGCAAACCCCGTGATCTCGGCGAGCCAAGTCTCGAGGTCCTTGAACATCCGGGCGTAGCCGCGGGTCTGCTCGGACGGCGCGAACGGGTGCAGCTTGCCGAACTCGGGCCACGAGACAGGGAACATCTCGCTGGTCGAATTGAGCTTCATCGTGCACGAGCCCAGCGAAATCATCGAGTGGCAGAGCGAGAGATCCTTCGCCTCCAGCCGCTTGATGTAGCGGAGCATTTCGTGCTCGGTGTGGTACTGGTTGAAGACCGGCGCGGTGAGGAACTTCGAGGTGCGCGCGAACGGTGCAGGGTAGGCCGTGGCCTTGGTTTCCGCCAGCACGGCGGATTCGCTGAAGCAGGTGAGGAGCGTCTGCACCTCGTCCACGCTCGTCGTCTCGTCGAGCGAGATGCCCACCGTGTACTCGTCGACGACGCGGAGATTGATCTTCTTGGCCTGGGCGGCGGCGTGGACGCGCGCGGCGGCGACGTTGCCGACCGTCAGCGTGTCGAAGACGGGCTCGACATTGACCTTGGCGCCCGCGGCCTTGAGGCCCGCGGCGAGAGCGTCGGTCAGGTGTTTCACCCGGCGGGCGATGCGGCGCAGGCCCTCGGGGCCGTGGTAGACGGCGTACATCGAGGCCATGACGGCGAGCAGCACCTGCGCGGTGCAGATGTTGGACGTGGCCTTGTCGCGGCGGATGTGCTGCTCGCGCGTGCCAAGGGCGAGGCGCATGGCGGGGTCGCCCTGCGCGTCCTTGGAGACGCCGACGAGGCGGCCGGGCATCTGGCGCTTGAAGGCATCCTTGGTTGCGAGGAATCCGGCGTGCGGCCCGCCGAAACCGAGCGGTACGCCGAAACGCTGGGCCGAGCCGACGGCGACGTCCGCGCCGAACTCGCCCGGGGAGCGCAGGAGCGTCAACGCGAGCAGGTCAGTCGCGACGATCGTGTAGGCACCGGTGGCATGGGCCGCGGTGAAGAAGGCCTCGAAGTCGTTGATCGAGCCCGTGGTGTCCGGGTACTGCACGAGCACGCCGAAGCACTGCGTGGTCGGCTTGAAGGCGCGGTGGTCGCCGACCACGACCTCGATGCCGAGCGGCTGGGCGCGGGTGCGGACGATGTCGATGGTCTGCGGATGGCAGCGCTCCGAGACGAAGAATTGGCGGTGGGCGGCGGCGTCGCCTTCCTTGAGGCGGTGGCACATCATCATCGCCTCGGCGGCGGCGGTGCCCTCGTCGAGCATGGAGGCATTGGCGATCTCGAGCCCGGTGAGTTCCATGACCAGCGTCTGGAAGTTCAGGAGCGCCTCGAGGCGGCCTTGCGAAATCTCGGCCTGGTAGGGCGTGTAGGCCGTGTACCAGCCGGGATTCTCGAGAATGGTGCGCTGGATCACGCCGGGCGTGATCGTGTCATGATAGCCGAGGCCGATGAAGCTGCGGAAAATCTGGTTCTGCTGCGCGATCGCGCGGAGCTCGGCCAGCGCAGCGGTCTCGCCGATCGCCGCGGGAAGGTCCATCGCTCCGCGTCGGATGTGCGCCGGCACCGCCCGGTCGATCAGCGTGTCGAGCGACGGCTGGCCAAGCAGCTTGAGCATGGCGGCCTGTTCGGCGGCAGCGGGCCCGAGATGGCGGCGGGCAAATGAGTCGGTCGGAGCGAGCAATTCGCGAAGCGAGGACATACGCCCGCACGCTAGGGCTGGCCTCCGGGCGCGCAACCGCGATTTGGCTTTTCGGTGCCAATTAAGGGGTTGTTTCCCTCCGGCAAGGCGCTCTGTTTCCTTCCTTTCCGATGGCCGCCTCCCCTCAGCCCTTCCGTACCGCAGCGGACCGCGCCGCTCATGTCGACCGGCGCCTGGCCGAGCTCTACCCGGAGACGCCGGTGCCGCTCGACCATCGCGATGCCTACACGTTGCTGATCGCCGTTTTGCTCTCGGCCCAGTGCACGGACAAGCGGGTTAACCTCGTCACTCCGGCGCTTTTTGCCCGCGCCGCCACGCCTGCGGCCATGGTCAAACTGTCCGTCAAGGACATCGACGCCATCGTCCGCCCTTGCGGGCTGGCGCCACGCAAAGCGGAGGCGATTCACGGGCTTTCGCGCATCCTGCTCGATCAGCATGGCGGGCAGGTCCCACGGACCTTTGACGAGTTGGAGGAGCTGCCGGGCGTCGGCCACAAGACTGCGTCGGTGGTCATGGCGCAGGCGTTCGGGGTTCCGGCCTTTCCGGTCGACACCCATATCCACCGATTGGCGAAACGCTGGCGGCTCTCCCGCGGCAGCAGCGTCGAGCAGACGGAGCGCGACCTGAAACGCCTCTTTCCGGAGGCGCACTGGAATCAGCTCCACCTGCGGATCATCTTCTACGGCCGCGAGCACTGCACGGCCCGCGGCTGCGACGGGCACACGTGCGAGCTCTGCGCGACGTTCTCACCGCGGAAGGCGAAGCCGACGGCGCGCAAGGTGTAGCGGGTCCGATGAGAGCACGGGCCGCTGGCCCGCCTGATTGCGGGTCGAACGGTAGGGGCGCGCCTCGTGCGCGCCTTCCGAACCGGGCGTGGACGAGCCACGCCCCTACAAAACATTAGAGCGGGCGCCAGCCGCCCGCGCTCCCAGCCCGAACCCAAACCCAAACCCAAACCCAAACCCAAACCCAAACCCGGATCGTTTTCGTGTGTTCCGTGTGTTTTGTGGTGCTCCTTCCGCGTTGGTGCCGATTCGCGTGATTCGCGGGCGGTCAAATTTGTGTAAACCGTTGTTGGGCCGAGGATCTTGGGGGATTTGCCTCAGGCCTAGGCTGGACACCTTAGGTGCAATCCGGTGTAATTTTAGGGTGGTGATGGCGACGTCGTCACCCGTTGCACCCATCATGGAAGCCACCCCCAAACGCGTCTTGCTGATCGAGGACGACGAGAAGCTGCGGATGATGCTGGCCGATACGCTCGAGGCGGAAGGCTACCGGGTGGCGCATGCGAGCACCGGCGAAGAAGGCGTCCGGGTGGCCCGCGAATTTGATCCCACCGTGATTGTCTGCGACGTGCAGATGCCACGCGGCGACGGTCGGTCGGTGCTGGCGGCCCTGCGCGGGGACAAGCGTCTGGGCACTGTGCAGTTCGTGTTCATGACGGGCGACAGCCAGCTGACTCCGCAGCGCGAGGGCATGAATCTGGGCGCGGACGACTACCTGGAGAAACCCTTCTCGTCGGCTGATTTCCTCGCCTGCGTGGCGGCGCGCTTCGAGCGGGCCGACATCCTGCGCAAAGCGGATGATCGTGCGCTCACCCGCCTGAGCGCGACCGTGACCAAGGAGCTTCCGCACGAACTCTTCACCCCGCTGACGGGCATCATTGGCCTCGCCGAGGTGTTGCTGGAGGAGGGGGAGGAACTCGATCCCAAGGTGGCGCGGGAGATGATCGAGGGCATCCGGGCGAGCGGTGATCGCCTCAATCGCACGCTGCGCAACTACCTGACGATTCTCGAGCTGATCAACAACCGCCCCATCGGCCGCGATCCCGAAGCCGAGCTCGACGCGGAGATGGTGCGCGTGGTGGTGGGCGAGGCGGCGATGTCAGCTGCACAGAAGAACAAGCGCGAGGCCGACCTCCGGGTGGAGGGCGAGGGCTTTGCCCTGGTCGGCTCGCGCAACAACCTCGCGGCCGTGGTCGTGGAGCTGGTCGACAATGCCTGCAAGTTTTCCGAGCGCGGGACGCCCGTGGTGGTCCGCCTCCGTCGCGACAACGAGCACCTCCGGCTCGAAGTGTCGGATCGCGGCCGCGGCATGAGCGCGGAGCAGATTTCGCAGATCGGCGCTTTCCGGCAGTTTGACCGCAACAAGTACGAGCAGCAGGGCCTGGGGCTCGGCCTGACACTGACCCAGCATCTGGTCGAGCGCGACGGCGGTACCGTGAGTATCACCAGTTCCCCGGAAACCGGCACGCTGGCCGTGGCGACATGGCCGGTGGTGAAAGAGGCTGCCTGAGCGAGGACAAGCCGGGGTCGCCGACCCCGGGATCGGATTTGCCAAGCCTGCGGAGCAGTCAGGCCCTGCTACGCCAAGGCTTCGCAGGGCATCCTTCGCCTGAGAGCCATCGATTACCGGCACTGTTCGCTGGCTGGCCGTGCCATCCGAAGCTTCAGCGAAGGATGGTGGACGCTACAGGACTCGAACCTGTGACCCCGTGCGTGTGAAGCACGTGCTCTAACCAACTGAGCTAAGCGTCCGCGTGAAGGCTAGGGTGTGCACGACGGGTGGGTCCGAATCAACACGGATTTTCGGGGGGTGCCGAGAGGGCGCCAATCTCCGGGAAATGGTTTCCTTATAGCCCTGTTGCCAAACCGTGATGCCTGCAGGCGGAGCCGAACAAAATCTCGACTCTCCGCCGGAGCGTTTCAGCCTCCTTTTTGCGTTCCCCACGCGACACCCCAGGCCATTGGTGCCCGTGCCGACGCATCGTTGTTTGATCAGATCGGCCTCACTTTCACACTTTGCCCGCGGAGGGCGTTACAGATTGAAGAGCAAAATGCATAGGGGATGTAATTGGCTTTTTGGGATGTAGCGTTGTCCGCGGGCATTCTTTTGTCCGGATTCCAGGATTCGGCCGGAAAGGGCCGTACCTGATCACTCTGGACTCACCGGGCTGGTTCAGTGCACAACCCCCGGGTGTCCGCCGCCCGGCCATCCTTCCCGTTCCGTCTCGAGTTTCCGCCCGAGCTGCCGATCAGCAGCCGCGCGGACGAGATCATTGCGGCGATTCAGGCCAATCCGGTCGTGATTCTGGCCGGTGAAACCGGCTCCGGCAAAACCACGCAGATCCCCAAGATGTGTCTCGCCGCCGGTTGCGGGACCCAGGGCCGCATCGCCTGCACCCAGCCGCGCCGGGTCGCGGCCCTGTCGGTTTCGCGCCGGGTGGCCGAGGAACTCAACGTCACTTGGGGCCGCGAGGTCGGCTGCAAGATCCGCTTCAGCGACCAGACCACGCCCGCGACCCTGATCAAGTTCCTGACCGACGGCATGCTGCTCGCGGAGGTTCAGGGTGACCCGCTGCTGCGCGGCTACGATACCCTGATCATCGACGAGGCGCACGAGCGCTCGCTCAACATCGACTTCCTCCTCGGGCACCTGCGCACGCTGCGCTACAAGCGGCCCGAGCTGAAGATCATCATCACTTCGGCGACGATCGACACCGCGGCCTTCTCGGCCGCGTTCGACGGCGCGCCGATCATTGAGGTGTCGGGGCGCACGCATCCGGTCGAGGTGATCTACGCGCCGCTCGATTCGCTCGGTTCCGACGCGGCCGATGGCGACGAGCCGGTGGGGCGTTCGGAGGCGCTGCATTACGTCGATGGCGCCGCCGAGGCGGTCGAGCGCATCGCGCGCGAAAGCGATTCGGGCGATGTGCTCGTTTTCATGCCGAGCGAGCGCGACATCCGCGAAACCGCTGATCTGCTCACCGGACATGTGCGCGGCGTGGAGATCGTCCCGCTCTTTGGCCGGCTCTCCAACGCCGAGCAGCAGCGGGTCTTTGCGCCGAGCCAGCGCCGCAAGGTCATCATTGCGACCAACATCGCCGAGACCTCGCTGACCATCCCAGGCATCCGCTTCGTCGTCGACACCGGCCTCGCGCGGGTCAGCCGCTACTCGCCGCAGGCCCGCACGCGACGTCTGCCGATCGAGCCAGTCGCCCAGTCGAGCGCCGATCAGCGCAAGGGCCGCGCCGGCCGTGTCGCGGCGGGCGTCTGCATCCGCCTCTACTCGGAGAAGGACTTCAACGAACGCCCACGCTTCGCCCAGCCGGAGATCCAGCGGGCGAATCTGGCCGACGTCATCCTGCGCATGAAGGCCTTTGGCCTCGGCGACATCGAGCGCTTCCCGTTCATCAATATGCCGGCGGCGAAATCGATTCGCGCGGGCTACGCTTTGCTCGAGGAACTCGGCGCGATCGTCGCAGCGGGTGCAGGCGCCGCGGCCGAGCTGACCCCGCTCGGTCGTGAGCTTGCGCGCCTGCCGGTCGATCCGACCGTGGGTCGCATGATCCTTCAGGCGCGAACGGAGAAGTGTCTGCGCGAAGTCCTCGTGATCGCGGCGGGCCTGAGCATTCAGGATCCGCGGGAACGGCCGATCGAGAAGCAGGCCCAAGCCGACGCGGCGCACCGGCGATTTGTCCATCCGGATTCGGATTTCCTGACGCTGCTCAATCTGTGGGAGGATTTTCACGACGAGTTCGAGCGCCTGTCGCAGGCCCGCCAGCGGCGGTTCTGCCGCGATCACTTCCTGAGTTACATCCGGATGCGAGAGTGGCGTGACATCCATGCGCAGCTCCTCGACACGCTCGAGTCGCGGGACGACTTCAAGGCGACGTCGGTGTACGACGGCGTGAAGCCGGTCGCCGAGGGCGGCCAGGGGCTCAAGCTCGACTTTGGCACGCCGGCCTACCGGGCGGTGCATCGCAGCATTCTCGCCGGCCTGCTCGGCAACATTGCCGTGCGCGATGACGAGAACGGTGGGTACAAGGCGACGCATGACCGCCGGGTCACGATCTTTCCGGGTTCGGTCCTGTTCGCGAAGGAGGAGAAAAAGAAACCCGGCTCCGCCAAGGCTGCGGAGGGCGCAGCCCGGGATAAAAAGCGCGGGCCGCGCTGGTTGATGGCGGCGGAGATCATGGAGACGTCGCGGCTCTACGCCCGAACCTGCGCGCGGCTTGACCCCCTGTGGGCCTTGGATCTCGGGTCGCATCTGGTGCGGGTGGCCCACACCGAGCCGTTCTGGAATGTCGATGGGGGGCGCGTGCTGGTGCGGCAGCGGACGCGCCTGTATGGGCTCGAGCTGGAGTCGCGCTCGGTCAGCTACGGGAAGATTGATCCCGTCCACGCGACCGAACTCTTCATTCGTGAAGGCCTCGTCAACGACACGATCACGTGGCCGTTCGATTTTCTGGCGCACAACCGCTCTGTGCGAGAGAAGATCGAGAATCTGCTCACCCGCGCGCGTGACTCGGGCTATCACAATCTCGATGAGGCGTCCTATCGCTACTATGCCGCCCGGCTGACTCCGGGCGCCGATCCTGGTGCGCCGGAGGCGGGGATTTCCGCCGTGGCTGAGCTGGT
The DNA here is from genome assembly GCA_036401075.1 of Opitutaceae bacterium. Lineage (GTDB taxonomy): Bacteria > Verrucomicrobiota > Verrucomicrobiia > Opitutales > Opitutaceae > CAMAXB01. The sequence continues at coordinate 12,059 of DASWVY010000061.1, forward strand.
GGACCTCGTGCGCTCCCGCAAGGGAGCCGAGCCGCGTTTCCTCATGATGGAGCCCGAGGATCTGCGCGATCCGGAGGAGATTCCGTTCGATGCCAGTGCGTTTCCCGAGGCCCTGCCGGTGGAAAATCACGCGCTACCGCTGAACTATGCCTACAAGCCCGGGCAGGTTGACGACGGGGTCACGCTGGAGGTCAAGGTTCAGGCGGCCGAGACGCTGACGCCTGCGGCGCTCGACTGGGCCGTGCCCGGTCATCTGGAGGCAAAGGTGGAGCATTACCTGCGGGCGCTGCCCAAGGAATTGCGCCGCGCGTTCCTGCCGCTGGCCGAGACGGCGAAGAGCCTGACCGCGCAGGTCGCGCAGCGCGACCGGCTCACGGATCGCCGCGAGACGCTGACCGTGGCGCTCGCCGCGCAGATCGAGGAACGCTTTAAGGTGCGGATCGATCCGGAGATCTGGGTGGGCAAGGCGCTGCCTGATCACCTGCGCGTGCGCATCCGCGTGGTCGACGACGAGGGCGAGGAGCTGTGTTCCTCGCGCGAGCTGGAGGAGATTCGCTCGGCGCTGGCGGCGCGGTTCCGCGAGGCCAGCGCGTCGGTGTCGCGCGAGGATCCCTCGGCCTGGGGCGCCGCGCGCAGGAAATGGGAAAAGGCGGATCAGACGGCGTGGACCTTCGGCGACCTGCCGGAGCGGGTGCACGTGTGTGATCAGGCGGGCGTTCCCGTGTTCGCGTTCCCGGGCCTGCAACCTGCGGGCGAGGGAATTGCGCTGCGCCTGTTCCGTACGGCCGACGAGGCGGCGGAGACCACGGCGCGTGGCCTTGCCCGGTTGCTCGAACTGCAGCTGCGCTATGAACTCGCCTGGCTGCAAAAGGACCTCAAGGCGTTGCGCGAGCTGGGAACGCTGGCTTCGACGCTGATGACGGTTGAGAGTCTGCAGGATCAGGCGTACGTCACGATTCGCCGCTGGATCTGCGACGCCACGCGCGTCGGTGCGCTCACGACGGCGGGATTTGCGGCTGCGGTGGAAAAGGCCAAGGCGGACCTGCGCGGGCTCGTGCCGCGTTTCGGCGATTTGCTCCGCGAGATTCTTTCGCTTCGCCAGAATCTGCTGGTTCATCCGACGCCCTACGGAGGGCTCGGGCCTGACTTGAAGGCGCTGCTGCCGGCCGACTTCGTGCAGACCACGCCCTACAGCCAGCTGCCGCAGCTGCCGCGCTATCTGAAGGCGATGAAGGTGCGCGCTGATCGCTGGAAACAGAATCCGACGAAGGATCGCGAGCGGGCGGCGCAACTGGCGCCGTTTGTCGCCGCCATCGCCGGAGTTCGCGAGCGTCCGGGTGGCGCAGGTTATCGCTGGCTGGTGGAGGAACTCCGCGTGAGCCTCTTCGCGCAGGAACTCGGCACGGCCGAGCCGGTGTCGCCGGTGAAGCTGGAGCGCATCCTCGCGGACCTGCGCGCCGGCACCAAGATCACGGCGGGCCCTACGACGCCCGCGCCTGCGCAGACACCAATTGTGATCGCGCCGGCCGCGTCTGCCGACAAAAAGAGCGCGCCCGTCAAGAGTCTGGGCGCGCTCGATTCACTCTTCCGCCGCTAGCGGATTGGGTTGGTGTAGCCGGGCTCGCTGAGCCCGGTCCGACGACGCAGACCGATTGTTCCCTGACCGGCCTCAGCGAGGCCAGCTACATCGATCCTCAGAAGCGGTACGCGGCCGTGACGCCGAATTGGCGTGGGTCGGCGCGGGTTTCGTAGCGGGTTTCGGTGTAGTCGGGGTCCTCGTTGCCGAAGAAGTACACGCGGTTCTCGTAGACCTCATCGGTCAGGTTTCGCGCCCAGAGCGTGAAGGTCCAGGAACGCCAAGTGTAGCCGAGCGAGGCGTTGAGCACGTTGAAGGCGCTGCGTTCTTCGTTCTGGTTGTTCGAGTCATACTGGCGGGCGCGGCCGGTCAGGTCGACGTTGGCAAATAGACCGGACTCCGGACGGTAACCGATGCCGAAGGTGTAGCCGTGCTTCGGCGTCGCCGCGAGGCGCCGGCCGCCGCCGGTGTTGCCATTCGACAGGGTGAAAGGGTCGAGTTCGGAATCGAGCAATGCGAGCGAGCCGCGCACGGTCCAGTTCTCGCTGAGCCGCAGCGCCGCGGACGATTCGAGTCCGGTGACGGTGGCCTGGTTGGCGTTGTCGGTGAAGAATCGGTAGCTGCCGCCGAAGCCGGCGGAGTCGCGGACTTGGGCGTCATGACGCGTGAGATGGAACGCCGTGAGCTCGCCGGTGAGGCGCTGGTCGAGCCAGTTGCCGCGGAAGCCGATCTCGTAGTTCCACAGGTCTTCGGTCGCATAGGTGAGCGGGTCGGAGGCCGGGTCGATACGTGCGTCGACGTTGATGCCGCCGCCCTTGTAGCCGCGCGTGATCGAGGCGAAGAGCAGGTGGCGGGGCGTGAGATCGAACTCGTAGCTGATCTTGCCGCCGGTGAGCGTGTCGTCGAAGGACGGGCGGGCGGTCACGGGAACGCGCGAGGTGCCGTTGTCCTTGTTGAGACGCGTGCTGAGGCCGGTGCCCTTCAGGTCAATTTGCTCCAGGCGCAGACCGAGCACGAGACGGCTGCGAGCACCGAGATCGTGGCCGATCTGGCCAAAGAGCGCGAGGTTGCGGGAGCGGTAGTCGGTCGCGAGACCGCGCAGCGTCCACGGGTCTTCGTTGGTGTAGAGGCTGTCCTCGTCGATCTGCGCGTAGTAGGCGCCGACCGTCCAGCGATCAATCCAGCCGGCGGCGTCCTGGCTCGCCGTGGAATCGAGGCGGAATTCCTGGTTGAAGACCGCGCGTTCACGTCGGAGATCGCTGAAGCCCATGTAAGAGGCGGCGGTCCAATCGTCGTCATAGCTGTAGATGGAGTCGATCGCGGCGCCGCTGGTGATCGTCGTGAACCGAACGACCGGGGATCCGGTGTACGTGCCGCGCAGACTGGCGGCCGTTGACTCCTGCTCATCGCGGCCGGGCTGGTCGCTGTAGGTGGAGGTCCCGTTGTTATCGAGGGCGAAGACGTCGTAGCCGTTGTTGAGATCGGAGTAGAGGAGCGTGCCATCCCAGTTCCACTGGGTGTTGGGATTCCAGATCAGGCGCAGGCGAGCGGTGAACTCGTCGCGGGCATTCGTGTCCGCGTTGAGGGTGAGGTTGCGGCGGAAACCGTCGCTCTCGCTCTGATGGACGGAGAGGCGTGCCATCAGCTGGTTCGGTTGCGAAGCGATCAGTGGTCCGCCAATCGCGATGCCGCCGGCGCGCAGATCGTCCTCGCCGACCGTGGCCTCGACGAGGCCGGTCCAGTGCGGCGTCGGGGCGTTGGAAACGAGTCGAATGAGGCCGCCCGCCGCATTCGCACCGAAGGCGCCGGCCTGCGGGCCGCGCAGAACCTCGACTTGGCTCACATCGAACGTGCCGCCGAGTGAGCCGAGGCCGGTGAAGTCGAGATCATCGACGAGGAAGCGCACGGCCGAGTCGGGCGTCTCGCCCTCGAACTGCGAGTTCTCGCCGATGCCGCGAATCTGGAAATAGCGCGGGCGGTTGGTGCCGCCGGTCCAGGTCAGATTCGGGATGCGATCAACGAGGTCGCCGAAGTGGCGGATGCTTCCGTCCGCGAGAGCGGCGGAGTCGATCACGGTGACGCTGGCCGGGATGCGATCGAGCGGAGAGGCCCACAGGTCGGCGGTGACCTTGAGGGCTTCCAACGTGATCGCGGGATCCGTGGAGGCAACGGGCGCCGCAGGTGCGGCCCCGGGGTTGGTCTGGGCGTGCAGCGCCGTCAGGGCGGAGAACGCGGTGCTAAGGAGCAGGATTCGTGTCGGGATGTGCATTTGTGATAAATGCCCGACCCAAATCGGACTCCCGGGACGGAAGACGACCCCGCGGATGCGGGATCGAGCTTGTTTCCTTCGCCGGTATGATCCGTTTCAGGTTCAAAGGGTCGAGCGGCCGAGCGCACCGCAATCTCAGTCCTCCGCGGAGGACACCCCTACGAGCAACGCGGACCAAAGCGGCCTTGGGCGCGGTCTGTCAATGCCTGGATTCCGACGCCCGATTCACTCGTTCTCGTTCTTCGTTCTCTTTCTCGTTCTCGATCCGAGATGGGAAATCGCCCAATCGGGAGAACGAGAACGATTAAGAGAACCAGAATGATGTAGCGGGGCTCGCTGAGCCGGGAGATCAAGGTGGAACGCGTTGTCCCCAACGCGTTGGCTTGGGTTGGGCCGCGATAAGCGATTCGATCCAGCGCCTTGGGGACAAGTCGCTCCACCGTTCCGCCCTGCTGGGCGGCCGGCCTCAGCGAGGCCGGCTACCCCTCCACCAGCACCGGTTTGGTGAGGTCCTGCCCGGGGAAGGTCGCGTCGAGGAGGCTCTTGAGCTGGGAGGCGTTGGCGGCGTCGATGGTCGCGCCGGGGTGGCGCACGCGGTGGCTGGTAATCAATTTACGGATACGCAGGATCTCCTTGCGGATCGCGAGTCCGGGCTGCTGCTCGAAAACGATCAGGGGCAGGTAACGGGTGTAGATCCGGCGGGCTGCGGCAAAGTCGCCCTCGCGAGCCGCCTTCACCAGGGCGATCAGCACCTCCGGAAAGGCGAACCCGGTGTTGAAACCGTCGGAGCCGCGCTCGAGATCGAAATAGCCGTAGAGCGCACCGAGTCCGGTCAGCACGGTGACATCGCGGCCGGCGAGGCCGGCCTTGAGCGCGGAGATGCGCGGCGGGCTCGGCACCGCCTCGGCCTTGATGCACGTGATGGTGGGGAGTTCGCGGGTGATCCGCAGCATCAGGTCGACCGACATGTGGACCTCGGTGGAGAGGGGATGATCCTGCAGCACGACTGGGACGGTGGACTGGCTGGCGACGCGCCGGTAGTACTCGAACACGGCGGCGTCGGAGGGCACGGGCTGCTTCGAGGGTGCGACCATCACTGCGGCTGCGCCGAGGTTGGCGGCTTCATGGCCGAGGGCGATCGTGGCGGCAGTGCCGGTGTGGCTGGTGCCGACGACGACAGGGAGTCCGTCGGCGGCGCGCACCGCAGTTTTGATGAGCTGGGTGCGTTCACTGTCGGTCAGTCGGTTCGATTCGCCGAGGACTCCGAGGACTGTGACGCCGTCGACCTTGAGGTCGCGATAAAAGCGGATCATCCCGTGCAGGGACTCGAGGTCGAGGGACTCGTCGTCGTGGAACGGAGTCGCAAGAATAGGGATGACGCCGGCCAGAGGGGTGCGCATGGGAGAGGGAAGGGGCGGACGTTAGCTCAGCGGGAAACGCGTCCCGTGGCAAGGCGGCGAGCCGGCGGTGGTTCTGAAAATCGTTCTCGTTCTTCGTTCTCTTACTCGTTCTCGGGCTTGAATGCCGTGGAGCTGCCCGGGGTACTGGGAAATTGCCGGTGGTTCGCACCTGAAGCTGTTCCTGAATCGAACCTGAGAACGAGAAGAATGACGAGAAAGAGAACGAGGCGATGCGACCTTGGTCTTGTCGCGGGGCGCGCGGCCGGTTGTGCTGGCGAGCACTACCTCATGAAGCTCGCGACCCTCCACCTCGGCGCCGGCGAAGAAGCCTGCGTGCTGTTCACTCCGGGTTTTGTGCCCGTACGGGCGATCGCCCGCCTGACGCAGCGCGACTGGCCGCATGATCTGCTCGGGCTGCTCGAGACCGGCGCGCTGGAGTCGCTGCGGATGTGGTACGTCGGGGTGGGTGGGGTGCTGCCGGATGCGTTGACCGCGGCCGTGGTTCCCGTCGCGGTGGCCCGCTATGCGCCGCTTTATCGCCGGCCGCGCAAGATCTGGGGCATCGGGCTCAACTACCGGGCGCACGCGGCGGATCTCAATGAGACGTCGCCGACGCTGGAGCCGGCCAGCTTCATGAAACCGGACACGACCATCATCGGTCCGGGCGAGGCGATTCGCATCCCGGTGATGTCGCAGAAGACCACCGGCGAGGCGGAACTCGGCATCATCTTTGGCCGCACCTGCCGCGAGGTCGCGCGCAGCGACTGGCGCTCCGTGGTCGCGGGGTTCTGCACGATCATCGACATGACTGCTGAGGACATCCTGCGGCGCAATCCGCGGAATCTGACCCAGAGCAAGAGTTTCGACACCTTCTTCAGCTTCGGACCGCTGTTCCTGACGACCGACGAAATCCCCGCGGTGAACGCGGTTGTCGTGCGCACGGTGATCAACGGCAAGGTCTTTGCCGAGAACACGGTGGCCAACATGACGTTCCCGCCGGACTTCCTCGTGTCGTATCACTCGCAGATCATGACGATGCTGCCCGGTGACATCATTTCAAGCGGCACGCCCGGTGCTTCTCCCTTGGCGCACGGCGACGTGATTGAATGCCGCGTCGACGGGTTTTTCCCGCTCAGCAATCCTGTGGTGGACCTCAAACCAGCTGCCTCCGTTTCCTAACGCCTTCATTTACCATGGACCTTGGACTCACCGACAAATCCGCGCTCGTGCTTGCCTCCAGTGGCGGGCTGGGTCGTGCCACCGCGATCGCCTTCGCCCGCGAAGGCGCGCATGTGACCCTGTTTGCCCGCCGCGAGGCGGAGTGCCGTCAGGTGCAGGCGGAGATCAAGGCGGAGACGGGGCGTGAGGCCCACGTCGTGATCGGCGACCTGACGAAGGCAACCGATGTCACGGCCGCGGTGGACGCGGCGGCCGCGCGTTTTGGCCGGCTGGATATTCTCGTGAACAACTGCGGAGGGCCGCCGGCGGGCACGTTCGACACGTTTGATGATGCGACCTGGCAGGCTGCGTTCGAGCTGACCTTGCTCAGCTATGTGCGGGCGACGCGGGCGGCGCTGCCGCATCTGCGTAAGGCGGGTCGCGGGTGGATTCTGAATTTTGTTTCGTCGTCGGTGAAGGCGCCGCTCGATCTGCTGCTCCTCTCCAACACCTTTCGCATGGGCGTCATCGGTTTGACCAAGACGCTCGCGGGCGAACTCGGGCCGCAGGGTATTGTGGTCAATGCGCTCGGGCCGGGCCGCGTGCAGACGGACCGTATCACGCAACTCGACACGGCGCGCGCCAAGAAATCAGGCACGACGATCGAGCAGGTGCGGACCGACATGGCGAAGGCGATCCCGCTCGGCCGTTACGGCGAGCCGGAGGAGTTTGCGCGCACGGCGGTGTTCCTCTGCTCGCCGGCCAACAGCTATGTCACCGGGCAGACCCTGCTGGTCGATGGCGGCATGGTGAAGGCGTATTGAGGCATTGAGGAAGGTGGCGCGTGTTGCCCTCAACGCGCGTGATTGGAATTACGCGGCGTGATTCGATCCAACCGCTTGAGGGCAAGCGGTTCCACCTTTGGGAACCCGCAGTTATCCTCCGCCTCCTAAAACATGAAAGGCGCCTCGTAAGAGGCGCCTTCATGACCTAACACCAAGCAAACCGTAAGAACTAGCATCAATTCGCTGAAGTGATGCTGACTACACAGAGATAGACGGTGTCGGAGGCGAAATGCTCAAAAATCCCGCAGAATTGTCGGGGAATTTTTCGCTGATTCTTAAGATAATGGAAACCAGCTATTAACGAAATCGATAGCCGGGCGGGCGAATCCGGCGATGCGCTGAAACAGTGAGCCGACCACGGCTTTACGCCTTGTTCGGCGCGACGGAGGCGGGCTCCGCGGGGGCCAAGGCCTTCACCGGCGTCGACGTCTGAGGGTAGCGGAATGTGCGACCCTCGTAGTTGTGGAAGACGACTTCCTCGTCGGTGATCGACTCGATGTAGTCGAGATTGACCGGGACCTTGCCGCCGCCGCCGGGGGCGTCGATGACGTACTGCGGGACGGCGTAGCCCGTGGTGTGGCCGCGCAGGGACTTGATGATCTCGATGCCCTTGCGGACATCCACCTTGAAGTGGCTGCCGCCGGTGATGAGGTCCATCTGGTAGAGGTAGTAGGGCCGCACGCGCATGCGGAGCAGGCGGTGGACGAGGGCCTTCATCACCTCGGCGTCATCGTTCACGCCCTTGAGCAGCACACTCTGGTTGCCGAGCGGCACGCCGGCGAAGCTGAGGCGTTCGCACGCGGCGCGCAGTTCGGCCGTGGCTTCCTTGGGGTGATTGACGTGGATGCTCATCCAGATCGGCCCGTACTTCTTGAAGATCTCGCAGAGCTCCGGCGTGATGCGCTGCGGCAGGAACACCGGGATGCGCGAACCGATGCGGATGAACTCCACGTGCTTGATCGCCCGCAGGCGACTGAGCAGGTGTTCGAGCTTCTTGTCGGAGAGCAGGAGCGGATCGCCGCCCGAGAGCAGGACATCACGGATCTCCGGGTGCGACTCGATGTAGCGCAGGCCCTGTTCGTACTCGGGATGGAAATTATAGTCCTGGGCGTTGGAAACGAGGCGGCTGCGCGTGCAGTACCGACAGTAGGCAGCGCAACGGTCGGTCACCAGGAAAAGCACGCGATCCGGGTAGCGGTGAACGAGTCCGGGCACGGGCGAGTGCTCGTCCTCGCCCAGGGAATCGAGCTGCTCCTCGGCCGAAAGTAGGGTCTCGCCCGCGCGGGGGATGACTTGCTTGCGGATCGGGCAGTTCGGGTCGTGGCGGTCGATCAGGTTAAAATAATAGGGAGTGATCGCCAGCGAGAGCTTCTGGCCGGCGAAGGCCACGCCACGGCGCTCTTCGGGCGTCAGCGTCATGATCGCGTCGAGCTGGTCGAGCGTCGTGATCCGGTTCTTGAGCTGCCAGGTCCAGTCCTGCCACTGCTCGGCCGGGATGTGCTGCCAGAGCCCCTGGCCCTCAAACCAGGTGGCGCGGTCTTCGGTGTATGGCATGGGAATGACCATATCGTTAGGCTCCTAATCATAGGTGTCAAACGATGGCGTTGATTTGGCCTCGGTCAGTTTCGGCCGTTCCCGGCCGGCACAGTGAGCGGGGTGGACGGGCGGAAAGTGCCGGACCGGCCAAACGCCGCATAAAAACCCTTGGCAGCGTGCGAACGAGGCCCTTTCGTCTGGCCTCGATGTCCACGTCCCTGCCCGCAGTGCTCGCTCTTGAAGACGGCTCGGTGTTCCGCGGCCTTGCCTTTGGCGCCGACGCCACCGTCGCCGGCGAATGCGTGTTCAACACGTCGATGACCGGCTATCAGGAGATCCTCACGGATCCGTCCTACTTCGGTCAGATCGTGACGATGACCGCCGTCCAGATCGGCAACTACGGCGTGAATGCCGAAGACACCGAGGCCGCTGTGCCGAAGTGCTCCGGCTTCGTGGTCCGCGAACTTTCCCCGATCGTCAGCAACTGGCGCTCGCAGATGTCGCTTGGCGATTATCTCCGCAAGCACGGCATCCCCGGCATCAGTGAAATCGATACGCGTGCGCTGACCAAAAAGCTCCGTGTCGATGGGGCGATGAAGTGCTGTCTCAGCACCCTGCCGATCACCGACGCCGAGGCCGTGCGCCGCGCGCGCGAGTGGCAGGACATGGCGGGCAGCGACTATGTGAAGGATGTGACGGCCAAGGAGCCGTTCTTCTGGAAGGCCGACGATGCGAGCCGGTTCAATCCGCCGTACGTCCCGCCTGGCACGACCTTTGGCCTGCCGCACATCCCGGCGAAGAAATTCCGCGTGGCCGCGTTCGACTACGGCGCGAAGCACTCGATCTATCGCAAGCTCGTGAACCACGGCTTCGAGGTGCAGGTTTTCCCGGCGGGTTCGTCCGCCGAACTGGTGCGCGAGCACAAGCCGGACGCGGTGTTCCTCTCCAACGGCCCCGGTGATCCGTCGGCGCTGGCCTACGTGCACAAGACGGTGTCGGCGCTGCTGCCCGATTACCCGATCTTCGGTATCTGCCTCGGTCACCAGATGCTGACCCACGCGGTCGGCGGCTCGACCTACAAGCTCAAGTTCGGCCATCGCGGCGGCAACCAGCCCGTCAAGAATCTCGAGACCGGCCGCGTTTCGATCACCGCGCAGAACCACGGTTTTGCCACGGACCCGAAGAGCCTGGAAAAGGGCGGCGCCAAGGTCACCGAGATCAACCTCAACGACAACACGGTCGAGGGCCTCCGCCACACGCGTCTGCCGGTCTTCTCGGTCCAGTATCACCCCGAGGCCGCGCCGGGCCCGAATGACGCCGATCCGCTCTTCGTCGACTTCTACAAGATGGTCGAGGCCCGCAAGGCGGGTAAGATTTAACCTTCTAAAACCGGCGCCCGCGGGCGCCGGTTTTTTTTGTGCCGCGGCGTTGAGACCCGCTCAGCGCCCGAGGTAGGCCTCGAATTTTTCCGCGTCATCCGGCGTGTCGACGCCGATGGTCGGATCATCGGTGACTCCGATCGCGATGGCGTGGCCGTTCTCGAGGATGCGCAGCTGCTCCAGACGCTCGATCCGCTCGTAGCGGCCGAGCGGGAGGCGGGCGAATTGTTCAAGCAGCGAGGCCTTGTAGGCGTAGAGTCCGAGGTGACGGTAGCAGGGCTGCGCCCGGACCCACGCGTCGTCGACCTTGCCCTTGAGGTCGCGTGCGTAGGGCAGCGGTGAGCGCGAGAAGTAGAGCGCGCGGCCGTTGTCGGCGATGACCACCTTGACCTGATTGGGGTTGTAGAAGTCGTCGGCGGTCGTGAACGGCGTCGCGAGCGTGGCCATGGGCGCGTCGCCTGCGACGAGTTTTTCCAGCGAGCGGATCTGCCGGTCGGAGACCAGCGGTTCGTCCGCCTGGACGTTGATCACCTGGTCGGCCTGGATCTTGCGGTTGGCCTCGGCGATGCGGTCCGTCCCGCTCTGGTGCTCGACCCCGGTCATGATGGCGGTGAAGCCGGCAGCCTGCAGAGGGGCGGCCAGGAGCTCGTGATCCACGGCAAAATAGAGCGGCAAGTCGGGCGTTTGGACGCGGATGCGCTCCGCCACCCACAGCAGTAGGGGTTTGCCGCGGATGAGATGCAACAGCTTGCGGGGGAAGCGGGTAGACTCGAGCCGGCAGGGGACGATGATCGCGGTCTTGGCCATGGTCTGGCAGGATGAGGGCCGGTTTTTGGGTTGCAAGCCGGTCGCTGCGCCGGAACCCTCAACGGTCCATGTCAGACAAGACTGAATCCGCCGCCTCCGGCCAAGTGCTCTCCAAGGAGCTCGTGGTGCAGAACAAGATGGGTATCCATGCCCGTCCGGCTGCCATGATCGTCCGGATCACGAACAAGTTCAAAGCGGACGTGTTCGTGGAAAAAGAGGAGGAGCAGGTGAACGGCAAGAGCATCATGGGTCTCATGATGCTGGCCGCTGGCAAGGGCTCGAAGGTCAAGTTCCTCGCCACCGGCGAGGACGCCGCGCAGATGCTCTCCGAATTGGAGCAGCTCTTCGGGCGCAAGTTCGACGAGGCCTGAGCGGCCAAGGCTGCCCGCGAATCACGCGGATCGGCGCTAATTCGATCCGGGATAACCACGGAACACACGGAATACACGGAAGGTTCCGATCCGAAAGTTTCTGACCGTTTCCGTGTATTCCGTGTGTTCCGTGGTTTTAAAGTCGGTTTTTGCCTTCGCGCCGATTCGCGTGATTTGCGGGCGGGTGGTGTTTCAGTCCGCTGATGCTAGCGCAGTCCAAAAAACGCGCGCGCGGTCGACGTCGTTGCTTTTGCGAGTGTCTCGAAATCAACCTGCATCGTCGTCGCGGCAAACTCGGCCGTGTGACGGACGAAGGCCGGTTCGTTGGGTTTGCCACGATGCGGCACGGGCGTGAGGTAGGGCGCGTCGGTCTCCAACATCAACCGATCCAGCCCCTGCCGGAGCATCGCGAGGCGGACGGACTCTGCGCTCTTGTAGGTCACGATGCCCGTGATCGAACCAAAGCCACCGCGGCGCAGGAGTTCCTCCATCTCGGCCGGACCTTCGACGAAGCAGTGGAACACGACGCGCGTCCAGTCGACGCCGCTGGCGTCGATCATCGCGACGCACTCAGCGAACGCACCGCGCGAGTGCACGACCACGGGGCACCCGCGTTCGCGTGCGAACGTCAGACCGGCGGCAAAGGCGGCCTTTTGCCAGCTGAAGACCCGCTCGGCCTCAGCGGCATCCTTGGGCAGGTGGAAACGATCGAGTCCGATCTCACCCAGGGCCACCGGCTGCACGCGCGTGTCGTCCCAGAAGGCCGGCATGCGTGCGATTTCCTCCGCCCACGTTTCGTTCACGCTGCAGGGGTGCAGCCCGACGGTGTAGTGGACGAAGCCCGGATGGACGGTCGCGAGTTCGCGGTAGAGTGCCCAGTCGTCGGACGACGTCCCGATCGTGATCATTGCCTCGACGCCGGCCTCGCGGGCGCGGGCGAGCGTCACGTCCAGCGTGCCCGCCCGGGCGAAGGTTTCGAGGTGGGTGTGGGTGTCGATCAGCGTCATGATTGAATCGTTCTCGTTCTCTTACTCTTGCTCGTTCTCCTTTCGGTCCCGGATCGAGAACGATTAAGAGAACGAGGAACGAGAATGATTAGGAACCGTAAAGCGGCAGATACCGCTCCCGCAGGTAGGCGAGCAGCGGCTGCGGGCTCAGTTCCGTTCCGGTGACCTCGCGCACGAGGGCGCGGGCATCGAACCGGCGGCCTTGGGCATGAATGTGGGTGCGCAGCCAGCCGAGAAGGCGGCTGAAGTCGCCGCGGGCAAAATCATCCTCGGGCGTAGGCAGCTCCTTGCGCACGGTCGTCCAGAGCTGGGCGGCGATCATGTTGCCGAGACAGTAGCTGGGGAAGTAGCCGAAGGCACCGCCGCTCCAGTGCACGTCCTGGAGCACGCCCTCGCGATCATTCGCGGGCGTGAGTCCGAGCAGTTCCTTGGAGAGGGCGTTCCAGGCGGCAGGCAGATCGGCGACGGCGAGCTCGCCGGAGAACAGGCGGCGCTCGATGTCGAAGCGGAGCAGGATGTGGAGATTGTAGTGAATCTCGTCCGACTCGACGCGGATGAGCGTCGGCTCGACGGCGTTGATCGCGAGGTAGAGATCCTCCGACGACACGCCGGCCAGTTGGGTGGGGAAGAGCGCGCGGAAGCGGGGCTCGAAGTGACGCCAGAACGGCCGGCCGCGCGCGACCTGGTTTTCCCACAGACGGCTCTGGGACTCGTGGACGGCCATGCCAGCGTTCTCGCCGAGTGGCGTGCCCTGATGCTCGAGCGGGAGGCCCTGTTCATACAGGCCATGGCCCGTCTCGTGGATCGACCCAAACAGCGAATCAAGCGGGCTGTCGGGATCGAAGCGCGTGGTCATGCGGATGTCGGCGCCCGGTCCGGAGCAGAACGGGTGGAGCGACACGTCGATCCGTCCGCGCTGGTAGTTGAAACCGAGGCTGGCCGTTACCTCGCGTAGGAAAGCGAGTTGGTCCGCGACGGGGAATCCGCGCAGCAGCGACGGGTTGGCGCGCACAGGCGAAGCAGCGATCTGGCGGACGAGCGGGACCAAGCCCTCTTTCAATTCGGCAAAAAGCACGCCGATGCGCGCGGCGTCCATGCCCGGGTCGTGCTGGTCGATGGCGTAGTCGTAGGGGCGATCGCCCCAGCCGAGGTAGGCGGCCTCGCGCTTGGCGAGATCGAGGTGCTGTTGGAGAAACGGCGCGTAGGCGGCGAAGTCGGACCGGGCGCGCGCGTCGGCCCAAGCGTGATAGGCCGCGCTGCAGAGGCGGGCCTTTTCCGCGACGAAGGCCGGCGGGAGCTTGGTCACGCGATCGTAGTCGCGCCGGGCCTCGCGCACGACAACCTGGGCGGACGCGTCGAGCTTGGCGAGGACGGCGGGGGCCTCGAGTTCACTCAGGAGCCGGCCGATTTCAGGATGGGCGGAAGCCTCGTGATCGAGTTCCGCCAGCAGGGCGAGCTGCTCAGCGCGCAGGTCCGCACTGTCGGGCGGCAGGAAGACTTGTTCGTCCCAACCGAGCAGGCCGGAGACGGTGCCGAGAACGTGGGCGCGCTTGAGCAGGCTGATCAGCCGGGAATACGAGTCGGACATGGCCATCAGCCAACGCTCCGGACGCACGCGGCGCAAGCCGCACGGTGGCGGATCAGCTGTCGGCGGAATCCGCCGCGGTCATGGTGATGTTGCCGCCGCTGGCGTTCAGATTGAGCTGCGAGCCGCCCTGATTGATCGAGCCCTCGAGCTTGCGCTGACCGGTGCCACCCGCGGTGGTTTGGATCGGAAGGCGCATGATGATCTTGCCCCAGACGGAACGGGCGCGGATCGAAAGGTTGGACGAGGGGCTCACGGCGACGCGGATATCGCCGCCCGACGTGGCGAGCACTGAATCCTCGGCCAGCGCGGCGCTCAGCGTGGCATTGATATTGCCGGCCGAGGCCTTGGCGTTGATGGAGCGCTCGGCGGAGAAGATGCTGATGTTGCCACTGGCGGTTTCGAGCGTGGCGGGGCTGATGAGGGTGCCGACATCGATGTCACCGCGCAGGGTCTTCAGGGAAACCGTGCCGGACGCGCGCGACACCGTGAGGTCGCCATCGTCCACCTGGGCATCGACCTTCCCGAGCATGCGGCCAAAGAACATGCTGCCAAAAATGGCTCGGGCGCGGACCTCGCCTTCGAGGTCATGCCCGACTTCGATGCTGCCGCTGCGGGTCGTCAGATCCAGATGTGTGGAGGCTGGAACCGAGAGGTCGAATCGCACGATGCCGGTCGGTTTCTCGCCCAGATCGACTGAAACGGAACCGCCCCGGTGGCGGACGACGACACTGACCGTGCCGTCGCGCTGATCGGTGCTGATCGCGACGTCATCCATCCAGCGATCGGCGGCGCCGGGTTTGCCGCCGGTGGCCTCGATGCTGATCCGGACGATGATCTCGTTGCTTTCGGTGGTGGGCGTTACCTTGATGGCGCCCACAAAGGTATCGAGCTTGAGGGTGCTTCCCTCTTCCACCGAAAAGCGGCGCTCCTGGACAGGGCGCGGCTGTCCCTGCGCGTCGCTTCCGACGAGCAGCAGCAGCATAAAAATGATAAGCCCGAATCTCTCCACACGGAAAGATTCGGGCTGGATATAAAGAGGGTCAAAACCTTCTAAGTGCGTAGTATTTCGGGGCGTTGCGTAGATCTACGCACTAGGTCAGATCGGGCCTATCGAGCGACGATTTCGATGTCCCCGCCGCTCGTGCGGAGTTTGAGCAAGGGCCCGCCGCCATTGACCGCGCCAACGAGGCGGCTTTTGCCGACGCCACCGCGTTCGATCGTGATGGTCAGGCCGGCGGCTTCGACGTCGCCGCCGCTCGTGCTGGCGTCGAGTCGGAACGCCGTGGGCTTGGCCAGGCGGGCGATGATATCGCCGCCGGAACTGCTGAGACTGGTGTCGGCGGAGATGCCGCCTTCGAAGGTCGCGTGAACATCGCCGCCGGAGGTGGAGGCATTCACGGTCGAGCCGGCCGCGCTGATCTCAATGTCGCCCCCGGAGGTGCTGATTTCGGCCGGACCGGCGATGCGACCGACGCGGATGTCCCCGCCCGAGGTGCGGAGCCGGGCGCTGGCCGTGCCTTCCGTGAGCTCGATATCGCCGCCCGACGTGCCGACGTCGATCTCGCCGTCGATGCGCGCCAGCTCGATGTCGCCACCACTGGTGTGGGCGTTGACCTTGCCGTTGAGGCTGGCCACGGCGATATCGCCGCCCGAGGTGCGCAGGTCGGTCGAGTAGCGGTTGGGGACGGTGATGGTGAAGTCGATCTGAACCCGATTGGTCCAATTGAAGCCCATCCGGCGTTCTTGCTTGGTCAGTACCGACACGTTGTTGCCGTCCTGCTTTAGTTCGAACGTGAGATCGCTCATGATTTCGTCCGCCTCGGCCTGGGAGTCAGCGCGGGGGAAACGCTGGCGCGCGACGATGCGCACCTCGGAGTCCGAGCCGGTGATCACGCGGACATCGCCGCCCTGAGTGTTGACGTTCAGGGTGCCGCCCGGTTGGACCGCGAAGGTCTTTTCGACCGAGCGTTCGATCTTCGCTTGCAGCGAAAGCGGCAGGATGGCGAGCAGGCTCGCGGTGAGAAGGGTGGAGAGAGGCTTCATGGGTGGATGAAGCAAGAACCCTGCACCCGACCCAAAGTTACAGGAATTTGCCGGCCGGAGCGGAGCCTACACCTTGGCGCTATTATCGCACTTGAAGTGCACCTGGGACCGACGCATGGCGTGGGCCTTGAGGGCGGAGACGCTGGCGGGGTCCTTGGACTTCACGAGGAAGCGCTGGCGCTGAGACTCCTCGGCCTCGTCCGCGGCGGCGGCCACGGCGAGCAGAAGCAGGCGCTCGGCATTGCCGGGCAGGCGATGCCGCGGGAACCCCGCGTGGGCGGAGAGCCAGCCAAGGAAGCCGGGAAAGGAAGTGACGGGAGCGACGGACACGATCGGAGTGTGCGGGAATTCGCCGCTGCGAGTCAACGCGCGCGCTCAGGCGGCCGGAATCGGCGCGAGCCGGACCTTGGCGTGGGCGAGGGCATCGAGGACGCGGCGCTCGTCGCGGAGCGGCCACCAGTCGTAAAGGAAAATCTCAAGCGGGCGCCACATCGCGACCCAGCCGCCAATCACCAGGCTTTCGCTGAGGATGGCGGACAGGGCAGTGTCCCAAGTGCGGCCGATCAGTTCGCTCAAACCGAGGCAGGCGGTGAGGAACACGATGCCGACCGCGAGGCTGGCCCGGCCGCGGCGCAGGAGCAGGCGGAGTTCGCGCTGCTTGAACGCAGTCCGTTCCTTGAAGAAGTGGCGTACGGCGGATTCGAGGGTGGCGGCGCGGTCCGGATCGGGTGCCACCTTGAGGTGAACAATGATCTCGTAGGGCTGGTGCAGGCCGAGCTCGCGGGCTGAACCGACGATGAACGCCTCAGCGTTTTCGTCGAGGTCCCGCTCGATGTAGGGCGATGGATCGAGCGAATTGAACAACTGCGCGAGTTCGCGGAGGCGAACCTGAATGCGGGCATGGTGCGGCTCTGCCATGGGAGGATTCTGAGGGGATGCGCAGCGCAGCCTATTTCAGCCAGGAGGCGTCTTTGACCACAAACTGCCAGTTGCCGCGGAAAATCCCGAGTTCACCATAGAGACGGAACGCCCGGTTGGCGCTGCGCTGAGCGGCGATCAGATCACGGATGGCGGGGTCGGGGCTGTAGAGATCGTAGACCGCACCGGCGAACTCCACCTTGAGGAGCGGGCCCTCGGCGGCCGGACCTTCGACGCGGAAGAGTTTTCCGGTGTAGCTGCCATCGCGCAGGTTGGCGCCGACAGGCAGGGCGGCGAGCGTCAAGGCGCTGCTGAGGTCGGCAGTGAAGGTCAGGCGGTTCACGTCGGCCTCGGTCGGATCGCGATCGGACGGACGCGTGAGCGCGATCCAGCGGTCGGTGCGGTTGTCCGTCACCGTGGTGAACCGGGCCGAGATCGGGAAGTGATCCGAGAATCCGCGGCCCGTCGCACCCTCGACTGTCCAGCGCACGGGATGACCGGACGCATCGGCGTTGAGGCCGGCGAAGCGGCCGACGGTGAACGAATTGTCCACATACTGGACGCCGCGCTGATCATACAATCCGCGGGAAATGATCATCTGCATCAGCGTGCCCCATTCGCCGCGGTAGGTGTCGCTGCCCCGCTGGGCGGAGGGAAGTTCGTACCAGAGATTGTAGAGATCACGGTCCGGGCCGCGGATGGCGAGTTCGTTGCCCTGCGATCGCAGGACGTCGTTGAGCGCGGTCTGCTTCATCTCGCGGTAGCGGAGTTTCTGGTCGTGCTGCGAGTTGAAGTCGCCGCCGAGCAGGATGTCCGCGTTCGGATCCTGGGCGAGAATCTGATCCAGCCGGGTGCGCAGCGTGCGTGCGTTGGCGATGCGGAACTCCTCCGTCACCGGATCGCTGGCACCGGATTTCCAGTGGTTGTTGAAGACGTAGAACGTGTGGCCGTCGATATCGAGTTCGACCTCGAGGATGTTGCGGGCGTTGAGAATGGGATGGTTGCGGACGGCCTTCACCGGGAAGCGGGTGAAGAGCACCGTCTTGATCGAGCGCGGATTGCCGTCCTCGTGCTTGGCGACGGCGTCGCTGCCGGCGACCACGGTGTAGCCGCGGAGTCCGCGGTCATGGAGGGCCTTGAGCAACCAGGCTTCCGAAGGCAAGCCGGCCAGCTCGGCGGGAAGCGGGGAGGTTGCCAGGAGCTTGTCGTAGGTCGTGCCGGCGTGGCGTTGCAGGAAGGCGGCGTAGTCCGACACGGCCGAGGCCGGGGTCTGGTCGAGTTCGATCTCCTGGAAAAGGATCAGATCGGGTCCGCGTCCTTCGTCGTAACGGGCGACGACCTCGGCGATGCCCTGCAGCTTGGCGCGCAGGTGAGCCGGGGTGTAACCGGCAGGCTGATACTCGGCGTAGGTGGCCACCCCGTCGACGTCGAACAGGTTCTCGACATTGTAGACGACGGCCGTGAAGGGCCGGGCGACGGCCGCCAGCGGCAGGATCAGGACCAGGGTGGCGAGGCGGAGATTTCCAAGGAGGGACATGGCGGGCTCAACCTAGCAACGGGTGGGCCCCGCGCGAGCGAAACCGGGTTAATTTCCGGTGCCACCCAAGCGTTCAGGTAGCCCAATGGGTTGCTTGATGGCCGGGTGCTGCATCGCGGGCTGGGGCCGGTTCCGTCGGGGAACCGAGGTCGCAGTTGACCCGGTTCTCCAGCCGCGGAAACGTGGAGGGATGCCCGCGCGTGCAAAGATCCCTGTGCTTGAGCTTTCCGGACTGACGGTTCGTCGGGGCGACCATCAGCTGCTGCGGGATGTGGCGTGGCGGATCGGGTCGCGTGAGCACTGGGTCGTGCTCGGCCCCAACGGCTGTGGGAAGACCTCGTTGCTCAAGGTGTTGACCGGTTATATGTCCCCGACCGCAGGTGAGCTTGCCGTGCTGGGCCGCCGCTATGGCCGCGCGGACTGGCGGGAGTTGCGCCTGCAAATTGGCCTCGTCACGTCGGCGCTGCAGGCGCAGATCCCGCCAGCCGAGGTCGCGTTGGACACGGTGATCAGTGGGCGTTACGCCCAACTTGATCTCTGGGTGAAGACAACCCGGGCGGATCGCGCAACGGCGCGGCGTGCGCTCCGCGAGGTCGGTCTCGCGGCTTTGGCGGACCGGCCCTGGCTCTATCTTTCGCAGGGCGAGCGGCAGCGGGTCCTGATCGCCCGCGCCTTGGTGGCGCGCCCGCGTTTGCTGATCCTCGATGAACCGTGCGGCGGGCTCGATCCGGTGGCGCGGGTGCGGTTTCTCACCGTGGTGGAGCGGCTGGCGCGCCGTCGGAACGGGCCGACGCTGATTCTCGTCACGCATCACGTTGAGGAGATCACGCCGGCTTTCAGTCACGTGCTGCTCATGCGCGCCGGTCGGGTGATGGCCGCCGGACCTCGTGAGCGCGTCCTGACGTCCGGCGCGCTTTCTACGACGTTTGGTGTGCGTCTCGTCCTGCGCCGCGGCGCGAATGGTCTGCGGCTTGTGACGAGATAAAGCGGGGTTGCGGTCGTGATGTAGCCGGGGCGTTGACCCCGGTCCGGGGCTGTGCGGCGTGGGGTTCGATCACCGGGATCGGCGGCCCCGGCTACATCGGAACTTAAAGTATTCAGCGCGCCGCGATGCGCACGACGTCTCCCGCGAGGATAGGGATGCGCGCGGCGTCGTCGCTGTATTCAAGATTCGAATAAAGGTAGCGGCCGGCGCGCACGAGGTCGATGGCTTTGCGCGCCGTCCGGACCTTGGCGGCCTCGGTGCCGGCGTAGAGGTTCATCCCCTCCTGCCAGGGTACGCGCACGATTGCCCCTGACGCGGCGTCAACGAAGGTGACCATGCCCGCCGTGCTGAGCGCAGCGAGGGCATTGAGGCCGCCGGAGGTGACGGAGCCGGTGGCGCCGAGCGCGGCGCCGGCGATGCGGCCCGTGGTGGCGACGGCGGTGCCCGCGGTCTCACCGACGACGATCACCGTCTGGCCGGCCAGCTTCACCGGTGCATAGACCGTACGCGCCAACAGACAGCCGCCGAGGAGGAGCGGCAGGAGGAGCAGGCACGCGAAAATACCGGCGCGCGGCGAAAACAACCACATGCGGCGGCAGCTTGGAGGTTCGCTGCGCGCCGTCAAATGGTGACGGGCTCGGGTGTTGTTCTGCCCTCGTTCTCTTAATCGTTCTTCGTTCTCGATCCGGAGAACGAGAAAGAGAACGAAGAACGATTGTCAGGCGGGTACGCCGCCCGCGATGTACTGGCGTAGTTGCTGCGCTTCGGCCTGGTGCGAATCGACGAGCCAGCGCGAAATGTCGCCGATCGAGATCAACCCGAGGAGCGATCCGACCGGGGAAAGCACGGGCAGGTGACGGCAGCGGCGCTGGGTGAAGATTTCCATGACCTGCTCCACGGTCGCATCCGGCGCGATCGTGATGAGATTTCCGGTCATGACTTCATGTACGGGGGTGACGTACGGATTGCGGCCGGCGGCCACGACCCGGGTGAGGACATCGCGTTCAGTGAAGATCCCGGCGAGCCGGCCTTGGTCGAGGATCAGGATCGAACCGACCTTGTGTTGATTCATAACGCGGACCGCGTCGGCCACGGAGACCGATGACGCCACGGAGTGCACCGACGAGCCCTTACGGCTCAGCAACATGCCTATGGGGGTATTCATAGGAGGGGGAGGTTGGCTTCAGCTTGCCCTGAAACGCAGCTGGCACAACCGCAATATCCGTCGATTTGGGTGAAAGCCTGCTTTGGGTTTGAGCTGCAGGGCCCGGCCTGTGTTTAACCATGCTCCTGTGGCCGACACCTCCCCGCGCATCGAACTCTGGCTCGCCCGGCATGCGGACACCGCGTGGCGCGCCGCGTTGCGCCCTTGGATTGAGGCGGGGCGCGGCCGGTTGGAGCGGGCGCACGTGATCGTCCCGACGCGTGGTCAGGCGCATGCGCTCAAGCTGCGTTTTCTCTCCGAAAACATTCCCCTGCTAGGAGTTGAGTTTCTGTCGCCCGGCCTCGCCCGCAAAAAATGGATCGCTCTCGGCGCGGGCGGCGAACGACCGGCGATGGGGCGGGAGTTGTTGCTGCTGGGTCTGCGCGCGGCCATTGCGCGGCGATTGGTTGGCCTGTCGCCTGAGGATGCTGCGTGGGGTTTTTGGAAGAGCCTGCAGAGCGATCCCGAGCGTGCGCTGGATGACTTCGACGATCTCCTGAAGGCGGGGTTTCGTGCGAAGGATTTTCCCGGGCCGGAGTTGCGCGGGGTTTTCGGAGAACTGACGGAGTGGGTCGAGTCGTGCGGGTACGGTCTGGCCGCGCTCTCGGCGGAGCAGGCCGGTCTGGCCTTGGTCCCGCCCGACGCACCGCGGATCGGGGCACGGGCCTTCGTTCATCTGCCCGGCCCCGAACTGTGGGGCGAGTTCTTCAACATGGCCGCGTATGTGCGGCGCTGTTCGGATGTCACGGTCGTCTTGCCCGAACCCGAGTCGGCGGCGGGAGAGAAGTGGGTCTCGCTGTGGGAAGACCTGCTGGGCTGCGAGCCGCTGCCGCTCGATGCACCGGAGCCTGCGCACTCCTGTGAGGCCGTGGGTGCGCTTTGGGGTGGCGAACAAGGCTCCTCGGCGCAGGCGCGCGTGCTGGTCGGGCGAACCCGGGCGGAGGAAATGACCTTGGTTGCGGAGGAAATCGCGACGCTGCTGGCGCGCGGGGCCGACGCCATCGCGGTGGCCTTTCCGCGGGCCGACGCGGCGCATCTCCAGCTCGCGCGAACGCTCGCGGTCAAGGGCATCGCGTTCAACGATCTACTCGGCACGTCGGGCGCGCCGCCGGTCGATGTGCAGGCGCAGCGTGCGCTGCTCGCGTTTCATGAGCGCGGGGCCCGCATCGAGGAATTGCTGGCCTTATGGCCGCTCCTGCGGGCGATCGGCACGACGACGCTGCCCGTTGCACAGGCGCGACGCGCATGCGAGCGCAGCTTCGACGATTGCCAGTCGCATGCCGTGATCGCGAATGTGGATGCGTGGGCAGACCGCACGCCCGAGCTGGCGCGGGTTGCGCAGAGCCTGCTGCCGGCCTGGCCCTCCGAACTCACGCTGGCGGATGCGATGGCGCGCTTTCGCGCGATGTGTGCGGTGCTGGAACTGACGCCGCCCGAAGGCTGGCGTCCGCTCGATCATTTTGCGGAACGCTGCGTCGAGCCGCTCCCGCTGGCGGCGGTCGTGGCTGCGCTCGCGTCGTTTCTTCCCGATCGGCAGCCGGTGGCCAATGCGGCCGGGCGAGGCGAGTTTGCGCGTGTCACGCTCGGCACGCGGCGGCGGCTCGAGGGTGCGGCGTGGTCGCATTTGATTCTGACCGAGAGCAATGCCGGCACCTGGCCGGAGCGCCGCGAAGCCAGCTGCTGGCTCACGGACGAGCAGCGCACCGCGCTCGGTGAGCGCGGACGCTTTTCGCTTGGTCTGCCGACGGGCGAGGAGAGGGCGGCGCTGGAGCGGGCCGGCTATCGGACACTCGCACGCGACACCCGCGAGGAGATTGTTTTTTCCGCGGCCCTGTTTGCGGAGGAGGATCCGGAGCTGGAGCTGGCGCCGAACAGCTGGCTCGAGCGCGTGCTCTGGGCCACGTCGGGCGGGAAGGATCCGCAGGCTGAGTTTGTGCGCGCGGCCCGTGGAGTGCGTTCGTGTGCGCCAGCGTCGCCGGAGATCGGCGCGTGGAGTGCGGTCTGGGCGGGGCGTCGCAACGACCGCCGGCCGTTTGATGAACATTTTCACGCCGGTGATCCGGCCAAGATCACGCCGGCCTCACTCTCCGCGCGTCTGATTGAGCGCGGCGTGCGCGATCCGGCGGAGATTTGGTTTGAGGGGGTGCTGGGTGTCCGCCGGACCGGCTGGGAGCCGCTGGTGCGGGCTCGTCGCAAGGCACTGGGCCTGCGTGCACATGAGTTGCTGGCCGCGGCGGTGCAGCCCGATGCCGGCCCGGGGCGGTTTGGCGAGATGCCGGCGAAGGACGTGGCGACCGCCAAGCTGGCGGTCGGGCTCCGGGCGCTGCGGCGAGCGTGGCCTGCTGATCGCTACTGGGATTCGTTTCATGCCGAGCTGACACGGATCTGCGGGGAGCTGCTGAGCAACCTCTACGCGATGGAGGGCGGGCGTTATGTGGCGGCGGAAGTCTGGTTGCCGGCCGAGGCGACGCTCGACGTGGGGACGCGCCGCTTTCCGGTCACGGGGCGCATCGACCTCGTGCGGCTGGATCGTCCGGCTTGGGAAGGCGCGCAGGTGGACATCATCGATTTCAAGACCGGGGGCGACGACGCACTGACGGCGGATCGCATGGCGGCACGCGGGGCCTCGCTGCAGCTCGGCGTTTATCTGGCGGCGGCGCAGTCGCTGGGCATCCGCGGCGGCCGCGTCTGGATGATCAAGCCCGAGCCCGGCGCGGTGACCGCGATTGACCTGGCGGAGCTGCCGGCAGCGCTCGAAAAACTCACCTGGTTGGGCGAGGCCTTGGAGCGGGGCGTGTATGGCGCGCTGACGCCGGATCGATCCGATTACGCACCGCCGGGGCTGTTGTGGCCGCTGGCCTGCACGCCGGTGCCGGCGGCGATCCTGCGCCGGAAATTTGCGCTGACGTTCAAGGCGCAGGCGGGCGAAACGGAGGGCTCCGATGAGTGACCTTCCGGCAGATTTCGCGGCGCGCGAGCGCTTCCGCAAGGAATGGGACCGCAATTTTGCGGTGAGCGCGAACGCAGGTTCGGGCAAGACCACGGCGATTTCCGAACGCCTGGCGTCGATCGCGCTGGCCCCCGACGGGGCGGAGATTTTGCGCAAGACGGCCGTCGTCACCTACACGCGCAAGGCGGCCGCTCAGATTGGACAGCGGGCGCGCCAGGTCCTGCTCAAGCATCTCGCGCGCGAGCCCGGCGGCAGTCTCGCCGCGCTCGACCATCTCGAGCGGGCGTTCTTCGGCACAATCCACAGCTTCTGTCTGAAGCTTGCGCAGACCTACGGGCAGACGGCGGGTATCAATCTGAATCCACAGTTGGTCGCGGAGAACGACGACGCGCTGTGGGAGGAATTCCTTGAAGGCGATGCGATGCAGTTTGTGTCGCTCCCCGAGCCGTCGCTGAACGCGTTTCTCCGTCACGTGCCGCTGGAGGAGGTGTTCGCCTTGGCCCGCGGCCTCGACACGGCGTCGGCACGTGCATTGCGCGAACGCCGGCCGGGACCGCCGGCCCGTCCGGCGGGAGCGGCGCTGGAGCAGATCCTGGCGCTGGCGCGGAAGGGATCGGGCGCGGAGAACATCGCGCGCAGCCAGCAGCGGGCGCAGGCGTGGCAGACGGCGTGGGACGAAGGGGCAGGATTCCTTCCTCTCTATGAACCGGCGGGCACGGGCAAGGCGCTGGTCGCGCTCGCGCAGGAGTGGATGGCGCCGCTCAAACGTTGGCTGGCCGATGCGGCCGCCGTGCTGGCGGCGGAACTCGCGGGGCGTTACCGGGCCTGGCGTTTTGAACGCGGGGTCCAGACGTACGCCGATCAAATTGATGCGGCGCTGGCCGTGCTGCGCGACGATGCGTTGCTGGATCGGATCCGGCGTGAGGGTTGGCGCATTGTCCTCGACGAGGCGCAGGACACGGATCCGCAGCAATTCGCCGTCCTGGTGGAGATCGCGCGTCCGCCGGGCGCGGAGCGCGGGACCTGGCCGGGCGCGGGTGGCGGCGTGGCGCCGGGGCCACGGCCCGGGCATTTCTGTCTCGTGGGCGATGGCCAGCAGGCGATCTACGGCAGCCGGGCCGACATCGGCAATTTCACGCGTCATGTGGAGGCGTTTCGTCGCGGTGATGGCGGAGAGCGACTGGAGTTTCAGGTCACATTTCGCACGCCCGAGGCGGTGGTGGAGCGATTGAACGAAACCTTGCCTGCGACGTTCGGGCGCGAGCCGCAGCACAATTACGGTCTTCCGCCGGGCGAAGGTGCGCCGGCGCCGTTTCTGCAGGTGCCCTATGTGCCCTTGCTTCCCGGGCCGGCGAATGTCCGCGGGGCGTTGGCGCGACTGCCGCTCTCCCTGCCTTCAGATGCACCGGACGGAGTGGCCGGCTGGATGGAGGAGGAGGCGCGGCAGATTGCGCAGCGACTCGTTCTGCACGGGCCGGCCGGTGTGGGGGCCAGGGCCTGGGGCGAGGTGGCGGTGCTGGCGCCGCGCAACGACTGGCTGCTGTCCGCCCGCAAGGCGTTTGAGGGTGCCGGGCTCAAGGTGGCACTGCAGACGAGGCGGAGCCGCAATGGTGACCATCCGGTGCATGCCTGGCTCGCCGGGTTGCTTGCGGTGTGTCATGATCCGGAGGATACGTTTGAGTGGATCGGCGTCCTGCGCGAGGTGTTCGGCCTCAGTGATGGGTTGCTTGCGTCCGAGTTGCGCCGGCAAGCCCGGCTGGCGTGGGAGGATCCGACCCTGCATGCCGAGCCGCTGGCGGCGGCGCTGGCCGCACTGCGCCCGCTGATCCTGCAGGTCAACGACGAGGGCCGGGCGCTGGCGGACTTTGCAGATGCGCTGATCGCGGCGACGCAACTGGAGGCGCGGGTGGAGGTGCTCGATCCCTCGGGCGGGCTGCGCGCCGACCTCGACCGCCTGCGGGCGGAGGCGGCGGAGCTGGGCCTGGAGGGCGGAGGTCCGCGCGCCTGGCGCGACGAACTGCTGGCGCGGTTGGAAGACGGACGCGCCGCGGGCAAGCCATCCGATGATGCGATCAACCTGCTCACGTCCCACTCGGCCAAGGGCCTCGAATGGCCGGTGGTGATCGTGTTGGGGGTATGGCGAGGGATCGGCAAGGCGGCGGAGCGCGGCTTGCGTTTGGTGTCCGGACCCGGAGCCGGCGGGCCGCCGCAGGTATATTTTGACGGAGCCAGTCTTCCGGCCGAGACGCGGGAGTCCCGGGACCGGGAGCGCGTGCGGGAACTCGCCCGGTTGTTGTATGTGACGCTGACGCGGCCACGCCGCGGGTTGATCGTGCCGTGGCTGGAGGGTTTTGGCGGACGGCAACGGGAGAAACCCTCGTTTGCGGAACTTTGGCATGCGCCGCTGGCGGACTGGCCGGCTCTGCCGGACGGCCCCCTGGCCGTCGAGATTCCGCCGGGTCCCGCGACGGCGGTGGCGGAAAGGGATACGGCCAACGCGGAGCCGGTGCGGATTGAGGATCGAGGGGTCGTGGCACGTCGGATTCTGCCGCATCAATTGCAGCATCAAGCGGTGGATGGCGTGCGCACTGCGCGTCACGAAGCGGAGCCCGAGGCCTTTCCACTGGTGCTTTCGGATGACGCCATCGACTACGGACTGTGGTGGCACGAGACGCTTGAGTTCGTGCCGTGGGGTGCGAGCCCTGCTGAGATTGCGGCCCATGGCGAGCGAGCCTTGGAGGCGGCGGCGGTGGCGGGATTCCGTGCACGGGCGGAAGAGGAGTGGACGCGCTTGCTGCGGTCCGGGCCCTGGAAGGAACTGGGTGATGCGCGCTGGGTGCGCAGCGCGGAGCTGGCGGTGCTCGCGCCCTGGCGGGAGGACGGTTGGATCGATGGCGTGATTGACCTGGTCCTGCACGACCCGGTGGCCAAGGAGGTTTGGGTGGTGGACTGGAAGACGAACCGCCGGCGGTCCGGAGAGAGCGATGACGTCCTGCTCAAACGGCTGGTGGCGACCTATGAGGCGCAGCTGGACGCCTATGGGCGTGCGTTGCGCGGATTTTTTCCGGATGCGAGCGTCCGGCGGTTGGTCTACAGCAGTGCGGCGGGGGCTTGGATTGACGTTGGGCAACCCGGCTAAATTCGCGCTTTACAGCCCCCAGCCAAACCAGCAGGTTGTCCGGCTCTAATCTTTTCCACCCTCCCTTTCACACCATGGGCAATCTCAAGAAGAAGCGCCGTCTGAAGATGAACAAGCACAAGCGCCGCAAGCGCTTGAAGTCGAATCGTCACAAGAAGCGCACCTGGCAGAAGTAAGCTCCGGCCCGGCCGGTCGCTTGCTGCAAAGCGATTTCCAACCCGTCGTGTTCTACGCGACGGGTTTTTGTTTTGATCACGCACGAAGGAATCGGGCGGTTAGGGCCACCGTTAACGAATGGTAAATGCCCGAAAGGGAGGAGGTAAGGGAGGCTTTCTGCTTGTCTTGCCCAGAGCTAAGTAGGAGATTCCCCTAGGTCAGCGGCTGGTATTTCGGGCCTTCCGCTAGCTCCCCTTTTAACCACGTCGCCCAGCCAGCCCGCCTTTTTTCGAGGACTTCGTCGCCGACCCATGCTTTTTGCCCAAAAAACCAAAGGGTACTTTGTCGATTTCGGCGACAATGTGGTGACCCTCGCCCGGACGTCGTCGTCGGTGGCGCCCCTGACCATTGAGCAGGTGATTGAAGTGCCGGCGGGGAATGACGCGGCCTTGGAAGATGCGATCCGCCAGATCCAACCGAAAAAAAGTCCGAGTGGGTACCTGCATGCGACGGTAGGCGTCTATCCGCTGAAACGCCTGGTTCGTCGTGCCGCGCTTGAACTCAAGCGGGTCAAGGAGCCGGCTTATCTCGCTGAGGTCGCCTCCACCCAGTTCCGCATCGAGGCGGAGAAATACTCCTTGGCGGTGCTGAATTCGGCCGACGGTTCGGATTTTGATGTGAATCGGGCGGCGCAGAAGGAGGTGCTGTTCTGCGGCCTGTCCAATGACGACATTGTCGAGACTCAGGACCGCTTGCTCGCGCATGGGATCTATCCGGAAAGATTGGAATTGGGTACCGTGGGGGCACTGGGTGCGCTGGTGAGCTTTCTGGCCGCGGCAAAGTCCAAGACACCGACGCTGGTCCTGGAAATCGGGATGGACTCGACGCATTCGTTTATCGTGACCGGGGAAGGGATTGAGACGTCGCGGCCGATTCCGCAGGGGCTGGATTCGATGATCCCGGTGGTGCAGAAGGAGCTTAACCTGAAGGATGAAGAATCAGCGCGTAAGCTGTTTTTCTCCAATACCTTCGATTTTACCGGCATGGGGCCGGCGCTGATTCGGAAACTGCTCAAGGAGCTGCAGTCCTCGATTGGATTCTACGAAGTCCAAACTGGCCAGTCGATTGGGCAGGTGTGCTGTCTGTTGCTGCCGTCGAAGCTGGCTTGGCTCGAAGGATCGATTGCGGCGCAGTTGGGCGTGGGGCAGCTCGGGTTTGAGTTTGCTCCCTGGCTGCAGGTCCGGGGGATCACGGTGCCTGAGACGGGGCTGACCGTGGATGCGCGTTTGCTCGGTTTGCTTGGTTTGATGGCTCACTATCATGCAGTTCTCCCTGAAAAAAAGTAAGGAGCAGACGTCCTCGTTGCCGCTGGTCCCGGCGTGGCATCCGAACTTTCGGAACTACGCACGGCTGCCCGACACGAAGGTCGTGCGCACGGCTTTTTTCGTGAACGGCGCGGCGGTGTTCCTTGCGATCGCGGCGTTGCTTTTCTTTGCCTACCGTGAGTACACGCTGAACGCGCTGAACAACCAGATTGCGAGCTGGAATGCGCAGATCGAAGCTGATCGTGGCCCGAGCAATGAGGCGGTCGCGCTTTTCCGTCAGTTTCAGACGGAGGAAAAGATCATCACCGAAGTGGCTGCGTTTACCCTCACCCGTCTGACGCTTTCGGATTTCCTTCTTCATCTGGGGCAGACCCTGCCCACGAACATTGCGATCAGTGCGTTCGAGATTCGTGATACGGGCATTACGCTTCGCGCGGTTGTGCGGGGTGCTCCGGATCGTGCGAGCGGTCAGGCCACGGCGTTTGTCGATCAGCTCCGGAAGGATTCAAAGTACGGCGCGCTGTTTTCTGACGTCACGCCGACCAATGTGAACCGTGATCCGGGCACGGGTCGCCTGCTCATCGAGCTCGTCCTTAAATTCAAACCCGAGGAAGGGGCCAAGCCATGAGTCTGACCGGACAGGACCTCGTTGCACTGCTCAAGAAGCATCCGATCGGGATCGGCTGTGGCCTGGCCGCGTTCGTGCTCGCCGGGGCGAGTTACTATCGCATGGACCTGATCCCTGCCGCGGAAACGCTCCTCGAGCAGCGGGCGAGCGAGGGGGAGAAGCTGAAGAACAACCTCAAGAACAGCGTCCTGCTCAAGGAGCAGCACGACGCGCTGGTGGCGGCGAACCGTGAGATCAGTTCGCGGGCCATTCGCATCGGTGCGCTGACCACCAATCTCCAGTACTTTTACCGGATCGAGGCGGAGACCGAAACCAAGCTGGTCGACGTGCGTCAGCTGGCGCCCGCCCCGGTCAAGGGCCCGGCGCCGAAATACCTGCGGGTCCCGTATGCGCTGTCCGTGCAGGGGCCGTATTCCAATGTGATCAATTTCCTGCGCAAGCTGGAGACAGGCAGCCATTTCTGCCGTGTGACCAGTGCAACGCTCAATCCGGTGCCGGCGGCCGACACGGTCGCGCCGGGCACGGTCACGCTCACTCTTAGCCTGGAGGTTCTTGGTCAGCCATGAGCACCCGTATTTCCGCTTCCCTCCTGGTCGCCGGTGCGCTCGCGCTGGGCTCCAGCGCGTTGGCCCAGCGTTCCGATCTCCTTCCCGTTCAGCGGCGGGCTGCGTCGGTGGATATCGCGGCCCGCATCGTCGAGCCGCGCGCGGCACCGGCGCTTCCGGCCACGCTGAACAACCCGTTTGCGCCCGAAGGCTTTAATCAACCGGATGACGGCGAAGCCGGGGTGGCCGCTCCGGCCCAGGCTGGCGCCCGCCCGGCCGTCCGGACTTCGCGTGACACCCTTGAGGTCATTGCCGCGAACATTCAGCCAACCGGCACGATCAACCGGCGTGGTGAACCCATCCTTCTGTTCGGCAGCAAGCAGGTCCGGGTGGGCGAGGAACTGACGGTCACCTACGAAGGCGGGACCCACGTGCTCGTGGTCACTGCGATCCAGAGCACCAGCTTTACCGTACGACTCAACAACGACGAAATCACCCGGCCGATCAAGCCGGGCACCAAACCATGAGAACGCATCCGCTCCTGTCCGCCCTGCTGGCCGCCAGCCTGCTCACCGCGGGCCGCGCTCAGACCGCCCCCGCCGAGGCCGAGACGACCCCGGTGGCTTCGCCGGCCCCGGCCGCTCCCGCCGTCGTCATCCAGGACACGACCGCCACAAGCGGCACCGCGACCCGTGAACAGGACACGCTTTCGGTCGACTTTCCCGATGAGGACATCCGCAACATCCTGCGCAATGTCGCGGATCTGTTTGAGCTGAACATCGTTGTTCCGGACACCCTGCAGGGGAAAACGTCGATCAAGCTTCGCGACGTCACGTGGCGCCAGATTTTCCAGGTGGTGCTTTCCCCGGTCGGCTACACCTACGCCGAGGAGGGCAACATCATCAAGATCGTGAGCCAGGAGTCGCTGGCGCAGGAGCCGGTCTCGACCGAGGTCTTCATTCTTAATTACGCGCGGGCTCAGGACATCCGGCCCTCGATCGAGCCGCTGGTCGACACCGCCGCCGGCGGCCGTGTCATCACTGATGCACGCAGCAATGCGCTGGTGATCTCCGAGCGACCGTCGCGCATGGGTCGCATCCGCGTCATCATCGAGGAATTGGACAAGGCGACCGAGCAGGTCATGATCGAGTCGAAGTTCGTCGAGGTGACCGACCGCGACGTGAAGAACATCGGCGTCAACTGGGCCTCGCTGCAGAATTACCAGCTTGGCGTCGGCGGGATCAATCAGACCTGGGACCGTTCGCGTGGTCAGCAGATTACGAATGGCACGGATCGCAGCAACGGTACGACAAACGGCACCAATGCGAGCAACACGACGACGACCTCGACCAATCAGGCGAACGGAACCACCACGTCGACCACCAATACCAACCAGCTGAGCAACACCACCCTTTACGGCACGGTGTTTCAGTCGACTCCCTCGACCACGAATTTCCCGTCCGGTTCGGTGAATCTTCCTTCGTCGGCCCCTAGCGTAACCACCGCGACGGGTGGAACCACCCCGGTTGCCACCACGACCACGAATGGATTGGTTGGCACCGAGCAGATTAACGGAACCACGGGGTCGACGTCCAATTCGGTCGGTAGCTCGATCATCGACGGCATCACGTCCTCCACGACGGACGCCCTGACCAACCTCCTTAACATCGCGAACACGGGCGGAACGAACCGGGCGGCGAGTGCGGTGTTTTCCGCTTCGGACTTCAACCTCGTGATCAGCGCGCTGCAGACGCAAAACAACGTGAAGCTGGTCTCCAATCCGACCGTGGTGACCCTCAACAACACCGAGGCGAACATCAATATCGGTGAAGAGTTTCCGATTCCGAATTACACCTACAATCAGGAGCGCGGCACGTTCGAGGTCAGCGGCTTCACCTATCGCCCGATCGGCATCATCCTCAAGGTCACGCCCCAGGTGAATGCCCGCGGTTTCATCAAGCTCACGGTCGAGCCCGAAGTCAGCAGTCGCGCCGGCACGACCACGTTCGGCGGCGCGGGTGGGGCGGAGATCCCGATCATCGCGACGCGCAAGAGCAAGACCCAGATCTCGCTCAAGGACGGCTTCACGATGGGCATCGGCGGCTTGATTGAAAATACGTCACAGAACGGTCAGAGCAAAGTGCCGGTTCTGGGCAACATTCCCGGACTTGGTCGTCTGTTCCGCTCGGATACCAAGAATGTCGACTCACGCAATCTCCTCATCTTCATCACGGCCAAGACGGTCAACGCCGAGGGTGCGGCGATCGAGGAGGTCTTCGATCCGCGGGCGGTCCGCTCCATGGGCCTGCGCCGCGACGAGCTGCCTGGCTATCGTGACGGCAGCGATCCGTTCGCCCCGGTGGCTTCGGAGGCCAAGAAAAAGGAGTGACCAAGGGCAAAGCCCGCCCGCAAAGGCCGGTCTCGTTTGGTCGAGCCCGGCTTTTTTGTGCCCCGGCATCGGGTGGATGCCTCGAATTTCGGGATTTTCCCCGTTCGGAGTCCGACTTGGGTAGGGCAGAATCCCGCCTAATTCCACGGTTATGAGTTGGCCATTTGTGGGGAGGACCCTACCGTAGGCGCAATCATGGCTGCCACGACCGAACTTCCCCGGGCTCTCCACCCGGCCCCGGATTTCGCGACGGTGTTTTCGCTGCTCAAGCCGCACATGGCTGCGCTCGACGTGTTTCTGCGCAATCAGATCGAGGCGTTCGAGCCCGAGATCCGCGGGATGGCGGACTATTGCATCGACACGTCAGGCAAGCGGATCCGCCCCGCGCTGGTCTTCCTGAGCGGGTGGCGTAGCGACGGCTCCATTCAACCTGAACTCGTGCGGGTGGCCGCAGTCGTGGAGTTCGTGCACTTGGCTACCCTCGTCCACGACGACATCATGGACGACGCGACCTTGCGCCGCGGACGGCGCACCGCCGCCCGCGAATACGGACCCGAGGCGGCCGTACTCCTGGGTGATGCACTTTTCGCGCATGCCTTGCACCTCGCGGCGCAGTTTCCGACGACCGAGGTTTGCCAGGCGGTATCGAGTTCGACCCGCAAGGTGTGCGCGGGCGAGATCATCCAGACCCTGCGTCGTGGCACCACGGCGGTCACGCGCGCCGACTACGAGCGCGTGATCGATCTCAAGACCGCCGAACTGTTCCGGGTTTCGTGCCAGTTGGGCAGCCAGCTTGCGGGGTTCACTCCGGCCTTTTCTGAGGCGGCGACGCGCTTTGGCCGCCATCTCGGCATTGCCTACCAGATCTACGACGACCTCGCCGATTTCTTCGGCGAGGAAAAGCGCATCGGCAAGACGCTGGGCACCGATCTGGTCAGCGGGAAGCTGACGCTTCCCCTGATCGAGCTCATGGAACGGCTCCCGGCCGCGGAGCAGGCGGCGCTGACGGACGAGATTCTCGGCCAGCGGCCACCTCAGATGGCGCTCCGACTCAGCCAAATGGCGGAGGCAGGCGTTTTCGAGACGGTGGCGGACGCGGTGGAAAACGAGCTCAAGGCGGCGGAGCAGGCGCTTGCGCCGCATGCCGCCTTACCTCCGGTTCCCCTGTTACTGCGCTTGTGCGAGGTTCTGCGCGCGCAGGTGGGCGGATTGCAGGTCGGTCGGCTCGGTTGAACGCCGCCGGATTTCGCCGATTTGCCGTTGCGCCGATCTGCCTGAATGGCCACATTACCGGTCGTTATGCAGGCCGCACCCAAAGCCCTCGACAAGACGCTGGTCGCGTCGCCGGAGCGGCAGCAGGAAGCCGACTCCGACTGGACGCTCGTGAAGCGGGTGCAGTCGGGTGAGGTGGCGGCTTTCGATGACTTGATTCGCAAGTACCGCGAACGGGTGTTCGGGGTTGTTTATAACATGACCTCCAATCGGGAGGATGCGGCCGACCTGACCCAGGATGCCTTCATCAAGGCTTTCCAGTCCATCAATCGCTTTCAGGGGCAGTCATCCTTCTTCACCTGGCTTTACCGAATTGCCGTCAATTCGACGCTGACCCACCTGCGCAAGAGCCGGCTACGGAGCTTCTTCAGTTTCGAGAAGATCAACGAGGAGGATAAATCCGCCGAAGTCATTGATAAGCTGACGGATAAGAGCGGGGTTGAGCGACAGGTCTTGGTTAAGGAACTTCAGGAGAAATTGAACGAAGCGATGCAGAAATTGTCTATCAAGCATCGTACCGTGGTGACTTTATTCGAAATTGACGGCCTGAGCCATGAAGAGATCGCTGACGTGGTCGGCTGCTCTGTTGGGACAGTCCGTTCGCGTCTTCACTACGCCAAACAGTTGTTACAGTCTGAGTTGCAGCCTTATTTGCGCCCATGAACGAGTCCCCTGAGTCCCGCCCGTCCGCCAACAAAGTCACTTTGGAAGAACTGCTTCGCCTGAAGCAGGCGGAGCGTCCGTCGGCTGAATTTTGGACGCGGTTCGAGCAGGATTTTCGGACGAAGCAGCTGGCGGCGGCGGTGGAAAAACGTCGCTGGTGGTATGTGTTTCCGCAGGTGTTTTCGGGCCTTCCCCGGCTGCAAATTCCCTTGGGTGCGACCGCGATTCTCGCAGTCACCTTCCTGACGGTTCGCGAGTATCGTCAGCCTGAGATCGAGCCGGGTTTGGCGCCTTCCGTTCCGGTTGCTGCGCTGGCTGCGGCGACCGCGCCGGCTTCGGCCAAGGAGGCGATGCCGGGTATCGACTCCCCGGTAACGTCGACGTCGCGTTTTGTGGTCGAGACGGCTCCGACGGTGGCCTCGGTTGCCGGGGCGGAGACCGAGTCGGAAACGTCCGGCTGGGATCTCGCCGCGCTGATGGAACAGCGGGAGAGCTCGTTTGAGCTCAGTCCATCGGCGCGATCCATTGCCGCCAATCGCGCGGCGGCAGCCGAGATGGAGCCGGAGCTTGCCCGTTTCATCGAAGGCCAGACCTCCACCTTGCAGCTGGCCTCGACCCGGGAGCCGCTCGCGGAAGTGACCAGCCCGCGTGATGCCCGCCGCAATCGCCTCTTTGCCTATGAGCCGTCGAATTCGACGGCCTCCGCCGGAGAAACCATGGTGGTGCGCGAACGCATTGCCAGCCGCCTGAGCGAAGAGCAGCTCTACGATCAGGTGCGCCGCATCGGTGGCGGTGCCGACCGCCTGACGCTCAAGTTCTAATCACCCGCCCTCGCTGATCGCCGGTGCGATTTCGCTAACCCCGCCAAGGCGGGGTTTTGCTTTTTTCGGGAACGACGCCATCCTGTGGCCATGCGAACCGAGCGAGACTCGATGGGTGAAATGACGGTTCCCGCCGATGCGCTTTATGGCGCTTCGACCCAGCGGGCCGTGCTCAATTTCCCCATCAGCGGCCATCCGCTGCCGGCCGCCTTCATTCGCGGGCTGGGTCGGGTCAAGGGCGCATGTGCCGCCGTGAATGAGGAACTGGGGCTGCTGCCTCCTGACAAGTCGCGCCTTATCCAGCAGGTTGCAGCCGAGATGGCCGCGGGCCGGCATTTGGAGCATTTCCCGATCGACGTTTTCCAGACCGGATCGGCCACCTCGACCAACATGAACGCGAATGAGGTCATCGCCAACCGCGCCAGCCAGTTGGCGGGTGAAGCGATCGGCTCCCGCCGGCCGGTTCATCCGAATGACGACGTCAATCTCGGCCAATCGTCGAATGACATCATTCCGACCGTGCTCCACGTCAGCGTCGCGATTGAGCTGCGCGATCACCTCCGTCCGGCGCTGGTGCATCTGGCGTCGGCCCTGGAGGTAAAGGCGGCCTCGTTTTCGTCAATCGTGAAGATCGGGCGAACCCACCTCATGGATGCGACGCCCCTCACCTTGGGGCAGGAGTTTTCCGGCTATGCGATGCAGGTGACCAAGGCCGTCGAGCGCACCGACCGGGCAATTGCCGCGCTGGGGGAACTGGCGGTCGGTGGCACGGCGGTCGGAACGGGGCTGAATTGCCACCCGGCCTTCGCGGCGGCGGTCAGCGCGCGACTGTCGGCCGAGACGGGCATCGCCTTTCGCGAGGCGCGCAACCATTTCGAGGCTCAGGGCGGACGTGACGACATCGTCGAGGCGGCGGGCCAGCTGACGGCGATCGCGGCCGGACTCACCAAGATCGCCAGTGACATTCGCCTGCTGGGTTCGGGGCCCCGCAGTGGTCTGGGTGAGATTCGCCTGCCTGCGACCCAGCCCGGTTCCTCCATCATGCCGGGCAAGGTCAACCCGGTGATGAGCGAGATGCTCATCCAAGTCTGCATCTACACCCAAGGGCTGGCGCAGACCGTCGCGATCTGCGGCCGGGACGGCCACTTCGAGCTCAACGTGACGCTGCCGCTGATGGCGCACGCGATGCACGAGGCCGTGCGCTGCCTTGCGAACGGCGCCCGGGTCTTTGCGGATGCCTGTGTGGCCGGTATTGAGGCAGACGAGGCGCGCTGTCGCGAGTTGATGGAGCGTTCGCTGATGCTGGTGACCGCATTGAATCCCTTCATTGGATACGATCAGGCGGCCGCGGTGGCGAAAGAAGCCTTCGCTACCGGCCGAACCCTGCGCGAGGTCGTGCTGGCGAAGGGCCTGATGGACGCAGCGGCGCTGGACCGGGCGCTGGACCCGCTGGCGATGACGAAGCCGGGCGCAAGCGCGCCGGGTGCGGGTGGAGGCTAGCCGATTGGGTGCGCCCGTGGATTGCGCGATCAGCGCTGGATCAAACCAGCGCGTTGGCGTAGCGTTGATGCATGGCGATTCATCAGGAGACGCTGATCGTCCGCACCCGCGGGCGGGGGCTGCACGAATTCACGGATGATCTTGCCCGCGTGGTGCGAGCCAGTGGCCTGTCGCGCGGGGTTGCGCAGGTGTTCTGTCGTCACACCAGCTGTTCGCTGATGATCATGGAAAACGCCGACCCGAGCGCACGCCGCGATCTCGAAGCGTGGCTGGACCGGCTGGTGCGGGAGGACGATCCGCATTTCACGCACACCTTGGAGGGTCCGGACGACATGCCTGCGCACATCAAGATGGCGCTGACCCGCACCGGTGAGAGCATCCCGTTTGATCGCGGATCCCTGCTCCTGGGAACGTGGCAGGGTGTGTTTCTTTGGGAGCACCGCGCGGCCCGTCACGACCGCGAGATTGTGGTGACGGTCATCGGCTAGACAACCGCTGCGCAGCCCCTGCCAAGCGGTGCGCAGCCGGCCTGAGGGATCGGTGGTAGTCTGTAGCATCGAATCACGACGAATGTCGTGACCGAACTGATACCATGAAGAACCTATCCTATCTCATTAGCCTGGGCGCTGCGACGCTCGGTCTGGCAGCCAGCACCGCGATTGCGGGCCCGTGGAGTGTGCGCGTGGGCGCGACCTACCTGCAGACCGTGGACAAGTCGGACGCGTTCAGCGCGCTGGGCATTAATTTCGCTGCGGACGCCGTGAGCGTCAGCGATCGCACCATTCCGGAGATCGATGTGGGCTATGCCTTCAATGACAAGCTGTCGGCGGAACTCGTGCTGACGATCCCGCAAAAGCACAGCGTTGATCTCGCGGGTGTGGGCCGCTTGGGCAGCTTCAAGCACCTTCCGCCGACGCTGCTTCTGCAGTACCGTCCGCTCACCGGCAAGTTCCGGCCCTACGTCGCCGCGGGTGTGAATTTCACGCTGATTTTCGACGACGAACTCTCCGTCGCGGGCGTTCCGCTCAAGCTGGAAAATTCCAGCGTGGGTCTGGCCGGCCAGGTGGGTTTTGACTACGACCTGAACGAGCGCTGGAGCTTCAATGCCAATGTGAAGAAGGCGGCGATTCGCTCCGACGTTCTTGCGGGTGGCACCGCTCTGACCGAAGCGCGTCTCGATCCCTGGCTCTACGCCGTGGGCTTCGTGCGCAAGTTCTGAGGGCTTTTCGACCCCGAGCCCACCGCGCGTTCCGCGGTGGGCTTTTGT
Organism: Opitutaceae bacterium; assembly: GCA_036401075.1. Taxonomy (GTDB): domain Bacteria; phylum Verrucomicrobiota; class Verrucomicrobiia; order Opitutales; family Opitutaceae; genus CAMAXB01. Next base: position 49,337 of record DASWVY010000061.1, read on the forward strand.
TTGAGCTCAGGACTTGGCCGTAGGCAGACAGGCGCCGCAGCCGTTGACGAAAAAGTCGTTACCCTTGTTGTCGACGAGGATGAACGCGGGGAAATCCTGCACGTCGATCTTCCACACGGCTTCCATGCCGAGCTCGGGGTACTCGAGGAGTTCGACCTTACGGATGTTTTCCTTGGCGAGGATGGCCGCGGGGCCGCCGATGCTGCCGAGATAGAAACCGCCGTGCTGCTTGCAGGCCTTAGTGACGGCCATGCTGCGGTTGCCCTTGGCGAGCATGACCATCGAGCCGCCGAGCGACTGGAACTGTTCGACGTAGCTGTCCATGCGCCCAGCGGTCGTCGGGCCGAAGCTGCCTGAGGCATAGCCCTGGGGCGTCTTGGCGGGGCCGGCGTAGTAGACGGGGTGGTTCTTGAAGTAATCGGGCAATCCCTGGCCGGCGTCGACGCGCTCCTTGAGTTTGGCGTGAGCGATGTCGCGGGCGACAATGAGCGGGCCGTTGAGCAACACGCGGGTTGTGACCGGATGACGGGAAAGCTCCGCGAGGATGTCGGCCATCGGCTGATTGAGATCGAGCCGGACGACCTTTTCCGTCTTGAGGACGCGCTCGGCGGCGGGGATGAAGCGGCCGGGATCCGTTTCCAATTTTTCGAGCCAGATGCCGTCGCGGTCAATGCGACCCTTGATGTTGCGGTCCGCGCTGCAGGATACGCCGAGACCCACGGGGCAGGAAGCGCCGTGACGCGGTAGGCGGACGATGCGCACGTCGAGGGCGAAGTACTTGCCGCCGAACTGGGCGCCGATGCCGGTCTGCTGGGCGAGGGTGAGCACCTTCTTCTCCATCTCCACGTCCCGGAAGGCGCGGCCGAGTTCGTTGCCCGACGTCGGAAGCGTGTCGAGGTACTTGGCCGAGGCGAGCTTGACGGTCTTGAGGCAGGCTTCCGCGCTGGTGCCGCCGATGACGAAGACGAGGTGGTACGGCGGGCATGCGGCCGTACCGAGGTACTTCATCTTGTCGATGATGAAGGCTTCGAGGCTCTTTGGGTTGAGCAGTGCCTTGGTCTCCTGAAACAGGAACGTCTTGTTGGCAGAGCCGCCGCCCTTGGCGACGAAGAGGAACTCGTACGCCGCGCCCTTGCTGGCGTAGAGATCGATCTGCGCGGGTAGGTTGGTCCCGGTGTTGACCTCTTTCCAGAGATCGAGCGGGGCGGTCTGTGAGTAGCGGAGATTTTCCTTGGTGTAACACTCGTACACACCGCGCGACAACGCCTCGGCATCGTCGGCGCCGGTCCAGACCTGCTGGCCCTTCTTGCCCATGATGGTGGCAGTGCCGGTGTCCTGGCAGAACGGCAGGATGCCTTCGGCGGCGATCTCGGCGTTCTTGAGGAGCGTCAGGGCCACGTAGCGGTCGTTCTCCGAGGCCTCGGGGTCCTGCAGGATGGCGGCGACCTGCGCGAGGTGTTTGGGGCGGAGGAGAAACGAGCAGTCGCGCATGGCCTGTGCGGCGAGGAAGGTCAGCGCCTCCGGAGCGACCTTGAGGATCTCGTTCCCTTCGAACGTTGCGGTGGACACCCCTTCTTTGGAGAGAAGGCGGTACTCGGTTTCGTCCTTACCCAGGGGAAAGGGGTCTTGGTAGACAAACGAAGGCGTCGGCATGGACCGTGACGTTGCCACAAATCGGCCCGGGCGGACGACGAAAAAGAGGCAGGCCGGCGGAAATTAGGGCCGATTGCGCCGGTCGTAAGCCTACGTGCAGTCCGCTCACACGATCTTGAGTTTCGGCAGATCCTGCCCGTCGACGAGACCGACCGGCTGGCCGCGGCGGTTCACGACGATCAGGTCGTCGATCTTGAAGGCTTGGAACAGGCGCAGGGCATCCACCCCCAGAGCGTCCTCGCGGATCGTCTTGGGTTTCCGGGTCATGAACGTGGACACGGGTTTTTGCAGGAAGTCGGGTCCGGTCAGCGCGCTGCGGCGGAAGTCACCGTCAGTCAGGATGCCGCTCAATTTACCGGTCCTGGGATGAACGAGGGCGATGCTGCCGCTCTTGGCCTTGGTCATCGCGAGAATGGCCTCCTGGGTGGACACGGTTTCGACCGCAATGGGCAGACGCTCGCCGCTGCGCATGATGTCCTTGACCCGCAGCAGCAGGACGCGGCCGAGATTGCCGGCGGGATGAAAGCGGGCGAAGTCCTCGCGGGTCAGCCCACGGGCCTCCAGCAGCGCCATGGCGAGGGCGTCGCCAAGGGCGAGCGCGGCGGTCGTGCTGGCGGTGGGGGCGAGGCGGAGCGGACACGCCTCGCGGGGCACGCGGTAAAGCAGCTTCAGGTCCGCATTCCGGGCGAGGTCGGACGACGGGTTGCTGGTAAAGGCGACGACCGTCAGACCAAACCGGCGGAGCAGGGGCAGGAGGCGCAGGATCTCCTCGGATTGACCGCTGTTGCTCAACAGGAGGGCGATGTCGCCCTCGTTGCAGAGGCCCATGTCACCGTGGAGGGCCTGGGTGGGATCGAGGAAGCAGGACGAAACGCCCGTGCTGTTGAAGGTCCCGGCCAGTTTCTGGGCGATGTGGGCCGACTTGCCGACGCCGCAAAAAATCAGCTTTGAACCGACCGAGGCCGCGGCCTCGATGGCTTGGGCGACCCGGACGAATTCCCCGTCGAGCGCCCGGGAGCTGGCCGCGAGGGCGGCCATCTCGATGCGGAAGCAGGAACGTGCGCGGGCAAGCGCGGTTTTCGGGACGATGGCCATTTATGAATTGAGTCGCAGGACGCTGTGCGGAACTTAGGGTTGATCAGGTCCCATTCAAATCCTTTTCCGCCGCCATGAGGCTCCGCTCACCGCTCCTTCTCCTGCTGCTCGCCCTGCTGATGCTGGCGACAGGCTGCGAGCGTACACCTGGGACCGGACTCATTGCCGAGATCGATGATGCGGACTACGTGCGAGGGAAGAGCCTTCTTCGCCAGAATCGAAATCAGGAAGCGATGGCGGCTTTCCTCAAGGTGATCGACAAGCGCGCGGGCGACGCGGCGGAGTCACACCTCGAAGTTGGCCGGCTCTACCATGAGCAGATCAAGGACCCGATCCAGGCCATCTATCACTACCGCAAGTACCGCGAGCTGAAGCCCAACGCGCCGCAGTCGCAGTTGGTGGGGCAGTTGATCCAGGCGGCGACGCGCGACTTCGCCCGCACGCTGCCGGCCCAGCCGCTGGAGAACCAGGTTCTCCGCAACGACCTGCTTGATGTCGTCGAGCGCCTGCAGCGGGAAAACACCCAGTTGAAGGCTGATCTGGCCGCCATCGGCGCAGGCCGCCCGGCCAGTGTGATCTCGCTTGATGATCCGGGCACGTCCGGTCCCGTGCAGGCCTTCGGCTCCCTGTCCGCCGGTACGTTGACCACGCGTGGTCCGATCGAGGCCGCCGATGCTCCGCAGATCAGTCAGGCGCCGGTGCAGACGGTTGCGGCGGCGCCAACCGCGACGGTCGTCCAACCCACGCCGGCTCCGGCCACGGGCGGACGCCGTCATGTGGTCGCCCAGGGTGAGTCGCTCTACAGCATCGCCCGCCGTTATTACGGCACACCGACCAATGCGCGCATTTCCGAGATCGTCGCGGCCAACCGCGAGCTGCTGCCAAACGACAAGGCGGCGTTGAAGATCGGGATGGAATTGCGGATTCCCTAGCGTCCGGACGGTCGCGAAGGTGACCAAAAAGTGCGCGACGCCAGCCAAGGCGTGCGGAGCCCAATAAGCCGCTTTGTGAGATGCTGGTGGCTGTAAAGCCATGATCTCACCCGCTGTTTTTACCGGACAGGGCGCCCATGCCGGGGCCGCACTCGATCTCGATTTGATCCGCAAGTACGCGGTCCCTGGGCCCCGCTATACGTCGTATCCGCCGGCCACGCGTTTTGGGAATGATTTTGCCGCATTGGATCTATCGCGCTCGCTGGTTGAGGATAACGCTCCCGGTGCCGGTCCGCTTTCCCTTTACGTGCACCTGCCGTTTTGTGCTTCGCGCTGCTGGTACTGCGGGTGTCACACGATCATCACGCGCCGGCAAGGGGTCGCAGATGGCTATCTCGATGACCTCGAGCGGGAGATCGCGCTGACGGCGCGGCAGATCGACCGTTCACGACCGGTCGCCCAGCTACACCTCGGTGGCGGCACCCCGACCTTTCTCACGCCGGAGCAGCTGGCGAGGCTCGGGCGGATGCTGCGGGAAACCTTTGTCTTTGCGCCGGACGCCGAGATCGGCGTCGAAATCGATCCGCGCTGCCTTGACCGCGGTCAGATTGAATCCTTGCGCGCGATGGGCATGAACCGGGCGTCGCTCGGCGTGCAAGACACCAACCCCGCAGTGCAGGTCGCGATTCACCGCATCCAACCGCATGCGCTCAACCAGCAGGCGTTTGCCTGGCTGCGCGAGGCGGGCGTCACCTCGATCAACGTCGACCTCATCTACGGCCTTCCGCTACAGACGGAAGCGAGCCTCGATGCAACGCTGGACGAGGTCCTCGCGCTCGGCCCTGACCGGCTATCGCTGTTCAGCTACGCCCATGTGCCTTGGATCAAGCCGGCGCAACGGATCTTCGATCGCAACGGACAGCTGCCGGCGCCTGCGCTCAAGCTGAGCATGTTCGCCCGCCTGCATGAGCGCCTGCGGGCCGCCGGGTACGTGGATGTGGGCCTCGATCACTTTGCCCGCCCGGACGACGAACTCGCACGGGCGCTCGCGGACGGCACGCTGCACCGGAACTTTCAGGGCTACAGCACACGCGGAGGCGCCTCGTTGTACGGCTTCGGGATCTCGTCGATCTCGCAGACCGCCGACACATATCGCCAGAACCACAAGTCGCTGGCGGATTATCGGGCGAGCTTGGCGGCCGGGCAGCTGCCGGTGGAGCGTGGGTATCGACTTAACCGCGACGACCTTCGGCGCCGGGCGCTGATCATGGGATTGATGTGCGAACGGATGCTCGATTTCGATGCGCAGGATCGGGTCTGGGGTGGGGAAATGCGGAAGGATTATGCCCGCGAGATTGCGGCCCTGGCGCCGCTGCAGGCGGACGGTTTGGTGGTGGTGAGCGCCGACGGAGTGAACGTTCTTCCCGCCGGGGTTCCGCTTCTGCGCGTGATCGCGATGTGCTTCGATGCCAGCCAGTCGGCTGCGCCGGGGCGGCATGCGCTCACCGTCTGAGCGATGACAGTCTGCCGGTAAATCAGCCGGTACAGCGACCCAACCGGCCCGGGACGGACGGTTGGCCGGCTGCGCAAACGAACCCGCGATTTGCCTTCATCCGGCAACCGGGCTTTGTCATGGTTGAAAATCTGCCATGTCCGATCTCTCCGATCTCTACCAGTCGGTCATTCTTGACCATAACAAGCGCCCGCGAAACCGGGGGCGCCTGCCGACGGCCACGCGGGTGGCGAGCGGGGACAACCCGACCTGTGGTGACAACTGCACGGTCTACCTGCGCATGGAAGGCGATCGCATCGCGGAAATCGGTTTTGACGGTTCGGGCTGCGCGATCTCGCAGGCGAGCGCGTCGCTGATGACGACACAGATCAAGGGCAAGACGGCGGCCGAGGCCGCGGAGCGTTTCGCCGAATTCAAGGACATCGTCACCACGGGTCGCCAGCCCGAGGACTTTTCCGAGGTGGCGGCATTTGCCGGTGTGCATGCGTTTCCGGCCCGCATCAAGTGTGCGACTCTGGCGTGGCACGCCGCGCTCGATGCACTGAAGCAACCTGACCAGCCTCCGCAGCCGTAACGATGAGCACGCCTTTTTCCGATCTTCGCGCGCACTTTCCGGCGCTGCACCAGAGCGTCAACGGCAAGCCCTTGGTGTACCTCGACAACGGGGCGACCTCGCACAAGCCGCGCGCGGTCATTGATGCGCTCGTCCGCTACTACGAGCGCGACAACAGCAATGTGCATCGTGGGCTGCATGCCCTCTCGATGCGCTCCACGGACAGCTTTGAGGCGGCGCGGGCGCGGGTGGCGAGCTTCATCCACGCCAAGGAAGCGGCCGAGATCATCTTTGTGCGCGGCACGACCGAGGCGGTGAATGTTGTGGCCCGCGGACTCGGAGCGCGTCTCAAGCCGGGTGATGTCGTGCTCACGACGGAGATGGAGCACCACTCGAATCTTGTTCCCTGGCAGCAGGTTGCCAAGGCGACAGGGGCGACCTTGCGCTATGTCCCGGTGCTGGGTGCGGATGGCGAGGGTGGGCTCGACCTTGCCTCGCTCGACACGCTCCTGACGCCGCAGGTGAAGATCTTCGCGTTCACGCACATCTCGAACACCCTCGGCACAATCAATCCGGCGGCGGAGCTCTGCCGCCGAGCCCGTGCGGTCGGCGCGTTGACCGTGGTGGATGCTGCGCAGTCGATCGGGCATGAGCCGCTCGATGTCCAGGCCATGGGCTGCGATTTTCTCGCATTCTCCGGTCACAAGATGTGCGCCCCGACGGGCATCGGTGTGTTGTATGGGCGGCGGGAACTGCTTGATGCCATGGCGCCGGACGAAACCGGTGGTGGCATGGTGGTCAGTGTCGACTACGAAGGCGCACGCTGGAAGCCGGCCCCGGAGCGCTTCGAGGCCGGGACGCCCAATGTCGCGGGCGCGGTCGGCCTGGCGGCAGCGATGGACTTTATTGATTCGGTCGGGCGCGAGCGCATTGCGGCCCATGATCACGACCTGTCGGCCTACGCCCGACGTCGCTTGGCGGAGATCCCTGGCATGCGCATCCTTGGCCCGGCTGCTGGCCAGCCACGCGCGGGCATTATCAGCTTCGCCATTGGTGACGCCCACGCACACGACGTGGTGACCTTTGCGGATCAGGACGGAATCGCGCTGCGCGGTGGTCATCACTGCAACCAACCGCTCATGCGCAAGCTCGGCCTGCCGAGCACGGCGCGGGCGAGCTTTTATCTCTACAACACGCGCGATGAAGTCGACGTGCTCGCCGCGTCGCTGCTTCGAATCCAGAAGTTTTTCGCAGGTTGAAGCCTGGGCGCGGCGGCTCCCCCGGTTCCAGACGCTAGAGTCGTTCCGGCAAAGATGTAGCCGGGACGCTGACCCCGGTCCGGGAGATGTGAGAGGAAAACTCGAGCCCCGGGGTCAGCGACCCCGGCTACACCCAGCCCACGCCCTTCGGATCCGGGCACGAAAAAGCCCCGGGCGGTGAGGCCCGGGGCTTGAGAACTAAGGCTAACCTAAACCCGATTGCTTAGAACTGGCGGGTGAAGGTGAGCGAGTAAGCGCGACCAACCCAGAGGCTGC
>DASWVY010000062.1:0-30160 GCA_036401075.1 Opitutaceae bacterium
TCCGCGGCTCTGCGCGATTTCTGGATTGGATGGGCTGCTGCCGTAGTGCTGCCTTACGATAACACGCGTCCTACCGGCAACCTTAGAGCCAGCGCAATCGGTGCGATGGCCAGCGCTGCGCCCACGCCCAGCCAGCGCGCCTGCGTCCAGACCTGGGACCACGCATAAGGATCGTACACCTGCGTTTCCAGCAGCCCGGCCTCGAATCCGGCGAGCGAAAAGATCGTTCCATGCAGCCCGGCCAGCCCGGCCCGCGCGAGCAGGAGCGCGCCGGTGACGATGAGCAACGATTCGACCGCGTACCGTGCCAGCAGCAGCGCCGACGGCGTGCCGAAGCTGCGCAGGAGGGCAACGATGTAACGGTTCTGCCGATACTCGAGGATGGCGATCGACCCGAAGAGCAGGGCAACGACTGCGCCGCCCACAAAACCGGTCAGCGCCTGGGCCCGGATCTGCAGGCTGCGCAGCCCGTCGAGTTCGCCCAGCAGCGCCTCGGGACTCTGGAGGTTTGCAGCCGGGCGCAGCTCGACGAAGAGCAGCGTGCGCAGGGCGTGGGCGAGCCGGCTGATGGCGCCCGGCGCCGTGTCGCTTGAAAGGACGAGCGCATACTCGTAGTAGCCGTGCTCCAGCCAGGGCGCGGCGGTCTCGCTTGGCAGCAGCAACACGGGGCGCTGGGCCGCGATGCGGTCAAGCCAAGCCGGCCGCGCGATCGTGACCGCGGCGTAGTCCGCTCCATCAATCTCGACGCGGACGGACAAGCCGGGCGGGAGGGTGGGGCTCGCGATGTGCGTGCCGGCGCCGCGGCCACTGGCGAGTGTCGGTGCGAGCAGGGCCAGACTTTCGGGCCCGTAGGCCAGCACGGTCAGGTCGGTCCCAAACTCATCGCGGGCCCCGACGGGAGCCTGGCGCAACGCCACCACGTCGGCTTTACCCTGCAGCGGCGCGAGGAGGTTGCCGAGGGTTGTAGCCACCCCCGTTTCGCCGGCCACGGATTCGCCGATCACGAGCGTGCGTGCGCCCATCCGCTCAATCCGGCTCTCCAGCGAGCGACCCGCCAGACCGAACGCGGCCTGCACCAGGAGCATGATCCCGGCGAGCAGCACCGCCACCAGCAGGCGGGCAAGGAAGGCGCCGGGGGTTTCAACCCAGCGCGACCAGATGTCTTTCCACAGGTAGAAAGCGATTAAAGTCCAGGCCTTCATGGGGCAGTTCTTCGAGCCGGTGGTCATGGGTGGCCACCAGGCAGATACAGTCCGCCGGCAGGTGACTGCCGAGGAGTTTCATGATCACGCGACAGTTCAGGTCATCGAGTCCCGACGTGGGTTCATCCAGCAGGAGCACCGCGGGCTGCTTGATGACGGCGCGCGCGATGGCCGCGCGCTGCTGCTGGCCGCCGGACAGGGTCGACGGCAGCCGATCGGCGAGTGCGTCGAGGCCGAGCAGCTCCAGCGTGCGGGCGATGCGTTCGCGCAGGACCACCCGCGGCAGTCCGGCGAGCGCGCCGACGAGTTCGAGATTCCGCCGGACCGTCGCAAGGGGCAGCAGGTTGAGCTGCTGGAAAACAAATCCCAGTCGTTCGCGCTGGTAATCGCGATCGGTGGGCGGACTCCCGCAGGGCAGCCGGATCGCGCCTGCGTTGGGCTGGAGGTAGCCGGCAATCAGCTTGAGCAGGGTGCTCTTGCCGCAGCCGGAGAAGCCTTTGACCAGCGTGATCCCCGGTTTGAAGGCCGCGCTAAAGTCGTCGAGCACCACGGTGCGGCCGTAGCCAAAGTGCAGTCGCTCGCAGGTGAGGGCGGGTGCGGTCATGGCGCGGGCGGCGCGACGGCGACCGCGGTTTCTCCGATCATCAGCACGCGCGTACCCGGGAAGAGCCGGGCGACGCCGGCGGCCCAGCCGGCCTCGCGAAAGAGTTCGGGGTTGGCCAGGGCCAGGTCGAGCTTGGGCACGAGGTGGGCGGGTTCTGGCAGCACCGACACGAGCACAGCGCTGACCTGTCCGCCCGCGAGCGTGCGGGCTTCGCTCCGCTTTTCCTCCGGAATCTGAAAATAATAAACTGACTCCTCCCGGCCGTTCACGTCCTCGACCAAGCTGCGGAGGTAGCTGCCTTGGATGGCGCCGCGGATGCCGGCACCGATGCGGACCCGCAGGGCCGGGGCCTCGGCGAGCCGCCACTCGGCACGCTTGATGACGACGCGGGCCTGCAGGGAGGAAAAATCCTGGAGGAGTGCGAGGTCGGTTCCCGACTCCACGCGGAGCGGTGTTCCCGGTGGAGGCGCCAGCGGGATGAGCGTCAGCTCGCCGGCAAAGGCGGTGCGGAGGCGCGTCTCCTCGTCACGCCGCTTCAGGTCGAGGGCTTGCTGCAGGAGCTTCAGTTCGAGCAGGCGAGTCTCGACCCGGGCCTGGTCTGCGGAGCCCACATAAGTCAGGACCTCACGGATCAGGGTCTCCTGCTGTTTTAACCGCTCGATCATGGCGCCGACCGCGGAGGTGTCGGTCGGCTTGTCCTCGCCGGTCAGGTAAAGTCCGGCGAGCTCCGGATCGGCGAGGATTTTGGCCAGCATGGTCGACTGGCGCTGGATCTCGTCGAGGCGGTCGGCGAGCTCGGCCCGCGCGCGGGCCTGCTCGAGAGCGAGGCCGGGCTTCTCGCGTCCCTCGAAAACCTCGCGGGCGAGATCGAACGCCTCACGCTCGAGTCGGCTGCGCGCGGGCTCAAATTCGCCCCAGAGCACGCCGGCTTCCAGCCGGGTGCCGGGCGCCGGGAGGGTGAGGTGCAGCAGGCCGCTCGAAGGGGCCGGGATGCGCTGGGCGCGGGCGGGGCGGATCTCCGCCACCACGGTGCCCAGCACGATCTCTGACTGGCGCGGGTAGGCGTCCAGACTGAGTGCGGAAAGCGGGTTGGCGATGACCAGCGCTAGGGCGAACAACGAGGAAAGCGACTTCATGAGCGGATGGGCGGCAGGGTTTGATTCCAGTGCGTTTCATCGAGCAGCCAGAAGAGCGCCTCCAGCCGGCCGCGCTCGACGACGAGTCCGCTGCGCTGCTCATCGAGCGCGAGCAGCTGCTCGAGATTCTCTCGGGCCTGCGCGGGTGAAGTCGGAAGGGCGAGCGAGCGCAGGCCCTCGAGCCGGAGCTCGACGAGCCGGAGACGCCGGGCGTTTTGCGCGAGCGCGGCTTGGGCGAGGCGGAGCTGCTGGACGGTTTGCGTGATCGTCTGCTTGAGCCGGGACTCCAGCTCGGCCTGGTCACGCGCGCTTTCGCGAGCCTGCTGGGCGATGCTGCCGCGCAGATCGAGCGGGACGGAGGTCGAGGCGGTGAGAAAAAGCTGATCGAACGTCCAGCTCCCGCCGTTGCTGGCGTAGAGCGGGGGACTGGTCAGGTTGAGGCGAAGATCAGGCCAGTACTGCAGCTGGACGCCCCGGCCTCGCAGCACCGCGCCGGTCAGCTCGATGGCCTGCAGTTCGCGTTGGAGGCGGCCGAAACGTCCGGTGTCGGCGAGTTGCGTGCCGGTCTGGGCGTAGTCGAAGCGCGGCGCGGTCCCGGCCACGGGTTTCCAGCGCGCACGGGCGTCACCGATCAATTCCGCCAGCTGGCCGGCGAGATCGTCGCTTTCGCGATCGAGCGCCCAGAGCGTGGACTCGCGGGCGAGGCCCGCTGGTTCCGTCGTCAGGCTGGCCGCCAGCGGGCGGGCTGAGCGCCAGCGCTCAGCGAGGGCCAGGTTGCGCTGACGCTGCTCGAGCAGCTCGCTCCGAAGAAACAGCTCGCGAAGCGCGACGGTTAGCTCGCGCTCCTTGAGTTCGCGCGCGGCCTCGGCCCGCATCAATTCCAGCGAGGCGCCGTAGTGGCGGATGTGCCATTGGACAAGACCGGGCACGTTGAGGAACGCGTATAGCGAGAGGCCGCCATCGCGGCGATCGAGCTGGCCAAGATCGGTGACTGCCTTGGTGAAGTTGCCGGTCACGGCGGCGCCCGGGAGCAGGTCCTTCGCCACCTGGCGGAGCCGCTCTTCGGCGGATGTGACGGCATGGCGCGCCCGTGTCACCTCCAGATTGCCGGACAGCATCCGTTCGCGAGCGACATCCCAGGAGAGTGGCTCGACCGGAAGATCCGATTGCCGGCCGACTTCGGTGGCGAACGCGGCCGCCACGGAAGCCTCATGGCGGGTCACGTCGGCCGCCGGATGGGTGCAGCCGGCAACGAGCGCGGCGAATCCGAGCGCGACGGGGAACGAAGTCCGGAAGAGTGGATTCACGAGGCCGAAAAGCCCCGCCGCCGGGTGAAGGCGGCGGGGCGGGAACGGGCTACCGCCGGCTTAGTTGAGCGTGTAGTTGATCATGACAACGCTCGGAGGAAGTCCGAGCGTCACGCGGTTGAAGGACAGGGATACGCTGGTGGGCGAGCCGGTGGTCAGGTTCTTGAAGACCGAGATCACGTCGGCGTTGCCGGCACTGGGCGTCTGGGTGTAGCTCACCGAGCTGCCGGCGTCGGCGGTGAACGGAACGGTCAGGGTGCTGAACGATACGGCGCCGGCCGGTGTGATCGTGAACGTGACCTGCTGCCCGACGCGGAGATTGGGCACGCCCGCGGGGATCGCGGCGCCGATCGGGGCGACGGTGACGTTGCTCACCGTCCGCGTGAACGTGGTGCCGGCGGGGAACGGCCCCGGGAGCGTGGCCGTGGTCGGGGTGGTCGTCGTTGGTGTGGTGGTCGTCGTCTTGGGGGCGGCGAACTGGCCGGTGAAAGCCGTGCCGACCAGCACATTGATCTCATAGAGCGCGTTGTCGCGGATGACGGTCTCGTAGCGCGTATTGCCGTCGGCGAAGGTGTTGATCTCGATGGTCGCCGTCGAATTGGTGACCGTCGGGTTGCTCAGCGTCTTGCCGCTGAACTGCAGCGTGTTCTTGGTCGCGTCGGTGGTGCTGCGATTGAGCGTGAACGCAACGCGCTGACCGTTGGTGTAGGGGGCGCCGGCGGTCGCGGAACCGAACTCAAGTTCCTTGGCGAGCGCGGTGGTCGTGCCGGTGCTGGGAGTGGTCGGCGTGGTGGTGGGCGTGCTCGCGCGGTTGTTGAACTGACCGTAGTAGGGCTGGTAGTTGAAACCGGAGAGGTTGATCTCATTCAGGCCGCCATTGACTGCCTGGGAAACGGCCCACCAGAGATTGCCTTCCTTGAAGATCCATTCGAGCGGGTTGCCGAAATAGAAGATCGGATTGGTCAGCGTCTTGCCGTCAAACTGGAGGCTGCTCGCACCGATGATGAAGGTCTTCTTCGTGCCGGCTGGGTAGGGTGGGTTGTTCTCGGTGCTCTTGAGTTCGAGTTCGTAGGTGCCCTGCATCGAGGTTGGGATCGCGGTTGCCGCCGTCTCATTGGGTCCGGATGGCGTGGTGGGAATGGTTGTGCCCGGAGTCGTCGGGGTGGTGGGCGTGGTCGGCGTCGTTGGCGTGGTGGGGATCGTGGTGCCGGTGGTGCTGCCGGTGCGGTTGAACGCGGTGAGCGTGCCGTTCGTCACCGTGCCGGCGACCGTCTGGCCGTTGTAGCCGACATTGAAGGACGTGACGTTCCCGTTGCTCTGCTGGAAGTTCTTGAAATCCAGGGTGACGGTGTTCGCCGGGGCCGGCAGGGTCAGGACCATGGTGCCACTGCTGTAATTGCTGGAAGGCGAGTAGGTGTAGGTGCCGCTGAGCTGAGCGGTACTGACCGGGAAGACCGTGCCTGTGGCCTGGCCGTTGACGTAGAGCACCTGCCCACCGGACAGGAACTGGATCGTGGGATTGATCGACAGCGTGGTGCCGGCGAAGGCGGCCGCGCTGGCTGGTCCCGCTGGAGGCAGGGCGTCGTCTTCGCGACAGCCGCTGAGAGCGAGGAGCACCGCACAGGCGGTTCCAAGGAAAGGAAGGAGGAGGTGTTTGCGCATGACTCCACAGAGATATCCGAACGCGCGGATTCCCGGAATACGCACACTTGCGTACCGCAAATCGATCTCAGGCTGCGGCAATCGCCGCAGGGCTCACTTCTTCTTGTAGACGACCGCGGGGTCGAAGAGCGGCTGGGCGGTGGTCTCGAGCCGGAAAGAGGGATCCTGCGCATCCGCGAGCCGCCGGTAGAAGCAGGATTTGTATCCGTTGTGGCACGACGCGTTGGCCGGGCCGCTCTGCTCGACCTTGATCAGCACGACGTCCTGGTCGCAGTCAGTCCGCAGTTCGCGGACGATCTGCACGTTGCCCGACTCCTCGCCCTTGACCCAAAGCTTGTTGCGGGAGCGGCTCCAGTAGGTGGCGCGACCCGTCTTCAGGGTGTGGGCGAGCGACTCCGCGTTCATGAACGCGAACATCAGGACCTCGCCGGTGGCCGCGTCCTGCGTGATGCAGGGCAGCAGGCCGTCGGGACCGAACTTGGGCTGGAAGGTGGCGCCGAGCTCAATCTCGGCGGTGGTGGTGCGGGCGGGAAAGGACATGGGATTTTCGATTACTGAATTTCGATTTTCGATTCTGGGACCAGGCTGGCGGAGGGCCTAGGGATGTCGCTCCGCCAGTTTGCGCAGGTAGTCGTAACTGTAGAGGCCGGTCCGGTGGCCGTCGGAGAAATCGAAGCGGACGGCGTAGTTGCCGACCTGCTCCCAACCGGTGACGAGCACGCCGGGAAAGGTCTTGGGCCCGTCGCCGCCATACTGCTGGCCGAAAATGTCACGCTCGCCCTGGTTCTCCGCGCTGGGCGAGGCGGCGCGGAGGCCCTCCGCCGGGAAATAGGTTTCCCGGCCGTCGCTCCAGGCGATGGCGACCTCGTTGCCGATGAGCTGGATGTTGACGGGCGTGTGCATGGAGGAGGGGAGGCTAGGGCCGCGTTGGTTGCGGCGGAAGGGAAAATTTTCCGCCTCCCGGTACAGCGCCCCCGCCGGCGAACGCGGCGTTGCATCGGGTGGCACATCCCTATGCTGAAGGGAATGTCGACCGCCGCCGCCTCCACCCTGCCTCACATCGTGGTCCTTGGCGCCGGCTTTGCGGGCATGGCGTTCTGTCGCAGCCTTCCCTCCGGCCGGGCGCGCATCACGGTTGTCGACCGGCAGAACCATCATCTTTTCCAGCCGCTGCTTTACCAGGTGGCTACAGCGGGCATCGCGGCACCGGACATCGCCCAGCCGATTCGAGGCATCCTCCGTGACAAGCCTGACCTGGTGGTGGTCATGGCCGAGGTCACCGGTATCGATCTCGCGGCGCGGCGCGTGACCCACGAGCGGGGAGAACTCAGCTATGACTACCTCGTCTTCGCCGTGGGTGGAGGAACCAGTTACTTCGGCCACCCCGAGTGGGAAAACCATGCGCCCGGGCTCAAGACACTCGATGACGCGCTGCGCATCCGCCGTCGCGTCCTCTGTGCCTACGAGCAGGCGGAAACCGAACTCGACGCCGAGCGCAAGGCGGAGCTCATGACCACGGTGGTGGTCGGGGGCGGTCCCACTGGCGTGGAGCTGGCGGGCGCGTTTGCCGAGCTGAGCCGGACGGTGCTGAAAAAGGATTTTGACCACATCGATCCGACAACCGCGCGCATTGTGCTGATCGAAAGCGGGGAGCGGGTGCTCAAGGCATTTCCGCCCGAACTTTCGGCCCTGGCGACGGACCAGCTGATCCGCCTCGGGGTGGAGGTGCGGACGGGCGTGCGCGTGCAGGATATCCGGGCCGGCGAGGTCGTCCTACCCGACGGCACGATCAAGGCAGGGGCGATCATTTGGGCCGCGGGCGTGACGGCGTCGCCGCTGGCGCGCACCCTCGGGCTTGAAACGGACCGGAGCGGACGGTTGCCGGTGGGACCTGATCTGAGCCTGCCCGGGCATCCCGAGGTCTTTGCGGTGGGGGATGTCGCGGCAGTCACCGACCGCAACGGCGTCGCAGTGCCCGGCGTGGCCCAGGGGGCGTTGCAAATGGGCCAGCACGTGGCGCGGATCATTGCAGCCGAGTGTTCCGGGCGTGGTTCACGCGAACCGGTGGCCCGGCCGGCCTTTGCCTACCGGGACAAGGGCAGCATGGCCACGATCGGACGTTCGGCGGCCGTGGCGCGTATCGGTGCCCTGCAGTTCTCAGGCTGGCCCGCCTGGATGGCGTGGCTCGTGATCCACCTGCTTTTCCTCGTGGGCTTCCGCAGCAAGATCTCGGTCCTGCTGTCGTGGGTGTATTCCTATTTCACCTACAAACGCGGCGCTCGGATCATCACCGGCGGGCCGGGCGGGTGAGGCGGAACGGAGGCTGAGGCGGAAGAGGTCAGAGATCAGAGGTCAGATGTCAGAACGATCTGGGGCACAGGTTAGACGGTTTATTTTCCGACTCCTGACCTCTGACTTCTGATCTCTGACATCTTTGCCTTATTCATACCCGGCGGCACGCAGGGAGGCGCAGATGCGCTCCTCGGCGTTGCCGATGTGGGCGGCCATCAGCCGGCGGGCGGTTTCGACGTCGCGGGTTTCGATCGCCGCGATGATCTGAAAATGTTCCTGCGTCGAGGTCTCGCCGTCGATGCCCACATCGAGGCCGAGGTAGCAGGGGCGCTGATGACGATCGAGGGCCGACATCACCATGCCCTCGAGCATCCGGTTGCGCGTGCTGCGGACGAGCGCGAGGTGGAAGCTGCCGTTGGCGCGAAGGTAGTCGCCGTAGCTGGTGGGATTCTTCGGCGTGTAGGTCAGCACCGCGTGCGCCCGCAGGCTCGCGATGTCCTCAGCCGTGGCCCGGGCTGCCGCGAGCGCCGCCGCCTCGGGCTCAAGGATCCGGCGCAGTTCGCACAGTTCCCGGAAGTGGGCGATCGAGAGCGGCGTGACCGAGTAGCCCTTATAGGGATTGAGCACGAGGAGGCCTTCGTGCGCCAAGCGGTTGAGGGCCTCGCGCAGGGGCGTGCGGGAAACGCTGAATTCTGCACTCAATTCCGTCTCGATGATGCGCACCCCGGGCTTGAGCTGTCCGGTCAACACCCGGTGCTTGATCAGTCCATACAACCGGGCCGGCATCGCCTTGGGCACGGAGGAAACCTGCGTGGGATCGAGTTCGACGAGAGAAGGTATGTCGGTCACGGCGGGTCCTACTACTAAGTGCGTTTCACCAAGATGGGAATTTCAAAGCTTGCAAGGCAGGCTCAAATAATTCGCATTGTATACAATATTCAGGATTCGTGCGCCTCCTCCTGATCTGCGCCGGTTTACCCATTGGTTGATTCTCCGCTGCCATGAAACTGATCCCGACCTTGTTGCTGCTCTCCGCGCTGATGGCCTCTGCCCAGGCGCGCGAATTCGATCTCATCCTGCGTCAGGGCATCGTCGTCGATGGCACGGGCGCGACCCGCCGCGTGGCCGATGTGGGGATCAACGGCGACAGCATCGCTGCCGTTGGCAATCTCACCGGCTCCCGCGGTAAAAAGGAAATCGATGTGCGCGGACTGATCGTCGCGCCCGGCTTCATCGACCTGCACGGCCATCTCGATGGCCCGTCCGGCTTGAACTCGCCTGACCCACGTCGCCGCGCCGCGCAGAACATGGTGGCTCAGGGCATCACCTCCTCGGCCATCAATCCCGACGGACGCCAGCCCAACTCCCTCGTCGAGCAGCGGAAGTTCTACGAGCAAAACGGCATCGGCCTCAACGTCGCGCTCTTCAACGGCCACAACACCCTTCGCGCGATGGTCATGGGCTCGGATCAGGAGCGTCCGGCCACACGGGAGGAGATCGCGAAGATGCAGGACATCCTCCGGCGCGGGCTGGAGATTGAGGGCTCATTTGGCCTCACCCTCGGCGTGGAGTATTTTAGCGGCCAGTACTCGACCGCCGACGAGTTGGTTGAACTGGCCAAGACCCTCGCGCCGTACGGCGGCGTGTACACATCGCACCTGCGCAGCCAAGGCATCTCGCCCATGTGGTACAAGCCGAGCGTGCATCGCGACATCAAGCCACCCACGCTCGAGGACGCCTTGGCCGAGACCCTGCGCGTCGCCGAGGAAACGGGCGTCACCACGGTCGTCACGCACATGAAGGGCTGGGGCCCGGGCTATCGCGGGGAGGCGGCCAAGTGGGTCGCCTATCTGCAGGCGGCGCGCGATCGCGGAGCCAAGCTCTACATGGATCTTTACGCGTTCAACAGCACGGGCTCGGACGGCAATTTCATCATGATCCCGCCTTGGGCGCTGGGCGAACCCAACACGGGTCCGACCCCAGCCAACTTCGACTACCGTGCCGCGTTTCGCTCGGTCATGGAGAACACCGCCAAGGCCGGTGACCTCGAGCGCGACGTCGCGCATCAGGTCGCACTCAAGGGCGGGGCCGAGAACGTCGTCATTCTCGAGTATCCGGATGCTTCCTACGTCGGCCAGACGCTCGCCGCCATCATGGCACGCCGCAAACTCTCGCTCATCGAGATGGCGATCGCGCTCCAGCTCGAGGGTAACCCGCTGCTTCCGGGTGGAGCCAAGATGCGGGCGCTGAGTCTCGATCAGGCGGACCTCGAGGTTTACTACGCCCAGCCCTGGGCTTCGACCGGCACCGACGGTTCGATTGTCCTGCCCGAGGAGGCGGTGGGTCCGCGCAAGTACATCGGCACCAACCGCCGTCACTTCGGCACCTATCCGCAGCGCATCGCCTTCTACAGCCAGGAGCGCAAGGTCGACTCGCTCGAGGAAGCGATCCGGAAATGCACCACGCTCGCGGCCGAGATTCTCAACATTCCTGACCGCGGCCGCATCGCCTCCGGCGCCAAGGCCGATCTCGTCGTTTTCGATCTCGCCAACCTGCGCGACAACACGACCGTCGCCGAGCCGAGTGTTTACCCGAGCGGCATCATGCATGTCTACGTCAACGGCGTGGCCGTCGTCGACCAAGGCAATCGTACGCAGGCGCTGCCCGGCCGCGTGCTCGATCCGGTGGGCCGTCCCGCCTGGCGCGATCCCGCTGCCGCCGCTCGCTGAAGAACGAGCATCGAATTTAACCACGGATGAACACAGATGGACACGGATTCAGCAGAGAAGGCGGAAGCCGAAAGCGCTGGCCCTGATGAACCGAACCGCCGTGCACCGTCGTGATTTCGCCCGCTCCGTATCCGTGTGCATCCGTGTCCATCCGTGGTTTCTCAACGGCCTTGAGTCTGGCTGATTTTCCCATGAAACGTTCCGTCCTTTCGCTCCTGCTGATCGCGCTGGTCGTTCCTGTCCAGGCGCGCGAATTCGATCTGATCCTCCGTCAGGGCACGCTGGTCGACGGCACGGGCGCCGCCCGCCGCGTGGCCGATGTCGGGGTGATCGGTGACACCATTGCCGCGGTCGGCAATCTCGCCGGCTCCCGCGGCAAACGGGAGATTGATGCCCGCGGGCTCATCGTGGCACCGGGTTTTGTCGATCTGCACGGCCATCTCGACGGCCCGACCGGCCTTAACTCCCCCGATCCGCGCCGGCGCGCGGCGCAGAACTTCGTGGCGCAGGGCATCACCACCGCCGCAGTGAACCAGGACGGACGCCAGCCTCCGGATATTCTCAAGGAGAGGGCCGATATGGAAGGCAGCGGCGGCATCGGGGTGAACGTCGCGCTTTTCAACGGTCACAACACCCTTCGCGCGATGGTCATGGGCGACAACCAGGCGCGGCCCGCCACCCGTGAGGAGATTTCCAAGATGCAGGACATCCTGCGCCGCGGCCTGGAGGAGCAGGGCTCATTCGGTCTCTCCCTCGGACTCGAGTACTTCAGCGGCCAGCACTCCACGACCGACGAACTGGTCGACCTGGCCAAGGTCCTGGCGCCCTATGGCGGCATCTACCTCGCCCACATCCGCTCCCAGGGCATTTCGCCGATGTGGTACAAGCCCAGCGTGCAC
This sequence comes from Opitutaceae bacterium, assembly GCA_036401075.1. Taxonomy (GTDB): domain Bacteria; phylum Verrucomicrobiota; class Verrucomicrobiia; order Opitutales; family Opitutaceae; genus CAMAXB01. The sequence goes on from DASWVY010000062.1 coordinate 11,832, forward strand.
AAGGACCCGCCGCCCACGCTGGAGTTTTCCCTGCAGGAAAGCATCCGCGTGGCGGAGGAGACGGGCGTCACGACCATCGTCACGCACATGAAGGGCTGGGGACCCGGCTATCGCGGCCAGGCGAAGAAATGGGTGCAACTGCTGCAGTCCGCCCGCGATCGCGGCGCCCGGATCTTCATCGATCTCTACGCCTTCAACAGCGCCGGTTCCGACGGTGATTTCGTCATGCTCCCGCCGTGGTCGATTGGCGGCCAGATTTACAACGAACTTCAGCGCACCGATTACGACTATCGGGTCGCCCTCCGCGCGACGCTGGAGAATGCGGCGAAGAGCGCCGACATCAGTCGCGACGTCGAGCACCAGGTGGCCCTCAAGGGCGGGGCCGAGAACGTGGTTGTGCTGGACTACGTCGATCCCAGCTACGTCGGCAAAACCATCGCCGAGCTCATGCGCCTGCGCGGCCTGAACCTGACCGAACTCGCGGTTGCACTCCAGTTGGAGGGTAATCCCTACAAGGCGGGCGGCATCAAGCTGCGCGCGCTCAGCCTCGATGAGGCCGATCTCGACGTCTACTTCGCCCAACCTTGGACCGCGATGGGTACGGACGGCGCCATCGTGTTGCCGGAGGAGGCGGTCGGCCCGCGCAAGTACGTCGGCACCAACCGCCGCTACTTCGGCACCTACCCGCAGCGCATCGCCTACTACAGCCAGCAGCGCAAGGTCGACACGCTCGAGGAGGCGATCCGCAAATCCAGCGGCCTCGGAGCCGACATTCTCAATCTTCCTGACCGCGGCCTGGTCATGCCGGGGTACAAAGCCGACCTCGTTGTCTTCGACCTTGCCAACCTGCGCGACAACACCTCGGTTGCGGAACCCAATGTTTACCCCAGCGGGGTGAATTTTGTCTTCGTCAACGGCGTCGCCGCCGTTGACAACGGTGAGCGCACGCTGGCCCGCGCTGGCCGTGTGCTCGATCCCGTTGGCCGTCCCGCCTGGCGGGGCGAACCGGCGGCCCGCTGATTTCTCATCTTCCTTATCTCATGTCCGTCACGATCGATACCATCAAGGCTGCGCATGAGCGCATCCGCCCCTTCATCCACCGCACGCCGGTCCTCACCAGCGGCCGCGTGGACAACATCGCCGCTGCCCGGCTGTTCTTCAAATGCGAGAACCTCCAGAAGGTCGGCGCCTTCAAGGCCCGTGGTGCGCACAACGCGATCCTCGGCCTGAGCGACGCCGAAGCCGAGCGGGGCGTGGTGACTCACTCCTCCGGCAATCACGCCGCGGCCGTAGCCCTGGCGGCCCGCGTCCGCGGTGCGCGCGCCACCATCATCATGCCGTCCAATGCGCCGAGGATCAAAAAGGCGGCGGTCGCGGAGTACGGTGGTCAGATCATCGAATGCGAACCGACCGTGCCGGCCCGCGAGTCGACCACCGCGGCTTTCATTGCGAAAACGGGCGCCGTGCTGATCCATCCGTACGATGACGACCGCATCATTGCGGGGCAGGGCACTGCCGCAGTCGAACTCCTCGACCAGGTGGCCGATCTCGACTACCTCCTGACGCCGGTCGGCGGCGGCGGCATGCTCAGCGGCTCGGCCATTGCCGCGCGGGCGCTCGCTCCGCGCATCAAGGTCATCGGCACCGAACCCGCGCTGGCCGATGACGCGTGGCGTTCCTTCAAGGGCGGCGAACGCGTGCTGCTCCAGTCGACCACCACGATTGCCGACGGCCTGCGCACCTCGCTCGGCGAGCGCAACTTTGCCTACATCCGCGCCAACGTGGATGACATCGTGACCGTGAGCGAGGCGGGTATCATCGCGGCCATGCGTCTCGTCTGGGAATCGATGAAGATCATCATCGAACCTTCCTGTGCCGTTCCCCTGGCCGCGCTGCTCGAGAACAAGCTTCCCGCGGCCGCCGGCCGCCGGGTCGGCATCATCCTCACGGGGGGCAATGTCGACCTCGATGCGCTGCCCTGGATGAAGAAGTGACCCCGCACTCCGCTGCCACGCATCGCTCGCCTGCCTCCACTTCCATGACCCCGTCATCCGCCCAAGGATCTCCGGCCGCCGGTGTCGCTCCGGTGCCCTTGCTGCTCAATCGAAGCGAGGTCGGCGCGCTGCTGAGCCTGGCCGACTGCATCCCCGCGGTTGAATCGGCGTTCGCGGCCCATGCCACGGGCGCGGCTTTCCCTCCGGCGCTCATGCATGTCGATGCCGACGGCGGGGAGTTTCACTACAAGGCGGGTGGCCTGCGGCTCGGCGAGCGGGTGTACACCGCGATCAAGGCGAACGGTGGATTTTTCCAGAATCGCGCCCGGCTGGGCCTGCCCAATATCCAGGGCCTGATCATCCTGGCGGATGGCAGCAACGGTTGCCCGCTCGCCGTGATGGATTCGCGCGACATCACCTGGCTGCGGACCGCCGCCGCCACCGCGGTCGCGGCCAAGTACCTCGCGCGGCCCGATGCGCGCGTCGCCACGATCGCTGGCTGCGGGGCGCAAGGTCGCGTGCAGCTTCAGGCCCTGACCATGGCGCGCCGGCTCACGACCGTGCACGTCTGGAGCCGCGATGTCGCCAAGGTCGACGCTTTTGCCCGGCAGATGTCGGCTGAGCTGAGTCTCGAGGTGGTGCCGGCGCCGTCGCTCGCCGCCGCCGTGGGGGTGAGCGATATCGTCGTCACCTGCACACCGGCGCGCCGTTTTTTTGTTACCCAGGACATGGTGGCGCCGGGGACCTTCATTGCGGCGGTGGGGGCGGACAGCCCGGACAAACAGGAAATTGATCCCGCGCTGCTCGCCCGTGCGGCCGTGGTGTGCGACCTCACGGACCAATGCGAACATGTCGGTGATCTCCACCATGCGATCAGCGCCGGGCTGATGAAACGCGACCAGGTGCGCGGAGAGCTGGGCGCGATCATTGCCGGTCAGGTGGTGGGTCGGCGTTCACCGGACGAGATCGTGGTCTTTGATTCGACCGGCACGGCCTTGCAGGACGTGGCCGCCGCGGCCGCAGTCTACGAGCGTGCGCTCGCGTCGGGCCGGGGACTGCGTTTCCCGTTCACGGCCTGATGGGGTTGGTGTAGCCGGGGTCGTCGACCCCGGTCCGGATCCGTCGAAGGCAGACTCGATCCCCGGCCTCAACGAGGCCGGCTACATCAGGCTGTGAGAAACGTCACGGGCTCGCCGCTCAGGCGCAGCGTGGCGCTTCGCGGGAGCGGGTTGCCGTAGAGATCGTGCGCTGCCGTCGCCGACGCGGGCCAGGCGATCTCGAGGGGACGCAGCGCGTAGGCGATGCGGCAGGTGTCGAACTCGAACCAGATGGCACCCGATGCATCCTCGACGCGGCGAACAAAGGTGGCCGCGGCCAGCGTGCGATGGATCCAGGCGAGGGCATGCCAGGCGGGCCGGCGGCGGAAGCCGCCGACATCGTCCACCAGGCCGAAGCCGCGCGAGGAAAGATTCCACCACCACACGCGCTCACACAGACCGGAGCAGAGGGCGATCAGGTAGTAGCGCACCATGTAGGCCGCGTAGGTCTCCTCGCTGACCGAGACTGCGCTGTCGGGCTGGTCGGGCAGGCGGTACATGCTTTGGACCGGCGAGTAGATGCCCGTGTCACGCAGCGGCCAGTTGGTCTCCGTCACATAGTAGCCTCCACGCACCCCGCGCTGCTCCGCGATGGCCCGGGCGAGCGCCGCCTTTTCCAGCAAGGCGAATCGCCCCTGTTTGCTCTCGGGGGCGCCGCGCCGGTCGACGTAGAGGTGACCCGCAAGCCCATCGAGTTTGCTGCCGCCGATGCGCGCGAGCAGGGGTGGGTAATAGTGGAACTCGAAGTCGTTCACTGGAGCACCGAGGAAGGTGATGTCCGGATGACGCGCGCGCAGCGCTCCCAGGCCGTCGTAGAGCGACGCCGTCTCCGCAAAGGTCCACGTTCCCCACTTGGCCCGGTTCAGCGCGTGGCCGATCTCAACGAACTTCACCTGACCGCCGCCACCGGCGATAGCCTGTTCGCAGAAGGTGATCCACGCCGCGGGGTCGAGCACCGCCTGGCGTGACTGCACCAGGGCCAGCGTGACCTCGTGTCCGGCCGCGGCGAGCCGCGCGATGAGTTGCCGGCACACCTTGAGGCCCTCTTCGCCGCGATGGAAATAGCAGCGAACCAAGACTGGAATCCCGGCCAGCCCGTCGAGCGGACGCAGGTTCTCCTCCAGGCTCCCGGAGAGCAGGTCGACGCTGATCCCGATGCGGCGCGTCATCGCCACCGGCCGGCTGTATGCGGCGGCCTTGAGCGCATGGTACCGGGTCCAGATGCCCGGCGCGTCGCGCAGCAGGTGCCAGGACAGTGCGATCAGATCCTTGCGGGCGTAGTTCCGCATCCGGTCGCGACGCTCGAGGACCACGGCAGGCTGGCCGGATTTTGCATCCCACAGCCACATATCGCGCTCTTTCGGCAGGTCGGTGGACGCGGCGATCACGCGGTTGCGATCGCGCAGGTGGCGGATCGGATGACGGTACTTGCGGCTGCGATTATGCCACGTTCTCCACGTCCGGAACACGCGTTCCCAGCGCATGAATTCGCGGGGCGGGCGGGTGTCGCCGAAGTAGATGTGGAAGAAGATCGTCTTGAAGTAGGAGGGGATCTCCAGCGTCGCGAGATCCCGCGCCCGGTCGCGAGCTGAGAGCCGGGGGCGGATGCTGCCGCGGTTGAGGTCGATGAACGTGGCCTGATCCCAGCCACCGTCGGCCCGGCGCCGGATGAGGATGTTCTGGCCGCCGAGGTCACGGTGGATGAAGCCCGCATCGTGCATCGCGCGCACGGCGGTGGCGACGACCCGGATCAGGTCGATGTACCGCCCGGCGTCAGGGTCCTCGCGGAACAGCCGGATGGTTTCCGCCGTGAACGACGTCATGCCGGGCAGGAAGGCCGTGATGAAGTAACTCTCCTCCTGGCGCCGTCCGTTCCAGCGTTCCAGGTAAGCCACCGGCGCGGCCACGCCGACGCCATGGGCCTGCAGGTGGCGCGAGAAATTGAACGAACGCATTGCCTTGCTGCCGGCGGGACTGAGGGAGTAGGCGAGGCTGCGCAGGAACGAGGGGCGCTTGAAAGCCTTGACGCACCAGCCGTCGGATTCGCCCTCGACGGGCGAGGCGACATGGAAGATGCGGTTGCGCACCCGGTAGATCAGGGCGGCCCCGGGTGCGGCGATGCGCTGGCTGATCTGCTGGAACCAATTCCGGGTCTCCGGGCCGGTGTAATCGGCGCCCGTCCGGCCCACCCAGTCTCCCGTATCCAGTGATTCGATATCAGCAGTGGTCGGGCGGTCCTCCACCGGCCGGCTGGCGAGGGCGGGCATGACGGAGGCCGAGAGGAGTGCGCCGGTCCAGGGCCTGAGCTGCTCGCCGAGCGGGCGGGCGTTGAAGAGCAGTTCCTCCACGATCCCGGGTGGGATGATTTCGCCTCCGGCAATCTGGGCCAGCAGAGATGCAACCAGCATGACGGCGCGGGCGGGTCAGCTCCCGGACAGGCCGGTCGCGCATCGGTGCGACGACGGGGTGGGAATGGCCGGGCAGGTGGGGCGGGCGGAAAGAAAAGGGGTGGGGGCCGGTGAAAACATCGGGAGTTCGGATCGAGCGTGGGGTTGGACGCCGCCGACACTGCGAAGGGAGTCGCGTTGAAGCGCCCCGACGGTTGGGCCTGAACCGAAAAAGGCAAGGCGGGTGAACGAACTCACCGCGGTTCGTTGGGCGTTGATGCGCGCGGGGCCAGTTCGGCCTGGGCGGACTCAACGTCGGCGAGTTGGGTACGCAGCCGCCGCACGTCCTCCGCGCTCCACGATTCTTCGGTCGCCTGACGGATCCGCTCCCTCAGCCAGGCCTGGCGCTGCGCCAGCCGCTGGATCTCGTTTTCGACTTCAGCCGGGGATTTCACGCGCCGCTGCTCCGCGACCGTGGCGATCCGGTAGGCGACGAATCCGACGAAAGTGAGAAAGAGGAGGATCTCCGGCATGAATCCCCTTGGATTTCTGAATGCGGCTGAATTGCAATCGTGCCGTTTCGCACGGCCGCAAGCAGAACGCAGACTTGTGCGGCCGATTAATGCGTTGCCGCGAAGATAGGGGCAATCGTTTGCATTTGTGGCGACTTGGCTGGCCGCCGGCCTGCAACCGCGCCCGGTGTAAGAAACCAGAACTCGTCCCTACAAAATCGCCGAATCTTACCATAGCTAAGCCAAACTCGACCTGATTTCTCAATCTACTCATCCCGACGGATTTACCATCGTCTCTAAGTGCTCATGCCGACCAATTTACATGAATGTCGGGCTGCTCTGGCTAAGCAAGGGCCACTGGTCTTCAGGCCTCTAAAGCGCGTATGAGATAACGTGGGATTGTGGTATAACCGCGCTGGTAGCGCGGGCGGATAAAGTGGCCAGGAAGGGCGAGCCATCAGGGTGGTAAATTGATGGCGACGGCTCCTTCATGCCGGCACGAAACCTCAGACTGGCGGATTGGCTGCGACCGGGTAGCCCACCGGAAGGAAGCTGCCGTTCGGAAATCCATAGGCGTTGTTCGCCAGCGCTCGCAGCCCCGCAAGAAAACGCGCCCACGGGTCCGGATCGGCATAGTCATGCACCAGCGAGTCCAGGGTATGAACATGCAGGTCCCATCGGTGCCAATTGGAGCCAAGCGGGCTGGGCATCGGCGTCACCTAGGACCTGCGGATGAACGATACAAACCCCAAGCAGTCCGCCGCCTATTGCTCCGTTGCGCTGGTTGATGAGGAACCCGCCGGTCGTTGCGCTTCGTTTGCGACGCGACGGAGATATTCCAAGAACATTGCGCGGTGGCTCTTCAACCACTCGTCACCGTGAAACCGCATGTTTCTTGGGACGTATGGGGCGGTTCGTCCCCAAGCCTCAGCTCCGCTTTCCGGCCAGATTTCCGCGATGCGGTTGCAAAAGATAAGCCGCCAATACCAGTGTACGTCCATCGCAGCCACCATCGCTTGTGCGGAGCCGTCATCTTCGCTCTCAAAGTCAGCCAGTGGATCAATGACAAGGCGTTCCTCCGGGAAATCAAGCATCAGCCGGAGCTTCGCCGGCGGCGGGTTGGCCGTACATTCCACGGTTACTACACCATCTACCACGCTGGTGGTCAGTGCGGTCATGCCCAAGAAAGAAGAGCGGGGCAGGTTATCGCGCACATGCGTACTGAGCAAGGGCCAGGGGGGCAACTCGCTTGCCTCGACATGTGTCTTCGCCTTCAAACGTGCGACGAGCTCCGGGCCTAGGTGAGCCCGAAATCCTGCGAGTTCATAGAGATGCTCCCGGTGGACGGTGTCCTCGGATTTTATACCGAGTTCATGCTCCATCAAGTGCTCGGCGAGTGCCCGCACGATGGGCAATTCGGTGCTGAGGCGCTCGGTGTCGGCTGGGTCATCCGGGTCCGCCACCGGCTGGGCGAACGCGTGCGCGACTGCGCATCGCCCCGATTCATAGAGATATTTGCCGAGGTTGGGCTGCGTTGGCGTCAGCGCGGCCAATGCCTGCATGGCGATCCGATCGGTGAGCTTCGGGATCGCTGCGTTTATCCATGCGACTTGTTTCGCCCCCTTTTCATGCAGGACATTGATGATCTTGAAGAACGCGAGGAAACGATAGGCCTCATTGCGGAGCCCTAGAGCTTCGCGATAAAGCGCGAGGCAGAGCCGAGCCTTCGGGTCTTGGGTCGATGGCAGGTAGTCCAACCGGAAATTTTCTCCGCGGGTTCGCACCGGACCCTCTTCCTTGCCCACCCCCCCGGGAAATCCGGCGCCAATCCCGAAGTGATCGTCGGCGGAGTGGCGTTCAACCCAGGCATAGGCGCTGAGAAAGCGACGAATCGCCGCGCGGGCCTTGCGCAGATCGAGTCCCGTTGTCAGTTCCAGCGCGATGGCCGGCGGAGTCGTGGTGGTTTCCGGGAGGAGGATGAATTCATAGCCGTCGTAGTCATGAAAATAATGGAGATCCGGCCAGCGGACGACATCGCGGACCGCTACGGTCAGCCAGCGCGAGCGGCCCCGGCAGGGCGGCCAGGTGCGGTCTTTGACGGGGGATGGCGGGAACTGCGACATGACACCGGCGACGTTTGTGGCATCGGGCTTCGTCAGCGACCATGAATGCAGAAGTTTCGCGGATCAGGGCAACAACGGCCGCGTCATGCCCGGAATGGTGAACGGCATTCTATAAATACCCGCCGAGTTCATGTGCTGTGCTCAGTGACGAAGTTCAACTGGCCGGTTTGATGACTTGCGATCAGTTCAACTGATCTAGGAATGAAGTTTGTGAATCGGCGCCCTTGACCGCTTTGTCCCAGAAGTTTTGGCCTAGCTCGTGGGCTGAAGCGAACAGCAGCAAATACAGCGGAATGGAGCCTTTCATCTTCACCATGACCTGATTTTTGGAATGACCGTAGCCAATCACGGCGAGTTTCTTCTTATACAGTTCCAAATAATCCCGAAAAAATTCACCGGGCGACTTTCCTAGAAGCTTTTTCCATGAGTCATCTCCTAAGAAGAGTGTCAGGGCGCAGTCTGCGTCGGAGTCCGGGTGATACTGGTGCAGGTTCATCTTGATGCCCATACCGTGCTGCACGTTGATCAGTAGGTCGCCCCGTGTCTTTCGGCGCAACGTCTCGATCAGACTGAATGGCGCGTGGGCTAGGCCAGTTGGGTCGATGAACCCAAAAGTGAGCGCGCCCGACGGTATGTCGATCTTCTGGAGGGCCTCCCTGCAGTCGCCATTCCATATCTCCACCTTGTCGGCGTTTGGGTGGCCGGCGAGTCGCAGCTCCAACGCCCGAGCGGCAGGGGTGCTGATATCGACGAAGATGAACCGCGTGAATTCCTGGTCGATAATCTTGAGCGGTGAACCCAGTTCCTCTTTTCCGGTCTCGCGGACTAGACAGCGGCCTGGTCCCGAAAAGAGTTCAAGATAGATCCTATCCTTCCAGCCCTTCTTCCACTGCGTGGGCTTCATGGCGGTGGAAAACATCCGGCCGAAATAGGTCAGCAGATTGTGCTTCTCCTCGATCCAGTCTCCACTTTCGCGCAACGGCAATTTGTCAGTTGCTGAGATCGCATCGGTCCAAGGGGTGTCGTCAGCTGAGGGTAGCGAAATGAATTTCATTTTAAGAAAACAGGCGCAATTGCCGGTTAGGCGAGATGAGATCGTCAGGGGCAAGCGTCCGTGCCCGTTTCTCCTGACCGCTTGGACTTGCGACCTTAAGGGAGTGTTGGTCCACTAGGGCCCAGATGGCTTCTTCTAGCATCTCGTTATCTGCGATGGTTCGGTTGCAGCAGTATTTCTCGAGTTCCCCGGCGGTTATCCCATCACCAAACTCTGCGAAGATCACCTGCGCGACGTCCTCGGCCAGCAGACGAGCGCATTCTTTCCGGGTCGAATCGTCGAAGGTCATTCCGGTCAGGTAGAGCGATTGGTCGAACTCCGGCTTGTAGGAGAGGATGCCGAGACCTCGCGGCCCGTAGTGCTTAGACCGGTTGGCTTTCCGCCAGTGGATGGTGATCATGGCAGCGCGGGCACGCGACACTGGCGCTAGGTGCAACAGCCAGTAGCCCCGGTGGTTGTCCTCAGGCTCGATGTAGAACGGCGAGAAATAAGGAAGTCCGGTGGCTTTACGGAGACCTTCGCCAATCTTGGCCTCTACTGTGTAGCGCCAGTCCGGTAGCCGCTCCTTTAGATCGAGAAGCTCTCGCAGCGAGACGTGCTCGTTGATGTCGAGATGAGTCAAGATTTGCTGATAGCCGGCCGTATGAGTTAGAAAATCACTCAGCCAATCGATCGCAAAGTTGATAATGAATTCAGACTTTCGGCTTAGCTGAGCGTGGATCTGACCGATCAGTTTGGGCGAGACTTGAACGTAACCGCATTGATCGAGAAAGAAGATGGTGCGGCCGCCACCGCGTGGATGCCGCGCTATAATATCCTGAACGACGGTCTGCGCATGGGCGGAAAATTCGCCCCGGTAGACTTTGATACTTTTGCCCAACTCGGCACCGTAGCCAGCTTCCTTCAGCGTTTCCAAGAGGCAATCATGAGCCGCACGGTCTTTCTCGATGAAATAAAAGGTTGGAGTAATCGCGAGCGGCTTCTGGCGCTCAAGGTTTATGAGTGCTTCAGCCTCCTTGACCGCTTGCAGGAGGACGATGGGAGAGCCGAATAGCTTGTCTTGATAGCGTCCGCCGCCGGCGAAGCCATCTACGATATTGATTGGTTGAGACTCCTTGCCGCCGACGTTTTGGCAGACGATCTGGAGGTAGAGTACGACGTACTCGCGGAGTAAATCCAGTTTCTTGGCGCTGTGGTCGGCTAGAGGTGGTAGAATATTTTCCTGCCAATTGGACCACGAGAAGCTTGCTGCCTTCGCGCCCGACGTAGGGCTCATAAAGATATGCGGTGAAGCTGTTGGTGGGGACCTTGGTAGGATCACACCATAACGAGACTAAGCGTCAATATTGCTCTCAAAATGAGATCCGCTATTCTCGTATTTTTTCACGATCTGTTCCCATTCCTCCCGTAACTCAGATAGTCGTTCGCGAGGTTCTACTCGGAGGTGGACTTGGCAGTTCGCATCGGTCCGCAAGAAAACGGCGAGGGATTCATTGACCCACAACTCGACACGCTCGAATTCCAGTTCTCCTGGTGGAGAACCGGGCATCCATAGTTTAGCACTCGCAACTCTGGTCCGAGGTATGATCGAGGTGAAGACCGCATAGGCGCCGAGCTCACTCAGTTCGATTGGCGGAGTGGCGTCAGCGATCGACGGTCTTACATGGTCGGTCCAGAATTTGAATCCTTGGTCCGGGGTGAAGGGGCTTATGATCCTAACGCCGGCCCGCAGCACCGTGATGTGACCCGTATCGGCTTTCAATCGAACCGAGCGCTCTAACTGCACATGAAGGCTGGCTGCGCGCAAAGCTAATGCCCAGCGCCAGAAGAGATGAGGGATCGTGATTTCTTCCGCCCCGATCCATGCCGCGTCAGGACCATCTAAAATCTGAGATACTTGGTGGAAAGCGGGAGGGATTGGCGGCGTGTCCGCTGCGAAAGCGTTTTCCGCGAAATGCCGCGAAGACTGCAGGGGCTTGAAGACCTTCGCTTCGTGTAGGACGAGCGTGGTGAGGACAAGATCATGCCGGGCCTCGGGAAATTGCTGCCGATAGCCATCTAGGTCAGCATGGATCACGGTGACATTCGCGAGTCGTAGACCCGCGACCAGTTCTTTCCCGCGGGAGACAGCCTTGGCTGCCGGATCGATGGCGACGATCTCCGTGGCTGGCCACAGCAGAGCGTAGAAGCCTGTAAGCAGGCAGTTTTCGCATCCAATATCGAGAAGCCGGCGAGGCGGGGTCTGATGGGTAGCGATCCATCTCATCAGTTGTAGGTGCACGGGCCCGCGAAACGCGCTACCAACCAACAGACTGAAATCTAGCGACGAATTCTTCGCTCCGTAAAAATCGTCAGAGCAGTCACCTTCCTCGCGGGCGCCGACGATCTTTTCGAGAGCTTTGAGTTCCCGAGCGTATTTGGCCTTTAGTCGCCGGTAGGTCGTTTCAACGGAAGCTGCTGCGTGCAACTCCAGCGCGCCCAGATAGGCCTCAATCTGCTGGTCTACCGGTGCCGATCTCCATTCCGAGGAATGAAGGTAAGCGACCTTCGCGGCATTCATGCTAGGCCGGCATGGCCGCGGCGAGTTCCTTAGGCGGCAGGTAGGCGTCGAGCAGCTTGGTCTGTTTGGCGTCCAGATGGGTCCGCCAGAAGCGTTGGGTGTCGGGCCATGGAATAAACCGAGCATCCTTTGTGAGACCGAAAGACAGAACGTTCCATGTAAACTTGGCCCAATATTCCGCACTGTAGGCGGTCATGCGTGCGGCATACTCGGGGAACTTTGGGGTGAGCGCCTCCCGCATCATCGCGATGTTGTCGCCCTTTGGGTTCAGAACCTCGCAGAAGATTTCGCGCGGATCGAGATCGTCGATGGCCTTCAGAACTTGGTTGATGACCTTATGGTCATGGAAGGGCATGAATGGGGCTACGCAAACGTAGACATCGATTCCGTTCTCACGCGCCTTCTGTAGCATCTTCAGGCGGCGTGTAGGGGCGGTAGCGCGAGGCTCTAGGGTGCGGGCGAGTGCATCATCGAGGTAGGGTAAAGATGTACCGAGCAGTACCTGTGAGCGGTGGGCCTTGATGATATCGAAATCCCGTTCTACGAGTGCGGACCGGGTTTGCAGGCGAACCTTGTGACCGGCCTCCAGCAACAGCTGGAGACACTGGCGCGTTAGCTTAAACTTGGCTTCACTGGGCGTGTAGCAATCCGTGAGGAATGACATGAGCACCCAGCCGGCGCCCCATTCGGTGACCTTCGCCTTGTCGGGTGTGAAGCGTTTTAGCTGGTCGCCGAGTGCCTCGACGATGCCGACCTTTGGTAGCAGATACTTGCCCCACTCCCGCTGCTTGTGGCCGTTGTTGTTGAACTTCACCCCGGGCATGGCCGGGCAATAGCAGTGGAAGCACGCGTGTTCGCATCCCACGTATGGATTAATTACCCAGTCGCCGAGCCGCTTCTTCCAGAGGCCGGAAGGATTGATAGGAGTCATAGAAGGGAGAGGTTCCGTTCACCATGTGCTCGACGCGCCTGGCCCAAGGCACACCACCGGGAGCGGGGTGTGGCGCGGTAGGATAAACCTACGAGATTTCTGAGCATAATCGATGCTTTACATAATAATGCAGATATGCAACCAAGAAGTGCATGGTTTTGAAACGAAAAGAGCTGGCTAAAGCGGTGGAGACCAGGATGGATCAACTTAAACTCAAGTCTCAACCGGCTTTCGTAAAATGGCTCAGTGAGCAGGGTTGTCAGGTGAATCAATCTACGGTGAATCGATTGATCAATCGACAGATAAAAGAGGCTTCGGTTCGAGTTAAAGAAATATGCAAATATGCAGGGATTGATTGGAAAGATTACGTAACGAAAGTGAAGCCGCATAAAAGCCGTACGTTGATGGGGGCGCTTGAAAGCGCCTGGGACGGGAGCCAGGCGCAGGAGCGCTGGCTCGCCCGTATGATCCGGACCGCCGGTGCCGCTCCGCCGCTGGATTGAACTAGGCCGGTAAGCCGGCCAGATCGACGCGACCGTGAAGATCCGCCAAGCGGCGATGAAGCATTTGGCTGGCATGGGTTCTCTCCGTTCACGCGACCTTCTGGCGGAGCAACCCGACGACGACCCCTTGGGCTTCCAGCCGTGTGGGCTTGATGTCGGGGTAATTCGGATTCGATGCCCGCAGCCACAGGCGGCCGCGTTCCTTTACGACCCGCTTGAGCGTCGTAGTGGTTTCATCGACCAGGGCGGCGATGACCTCGCCAACTCTTGGTTCTCGCCACTCGCACAACACGAGGTCACCTGGCGCAATGTGGTCGCCGATCATCGAATTTCCGGTAACTCGCAAGGCGAAGAACCTGCCGCTCCTCGGCCGGCGGATGCCGAATGGGGCTAAGTCCACCCCGATCTTCTCCTCTATCTCCTGCTCCTGCAGGGCAGGTGTGCCCGCTGGAATGGCTCCCAGCACTGGTAGATCGAAAAGATGCGCCTGTATTCCTTGGGATTTCACCCCCCATCGGCCATCCGCGAATTGCGTTATCTGTCCCTTGGTGGCCAGCGCCGCCAAGTGCTGCCGTACAGTGGACTGGGCCTTATATCCAAACCGGCTCTGAATGATCCGCGTCGACGGCGGAACCTGCTCATCCCGCTGATATTGCCGGATGAAATCGAGAATGGCGTTTTGTCGTTCGGTGAGCATGTGCTTTAATACCGCTCATTTGAGCGGTATTAAGGCAGATCGCAAGGCGCAACGAGCCGCTTGCGGAACCAGGCATGCATTGCCTCTGCCAGGCCTGAGGCCGAATCTGCGTCCGCTAGTTCCAATTCCGCAAACGCGGTCAACCATTGGCGAAACCTCAAGCAGGGATTACCGAAGTTCACTGATCAACGAGAGCTTGTGGCCTGGTAGCAGTTCGGCGCGAACATCGGTAATCCCGATCTTTTCGGCGCCCCGGCAGGCCACAGGCGCATTGTCGCCAGAAAGCATCACTAAACCGTCGATACCTTGCGCACGCAGCCGATGCATTCGCTCTCCCGTCAAGGCGCGTGGTTCATCGGGCAAGGCGATGACGCCAATGAATCTGCCGGCACGGCGGACAATCACCGTGGTCTGGCCTTCGCCTTCGAGCTTGGAAATGGTCTCGGCGAGCACCGGTCCTTTTGCCAGAGATGGATCGCCACATGCCGACGACAACTGAATCACTACTGCGTAGTTCCGCGTTCATATGGGAACACGGTAAATCGCCAGTGTTGCCTGCGCAGTCTGCGATGGGAATCGAGCTGCCGTCGGTGAGGTCCGGAGAACCAAGTGGTGGAGGCGTCGTGAGGATTGCGTTGCAACGGTGAGAGTGCACTTAATCCTTCTAGTTCAGAAGTGGTTACGAGATGAAATCTTTGGGTGGAGAATGGAAGCCGCTCACCACAATGAGCAGAATGGAGAAGTGGCAATTGACAATAATCCGCCCTGTAGGTTAGTGCAGGATAGTGGTCTCCTTCCGACACATCATCGCGATTGCCTTGTTGGCCGTTTGGCTAACGGCGACTCAGCATTGTGGATTGGAAGCTGCGGGGTTAATCGCAGCGGAAGTCCCGCATGGGGAGGCCGCGAAATGTTGTGAGACGACTGGCGACCCTTGCACTCATGATGGGTGCGATGTGGTCGAGGCCGGTCTCGCCAAGTCCAGCAATACTACGGTCACTGTGCCGACTCCGTCGTTCGCCGTTTGCACCTGTTTTCTTTGTTTGCAGCTTTTGCCGCCGGTCTTGGCTGTTGAGCCAAGTCTCTCGATTTCCGAGTCCGAATCTCCTGAGCATTGGATTCCGGTCTGGCAGTTTGTCCGTCGCGCTGCGCCGCTATCGCGTGCGCCTTCGCTCGTTAGTTGATTAGTCCCTGCGCGGACTGATCGACCTAGTCTCTACTTCATCCCAATGCGGGACGCCTGCGCGCGTCTGCATTCCGAGGATGCCCCTTCACCGTCTCGTCGCATTTATTCACTTTTCATGAAGCCCATTGTTTCTACGCCTCCTTATCTCATCTGCCCGGCTCTCGGGTTGCTGTTCCTCGCCCTTACTGGTGTCGCACGTGCCCAGGGCGCGTCCGACGAAGCTGCCGCCGTCGTTTCACTGTCCACGCTCGTCAGTGAAATCACGGCCAAGAACCCCGAACGCCAATTCTACCAGGAGGAAATTGTCGCCGCAAAAGCCGGGGCTCGTCTCTCCTCCCGACTGAGCGACCCCGAGCTGTCGTTCGATGTCGGCCAAAAGCGCCTGAAAGACTCCTCCGGCGTCAAGATCGACGACGGTGCAGTCTGGTCCATCTCGGTCACGCAAACCTTCGAATGGCCCGGGCGCCTCTCTCTGCGCAAGGCCATTGCCAACCGGCAGGTTGAACTGGCTGAACTCGGTGTCGCGCGGTTCGAAAATGCCTTGATGGCCCGTGCCCGTACGCTGGCTTTCGGTCTCTACGCGGCCAATGCCAAGGCGTCGGCGATCCGTGAGGTATCCGACCGCTTCTCCGCGCTCAAGGAGACCTTTCTAGCCCGCGATCCTGCCGGCATCACGCCCCTTCTGGAAACACGTGTGATCGAGGCTAGCGAACTCGCTTTACAACGCCGCGCCACCGAAGCCGAGCTGGCAGTGCAAGCAGCGCTCATCGAACTCAATCAGCTTCGTGGAACCGCCGTCGATGCACCCCTGCGCGTCTCGGCGCCAGCGCTCAGCTTCAATGCCGTGCCGGCGACGACCGACCTGCTGACCGCCGCTCGCGAGAAGAATTTTGACTACCGCATGCGGCTGGTCGAGTTGGAGCAACAGGGCTTCGCCGTGAGTCTCGCCCGCAACGAGCGTTATCCCGGTATCAGCGTCAGTCCCTATCTCTCGAAGGACAATGTGGGTGATCGCGAAACCATTGTAGGGCTCGGGCTGAGTGTTCCCTTGCCCGTATCGGGCCGCACCGGCGCGGCGGTGGATGTTGCCAATGCCCGCCGCCGACAAGCTGAAGCTGCCGTCCTTGTAGCGTTACGCGAACTCGACCGCGAGGTCGTCACGGCCGCCCATGCATTCGCGACCAAGCTCGCCGAGTCGCGCCGGTGGTCGCCTGACGCTGTGCAGAAGTTCCGCGAAGCCGCCGATCTCGCCGACCGCCACTATCGAACCGGCGCAGTGCCGATCGCCACCTACGTCGAGTTGCAGAACAGTTACCTCGATGCAGTTGAGGCACTCCTCGACACGCAGAGCGAAACGCTGGCGGCTGGACTCAAAGTCCAACAGCTCACCGGCATCGAACTGAACCCTGTCGAAATCAAGCCATGAACCCTCGTCCTTGGTTTTTCGTCAGTCTTATGGCCACAGCGCTGTTGCTGGCTGGCTGCGGCAAGAAAGCGTCCTCCGAAGCGGGTCACGATCACTCCGAGCATGCCGAAGGTGAGGAAGGTGAAGAAGGCGGTGTGACCTTCAAGGAAGGTCACGGGCTTCAATTCTCCCCTGAAGTTATTAAGGCACTCGTCCTAGTCACTGCCGGAGCGGAAGAGCGATCCTTGGCGGCCGAACTAAACATCACGGCTCAAGTCTTCGCGCTAACGCCTCGGCTACTGGCCAGCGCGCTATTGCCTGTCGAGCAGGCCGCGCCGTTGGAAAAATCCAGCTTCTCCGGGGCGAAGCTCGTGCGGATTGATCGTTCGGCTGTTCTGGCCACGCGCCTCGTTGATCTCGTTTTCGAACTGGATGCATCGGCAGCCCATAAGGTCGGCGACTTCGTGACGCTTGCGCTCACGGTCGAGCCGACCTCAGTCCTGACCGTGCCGCGCTCCGCCGTTCTCGACGGTGCCACCGGCACGTTTGTCTACGTCGACAATGGCGGCGCCTATCTTCGAACCCCCGTCAAAGTCGGTGCGCGCTCGTCCGACTTCGTTGAAATCGCCGACGGTCTCTATGCTGGCGACATCGTGGTGGTTTCCCCTGTCGATCAGCTCTGGCTGGCCGAACTGCGCCTCACCAAGGGCGGCGGTCACAGCCACTAATCAGTCCGTTCTCCCTCTGTTAACAACTACACTTTCCCAATGATCGACAAGATCCTCGAGTTTGCTCTGCGCCAGCGCGTCTTTGTGCTGCTCGGCGCGGTGGCACTCATATTCGTCGGCACGTGGTCGGCCTTTCGGCTGCCTATTGATGCTGTGCCCGATATCACCAACGTTCAGGTGCAAATCAACACTTCGGTCCCTTCGCTCGCGCCTGAGGAGATCGAAAAACTCGTCACCTATCCCATCGAAGTGGAAATGGGGGGCATCGAAAAACTTCTCGAAGTCCGTTCCATCTCTAAGTTCGGGCTCTCGCAGGTCACCCTGATCTTCCAGGAGGGCACGGACATCTATCGCGCCCGTCAACTCGCGGGTGAACGCCTCCAAGCGGTGTTGGACGAACTACCTCCGGGCGTTACACCGAAGCTGGCTCCCATCACCACAGGCCTCGGCGAAATCTACCACTATACCGTCCGCTACAAAGAGGGCTTCAAGGATGCCCCGGACGATCCGGTAGACCGGCTGCGTGAACTCAAGCTCGCGCAGGATTATATCGTGAAACCCGCGCTGCGTACCGTGCCAGGCGTCACGGAGGTCAACACTTCCGGTGGCTACGACAAGCAGATCGTCATCATGCCGAATCCCGCGAAGCTTACCAGTGTGGGCCTCACGGTCGGAGAAGTGGCCGATATTGTGGCTGAGAACGTGGCCAATGCGGGTGGCTCCGTGGTGGAGAAGGGTGGCGAAGCTGTCACCGTGCGAGCCATCGGGCGCGTGCAGACAACGGAAGAGATTGCCAATCTTCCGATCAAGTTCTCCGGCGCACGTGCGAGCACGTTGCGCATCAGGGATGTGGCCGATGTGGGCATCGGTTCCGGTGTCCGCACCGGTTCGGCGACGCACGACGGCGCGGAGGCCGTGCTGGGCTCCGCTCTCATGCTGATCGGAGAAAACAGTCGATTGGTCTCGGGCCGTGTGCATGAACGCATCCAGGAACTCCAGTCGAAGCTGCCCGCCGGTATGGAGGTGGAAACGGTGTATAACCGCACCGATTTGGTGAACTCCACCATCGGTACGGTTGAGAAGAACCTTTTTGAGGGCGCGATCCTTGTGATCGCTATCCTCATCGGTCTGCTCGGCAACTGGCGCGCGGCC
>DASWVY010000063.1:0-10736 GCA_036401075.1 Opitutaceae bacterium
CAGTTCTGATCATTGCGTGCCCGTGCGCGCTGGGTCTGGCCACGCCGGTCTCACTCGTCACCGGGATCGGTCGCGGCGCGCAGGCCGGGGTGCTGGTCAAGGACGCGGGCGCGCTCGAGGCGCTCGCCGGGGCCACCACCCTCCTGATCGACAAGACGGGCACCCTGACCGAGGGAAAGCCCCGCGTTGTCGCGGTGGAACCGCGCGCCGGCTTCACCGCCGACGAAATCCTCGCCCTTGCCGCCGCCGCCGAGGCCGGCAGTGAGCATCCGCTCGCGCGCGCGATCGTGGCCGCAGCGAAGGAGCGGAAGCTGTCGCTCGCCGTCGCAACCGATTTCGTGGCGGAAGCCGGAGCCGGCCTCCGCGCCACCGTTGTCGGGCACCGCGTGGTGATCCAGCGCGCCCCCGCCGGCGCACGCGTGGAGGCCCATCCCACCGCGACGCTCTCCGCCATCAGCATTGATGGTCAGGACGTCGGACTGATTGCGCTGGCCGATACGATCAAGCCGACGACCCCGGAAGCGGTGGCGACATTGCAGCGGGAAGGCCTCAGGATCTACATGGTCACCGGCGATCGTCAGGAGAGTGCGGAGGCCATTGCCCGGGAGCTTGGGCTGGATGGGTTTCATGCGGAAGTCACGCCTGCCCGGAAGCAGGAACTGGTGCGGGAGCATCAGGCTAAGGGTGCGCGCGTCGTCTTTGCCGGCGACGGCTTGAACGATGCACCGGCACTGGCCGCCGCAAACGCCGGCATCGCTATGGGCACCGGCACGGACGTGGCGATGCACAGCGCCGGCATCGTGCTCGTGAAGGGCGAACTGGGCGCACTGGTCCGTGCCGTCCGTTTGAGCCGGGCCGTGATGCAGAACATCCGCCAGAATCTGTTCTGGGCGTTTTTCTACAACGTCGCCGGCCTGCCCATCGCGGCCGGGGTGCTCTATCCCTTCTTCGGCTGGCTGCTCAATCCCATGGTCGCGGGCGCGGCGATGAGCTTGAGCTCAATCAGTGTCGTGGCCAACGCCCTGCGCCTCCGGAGCACGCGCCTGTGAAACGGACTCAACTCAGGTCCGGGAAGCGCTGCATCAGCTCGGCGTGAATCTCGTCCTGGTTGATCTCCGTCTCCCACGCCACGTCGCGCGCGATGCTGAAGAGCGTCTCCTTGGTCCGCGCCTCCGGCCCGGCCAGGGCCATGGCCTCGGATGGACTGAGCAGGCGGCCGGCATCGAGTGCACCTTGGGCGCGCTTGATCGCAAGCGCGATGGCGCGCGCCGCCTCCGGGGTGTGGTGCACCGGTGCGCCCGGCACGCAATAGTGGGCATGACCGTCCGATCCCGGAACCGGGTGACAATGCCCGTGGTGGGACGACCCCGGATGGAGATGGTTGCCTTGTCGGTGCATGGATGCCTTTCGCAGGAGCCGCAAGGGCGGCCAAGCCCTTGCATCGGCACCTTTCGCGCAAACTTGAGAGGGAACCAATCCCGACCGCCCGGGGTCTCAGGCTCATGCGCAAGTCATTCCTATTCCTGGTTGTTGCCGCGGCCCTGGCGGGTTGCAGCACCTTTGAACGGCGCGCCGAGGAAAAATCGGCGACCTTTAACCAGCTGGACGAAGCGACGCGCCAGCGCCTCAAGGACCGCGACATCACGGTCGGCGACACGCAGGACATGGTCTACATAGCCCTGGGCGTGCCGGACGAGAAGCGCGATCGGCTCTCGCTCGATGGGTCTGAGACAACCTGGGTCTACAACGCCTACTGGCAGGAGTATCAGGGCCAGGCCCTCGTCGGCTACCGCCGGCACGTCGTCTTCGATCCGGGATCACGCCGCTACCGCGTTTACTACACCCCGGTGTCGCAGAGCGTCTATGCGGAACGGGAAGAGGAGCGGATCCGCGTGACCTTCAACAACGGCACGGTGAGCAGCGTCGAGCAGGTCAAGTAAGGCCTGCGACCTGCGAACCTACTCACGCTTGAGCCCGCGCGTCATCAGCGCGGATAAGGCTTGGGCCGGCTTCTTGCCCTCGAAAAGAATCCGGTTCACCTCCGCGAGGATGGGAGCGTCAATGCCGCGGGCCACGCACAGCCCGTGGAATGACTGCGCCGTCTTGTAGCCCTCGACGACCGTCTTGCGATGAGCAACGAGATCGGCCGCCGCGGCTCCCTCGCCCAAACGCTGGCCGAATTCACGGTTTCGGCTCCACGCGCCGTGACAGGTCGCGACGAGATCACCAAAGCCACTGAGGCCATAGAACGTTTCCGGACGGGCCCCGAGGGCCACGCCCACGCGGACCATCTCGGCGAGCGCCCGGGTGAGCAGCGCCGCCTTGGTGTTGTCACCGAGCCTGAGTCCGTCGCAGCAGCCGGCGGCAATGGCGTAGATATTCTTCAGGCAGCCGCCAAATTCGACGCCCGCAAGGTCGTCACTGGTGTAGACGCGCAGCGTCGGGCTGCTGAGCGCCACCTGGACTTCCGCGATCAGCGGGTCGTGACGATTCGGGGCCAGCACCATCGCCGCCGGCAGCCCGCGGGCAAACTCGCCGGCGTTGGTTGGACCGCTGAGCGCGCCGATCAGGAGATCCGGCAGCACGGCCGCAATGACCTCGGAGGGACGCAGGTGCGTGCCAAGCTCCAGACCTTTGGCCAGGCTCAGGATCAGGCGGAGGTGGGTCGCACCCGCACGCGCGGCCGCAAGCCGCGTGCAGGTCTCGCGCAGGGCGTGGGACGGACAGGCGAGGATGACCGCATCCGCCTCGAGCAGGACCGGCGCGAGTTCATGCCCAAGCTGCAGGCTGGGCGGAAAAACGGCGTCGGGCAGATACTCCGGATTGACGCGCGCCGACGCGAGATCGAGCGCCTGTTCGAAACGACGCGGCACCAGCGTCACGGTGTGGCCGAGACGGCAAAGGTGGATGGCAAACGCAGTGCCCCACGCACCGGCGCCAAGAACCGCGAAATTCATGGCCCAGCTCTATCCGAGCCGGGCCGGGAAAGACACGGAAAAAGATGCAACAATTCCGTGGCTGGCCCTTACTTCAGGAACGCCGGGATCTTTTCGCCGGCGATCATCTGCTCAAAGCTCTCTCGCGCGTTGATCAGCTCGAAGGTGCTGCCATGCACGAGGACCTCGGCCGCCATGCCACGCGTGTTGTAGCGGCTGGCCATGGTGTAGCCGTAGGCGCCGGCGCTCATGAAGGCGAGGTACTCACCCTCACCCACATCCTGGAGGGAGCGGTCCTTGGCGAAGCAGTCGCCGCTTTCGCAAATCGGACCGACCACATCGGCGACGAGGGCGTGACGCGAGGAATCGCGGTGCAGCGGGACGATTTCGTGATAGGCCTCGTACATCGCGGGGCGGACGAGGTCGTTCATGGCGGCGTCGACCACGAGGAAGTTCTTGCCGGCGCCACGCTTGAGGTGCTCGACGCGCGAAAGGAGCACGCCGGAGTTGCCGACCATGAAGCGGCCGTGCTCGAGGAGGATCTTGAGGCCGAGCGGCTTCAGCAGCGGCGTCAGGGCAGCACCATAGGTCTCGGGCGTGAGCGGACGCTGGTCGGCGGGCTGGGCGTCCCACCAGGCAGCCGCGCCGCTGGCGAGCGCGTCCTTGTAAATGATGCCCATGCCGCCACCGATCGAGAAGTAGGTGATGCCGTAGCGGGCCTTCAGGTCGGCGACAAACGGCGCGACCTTGGTCACGGCCTCGACGAACGGGGTGACCGACGTCAGCTGGGAGCCGATGTGCATCTGTACGCCCTTGATATGGATGTGCGGGAACTTGGCGGCGGCCTCGTAGGCGGCGGCGGCGTTGCGCAGCGGGATGCCGAACTTGTTGTCGCTCTTGCCCGTGGTGATCTTGGCGTGGGTGTGGGCGTCCACGTCGGGATTGATGCGGATGGCGATGGGCGCCTTGACGCCCAGCTTGCCCGCCACGTGGTTGATGCGGGCGAGCTCGGGTTCGCTTTCGACATGAAAGGCGAAGATGCCGTTCTCAAGGGCGAGCTTGATCTCGGCCTCGGTCTTGCCGACCCCGGCAAAGACACTCGTCTTCACGTCTGCGCCGGCGGCGAGGACGCGGCGGATCTCGCCGCCGCTGACGAGGTCAAAGCCCGCGCCGAGGTTCGCAAAGTGCCGGAGGAGGGCGATGTTGGAGTTCGCCTTCATCGCGTAGCAGATCTGGACATCAAGGCCCTCAAGTCCCTTCGCCAGACGCCGATAATTATCTGCCATCGTGCCGGCACTATAGACGTAGGTCGGTGTCCCGTAGAGCTGGGCAACGGCGGCGAGATCGACCGATTCACAGTGCAGGCTGGGGCCAATGTAGCGGAAGTGGTGCATAGTCTGGAAAAAAGACGTGAAAGACCATGACCGTAGCGGCTTTCCCCTTGAAAAAACGACCTTAAATTTCAGTAACCTTCATCTACGATGCGCACTGTACGCCACTGGCTCCACCGTCCGCCGATCCGCATGGGATCGGTCGACAACAGCCGTATCCGTACGACCGCCATCCGCAACGCCGGCTTCGTCAGTTTCTTTGCCGAGCAGGGCTGCCTGACCGCACGCAGCCACGACCACTTTGATGCCCGCCTCCGGCGCCAGCGCGCAGTCCGGATCTTGGCCTTGATTGGTGTCACCGCCCTAGTGACTTGGGTGGTGATCGAGAGCGCCCGCGCGATCTCGGTGTTTTGACGTGGAAGCGCGGACCAATGGTCCGCTTTTGTGAAGGAGGGACGGGGTTTGACCACGCCCGGTTCGGAAGGCGCGCACGAGGCGCGCCCCTACGTTCAATCCGGCGGGCGAGCGGCCCGCGCTTCCCGAGCCCAGCCTTGCGTCGGGAACGCCGACTGTTTGCCTAAGGGTCATGACCGCAGCGACGGCGCCCCAACGGCCCCTCCCTTTCGCGACCCGGTTGCTCAACGGAGTCGAACGCGCGGGCAACGCGTTGCCTCACCCGGTCACGCTCTTCATCGGCCTGTCCGCACTCGTGATGGTGCTGTCCTGGCTGCTGAGCACGCTGGGGGTGCAGGTCGCCCACCCTGCCACCGGTAAACCGGTTTTTGTCGTCAACCTGCTGTCGCTCGACGGACTGCAGCGGCTGATGGTCGGCGCCCTGCCTAACTTTATCGGATTCGCGCCGCTCGGCACGGTGTTGGTGAGTCTGCTGGGCCTGTCGATCGCCGAAGGCAGCGGATTGATCGCCGCGCTGCTGCGCCAAATCTCGGCTGCGGCCCGCCCGCGAACGCTCACCATCTTGGTCGTGCTCGCCGGCGTGATCTCCCACGCCGGTACGGATGTGGGGTATGTGCTCCTGATTCCCCTCAGCGCGGGGCTTTTTCTCGCGGTTGGACGCCACCCGCTCGCCGGGCTGGCCGCCGCGTTTGCCGGCGTTTCCGGCGGGTTCAGCGCCAATTTCCTCATCAGCGCGATCGATGTCGTCCTCGCCGGCATGACCCAGGAGGCCGCGCGGCTGATCGACCCGGCGTACGTGGTCACGCCCATGGCCAACTACTACTTCATGGCCGCCTCGAGCGTGATCATCGTTGTCGCTGGAACGTGGGTCACCGAACGCATCATCGAGACCCGCCTCGGCGGCTACACCGGGACGGCGACACGCGACGCCCTCGAGTCGCTCTCGCCGGCCGAACGCCGCGGCCTGCGCGCGGCGGGGATCGCCACCGCCGTGCTCACCGGCGTCATTCTCCTCGGGACAATCCCGGCGAACGGGTTCCTGAACGATCCGGCCAAACCGGGCTTCCTGAACTCCTACGTCCTGCGCGGCTTCGTCATGGTCATCTTCATGTATGGCGCGATCCCCGGCCTGACCTACGGGTGGATCTCGGGCCGTTTCCGCAACGACCACGACGTGGTGAAGGCGATGACGAAGGCGATCGAAACCCTCGCCGGCTATGTGGTGCTGGTGTTCTTCATCGCCCAGTTCGTGGCCCTCTTCAACTGGACCAATGTCGGCATCGTGACCGCGGTCGAGGGCGCCGAGTTTTTGCGCAAGCTGGGATTGGGGCCGATCCCGCTGATGATTGCATTCGTGCTGCTCGCGGCCGCGATCGACCTCGTGCTGGGCAGCGCTACCGCCAAGTGGGCGGTCATGGCGCCCATCTTCGTCCCCATGTTCATGCTGCTGGGCTACTCACCCGAACTGGCGCAATCGGCTTACCGGATCGGCGACAGCGTGGTGAACATCATCACCCCGCTGATGAGTTACTTCCCCCTCGTGCTGACCTTTGCCCAGCGCTACGAGCCCAAGGCCGGCATCGGCACCCTCGTCGCCACGATGCTCCCCTACTCGATCAGCTTCCTCGTGGTCTGGACGCTCCTGCTGGTGCTCTGGCTGCTGGCCGGCTGGCCGCTCGGACCGGGGGCGCCACTCTTTGTCGGTTCAACCTCGCCCTGAACGGACGCGACCGAGCCTTGCGCTTCGGCGGCAAGATCCTTTCGTTAAAACCATGAAACCCCTCTGGTTCAAAGTTCTCCCCCTGCTGCTGGTTGCCCTGCTGCTCAACGGGTGTGCGACGAAAGTCCCCGCCCTCTCCAGCATCACGATGACCCTGACCGGGTTGAAAACTGAGGGCGGCCGCACGGTCGCTTCCGTGCGCTATTTGAACGAGAGCGTGATCTCGATCGGCCTCGCTGCCACGCGCCACAAGATCTACGTGAACGGCACGCTCATCGGCGAAGGCACCCACTCGGATGCCATCGGACTCGCCTCCGCCATCCCGGTCGTCGTCAACATTCCCCTGACCACCGCGCCCGGCGTCGCGCTTCCCTCCTCGGGCAGCACGATTTCCTACCGCATGGAAAACCGCCTGACGGTGCTCGTCGGCGACCGCCGGGTGAATTCGGATTCCGCTTCGTCCGGCTCTGTTACCTTGCCCTGATTCACCAACCCCTGAAAGAGCGGCCCCCGCATCGTGCAGGAGCCGCTCCCAGTGCTGGTGGCGGGTGATGAAACCGCCGCCAGTATCATAACCCCTCAACCCGGCGAAAAGTTGCTGTCTTCCGTGTTGCCCGCGGACGAAAGCCCCTGCTAGCCTTTACCTCCTATGGGACGCCAGTGGCTCCACGCTAAACGCGCAGTCGTCAATCAACGCAAAGGCCAGATCGTCGGAAAGCTGGTCAAGGAAATCACGGTCGCCGCCAAGCTCGGCGGACCTGATCCCACTGCCAATGCGCGGCTCTTCGCCGCCCTGGAAAAGGCCCGCAAGGCCAGCGTCACCCGCGACGTGATCGAACGCGCGATCAAGAAGGGCGCCGGTACCGGCGACGACAAGATGACTCTCGAGCATGTCGTGTTCGAGGGCTACGCCCCGCACAAGGTGCCGGTCGTGGTCGAGGTCTACACCGACAACCACCAGCGCACAGCGCCCGAGGTCCGGGTTCTCTTCAAGAAGGGCATCCTCGGCACGGCCGGCAGCAACAAGTTCCTCTTTGACCATGTCGGCCTCGTCGAGGCCCACCACCCTGACGCCGGCACGGACCTCGAGGCCGCTGCGATCGAGGCCGGGGCCAACGAATTCGAGGTCGTCACGCATCAGCAGAACGACGACATGCCCGAAGGGCACGCCGGCGCCCGCTTCATCACCGACCGCACCGCGGTGCATGCGGTTTCCACCTGGCTCAAGGACCACGGCTGGACGGTGGTCACGAGTGAAATCGGCTACGTGGCGAAGCAGTTCCCCGAGCTGACCGAGGAACAGCGCGCCGAGGTCGGCGAATTCCTCCACGCCATCGACGACCACGACGACGTCCAGCGCGTCTGGGCCGCGTTCAAGTAAGAGGCGGCCGTTATTAGTGGACGCAAAAAAGCCGAAGGGGCGTTGCCTCCTTCGGCTTTTTGTTGGTCGGGTGTCGGATGTGTAGCCGGGGTCGATACCCCGGTCCGCTATGCACCCCAAGCACCGGGCTCAGCGAGCCCGGCTACAATTATCACCGGTACAATTCGAAGTAACGGTTGCGGTCGTAGTTGTTGTACGGGGTGACGCGCAGAAGCGGCATCGGCTGCTGGGTGACGACCCGCATCATCGGCAGGCGCTGCTTGCGGTCCATTTCCTGCCGGGCCCGGGCCTGCAGCTGGGCGCGCTGGGCATCCGTGAGCGCGGCGCCCTCGACAGCGTCGAGAAGCGTGGCCTCCGCCTGCTCCACGCTGTCCGGCGTGACCTGGAGCAGGTGATTGGCCCAGCCCCACGTGACGATGTTGTCGTTGGTCTCCGGCTCCAGCAGCTCGCTGATCAGGTTGGCCCGCGATTGCGCGGTCGGAATCCAGTACCAGCCCGCCGGCACGTCGACCTTCTGGTTCGAGCGCTCGACCTCGACCTTCATCAGGTAGTGACCCTGAAAATACTCCGCCTGCGCAACCTTGGTCGCGTCGTAGGCTTCGACGTTCACCGAAGCGGGGCCCGTGAAGCGATAGACCGCGATGCCGTGATCGAAGAGGCGCGGCAGCACATTGCCCATGGAGGCCGGGAGAATGTAGCCCAGCGGACGCGTCGTGGTCTTCGTCGCGCGGCCCTGGAGATAGACCGGGACATTGATCAGGACATAGCCGCCCGGCGCCTCACCGTCGGGCATCCAGACGGGCTCAGTCCCGCGGGAAACGACCTCGTGCTGGAGCACGATCGGATCGCCGCCCTTGGTGCCGTTGGCGATGGCCCGAAGGCGCGCGCCGGTGGTGACCGCCCGGATCTGGGTGCGCTTTTCTGCGGCTACGCGGAGGACCTCGCTCATCGCGATGACCTGCCCCTGCACCTGGTGGAAGTAGCGCTCCTCCTCCGGAATCTGCTTGAGGGTCCCGTCGCGCATGACGCGCACGCCATTGCGCGGCGTCTCGGTCAGAATGCCAATCGAGTTGGTCAGGCCGGTATAGACGTGATGCTTGCGGGCCTCGAGCGACGTGGAGCCCCAGGCGCGCGCCCCGTTGACCGTGCGCGGACCGGAGTAGTCAAACCCGTCGTAGTCCCGGGCCTTGAGGGCCGCGCGGATGCGGGGGAAAATCTCAGTGTAAGGGTAGGCCCGCAGCTCGGCATCGGCCGCAGGATTGAGCGTGGCCTGCCACGTGATGGTGTAGGGTTCCGCTCCACCATGATGGGCGTCGACGTGAATGTCGGGCGTCCACTCGTTCATGACCTGGGTGACGAGGGCGCGGATTTCCTGCGACTCCAGCTTGATGTAGTCGCGGTTCATGTCGAAGCCCTGCTCATTGGTGCGACGGCGGACCTCGCCGCCGTCCGGGTTGATCAGCGGGATGAACAGCACGATCACATCGTCGAGGGTCGAGCGCAGATCCCCAGCGAGGAGCTGCTTGGCGACGAGCTGCGCGGCTTCCTTGCCCGCGGTTTCACCCCCGTGCACGGAGCTGCCGATCAGGACGATTGTCTTGCCGGACCGAAGCGCGTCCTGCGGCGTGAGGACCCGCTCCTTGGAGATCGTGACCAGCGTGAGCTCACGGCCGAGGAGCGTGCGGGTCAACGGCTTGATGTGCACCTCGGGGCTGATCCGGGCGAGTTCGTACCAGAATTCCATCAACGGCTCGAACGGGGTCGGGCCAGAGCGGAAGTTGTTTTTTTCCTGCCAGGTCTGGGGCAGGTCCTGCGCCGTCGCCGGAGAGACAACCAGGGAAGCGGCCAACAAGGCGGCCGCGAGCAGGCGGCCACCGAACGAGGATACGGATCGGGTGAACGGGGTAGTGTTCATGGCTGGACCCCCCACCCTAAGCCGAGTCCCAGCCGCCGCAACGCAACCGGGTCTTAAAACCCGGAGTTTACGAGGAATCCCTTATGCCCAAACCGCTGAAGGGAGCGTCTGGCGCGACCGTGCGCTTCGCCGTCGATCAGGCTCCGCCGCTGGTGCTGGTGGACTTCGGGCTGAAGGACGCGCGCAGGCTCGCCTTGAGGTAGTCCCGGTTCAGTCGCGCGATGAAATCGTGGGAGATCAGCTTCGGGCAGGCGGCGCTGCACTCGTACTGGTTCGTGCAGTTGCCGAAGCCGAGCTCGTCCATCGTGGAAACCATGGCGAGCACGCGGCTGTCACGCTCGGGCTGGCCCTGCGGCAGCAGCGCGAACTGCGACACCTTGGCCGACACGAAGAGCATGGCCGAGGCGTTCTTGCAGGCCGCGACGCAGGCGCCGCAGCCGATGCAGGCCGCCGCATCCATGGCGAGGTCGGCGTTTTCCTTCGGCACGGGAATGGCATTGGCGTCACAGGCCGCGCCCGTGCGCACGCTGATGAAGCCACCGGCCTGCTGGATCTTGTCGAAAGCGGACCGGTCGGTGATCAGGTCCTTGATGACCGGGAACGGATCGGCGCGGAACGGCTCGACCGTGATCACGGCGCCATTCTCGAAGCTGCGCATGTACGTCTGGCAGCTGGCCACGCCGCGATGCGGGCCGTGGGGCTTGCCGTCGATGACGAGCGAGCAGGTGCCGCAAATGCCCTCGCGGCAATCGTGGGCGAACGCGATGGGGTCCTCGCCCTTGGCCTCGAGCACGTCGTTCACGACGTCCAGCAGCTCAAGGAAGGACATGTTGGGATTCAGGTCCTTCGCCGGGTACTCGACGAAGCGCCCGGCCTGACCGGGACCGGCCTGCCGCCAGATGCGGAGCGTGACGGAAATGAGCTGAGTGGTGGTGGCGGCGACCATGGGAAAGTAGTAGTGAGTAGCGAGTAGTGGGTAGCGAGTAGGCGAGCAGTGGCGAGTTGAGGGGCTTTCGCGACATGCTCGCTACTCGCTACC
>DASWVY010000064.1:0-52591 GCA_036401075.1 Opitutaceae bacterium
GCTCGCGCCCGTGCCGGTGAGCGTCAGCGTTTCGTCTGCGACTGTGATGCCGCCCTGCAACGCGAGCGTTGCACCGCTGCTCACCGTCGTGCCGGCGGCGCTCGTGCCGAGGGCCGTGGCGTTTTGGATGTTCAGCGTGCCCTCGGAAACGGTCGTCAGCCCGGTGTACGAGTTCGCGCCGCTCAAGGTCAGCGTCCCAGTGCCCTGCTTGGTCACGGCCCCCGACTCGGAAATCACACCCGAGAAGGTCGTGCTCGTCGTCGTACCCGACGTGAGAGTGGCGCCTCCAAGGAGAATATTGCCCGCACCGGAAATGGACGCGACGGTCTCGTTGTTGCCGTTCAGGTCAAAGGTGGCTCCGCTCGAAACCGAGAGCGTCGATGAATTGCTGATCCGATCCGCGCCGCCCGACAGCATCAGCGTTCCCGAAGAAACGGTGGTCGCGCCCGTGTACGCATTCGCGCCGGAAAGCGTCAGGATCCCGCTCCCGCTCATGGTGAGGGAACCTGTCCCCGTCGAAATGGCACCCGAAACGGTCGTGTTGCCAGCACCGTTGAAGATCAGGCTGCGGTTCGTTCCGCCCAGCGCACCCGACAATGTCAGCGTATCCGCGACACTCGTGATCGTGCTGTCGGCGTTGAACGTGATTCCTCCTTGGTAGGTATTGTTCCCGCTGATGTTACGGATCGCACCCGAGGATCCAAACCCGGCACCAGAGACCGTAAGAGCTTCGTTGCCAATCGTGATGCCACCTTGGAAGGCAAGGGTGGCCGCATTGGCCACGGTCACGCCGCCGGCCGTGGTGCCCAACGCAGCGTCACTGCCAGCGATGAGCGTACCTCCATCGATGGCCGTGGCACCGGTGTAGGTGTTCGCCCCCGAAAGCGTCAATGTGCCGTTGCCTGTTTTGGTCAGGGTGCCAGCGCCCGTCGTGATGTTACCCGTGACGTTCACATTGCCCGCCCCGGCAAAGGTCAGGTTGCGATTGGTACCCGTCTGCGTGCCGCTGAGGGTCAGGGTCCCTGCCGTGCTCCCGATCGTGGTTGCATTGGCGTAAGTCACAGTCCCGCCCACCGTGTTATCGCCTGAAATATTGCGGATCGCACCGTTCGCGCCCACGCCCGTGCCTTGAACGGATGTCAGGGCCTCGGTGCCGATATCCACCCCGCCTTGCAGTCCGAGTGTAGCGCCGCTTGCGATGGTGGTGCCCGCCGCCGTCGTTCCCAAAGCCGAGTTATTGGCCGCAACCAAGGTACCTGCCGTGATGATTGTGGTGCCCGTGTAGGTGTTGGCACCCGACAGGATGGTCGAGGCATTCGCGTTGTTCATGGTGATGCCGCCTCCATTGAGCGCCGCGACACCTGAAATTGTGGTCGTTCCGCTTCCTGTGCCGGCGATCGTCAAGCGCCGGTTGCCCGTGGCCGTCGCACCGGTAATGTTAAGCGCACCCGTGGCGTTGTTCGTGATCGTCCGGTTGGCCGCAAAGGTGAGCGACGTGATGTTGGTCGTTCCCGAGCCCGCCAGCGTCAGGGTGCCGCCCAAAGCGAAGGTGTTGATTGAAACGGAGCCCGAGCTGTTGTTAGTCAGGGAACGCGACGCCCCCGCAGTCAGCGTACCATTGATCGCGATCGTATTGGCACCACTCAGCGTCAGGTTGGCATCAAACGCCACATTGTTGAAGGTGAGGCCACCCGACGCCGCATTCCACGTGTGCGCCGTACGCACCGTGAACCCTGCACTGAAGGTCTGGGTCTGAGTGTCATTGTTGGTGACGCCGCCGGCATCCACTTGGACAACGCCTCCCGATGACGTGAAGGTGAAGGCATTGGTACCGGTTGATGAACCAAACGTGATGCCTGCCGTTCGCCGGTTAGTACCGGCCAGATCCACCGTGAACCGCGTGGTTGAATCCTCGTCGAAGACCACGGAATCGGTGTTTCCAGGAGTAGAACCTGTGCTCCAATTGGCACCCGTTCCCCATGCCGTGCTGCTACTGCCGTCCCACGTCACAGTCGCCGCTTGCGCTCCGGAAACCACCAACACCAAGCCCGCGACCCAAAACCAGAGGGTCTTCGCCAAGCGCCGGCAGATGGTGGAGTTCGTGAACATCGGGGAAGACTCAGTTACACTAGGGTTTTCACCCCAGAGGAATTATCGAAAAACGGGGCGCATTAGGCAAGCATCCAATGCAGAAGATTGGCCTGAGTTATTGTAATCATAGATTACGTCATATTCCGTTATATTGAAACATCTTACGCCGAATTTAGTGACTTTTCTCAAACTTACCCCGTTCAAGGGGGCCTCCGCTTTGGCAAGGAACGGAAACAGGTCCATCGGCTGGTGGATCCGCTCATCGCGTACCCGCCATAAAGGATTGGCCTCGCTTCGGATCATTCGCGTTTGTCGTGACGTCGCCGAAAATTTCTGATCATGCTCAGCGTAATCAGATGAAGTCGGTCAAGGTCCCAGCGCTCGAAATGTTCATGCACGAGGCGATCCCACTCGCCAAGGCCATGGGCGTGGGCGTGGAGGTCAGCGACGACCAGTCCTTGGTGCTGACTGCGCCGAAGGAGCAGAACAAAAATTCGCTCAACACCGCGTTCGGCGGCAGCCTCGTTTCCCTCGCCACCCTCGCCGGCTATGGCGTCGTGTGGGAGCTGATGCGCGCCGAAAAGGCCGACGAGAAAATCGAGTGGCGCATCGTGGTGAAGGAAAGCCGCGCCGCCTATCGCCGCCCTGTCATCGGCGATCTCCGCGCGATCTGCGAGCGTCCGGCCAAGGCCGCGATCGAGGAGTTCAAGGCCTCCCTCGCCCGCTACGGCAAGGCCAAGCTCAATCTCCGCGCCCGCGTCATCGAGGGCGGCCAGACCGCCGTCGACGTCAAGGCGGCCTTCGTCGTCACGCGCTAAGCGAGGTCGCCGCCGGCGACTTCGCTTGAGGATTTAGCCGCTGGGGACGGGACTATGAATTTCCGGCGGCCGCCCGCCGATCAGATGTGCTTCGAGTCGGCCTCGTCCTTCTTCACGTAACCGCTGTCCTGCCGCTGGTGATTCACCGCGTTTTTCTTGAGGTAGGCCTGGTAAACATCATCCGCCGTCATGCCCAGCGTCTGCGCCAGTGAGACAAGGAAATGGAACAGGTCGACCACCTCGACCTTCGCATTCTGTTCGTCGAACTTCTGGTACTTCGCCCACCACTTCCACGGCACGCTGTCGATCAGCTCAGCGGTTTCCTGCTGCATCGCGCGCGTGTAATTCAGGATCCATTTGGCCTTCTCCTCGTCGGTCGGCGGCGGCAGCTCCACCCCGATCCGGCGATTGAGCCCATCCTGCATGCGGAAAATCTCTTCGAGTTTGTCCATGGACGGCGAGGCTGGAAGGCCTGCGAAGCTCGCGCAAGTGACAACTTCCCCCTCGGACGCCGCCTAAATTAAGCGTTGCCCCTCGAGCGCAATTCAGGGACTTTAGAGCCTTGTTGCCCGCGTCGAGCGCTGAACGCGTTCCGCCGATGGCAATCCTCGCGCTGCTCCCGCCTTTTGGTGAGCGCGCTTTAACCAAAAACACAAAACACGTCATGTCAGATACATCCACGTCCGGCGAAACGCCTGCGGCTCCAGCCGCGGCCCCTGCCGCGACCTTCAGCGCGCCGCCTCCCGCTTCGTTCGGGACCGGCCGAGGCTCCGGCCTCGCGCGCGGCAAGCGAAACAGTCCGTCGCCCGCAGCAGCTCCCGCCGTCGCCCCTTCGGGCGACTATCAGCCCACGTCGATCCAGGTGATCACGGTCAAGACCGAGTACAAGAACCCGTTCGCCCCCGTCGACGAGGTTCCCGCCCCTGCACCCGCCGTCGTCGCTCCCGCGCCGGCTCCGGTGGCCGTGGCCGCGCCGGTCCCTGCGCCCGCTCCCGTGGTGATCGCACCCGCTGCCGTCGTCGCCGAACCCGCGGCACCCGCTCCGGCCCCCAAGCCCGTGGCCGCACCAGCTCCGGCCCCCGCCCCCAAGGCTGAGTCCGCCGACCTCTTCCCTCTGGAAGAGCGCACCCCGGCCGCCAAGGCCGAGCTCAACATCCTCCCGCCAACCGAACTCAAGCGCCCGGCCCAGAGCTGGGAATCGACGTCCTTCAAGGGTGGCTCCGAGCCTCGCCCCGAGGGTCGCCGCGAAAAGCGCGAGGAGCGCCCGGTTTTCAAGCCCGAGAAGCGCGAACTGCGCACCGCCAGCGAGATCAACGCCGGCGCGCCCGCTTCCACGCCCGCTCCCGCCCGCGATCCGCAGCGTGAGCCCCGTAAATTTGAATCAAAGCCCGCGTCCGCCCCGGCTCACTCCCCACGTCCTCCCCGTGAGGAGCCGAAGAAGTCCGGCGGCCTGCTCGGCTGGCTGAAGGGTCTGTTCGCCGGTCCGGCCGACACCTCCAGCCCCGCACCGGCCCGCGATGAGCGCGCCAGCGGCGGTGGCGATCGCCGTCCCGGCGGTCAGGACGACGGTCACCGTCGTCGTCGCCGCGGTGGTCGCGGCCGCAATGGCGGCGGCGGTTTCCAAGGTCAGGGCGGCCCGGGCGGCGAGTCCCGCGGCCCACGTCCCGAGGGTCACGGTCACGAAGGCCGGCCCCAGGGTGGCGGTGGCCATCCCGGCGGCGAAGGCGGCGGTCGACGCCGTCGTCGCGGCGGCCGCGGTCGCAATGGCGGCGGTCCTCGCCCCGAGGGCGGCGGTGGTGGTGGCGGCGGCGCCACCAGTTAAACCTTGCCAAGGCCTTCGGGCCTGAGCCCAGTTCAAAGGCGTCCCGCATCCGCGGGACGCCTTTTTTGCGCCCGTGCGGCAAACGCAACGGCTGCTCCGACTGGTTTCTCCCGCTTTCCCTCTCCTTCCTTCATGGCTGATCTCATCGTTCACGGCGGCAAGCCCCTCGCGGGCACCATCACCCCTTCCGGCAACAAGAACTCGGTCCTCCCGATTTTCTGCGCCACCCTGCTCACCGATGAGCCGGTCACGCTGAAGAACGTCCCCGACATCACCGACCTCGACAAGCTGGTCAGCTTCTTCCGCTCGCAGGGCTCGAAGATCGACTGGAACCGCGACAAGGGCGTGATGAAGGTCGATCACTCCACCTTCCGCAGCAATCTCGCCAACGACGAGCTGCCGCAGGACATGCGCTCGACCGTCCTGCTCTACCCCGCGCTGCTGCACCGCCTGCGCAAGATCACCGTGCAGGCCAACGCCAAGGGCTGCTCCCTCGGCGTGCGTGAGATCGACCCGCACCTCGAGATCCTCCGCGCGCTCGGCGCCGTCATCAACGACGGCGACCCGCTGACCATCGCGCTGCCCGCCGGCTTCACCGGGGCCCGCCACTGGCTCGACTACATGTCGGTCACGGTCACCGAAAATTTCGCCATGGCCGCCGCCCTGGCCAAGGGCACCTCGACCCTCATCAACGCCGCGAGCGAGCCGCACGTGCAGGATCTCTGCGCCGCCCTCGCCGCCATGGGCGCCAAGATCAAGGGCATCGGCACGTCGATGATCAGCATCACTGGCGTGAAGAAGCTCCACGGCGCCACCATCACGATCAACACTGACTACCATGAGGTCGTGACCTTCCTCGCCCTCGGCGCCATCACCGGCGGCGAGGTCCGCGTCCGCAAGTCCCTGCCCCACCATTTCGATCTCATCACCCGCGCCTTCCACAAGCTCGGCGTGGTCGTCGAGCACGAGGGTGACACCGCCATCGTCCGCCGCAACCAGTCGCTGCGCATCGAGGCCCCGCACACCAGCAACCTGCTGCCCAAGATCGAGGCCGCGCCCTGGCCCTACTTCTCCGTCGACCTGCTGCCGCTCCTCATCGCGCTCAGCACGCGCGCCGAGGGCACGATCCATTTCTGGAACAAGGTTTACGAGAACGGCTTCTCCTGGATCCCGGAGCTGGCCAAGTTCGGCGCCCACGCCGTCGTCAGCGACCCCCATCGCATCGTCGTCTTCGGCAACCGCCCGCTGCGCCCCGCCGTCGTCGACTCGCCCTACGTCATCCGCGCCGCCGTCGCCCTGACCATGGTCGCCGCCTCGATCCCCGGCCGCAGCGTCGTGCGCAACGCCGAGATCATCAAGCGCGCCCATCCCCGTTTCGTCGAAAATCTCCGCAGCCTCGGCGCGGAACTCGAGTGGAAGTGATGAGGCTATTTTCGATTTTCGAATTTTGATTTTCGATTAACCGATCCATCCACCCGCCCCCGACCTTCCTCTCCGTGCCTGAATCGAAAATCGAAAATCGAAAATTGAAAATTCCGGCGCCTTCTTCGGCCCCGACGGGCATGGGCTTCATCACAGGCGCCCTCGCCACCCCGGTTTCGCCGGCAGAGGCCGCGCTGCGGCCACTGTCCTTCGCTGACTTCACCGGCCAGCCGCGCACCGTCGAGCGCCTGCAGGTCATGGTCGGGGCCGCGAAACGGCGCGGCGAGGCCCTGAACCACATTCTCCTCAGCGGCCCGCCCGGACTCGGCAAGACCACGCTCGCCTTCATCCTCGGCCACGAACTCGGCAAGCAGGTCCGCGTCACCTCGGGCCCGGTCGTCGAAAAAGCCGGCGACCTCGCCGGCCTGCTCACCAGTCTCGAGGAAGGCGACATCCTTTTCATCGACGAGATTCACCGCATTCCAAAAACCGTCGAAGAGTACCTCTACAGCGCGATGGAGGATTTCCGGCTCGATATCATGATCGACCAGGGCCCCAACGCGCGCAGCGTCCGCCTCTCGATCCCGCGCTTCACCTTGGTCGGCGCGACCACCCGGGCCGGCCTGCTCACGGCGCCGCTCCGCTCGCGGTTCACCCTCCAGACCCGGCTCGACTACTACGACACGGCCACGCTGGTCGGCATCATCAAGCGCTCCTGCGACCTGCTCAAGGTCGCGATCGACGACAGCGGCGCCGAAGAAATCGCCAGCCGTGCCCGCGGCACGCCCCGCATCGCGAACAACCTGATCAACTTCTGTCGCGACTACGCGCAGGAGCGCGCGAGCGGCCGCATCACCCGCGCCGCCGCGGCGGCCGCGCTCGAACTGCTCGAGATCGATGCCCGCGGACTCGACGAGATGGACAAGCGGGTTCTCCGCTGCATGGCCGAGAACTACCGCGGCGGTCCCGTCGGCCTCGGCACGATCGCCGTCGCCGTCGGCGAAGAGGCCGAGACGCTGGAGGAAGTCCACGAGCCTTTCCTCATTCAGGAGGGTTACCTGCAGCGCACGCCCCAGGGCCGCATGCTCACGCCCAAGGGCTACACCGCGATCGGGCTCTCCTCGGCCGGCGGTGCCCAGGGCGCGTTGCTCTGATTTTTCTGCGGCCCGCGGCAGGTCCGTCTCCTGATCGATGTCCCGCGAAACCTGCTACCGTTGCTTCTGGCCGAAGACGCTGTGCTGGTGCCCATCCATCCAGCCGATGGAGACGCGCACCCGCTTTGTCTTCCTGATGCATCCGAAGGAGTACAAGCAGGAGAAGGCCGCCACCGGCCGCCTCACCCACCTCTGCCTCACCAACAGCGAGCTGCACATGGGCATCGGCTTCGATGAGCACGAGGCGGTGCAGGAGCTCATCCACGATCCGCGCTATTTCCCCGTCCTGCTCTATCCGGGACCCGAAGCCCGCAACCTCTCGACCGGCGGACTCACCGCCGCCGACCTCGGCGGACGCACGCTGCTCGTGTTCCTGCTCGATTCCACCTGGAGCGGCGCCCGCAAGATGCTGCGCCTCAGCCCGAGCCTCCAGCGCCTGCCCCGCGTGATGTTCACCGCCACGCACCCCAGCCGCTACGTGATCAAGCAGCAGCCGCAGGAGGGCTGCCTTTCCACCCTCGAAGCCACGCACGAGATGCTGCTCACGCTCGAGCGGGCCGGTCTGGATCGCTATCCGCTGCCCGAACAGCTCCTCGGACTCTTCCAGCGCATGCAGGAATTCCAGCTGCGCTGCGCGGCGGACCCCGCCCTCGCCGGCTACCGGCGCAAGGCCTACACGCCGACCGCGGCCCGCGCCCCCACCGTCGGCCCGGCCTCGCGCCGTCGCCGCTACGTGCCGGCCCCGCCTCCGCCCGCACCGCCGGAAACGGCGTAGTTTTTTCTGGATACATAAGGGAATCCCCCGGGTTTCTGCACTTCGGGCGGGACTTTTTTTCGATTTGCCGGTCTGGGGTCTTGAACCCGCACGGTTCAGTTCCAAAAATCCAGTCATGCCCGCACGAACATCCACCACCTCCGCGCGGCCGCGGATCGCCATGGTCTCCACCCATGGCTACGTCGCCGCTCAACCGCCCCTCGGGGCCGCCGACACGGGCGGCCAGGTCGTCTATGTCCTCGAGCTGGCCCGCAAGCTGGCCCAGCTCGGCTACGACGTCGACATCTGGACCCGCCGGTTTGAGGACCAGCCCGAGATCGACCGCATCAACCCGCGCGTCCGCGTGATCCGCGCCCGTTGCGGCGGCGACGCGTTCCTTCCCAAGGAGTATCTCCACCGCGACCTGATGGAGTGGTGCGAGAACACCCTGCGCTTCATCAAGCGCCACCGCCTCGTCTACCAGTTCATCAACAGTCACTACTGGGATGCGGGTGTCGCCGGCCAGCGCCTGTCCGAGGCACTCGACGTCCCGCACGTGCACACGCCGCACTCGCTCGGACTCTGGAAGAAGCGTCAGATGGAGACCGACTATCCCGATCGTGCCGACACGTTCGAGGAGGAGTTCAACTTCACGGAGCGGATCCAGCACGAGACCATCTTGTACCGGACCTGCGACCTCGTCGTCGCGACCACCCCGCCGCAGCTGGACATGATCAAGGACGACTACGGGGTCGCCGCCGACCGGGTGCACATGATCCCGCCGGGGTACGATGACAACCGCTTCTTCCCGGTGAGCGAGGCCTCGCGCCAGATGATTCGTCGGCGCCTCGGCTTCAAGGCCCCAACCATCCTCGCCCTGGGCCGCCTCGCCACCAACAAGGGCTACGACCTCCTGATCGAGGCCTTCGCGGTCACCGCGAAGCGTATTCCGGATGCCGTGCTGCACCTCGCGGTGGGAGGCAAGAGAATGGACCCGCAGGAGCGCAAGATCCTCGCCGACCTCAAGCGCCGGGCGCGCCGGCTCGGGCTCGCGAAGCGGATCAAGTTCGCCAGCTTCATCGCCGACAAGGATCTGGCCGACTACTACCGCGCCGCCGATCTCTTCGTCCTGAGCAGTCGCTACGAGCCATTCGGCATGACCGCGATCGAGTCAATGGCCTGTGGCACGCCCACGGTCGTCACGATTCACGGCGGCTTGTTCCGCGCCGTCGCCTTCGGACGTCATGCCCTCTACGGCGATCCCTTCGACCGCGCCGATCTCGGCATCATGATGATGAAACCGTTCCGCCACCCGCGGATCGCCGCCCGCCTGTCCCGCATGGGCGCGCACAAGGCCCGCAGCTTGTTCACCTGGACCGGGATCGCGCAGCAGCTCATCAGTCTCGTCGAGGGCCGCCCGGTCCTGAAGGCGCTCGACGACACCGAGTGGGAGGAACCTTGGAACGACGGAGATTAACCCATGACTGAAGCTCCCACCGCCATCCGCCTCTTCAGCAGCGATCTCGACGGAACCCTCCTCGGCAACGACGAGTCGGCCCGGCGCTTCTTCGCCGCGTGGAGCAGCCTTTCGCCGGAAGCCCGCCCTCTGCTGGTTTACAACAGCGGCCGGTTGATCGAGGATGTCCGCTCGCTGATCGCCGGCGGACGGCTTCCCCCTGCGGATTACATCATCGGCGGCGTTGGCACGCAGATCTTCGATCTGAAGGCCGGCCTGCCGATGGAAGACTTCACCGCAGGCCTCAGCGCCGGGTGGGACCTCGCACGGGTGGAGGCGGTCCTCGCCGCGTTTCCTGGCACGCAGCGTCAGCCCGCGGCCTTTCTCCATCCCTACAAGTCGAGCTGGTACCTGCACGACGCCAACCCCGCGCAGCTCGCTGAGCTCGAACGCCGGCTCGCCGCGGCCGATCTCGACGTGCACCTCGTGTACTCGAGCACGCGCGACCTTGATGTCCTTCCGCGCTCCGCGACCAAGGGCAACGCGCTGCGCTGGCTCTGTGCGCACCTCGGCATCCCGCTGACCCAGGTCCTGGTCGCAGGCGACACCGGCAACGACAGCTCGATGTTCCGGCTGCCGGGCGTGCGCGGCATCATTGTCGAGAACGCCCATCCCGACCTCCTCGCCGCCACGGTCGACACCCCGACCTACACCTCGCGCCAGGTCATGGCGGACGGCGTGCTCGACGGGCTCTGCCACCACGGGATCGCCTGCGTGCTGCCCCGCGCGCGGAGCACGGAGATTCCCCGTGAGATGATGCCGCCCGCCTTTCGCATGCTCTTCACCGGCTCGCGACTGGGTTCGCTCAATGCGGACGACAAGCAGCTTCTCCTCACGGCGTACGAACGGGCGCTTACCGCATTGCGCAAGAACATCACGCCGCTCGGGTTCTCCGCCTGCTCCCTTGAGGACAACACCGTCACCGGCACCGACGCCAACTACCGCAGCGTCTGGGCGCGCGACGGTGCGATCACGCTCATCAACACGATCGAGCTCGACGATCCCGACATCCGCGCCGCCCAGCGTGCCACGCTCGAGACGCTGCTCAACGCGTCATCCCCCAACGGCCAGATCCCCGCCAACGTGCGCATCGCCGACGGTCAGCCCGATTTCGCCGGCGTGGGCAACATCTGCTCCATCGACAGCGGACTCTGGATCATCATCGCAATCTACAACTACGTCGCGAAGACCGGCGACCTCGATCTCCTGCGCCGCCACGCCGCGCGACTGCAGCGTTCGATGGACTGGCTGAGCGCGCACGACAGTAACAACGACGCCCTGCTCGAGATTCCCGAGGCCGGCGACTGGACCGACCTCTTCGGCCGGAGCTATAATGTCCTCTACGACGAGGTTCTCTGGTATCGCGCCAACGTCTGCTACGGCCGACTGTGCGAGTTCCTCGGCGACTTCGAGCGCGCCGCCGACTACCTGCGCTGGTCGCAGCGAATCCGCGCCCGCGTCCTCGACGTGTTCTGGCCCACCACCACCGTGCCAGCAGGCGGGCCGCAGCCGTACCGTTTTGCCGACCGGCAGTTCACGCTCGGCGATTCGCAGTACCTCATCGCGGAGGTCACGCCCTTCTCCTTCAACTGGCGCTGCGACGTGCTGGGCAACATCCTCGCCTACCTCGTCAACCTGCTCGACGTGGACCGCGCACGCACCGCCTTCCGCTTCATGTGGGGCGTCGGCGTGAACAACCCGTGGCCGGTCGCCAACCTCTACCCCGTCGTCCAGGCCGGCGATCCCGACTGGAAGGCCTACTACACGGTCAACCTGCTCAACCTGCCGCACCACTACCACAACGGCGGCGTGTGGCCGTTCATCGGCGGCATGTGGGTGCGCTTCATCCACCGGCTCGGGTTTCACGAGGTCGCCTGCAGCGAACTGGTGAAGCTCGCGCGCCTCAACCAGCTCGGACGCGACCAGGAATGGGAGTTCAACGAATGGGTCCACGGCCAGACCGGCCGCCCCATGGGCAAGGCGTTCCAGGCCTGGTCCGCCGCTTCCTTCATCCGCGCCTGCCAGGAGGTCGAGGCCGATCCGGCCCACCTCGCGCACGAATGACCGTTTTTCGTCAGCAACCACAACCAAGATAACCCACCGAAAGGATCGTGATGGATTCATCGCTCGTCGACCTGCCCGCCCTCACTCACCGCATCATCACCGGACTGCCCGCCGCCGCCGCCATTGCCGGAGGCGCCATCGTCCTCCGCGTCGCGCTCACGCGCGGACTCGCCCTGCTGGCCGACCGGACCAGCCTGCGCCACGAGAGCGTGATGCCCTTTTCAAAGGCGATGAGCGCACTGATCACGGTGGCGGCCATCGTGCTGATGCTCGGGGTGTTCGGATTCAATCTGGGCGGGCTCTGGGCGATGCTGGCCACGGTCCTCGGCATGATCGCGATCGGTTTCGTCGCCGTCTGGAGCGTGCTCAGCAACATGCTGTGCACCGTGATCCTCCTGATCTTTCGTCCCTTCGCGATCGGGGATGAGGTTGAGTTCGCCGCCGAACCCGTGCGCGGGCAGGTCGTGAACCTGAATTTCGTGTTCACCACCCTCCGTACCGAGGACGGCGCGCTGCTGCAGATCCCCAACAACCTTTTCTTTCAAAAGGTGATCAAGCGCCGGCCGGGCTCAGGCACCATCTCGCTCGCCCAGCAGCTCGGTCGGGTACAGCCCGCCGACGCCTGAGGGCGGCACGTCCGCGGGGCGGGCTCGCGCCTGCCATCGCGGCCCCGCCCATTCGTTGCGGTTGACGATCCCGGCGGGTTCACTCTTATCCGGCCGTTATGACACCGCAGCAATTGATCGAACGCATCTTGGCCCATATCCCGCAGCTGATCGCTGCGCTGCCGGTGGCGCTGCTCGTTGTCCTCATCACGATCTTTCTGAACCTCGTGACCGGACGTACGCTCCGGATGCTCGCACGCCGCACCCACCTCTCGGAGGCGGATGTCCAGCCCGTGGTCTATGTCGTGCGCTGGCTCGTGCGGATCATCGCCGTCATCATGATTCTCGGCGTGCTCGGCTTCGAACTCGGTGGCATCTGGGCCATGATCTCGACCGTGCTCGGCCTCGTTGCCATCGGCTTCGTCGCGGTGTGGAGCCTGCTGAGCAACGCCTCCTCGACCGTGCTCATCCTGTTCCTCCGTCCCTTCCAGATCGGGGATGACCTCGAGATCGCCGGTGAACCCGTGTCGGGCCGGGTGGTCGACCTGAATTTCTTCTACACCACGCTGATCGACAGCGATGGGCGCCTTCTTCAGGTGCCCAACAACCAGTTTTTCCAGAAGACGGTGAAGCGTCGGCGAAACACGGGAGAGATCAGTCTCGCCCAGCAGCTCAACAGCTCGACGCCCGCCGCGCTGCTGCCTCCAGCCAAACCCGAGGCCCTGCCCGCCACGCCACCCAAG
This sequence comes from Opitutaceae bacterium, assembly GCA_036401075.1. Lineage (GTDB taxonomy): Bacteria > Verrucomicrobiota > Verrucomicrobiia > Opitutales > Opitutaceae > CAMAXB01. The sequence goes on from DASWVY010000064.1 coordinate 12,990, forward strand.
GCGCCCTGAGCCTGAGCGGCAGCAGCCAGTCCGCGCCTACGCCTGCAGGCGACGGGGCCGGACCGTACGCAGGTCCCGGCGAACCGGGTAGTACGTCTCGCGCGCCCACACCGGGGCCGGCACCGACTCGCGCTCCTCGGCAAAGACCGCGGGCCGCGGCCGGGTGATCCAGCGCCAGCCTTCGCGCATAGCAAAGGCCAACCCGCCACTCACCTGCAGGCCACCCATGCCAAGCAGCCACCACGCTCGACCGTCCGAACCGTAAATCGATTGGCTCGCGACCCATTCCGGCGCGACGAACGGCAGGGCCAGCATGACCAGCCCAATGACCACGAATCCGAATGCGTGAGCGGTGTTCATGCCCCACCCCTTGCGAACGCCGTGCCAGCATCTCTATTTAATTTATATCTAATTCATTAATAGCGTTTAAAATAATATCACGCCATTCGAAGCCGCGCCCGCGCCATGCAAAGCGCCAGAGTGGGCCGGCGAACCCCTTGCAAGCTGCAGGGCCGGCCGGCCCAAGACCGAACGCACCGGCCACCGCGCCATGGCTTCGTTCCCGGCATTTTTACAAGATCCAAATCCAGCGATTACAACTTAAGCAGTTAATTATCAATGCTTTGATTAATACATTTACAATCATCATAGGTATAAATTCTTAAGTATCGCGCGCGGCCCCCGATAGAGGGAATTCACATCGATCCCTCTTCATCATGGTTCCTCGCTCCTCGCTTCTGATCAGTCTCCTCCTCTTACCGCTGGCCTCCCAGGCCGCCGAACTCTCGGTCGAGGACCGACTCAACCGCCTCGAAACGGAGCTCAAGAGTCTGCGGGAGGAAAACACCTCGCTTCGCACCCAGCTCGGCACCTCATCCAGCACGCTGGTCCGGGCAGCCGGCAAGGAAACCCAGCTTTCGATCGGTGGCTTCACGCAACTCAACGCCGAATTCGGCGATGCGCCAGACGCCCGCTGGAGCGCGGCTGACACCCGTGACCGCTTCCTCGTTCGCCGCGCCCGGATCGGCCTTCAGGGTTCCTACAAGGAGCCGGTCAGCTTCAAGCTCGAGGCCGACTTCGGCAACAACGCCATCGGCGGCAAGACCGGCTACTCGGGTCAGTTCACCGACGCCTACGCTTCCTATGCGTTCAGCCGCAGCCTCAATCTTCGCGCCGGCCAGTTCAAGACGCCCTTCGGCTACGAGCAGCTTCTGGCCGACACGCGCACGTTCTTCATCGAGCGCACCCTGCCCAACGACCGCCTGACCCTCGGCCGCCAGATCGGCGCCGGCGCCTTCGGAGATCTCGCGGGCGGACGCGTCAGCTACAGCACCGGAATCTACAACGGCAACGGCACCAACAACGGCACGAACGACAACGACAACTTCCTCGCGGTCGCGCGCCTCAACGGCGTCCTCGTCAAATCCTCGACCGCCACCCTGACCGCAGGCGTCAACGGTTTCACCACCAACGCCCAGGGCACCGGCTTCACCGGTGATCGCGAAGGTTGGGGCGTCGATGCCCAGCTCGTGACCGGCCCGCTCGAGTTCCAAGCCGAGGTGCTCGGCGTAACCGCCTCTCCCCGCATCGGCGCCGACGTGACGTCGCTCGGTTGGTCCGCGCTTGCCGCGTGGACGCTCCCCGCTCCGGCCTGGCGCACCGTCGCCCGCTTCGAGAGCTACGAAGCCGACACCGACAGCACCGGTACCCGCAGCGAGACACTCACGCTCGGACTCACCTACCGCCTCAAGGGCGACGACCTGAAGTTCTCGGTCAACTACCTGATCGGCGATCCCGCCGGCCCACTCTCGAACCAGAACCGCATTCTGACCAGCGCCCAACTTGTTTACTGAAGCCATGAAATCCCTCCTTCGTCTGACCACCCTCCTCGTTGTCATCCTGACGTCTGCGTTCGGCGCCGCGCCCGACGAGGCCAAGTTCCGCGCCATCGCCGCGGAGAAGCTCGCGCCGCTGACGCGCGATCCCGCGCTGGTCGAGGCCGTGCGCGCGCAGAATGCCCTAAACCGCTCGCTCGCGGACATTCAGGCCGCCGACAAGGCCTGGATGGCCACGCCCGGCATCAATGAGATCATGCGTCCGCTCATCGACTCTCCGGTCGCCGCGACCCTGCGCGCCGCCCGCGCCACTCTGCCCGCCCTCTCCGAGGCCTTCGTCATGGACAAGCTCGGCGCCAATGTCGCGATGACCGACAAGACGTCGGACTTCTGGCAGGGCGACGAGGCCAAGTTCACCGAGTGCATCAAGGACGGCGCGGCGATCTGGATCGGCAAGGTCGAGTTCGACGAGAGCAGCCAGTCCTACTCCGTCCAGATCTCCCTTCCGGTCGTCGACGGCGGCATCGTCATCGGCGCGGTCTGCTTCGGCCTCGACGTCGAGCAGCTCTAATTTCCCGTCCCTCCGTTTTCTCTCATGCGTTCCCTCTCCATCAGTCAGAAGATCATCCTTGGTTTTGCCGCCATGGCCGCCCTGATCGGCGCCACCGGCTACATCGGCTATCGCGCCGGCCAGTCGATCTACGGTCACCTGCACACCGCCACCGAGGTCACCATTCCATCGATCAACCTGCTCCTGCAGGTCGACCGTGACCTGCACCAAACCGTCGTCGCCGAGCGCACGATGATCTTCGCCAACCCTGCGGCTCCGCAGTTCAAGACGCTGGCCGAGGATCACGCGACCAACATCAAGCAGGCCGAGGATCGCTGGGCGCAGTTCAAGGCCATCGGCCACTTCCCTGACGAAGTCCCCGCCCTCATCGCGGAGTACGAGAAGCTTATCGCCGTCTGGATGACGACGACGCGCCGTATCGCGGAGGTTCGCACCGCCAACACGCCCGAGGGCCGCCGCGAAGCGATCGACCTTTCCAACGGCCCGGCCGCCGCCCAGTTCGAGGCCGCCCGCAGCCGCATCAACGCCATCACCGAGTTCATCGAAGTGAAAGCCGACCACGCCCGCGAGGACGCCTTCGCCACCCAGCGCGCCGCCGCCTGGACCAGCCTCGGCGCCACGCTGCTTGGCGTTCTCACCGGCACCGTGCTCACCTGGTACATCGGCATCCGCCTGGCGCGCACCTTGCGCGAACTCGCGTCGACCCTCGTGCAAAACGCGGACCAGACGTCCGCTGCCGCCACGCAGATCAGCACCTCGAGCCAGAAGCTCGCCGAAGGCGCCAGCACCCAGGCCGCCTCACTCGAGGAGACCAGCGCCTCGCTCGAGGAGATCTCGAGCATGACCAAGAACAACGCCGAGCACGCGCGCAACGCCCGCAGCCTCGCGCAGCAGACGCGTCAGGCCGCCGAAAACGGCGCGACCGAGATGAAGCAGATGATCGAGGCCGTGAACGCCATCGAGGAGTCCGGCGACAACATCGCCGCCATCATCAAGACCATCGACGAGATCGCCTTCCAGACGAACCTCCTCGCCCTCAACGCCGCGGTCGAGGCCGCCCGCGCAGGCGAATCCGGCGCCGGCTTTGCCGTCGTGGCCGGCGAGGTCCGCTCCCTCGCCCACCGCAGCGCCGAGGCCGCCAAGGAAACCGCGGCCAAGATCGAGGACTCCGTCGCCAAGAGCCGCCACGGTGTCGCCCTCAGCGCCCGCGTCGCCGCCTGCTTCACCGACATCAACACCCGCGTCCGCGACGTCGACAGCATCGTCAACGAAATCGCCAACGCCTCCGGCCAGCAGGCCGATGGCATCGCGCAGCTCAACACCTCCGTTGTCGCCATCGACCAGATCACCCAGACCAATGCCGCGACCGCCGAGGAATCGGCGAGCGCCGCCGAGGAACTGAGTGCCCAAACGGTCTGCCTCCACGAGGCGATCGCCCGGTTGAATGACATGGTCGGTGGAAGCGCCACGCACCAAGCGATCGTCTCACCCACCATCGCAACGGCGCCTCGCGCCAAGGTCGCGCCCTTCACCGCTCCCACCACCAAGGCCCGCACCGCTCCCGCCGCCCGCGCTACGGCCACCGTGAGCACCGGCAAGGGCAACGATTCGTTCTTCGCCTGAGTTCCCGCTCACGCGCAGCCGGCACCCGCCCCATCGGGCGAGTGCCGGCTCGCATCGCGCAAAGCACTCGCCGCTCCGGTTAAGGCACGGCGAGGACTTCGAGCAGCGCCAAGCCAACCGGATGCTCAGGGTCCGCCAGCGTTACGGTGTATGTGCCCGGCGCGAGCGTGACGAGCACCGCCGCGTCGCGGCTGCCCGACGCCAGGCTCATTCCACCCGCAGATTCCGCTGCAGCGGCCAACGCCGCCGCGCTCGCCCCACCTGACTCGGGTGAACCCCAGTCATCATTCAGCGCCACCACTGCACCGCTCGCATCGCGCACCTCAATCGCGGGATCCACGGTGCCGTCACCGATCCCTTGCGCGGCGAGCGCCGGCCCGAGGCCGCGGATCAAGACGGTCTGCGCCGTGTCACCCCCGATCACCAGCTGGCTTTGCAGCGTCGACGCTCCCGTCGCCGTCGTGCCCACCGCGGTCATCGCCACGAACGACGCGTCCGCGGAATCCACTTCGCTGATCTCGGTGCGAACCCAGCCGCCTTGGCCCCCGGCATCCTTCACGTCCAGCTGATACGCGCCGGGAGCGAGGTTCACCACCAGCGAGGGCGTCGCGCCGACCGCCGAAGCGAGCGACCGCGGACTCTCCGCCGCCGTCAGCACCAGCGAGGGCGCGACCGCGACGATGGCCTCGGTCAACCCCTCGGGCCGCGCGCCAGCCGCGCGGATCCAAACCGTCTTGGATTCGCTCCCTTCGATCACAAAGCCCACGAAAGCGGACGCGCCCCCATCGAGTGCCAGGCTCGCTGTCAGGCTGACTAGACGACCTTCCTGATTCGCCGCTGCCGCCGCCGTGAGTCCGCCCGCGCTCCCGTTCGTAGCCGCATCCGACGCCGCAGACGCCGCTCGCGCATCGGCGGCCGCCTCGTCGGCGAGGGCATCCCCCGCGGTCAGGGTTGAGTCATCGCTCGCGGTTGGAGCATAGCCATAGCCGGCGGGCGTCGTGTTCACAAACTGCCACACCGCCTCGACCACCCCGCCGGAGCCGCCCTGCGTCACCGCCAGGATGCCGCGCGCCCGGACCGAGTAAGGCGCGTTCGCGGGAAACACCGAACCACCCGACCACTGCCAGGTGCCCGGGCTGCTTCCGCGCGTTCCCGCGCCGAGCGTGGTCCACGTCGTGCCATTCGCCGACCAGGCAAATTCAACCGAGGTCAACGCGGCCGCGCCCCCTGTTCGCACCCACTGCACCGAGTCGCGGCCGGCTCCGACCGTGAAGCGCTGATCCGCAATCACCGCGTCGCCCAGGCGCGCGATCAAGGTGCGCGCCGCCCCGTTCACCGTCGTGAACGCACCGGCCGCCACCATGCGCCCATCCTCCAGCGGCACGAGCGTGCGCACCTCGGCATTGGCCGGTTCGTCAAAGGAGGTGTCCAGCGATCCGTTCGCCTGCAGACGCGCGACGCGTTCGCGCGCCGCGCCGCCAATCGCCGTGAACGAGCCCGCTACCGCGATGCGGCCCCCGGCCAGTACGGCGACCGAAGCCACGGCCCCGTTGGGCGCCGGATTGAAATCGGTATCGAGCGACCCGTCCGCATTGAGCCGGGCGAGGTTGGACCGCGCGCCGCCCGCCACGGTGGCAAAACTGCCCGCGACCAGCACCTTGCCGTCCGCCTGGACCGCGAGCGCAGTCACCGCTCCGTCCACCCCGGGCGCAAACGTGGGATCAACCGTCCCGTCCGCACGCACCCGCGCCAGACGGGTGCGTGCGGCTCCTCCCACTTGCGAGAAATCGCCGCCAATCAGGGCCGCGCCATCCGTCTGCAGCGCGAGGGCCGTCACCGCGCCGTTGATCGCCGGCGCATAACTGTCGTCGAGCACCCCATCGGCGCCAAAACGCGCCAGGCGCGTCCGCGGGCTCCCCGCGATCGACGTGAACGCACCCGCCACCAGCACGCGGCCGTCCGCCTGCTCGGCCAGCGCCTGCACCGCGGCATTCGGATTCGGGACAAAGCCGGTGTCCGGATTGCCGTCCAGATTCAGGCGCGCGAGACGCGGCACCGATAGACCACCCACCGTCGTGAACTCGCCGCCCACAAAGAGCGGGCGCGCGTTATCCACCGCCGTGAACGCACCGCCTGCCAATACGGCATCATTCGCCGCGGCCACCAGCGCGTACACCGTGCCATTGGCGTTGGCGTTGAACGACAGGTCGACGGTGCCGTCGGAGTTCAGACGAGTGATGCGCCGCCGCGTCACCGATTCCTCCGCATCGTTCGGCGTGAAGGTGGTGAATGCACCGCCCACGTAGATCCCGCCGCTGGGCTGGATGGCGAGCGCATTGACGCCCGCGTTGGGCGTCGGCCGAAAATTGCGATCCAGCGATCCGTCCGCATTCAGACGCGCAAGGTAGAAGCGCAGGGCGTCGTCATCCGTCGCTCCGTCGCCGTCGTCATCGTCCGCCTCGCCGTCATCAAGCGCGATCTGGGTAAAGTCACCGCCGATCACGAGCTTCCCGTCCGCCTGCAGGGCCATGGCCCGCACCGCCGCGTTGGGGCCGGGGTTAAACGTCGCGTCCACCGCGCCATCGAGACCAACCAGCGCGAGGCTGTTGCGGGAGACCGCGGTGTTGGTCCCCGCTGGCGTAAACGAGCTGAAGCTGCCCCCGAGATACAGCCGTCCGTCCGCCGAGGGTAGGATCGACTCGACGATGCCGTTCGGGATCGGACGGAAGCTCGTGTCGTACGCGCCCGTGGATGACATCATGGCGACATACCGCACCGCGGTGTCGTCGGTGGTCGAGCCGTCGCCATCATCATCGTCGTTCTCCCCATCATCGACTTCCATCGCGGTGAAGAGGCCGCCGACCACCACGCGCCCATCCGGGAGCAGGGTCATCGCGTTGACCGTGCCGTTAAGGGGGATTGGCGTGAAATCATCCACCGACCCGTCAGGGTTCAACCGCGCCACGCGATGGCGCACCAGATCGCTCACCGCGGCAAACGCACCGGCGATCAGGATCTTGCCGTCGGGCTGGACGACGATCGCATTCACCGCACCGTCGGGTCGCGGAAGGAACGTCGTGTCCACCGTGCCATCCGGACGGATTCGGATGATCTCGCGCGAAGTCGTGCCGGCGCGGTTGCTGAAGTAGCCACCCAGGAGGATCGCGCCGTCGGCCTGCACCGCGATGGCATTGACCCGCCCGCTCAGCTGCTGCGTCCCGTCGATGCTGAACCCGCCGTGAAAGGCGCCGTTTCGCTCCAGCCAGGCAAAGGCGTTCCCACGATTCGCCTCCGCGCCGGAGGCCGCATGGACCAGCAGCGCCCGGACCGTTCCGTCGGTCGAGGCCCGGAAATCCGCGTCCACATTGCCGTTGCCATACAGGCGCAGGAGGTTGGTGGCGGTCGATCCGACAAAGTCGGTGAACCGGCCGCCCACGAGGATCTTTCCATCCGTCTGGAGCGCGAGGGCCTCAATCTGCGCGCCGCTCGCGGCCGAGATCAGCCACGAGGATTTGACGGAGCCGTCAGCCGCGAGCCGCACCACGTGGTTCTCGGTCGGCGTCGAGGACCCACTCGCTCCATAGACCGCAGTGAAGCGACCCGAGACCAGCATCTCCCCGTCTGCGATCGGCTGGAGGGAGAACACGTTGTCATTCGTCTGGAGATCGAAGCCCGTATCGACCGTGCCGTCCGCGTTGAGCCGCGCGAAGCGCTGCCGCGTGATCTTGTCGCCCGTGGCGCCCGGCTGGAGCGTCGTGAAAGCACCGCCGATGAGCAGTTTGCCGTCCGCACGAGCGTACAACGTCGTCACGGCTGCGTCCGGCGTCGGATTGAACGTGAGATCGAGCGTGCCGTCGGCATTGACGCGCGCGAGGTAGTCGCGGTCCGCGTCATCGTTGGTGAGGTCGTCCTCGTCATCGTCATCCCCCTGCTTGTCGTCGAGCTGGAGCGTCGTGAACGTGCCTCCGAAAACGATCTTCGCGTCCGGCTGCACCGCGATGGTCCGCACGAGGGCGTTGGGTGAAGGATTAAACCCCGTGTCGATCGAGAGGTTGGTGTTCAGCCGGGCAAGGTAGTTGCGCGTGGTGTTGGCGATGAAGGTGAAACTGCCCCCGACGAGCAGCTTGCCATCGGACTGGCGTACGAGGGAATACACGGTGCCGGTCGGCGCCGGCGACCATGAGTCGAGCGTGCCGTTGGCGTTGAGGCGCGCGAGGTACGGACGCGAGGTCGAGGTCGAAGCGCCGTTGGGCTGGAAGGTCGTGAACGATCCCCCGACGAGCAGCCGGCCGTCGCTCTCGAGCAGCAGCGCATAGACCGACCAGCCGGGAGCGGGATCATAGTCCGCATCCAGCGACCCATCCGGATTCAACCGGGCGAGGTAGGTCCGGTCCGTGCCATCAATGATCGTGAAATCACCACCGATGAGGATGTCACCGTCGGACTGCAACGCGATGGTGTGAATCTGCCCGTTGATCTCGGGTTTGAACGTGGGATCGAGCGTCCCGTCCGCACGGATGCGCGCGAGGTTTGTACGGCTCACGCCCGCCACGCTGTCGAAAAAGCCACCGAGCAGGATGCGCCCCTCGTTGTCCTGCGCCGTGGCGTTGACCCAGCCGTCAACATCGCTGGCAAACGCGCCATCGAGCGAGCCGTCGCTGAGCAGGCGGGCCGCCCGGTTGCGCACCACCGTCGTGGTGGCACCGGCGGAATCGACGCGCGAGAAGTAGCCGCCAACCACCACACGACCATCCTCATACAATCCGAGCGCAGCCACCGCGGCATTGGGCTGCGGGTTGAAGGACGTGTCGACCGCACCCTCGGTCGTGAGCCGGGCGAGCCAGGGCTTGGCGATCGTGGTGCCGGTCACACTCGGAAGAAACGTCGAGAACTGGCCCGCTACGAGGATGCGGCCGTCGCGCTGCACGGCGATGGCGGTGAGCGTCGCGTTCGGGCGCGGGTTGAACGTTGAGTCGAGGCGTCCGTCCACCTCGATTCGCGCGAGGTGCGCGCGCTGGCTCAGGGTCTCGTCCTGCTCGGGGTGGATTTCAGTGAAGTCGCCGCCCGCGAGGACTTTCCCATCGGCCTGGATCGCAAGGGTCATGACGCGGTTGTTCGCCCGTGGATGGTAGGTCGCATCGAGCGAACCATCGGTGTTCACGCGCGCCAGGCGGCGGCGTTCGATCGAGGCGGAGCCGGCCGGTTGGAATGCGGTGAAGGCACCGCCCACGACGATCCGCTGGTCGGCCTGCAGCGCGAGCGCGAAGACGATGTTGTTGGCTCCGGGATTGAAGCCGGTGTCGACCGAGCCGTCGGCGTTGAGCCGCGCGAGGCGGTTGCGCGCGTAAACAGTGCCGCTGCCGCCGGGCTGCAACGTGGTGAAGGCGCCCCCCACCACGATGCGTCCGTCCGCCTGCACCACGATCGCATAGACCGGCGCGAGCGAGATAGAGGAGACGCCACCCGGCGCCGGGTTGAAGGCGGGATCGACTGTTCCATCCGCCGCGAGCCGGACCAGACCGTTGCGCGCGTAGACCGTGCCGCCCGCGCCAGAGCGGGCCTCGGTGAACTTGCCGCCCACGAGGATGCGCCCGTCCGCCTGCACGGCGATCGCCGTCACATCGCCGTTGAGCAGCGGACCGAAGGTCGGATCGAGCGAACCATCCGGGTTGACGCGGCCGATGCGGTGACGCTCGACCGGCGCGCCCTGGCCGTTGGGCTGGAGCGTCGTAAAGCTGCCGCCGAGCAGCACGCGGCCATCCGCCTGCACGACGACGGCATACACATTGCCGTTGGCATTGGGATCGAATCCATCGCTCAGCGCCCACAGGCGCGGCGAGACCGCGAGTGCGGCCAGCAAAAGGAAACGGAACCAGGTGAGGAAACGCAGGTGTGACGAAGCCATGGGAAAGGAATGCGTGGGTCAGCAGATGTAGCCGGGGTCGCTGACCCCGGTGTCTTTGGATTGAAGATTGAAAAAATCGGACCGGGGTCACCGACCCCGGCTACAACACAGATGGTTAAAACCGCGTGGTGATGCCGAAGCGCACGCCGACACCGCTGGAGATCTCGATCTCGGCGCCGCGTTCGCCAGCGCTGATCGTTCCCTCTTTCGAAAACTGCTCGTAGTAGGCGCTGCCGAAGAACCCCGTACGCCGCGTCAGCCACCACTCGGCATCGAGGCCGGTGAACAAGCCGCCCACGCCATAACTCTGACTTTCAGTCTCGTCGATTTCCTGGATCAGCGTGCTGGTGCTATCGCTGATCAGGCGGCCGTTGGCCGCAACCAGACGCTCATCGTAGCGCATCTGCAGGCCGAGCCAGGTGATCACGCCGCCCGCGCTCAGGCGTAGGGAGAATTTCTCAGCCGGCTGCCAGCGCATCCACGGGCCGGTGCGAATGGACATCGAGGCACCCTTCACCTGCCAGAACCCGTCGATCTCCGCGCCGCCTTCGAAGGTTTCCTCGACGCGGCTCTCCGGCCGGTTCGCCAACAGAGTCGTGGTGTCGACCACATACGAGGTCGTCGTCCCGTCGGCGTTGGTGACGGTTTCGATCCGCTGCGAAGGCGACGTGTAGCCGACACCGTCCGTATCGTCGATGTCGTCATCGGAGTCATCATCGCCGTCGCCGACATCCGGCACCGCCGCCCCCAGCAGCGAGTACGTGTCGGTCAACCGGTGCAGCGTGGCGTAGATCTTGCCGCTGGTCTTCACATTGATGTCGCTGAAGCCGATGCCGACTGCCAAGCCCCAGGAAACCCGGGCAGGCAAACCCGGAGCCGGACGATCAAAGAGCCCCAGACGCAGGGAGTACTCGACGTCGAGCCCCGGGAGGAGGTCGGACTCGGCGCTGCGGCTTTGTCCGTCGGAGACCGAGCTGTACTGATGAAACGAGATGCCACTCTCGTCCGGCGTGACCTGCGACGCGGAGTAATAGTACCAGCTGTTGGTGCGTCCATCGTCGAGCAGGTCGTTGCCGTCGGTGTCGGTGCGCGTGTCCTTCGAGACACGTCCGTCGTCATAGGTGCGAGTCACCTCACTCGTCAGATCCGTTACCTCATGCCCGGACGACACGCCGCCGAGATTCGTGAAGTTCACGCTCGCGCGCCCGACCAGCCGGGTGCTGATCGAAAACGCATTGACCGGACCATCGACAAACTCGAGGTCGGCAAGGCGGAAATCATTGAGGGTCTGTCCGACGACAGGCGCAGCCAGTCCGAGCAGGCCGGCCGCGGGCGGAATCAAGCGGGAAAGAGAACGCATCTCCGAACTGAGACACGGGAAATTCCCCGCCTCGGCCCGCAGTGGGATGGAACCGACCCCATGCGGGACGAACGCCCCCAGGATGAAGCAAGCCCGCGCGGGTTTGGCAGCAGGTCGCTCCGTTGTAGGGGCGTGGCTCGACCACGCCCGGTTCGGAAGGCGCGCACGAGGCACGCCCCTACAGCTTACCGGAGGCAGAGCCGCACTGACCTGCAACGGAGACGGCGCGCTCGGACAGTCCCGCGAGCTTTCACTCGCCTCCGGCCCGCCGGTTGTTAATTATCATCTTCCCCATGAAAAAAGACGCCATTCTTTCGAAGATCCGAACGGAGAAGGTCATCGCGCTGATTCGCGCCGAGAATTCCGACGGCCTGCTCGACTGCGCCAAGGCGCTCGCCGACGGCGGGCTGACGAGCATTGAGCTGACCATGACCACGCCCGGCGCGATCCGCATGCTGGAGAAGGCCACGGCTGAACTGCCCGACTTCCTTTTTGGCCTCGGCACCGTGCTCGACGCCGAGACCGCCCGCGCAGGCATTCTCGCCGGCGCGCGCTTCATCGTGACTCCGGCCCTGCGTCCCGATGTCATCACGCTCTGCAAGCGCTACAGCGTGCCGATCTTCAGCGGTGCCCTCACCCCAACGGAAGTCGTCAACGCCTGGGAGGCCGGCGCCGATGCCGCCAAGATTTTCCCGGCCGAGTTCTTCGGCCCCGCCTACATCAAGTCCCTCAAGGGCCCCCTGCCCCACATCGAGATGGTTCCGACCGGCGGCGTCACCGCCGAGAACGTCGGCGAATTCATCAAGGCCGGGGCCTACGCCACCGCCGCCGGCAGCTCGCTCGTCGAAGCCAAGGCGCTGAAGGAGAAGAACTGGGCCGCCATCACCGCGAAGGCCAAGGCGTTCGTCGCCGCCGTCGCGGCGACGAAGTAAGGTCCGTCTCAGTTGTTGCCGCAGCTGCCTAGCTGCGGCCAGTGTTCGAGGTGGAACGCGTTGCCCTCAACGCGGTGGCTCGGGTTTGTCGCCAACGATTCGACCCAGCGTCTTGGGGACAAGCCGCTCCACCCGCGGAGAGGCCTTAACGAGCCCGCATCATATGAGAAACTTCGCGACGTCCGGGATCCGCTTTGCGCGGCGGCCGGCGGCATCGAGGGCGAAGTAGGGATCGACCTCGGGACCTGTGTCCTCGTCGTCCTCATTCTCCTTCTCGTCCGCCTCGACCGGGTTGCCGTCCTCGTCGGTGATCTCGTACTCGATCTCGTCGGGCAGCACCGCGAGCGAGCCCTCTTCGTCAAAGTAGAGCGACATGCGCCGGGCCTGGGGCTCGATCAGGAGCGCCGGATTCTTCACTCGGCCGCCCTTCACGAACTCGAACAGGCAGGGCATGAACAGATCCTCGTAGCGGCGGCGGAAGTCGGAGAGCCACTTGTTCGCCACGCCATCGCGCTGGTTGAGGAGCACGATGTCGGAAAAATGGATGCAGGCGTCATACCAGGCGACCATCTCCGGGTGCTGCTCGGCCAGACGGCAGTTCACCACGCAGATGACCCGCGCCAGCTCCGCACCCGTCTCGGCCAGCCAGGGCTTGAGCGCTTCGATCTGATCCACCGGATCGGCGCGGCCATCCGTCAGGAAGAACACATGCGTGGCCCCGTCCGGACGCGCGGCATCGATCTGTTTGTCCGCCCAGGTCCAGCGCACGACCGTACCCAAGCGGGCGTCGGCCTCGCTGGTTGCTTCGGTTGACGCCAGCATGACAACCGCGCGGTCCGTTTCGGCTAGCCCGCCTTCAATCAAGTCCGCCACGACCTCGCGCCGGCCCGAACCGGCGGCCCCGAGGATGAGATAAACAAGAGGTTTGTCCGTGCTGCTGCTCATGATGGTTGCATCGTCGCCAACTCCGCCGGATTGGCGAGCCGGGATTGATTGACCACGGAATACACCGAACACACCGAAACAAACTTCAGGAATCCATTCCTTGCGGCAGGAATTCCGTGTGTTCCGTGTATTCCGTGGTGAATACGGATCGAATCAGAACGCAAACGTCCGGTTCTGCGCCGCGTGGCGCATCCAGTGGTCCACGAGGACCAGCGCGGCCATCGCCTCGACGATCGGCACCGCGCGCGGCAGCACACAGGCATCGTGACGCCCCCGCCCCATCAGCTCGGTCTCGGCGCCGGTCACGTCGACCGTGGCCTGCGACTGCAGGATCGTGGCGGTCGGCTTGAAGGCCACACGAAACACGATCTCCTCGCCATTGCTGATTCCGCCCTGCACGCCGCCCGAGCGGTTGGTCTTCGTGCGGACGTGCCCATCACGATTCTCGAACACGTCATTGTGCTGCGAGCCGCGGAGGAGCGTGCCCTCGAAACCGCTGCCGATCTCAAACCCCTTCGTCGCGGGCAGCGAAAGCATCGCCTTGCCGAGGTCGGCCTCCAACCGGTCAAACACCGGTTCACCCAGCCCGACCGGCACACCGCGCACGCGGCACTCGATCAGACCGCCGACGGAGTCCCCTTCGGAGCGCACCGCCTTGATCCGCTCAATCATGGCCGCCGCCGTGGCCGGATGCGGGCAGCGCACCGCCGTCGCCTCGACTTCCGCGAGCGTCGGAAAGGTGGTCAGCGCCGGGGCCGCGATGTCGTGGATCCGCGTCACAAACGCCCGGATCTCCACCCCACCCGCCTGCGCAAGGATCTTCTTCGCGATCGCTCCCGCTGCCACGCGTCCGATGGTCTCGCGGGCGGAACTGCGCCCGCCACCGCGATGGTCGCGGATGCCAAACTTGCCCTGATAGGTGTAATCCGCGTGCGAGGGACGGAACTTGTCCTTCATCTCGTCATACGCGCCCGGACGCTGGTCGCCGTTGCGAACCAGCATCGCGATCGGCGTCCCGGTGGTGCGGCCCTCGAACAGGCCGGAAAGGATTTCGACGCGATCCTCCTCCTTGCGCGGAGTCACGATGTCGCTCTGCCCCGGACGACGGCGATCCAGCTCAGCCTGGATCTCGGCGACATCAAGCGGCAGCCGCGGCGGGCAGCCGTCGATCACCACGCCGATGCCGGCACCATGGCTTTCGCCCCAGGTTGTGAGCGTGAAAAGACTGCCGAAGCTGTTGGGCATTGCGATGGGAGACCGTTGTTTCCCCTCCCTCGTCCGGCAAGTTTCAAAAATCGGCAACCTCGCCGGGGTTGCGGCGTCATACCATAACGCCGTTTACATCCCGTGGCCTTTCTCCTCTCCTTTGCCATGTGCAGTCCCCTCGCAACTACGCCTTCCGCATGATCCTGCGCTTTCTCCGTCTGGGCCTCGCCGCACTCACCCTCGCCGCCGTCGGCGCACGCCTGCCCGCCCAGTCCGGTTCGCCTTCGATCGCTGCGGTGGACACCGAGCTGGTCGGCCCCTTCCGCATGCCCGACGCCCCGCTCGACGCGGTGCTCCAGTTGCTCGAACTCTACTCCGGCCGCACCGTCCTGCGCCCCGCCGCCCTGCCGGCCACGAACTATAATTTCGTCACGCGCGCCCCGATCCCGAAGGGCGAGGCCATCCTCGCGCTCGAGACCCTCCTCAACCTTAACCAGATCGGCATCGCGCCGCTCGGCGACAAGTTCATCAAGGTCGTCCCCATCGCCAGCCTGCGCGCCGAATCGCCCGACCTGATCGAGGGTTCGTCCCTCGACCTGCCACCCAGCGGCCGCGTCGCCAGCAAGGTCTTCTCCTTCCAGTTCGTCCGCGTGCGCGAATTCCTGCCCGAGATCGTCCCGCTGCTCAACCCGCAGCTCGGCGGACCGCTCCTCTTCGACAAGTCCAACGCCGCCCTGATCACCGACACGATCAGCACGCTCCAGCGCGTTGAGCTCCTCGTTCGCCAACTCGACAAGCCCGCCACCGCCGGCCTCACGCCGCGCTTCTACACCCTCCAGTTTGCCAAGGCCTCCGACCTCGTCGCCAAGATCAACACCGCCCTCGGCACCGCGCTCAAGGCCCAGCTCGGCTCGGCCACCACCATCAGCGCCGACGACCGCACCAACCAGGTCGTCCTCATCGCCGATTCGAGTCTGCACACCTGGTTCGGTGATCTCGTCGCCAAGCTCGACGTCAAGGCCGACCCCAACACCCGCAACGAGGTCATCCCACTTCGTCACGCCAACGCCACGCTCGTCGCGCCCGTCGTCAGCCAGCTCGTCACCGGCCAGACCCAGGCCGCCACGCGCGCCGCCGCCGCCTCCGTCCGCCCCGGCCAGGGCCTGATCGCCGCGCAACCCGCCGGCGCCGCCCCCACCGCCACGGCCAACGCCGCCAATCCCACCGCTGCCGCACCCACCCCGCCGCCCACCGCCGCGCCCGCGATCGAGGTCTTCACCGGCGACGGCACCTCGCGCAGCAGCGAGTTCAGCTCACTCGTCACCATCCTCGCCGACGAACGCAGCAACGCCCTCATCGTCAGCGGCACGGTCGATGACATCCGCCTCATCCGCGAACTCGTGGACAAGATCGACGTCGTGCTCCCGCAGGTCCGCATCGAGGTCGTCATTGCCGAGGTCACGCTCGAGGACAACGACACCAGCGGTATCGAGGCCCTCGGCCTCCTCGTCCGCAACAGCCGCCTGGTCGGCGTCAACGGTTCCGGTCCGGGCTTCGCCATCACCGGCCTCCCGGCCGATTCCGCCGCCGGGACGGACTTTGCCACACTGCTCGGCTCCGGCGCACTGGGCGGTACCATCGGCCTCACGTCCAATCTGATCAAGGACAAGTCCAACATCCTCTCGGCCCCGAGCATCCTCACCGCCCACAACACCGAGGCCGAGATCTTTGTCGGCGAGGAGCGCCCGACCATCAGCGGCTACACCACGGACGCCACCACGACCACCGGCACGCGCAGCAGTGTCACCCAAACCCCCATCGGCATCACCCTCCGCGCCACCCCGCTCATCGGCAGCGACGGCTCGGTCCAGCTCACGATTGAGCAGGAGGTGAAGGACATCCTCGGCGAAATCGAGATCGACGGCAACGCCCAGCCGCGCGTCGGCAGCCGCACCACCTCCTCCTTTGTCACCGTCAAGAGCGGCGATATCATCGTCCTCGGCGGCCTACAGCGTAACTTCGACCGCCGCTCGCGCTCCCGCCTCGGCCCGATTCCCTTGATCGGCGATCTCTTCGGCTCGCGGACGAAGGCCAACAGCCGCACCGATCTCGTTTTCTTCCTGCGTCCTGTCGTGCTGACCAACACCCCGGCCGATACCGCCGACGCCCAGCGTCGGATCGACTCGCTGCCCAATGCGGACGCCGTGCGTGAGACGCTCAATCCGGCCGCCGCAACGCGGTCCCGTTAACTTCCGCCCGTTGCTCCGGCCGCCCGCATGACCCTGCTCGCCGCAGACCCGCTTCCGCCGCTCGCCCACGCGCTCACCGAGGAACAGCGTTCCGCGCTCCTCGCCGCTCCACGCAGCCAGCGCGCACGCACCCTCGCCGGCCTGCTCGCGCAGCCCGAGGGCGAGGTCATTGCAGCCCTCGCGCGCGACGCGGGCCTCGATGTGGCGAGCGATCTCCACGCTGACCGCGCCTCCCTGCGCCTGCTCCCGGCCCGACTCGTCCACGATTACCAGATCGTTCCCATCCAGTTCGGCCCCGCCCCGACGGCAGACGGCGACGAGCCTCCCGCGCCCACCGCCGCCACGCCGCTTCACCTCGCCTCAGCCTGGCTGCCCGACGCAACCATGGCCGCGTGGATCCGCACCTTTACGCCGCGCCCGGTCGTCTGGCACCTCGCCGTGGCCGAGCGTGTCCATCAGCTCATCATCGAGCACTTCGGCGTGGGCTCGGGCTCGCTCGAGGACGGCGGCGACGACGATTATCTTGCGCCCGAGGCCGCGCCCGCCGATGCCGAGGTGGTCGACGAGGAGGCCGCCGTCGTGCGCTTCGTCACCGAAGTGATCGCGCAGGCCATCGCCGACGAGGCGACCGACATCCATTTCGAACCCCAGGAGGGCCAGCTCCGTATCCGCTACCGCGTCGACGGCCTGCTCGTCGCCGTGCCCGTGCCGGAAAACCTGCTGCGCTTCCAGGACGCCATCATCTCGCGCCTCAAGATCATGGCGCGCCTCAACATCTCCGAGCGCCGCCTCCCGCAGGACGGCCGCATCAATTTCAAGTCGGGCGGCGTCAACCTCGACATCCGCGTCTCGACCATCCCGACGATCTACGCCGAGTCGATCTCGCTGCGTCTGCTCAACCAGAAGAAGCAGGCGTTCACGATGGAACGCCTTGGTATGAGCGCCGAGGAGCAGGCCCAGATATCCCACGTTCTCGACTACCCGCACGGCATCATCCTCGTCACCGGGCCCACCGGCTCCGGCAAGTCGACCTCGCTCAACGCCTTTCTCCGCAAGATCAACTCGACCGACCTCCGCATCGTCACGATCGAGGATCCGATCGAGTATGAAGTCCCGGGCGTGAACCAGATGCAGGTCCGGCCCGACATCGGCCTCACCTTTGCCGACGCTCTCCGCCACGTGCTGCGCCAAGATCCCGATGTGATTATGGTCGGCGAAATCCGCGACCGCGAGACGGCCGACATCGCCATCCGCGCCTCGCTCACCGGTCACCTCGTGTTTTCGACCCTGCACACCAACGATGCCCCCGGCGCGATCACGCGTCTGGTCGACATGGGCATCGAGCCCTTCCTCGTTGCGTCCGCGATCGAGCTCGTCATCGCCCAGCGCCTCGTCCGCCGCCTTTGCCCGGAGTGCGCGCGGCCCGCGCCCGTGACCAAGCTCAAGCTGCGCGACTCGCTCGCCATCCTCGGACTCGACCAAGCCGAGTCGGACCTGATCGAGTCGCTCAACGCCCCGGTCGGCTGCGACCGCTGCCGCGGCACGGGCTATCGTGGGCGCATCGGCATCTTCGAGATCTTCAAGCTCAACGACGAACTCCACGAACTCGTCCTCAAGCGCGAGAGCACGCGCACGCTCACGCAATGCGCCCGCAAGCACGGCATGCGCACGCTGCAGCAGTCCGGCTGGGAAAAGATCAAGGCCGGCCAGACCACCCTCGACGAAGTCCTGCGCGTGATCACCGTGACCGAGAAATGACCACCAAGGTTTTAACCTGAGATAATGAAGAGAGAGACTTGAGGGTTTTCTCTGCCCCTGACCTCTGACTTCTGACCTCTGGCCCCTTCCGTCCCATGCCCCGCTTCGCCTACACCGCTCGTGACCGCGCCGGCCAGCCGGTCTCGGCCACGCTCGAGGCGCCCTCGCGCAAGGACGCGCTGCGGGTGATCGCCTCGCGCGGCCACCAGGTGCTGCGCGTCAGCGAGGAAAGCGCGGGCGGCAAGGCAGGCCCGGCGGCTTCACGCCCTCTCTTCCTCCGCTCCACGACCAAGCCCGGTCGGAATCTTCGCCTGCCGTTTCTGCAGGCCCTGCACGACCTCACCACCAGCGGCCTGTCCGCCGGCGAGGCGGTACGCCTGCTGGCCCAGCGGATTAAAGATCCCGCCCTGCGTGGCCTTTGCGGCAACATCTGGGAGCACATCAGCGAAGGTGCCCCGCTTTCGCGTGCGATGGCGGCGAATCCGGAGGTCTTCGACGACGCCACCCTCAACCTCATCGCCGCTGGCGAAGTGACCGGCAGCCTCAACGACACGCTGGCGCGCCTGATCGCCCATCTTATCGAACAGAAGGAGGTGCGCCGTCAGATCATCAGCGCGCTTGCCTACCCGGTCTTCATGATGACGGTCGCTGGCGGCGTCATCCTGTTCTTCCTGTTTTTCCTCCTGCCGCGCATGCAGTCGCTGTTCACGTCGCTGGGTGGCGAGCTGCCCACCTCGACCCGGCTGCTGATCGCCCTGTCCCAGTTCACCATCGACTACGGCCTGTTCATCGCCGTCGCCGCCGGCTTCGGCCTCGCGGCCTTCTGGCGCTGGCGGCAATCTGAGGCCGGCCGGAACGTGACCGATGCCGCCATGCTCCGGCTCCCGCTGGTTGCACCCTTTGCGACGGCGCAGACCGTGCTGGCGTTCAGCCAGACCCTGTCCGTGCTGCTCGCCAACGGCATCACCACCGCCGAGGCGCTGCGGATGACCGAACGCCAGATCCACAACCGCGTCCACCGCGCCGCTTTCGACCGGGCGACCGACCGCGTGCTGGAGGGCGAAACCCTCTCGATCGCCCTCGCCCGCACCGGCTGCTTTCCGGATCTCGTGCTCGACCAGCTATCGGTCGGCGAGAACACCGGCAACATCGTGCCCGCGCTGCGCAAGATTGCCACAAGCTACCAGCAGAAGCTGTCGCAACAACTGGCGATCTTCACCCGCGTGATCGCGAGCGGCGTGTTGCTGAGCGTCTTCATCTTCATCGGCTTCCTCGCCTACGCCATCGTCGACGCCGTGTTCGAGCTCAGCTCGAGCTTCAATCTCTAGCCGCGGCCGAAGGCCGCGAAAATCCTAGAACCTAAGCGGCTAAATCCTAAAAAGGACACGCGAGCGATGCTGCCTTCGGTGTAGCCGGGCTCGGCGAGCCCGGTCCGGCATAGCCTCTGAATGGGGTTGGCCCCAACCTTTGAACGCCAGAGTTGAACTAACTTCTGCTCTACGTATGCTGTCCCCATGGCCATGACCCTCAAGGAACTCTACGCCGAGACGCGCCAATTACCGCGCGAGCAGGCGGCTGAGCTGATGGACCTGCTATTGATCGACACATTCAGCGAACCCGATGCAGCGGTGCAGGAAGCGTGGGACCGTGAAATTGACCGACGACTAGCCGAGTTGGAAAGTGGCAAGGTCCAAGCGATCCCCGGCGATCAGGTTATGGCCAAAGTGCGCAAGACCGTCGGCCTGTAATGCGCGCCCGCTTCCATCCCGAAGCGGGCTTCGACTTCAGGACTGCCGCCGCTCGTTATGCGGCTATTCGTCCTACGCTCGGTCAGGGGTTTTATGACCACATCAGCGAGCTCATCGCCGAAATCGATACCAACCCCACGCTTTTTCGTATTTATCGTCCGCCGCAGGTGCGGCGCCACTTTCGGCGACCGTTTCCCTACGCCGTGGTCTACACCTTCACAGCCGACTCCATCTGGATCCTCGGCGTGATGCACTTCAAGCAACCGCCAAGCCACTGGACGCACCGAGCAGAGGGCTGATTCGTTTGCCTGGGGTCTAAAAGAGCGATCAGACGTTAAATCTATTCAGCCTGAACTCCAATTTAACGATTTAACGACCCGACCCCGTCTGGATCGCCGCCAGCTACCAGCAAAAGCTGTCGCAGCAACTGGCGATCTTCACCCGCGTGATCGCCAGCGGCGTGCTGCTGAGCGTCTTCATCTTCATCGGCTTCCTCGCCTACGCCATCGTCGACGCCGTCTTCGAGCTCAGCTCGAGCTTCAATCTCTGACCGCCGCTGCCGGTCCGCGGAACTCCTAGACCCTAAGCGGCTAAACCCCAAAGGGATTGCAAGAGCAGCGAGGAACTTCGTCACCCGGACCCAGTGTCCTGCCGAGTTTTGTTGTTTCTCGTTTCGAATCACCTCTCACCGGCTCAAACGCCGGCCCTAAACTATCGCGATTTTCTAGTTAAGACGAACGCCACTATGGTAACCGGCCAAATCAAGATTAGTATAATACGAAGAAAACTAAACCCGACGACAATCCCTCGAAAAATTCTGAAATGCCACAACGGATGATTTTTATCAACGACGATGGAGAAATATCCATCGACGCATACCCCGATGGCAAAGTATACGATAGCGATAGTTTGCCAAACTTCCCTAGGCATAGTTTTTCAAACAAACGTCAGGTCTTGGCTCTTAACTAAAGCGTTTACGGCGCCGTTCCCGCTGCCACTTCCACCGCCGTCACTTTCAGCAGCGCGTTGAGCTGCGCCGGATTCGAGCGCTCCGCGGAGAGCGTGAACTGCTCGATCGTGATGTACGGGGCGCGCTTGGAGAGTTCGCGGTAGAAGGCCTTGATCGTCTCCCAGTCGGACCGGGTGATGCGGTAGCGGACGGAATTGACCGCGAACTGGGCCGTGCGCTCCAGCGGCAACGCTTCGCTGGAGGTGCTGCCCGCGAGTCCCGTCGCCGCCGCGACCGCGCCGAGCTCGGCCGAGAGGCGGACGGCGTTGAAACTCCGCGACGGGTCGAGGTTGGCGATGGCAGAGGCCGCAGTCGCAGCAATCGCCTCGCGGCGCTCCAGCCAGAGGCGCTGCTCGTCCAGATCGTTCGAGACCACCGAATACTCGCGCGCGAACGCGGCGGCACGGCCTCCCGTGGCCGAGGCCCACACCCCGGCGACGAGGGCGACAAAGACGAGGAGCAGCAGCTTTTCGCGCAGGACCCGGCGTTGGAAAAAATCCTTCATCGTCGCGTGGGGTCAGGTCGTTGGACTGGACACGGGGCGGACCGCGTCGGGTTTGAAGGTGACCAGCAGCTTGAAGGTCGTCACGCCGGGGCGTGACACGAGGTCCTGCACCTCGACCCGCTCGCACGCGGGCTGTTGGCGCAGGGCCGATTCGAATGAGTCGATCTCACCCTGCGCCGCCGTCTGCGCCTGGATCTCGAGCGTGTACAAGCCGTTGGTCGTCGTGCTCGTGAACTGGATGGAGGGCGGGCGCACCGCGCTCACCACCGAGATCATTTCCAGCGGCAGCAGTCGCTTCGACGCCAATTCCTCGATCCGGGTGGCCAGCGCCTGCTTGGTCATGATCTCGGCCACGCCCGGCGCCTGTGCGTCACGCTCCGCCACGCGGGTGGCGAGCAGCGCACGTCCGCCGAGGAGCGCGAGTTCGGTCAGGACACAGAGGCCGATCACCGCGGCCGCACCCAGGAAGGCACGCCAGAGCCAACGGTCGCGCATGCGCGCCTGCGCCAGCGCGGCGAGTTCGGTCTTGTCGCGCACGTCGAGCACCGCCGCCGCGTCCTCGGAAATCTCCGCACGCAACGGACCCGCCTGAAACGCGATCGCTTCGCCCTCCGCCAAGTCCTGCACCGGTGGTGTCAGGTCCACCACCGTTCGGCTGCCGGGAAATTCACGGAGCAGCGCCTCGCGGACCGCCGCCTGCTCCGCAGGAGTCGCCTCGGGCAACCAGGCGCCCACCCGCACGGCGGCGGGCACACCAGAATCGTCATCAAAGTAAATCGCCGTCAGGCCGTCCTCGCGCGTTATCAGCCACGTCGTGGCTCCCGCCGGAGCCGGCACCGCCAGCAGCACGGCAAACGCCGGCGCCGCCAAGTCCACGCCCGCCCACGCCGCGCTTTCCTCGGTGGCAAAGCGCTTCCGGTAGGCCGCGAACGCCAGCGCACGCTTCGCGCCAGGGCGCGTGAAATGGCCGTGATAGAGCTGCGCGAGCGGAAACGGCGAGACCGCCTCGAGCGCCAGTTCAACCTGCGACGCGACCGGGCCGGCTTCTTCCACCGCGGCCAATGGCACCGTCGTCGTGAAGAAACGATCATCCGGCAGCAGGGCACACACCCGCGCGGTCGACGGCGATGAAGGGGAGGAGGACGGCATGCTAGAGCGTTGCGTCGGCATCCGCCGGCGGCCTTACGGACATCGCAGCATTTTCGGTGATTTCCAAGAGAGTAAACGGGTAATTGAGATCGGCGACTGGCGTCGCGGGTGCGGCCGCCGAGGGCGTGGCCTGATTCTGACCCGACGCAGCCACCGGAGTTGCTTCTTCTTCCACGACCGCGGTGACCACCCGCGCCCCGTTGGGCGGAGCCACCACGGCGCTCAGCTGAAACGACGAGAGTCCCTGCCGCACGGTTACGTTGATCCGCAGCGCCCGGATCTGCGCGGCAAAGCCGGGCGCAACCGCCTGCGCGCCCAGCACCAGCCCGGCGTCCTCCGGCGAACGGAAGTACCCGGGCCCCTGCGCCAGGTAGGTACCGGCGCCGGCGAAATAATCCCGCAGCTGCGAACGCTGCGTTTCCGTGTAAGTGCCCAGCGCCACCAACACCGCTTCCGGCGCCGCGTTCACGTTGGGACGCGGGTAATTGTAGAGCGACACCGCCGCGGTGAACTTCGCCCAGAGTTCGTTCGGTTTGCCCGTTTCATCGAAGAACACCTCCCGCACGCCATCGATCGCAGCGAGCTCGCTGAACGAACGCAGCGAACGGCCGGGCGGCGCAAAGGGCAGCGCCGCCCGCTCGTAGTCTTCCGCGCGCGATGCGCCGGGAGTCACCGGCACATAGTCCTTGCGACTCCACACCAAGAGCGCGTCCGCCAGCCGCTCCGCGTCGTTGCGCGTGAGGCCCTCATGCTCGAACAATGCGACCAGCGTGAGAAATTCCGTGTTCGGCAGCGGCAGCTTGCCCGACTCGTCGACGAAAGTCACCTCGACCGTCCGGCCCTCAACTGCAGGCGTGTAGCCCACCCAGCCGAGCGGATCGCTCCATCCCTCCGCCGGGCTGCGCAGCGCGCCGCCAGTCAGGCGAAAATCCTCCAGCACCGCCAGCGTGGTCTCCAGCGCCGAGTACGCCTCACCGCGCAGCCGCGTCGCATCCGCCGCGCGCGCCTCAACCAACAGGTCGTCCCCCGCCCGCTCGACAAACGCCAGCAGCGCCGTCGCCGCAAACACCAGCGTCACCAGCACAATCACCAGCACTGATCCGCGACGGGCGCTTGGTATCCTGTCAACTAATAGTTGACAGTATACAGGTGTGCATTCGTCCGGAGCTTGGCGCAGCAGCGTCGTAGGGGAGCGGCTTGACCGCGCCCCCGGAGGGCGGACACGAGGTCCGCCCCTACGGCTAAGATCGGACGATGATGAGCGCGGCGCAGGCATGGGCGGTCAATAGACGGGCAGGCCCTCAGTGGCGGTGGGGAGCGTGATGAGGCTGTCGCGCTTCAACGCACCATAGCTGAAGCTGAGTCGCAGGCGGCCGGGGAGTTCGAGTTCGCCCGTCGCGGATTTGCGCAGTGCCGGGAGCGTCTCCCACTTGCGGAAAGCGGGATCGTAGTAGTCGTAGGCCAGCGTGGTCGCGAGCGGGGTCAGCACGGTCTCGCGCGGGGCATCTGATTCGAAATCACGCTCGAGTCGCGAGTGCCAGAGCAGCACGAGCCCCACGTCGCGGCGGATCGCGAGTGCGCAGACAACCTCAGGCAACGGCCGGTCGGGCCAGTTCAGGAGGCGACTGCCGGCCGGCAGCTCGAACGTGAGCAACTCCTCGGTCACGCCCGCCTCGTTGCGCACCTCGGCCGCCGTGATCCCGGGCCGGTCGACCGCCGCCGTCGGCGGAAGCGCGGCCGTGCGGAGTTCGCCCTCCAGGTAGCGCGTCACGGCCCGCACATGTTGGTCAAAGCGCCGAGGCTCGAGATTGCGACCCCAGAGCTCTGTCATCGAAAACACAAACGTGTTGAGCCCCACCATCACCAGCCCGACGAGGGCGAGCGCGAGCAGCATCTCGATCAGCGTGAATCCGCGGCGCTTCATCGCTGGACGGCGCCTCCGGCCTGACCCTGCAGTTCAAGGATGCGATTCCGCGCCTCGGTGCGCAGCGTTTCGCGCTCCGCGCCCTCGGACCAGGTCGGGCGCAGCAGGCGAAAAACCTCGGTGACGGTTTCCGGTTGTCCGGCTCCGGGCGTGGTCAGTTCACACGTGAAGGTCACGGTGAACAGATCCGCCACCCCTGCCGGCTCGATCTCAGCCGTCCAGCGCACGCGACGTCCGTCCGCGCCCTCGAAATCGCCGCCCTGCTCCGCGCGTTCGCGGTCCGCCTCGGCCGACAGCGCGGCGCGGGCAAAGCGGAGATCCTCATCCACTTGTCCGGCACGTGCCACCGCGGCGTAACTGGTGAGCACATTCACATACGCCGAGCCCAGCACGACTGCGGCGAGGGCGAAGATCGAGAGAGCGACGAGGACTTCGAGCAAGGTGAAGCCGCGTCGCGGCAATGACCAATGACCAATGCTCAATGACCAATGACTCGATCCCGGGCGCAGGGATCGGTTCGGGTAAACCATTGGGCATTGGACATTGCTCATTGGTCATTGCGCCCGAGCACGGGCGCGCAGGTCCACGGATCGATCGCAAGGGTACGCACCGGGCCACCGGTCGCGACCTGGACGCGGAAGGGTTGGCAGGTGCCGTCGCCGTAAAAGGTGACGGACGGCAGCGTACGCGTGTCGACGAGGAGGCCGCCGATCAGGACGAGTCCGGCTCCCGTGGGATTCGCCGCGGGCAGGAAGTCGACCTTGACCTCGCCCTCCGGCACCGGGAAGCGCGCCTCGCCCGCGTAAAAGGTTCCGACAAACGCCCGCGCTTTGGCGTCGTAGCGCAGCGTCACATCGTGGTTGTGCTGGAGCGCGTCGCGACGGGTCGCCGCCGCCGCCTCCCAGAACACGGCTTCAACCGTCACCGGTCGATCCGCGAGCAGTCGCGCCGAGCCGCTGATCAACACGCCGGCAAGCAGACCGATCAGGCCGAGAACGAGGAGGATCTCCAGCAGCGTGAAGCCGCGTTGCGGCAATGACCAATGACCAATGCTCAATGACCAATGTCCGGAACCAGAACGCGGGGCTCGGGTTCGGTCATCCATTGGGAATTGGTCATTGGACATTGCTCATTGCGGATGCGCTGCGCGCATCCGCTCACCAGTTTCCAATGTCGTCGGCGGTGTCTTCCTTGCGATCAGGTCCCTTCGAGAACACGTCGTAGCTGCCCTTGTTCTTCACGCCGGGATAGCGGTACACGTAGGGCTCGCCCCACGGATCGGCCGGCGCGCGGCCACCCGGGGCCTCGATGTAGGGGCCACGCCAGCGGTCGGCGCGATTGGCCGGGGCCGACAGGAGGGCGCCGATGCCCTCCGACGTCGTCGGGTAGTCACCAAGATCGAGCCGGTAGGCGGTCAGCGGGGTCTTGAGGCTGGACTGCACAAAGATGCGAGCCACGTCCTCCTGCTTGCCTCCGAAGATGCCGCCGACCTTGGTCACCGCGAGGCCGACCAGCAGGCCCATGATCGCGAGCACGACCAGGATTTCGAGAAGGGTGAACGCCGACCGCCGCGACCGGCGCGAGGCAGGGGAACCAGAGGGAAAGCGCATGAGAAGGGAGATAAGCCCCGCGCCGGCATTGTCGAGCGCGACGGGCTGGCTGTCCTTCGTATGACGGCACGCCGGAGGAAAGGTTTCGGGGCGGCCGATTCACAAGTCCCGTAAAGCTGTAGCCGGGGTCGCTGACCCCGGCCGTCTCGTTGAAAATAGGGAATTCAATCCCCGGCGTCAGCGACCCAGGCTACAACCCATCCATCTCAATCTGAACCGCTCGCGGTCGGATCAGCTTCAAGCGGCGGCGGTCGCCGCTGCGGGGTCCCGCAACGCGGGCGTCTCGGCCAGCACGCGGGCGAGTTCGGGCGAACGCACCGGTTTGCTGAGAAAGTCATCCATACCCGCCGCAAAGCACTCGTCACGGTCGGAGGTCGAGGCATTGGCGGTCATCGCCACAATGCGCGGGCGACGGCCCGCCGGCCAGCGGGCGCAGATGATGCGGGTGGCCTCCATGCCATCCATCTCGGGCATCTGCAGATCCATGAAGACAAGATCGTAGCGGGTGCGTTCGACCGCGACCACCGCCTCGCGGCCATTACCGGCGATGTCGGCTTCGTAGCCAAGGCGGCGCAGCATGAGCAGCGCCACGCGCTGGTTCACGAGATTGTCCTCCACCAGCAGGATCGCCAGCGGGTGACGCACCGCCGGGGGTTCGGGAACCGGCGCGGGAACCGGGGCGCTCGGACCGGCGGCGCCCGCGAGCGTCTCGACCAGCAGGGCAAAGAGCTGCGCCGACTTCACCGGCTTGGCCACGCCGCCCGCGATGCCCGGGCCGATGGGCACGCGGACTCCGAGAGGCGTCAGCAGCACGACCGGCAGGCGCTCCGCCGTCGGGTGGCGCCGCAGCACCGGCAGGAAATCATCGCCGCAGGTGGCGGTGTCGATCAGCGCGACATCGAAGGGCTCGCCCTTCGCCACCCAGTCGAGCGCCTCGGCCCGCGATGCCGCGACCTTGGGCTTCATGCCCCAGACCGTGGCCTGCTGCTGCACAAGACGGCCACCGGTCGCGTTGGCGTCCACAATCAGCAGGCGCCGCCCGGACAGGGTGGGAACCGCTGACGTGAGATGCGCCGGCGGCGGGCCCACGATTGCGGCCTGCCCCACCTCGACTTCAAAACGGAAGACACTGCCCTGCCCCTCGACCCCCTCGTACCAGATGCGTCCGCGCATCAGTTCGACAAGGTGCTTGCAGATCGCGAGGCCCAGCCCCGAACCGCCGTATTGGCGCGTCGTCGACGGATCAATCTGGCTGAAGCCCTGGAAGAGACGGTCGCGTCGCGCCTCGGGAATGCCGATGCCGGTGTCGCGCACGGCAAAACTCAGGCGCGGTGTGCCGTCAGGGGCCGGCTCGGAGCGGACCTCGATCAGCACTTCGCCCTTGCCGGTGAACTTCACGGCATTGCCGAGCAGGTTGACGAGGACCTGCCGGAGTCGGGTGACATCGCCGATGACCGACACCGGCACCGCCGGGTCGATCCAGCTGAAGAGCTCGATCCCCTTCTCAACCGCCCGCCCGGCGAGCAGCTCGAGCGTGGCGTCGACGCAGCCCCGGACATCGAAGGGCACAGCCTCCAGTTCGAGCCGGCCCGACTCGATCTTCGAGTAGTCGAGGACGTCATTGAGAATATCCAGCAGCGCGTTGCCGCTAGTGCGGATCGTCTCGGCGAGTTCGCGCTGCTCCGGCGCCAGCTCCGCGCTGAGCAGGAGGCTGCTCATGCCGATGACGGCATTAAGCGGCGTGCGGATCTCGTGGCTCATGTTGGCGAGGAAGGCCGACTTCGCGATCGTGGCCGCGGCGGCCTCGTCGCGCGCGCGCACGAGCTCGGCCTGGGCGCGCCGCTCGCGCGTGATGTCCCAGCACACGCCGACCAGGCGTCCACCGCTGCCGCCCTCGGGACGCTGGGACAAGGCGCACGTGCGCAGCTCGCAAACCTCGCCGTCGGGGCGCACGAGGCGGAAGGACGTTTCGATGTGCTTGCCGTCGACCACCGCGGCACGCAGTTCCTGCGCGAGGCGGGCGTGGTCGGCCGGGTGCACGAACTGCAAGAACCCCGACCGCGTGCCATCGAAGCTGCCGGACTCGAGCCCGCACAGGGCGTGCATGCGATCATCGCCCGTGACCTTCTGGGCATCGAGATCGTAGTCCCAGATGCCAAGGCCACCCGCCTGCGTCGCGAGCTGAAGGCGTTCCGAAATCGAGTGCAGGCGGAGCTCGATCGTCTTGCGCGCAGTGATGTCGAGTGAGCTGCCCACCAGGCGCACGACACGGCCGTCGGCATCCTTGAGCGGCGTGAGCCGGGTCAGGAACCACTGGAAGCCGCGTTCGCCGACGACGCATTCCTCGTACTCGATTGGCGCGGCCGTGCCCACGCAGCGGTGATAATTGGCGCGGAACGCCGCAGCGGTGTCGGCCGAAACCATCGGCACGAGATCCTCGGGACGCAGGCCCTTGACCCGGTCCGAGGAGAATCCGGTCGCACGCTCGTGCGCGCGGTTCGACTCAAAGTAGCGGAAGTCCCCGTCCGGCAGGACATCGACCACGAAGATGCCCAGCTCGACCGAGGTGTAGATGCTTTGGAGAAACGCACGGTTCTCCTCAAGCGCCTGGTCCGCGGCCTTGCGCGCGGTGATGTCGGTGACAAAGCCGCTCCAAAGCACGGTGCCGTCGTCCTGCAGTTCCGGGACCGCGCTGCCCTGGAGCCAGCCGCCGGAGCCGTCGGCAAAGCGGGTGCGGTATTCACACGTCCAGCGCTCGAGCTTGAGGGCGGACTCGTCGATGCTCGCGCGGACCCGCTGCCGGTCGTCGGCGTGGATGACCTCGAATACCGCGCCGGCGTCCTCCAGCAATTCGACCGGGCTCAGGCGGAAAAGTTCGCGCACGCCCTCGCTCACGTACGGGAAGCTCATCGCGCCGTCGGTGCGCAGCTCGAACTGGAGGACCATGCCGGGCACGTGGGCAGCGATCTTACGCAGACGCAGGTCGAGATCCCGGCGAAGCGCCTCGGCCTGCAGACGCCGGCTGATATCGGTGGCGACAATGACGTAACCGGTGGTGTTGCCGGTGCGGTCCCGCACGGCAGTCACGGTGTAACCGACAGGAAAGGAGGAACCATCGCCGCGCAGACACGTCCATTCGCGGTCGTCGGGGCGGCCGGATTCGCGCGCCGTCATCACAATCGACTCGAACGCCGACAGCACGGGCCGACCGTAAGTGGAAGTCAGTTCGTCCGCGCGGCGGACCAGCTCATGAGCCTGGTGCAGACTCGCGAGGCTCGCGCGCCCGACCAGATCGGTGGCTCGGTGACCGAAAAGACGCTCGGCCGCAGGGTTGAACACCTCGATCAAGCCCAGGAGATCAGTGGCGATCAGGGCTCGGGGAATCTGCATGAGCAGATCGCTGCGCGCATCGCGGCCCGCGGGCTGAACCCCGGGGCTCAGACGCAGGCGCTGGCCGCCCGCCGGCTCGAGGCCGAGCAACGGGTCCGCCTGCAACTGCAGCCAACGCCGGCCATCCGGCGTGAAAGTGACCGGTTGGCCCGGCTGCTTGAGCGCCTGCTGGAGCGGTGCGGTGGCGGCCGGGAGGAGCCCATCGAGGGTCGCGCCCGCGTCTGGCTTCGTGGCCAGCCCGGCGAGCGTGAGGAACGCTGCATTCGCCCACTGGATACCGCCGGCGGCATCGATCACCGCCAGACCGGCGACTTCCTGCTCGGCCACGAGCGACGCGAAATCCGGCCCAGCCTCCGCAGCTCCGCCCCGGCGCCAGGCGGAGGCCACGGCGCCCCACGCCCGCCCGAAGGCACGCGAGGGGTTTTCAGAGGACGGTTTTGGCATCAGGTGGATCGAGGGAAACGGGCGCCGACCCCGGTTGGCGTGGCGCCCGGATCATCAGGCGAAGAAGTTGTCGGCCGGAACGGCCGGTTGGCCCGCCTTCGCGGGTTTACCCGCCGCGGCAGGCGAAGCGGACTTGGATGATTTGGCAGCAGACGCCGGCTTGGTCGCAGCGGCGGCGGCGATCACCGGACGCACGTGCGCCACGGGAGCGGCGGCCGGACCGGACGAAGCGCGATCGACGCCCACCAGCTGGATGAGCTGGCCAACCGCGTGGTTGAGCTCCTGCGCCTGGGCGCTGAGTTCCTCGGCGGCGCTGGCGGTCTCCTCGGCAGCGGCGGCGTTGGACTGGGTGACCTGGTCGATCTGCGAAACGGCACCCGCGACCTGCTCGACGCCGTTGCGCTGCTCGCGCGAGGCGGTGGCGATGCCGCTGGCGATCTCCTCCATGCGGCGGACCTTGGTGACGATCTCGCCGAGCCCCTGCTCGACGCCGCCGCAGAGGACAACGCCACGATCGCTCTTGCGGATCGAATCCTCGATCTTGTCGGCGGTGTCCTTGGCGGCCTGTGCGGAGCGCTGGGCGAGCGCGCGGACCTCCTCGGCGACGACGGCGAAGCCCATGCCGGCCTCGCCGGCGCGGGCGGCCTCGACCGCCGCGTTCAGCGCGAGGATGTTCGTCTGGAACGCGATCTCGTCGATCGTCTTGATGATTTTCGCGATGTTGTCGCCGGAGCTCTTGATGTCGGCCATCGCGCGGCTCATCTCCTGCATGCCAGCGGCGCTGGACTCGACGGCGGCGCGGGTCTGGTCGGCGATGCGCTTGGCTTCGTCGGAGTTCTCCGCGTTGCGCTTGGTCATGCTCGAGACCTCTTCGAGGGAGGCACTCGACTCCTCGAGGGAGGCCGCCTGCTGGCTGGCGCCGGCGGCGAGACGCTGGCTGGCGTCGGCGATCTGGGTCGACGCGCTGGTGGTCTGCTCGCTGGCCGCGCCGAGGGTGGCGATGGAGGCGCGCAGCGGGCGCACGATCATGCGCTGATTGAGAAAGAAGAAGCCGACGGCCACGACGACGCCGAGCGGAAGCATCCAAGCAAGGGTGGCAGTCATGCCGGCCTTGACGGTTTCGTCCACCGTCTTGAAGTCGGTCTTGAGCACAAAGGCTCCATGGACCTCGCCGGCCTTCCAGTTTTCCATCTGGAAACCGACGACATCCTTGCCATCGCCCGAGGCGCTGTTCGCGGGGTCGCCGTGACAGGCGAGACAGTCCTGCGTCAGCTTCACCGGGCGGGCGAGGATGATGGTGTTGGTCTTACGATCGGCCACGAAGTACTCGTCGAGCGTGCCCGGGTTGAGGGCCTCGAGGATGACCTGCTCATCGGCCGTCGGGGTGTTCTCGGGATTGCGCGCCTGGTTCTTCGGCACACGAAAGACAAAGCCCTCCTCTTCGGCTGCCTTTCCCGCGGCCTTCCACGCGGCGACAACCGGGATCGTGCCGTAGAGCGTGGAGCCACGGAGATCGCCGCTCTGCTTGTACTCGGCAACCAGCTTGGGGCGATCAAAGGCCCCACCCTTGTTCAGGTTGGAAATGCTTTCACGCACGCTTTCCGACTCAACGAGGATGGCGTGCATCGAATCGTGGATGCTGGCCACGCCGCTCTTCTCGATCAGGTTTCTTTGCACCAGCAACGTCGCTGCGACGGTAAGCGCGACGGCGGAGAGGGCGGCCGCGATGATTTTATTTCCAAGGGTCATGGTTGTAAAAAGGACTGGTTATGTATCGGCCCTTTTACACTTCGGCTTAGCAGCTCTTTAAAAAGCTTTGTAAACGGACCGGTCGCCTGCGCGGGGGCACAGGCGACCGGAGATTTTCATGACCAACGAAAGGGGCACTCCGCACGGATTCGGCGAGCGCCGGAACCACGGAGTGGACCTGGGTCAGGCAGGATCAACCCTCGAAGTTGAACTTCACGGGGATCGAGACGCGAATCGCGACCGCAGCGCCGTCCTTCTTGGCCGGCTTGAACTTCCACTTGCGAACGGCGGCAACGGCGGCGGGATCAAAGGCCGGATTGCTCGACTTTTCGACCGAGGAGTCGGTGACGTTGCCGCTCTCGTCGATCTGCACGCTGACGGTGACGACGCCGGACACGCGCTGGGCGCGCATCTCGGTGGGAAATTCAGGAGCGACGGTGCGCACGGGAACCGGCGGTTCCACAGCGGCCTGCGCCGTGGCAATGATCGCGGAAGCGACGAAGAGAGCGAACTTGAGGAAGGATTTCATAGTGAAGGGTGATCTTAGTATTGCGGTTGCTCCGGCTCCATCGGCACGACTTTGCAAAAGCTTGAGTAGGGAATGCGTAGAACCGCTAGAGTGTTTCCCCCAGTTCGGATCCGTGAAACTACGCCCAAAACCGGCCGCTTCCCCCTTGCTCTGAATAACCCCAAGGACAGGCTGATCGGACCTATTCCATGTCGATCGAAGCCAGACTCCGCCGCTACGCCGCATTCGCCGGCCTGACTGTTTGCGGGCTGGCCTTGGTCGATTTGCTCGGCCGCGGAACCGGTCGGCCAACCGGCTTTTTCGGGCTTCACCTCGGCCCCTTCTTCACGTTGCTGCTGGCCGCCGTCAGCCTCGTGCTTCAGGCCACCAGCCGGGCGCCCCGCCTCGCCCAAGCCACCGCGGGCGGAGCACTCGCCGCAGCCCTGCTGGGACTCGCTGAGACGCTGGCGGGCGTCGACTCACACTTTGACCGCCTGATTGGACTGGCCGCCCAAGCCTCGCTCCCCGGTTCGCTGGTCGGTGCGGCCGCGGGCATCGCGCTCGTGCTCAACCCGACGCCGAGTCGCAACGGACGATTGATCGCGACCTGCCTGGCCATCTTCATGATCGGCACGGCGGGCAGCAGCCTGCTGGCCAGTGCGTTCACGCTGACCGAGGCCAGTGCGACCGGGGCCGGGACCGACGCCTTCGGGCCGGGTGCCGCCTTCTTCTTCATCCTCCTCGCGCTGGCCATCGTTTGCGTCCGGCCCGACGAGCGCGCCCTGCGCGTCCTCGATGCCGACACGGCGGCTGGCATCCTCGCCCGGCGGCTGCTGTTCCTTATCCTCGTCCAGCCCGCGCTGCTCACGCTCCTGCTCGTCGCGCTGCTCCGGCACGCGATCGTGACGCCGGCCGAGGGCCTCGCGATCTTTGCCATGACGGGCATCCTCTCGGGTTTGGTGCTGGTGCTGCTCTCCGCCCGCACCGTGTTCACCCTCGAGGCCCGACGCGAGGAAACCGACGAAGCACTCAACCGTCTCAATCTCCGGCTCCAGGAACAGGCTTCTCACCTGCAGGAAACCGTGGCGGCGCGCACCCTGGAGCTGAGTGAAGCCAACGCCGGCCTGCGCGCGGCGGCCGAGATCAACTCCCGCCTCGCCCTCGTCGCCAGCCACACGACCAACGGCGTGATCATCACCGATGCCCAGGGCCGGGTTGAATGGGTCAACGCCGCCCACGAACGCGTCACCGGCACGACCTTGGCCGAGTTGAAGCAGCGCGAGACCGCCGCCGTTCTCGGCAGCCCGGAAAGCGACCCGGCCGAACTCGACCGCCTGCGCACCGCGCTCCATCGCGGCGAACGCTGCACGGTCGAGCTGCTCGGCCAGACCAAGGACGGACAGCCGCTCTGGCAGCTCGTCAATCTCGAGCCCGTCCGCGACCGCGAAGGCCGCGTCATCAATTTCATCGCGATCGAGACGGACCTGACCGAGCAGCACCTCGCCCGCCAGCGCCTGCAGGCGCTCAACCAGCGCCTCGCCCTCGCCACGCAGTCGGCCTCGCTTGGCGTGTGGGAATGGGATCCTGCGACCCAGCGCATCATGGGCGACGAACGGGCCCTCACGATCCACGGCATCGATCCCGCCACCTTCGACGGCACCGCCGACAGCTGGATCGCCTGCCTCCATCCCGAGGACGTCGCGGCCGGGCTGGCCTCACTCCACGACGATCATCCGGGCGTTTACCAGACCGAGCGCGCCTACCGCATCACGATCCCCGGGGACACACGCTTGCGTCAGGTCGAGGCACGCGCTGTCTGGCAGCGCAATTCCCAGGGCCGGCTCGAGCGCATCACCGGCACGGTCGAGGATGTCACCGCCCGGCACGAGGCGACCCAGCAGCTCACGCTCCTCAACGAACGTCTCCAGCTCGCACTCCAGTCGACGGCCTACGGCGTGTGGGAATACGATCTCGCAACCAACCAGCTCATCTGGGACGACCGGATGTTCTCGATCTACGGGATCAGCCGGGAGGAGTTCTCCGGCGACCGCGACGTCTGGGTTCGCCTGCTCCATCCCGACGACCGGGAGGAGGCTCGCGAGGTCATGCGCAAAGTCATCGCGCAGACGTTGGCGAGCTACGACACCACCTTCCGCATTGTCACGCCGGACGGCGCGACGCGGTACATCGAGGCGCACGGCTACCTTCATCGCACACCCGAGGGGGAACCCATCAGGCTGGTCGGCCTCAATCGCGACATCACCGCCGAGCGCCAGATGCGCGCCGCGCTCGATCTGGCCGAGCAGCGCTGGCAGCTCGCCCTCGAGGGCAGCAACGATGCGGTGTGGGACTGGAATCTGGAAACCGGCCACGTCTACCACGACGACCAGTGGGCCCGCATGCTCGGTTACCGTTCCGAGGATGTCGCGCCCGGGCTCGACGGCTGGCGCACGCTGGTGCACCCCGACGACCTCCCTTCCTGCGAGGAGGCGATCCGCCAGCACCTCGCCCAGGAATCGGCGTACTACCTGCACGAATACCGCATGCGCTCGGTCGACGGCGGCTGGAAGTGGATTCTCGACCGCGGCAAGGTCGTGAGCCGCGCCGCCGACGGCCGCGCGCTCCGCATGGTCGGCACGCACAGCGACATCACCTCGCGCAAGCAGCTGGAGCAGCGCCTGCGCCAGGTCGAGGAACTCGCGGCGCAGGTCAGCCGTCTCGCCCAGATCGGCGGCTGGGAGCTCGACCTGGAGACGTCCCGCCTCACGTGGTCGTCCGAGGCGCGCCGGATCTACGGGCTGGGTGACGAGGTCCAGCCGACGCTGCCCACGATCCTTTCCTTCTATCCGCCGGAAGCGCGGTCCACCCTCGAGTCGGCCCTGGAAAAGACGATGCTCGCCGGCACGCCGTTCGACCTGGAGCTCCCTCTCGACACGCCGGCCGGACGCCGCATCTGGGTGCGCGTGATCGGCGATCCCGAGTTGCGCAACGGTCAGATCATCGGCGTGCAGGGCGCGATCCAGGACACGACCGCGCGCCACGAGAGCGACGAGGCCCGCCGTCAGCTCGAGACGCAGCTCTTCCAGGCGCAGAAGATGGAGACGCTCGGCACGCTGGCCGGCGGCATCGCCCACGATTTCAACAACCTCCTGACCGGCATCATCGGCTACAACGAACTCGCCGCCGATTCCGTGCCCGAGGACAACCCCGCCCACGCGTGCCTGATCGAGGCCCGCAATGCGGGCATGCGCGCGCGCGAGCTGGTTGAGCAGATCCTCACCTTCGGCCGCCAGTCGAGCGGCGAGGAGCATAGCGCCGTCGATCTCACGGTCGTGATCGACGAGGCCCGGCGGTTTCTCCGCTCCACCCTGCCCGCGAGCCTCACGATCGACACCGACATCGCGGCCGACTGCCCGCTGGTCCTGGCGGACGCGACCCAGATTCACCAGGTGATCCTCAATCTCGGGTCCAACGCGGCGCACGCCATGCGGCATTCGGGCGGCCGGCTGCACATCAGCCTCCAGCCGTCGGAAATCGGCCCCGAGCAGAGCGCCACCCTCGGCGGCGTCTCGACCGGCGGCTACGTGCGACTGTCGGTGTCCGACACCGGCCACGGCATGGACGAAGCGACGCTGCGCCGCGTGTTCGATCCCTTCTTCACGACCAAGAACACCCGCGAAGGCACGGGGCTCGGCCTGGCGGTCGTGCATGGCATTGTCCGCGCCCACCACGGGGCGATCGACGTCGAGAGCAAGACGGGCGTCGGCTCGACCTTCCACATCTACCTGCCTGCCGCGCCCGTGGGCGACGGCCAGATCGTGGAGCCGAGTTCGTCGCCCATGCCGCGCGGCCGGGGCGAAATCATCTTCGTCGTGGACGACGAGGAAATCGTGGGCCGCTGCACCCAGCTCACGCTGGAATCCCGCGGCTACCAGTCGACGGCGTTTGGCTCGGCCGAAGCCTGTTTGCGCCGCCTGCAGGACAACCCGACCGCGTGCCATGCGCTGGTCACGGACCAGACGATGCCCGGCATGCAGGGCACGGAACTTGCCGCGGCGCTGCGCCGCCTCGCCCCCGCACTGCCCATCGTGATCATGTCGGGTTATTTCTCGAAAATCTCCCCACACGTGATCGACGAACTCGGCACGGTCGAACTGCTCGCCAAGCCCTTCACCCCCGAGGAACTCATGCAGGCGCTCGACCGCGCGCTCAAGTCGACGGTCCGCAGCGGCTCGATCCATCCGTTCCCCTTCACCGCTCCGGCCTGACGCTTCCGATCCGGAGGGGGCGCAGAGACGCAGAGCCGCAGAGTTTCAGCAAAGGATTCGATCCCAGCAGGCTTTCTCCGCGCCTCTGCGTCTCTGCGCGATTTCTGGAATTCTTGTTTGAAAAATTGCATGCTGCCCACGACTAGGACACCCGACGCACGACCGCATTCCAACTGACCGAAAGTCCGCAGGGTCGATGCGCGGCTCGCACCAGATTCGTCTCGAGACTCTCCAGATTGCCCAACGCCCCACTCATTCCACCTGACCGGGGTCAGCGACCCCAGCTCCATCAGACCTCTCTGCCATGATCCGCAAAGCCTTCATCATGCACGTCAACGCCGGCCGCGAGCAGGAGTATGCTGCCCGCCACAGCCCGATCTTCGCCGACCTCGAGGCCGTGCTGAAGAGCCACGGCGTGCACAACTACTCCATCTTCCTCGATCCGCCGACGCGCGCGCTGTTCGCCTACGTGGAGGTCGAGGATGAGGCACGCTGGGCAGCCATCGCGCAAACCGAGGAATGCAAGCGCTGGTGGGCCTTCATGAAGGACGTGATGCCAACGAATCCCGATAACAGCCCGGTATCGAAGGAGCTGCGCGAGGTTTTTCACCTCGCCTGATCGCGGCTGGCCAGGGACGGCGGCGGCGCATGATGAATTGATGCTTATCACCTGCATTAATTCACCCTACTGCGTCAGCCCCAACGAGTTTCGGTTCAAGAATCGGCGTTTTGTGCCGATGCAGAACTTCTTTTACCGGTTTCTTGCGGTTGGGTGCTTGCCATCATCCGCCCTTCCACGTATCTAGGGTGTTATCCTCAGTCCATTTGTAACCAACGCATGCCCGCCTTCCGCCAACCCTCCCGTTTCTCCAGCCGATCGGCCCGGCTGTTGATGGCGGCGTGGGCGATCATGGCGGCGAACCTGGCGTCGGCTGCCACCATCACCTGGCAAAATGGGAGCGGTACCAACAACTGGAACAACACGGCCCAATGGAGCAGTGGCTCGACGCCCGGATCCGGTGACACCGCGCGTTTCAATGCCAACACGTCCGAGGATCCCATCATCAACGGCAACTACACCGTCGGCCAGCTGCTGTTCACGACCGGATCGGATGCCGAGGCTTTCACGGGAACCAATACGCTGACGCTCGCGGGCATTTCCGGCGTCGGCATCGACAATCAGGGCACGCAGACCCACACGTTTGCGAACCGCTTTGCCATCACGTCGTCGCAGGTTTGGCGCAACACCAACGCAACCAACGGCGACATGACCTTCAGCAACACGCTGAACCTGAATGCCAACACCCTCACGCTGACCAACACGAACACCGTGAACACGATGTCGTTCAGCGGCGTGATCAGCGGCACCGGCGCCCTGTCCGCCAGCGGCAACGGCACCCTCACGCTGAGCGGCAACAACAGCTACTCGGGTGGCACGACGCTCGGAGCCGGCACGCTCACGGTCGCGAACAACAACGCACTCGGCACAGGCGCGCTCGCCATCACCGGCGTCTCGACCCTGACCGCCAGCGGATCCCGCACGCTCGCCAATACCGTCAACGCCTCGAGCGATTTCACGATCGGCGGCACCGCCAACCTCACCCTGACCGGCCCGATCAATCTCGGCTCCGGCAACCGTGTGCTGACCGTGAGCAACACGGGCACCACGACCTTCTCGGGCGTGGTCGACAACGCGTACTACGCCAACTTCACCAAGGCCGGCAACGGGCGCCTCGTCCTCTCGGGCAACAACACCTTCGACGGCTCCTTCCTGCTCAACGCCGGCACCGTTGCGCTCCAGCACAGCAACGCGCTCGGCAGCTCCACCTACGGCAACGTGGTCGCCAGCGGCGCAACCCTCGAGTTTTCCAACAACATCGCTGTCAGTGAGGGCGCGTTCACCCTCTCCGGCACCGGCGTCAGCAACGTGGGCGCACTGCACAATCTCTCGGGCAACAACAGCCTCGCCGCTCAGGTTACCCTGGGTGCCGCCACCACCATCGGATCAACCGCCGGCACGCTCACCCTCTCGGGCCAGCTCGATAATGCCGGCAACACCCTGACGGTCACCGGCGCAGGCAATCTCGCCTTTTCCGGTCAGATCTACGGCTCCGGCGGTCTGACCAAAACGGGGACCGGCACGGTGAACCTCAGCGGCGCCAACAGCTACACCGGCGCCACCACCATCAGCGCAGGCACCCTGCAGATCTCCGGCGCCAACGAGCGCATCTCGAACGACAGCGATGTCAGTGTTGCCAGCGGCGCGACCTTCGACGTCAACAATCTCACCGAGACGGTCGGCTCCATCACCGGCGCCGGCAACATCACCCTCGGCACCGGCACGCTCCGCACCAACGCCGACAACAGCAGCACCACCTTCTCCGGCGTCATCTCCGGCACCGGCGGCACGCTTGAGAAGATCGGCAGCGGCACCCTCACGCTTTCCGGCGCCAACACCTACACCGGCGCGACCAACATCTCCGGCGGCACGCTGACGCTGGGCGCCAGCGAGCGACTGGCCAACAGCACCGCGGTCAATGTCACCGGCGGCGCCACCTTCAATCTCGCCGGCTTCACCGAGACGGTCGGCTCCATCGCCGGCAATGCCAACATCACCCTGGGCTCCGGCGCCCTCCTCGCCGGGAGCGACAACACCAGCACCACCTTCTCCGGTGTCATTTCAGGCACGAGCGGCACCCTCACCAAGCAGGGCACGGGCACGCTCACGCTGAGCGGTGCGAACACCTACACCGGCCTCACGACCGTCTCCAACGGCACGCTGAACATCCAAAACGCCACGGCCCTCGGCACGAGCGCCGCCGGCACGACGGTGAGCAGCGGTGCAACGCTCGCGTTGCAGGGCGGCATCACAGTCGCAGACGAAACGCTGACGCTCACCGGCACGGGCGCGAGC
>DASWVY010000065.1:0-1524 GCA_036401075.1 Opitutaceae bacterium
TGGGAACCTCCTCGGACGACCGGCTCAAGTCTAGCATCCGCGAAGCTGGCGGATTTGATCATCGTCAACGACGGTGCGCGAAAGCCGGGTTGGGCGGTGAGCGAGCAGGAGGAAATGCGATTTGCAACCTAAGCGGCCCAGCATGTGCTAGGTTGGCAATGGGCCATGGCCTCCGCGCGCTCCCGGATGGAGCCTTTCGCGGAGAGAACCGTGCACGCTACCAGGATCATTCCATTTCCCACGAGGATCATGTCGGCCCCACGCCGGCAGTATACGACGGCGTTCCTGGCGGGCTCGTTCGGCCTCAGCGAAGCACAGGCCACCTCCATTCTCGACGAAGCAGGCGAGGATCGAACCAAGGCGGCCGACATGGCCAGGCTACTCAAGGTCGCCAGGCGGTAGCTGCGAAAACCCGTGCGAGAGCAATCCCACCTGAAGATGACCGACGCTGGGCGATCGGTGGGCTCGATGAACACATGAGGCGAGTGCCCAGCTGCAAATGGCGAGAGCGCGCGCCTTCATGGCTGCTGCGATCCACCTGCGCCAACACGTTGGACAAGCAATGCCACTGATCGACAACGCGCACCCGCTTTGGGAGCCCGACAATCTCAGGCGCGCCCTGCAGGCGGCGGGTGTCTCCCTGTGGTCCTGGAACGTGGACACCGACCAGTTCACCCTCGATGAGCAGGGCTTCGTTCACTGGGGCTTGCCGCAGAGCGACACGGTCACCTTCGAGGACCTGTCGGAACATATCCATCCGGCTGACCGGGACAGGGTTCGCGCAGCGTTCACCGCGACACGCGCCATAGTCGGTTCTTACGAAATCGACTTCCGCGTGATGCTTGGCGAGGTGGTTCGCTGGATCTCGGCCCGAGGCCTGGGCAACGATTCCGGCTTGCATGAGCGACTGATGTTTGGCGTGTTCCTCGATGTTACCGGCCGGAAAATGGCTGAGGAAGGTCACGAACTCCTCGCCGGAGAGATGAGCCACCGGGTGAAGAACCTGCTCTCGCTGGCGTCCGGCCTTACCCGCATTTCTGCCCGATCGACCACGACGGTAGTGGAGATGGCGCAGGTTCTCACCGATCGGTTGACAGCTCTTGGGCGCGCGCATGATCTCGTCCGTCCGCTGCCCGGCAACCAGGGTAGTGCAGCCCTGTTGGGTGATCTCATCACGATCCTCCTGGCGCCCTATGAAGACACCGGGGCATTCAGCGGCCGAATTCGCGTTGCCGTTCCGCGAATGGGGGTTGGCGAGGCTGCTGCAACGACCCTCGCCCTGATCATGCATGAGCTGGCGACCAACTCGATGAAGTATGGCGCGCTTTCCGTTGAGGAAGGGACGCTCGATGTCTCCGGGAGCACGGACGGCACCCAAGTGACAATTTCCTGGACAGAACGAGGCGGTCCCGCGGTGGAGCCGCCCAACGGCGCGGAAGGGTATGGCAGCAAACTCGTGATGCGCAGCATTTCGGGCCAGCTCGGAGGCTCCATCAGTTACGACTGGTCCGCCGATGGCGTCGT
>DASWVY010000066.1:0-31127 GCA_036401075.1 Opitutaceae bacterium
CCTTACGGGGCTTTCACGGCAGGCGGAGTCTTGAGCGCCTCCGCCTGGTAGAACGTCTTTTGATCCGACGTCGCGGCGCGGATCTCGCTAACCGTCGCCGGTGTGATCACGCTGGCGTTGTGGCCGAAGCTCTGACGCACATAGGTTGCCACGCCGGCGATCTCCTCGTCGGAGAGCATGCCGCCGAAGCCAGGCATGGGAGGCGTGAGATCCGCGGCATAGGTCTTTCCGTTCACCGTGATCTCACCCATGAGGCCGTGGAGGATGATCTTCACCAGGCGCTCGGGATCGCCGGTCACCCATTCCGATTTGGCCAGGGGCGGATAGATGCCGTTGACGCCTTCACCCTTGGTCTGGTGGCAGGTCGAGCAGTGTCCGTCGCGTGAATACACCTCGCGGCCGGTCGCCCAGAGTTTGGAGCCGGACTCGCCGAGGCGGTTGAAGATGCCCTTGGGGATGGCGTTTGGATCCTCGTCGCCGAGCTTGCCGAACTCATAGGTCTTCGCGAGGTAGGCTTGCGCGGCGGCATTGTCGGCGAGGTTGATCCGGCCGGCGGCGACCGCTTCACGCGCCGTCACCTGCAGCGGAACCATGGCATAGTGCGCTGCATTCTTCATCCAGGAGTCCAGCGGCTGGCGCAGGCCCTCGAGGAGAATCGAGGCGCCGGTTTCGCCACCAACCCAGGAGGAGGCGACGATCGCCTCCAGCCGTACGCGCGGATGTGCGTCGCCGGCGGATCGACGGAGCAGCGCCGCGTGATTCGGAATCTTGCGGAATTCGTGACGCACCACCCGGGTGGCGGCGGCGCGCAGTTGCGGAGCATTTCCCGTCAGGCAGCGCTCCAGGAGATCGGCATCGATCTGCTCCTGTGCCCACGTGGCCCAGAGGGCCTCCAGCAGGTGATGCTCGTAGCGCGGGTCGTTGCGGTCGAGCGCGGACACCCAGCGTTTGACAGCGGGCAGCACCTCGGTGGCGGGACGTCCGCGGAGTTCACGCTGCGAACGATAACGGGTGCGGTACTCCGGCAGCTTGAGATTCTCGAGCAGGGTGGCGACCGGTGCCCCCGCGACTTCGGCCGGCGTGACCAGCGGGCGCGAAGGGAAGGTGATGCGATAGATGCGGCCGCGCTCATGGTCGCGATTGGGATCGCGCGCCGAGTGCTGCATGTGGCCGATCAGCGCATTGTGCCAGTCGACGAGGTAGAGGGATCCGTCAGGGGCGAACTCCATGTCGACCGGGCGGAAGTTCGGATCTGACGACTTAACGAGGTCGAAGCGGTAGTCGCCGCGGAAGCCGGAACCGTCGTCACGCATCTTGTGCTGCTTCGTGCCGAGGAATCCGATCGAGTTGTTCACGAGGAAATCGCCCTGCACCTCGTCCGGGAAATGGCGGCTCGAGACGAATTCCGTGCCCGACGTCGGACGCACGCGGTGTTCGGTGAACATGGTTTCCTCCGGATACTCGATGCCGAAGGGAAGCTTCAGCGAAAGGGGGAGCATCCAGAAATTATTGCCCGACGACGCGTCGGACAGGAACGTCTGACCCCATTCGTCGAACGAGATGCCCCACGGGTTGTTGAAGTCATACTGGCTGAAGCGTTCCATCCGCCAGGTCTTTGGGTCGAAGCGAAACACCCCGCCGTCATTGCAGCGGATGGCACCATAAGGCGTCTCGACCTGGGAATGAAGGAAGCGGCCCTCCAGCAGGTAGAACGCGCCGCGGCCGTCCGACGTGAAGGCACTGATCGCATGGTGCGTGTCGTGTGAATCGAAGCCATGCATCAGGTACTCCTTCCGATCGGCCTGATCATCGCCGTCGAGATCCTGCAGGAGCACGAGGTTGGGCTGCTGCGTGAGGTAGACGCCCTCGGCCGTGAGTTCAAAGCCGATGGGCAGATGCAGGCCGCGGGCAAAGATCGTCTGCTTGTCGGCGCGTCCGTCGCCATTGGTGTCCTCAAGGATGAGCAGCTTGTCGTCCGGCATGGGATCACCCGGCTTGTAGTGCGGATAGCTCGGCATGACGGCCACCCAGAGAC
The DNA here is from genome assembly GCA_036401075.1 of Opitutaceae bacterium. GTDB lineage: Bacteria > Verrucomicrobiota > Verrucomicrobiia > Opitutales > Opitutaceae > CAMAXB01. The sequence goes on from DASWVY010000066.1 coordinate 2,036, forward strand.
GTCCGCGGTTGTCGAACGTCATCTGGACCGGGTTCTGCAGGTCGGGGAATTCGCTTTCGGCGGCGAAGAGTTCGATCCGGTAGCCCTCGGGCATCGTGATCTGCTTGGTGGCTTCGTCGCCCGGCAGGTAGGTGATGGGCTTGGTGTAGTTCGTTTCGACCGGGTCGAGCTTGCGCGTGACCGAATCGTCCACAACGCCTTGGCTTTCACCGCGGCTGGCCTGAGCCCAGACCTGCGCGTCGCGCAGGAGTGTCATCTCGCGGATCTTCTCGATCTCCTGTGGATAATTGATGTCGCCAAATGGTTTGTGCCGGCGCCCGTAGGCGTGGACCCCGTTGACCATCCGATAGTCATTCAGCCAGAACCAGTTTTTCTCGTAGATGACCTTGCGGAGCACCTCCGGGTCGCTGCGTGAAACGGCGACGCCGGGGCCATAAAGAGCGTCGACGAGGTCGGTCGCGAGCCGGCGGTCGCCGGCCTCGTTGAGGTGGGCGCCATTGATCGTGAGCGGGATGCTCTCGCGGTCGTACCAGCGCTGGCTGGGGCCGAAGAGATCGATGAAACCCACGCCCTTGGCCGCGGCGACCTGGCGCGTGACTTCGACATAGAGCGCGAGATGGGCGTTCTCCGTTTTGCCGTTGGGCAGATCCCGCGTGGCGGAGAGATCCTCAAAGGCGATGGGTGACACGAGTACGAGACGCGGCGCGCTGCGTCCGTTGTACGACTGCGTGAGGGTATGATCGACGAAGGCGGAAAGTTCGGCGGTGTAACGCTCGACGCCAGCCGGGCCTTCGAACGATTCGTTGAAACCGAAGAACGCGAGCACGGTGTCTGCCTTGGCGATGGTCAGCCACTCATCGGGTGAGGGGTAGTGACCGATGCCGAGGTGTTGTGCGTATTCAGGGCGAAAGACATTCGCGCCCGGGAAAGCCCACTGATCGGGACGACCCGCGCGCGGGCGGTAGGCGGGCGTGTCGCCCGAGTGGCCGAGATTGCGGATCGTGAGCTTTTTGTCCGGGAAGCGCTGGTGCAGGAGCGTCTCGAAATAACCGTAGTACTGGAAACGCTCGGCGAGACCATTGCCAATGAGCGCGATGTGTTCGCCCTCAGCGGGAGCGGGAAACGGCAGACTCGCGGCATGGATGCGGCCCGCACTCGGCGCGAGCGTCGCGACGGCGATGGCCAGCAGATTGAGCGCGGCAAACTTGGGGAGGAACGAACGCATGGGGAGGGAAATGATGTAGCCGGGGTCGATGACGCCGGTGGCTGTAAACGGAAGGATGTGGGGCGAGAGGTGCGGCTCAGCGCTGGACCTTGGCGAGGTGCTCGCGGATGAAGCGGTAGCCCGATTCCGCGATGTCCCAGGTCTCGGAGAAATTGCGCCACACATTGATCGCGTTGGCGAAGCCGGGATCGGCGCGCGTGAACGCCTCGATCGTCAGCCAGCCCTCATAACGCGTGGCGTGCAGCGTGGCGAAGACCTCCTCCCATCTCACATGGCCGGCACCCGGAGTGCCGCGGTCGTTCTCGCTGATGTGCACGTGGGCGAGCACCGGGCGGATGGTGCGGATGGCGTCGGCGAAGGTCTTCTCCTCGATGTTGGCGTGATGCGTATCGAACATTGCGCGCACCTGCGGGTGCCCGACCTGGTCGATCAGGCTGCGCAACTGCGTCATGGTGTTGCAGAGGTAGCACTCGAAGCGGTTGAGCGCCTCGACCGCGAGGACGACCTTGGCCTGGGCGGCGTGGTCGCCCACGGCCGCGAGGACCTCGGCACTGCGCTTGTACTCGTCCGCTGTTGGCTCGGCGCGGGTGAAGGTCGCGAAGGCCGAATGAAACGGTCCGCACAACACGGTGGCGCCGGCGGCGGCCGCATGGTCGACCGCCTGCTTGATGCGATCGACCGCGCGCTGACGCACCGCGGCGTCGGGTGACACCGGATTCTCATCGGGGCCGACGCCAAGCACGGCGGTGGCCTCCATGCCCAATCCCTTCAGGTGACGGCCAAGGCGGCGGTAAGCCTGCTCATCCTGACTCGCCATGAAGAACTCGACGCCGTCGTAGCCGATCGTCTTGAGGCGATCAACCACGGGAAAAACGTCGTCCGACACGGTTCCGGACCAGGCGAGGAGATTGAAGCCGATTTTGTTCATAATCATTAATTGGGGGCAGGCCGCGCCTGGCGTGAAGCGGCGGGTTGATCGTGCTGGCTCAGCGGCCCGCAGGGCTGACGTAGCCTTCGGGCACCTTAACGAAGGTGAGCGGGGTGGTGGTGCGTCCGAGCGCGAAGTCCGCGGGCCGCAGGGCGCGCGTGGGGAAGGCGGCGGGATCGCGGACGAAACCGTAGAAGGTAGGCCGGAACGGATCGACGAACGCCACGTTGGCGGCGGCCGGAACCTCGGCTCCGACCAGATGGATCGCCGCATTGACGATCAGCCGGCGGAGATCGTCGTTCAACAGATCAACGGAGGCGCCCATGGTGGTGCAGAACGCCTGCCCCGGTTTGCCGTTCGGCACTTGGTAGCCGCGAATCCACGCCAGTGGCATCATCGGGGCGTTCTTCGGCCCGGCGACGGCCGCAGAGTCGGCATTGAGTGTCGTGGTGACCTGGCCGCGCAGCAGGATAGTCGCATCCGCGCCCAGATTCTTGATGCCATACACGTCGCTGGGGCCGAAAATGTCGCGCACGCCGCGCAGGACAGGATGCCGGGCATTGACCGGTTCGATCACGCCGCGGGTCCCTTCCACCATGTGCTGGCCATGGTGGTTGATCCAGGTTTCACCCAACACGTTTAGCCCAAAGTCCTTCCAGACAATCCCATCGGTAACGGCGTCACCCGTGAAGGCGTGGGTCGCAGTTCGTAGGCCCATCACGGGCTTTCCGGCCTGCAAATAGGTGGCGATGGCCCGAAATTGGTTGTCCGGCAGCCGCCGAAACCGGGTTGAAATGATCATCAGGTCGGCATCCGCCAGCGCTTCCAGCCCGGGGATATTGGTCTGGATATTGGGATTGATGATGCCGGTGGCCGGATCGATCGCGAAGAGCACGGTGCAGTCAAAGCCGTGGCGCTGGCTCAAGATTTTGGCCAGCATCGGCAGGGCCTCTTCGGAACGGTACTCCTCGTCGCCGGAGATCAGGACCACCTTGCGGCCTTTCCCGGGACCTTCGAGGCCTTTGAAGAAGAGCACGTTGTCGTCAGCGGCAAAAACCGCGCCGGTTAGGCTGGCAGCGAATGCAGCGAGCATGAGGGAGCGGAGTAACTTCATGGTGAAGCAAGAGTCTGCGCCGATTCAGGGTAGGGCGGGCGCGGGGTGGGGCGGGGGTGAGAAAAACTGCCCTAAGTCGCGTTTCGATGTCGATCCATTTGGTTGCGATCCAAGGCGCGAAGATAGGTTGACGGTCAATCTGCCGGTCGCTGTCGGTCAATGGCACGCGGATGGCAGGCGGCAAGACCGCTGGCCGTAAACAAGGTCTCCGCGATTTCGCCAAAAGCGACTTGCGCGGGCTGTCGGGCTTCCCAACGATTCCCTTTTTACGGACACCTTCCTCCCTCGATTTCCTGACGCCATGGTCTCGCCCAACACCGAACTCGCCTACAACAGCAAGATTGAGGGCGAAGTCGTCGTCTCCCGCCTGGATGCGGTGATCAACTGGATCCGCTCCAACTCCATCTGGCCTATGCCCATGGGTCTCGCCTGCTGTGGCATTGAGCTCATGGCGGTCGGTGGCGCCCGCTTCGATATCGCCCGCTTCGGCGCCGAGGTCATGCGCTTTTCCCCCCGCCAGGCCGACTGCATGATCGTGGCCGGCACCGTCACCTACAAGATGGCCCCTCACGTTCGCCGCATCTATGATCAGATGGCCGAGCCCAAGTGGGTCATCGCGATGGGTGCCTGCGCCAGTTCGGGCGGCATGTACCGCAGCTACGCCACGCTGCAGGGCGTGGACCGCATTTTGCCGGTCGACGTCTACATCAGCGGCTGCCCTCCGCGCCCCGAGGCTGTCCTCGACGCTTTGATCAAGCTGCAGGACAAGATGAAGCGCGAGCCTTCCGCCAAACGTCTGACCGCCTAAACGCCTGACCAGCGAACGCCGAAACCACCGATGACCGCCACTGCTGACGTCACCGCCGCCCTGCAGGCCAAATTTCCCTCGGTCACCCCGCGTCCCAGCGGTGACCACCTCGCCGTCAATGTAGCGGCCGCGGACGCCGTGGCTGCGCTCAAGTACCTGCGCGACGAGTTTGCCTACGACATGCTCGTCGACGTGACCGCGATCGACTGGGCCGAGGGCGCCTCACCCCGCTTCACCGTGGTCTGGCACCTCCTTTCTACCACGGCCCACACCTACCTGCGGGTAGCTTCGGATTGCGCGAACGACGCCGAGCCCGCGATGCCGACCGTGACCGCTCTCTGGCCCTCGGCCGACTGGCATGAGCGTGAGACGTACGATTTGTTGGGCATCACCTTCACCGGCCATCCGGACCTGCGCCGCATCCTGATGTGGGACGGCTACCCGTACCATCCGCTGCGCAAGGATTTCCCGCTGGCCGGCATCGAGACCGAGCTGCCTGACCTCGAGGTCGCGGCGGAAACCGGTGCGAGCGTGAAGCCGGCGCCGATGGCGGGCGGTCCGTTCGTGGCGTCGTCCGGCGAGATGAACCTCACCGAGGCCGAACCGCGCGCCAAGGACGAGAGCTGGAACGAGCGCAGCGAGAAGCGCGACTAAGACACTCAAGCCATGGCCACCGAATTTGCCTTTCCCGACAACGCCGCGAAGACGGCGGCGAACGCCCCGGCTGAGTTTCAGACCGAGAAGATGTCGCTTGCGATGGGTCCGTCCCATCCCTCGACCCACGGCGTGCTGCGCCTCCAGCTCGAGCTCGATGGCGAGATCGTCACGAAGTGCGACCCGATCCTCGGCTACCTGCACCGCGGCGACGAGAAGATCGCGGAGAACATGACCTACAACCAGTTCGTGCCCTACACGGACCGGTTGGACTACCTCGCCCCGCTCGCCAACAACGTTGCCTACGCCATCGCGGTCGAGAAGCTCGCCAAGCTCGAGCTCCCGCCCCGCTGTCAGGCGATCCGCGTCATCATCAGCGAACTCGCCCGCATCTCTTCCCACCTGCTCGGCCTTGGCGCATTCGCCATGGATACCGGCGCATGGACGGTGTTCCTCTACCAGTTCACCGAGCGCGAGAAGCTCTACAAGCTGTTCGAGGAGCTGACCGGCGCCCGCTTCACCACGAGCTACACCCGCATCGGCGGCGTCGCCCGCGACCTGCCCGAGGGTTGGACTGGCCGCGTCGAGGCGTTCTGCGAGCAGTTCCTCCCGATTCTCGACGAGATGCTCGAGATGCTGACCCGCAACAAGATCTTCATGGACCGCACGGTTGGCGTTGGCGTCATCTCGAAGGAGGACGCCATCGGCTACGGTCTCACCGGCCCCAACCTGCGTGGCTCCGGCGTCTCGCTCGATCTCCGCAAGGACAAGCCGTACAGCGGCTACGAGCAGTACGACTTCGACGTTCCGGTCGGCACCAAGGGTGACTCCTACGACCGCTACCTCGTCCGCGGCGAGGAGATGAAGCAGGCCGTTCGCATCGTGCGCCAGGCCATTGCCAAGCTTCCTGGCGGCGAGTGGTACGCGAAGGACGCCGTGCGCATCTTCGCCCCGCGCAAGGAAAAGGTCCTCACCTCAATGGAGGAGCTGATCAACAACTTCATGATCGTGACCGAGGGCCCGCAGATGCCGGCCGGCGAGGTTTACTTCGAGGCCGAAAACCCGAAGGGTGCGCTCGGCTTCTACGTCGTCAGCAAGGGCGGCGGCGTCCCGTGGCGCTTGAAGATCCGCAGCCCCTCCTTCTGCAACCTCTCCATCCTGCCCAAGGTCTGCCAGGGCAACCTGATGTCCGACGTCGTGGCCATCCTCGGCTCGCTGGACTTCGTGATGGGCGAGTGCGACCGCTGACCTTTTTGCCGTGATGAATCTCAAGCCCGAAACCCTCAAGCGTATCGACGACGTCATTACGCACTATCCGGTCAAGCGGAGCGCCACGCTCCCGCTCCTGCACCTTGTGCAGGAAGACGCCGGCTACATCTCCGACGAGGCCCTGGAGTGGATCGCGGCGAAGCTCGAGCTGCCCCCGATCAACGTGTACGAGGTCGTTACCTTCTACCCGATGTTCCGCCGCAAGCCGATCGGCCGCCGTCACATCCGGGTCTGCCGCACGCTCTCCTGTGCGCTCGTCGGTGGCTACAAGACCTGCGAGACCTTCGAGAAGGAATTCAACACCCACGCCGGCGCCGGCCATGTCTCGCCCGATGGTGAGGTCACGGTTGAGTTCGTCGAGTGCCTTGCCAGCTGCGGCACCGCCCCGGTCGTGATGATTGATGACGACCTCCACGAAAAGGTCGACTGCGCCAAGGCCAAACAACTGAGCGACCAGATCAAGGCCGAGGCCGCGAAGCGCCGCTGATCCCGCCCTGCTTATCGCTTAAAGCTTATCGCTTACCGCTCTCTCCGCCATGCCCGCTCCCGAACAACGCCGCATCATCTTTCAGCACATTGATGAGCCCGGCTACACGAACGACATCGACTGCTATCTGCGCAACGGCGGCTACGAGGTCCTCAAGAAGGCCGTCACCCGCAAGCCCGAGGAGCTGATTGACGAGGTCAAGAAGTCCGGCCTGCGCGGCCGCGGCGGCGCGGGTTTTCCCTGCGGCGTGAAGTGGGGCCTGGTTGACCGCAAGAGCGGCAAGCCGATCTACCTCATCGTCAACGCCGACGAGTCCGAGCCCGGCACCTTCAAGGACCGGTACATCATGCACCAGGATCCGCATCAGCTGATCGAGGGCACGATGATCTCCTGTTTCGCGAACAACGTGAAGCAGGCCTACATCTACATCCGCGGCGAGATGCCCCATGGCGCGCGGATTCTCGAAAAGGCGATCCAGGAAGCCCGCGACAAGGGCTTCGTCGGCGCGAACATTCTCGGCACCGGCTACTCCTGCGACATCTTTGTCCACCGCGGCGCCGGCGCCTATATCTGCGGCGAGGAGACCGGCCTGATCGAATCCCTCGAGGGCAAGCGCGCCAACCCGCGTATCAAGCCCCCGTATTTCCCTGCGGTCCTCGGCCTCTACCAGTGCCCGACGATCGTGAACAACGTCGAGACGCTCTGCCACGTGAAGTACATCGCGGAGCACGGCGGTGAGGCCTACTCCAAGATCGGCACGCCCGGCAACACCGGCACCCGCATCTTCTGCGTCTCTGGCCACGTCCAGCGCCCCGGCTACTACGAGTTCCCGGCCGGCACCATCACGATGGGCCAGCTGCTGAACGAAGTCTGCGGCGGTCCGTTGCCCGGCCGCACCTTCAAGGCCGTCATCCCCGGCGGTTCCTCGGCCAAGATTCTCCGCTTCGGCGAGCGCTTCAAGGGCAAGCGCAAGGTCGGCGCGGAGATGGTCGACTACGACTGGGGCGTCGAGGATGTCCCGATGGATTTCGATTCGCTCGCCATGATCGGCACCATGGGCGGTTCCGGCGGCGTCATCGTCATGGATGACACCGTCAACATGGTTGAGGCGCTCGCGAACATCAACGCGTTCTACTCCCACGAGAGCTGCGGCCAGTGCACGCCCTGCCGCGAAGGTTCGCTGTGGATGAAGAAGATCACGACCCGCATGGTGCACGGCGACGCCCGTCCGCAGGACGCCGCGCTGCTCAAGGGCGTGGCTGACCAGATTCCCGGCCGCACGATCTGCGCGTTCGGCGAGGCCTGTTCCTGGCCGACCCAGAGCTTCATCGCGAAGTTCGGCGACGAATTCAAAAACTACCACGAGGCCAAGAAGGCGCCGAAGCCCGCCGAGGCGGCGGTCTTGATCTGATTTTTGACCACGGAATACACGGAACACACTGAAGCGAACCACCCTTTCCTGACTCAACGACCGCGTTTCCGAACCTTCGGTGTATTCCGTGTGTTCCGTGGTTAAATTCCCTCTCTTTCCGCAATGATCCAGCCTGCCAAACCCGACCTCGTCACCGTCAACATCGACGGCAAGGAGATCGCCGTGCCCAAGGGCACGAATGTGATCGAAGCCGCGCGCCTGGTCGGCGTCGACGTGCCGCACTACTGCTACCACCCGAAGCTCACGGTGGTTGGCAATTGCCGCATGTGCCTGATCGAAATGGGCATGCCGGCCGTCGATCCCGCGACCAAGCAGCCGGTCATGGACCCGGCCACGGGCAAGCAGAAGATCAACTGGATCCCACGCCCGCAGATCGGCTGCGGCACCAACGCCAGCCCCGGTCTCCACATCCGCACCAACTCGCCGATGGTCAAGGACTGCCGCGAGGGCGTGATGGAGTTCCTCCTCATCAATCACCCGCTGGACTGCCCGATCTGCGACCAGGCCGGCGAGTGCAAGCTGCAGGAGCAGGCCACCGGCTACGGCCGCGGCTACTCGCGCTTCATTGAGCAGAAGAACGTGAAGCCCAAGCGCACCCAGCTCGGGCCGCGCGTCACGCTCGACGACGAGCGCTGCATCCTCTGCTCCCGCTGTATCCGCTTCTCGAAGGAGATCGCGAAGGATGACGTCCTCGGTTTCATCGACCGCGGCAGCTACTCCACGCTGACCTGCTATCCCGGCAAGCAGCTCGAGAACAATTACTCGCTCAACACGGTCGATATCTGCCCGGTTGGCGCGCTCACCTCGACCGACTTCCGGTTCAAGATGCGCGTCTGGTTCCTCAAGCAGACCAACAGCATCGACACCGAGACCTCCGTCGGCGCCAACACCGTCGTCTGGTCCCGCGAGGGCGCGATCTACCGCATCACCCCGCGTCGCAATGACGAGGTGAATGACACCTGGATGCCGGACAGCGGTCGCATTCTCTACAAGCAGGTGGCCTCGCCCGATCGTCTCAAGACGACCGAGGCGCTCGACGTCCTCGTTGCGCGTGCCGCCGATCTGCTCAAGGCCGGCTCCGTGGCCGTCGTTGGTTCCGGCCGCAGCTCGGTCGAGGAACAGTTCCTCACCAAGAAGCTCGTCGCTGCGGTCAAGGCCACCGTCGCGCTCGTCAGCCGGACAGGGCAGGGGGACAAGCTCCTCGTTTCCGCCGACCGCAACCCGAATGTCCGCGGCGCGCTCGTCACCGGCCTGATCGCCGCGCTGCCGGAGGCGAAGCTCACCGCCCTTGCTGCCGCGATTGACGCCGGCCAGGTCAAGACGGTCATTTCCGTGGGCGAGGACCTCACCGCCGCCGGCCTCACCGCCGCGCAGCTCGCCAAGGTCGCCGTGATTTATATCGGCACCCACGCCAACGCCACCAGCGCCGCCGCCAAGGTCGTGCTGCCGACGCTGACCGTCTTCGAGAAGTCCGGTTCGTTCGTGAACCAGCAGTTCCGCATCCAGAAATTCTCCAAGGCCGTTCCCGGTCTGGTGGGTGCGACGGACGACCTGGTGGTCCTTTCCCGTCTCGTGGTTGCCGCCGGCGGTGCTGCGCAGCCCGCGGACCTCGCCGGTCTCTGGGCGGTGATTGCCGCCGAGGTTCCCGCGCTGGCCCACGCTGCGCATGCTAAGCTTCCCGAGACCGGCCTGCTGCTCGACTCCACGCCTTGGACGGCCCTTCCGTTTGTCGAAGGCGAGACGCTCCATTTCAAACCGGCGGCGGCTGCCACGGTGACCGCCTGATTTTCCTCCGATGGATTTCTCCTTCTACTTCGATCTTCCGCTCTGGCTCCGCACCGCCCTTCAGGGCATTGCGGTGATCGCGGTCATCTTCCCGATTTCGGCCGCCTGCTCGATGGCTGAGCGCAAGATCGCGGCCTGGGTCCAGGGCCGTCCCGGCCCCAACCGCGCGATCGTGCCGTGGGTCGCGCCGATTCCGTTCGTCGGCCGTTTCCTCCAGCGCCTCGGTGTGTTCCAGCTTATGGCGGACGGCGGCAAGTTCGTCTTCAAGGAGGACGTCATTCCCGGCCACGTTAACAAATTCTATTACTACATCGCGCCGCTTCTCGCGCTGATCCCCGCGCTCACCACGGTCACGTTCGTTCCGTTCGGGGCTTACTGGGACGCGGCGGCGGGCACGCTCAAGCCGCTGATCCTCGCCAACCTTGATGTCGGCCTGCTGGCGGTCTTTGCGATCTCTTCGCTTGGCGTCTACTCGGTCATCATCGCCGGCTGGGCCTCGAATTCGAAGTTTCCCTTCCTCGGCAGCGTGCGCGCCTCGGCCCAGCTGATTTCGTACGAGCTCTCGATGACGCTGTCGGTGTTGCCCGTTTTTCTGTGGACCAACGCCCCGGGCGGCAATGGCACGCTCAGCTTGTTCGACGTGGTGCAGACGCAGAGCCAGCCGGGCTTCTTCGGTGGCATGTGGTACGTCTTTCTGATGCCGCTGTCGGCCTTCATCTTCCTCGTCGCCCTTTTCGCCGAGACCAATCGTCAGCCCTTCGACATGCCGGAATCCGAGTCCGACCTCGTTGGCGGCTTCCACACCGAGTACGGCGAGTTCAAGTGGTCGCTCTTCTTCGTCGCGGAGTATGCGCACATGCTGGTCGGCTCCGGTGTCTTCACGCTGCTCTTCCTCGGCGGTTGGAACCCACTCCCGTGGGTCCCGCTGGCCCCGCTCATCGAGGGCCTGCCGATCTGGCTCGGCGGCTTGATCGGTATCGGCGTGTTCCTTGGCAAGGTCCTCGCCGCGATCTTCTTCTTCATGTGGGTCCGTTGGACACTCCCGCGCTTCCGCTATGACCAAGTGATGAAGCTCGGTTGGCAGAAGCTCCTCCCTCTCGCCATCGCCAACCTGATTTTCTACGCGCTCGCGATCGCCCTGATCGAGACCCGCGGCTGATCCGGCCCGAAATCGAAAATCGAAGAATCAGAAATCGAAAATTCCCATGGCCGTCATCCCTCTCGAACGCAAACCGCTCAGCTTCGCCGAGCGCACCTACCTCCCGCAGATCGCCTCCGGGTTGAAGACGACCCTGCGTCACCTCTTCCAGCCGAAGGAGACCCTTGAGTATCCCGAGCAGCGCCCTGAGATCCCCACGGGTTACCGCGGCGTGCCGACGCTGGTGAAGGATCCGAATGGCCGTGAGAAGTGCGTGTCCTGCCAGCTTTGCGAGTTCGTCTGCCCGCCCAAGGCCATCCGCATCACGCCCGGCGAGATTGCCCCCGATGCCCCGACCGCCCACGTCGAGAAGGCTCCGCAGGAATTCGAAATCGACATGCTGCGCTGCATCTACTGCGGCCTGTGCCAGGAGGTCTGCCCCGAGGAGGCGATCTGGCTGCAGAATCAGTACACGATGTCCGGCTACACCCGGGCCGAGATGGTCAACAACAAGGTCCGCCTCTACGAACTCGGCGGCACGCTCCCCGACGACCACTTCAAGTGGGACAAGAAAAAGTCCGCCGAGGAACACGGCAACGCACACTGATTTTTCATTGAAGTAACGAGCATCGAGTAGCGAGTAGCGAGCATACCAACCACCGACACCGAACCCTTTTCCGCCGCCCGCTTCCGAGGTCATTCTACTCGCTGCCCGCTACTCACTACTCGCTACTTTCCCTCCCTTTCATGTCCGCCCTCCTTTTCAACCTCTTCGCGTTCCTCGCCGTTGGCTCGGCGCTGGCCGTGGTGTTCAACAAGAACACGGTTAACTCCGCGATGTTCCTGATGCTGAGCCTCGTCGCCGTCGCGGGCCTCTTCGCACTCCTCGACGCCGGCCTGCTCGCGATCCTGCTCGTGTTCGTCTACGCGGGTGCCGTCGTCGCGCTATTCCTTTTCATCGTCATGCTCCTCGACACGCAGGGCGGGGTGCGCAAGCCCTTCAAGAAGGCCACCGTCGCCGCGTCGATTGCGGCCGCCGGTCTGCTCGTGACCGGCCTGGTCTCCTTTGCCCGTGCCACCAATGCCCTGCCGGCCGTCGATGCCGCGGCCTCCGCCCCGGCGGTCGGCGCCAGCCTGCGCAACTACGCGACGCAGCTCTTCACCACCTACCTGCTGCCCGTGCAGATCGTCGGCTTCCTGCTGCTGATCGCCATGCTGGGCGTCATCGTTCTGAGCAAGCGCTTCGAAGGCCTGGAGGACATCAAATGAGCGTCGGACTGAACCACTACCTGATCCTGAGCGCCGTGCTCTTCGCGATCGGCTTCTTCGGCGTGCTCCTGCGCAAGAACACCCTCGTGATCTACATGTGCCTTGAGCTCATGCTCATCGCCTCGACCCTCGCACTCGTCGCCTTCTCGCGCTTCAACGGCACGATGGATGGCAACGTCTTCGTCTTCTTCATCCTGACCGTCGCCGCGGCCGAGGTCGCGGTCGGACTGGCCATCATCGTCGCCCTGTTCCGCAAGCGTCAGACCATCCAGGTCGAGGAACTCAACGCGCTGAAAAACTAACGCCATGGCGCCCGCTTCTATCGCTCTCCTTGCCTTCCTCGCGCCGCTCGCCTCCGCGGCCGTGATCGCGCTCCTCCTGCGCCGTCGTGGCTGCATCGCGTCGTACGTCTCGTCCGCGGCCGCCGCGGTCGTGGCCGCCGGCGCGCTGGCGCTTGCCTTTGGGGGCGAGCGCTTCGCCCTCACGCACGAGTGGCTGCGCCTCGGCGATTTCTCGCTCTCGATCGGACTCAAGTACGACGACCTCGCCGCCCTGATGCTCTCCATCGTCGGCGTGGTCGGCTTCTGCGTCCACCTGTTCTCGCTCGGCTACATGGCCGATGACGCGGCCAAGGCCCGCTACTTCGGCGGCCTCTCGATCTTCATGTTCTCGATGATCGGCATCGTGTTTGCCGACAATCTTTTCATGATGTTCATCTTCTGGGAGCTCGTCGGTTTCAGCTCCTACCTGCTGATCAATCACTACCACGAGAAGCAGTCGGCGGCGGACGCCTCGAAGAAGGCCTTCATCGTCAACCGCGTCGGTGACTTCGGTTTCCTCCTCGGCATCATCGGCTGCTACTACGCACTCGGTACGGTCAGCCTCGACGGCATCGCCGAGAAGATGGGCGCCGGCTCGGTCGTGACCGCCGCCATTCCACTCCTCCTGTTCTGCGGCGCGATGGGCAAGTCGGCCCAGATGCCCCTGCACGTGTGGCTGCCGGACGCGATGGAGGGCCCGACGCCCGTCTCCGCCCTCATCCACGCCGCGACCATGGTGGCCGCCGGTATCTACATGCTCTGTCGCATCCAGGTTCTCATGGTTCCAGAGGCCCTGACGGTCATCATGTGGATCGGCACCGTCACCGCGCTCTATGCCGCGCTCTGTGCGATCACCCAGCGCGACATCAAGAAGGTCCTCGCTTACTCCACGCTCTCCCAACTCGGCTACATGGTCGCGGCCTTTGGCCTCGGCTCGCTCGCGGTCGAGCACAGCGGGGAGGGGATGATGCACGCCATGGTCCTCCCGGTCGGCGTCGGTGCGGCCATGTTCCACCTCACGACGCATGCCTTCTTCAAGGCGCTGATGTTCCTCGGTTCGGGTTCGGTCATCCACGGCTGCCACCATGAGCAGGACATCTTCAAGATGGGCGGTCTGAACAAGAAGATGCCGCTGACGTTCTACACGTTCACGATCGGCGTCGCGGCCATCATCGGCTTCCCGTACCTCGCCGGCTTCTTCTCGAAGGACGCGATCCTCTACCTCGCGTTCAAAAACAACACCGCCGTCTTCGCGATCCTCGCGCTCACCGCGGTCATCACGTCCTTCTACATGGTACGCCTCTGGCGCCTCGTCTTCTTCGGCGAGCCCCGCAGCGAGGAAGCCAGCCACGCCCACGAGGGTGGTCTCAGCATGACGCTCCCGCTCGTGCTGCTCGCCGTTCTCTCGATCGTCGGTGGCTACACCGCGATCTACGGCAATGCATTCGCGGAAGTCTGGGCCCTGATCCCGGTCGCTCACGGTTCCGATCACACGATCATCCTCGCCGTCAGCGTGGCGGTCATGGTCATCGGCGCGGGTTCAGCGCTGGTGCTCTACAAGCCTGCCTCGACCGATGCGCTGGAGAACAAGTCTCCTGCGCTTTTCGGCGCGCTGGGCGGCCTGAAGGAGTCGTTTGACGCCGGCTACAACTACTACGTGGCCAAGGTCCAGCAGCGCTTCGCGATGCTGGTCAACTTCCTCGAACAAATCGTCCTTGCGGGGATGATCGTCCGCGGCCTGGCCGCCATCGTCGGCCTGGTCGGCATCGGGGCCCGCGCGCTCCACGTCGGCAGCCTGCACGCCTACGTCTACTGGTTCCTCCTCGGCTCGGTCCTCCTCTGGGCCTTCGCCACCGGCGCCTTCTAAGCATTTCGTGATGAACACCCAGCCTGTTGACCTTCTTCTGCTGTCCATCGCGACACCGCTCGCCGTGGCCCTCGCCATCGCGCTGGGCCTGCCAAAGCGCTTTTCGATCAAGCTCGCCTACGTCGGCTTCGCCGTTCCGGCGCTGATCGCCGTCTGGCTCTGGAGCCAGTTCCCCGGCAACCCCGGTGAGAGCTATGTCTTCCTCACCCGCTACAACACGGGCCTGCAGGACCTCGGCATCACGCTGGCGCTCGGCCTTAACGGCATCTCGCTCCCGCTGTACGTCATGGCGGGCATCGTCGGCCTCGCCGCCGGCCTCTATGCGATCCAGTCCGGCGCGGAGAGGCTCAAGATCTACCTCATGCTGCTGCTGGTCATGCAGGGCGGCCTGATGGGTGTCTTCGCCAGCATCGATATCTTCTTCTTCTACTTCTTCCACGAACTCGCGCTGATCCCGACCTTCATCATGGTTGGCATCTGGGGCGGACGCGACCGCAGCTACGCGGCGATGAAGATGACGATCTACCTCACCGCCGGCGCGATGCTGTCGCTGCTCGGCCTGATCGCCATCTACCTGAAGAGTGGAGCCGAGACCTTTGACATGATCACGCTTCGCACGGAGCTGATGGCCAACCCGATGGCGTTCGTGACCCAGAAGTACATCTTCGGTCTGCTCATGGTCGGCTTCGGCACGCTGGTGTCACTCTGGCCGCTCCACACCTGGGCGCCTCTCGGCTACGGTGCGGCGCCGAGCTCGGCTGCGATGCTCCATGCGGGCGTGCTCAAGAAATTCGGTCTCTACGGTCTGATCCAGATCGCGCTTCCCTTGGTTCCCGCCGGCGCCGCCCACTGGGCCACGCCGCTCGCGGTTCTCGGTGTGGTCGGCAATGTCCTGATCATTGGCTTCATCACGATCGCCCAGCGCGACCTGAAGCAGATGATCGGTTACAGCTCCGTGATGCACATGGGCTATGCCTTCCTCGGCATCGCCTGCCTCTCGACGCTCGGCGCCGGTGGCGTCGTTCTCATGATGGTGGCGCACGGTCTGTCGGTCGCGCTGCTCTTCCTGCTTTCGACCAGCATCTATCACCGTACGCAGACCTTTGACATGACCGAGATGGGCGGCCTTGCACAGAAGACCCCGGTCCTCGCCGCGTTTTTCGTCACGGGCACCCTGGCCAGCATCGGCCTACCGGGTCTCGCCAACTTCTGGGGTGAGCTCACGATCTATGTCGCCGCCTGGAAATTTAATCCGACCCTGACCGTCCTTGCGGTCGCGGGTGTCGTCATCTCCGCGATCTACGGCCTGCGTTCGGCAGCCAAGGTTTTCTTCGGACCACCGTCCGACGCGCTCAACGGCGTCCTTGCCGCCAATCCGGCGACGGACCTGCGCTGGTCCGAGAAGATTCCCGCGCTGATCCTGATCGTGGCGCTGCTCTTCATCGGCTTCTGGCCCAAGTCCCTCTCCACTCCCCTCGATTCGGCGCTCCGCGCCCTTTACCCGGCCGTCGAGGCGCCGGCGACTCAGGTCGTCTCCCGGTAAGCAATCCCTCTCCTTTTCGTCGCGATGAATTACGAGCTTCTTCAAGCCGCTGCCGCATCCAATACTTGGGGGGCGATCTTCCCGGAATTGATGCTGGGCTGTCTGGCCCTCGGCCTTCTGGTCCTCGAGATCCTGCTGCCCAAGAAGCAGCATGACCTGATCCCCGCGCTCGCGATTGCCGGCCAGGTGGCGATCCTCATCGGCCTGCTGGTCAATTTCCGCACGGGCTATCTCGGCGATACGACCTTTAACGGACTGCTCCGTCACACCGAGAGCGGCCAGTTCCTGCGTGCGTTCTTCCTGCTCAGTTCGATCCTGGTCAGCATCTTGGGTGTGGTCGCCCTCGCGAAGCAGAAGATGCCGCGGATCGAGTTCTTCCACATCGTGATGGTCGTGTCGGCCGCGATGATGCTCCTCGCCCAGGCCAATCATTTCGTCCTGCTCTTCGTCGCGCTCGAGACGATCACGGTCGGATTCTACATTCTCGTCAGCTACACCCGGTCCAACGCGCTCTCCCTTGAGGCCGGGCTCAAGTACCTGATCATGGGCGCCCTCAGCTCGGGCATCCTGCTCTTCGGCATCGTGCTGCTCTATGGCGTGGCGGGCAATCCCGCGCTTCCGGCGCACACCGCCGACTCGATGAATTTTGACGCGCTGCGGCTCTTCCTCGCGGCCAACCCGGACAACGTGCTCGCCTCGATCGGCGTCGTGCTCGTGCTGTCGGGTGTGGCCTTCAAGGTGGGTGCGTTTCCGTTCCAGATCTGGATCCCGGATGTTTATCAAGGCGCTCCCACTCCCGTGACCGCCTTCCTCGCCGTGGCGTCCAAGGCGGCCGGTTTTGCGATCCTCCTCATCCTCGTCCGCACCTTCGCGCCTTACGCCGCGATCACCACGCCGGTCCTCACGATCATGGCCGCGGCGACGATCCTCTTCGGCAACCTCGCGGCCCTGACGCAGCACAACGTGAAGCGCCTGCTTGGCCTCTCGGGTGTTGCGCACGCTGGCTACCTCCTACTTGGCGTCGTCGCGGTGTCCGCGACAAACAGCACGCTCGCGGTCGGTGCGATCCAGTTCTACCTCTTTGCCTACCTGCTCGCCTCCTTCGCTGTCTTCGGGGTCATGACCCACGTGGCCGGAGCCGACGACGCGGATCAGGATCTCGACCATTACGCCGATCTCGGCAAGACGCACCCCTTCCTCGCGACGGTGCTGGCGGTCGGCCTCGGTTCGCTGGCGGGCATCCCGCCGCTGGCCGGTTTCATGGGCAAGCTCCTGATCTTTATCGCCGCCTTCAAGGCCGGCCTCTACGGCCTGCTCGGCGTGGCGATCTTCGGCGTGGTGATCTCGATCTATTACTACTTCGGCTGGATCAAGGCCGCGTTCTTCTCGACCTGGAAGGCCGAGGGCGCCCCGGACACTCGCCCGGCCCGGACTGACGTCAGCCTGACTGCCCGCCTGACTCTCGTGACACTCGCGCTCGCCTCGATCCTCCTTGGTTTCTACCAAGGGCCGTTCGGAGACTGGCTGATGCTGCGCTGAGTGGGGTTTTCGCGCTGAGGGCCATGCCGCTGAATTCGAAACAACGAACGGCGGTGATAGCGAAAGCCACGCTCGCGTAGGTGCGCGTGGCTCGATCTGGGCAACGTATGAATGCTTCCCATCCTCGCGCATCTGCTGCCGCTCCCCGGCGACTCACGACCGAGGATTTCCGCACGCTGGGGCTGTCCGCGCTCGGCAGTGCGCTCGAGTTCTACGACTTCATCATCTTTGTCTTTTTCGCGCCGGTCATTGGGCAGCTGTTTTTCCCCAAGGATGCCTCGGCCGCGGTGGTGACGATCCAGACGTTTGGCATTTTTGCGGTCGGGTACCTCATCCGGCCGCTGGGTGGGATTGTGATGGCGCATTTCGGCGACCGGTTGGGGCGCAAGCGGGTGTTCGCGTTCTCGATCCTGCTCATGGCGGTGGCGACCCTCGGCATGGCGTCCATGCCGACCTATGCGTCAATCGGCATCGCGGCGCCGATTCTTCTCATTCTCATGCGCCTGCTGCAGGGCGTGGCGATCGGTGGCGAGGTGCCGGGCGCCTGGACCTTCGTGGCTGAGCACGTGCCGTTTCGCCGGGTGGGCTTTGCCTGCGGCTTTCTTTGCTCCGGACTGACGCTGGGCATCCTGCTCGGTTCGCTCATTGCGACCGCCATCAACTCTGTTTTCACGCCAGACGAAGTCGCGGCCTATGCGTGGCGGATCCCGTTCTTTCTTGGTGGCGGGTTCGGCCTCCTTGCCGTCTACCTGCGGCGTTGGCTCCAAGAGACGCCGATCTTTGTCGAGATGCGTCAGGCCCGTTCGCTTGTGACCGAGCTGCCGCTCAAGACCGTCATCCGGGATCATCGGGGCGGGATCGTGGTTTCGATGCTGCTGACATGGATTCTCTCGGCGGGCGTGGTCGTCACGACCCTGATGACCTCGACGCTCCTGCAGAATCTCTATGGCTATCAGGCCCAGCAGGCACTCGCGGCCACCAGCTTTGGTATCCTTTTTTTCACTCTCGGCACGACGGCCGCGGGCGCGATCGTGGATCGCGTGGGCTCTGGGCGGTTCTTTTTGGTCGCGAGCGTGTTCTTCGGTGCGGCGACGTTTGCCTTCTACTCCTACGCGGCCGTTTCCGTCACCGTCCTGTTTGCGCTCTATGCAGTCATGGGGCTTTCGGTCGGTATGATCGGCGCGGTGCCGTATGTCATGGTCCGTGCGTTTCCGGCGCGGGTGCGGTTCACTGGGCTCTCATTTTCCTATAACATCGCGTACGCCATTTTCGGCGGCCTCACGCCGATCGCCGTGGCCGCGCTCCTGCCGGTCAACCGGATGGCGCATGCCTATTATCTTCTGTTCATTGCGGCGCTGGCGTTTGGACTCGGGCTCTACTTTCTCCTCAAAGGCGAAAAGGCCGAGGCGGATGTGGGGATTGAGGAACTGACGGAGCGGGTAGGGAGCTTTAAGCAGTAAGCTCTAGGCTGTAAGCCTCCTAGCTGGACTGAGGCTCGATGGCTGGTTCCGAGCATTCAGCTTAGGGCTTACCGCTTAGCGCTAATATTCCCTTTCCCTTTCACCGCGTTTTGGCCTTCTTGCGGCCATCGCATGCGCATCACCGGACTTGCCCTCGTTCCCCCCCCGTCCGCCGCCGATCTGCCCAAGGTCACGCCTGAGCTGCTCGCCTCCGTCATGGCCCGCTACTCGCGTTCCAACGAGGGCATCCACAAGATTCTCGAGAAGGTCGACCCCGCCAACCCCGACGCCTCGATTGATCGCATCCTCAAGTTCGTCGACTATGGCCATGCCTCCATCGGCGGTCTGACCGGCGGCCTCGCGATCGCCCTCGACGATGTCTCGATGTGGCTCGCCTATAAGATCTTCGAGATCGCCCAGATGGCCGATGGGCAGGAGTCCAGCACGCGCTACATCACGATGGACGCGGCCAATCTGCCGACCGCAGCCGAGCTTGGCATTCCCGACGATCTCGCTGGCCAGTGGTCCGATGTGATGGCGCGATCGTTTGCGGCCTACCACGCCGAGTACGCCCGACTTGATGCTGCGGCGCTGGCCCAGCCCGACCTCGTCCGGCTTCCACCCGACGCGAAGCCCGCGGTCGTGACACGTCTGCGCAAAAACTACGCCCTCGATCGAGCCCGTTACTTCATCCCGTTCGCCACGCGCACGAACCTCGGCCTGGTCCAGTCGTCCCGCATGTGGGCGCAGACGGTCAAGCACCTCGACTCCCTGCCGCATCCCGAGGCCCGTGCCGCGGCCCGTCTGATCCGGGAGGAACTCCTCAAGCAGTCGCCCCGCCTGATGCGGCACAGCTCCGCCGAGGCGTCGTATCAGCGGCAGGCCGAACAGGAGCTGGCGACGAGTCTGGCCCTGGGCTTGGAGCGTCTCTCCACGGCGCCGCTCGCCGATCAGGTCTGGGTCAAGGTCGACCGCGATGCTCCACCCTGGCTCGCGCAGGATCAGCCGGTTGACGAAGCGCTCCGCCATCGCGCCAATCGTTATGGTTACCAAGGCCTCGCGACCCGGCGCATGCGGGTTTCATTTGCATGGAACAATATGGCTTTGGCGGAGTTGCGTGATCTCAATCGCCATCGTACCGGTCATCGCTACGCGCCTCTCATCCAGGCGGGTTTCTATCTGCCGCCGGAGATTTCCCACGCCGCGCATCAGCCGTTGCTGGATGCGCAGGCCTCCTTGACACGTGAACTGATGCGCCGGGGATCGCCGGCCTATGTTTATTCCCTGCTGCTGGGCGCGCAGACTCCTTTCGAACACAGCACGCACGCCGACAAATTCATCTACGAGGCGGAGCTTCGCACGGGGATGGGTGCGCACTTCCGCTATGCCGAGCACCTGAGTGCGGTCCTGAAGCTCTTTCTGGATCAGGTGCCCGAGGCGAAGGCTTGGGTGGTCGAGGGAACGGCCGAGCCAGAATAGACTTGCCGCAAAGCGGCGGTAATCATGGCATTAGCCAAGGTTACATGCGGCCGAAACCCTTCCACGCCCTCGCCTTGGCCGGCAACCGTTCCCTCCGCGTTGATGCGGCGTCGGCTCCGAGGGTGTGTCCGCAGCCCGCGTGCTGCCCCGAGCGGAAAGGTGCATTGTGAGTTCCTTCCGCGTCCTCCAGTTCAACATCCAGTTTGGCCAGCGGTGGGACGCGGCTGATCCGGACCGGGCGCCCATCGACCTCGACGCCACCATCGCCGAGATCAAGGCCCATCGTCCCGACCTCATTTTCCTGCAGGAGGTGGAGCAGGCCCGAACGGGGGGAGGGCAGCTCGAACCTCCACCGAACTATTCGCGCATCCGTGCCGCGCTCGCGGGTTACGACGGCTATTTTTCCTACCCGCGTCCGGATCCGCGCGAGTTGCCCTTCGGCATCGGTCTGGCGATCCTCGCCCGTACGCCGCTTGAGAGCGCCTTTCGCCTCGACCTGCCGTCACCGCCGGTGGAGTTCGCGTTCAACGGCGAAACCAAGACGCCCACCGACCGGGTCATGATTGGGGCGCGCACCCGAGTCGCCGGGCGCGAGATCACGCTCTTCAACACGCACCTGCTGGCGTTCTTCATGCTCAACTCGAGCAGCGAGATCCACGGAAGCCAGCGGGCGCTGATCGCCGAGCAGCTGCGCAAGTCCACCGGACCGACGCTGCTGGCCGGTGATTTCAACGTCAGCCGCCACGAGTCTCTCATTGCGCAATTTGCTCCGCTCGGTTTCGCCTCCGCCCAAACGGCCGAGCCGACCTGGTGGCGCAAGCCCTTCGTCCTCGATCACGTGTTCCACAACGCCGCGCTCCGCTGCGTGGGCTCTCGTGTGTCGCGCACCGGCGTTTCGGACCACCATGCGCTGGTGGCCGATTTCGAGTTCGCCTGACCGATCGATTCGATCTCGTCCGCGTGATCCACGGATAAGACCCGATCCGGGAACGCCTCAGCGTTCCCGCCGAACCTTTTCCTTCTCGTCCTCGCGTTCCTCTTCCAAGCGGGCGCGCTCGCCCTGGAGCTGCGTGCGGATCTTCTCGATTTCGTCGGCGTCTCCGCTGGCCTGCGCCTCGTTCAGTCGCTTCTTCAGGAAGATCTCCCGTTCCGCGATCTTCCCTTTGTAGATCGTGTCGATCTCGGCCAGCCGCGCCTTCTGGGCGGCGGAAAGGGTCTTGGACGGACCGCCCTCCGCTTTCGCGAGACGCTCCATGGCGAGTTCGTAGGCGCTTTTCATATCGGTCCAGTATGTCTGGTCAGGGGTTCGGCCGCTACCACAAACCGACTTACCACGAAATACACCGAACACACGAAAATCGGATCGGAATCCCGGCTTTGGAAATTTCGTGTGTTCCGTGTGTTTCGTGATTCCCCTTCGAATCGATTTTTTGGCGCTGCGACTCAAGATCCGTAGGTCGTTCCGGCGGCGAGTAGGACCGCGAGCAGCACAAACGGCGGCCAGTAGGCGCCGGCCGGACGTGCCCAACGGTGCGCGTAGCCCCACGCCATCAAGACCAACATGGCGGCGAAGGCCGCCGGCCCCAGCCACTCGGCGCGAAAATGAGAGGTGCCATAGGCTCCCGGCACCGCGACCAGCGCCCGTAGCGTCGCATCGATCCCGGCGAGGACGAGCGCCGCCGCATGATTGAAGACGACCGCGAGCGGCCACAGCCCGATCAAGCCGCAGATCAGCGCCGCCAGGCCGCCGGTGATGACGAGAAAAGAGATCGGGATCAGCACTAGGTTGGCCACGAATGATCCCGGCGTCAGCAGCCCAAAAAAACTCACCCCGCTGATCGTGCCCACCAGCGTGGCCGCCAGTCCGAACGCGACGGCCGTGAGCACCTGCTCCCAAATCCATGTGCTCCACCGGTGAAACCGGGTTTTCATCGCCTCCGGCAGATTGCCGAACAGGCCGTGCTCCCGTTTCCACGCTTCGGACAGCGGCAGCCCGAGCAGGAGCAACGCGGCGACGATGCCGTAGCTCATCTGAAAACCGGCGCTAAAAAGCTGCATCGGATCGATCACGAGCATCACCACCGCCGAGGTCGCGAGCGTGGCCAGCGAATTTCCCGGGACACGCAGCAGGCGGGCGGCCGTGAACAGGGACATCATCACAAACGCACGCACGGCCGAGGGCGCGCGTCCGGTCGCGTCGACGTAGAGCCACAGGGCGACCAGCGCGACCGCGAACTGTACGCTCCGCGGCAGGCGGGTCACGGCCAGCAGCACCTGGATCGCAATCGCAATGGCAGAGATGTGCAGGCCGCTGATCGCAAAGAGGTGCAGCGTGCCGCTTTGAAGAAACAGCGTGTCCTGCTCATCGCTCAACTCCTGTTTTTGCCCGAGCATCATGGCGCGATACACGCCGCTTAGCTCCGGTTGGTGATCGATTCCCTGCCGAAGAATGGCATCGAACCGCGCGAGCGCCGCCGCGCAGAAGCGATGGTAGGCGGATGCTGGCTTGTCCACGCGCTCCAGCCGGCCCCGCGCGAGCCGGTGATTGATGCCCGCGCTGACGAGGTACCCCTCGAACGATCCGTTCGCGGCCTCCCGCGGGAGCGTGCTGAGCACGCCGGTCAGGGCCAGTTCGCTGGAACGCAGCGGAGGCGTTGATCCACGCCGGGCGGCCACCGAGAGGTATAACCGTTGGCCGATCAGATCGTCCAGGTGACGTTCCGTGGCGATGATCCGGCCGAGTCCACTCCAGCGCCCCGCGTTGGGATCGGTGGGAAACAGACGATCGATTCGGACAACCAGCCTGGCCTCGCGCGGCGGCAACGTCTCCCAATCCGCCAGCCGGGCGCGAGTGAAAGTGTAGGCGACGGACCCGATCAGCGCGACGCCGGTGAGAAAACCGGCGCTCCACGCCCACGGCACCAGCGCCGCCAAGACCAGGGCGACGGCGGCCAGCGTCAGGATCAGGCCGACGGCATCCGGCGCCCAGCCGGCCTTGCCCGCGGTGAGCCCGGCGGCAAAGGGGATCAGCAGCCAGAGACCCGGGGCACGGTGACCGAGCGAGCGAAGGTCCATCGGTGAAGGAGACACACTGTAACCTTTCTTTCCGGAGCAATCGTGGTTCACTGCAGTTTTCCCGATGCCGCCGGAACCGCAAACCGATCTATTTGGTGAAACCCCGTTGAAACCTGTAGACCCCACGGGTTCGCCGGGCGCGCCGGCTTCACCGTCTCCCTCGACGTCCCAGCCGCTGGCCGCACGCATGCGCCCGCGCTCGCTCGCGGAAATCGTCGGACAACCGCACCTGACCGCGCCGGGGTCGCTCCTGCCGCGGCTCGTTTCGACCAACCGCTTCGGAAGTCTGTTGTTCTACGGACCGCCGGGCTGCGGCAAGACCAGCTTTGCCGAGGCGATCGCGCGCGAGACCGGCAGTCGCTTTGTGCGCATCAACGCGGTCATGTCCAACGTCGCCGAGTTACGCGAGATTCTCGCCACCGCGCGCCGGATCCCGGAAGCGCGCACGCTGCTGTTCATCGACGAACTTCATCGCTTCAACAAGTCCCAGCAGGACCTGCTCCTGCCCGATGTGGAGGAGGGCAATGTCCGCTTGATCGGCGCGACGACGCACAACCCGGGTTTCTACGTCAACCCACCGCTTCTTTCCCGCAGTCATCTCTTCCGTCTCGAGCCGCTGGCGGCCGAAGCCGTCGCGGGCGTGCTCAAGCGCGCGCTGGCGGATCGCGAGCGCGGTTTGGGCGAGCGCCGGGTCACGGCCAATGACGCGCTGCTGACCGACCTTGCCGTGCTCTGCGACGGCGATCTGCGCCGCGCGCTCAACGCGCTCGAGGTCATCGTGCTCGGGCTTGCCGAGGGAGCAACGATCACGACGGCCGACCTCGAGGTTTTCGCGCGGGAGCGCCGCATCCGCTACGATGCGAACGAGGACGAGCATTACGATACGATCTCCGCCTACATCAAGAGCTGCCGCGGATCGGATCCCGACGCGGCCATGTACTGGCTGGCCAAGATGCTGGCCGGCGGCGAGGACCCGCGCTTCATCGCGCGGCGCCTGGTTATTCTCGCCAGTGAGGACGTCGGCCTCGCGGATCCCTTTGCCCTTCCGCTCGCCGTGGCCGCGCATCACGCGTGCGAGTTCGTCGGCCTGCCGGAGGCCGAGCTTACGCTGGCGCATGCCACGCTGCACATCGCGTGTGCGCCCAAGAGCAATTCGGCCACGCTGGCACTCGCCGAGGCCCATCGCGTCCTGAAGGAAAAGCCGGTGCAGGCCGTGCCGCTGCCCCTGCGCGACAAGAGCGGGGCGGCCAGCAAGCAGGCCGGGCATGGCAAGGGCTACCGGTACTCCCATGACTATGCGGAGAACATCTCCGGTCAGGACTACCTTGAGCAGCCGCTCACGCTCTACACGCCGAAGACCGCGGGGCTCGAGGCGCGTGTGGCCGAGCGACTCGCGCGCTGGAAGGACCTGAAGGCCCAGCTCAGGCGGTAGCGATGCGGTGTTCCGAGGATCCTTCGCACTCCGAAATCCGCTACACATCGCGCCGCGTGCGTTCACACGATGTTTACCTCGGCGGACTTGCGAGGGTGCGGGGCTTGCGCCATGTTCCTTTCATGAAATTCAACGCCGCGCTGGCGAAGTCGGTTCTCATGGCCGCCTCGATTGGTCTGGTGGTTCCGGTGATGGCGCAATCGTCCACGCGACTGCGGCCGGCGTCCGCCAAACAGGGGCCGGCCAAGGAAGAGGAGGGCGTGATCGATGGCATCGCGGTGGCCCGGCCCGATGGACGCTGGCTCGGCATCACGGTTGAGGGGATCAATCTCAAGGTCACCTTTTACGACAAAAAGAAAATGCCCGAGCCGATCGATGTGCTCCGCGGCAATGCGCGCTGGCGGCTGCCCACCATCGCCCAGCAGGAGCGGGCGGTGCTGAACCCGGGCCCGGACGGAAATTCGCTGATCGGCAACCGTTCGCTGCGCAAACCGTGGACCTACTCAGTCACGATTGTGCTCGTCAACGCGAGCGATGAGGTTGTCGAGACCCATCAGGTGCAGCTCAGCGACAACGTGGTGCCGGCGCCGAAGTGAACCGGATCAAATTCGCTGCATCACCACGGCGACCTCGAGTCGCTCCGTGTGCGTGCCCTTGAAAACCCCCGTCGTGGGCGTGCTGTCGCGATAGTCCCGCCCATTGGCGACCTTCACATGGCGTTCGCCGGCCACGCAGTCGTTGGTCGGATCCAGCGGCCACCAGAATCCGCCCGGGAGGTAGACCTCGACCCAGGCATGGCTCTCGCTCGCACCAATCAGCTTGGGTGAGCGCTGGGCCTCGTTGGCTTTGCGCTGGGTCTCGGTTTCGATGTAGCCGGTCACATAACGCGCCGGAATCTCGGCGGAGCGAAGGACGGCAATCATCACCTGGGCGAAATCCTGACAGACGCCGGTCCGCTGGCGCAGGGCGGTCGCAACCGGGGTGTCGATGCTCGTGGTGCCGGGTTCGTAGCGAAAGGACTCCTTGATCCAGGCATTCAGGCGCAGCAGCGATGGACCAATCGGGTCACCGGGCTTGAAGAAACGGTTGGCGAGCGCGTTGACCTCGGCCGAAAGCTGGATCGCAGGTGAGGCGATGATGTACTCGAAGAGCTTGAGCCGCTCACTGCGGAAAATCTGACGGGCTTCCGAGACGCTGACATCCAGCGCTACGGACGGTGGATCGATGGGGTGCGTGTCGACCTCGGACACGCTTTCCAGCAGGAGCTCGCGGTGACGCTGGATGATGGAGAACGTCTCCACCGCGTTGCCGAAGTAGTCGGTGTAGATGTGAAGATTGCAGGCCGGCGTGGTGATGAGCCGGTGGCTGCGCAAGTCCTGCCGGTCATCGTTGGTCGGCGTCAGCCGCGCCTCCATGAAGGACTCCGAGGCCGTCCCGGCGTAGCGGTAGCGCGTGCGATGAGTGATCCGGAAAAGCATGGCGTGGCGATCAGCGCGGCGGGAGGACGCGGCCGTACTTGCTCCGCCAGCGACGAATGGACTCCTCAGAAAGATTGCGGAGCACACCGGAAATCTCCTGCACGGCGTTGCCGATGTGCGTGACCGCTCGGTCGGCCTCAGGTGAGGCGGTCTGGGCGACGTGGACCCCCGCCTGGATGATGGTGAGCTGGTTGTTGACGATGTCGCGGAGCATCACGGCGACTTCCTCCAAGGCCTGTTGCCTGACTTGGCGCTGCCGGCGACGGACGAGCCAGAAAATGACGCCATGAAGCACGCCGACGGCGATGGCAGTCACGGCCGCCACTTCCCAGCGATTGGCCGTGGCCGGCGTGAGCAGGGTGGCGCCGAAAATCACCACGAGCCCCGCTGCGGTCAGGATGAGCTCGAGGTTGTTCAGGAATGCCTTCATGGAGTGGCGAGTGAAGGGGGCTGGTCGGAGGCTGGCAATGGAGGAAAAGGGTCGGGGAGACCAATGACCAATGACCAATGACCAATGACCAATGACCAATGACCAATGACCAATGACCAATGACCAATGACCAATGACTGGCGCGGTTGGCTACGAAATCGAAATTCGAAAATCGAGAATCGAGAATCGAGAATTTTCCAAAGTCCCGGTGCGTTGACACCCGATGACGGTTGGGCGATTGTCCGCCTCTATGCCGGTCGATCTCTCTGCCGCCTTTGATTCCGTGGAAGCCGCGATTCAGGACATCGCGGAGGGCAAGCTCGTCATCGTGACCGATGACGAGGGACGCGAGAACGAGGGCGATCTCGTGATGGCGGCGTCGAAGGTCACGCCCGAGGCGGTCAACATGATGATCCGCCACGCCCGCGGCCTGATCTGTGTGCCCACCACGGGCAGCCAGCTGCGCAAACTGGGGATCAGTCCGATGGTGCAGGAGAACCGTGAGTCGCACAAAACGGCCTTCACCGTTTCGGTCGACGCGGCTGAGGGGATCACGACCGGCATCAGCGCCTTCGATCGGGCGCGGACCATCTCCATCCTCGCTAATGCCGACGCCCGGCCCGAGGAACTGGTTCAGCCTGGGCATATTTTTCCCCTGCGGGCCCGCGACGGCGGGGTGCTCGAACGCGCGGGGCACACCGAGGCTGCGGTCGATCTGGCGCAACTCGCCGGCCAGCACCCCAGCGCGGTTATCTGTGAGATCCTCAACGAGGACGGCTCGATGGCGCGTCTGCCCGAGCTCGCCGAGTTCAAGCAGCGCCACGGTCTGCGCCTCATTTCCATTCGCTCGTTGATCGAGTACCGGATCCAGCGCGATCAGTTGGTCGAACTCGTCTGCACCCGGCCATTCCCCAGCGCCTTTGGTGAGTTCATCCTGCAGGTCTTCCGGAGCCGGATCGACGGCCGCCATCACCTAGCCTTTACCCTCGGTACGTTGGGGCACGAGCCGACCGTTGTGCGGGTGCAGAGCGAAAATCTCCTCAGCGACGTCTTCCGCCTCACGGGTGCGGACGGCTATCGTACGCTGACCGCTTCCCTCGAACTGATTGCCCGGACGGGGCGGGGCGTCCTGCTCTACATGGAGCATGCGCAGGGCGGAGCCGATGTCATCCGGCGGCTGGACGGGGCTCGGCCAGGCGAAGGTCCCGGCCCGATGAGTTTCCGTGACTACGGGGTGGGGGCGCAGATTCTTCGGGCGCTGGGACTGCGGCAAATCCGGCTCGTCACCAACAATCCGCGCAAGGTCGTTGGGCTCGAAGGGTATGGCTTGGAACTCGTTGAGCAGGTGGCGATCTAAAGGCGAAAAGGGGTTGCGCCGTGCCGCGTCAGGCCGCACACCTGACCTTCCTTCTTTCCCATGAGTTTCGACGCTCCTCAGCCTACGGCCATCAATGGCGCCCCTTTCTCGGTGGGCATCGTCGCTGCGCGCTACAATGGCCAGCTGGTTGGCGCGCTCCTCGGGCAGGTCGTGGCGGGTCTGGAAGCTGCCGGGGTCAAGCCGCGCCGGATCAAGGCGATCCGGGTCCCCGGCGCTAATGAATTGCCCTCGGGGGTCCAACTGCTGCTCCGGAAGCCCAAGGCCTTCGATGTCGTGGTTGCGCTGGGGGTCATCATCCGCGGCGACACGATTCACTACGAACTCGTCGCCGAGGCCGCCTCGCAAGGCCTGCAGCGCGTCGCGCTGGATAAACGCATCCCGGTCATTGCCGGCGTCGTCGTGGCCGAGAATGCCGCGCAGGCCGAGGATCGTTGCCTGGGTCAGATCAATCGGGGCGCCGAGTTTGCCCGTGCCGCGCTCGAGATGGCGGCCCTCAAGAAGGAATTTTCGACATGAGCAAAGCCCAGTTCGCCCAGCGTCGGGACGGTCGCGTTGCCGCGATGCAGTACCTCTATGCCTGGAGCCTCAACGTTCCGTCCAATCTCGCGGAAGACCTTCGGGTTTTCTTCGAGAGCCAAGAGCAGCCGCGCGAGCACTACTCGTTTGGCGAGGAGCTGATCCACGGCACCCTCCAGCACATCGCCGAGATCGATGCCCGCATCCGCACGCTCGCCCACAACTGGGAGTTCGACCGCATCGCGCGCATCGACCTCGCGATTCTGCGCGTGGCCATGTTCGAGATGATGTTCCGCACGGACATCCCTCCGGTCGTCTCCATCAACGAGGCCATCGATCTCTCGAAGCAGTTCTCCAACGCCGACGCCAAACGCTTCATCAACGGCATCCTCGACCGCCTCAAGGACAGCCTCGGTCGCGACGCGCGGAAGGTGGAGTGAAGCCCACCAGGTAGCGAGTAGTGGGT
>DASWVY010000067.1:0-239698 GCA_036401075.1 Opitutaceae bacterium
GTCGCCCGCCGTGCGTCGCCTCGCTGCCGAGACCGGCGTCGATCCCGCGAAGGTCGAGGGTTCGGGCAAGGCCGGCCGCGTCACCAAGGGTGACATGCTCGCCGCCGCTTCCGCCCCCGCCGTGGCCGCCGCCGTCACAGCCGCGCCCGCCGCCGCCGTCCCCACGTCCGCTCCCGTCGTCACGGCTCCCGCCGCCGGCCGCCGCACGCGCGTCAAGATGACGAAGCTGCGCCAGACCATCGCCAAGCGCCTGGTCGCCGCCCAGCACGAGGCCGCCATGCTCACGACCTTCAACGAGGTCGACATGTCCGCCGTCATGGCCCTCCGCGCCAAGTACCAGGATGATTTCGTGAAGAAGAACGGCGTGAAGCTCGGCTTCATGTCCTTCTTCACCAAGGCCGTGGTCCACGCCCTCCGCGAGGTGCCCGCCGTCAACGCCCAGCTTGAGGGCGACGAGATCATCCAGAACCACTACTACGACATCAGCATGGCCGTCTCGACCGAGAAGGGCCTCGTGGTCCCGGTCGTGCGCAACTGCGACCAGCTCGACATGGCCGGCATCGAGAAGGCCATCGGCGAGGTCGCCAAGCGCGCCCGTGACGGCAAGCTCGGCCTGCCTGACTTCGAGGGCGGCTGCTTCACCATCACCAACGGCGGCATCTTCGGTTCGATGCTCTCGACCCCGATCATCAACGCCCCGCAGAGCGCCATCCTCGGCCTCCACGCGATCAACGAGCGTCCCGTCGCAGTCAACGGCCAGGTCGTCATCCGCCCGATGATGTACCTCGCCCTCAGCTACGACCACCGCCTCGTCGACGGCAAGGAAGCCGTCACCTTCCTCGTCAAGGTCAAGCAGGCCATCGAGGATCCCGCCCGGCTCCTCATCGGAGCCTGATCCTGAGGTAGCGAGTAGTGGGTAGCGAGTAGCGAGCATACGATCCCTCCCGATCCAGAGCCCGCACTGCCTTTCTACTCGCTACTCACTCCCCGCTACTCGCTACTTTTATGAACTCTTTCGATCTCCTCATCATCGGCGGCGGCCCCGGCGGCTACGTCTGCGCGTTTCGTGCGGCCCAGCTCGGCCTCAAGGTCGCCCTCGTTGAAAAGCGCGCCACCCTCGGCGGCACCTGCCTCAATGTCGGCTGCATCCCGAGCAAGGCGCTCCTCCACTCCTCGGAGCATGTCGCCTTCGCCAAAGGTCACGCCGCCGCCCACGGCATCAAGATCGGCTCCGTCGAGGTCGACGTCGCGACGATGCTCAAGCGCAAGGACGAGGTCGTGGCCAAGAACGTCGGCGGCCTCGCCATGCTGGCCAAGGCCCGCAAGGTCACCGTGCTGACCGGCACCGCCGCCTTCACCGCCAAGGACACCGTCGAGGTCAAGGGCGAGAAGGAAACGGTCACCGTCACCGCCAAGAACATCGTCATCGCCACCGGCTCCGCGCCGGTTGAGCTGCCGTTCATGAAGTTCGACGGGAAGACCGTGGTCTCCAGCGATCACGCCATCGCGTTCCCCGAAGTGCCCAAGCAGCTCGTGGTCGTCGGAGGCGGCGCGATCGGCCTAGAACTCGGCTCCGTCTGGAGCCGTCTCGGCGCCGACGTCACGGTCGTTGAATTCCTCCCGAAGATCGCCGCGACCTACGATGACGACATCGTGCGCGCGTTCACCCGCATTCTGCAGAAGCAGGGCCTCAAGATCGAGACCGGCGCCAAGGTCACGGGCTTCGCCAAGGGCGTGCTCACCGCCGAACGCGAGGGCAAGGTCCTTGAGTTCCCCGCCGACAAGGTCCTCGTCGCCGTCGGCCGCCGGCCGTACACCGACGGACTCGGCCTCGACAAGGCCGGCGTCGAACTCGACGAGAAGAAGCGCGTCAAGGTCGACGGTCACCTCCGCACCAATGTCCCCGGCATCTGGGCGATCGGCGACGTCGTGGCCGGCCCGATGCTCGCGCACAAGGCCGAGGAGGACGGCGCTGCGGTCGCCGAGTGGGTCGCCGGCAAGGCGGGCCACGTGAATTGGGACCTCGTCCCCGGCATCGTGTACACGGATCCCGAAGTCGCCAGCGTCGGCCTCGGCGAGGACGGTGCGAAGGCCAAGGGCATCGCGGTCAAGATCGGCAAGTTCAACTTCGCCGCAAACGGCCGCGCCATCGCTGCCGACACGACGGACGGCTACGTCAAGATCATCGCCGACGCGACGACGGACAAGATCCTCGGCGCCCAGATCCTCGGCCACGGGGCCGGCGAACTGATCAGCGAGGTCGTCACGCACATGGAATACGGCGGCAGTGCCGAGGACCTCGGCCGCACGATCCACGCGCATCCGACGATGAGCGAAGCGATCAAGGAAGCCGGCCTCGCGGTCAACAAGAGTGCGATCCACGCACTGTAAGCATCGCCTGACGACGCTTCGCTAGAAAAGTCCGCGCCCCCTCCCGGGCGCGGATTTTTTTGCGCACGTTTCGATGTAGGGGCGCGCCTCGTGCGCGCCCTCCGAACCGCGCGCGGACCAGCCGCGCCCCTACATCGGATGGCACCGTTCATTCCCCGGTCGCCAGCCCGGTGAATCTTTCCGCCGGCCAGTTGATCCATTCCTCAGGCGGCTCGCCCCTCGGTCCGAGTGTTGAGGAAAATCGAAATCGATCCGGCGTCGGCATCAGCCAGCCCGCCCACGCTTCACCGCACTTGGCCAGCCCGGCACGATGGGGATTGGGCAAAATGTAGAGCGCATATTCCTCCGCCGATTCGTCGTCGCGGACGCGCCGCTCCCAAAAATCCCGCTGCCAATCACCCAGATAGCCACATTCCCTGCGTGCGACAGTCTTCCAACGCGAGACGCAGCGCCCAACGTCCAGCCGGCCGCCCAGCTCAAACAGCACATGCACGTGATCGGGCATCACCGTCGCGGCCAGGATAACGCCCTCGCCCTCCTCGTGCCAATTCCGCATCGCCACGAGCATGGCCATCCTGGCTTCGTCCGTGCGCAGCCACGGACTTCGGTTGCGCGTGACAAAGGTCACGAAATACACGGCTCCCTTTGCAGATATCCTTCCGAGATGCAGGCGCGTCGTTTCCCTAGGGCGCACAATAAAAATGCATATCTATTGCCTTAATTAAGACAAGATCGCTCGCTTCATCCCAGCGCAAACCTACGCCCCGGCAGGGCGCGGACGAGCCGCGCCCCTACAAAATAAGGGGAGCCTTAAGGGCGGATCTCGGCAATGACGGCCATTCCGAGCCCTAAAAAGGATGGTTAACTCAGTGACTGATATCCGCGAGGAACGCGTCCATCGTCGTGTAGCCCGCGAGGAGCTTGGCGGCGGCGGCGCAGCGTTCCTTCGTCGCGAGGCCCGTGTTCTCCGCCAGGAAGAGAATGTAGGCGGCCACATTACGGGAGTAGTTCAGACGACCCTCGTCGCTGATGGCGTAGAACCGGGCACGCTGGGCGTAGCCCGCGGGCGAATGATCGCCGAGGGCCGCCTTGTCCGCCTTGCCGCCGGCTGCGAGCACGTGAAGGAAGTTGTACTCGAACCAGAACATGTGCTCGGGACTTGGCGTCAGCGCCTCGAGCGCAGCCCGCGTCTCGCCGACGGCACCAAACACCTGCGTGTCCTTGTTGGCCCGGCTGAGCGCGTCGATGATGAAGGTTCGCGCCATCTTCTTTTCCGTTTCGTCGGTGCTGAACGCGCCCTTCAGCGCGAGTTCGACCGTGAAAGCATACCAGTCGCGCCACAGCGCCTGGTCCGCCGCGTTCTTCGACGCGAAGAGCGCGCGACCCATCTCGTAGGTGTAGCGGCCACTGGTCTTGATCTCGAGGCGGCTGCCCGTGACCGAGCCCATCACCTGGTAGTTCTCGGCCGACTTGCCCGAGCCCGAGTGGAAGCCGATGCTCACGCCGAACTGTCGGCAGACGGCCCACTGCTTCTCGATCAGCACCCGCAGCGCCGCGTTGTCGGGATACGGCATGTTCTTCTGGAAGCCGAACGCCGGGGCCACGAAGTGAATCTTCATCCCCAGCGCTTCGCAGAGCGCGAGCATGATCGCGGTGGTCTCGGGCGTGGTCAGACCCGGCAGTTCGTCGATCGACAGCTCGCGCAGGTAGGCGCGGCCAGCTTCGGTCGTGAACAGCTTCGCCCGCGCGGCGGCGTACTTCTCGTCGCGGCGCTTCATCTTCTGCAGCGACGGCCAGACGTAGGCCAGGAGCTTGGCGAAATCGGTCTCGTTGAGCGCGAGTCCGGCCGAGGCCACGCGGGCCTTGACCGTGGACACGAGCGCAGCCGACACATGGGCCGCCACCCAGGCGGCCGCGTCATCCGCGACCTTGGTCTGGGCCAGTTCCGGCGAGAGATCGAAGGTGATGTAGCTCGCCAGCACGCAACCCGTGACCAACTGGTCCTCCCGCACGTCGAACTTGCCGCCGATCGGCTGGTGGTCGGCGTTGAAGCTCCAGGCGATGCCGCGGCGATGGAAGCCGGTCTTGAGCTTCGACAGCACGCAGCCGTGGCTCATGCCCTCGACGCTCTGGCCCTGATGGCCCTCGGGCACGTTGGTGCCGATGAAGGGGAACGGCACGGTGTCGAGCTGGTTGGAGAGCATCGCATCGACGTCGTAGACCAGTTCGCGCGGGATCGAGTTCTGGTTGGCGGTCACGCCGATCTCCAGCGCGCTCATTGCCCACTCAACCGCCGGCCAGTGCAACGTGGTGAAGCGCGCGCCGATGCCGAGGGTGCTCTGGCCGAGTTTTTGCGCAGCCGTGGGGAAAATCGTCGAGGCCGGGTTGTGCTCCTGGATCAGGTTCTTGAGCGCGAGGAGATTCTTGAAGGTCGCGGGAAACGCGTGGGCACCGCCCGCCAGCGCCACTCCCTCCGCCAGCGTTGCGGGCACCGTCGCGCCCGCACGCAACTCAAGCCGCCAGGCGCAGTCGCCCGTGGCGGTGTGCTCCAGCAAGGTCCAGCTTCCTGCCTTGGTCTCGAAAGCGCTCTTCGTCCAGGTCTTGACCGGACCATTGGCCGTGAGCACGGCGCGCAGCGCCGGCCAGTCGAGGCAGAAGTCCGGACTGACGCAGGGGTTCGAGGCGATCCGCAGATTGGCCTCGAGCAGGAAGCGATTGATGGGGCTCTGATTCATAGGGAATCGGAGTCGAGCATCCCGCCGCGGCGGCGGCGAGCCGGGAGTTTACGGACGGTCCGCCCGTTAGTTCACCGGTGAAAATCAGCGGCGGCTATCCTGCTCGATCAGCACGACCGAGCCGCCGCGGAACACGACCCGGAAGACATCGCGTTCGCGCCGGACCGGCGTGTTCAGGTAGTACGGGTAGCGGTAGAGCGGATCACGCAGGCCGCCGTAGCGGTGGTACCAGCCACGGTAGAGCGGCGTGCCATCCACCGTCTCGTAATTGGTGTAGCTCCACGCTTCGCCGGCGCCATCAGCGTCACGGCGCGTCGCCACGCGATCCGGATCGCCCAACGCGAGGCGCACCAGGTCCGGCGTGAAGCCGATCGCGATCTTGCCCTCGCGAATCAATTGCTGCTGATCGGGCGCGAGCGTGGCGAAGAAGTCCGCGTTGCGGCGAATACGGGCCTCCGGCGTGGAGCAGGCGCCGAGCAGGCCGATTCCACCGATACCGAGGGCAAGACGAAGCAAGAGGGCAGATTTCATGACAGGATAACTTACCCGGTTAGACTCGCAAAGCCGGCCGGGTTTCCTTCTTTTTTCGAACTTTGTGAAACATCTTCTCCTCTGGGACATCGACGGAACCCTGCTCGCCTCGGGCGGTTCGGGCATGCGCGCGCTGCGGATCGCGCTCGGCAATGTCTTCGGCATCGACGGATCGCTGGATGACATCGACTGGTCAGGCCGGACGGATCGTTTCATCATCCGGCAGATCCTGGAAAAATTCAGCCTGCCCTACACGTCCGAGAACTCTGACCGGCTCCTAGACGGCTACATCAGCCTGCTGCCCGAAGAGCTCAACCGCAGCGCCCGGATCCTGCCCGGCGTCAAGGGCCTGCTCGACACCGCCGCCGCCCGCGGAGATGTCTCCCAGGGCCTGCTCACGGGAAACATCGATCGCGGGGCCAAGGCCAAGCTCATGCACCACGGCCTGTGGGACTACTTTCCCTTTGGTGCGTTCGCCAATGACAGCGAGCTGCGCAACGACCTCGGCCCTTTTGCGCTGCGCCGCGCGACCGCCCACACGGGCTTCACGTTCGCGCCGGAACAGGTCTGGATCATCGGCGACACGCCGCATGACATCGAGTGCGGCAAGGTGATCGGCGCGCGCACGCTCGCGGTCGCCACGGGACGGCACCCGATCGAGGAGCTCATCGGACACGCCCCGACCGCCGCCTTCAAGGACTTGGCCGATGCCGAGCTCTTTTGGCGGACGATCGAGAGCTGAGAGGATGTAGCCAGGGTCGCTGACCCCGGTCAGGGAGATATCGATTCACGACACCGCGGTCAGCGCCCCTCAGCTCCATCGATCCCTCAGCGCTCCTGCACCTGCTCGACTGACGTGACTTGGCCGCGCTGGTCAAAGATCACGCGCGTCTTCTCGTCGTCATAGTCGCGTCCCCCTGTGCTCACGCCGACGCCCGTGCCGACGCGTGTGGATCCGCCGCCTCCACCCACGCCGAGTCCAAGGCCCACGCTGAAGCGCGGCCCCTTGTCCCGATACGACCACACCTCGGAGGTGCCGTCCGGCGTCGTCCGTGAGGCCACGCGATCCGGTTTGCCCAAGGCCATGCGGACCTGCTCGGTGGTGAAGCCCACGTCGACCTGGCCCGACGCGATCTTTTCCTGCACCTCCATCGGATAGGAGTTATAGACCTCGCGCGCTGATTGGATGCGCGAGGAAGGCGTCGACGCACAGCCCGCCGCCGCGAGCAGCAGCACGCCGGAGAGCACGAGAAGGGAAGGTTTCATGATGAATGAGACCGGTATCCGGGATTTGGGTTCAGACGAACTCGACCCCCACTTGGAAAATTAAAGGGCCAAAGCTCAGACCAGATCCAACGGTTTAACCACAGATGCACACAGATAGCCGAAACCGGTCAATCCGTGGTTGGTGGTAGGGGCGTGGCTCGACCACGCCCGGGTTCGGAGGGCGCGCACGAGGCTCGCCCCTACTTCAAACCGCACCGACCATCTGTGGTTAAAAACGGTCTGAGTCCAAGGGATGAAAGGCCACGGTTTTGATTTTCCCTTCCGTCCGGGAATGTGCCGTACTGAACGCCTCATCGCTTCATGAAGACCTTCACGATTGCCATCGGATCTGACCACGCCGGCTTCGCCTACAAGGAGAAGATCAAGGAAATGCTGCTCGCCGCCGGACACACGGTCCGCGACATGGGCACGTATTCGGACGCCTCCTGCGACTATCCCGACTTCATTCGTCCTGTCGCCGAGGCCGTCGCCCGCGGCGAGTACCAGCGCGGTATCGTCCTCGGTGGTTCGGGCAACGGTGAGGCCATCGTCGCCAACCGCGTCCGCGGCGTACGCTGCGGCCTCTGCTGGAACGAGCAGGTCGCGATCTGGAACCGCTCCCACAATGATGGTAACGTGCTGTCCCTCGGTCAGCGCACCGTCACCGAGCAGGAAGCCCTCAAGATCGTGAACGTGTGGCTCGAGACCGAGTTCGAGGGTGGCCGCCACCTGCCCCGCATCCAAAAGATCGACGCGGTCTGAGCAGCCCGTCAGCGCTGCAAGCCGGGGTCGCTGACCCCGGTCCGGTCAGCTTGCGCCAGACAATCGGGGTCAGCGACCCCGGCTACAGCAATCTATTCTAAATCAAATGATTGCGCTTCGTTTGCATAATTATTTTGACATTGAATTAATTATCACTTTAAGTTTGAAGCATCATGGAAACGCCCACTACGACCACGCCAGCCGAGGCCACCGCCCTCGACGCCTACATCAAGCTGATGCGGGCGGCGGACGCGGTGACAGCCCGGGCGCACACGGTCCTGCCCAAGGGCCTGACCATCCCGCAGTTTGCCGTCCTCGAAGTCCTCTTTCACCGCGGCTCGCTCTGCCAGTCCGAGATCGCGGCCAAGGTCCTCAAGAGCGCCGGCAACCTCACCCTCGTGGTTGATAACTTGGAACGCGATGGTCACGTCACCCGCCAGCGTGATCCTGAGGACCGCCGCTTTGTCACGGTTAGCCTGACCCCCCAGGGTCGCGCTTTCATCAGTGAGCTCTTCCCCCAAGTCGCCGCCGCCATCACGCGTGAGTTCTCCGCCCTGACCGCGGCCGAACAGACCACGCTCGCCGAGCTCTGCAAGAAGGCCGGCCGCGCTGCCGCCGACTGATCCATCTCCCTTTAGCCACATCTTTTCCGAAATACTTTAACATCAAAACATATAACATCATGAACCTCCCCGGCCTCCATCATGTCACTGCCATCGCCAGCGATCCCCGTCGCAACGTCG
Organism: Opitutaceae bacterium; assembly: GCA_036401075.1. Lineage (GTDB taxonomy): Bacteria > Verrucomicrobiota > Verrucomicrobiia > Opitutales > Opitutaceae > CAMAXB01. Next base: position 8,429 of record DASWVY010000067.1, read on the forward strand.
ATTTCTACACGCGCGTCCTCGGACTGCGTCTCGTCAAGAAGACGGTTAATTTCGATGACCCGTCCACCTACCACCTCTACTACGCGGATGGCGTCGGCACGCCCGGCTCCGTCATGACCTTCTTCCCGTGGTCCGGCCTGCGCCGTGGCCGCGTGGGCAGCGGGCAGGTCACCGCCACATCATTCTCGGTTCCCGCCGACGCGCTCCAATTCTGGGTCACTCGCCTCACCGCCCACAACGTCACGCTGACCGATGCCGTCTCCCGCTTCGGCGAGTCGGTCATCACGTTCGAAGATCCGGATGGTCTCGTCCTCGAGATCGTCGGGACGCGCGAGCCCGATACCCGCACGCCCTGGACGCATCCGGAAATTCCTGTCGCGGTCGGCCTGCGCGGTTTCCACGGCGTGACGCTCGGGGTCACCTTGGCCGACGCCACGCTCGCGCTGCTCACCGGGACCATGGGCCATCGCGTCGTCTCGACCGAGGGTGGACGCACCCGCCTGACCACCGGCAACGGCGGTCCCGGCACGTACGTCGACGTGCTCGTCGATCCTGCCATGCCGCGCGGCCTACAGGGCGCCGGCACCGTCCACCATGTGGCCTTCCGCACCCCCAACGACACCACCCAGGCGACCGACCTCGCCGCGGTGCGCAAGCTGGGTCTGCATGTCAGCCCCGTGATGGACCGGAGTTACTTCCACTCCATCTACTACCGCGAGCCCGCCGGCATCCTCTTCGAGATTGCCACGGACACGCCCGGCTTCGCCACCGACGAAACCGTTGAACAACTCGGCACCACGCTGCGTCTGCCTCCGCAGTACGAATCGCACCGCGCCGAGATCGAGGCCGCGCTGCCGAAGCTCGGCTGAATCAATCGTTCTCGTTCCTCGTTATCGTTCTCGGATTGAAGAATCCACCGGATCGAGAACGACCCAACCAACTCCCGCCATGTCCCTCTCCTACCAACACATCCACCACCCCGGCACCGATCCCTCCGCTCCTCCCCTGCTGCTCCTCCACGGCACGGGCGGGGACGAGAACGATCTGGTTCCGCTCGCCCGTCAGCTCTCGCCCGGATCCGCGATCCTCAGTCCCCGCGGCGATGTCCTCGAACACGGCGCGCCCCGCTTCTTCCGGCGTTTCGCCGAGGGCGTCTTCGACCTCGAGGATGTCCGGAAGCGCACGCACGCCCTCGCCGATTTCATCCTGGCTGCAGGAAAGCAGTACGGTTTCGATCCGCGGCGGCTGACCGCAATCGGCTTCTCCAACGGGGCCAACATCGCTGCCTCCCTCCTGCTCCTGCGACCGGAGGCCCTCGGTGACGCCGTGCTGCTCCGCGCGATGGTCGTCCTCGACCAACCCGCGGGCGCCGGCTCGCTCGCCGGTCGACGCGTGCTGCTCGCCAACGGGCGTCAGGATCCGATCGTGCCCTCCCACCATCCGACGATTCTCGCCGGGCTACTGCAGGCGGGCGGCGCCACCGTCACGTCGCATCTCGCCCCGGCGGGCCACGGCCTGACATCGGGTGATCTCGCCGCCGCGGCGGCGTTTCTTGCCCGCCCGCCCACGCGGCAAAATTAAGTCGTCGTTGGACTTTGCGGTCCGGCTGTCCATCGTCGGCGGTATGACCATGGAATACCGCCGGCTCGGCAGCTCGGGCCTCAAAGTCAGCGCGCTCTCGTTCGGCGCTTGGGTGACCTTCGGCAAGCAGATCGGCGATCCCGTCGCCGAGAAGCTCATGCACACCGCCTACGACGCGGGCGTGAATTTCTTCGACAACGCCGAGGTCTACGCCGACGGCAAGGCCGAGCTCGTGATGGGCGACATTCTCAAGCGCAGCGGATGGCGGCGCAGCAGCTACGTCGTTTCGAGCAAGGCCTACTTCGGCTGGGAGGACGAGAAGCCCAACCAGACCGGCCTCTCCCGCAAGCACCTCCACGAGGCCTGTCACGACGCGCTCCGGCGCCTGCAGGTCGACTACCTCGATCTCTACTTCTGCCACCGTCCCGACGCCGAGACGCCTGTGGAGGAAACCTGCCGCGCAATGCATGACCTCATCGTGCAGGGCAAGATTCTCTACTGGGGCACCAGCGAGTGGAACGCCGACCAGCTCAAGGCCGCCTACGAAGCCTGCGACCGACTCGGCCTGCACGCGCCGCAGATGGAGCAGCCGCAGTACAACCTTTTCCACCGCTCTCGCGTGGAACAAAACCTCGCTCCGCTTTGCAAATCGCGCGGCCTCGGCACGACCGTCTGGTCGCCGCTCGCCAGCGGTCTGCTCACGGGCAAGTACAACGACGGCATCCCGAAAGACTCCCGTCTCGATATGCCCGGCATGGAGTGGCTCAAGGGCATGGTCCTCGGCGCCGACGCCCCCAAGCGCTTCGCCGCCGTCAAGCAGCTCGCGACGATCGCCAAGGAACTCGACACCACGCTGCCCCGCCTCGCGCTTGCGTGGTGTGCGCGCAATCCGCACGTCAGCACCGTCATCCTCGGCGCCACGCGGCCCGAGCAGCTGACCGAGAACTTTGGCGCGCTCGAGATCGTCCCGCGCCTGACGCCCGAAATTCTTCGTCGCATCGATTCCATCACCAAGCCCATCGCCGCATGAAAATCACCTTCTACGGACACTCCTGCTTCCTGATCGAGACCGGCACCCACCGCCTGATCATCGACCCTTTTCTGACCGACAATCCCGACGCCGCCATCGCGGCCAAGGACGTCAAGGTCGACCATGTCCTCGTCACCCACGGCCACGAGGATCACACCTGCGATGTCTTCGAGATCGCCAAGGCCAATGACGCCACCGTCGTCGCCAATTTCGAGATCGCCGAGTACTTTGGCGCCAAGGGAACGAAGTTCCACGGCCTGAATCCGGGCGGTGGGTTCACTTTCCCCTTCGGCCGGGTCAAGCTCACGATCGCCCACCACAGCTCGAGCCTCAATGCCGGCCTGAACCCGATCTACATGGGTTCGCCCTGCGGCATCGTGATCGAGGCCGAGGGAAAGCGCATCTATCACGCGGGCGACACCGCGCTGTTCATGGACATGCAGCTGATCGGCCGCGCCGGCCTCGACCTCGCGATCCTGCCGATCGGCGACAACTACACCATGGGGCCGGAGGACGCGCTCGACGCCCTCGATTTCCTCAAGCCCAAGGTCGCCGTCCCGATGCATTTCAACACCTGGCCGCCGATCGCGCAGGACGCCGCCGCCTTCGCCGCCGCCGCTGCAAAGCGCGGGCACCAGGTCCAGGTCCTCAAGCCCGGCGCTAGCCTGACCGTGTAGCCGGGGTCGCTGACCCCGGGTTTGAGCCAAAGGGGATACGATCCCGGACCAGCCCCGCGCCGACAGCAACATGACTCGTTGGCGGAGGGCCTGAATCTATCGCTTGCCCGCGCCTGTCCCCGACCCCAACGTCGGGGCTTGGACATGGCCTTCCCTCCTCTCCCGGCAATCCTCGCCCAGCGCGATCTTCGCGTCGCCAACCTGGACCAGAATCCCGGCGACGCACTCCTCCGCGTCTACGCCTGGATGCAAATCGCCCGCAGCGCGGACAATCGCATCCTCGATCTGTTTCGCCAGGGTCTGATCAAGGGCACCGTGACCGGCGGCCAGGGCAACGAGGGCCTGATCGTTCCCCTCACGCTCCTCGCCGACAAGGCGATCGACGTGATCTCATTTTCCCACCGCGGGTTTGGCGGACACCTGCTCTGGAGCGGTCACCTCTGCGACCACCTGAACCAGTACTTCGCCAACGCCGCCAGCCCGACCAAGGCGCGCGAGGGTAACATTCACCACGGCGATCCGGCCAACCGCTCGCTGCCGATGATCAGTCACCTCGGCGCGATGCTCGCGAACGTCGTGGGCATGACGGACTCGCAACGCCGACTGGGGCACGCGTCCGTCGGCTTCTGCTTCTACGGCGACGGCGGCTCGAGCACGGGCGACATCCACGAGTCGCTCAACCTCGCCTCACTCCTCTCACTGCCCATCCTGTTTGTCATCGAGAACAATCGCTACGCCTACTCCACGCCGGTCTCCGAGCAGTTTGCCGCCGGCACCGAGCTCTGGCGCCGCGCCGCCGGCTACGGCATCGAGGGACGCTCGATTGACTGCACGATCGACGCCGAGGCCACGACGCGCGCCTTCGCCGACGCGATCGACACCGTCCGCCGCACCTCGCGGCCGATGCTGATCGAGGCCCATACGCTCCGCCTGCGCGGCCACGCCGCGTACGACACGGGCGACTACCTCAAGCCCGGTGAAAGCGACGCCTTCTTCGCCGCCGATCCCCTGCCCAAGCTCCGTGCCCGCCTGGTCGCGGCCGGACACGGCCCCCAGGTCGAACAGACCGACGCCGAGCTCGGCGCGTTTCTTGAAGCCTGCGTGCAGGCCTCGCTTGCCGTACCGCGGCCCGATCCCGCCAGCATCCTCGAGGGCGTGTTCTCACCCGAGGTTCCGCCCCTGCCGTGGAAACCGACCACCAGCGCAGCGAAACCCGAGCCCGTCACGATGGCCCAGGCCCTCAACCTCGGTCTCCGCAAGATCCTGACCGAACGTCCCGAATCCGTCGTGCTCGGCCAGGACATTGGCGTCTACGGCGGTGCCTTCAAGGTCACCGACGGCCTGCTCGCCGCGTTCGGTCGTAGCCGTGTGTTCAACACCCCGCTCGCGGAAAGCGCCTGCACCGGCTACGCGGTCGGGCTCGCTCTCAACGGTCACCGCGCGATCGAGGAATTCCAGTTCTCCGACTTCGTCACCGAGGCGGCGACCCAGATCACCCTCAACGCCGCGACGTACTACTTCCGCTCCGGCGCCAAGGTTCCGGTCGTCTTCCGTCTGCCCACGGGTGGCGGCCTGACCTTCGGCTCCTTCCACTCGCAGGAACTCGACTCCTTCCTCCTGGCGATGCCCGGCCTCAAGGCACTCTACCCGTCGACGCCCCAGGATGCGTTCAACGCCCTGCTCGCGGCCTACGAAGACGATAATCCCGTCGTGCTCTTCGAGCACAAGGCCCTCTACCGCCGCGGCAAGCACACCGTGACATGGGACCCTGCTTACCGCGAGGTCTGGCAACCGCGCCACGTCCGCGCAGGTGACTACGCCACCTTTGTGACCTACGGCGACATGGTTCACCTCGCCGAGGACGCCGCCGCCTATTTCGAGACCGAGTACGGCCACACCTTCGACCTCTTCGACCTGCGCGCCCTCTCGCCGCTTCGCCTCGACGCGATCAAGGCCTCGCTTGACCGCACGCACCGTTTGATCGTGCTGCACGAAGGTCGCCGCACGCACGGCTTCGGCGCCGAGCTCGTCGCCCGCCTGACCGAGGAACACTTCTTCTCGCTCGAGGCTCCGCCGCTGCGCATCGGCTCGCTCGATCTCCCCGTGCCCTTCGCCCCCGAACTCGAACACGCCTTCCGCCCGACGAAGGAAAAACTGATCGAGTCCATCGCGGCGTGGATCGGATGATTCTATTGCGGACTGCGGATTTCGGAATTCGGAATTAAGCAATCTACCCGTTCCTCCCACTAACACCCGTGAGCAGCGCTCAATCCGCAATCCGCAGTCCGAAATCTGCAATCCCGCCGTCCGCCTGGGCGGCGGTGCGGCTCTTCGCCATGGACGTCGACGGGATCCTGACCGACGGGACCATCCACATCTCGTCCGACGGCACGGAGACCAAGGTCTTCTCCATTCTCGACGGCATGGGCCTCGTCCGTCTGCGGCAGGCCGGAATTCCCGTGGCGTGGATCAGCGGACGCGCCTCGGGCGCCACCACCGTGCGGGCGAATGAGCTGCGCATCCCACACGTCATCCAAGGCCGCACCGACAAGCTGGTCGCCCTGCGTGAACTCGCCACGACTCTCGGCCTTGAGGCCTCCGCCTGCGTCTACATGGGCGACGATGACATCGACGCCTCCGCGATCAGCTGGGCCGGGATTGGCGTCAGTGTGCCTGATGCCATGCCCGCGGCCCTTGAGGCCGCCGACTGCATCACCACCCGGAGGGCCGGACATGGTGCCGTGCGCGAAGTGTGTGAACATATCCTGACTCACCGGGGTCAAACGTCGCCAACGTGAAGACCGCTGCCTGCCTTTTTCTCACCGCCGCTGCCGCCGTGACGCTGCTGGGCCAGACGCCCCAGATCAGCGCCCCGGCCCCGGTCAAGAATTTCTCCCTCCCGTTCTTTAACGAGGCCGGCAATCGCACGCTGCTGGTGCGCGGGAACGAGGCGATCCTTACCAATCCCCGGCAACCCGCGTTCACCGACATGACCGTCACCATGTTCGCGGGCGACGCCTCCAACCGAGTCGAATCCGTGCTCCTCAGCAAGGCGGCCACCGTCGATACCACGACGAGCATCATCGAAGGGACTGATACCGTCCGCTTCGTCCGTGATGACATCGAGGTGACCGGCGAGACCTGGCGCTACGAGCACAACGCCCGCCGCATCGTGATCCAGCGCAAGGCGCGCGTCGTTTTTCGCGCCGAACTCCCCCTTCTTCTCAAATGAACTTCCCTCGCATCCTTTTTCTCGTCGTCGGTCTGGCGACCCTGCTCGGTCTCCATGCAGCCACGCCCGCTCCCGTGCCCCAACGCACGACGCTGGAGGCAGACCTCATGGACATGACCAGCACGGACACGGAAACGCGCGTCATCTGCACCGGTAACGTCGTCCTCACCGGAACCAATCTTCGCATCGCCTGCGACCGGCTGGAGATCATTGCCACCCGCGTGGGCGAGAAGGATGCCGCCGTCGGCACCCTGGAACGCTTCAAGTACCTGCTCGCAACCGGCAACGTGCGGATCGTCCAGGACCAGCGCGAGGCGACCTGCGGACGCGCCGAGGTGCTGCCGCTGGAGGAGAAGGTTGTCCTCACGGGCGAACCCGTGCTGATCGACAAGAGCATCGATTACGTCGGGGCCGGCGAAACCATCACCCTTTTGCGCGGCCAGCGTCAGGTCATTGTCGAGAAGCCGAAATTTGAAGGACCCGAGATCAAGGACCTCGGCGCCAACGCCAAGGACGCCGCCACCCCCGCGACTCCCGCCCCATGAGCGACTCGCCCGTCAAGGCCTCCACGGCCACGATCCAGACCTTCGGCCTGGTCAAGACCTTCGGTACCCGCACGGTCGTCAACGGCGTCGACATCCATGTGTCCGCCGGCGAGGTGGTCGGCTTTCTCGGCCCCAACGGCGCCGGCAAGACGACCACATTCTACATGGTCGTCGGCCTGATCCCGGTCACAGGCGGCCGGGTGGTAATCAACGGTCGTGATGCCACTCACCTCCGCATGCATGAGCGCGCCCGCCTCGGCATCGGCTACCTGCCGCAGGAGGCGTCCATTTTCCGCAAGCTCACGGTCGAGGAGAACATCCTCGCGATCGTCGAGACGATCGGCATCCCGCGCCGCGATCGCCCGGCGCGCGTTCGCCGCCACCTCGAGGAGTTGAACCTGGTGCACGTCGCGAAGCAGAAAGCCTATACCCTTTCGGGCGGCGAACGCCGTCGTCTCGAGATCGCGCGCGCCCTCGTGACCGAGCCGAAGTTCCTGCTCCTCGACGAACCCTTCGCCGCGATCGATCCGATCTCGGTCGCAGAGGTCCAGCGTATCGTCCTCTCCCTCAAGGCCCGCGGCATCGGCGTGATCATCACCGATCACAACGTCCGCGAAACCCTTCGCATCGTCGACCGCGCCTACCTCATCCGCGAAGGCAAGGTCTTCAAGGAGGGCACCGGCGACTTCCTGATCAACGACCGCGAGGCCCGCGAGTTCTACCTCGGCAAGGACTTCAACATGTAGCCTCCCGCGGCCTCAACTGCGGGGTCGTTCTCGTTCCTTGTTCTCTTAATCGTTCTCCCGGATCGAGAACGAGAACGATAAAGAGAATGCTAACGAAGTTAGCATGGGGCATGACAGTGGGTTGACGGCAGGGGCCTGCTCCGGCTATCCTTTGGCATCGCCGCAACGCAGGGTAGTTTTGCGCGGCGGCGCACCCTCAACCCCAAATCAGGAGGCTGCCATGCAAAAGCTCATCGCGTGGGCGGAATCGCGCCGCGAACTCTGGCTCGATTGCGTCCGCATCTACATCGGTCTCGCGCTCTTTGCGCGGGGCCTGCTCCTCGTCACCAACACGTCGACTGGCTTCTTCGTCAACTTGCTCGAACGCAGCGGCCAGTCGTGGCTGTTCACGGGCACGGTGCTGCACTACGTGACCCTCGCCCACTTCATCGGGGGGCTCATGCTCACAGTCGGCTTTCTCACCCGCATCGCGGCCGCCATCCAGATCCCGATCCTGGTCGGTGCGGTCTTCTTCGTTCATCGCCAGGACGGCCTGTTCGCGCTCGGTCAATCCCTCGAACTCTCCGCCCTCGTGCTCTTCCTCCTCGGCGTGATCACCGTGAGCGGCGCCGGCCGGCTTTCGATGGATCACGTCGTGTTTGGCGCTCGCGAAGGAAAACTCACCGCCGCAACGCACGGGATGTAGCCGGGGTCGCTGCCCCCCCGGGGATCGACTTTTCGCTCCCATCGCCCGGACCGGTGTCAACGACCCCGGCTACACCGATCCCGCTTGTGCCGCAGGATCAACTGCCTCCTGTGCGTCCGGCTCATCGTGCGCGCCACGACCGTGCCGACGAGGTCGCGCATGCCGGTGGTCATCGTGTTACCCTGATCGACCCTCCGATCGATGCCCGCGATGATTGCCACCGGCTGACGGAGAAGTGACGAGACCGCATCGAACATCCGCTGTAGGCGCTGACGCTTTTCCAGCGACCGGTGCAAGATTCACGCAGATCCGCAGGATGATAAATCCGAACCGCGACTCCCTTGCGCACGAAATCGCCGGCCGCGTCGAAAATTTGCTCCCTTCTCCCGGATTTTTCCCCGATTCTCGCCTGAACCGCCCCTGCCATGCCCAAAGTCATCAACGGCATCACCGTCGCCCATTTCGTCGAGACCTACCGTGACAAGCTCGCCCTTGAGGTGGTCACAGGCGAAGCCGGCCTCCACCGACTGATCAAGGAGGGCTCGATCAACCGGCCAGCCCTGGCCCTGACCGGTTTCTTCAAGTACTTCGCGAACAAGCGCATTCAGGTCCTCGGCGCGGCCGAGATGACCTACCTCAAGTCGCTCAATCAGCGGCAGCAGATCGACATCTTCAACCAGATGGTCGACCGCGGCATCCCGTGCGTCGTCCTCACGCGCAATTTCAATCCGACCCACCCGATGCTGGTCGTCGCCGAGGAGCGCAAGCTGCCGATCCTTCGCACGCCCATGATCACGATGAACTGGGTCAACCTCGCGACCGTCTGCGTCGACCGCGAGTTCGCGCCCACCGCGACCGAGCACGCCACCACCCTCGACATCAAGGGCATCGGCGTGATGCTCCGCGGCTCCTCGGGTGTCGGTAAAAGTGAATGTGCGCTCGCCTTGATCGAGCGTGGCCACTCGCTGGTGGCTGACGATCTCACCGTCCTCACTCTGGTCGACGGCCGCGAACTCAACGCCAACAGCCGGCCCCTGAATCGCGGCTACATGGAGTGCCGCGGCATCGGCATCATCAACATCGCGGAGATGTTCGGCGTAAAGAGTGTGCGCCTCGACAAGCGCATCGATCTCGTGATCTCGCTCTGCGAATGGACTCCGGATGTGGTCGAGGAACGCACCGGCCTGGAGGAAAACTATTACGAGGTCCTCGGGATGAAGATCCCTCACATCGAACTCTATGTCCGTCCCGGCCGAGACATGGCCCGCCTCGTCGAAGTCGCCGCCCTGACCCAGGCACTCAAGAAGATGGGCCACGATCCCGCCAAGGAATTCAACGACCGCCTCATCGCCTACATGTCGCAGATGCAGGCCGAGGTGCCGCGGACGACCCGCCTCGCGGACGACCGCGAGGAAGCCTGATTTTACCATGACCCAATCCTCCCGCGCCGACGGTCGCCGTGCCGACCAGCTGCGTCCCGTCACTTTCCAGGCTGATATCGCGCCTCACGCGACCGGCTCGGTTCTCGTCTCTTTTGGCAACACGCGTGTCATCTGCGCCGCCACCATCGAGCCCAATGTGCCGACATGGATGAAGCAGCAGAAGGTCCCGGGCGGCTGGCTGACCGCGGAGTATTCGATGCTCCCCTACTCGACCCACGACCGGAAGCCCCGTGACATCAGCAAGGGTCGCATCGACGGCCGGACGGTCGAAATCCAGCGCCTGATCGGCCGCTCGCTTCGCGCCATCATCGACTTGCAGAAGCTCGGGCAGAACACGCTCTGGGTCGACTGCGACGTCCTCCAGGCCGACGGCGGCACCCGCACCGCGTCGATCACCGGCGCCTACCTCGCGGCGCGCCTCGCCGTGCAGACTCTGCTCGACGCGAAGAAGATCGCCGAGAATCCCCTCACCGACTCCGTCGCGGCCGTCAGCGTCGGCGTGTGCGGCGGCAAGGACCTGCTCGACCTCGCCTATGTCGAGGACAAGGACGCCGAGGTCGACTTCAACGTCGTCATGACCGGCCGCGGCCAGTTCGTCGAAGTCCAGGGCAGCGGCGAGGAAGCCACCTTCACCCACGACCAGCTTCAGAGCCTGATCGCCCTCGGCCAAAAGGGTATCAAGGAGCTGGCGACAGCGCAGGCCGCGTTCCTCACGCAGCAACTGCTCGCGAAGCCCTTCAAGCTCTAGTCCGACAGAGCCTGCGTCAGGTCCAGGTGATTGGAATGCGGAACGAGCGCGGCGCAGTCCGCGCTCATTCCGGCACCAGCCACCGCAGATCCGCCATTCCGCCCGGGCTCTGCGCCAGCACCGAAGCGAGCCACGGCAGCATCGGTGACAGCTCACGGTCGATCTGCCAGGGCGGGTTGATCACGACAAGGCCGCAGCCCTTCATCTTCACCGGTGACGTCGGCCCGACCACGGTCAGCTCGGCCGACCAGGTCGGCGGCGGCTGCAGCGCCACGAGCTCGGCAAAAAAGGCGTCGACCCGCGCGCGCTCCGTCAGCGGGTACCAGACGGCAAACGTCCCGCCCGGCAGGCGGCGCAGGCCTTCGCGGAGAGCGCCGATGATGAAGGCATACTCCCGCGTATCCTCGAACGGCGGATCGATGAGGACAAAGGCGCGCTTCTCCGGCGGCGGCAGCATCGCCTTCACCGCGGTGTAGCCGTCAATCGCCTGAATCGTGGCACGCACCTCGAAATCGAGTTCGCTCCGCAACGCGGCGTGCTCCTCCGGATGCTTTTCGCAGAGCGCGAGCCGGTCCTGCGGCCGGGCGACGGCCTGGGCCAGCCAGGGCGAACCCGGATAAAAGCGCGGAGCGGAGACATCCGACGCCTCGGCCGCCGTGCGATTGCGCCGGTCAAAATCCTTCACCAGCGCGAGGTAGTCGGCGACAGGCGCGGGCAGATCGGAGCGCGCCCACAACCGCCCCACCCCCGCCGGCCACTCCGGCGTGCGCTCAAGCGAATCGCCGCGCGCGGCCGACGCGAGGTCATAGCGACCGCGGCCCGCGTGCGTGTCGAGGTAGAGGAAGCCCTTGTCCTTGCGCTGCATCCCGCGCAGAAGCGGGACAAGCAGCGCATGCTTCAGGACATCGGCAAAGTTGCCGGCGTGAAACTGATGACGGTAGTTCACGCGCGCACCGGCACCTTCACCACCGTCTTGTACACCAGCGCAGGAGCCGCGATCGCCAGCGACGGCATGTGCGCATCGGCCGGAAAGAACACCGCGACCTCGCCCGGCCCGACCCGCAGGCGCGAACCCGCCGTCAAATCCTGGTAAAAAAGCACGTCCCGCTCGGCCGAAAAATCGTCCTTCAGCACAAGTCGACTGACATGCGTGAACTCCATCCACTCCTCGCCCGCCAAGATGGCCTGCAGGTCGATGTACTTGCGGTGGGACTCATATTTGCCCTCGGCGCGTGGCTTGGAAACATAGGCCTGCTCCAAGGCAAAAGCCCCGCCCGTCAGCTCGATACGCTCGGTGGCGCCGGTCTTCACCGCCAGGATGCGGGTGTGCTCCGGGCTGCCCGGCTTGAGCGCCTGCGCGAGGTACGCAAACGCCGCGGCGAACTGCGTTTCATGCGCGAGCTGGGACTGCACGACCGGGAGAATTCCAAGGACTGCCATGCGCGCACTCCAGTCTGCGGGTTTCCCTGAGGCAAGTGCCGAACGCTTGCACGCCGGCCTGTGGATTGTTTGCGTTGTCCACCATGATTACCCGCATCCTCTTCCTTCTGGCCGGCCTCACCGCCGCCACCGCCTCCCTTTCCGCCCAGGCCTTTGAAGGCCGCGTCGCCATGACGGTCAAGGACGGTTCCTCCAAACCCGTGGCGATGAGCTACGCGATGAAGAAGGACCTGATCCGCGTCGACATCAAGGCGGACAAAGGCGAGTCAGCCTCCAGCATCATGAACTTCGCGAAGAAGGAGATGATCATGCTGATGCCGTCCGAGAAAATGTACATGGTCATGCCGATGCAGGATGTCACCGACACGGCCAAGTCCGCCGCGGAAAATGTTTCCCCGCTGGAGAAGACCAGCGAGACCGAGGTGATCCTCGGCTACACCTGCACCAAGTACATCACCCGCGACAAGGACACCGTCACGGAAATCTGGGCCGCCGAGGGCATTGGCATGTTCGCCGGCATGGGTGCCACCAATCCGATGAAGCCCGCCCCGCGCAACGCGTGGGAAGCCGAGCTCGTCGAGAAGGGTTTCTTTCCCCTGCGGGTCATCGGCAAGAACGCCCGCGGCCGCGAGCAGTTCCGCCTCGATGTCACCTCGGTGGAGAAGCAATCCCTGCCGGACAGCGTGTTCACCGCGCCCGAGGGCTATGAGCGCTTCGAGATGGGTGGCGGAATGCGCGACATGATGAAGGGCGCCCTCAAGGGCTCGCTGCCCTTCGGTCGCTGAGCGGCCCGCCCGTCTGCGTGCTCCGCGTCCTTTCCGATCTGCATCTCTTCGATGCGGACAGCCGCGTCCGTCGGGCCGCACAACTGACGCCGCTGTTTCACGGGGTCGATCACCTCGTGTTGAATGGAGATACCTGTGACACCGAGCGGGATCTTCCGGCGGAGGAGCTCGCCCGGCTACTGGCATTCTTCCGGGCGAGCGTGCCCCGGGTGACGATTCTCACCGGCAATCACGACCCAGCCATCAGCGAACAGCACGAGCTTTTGCTTGCCGACGGCCAGATCTGGGTGACCCACGGCGACGTCCTGTTTCCCGAAGCGACGCCGTGGAGCACGCTGCGCGAGGAACTGATCCGGCGCATTGATCGCGGACTGGCCGCCACCCCTGAGGACGAACGCCACACAGTCGCCGCGCGCCTGCGGGTGCACCGCGCGGCGTGCCTCCACCTGCCGCGTGAGTTCGACCAGCGGGCCACGTCCCCGCTGGCCCGTCTGAATCGCCTGCGCATCACCCTGTTCCCGCCCCACAAAATCCTGGCGATGCTGCGGGCCTGGCGGGATACGCCGCGCCTGGCGGCCGACCTCGCCGCCGCCCAGCGGCCATCCGCGCGCGTCGTGATCACCGGGCATATCCACAACCCCGGCGTCTGGACCCGCCCCTGTGGGCGCGTCGTCATCAACACCGGCGCCTTCGGACCGCCCCGGGGCGCCCTGCTGGTTGACCTCGTTGGCTCACAGCTGACCGTGCGCAAAGTGGTGGAACGAGACGGACACTTTCACCCCGGCAAGGTGGTGGCAGAGATTCCTCTGGCGGCGGGCCGCCCGGCTTCGCTAGGGTCTGCCCACGCATGAGCATGGAAATCGGCTGGTGGAAAAAGGATCCTGAACTGGGCAAGTTCCAGATCATCGCGACCATCCACGGCGGAAACATCGTGTGGGAGCGCAAGCAGGGCCATAACACCTCCTGGGAGCCGCACGTGCCCACCGAGGAGGATTGGGACAAGATGCTCAAGGAGGCCGAGACCCGCGTCCCGCGCCGGCTGATCTCGCCCAAGCAGTTCGCTGCGATCAAGGCGTTGCGCGACCGTTGAGCGGGTTGCGGTTGGATGCAGCCGGGCTGGTTGAGCCCGGACCGGGGTCAACGCCCCGGGCTAAACCTGTCCCGCAAGGGCCAGCGCCCGGGTCCAGAGCAGTCGGAACGCCGGGGCGAATTCCGCCGGACGCTCGGCGATGGCCGCCGTGATCTCGGCCGGAGCCAGCCATTGGCCGCGCTCGACCTCCGCCGGATTGAGCACAAAGGGACCTTCGCCCGTCATGCGATACACCCAGACAAACTCCCAGCCCGTATCCTCGCAGGGTTCCATCCGAAACCAGCGGGCGGGCGGCGCGGCGACCACGACCCCGATTTCCTCCGCCAGTTCGCGCTGCGCCGCAAAGTCGTAGTCCTCGCCCGAATCCACATGTCCGGAACAGGAGGACGCCCAGCAACCCGGGCACGTGTCCTTGGCCATGGAGCGCTTCTGGAGAAAAACCTGCCCGGCCCGGTTGTAAACGAGCACATGAACCGCCCGGTGCCACAGCCCTCGGGCGTGGACCTCGCCCCGGGTCGCCTGGCCCACGACCACGTCGTTCGCATCGACCACATCGAAGCGCTCGTCCTGCCGCTGGGCTTCAGCACCCTTTACATTCGGATTCATTCGTGTCCATTCGTGGTTCCAAAACCGCCCGAACTCCATGCCGAAAATCGACGTCAACAAGGTTGCCGAAATCCTGAAGAAAAACGAGATCCCGCCGGCCGTGCTGCGCCAGATCGTCGAGGACATGAATCTGCTCGTGCAACCCGAGGCCGATGAGGAAAAGCCACCGGCGGTGAAGAAGCAGTTCGCGATCGTCATTTCCGACCCCAATGGCGACCTGCCGGACCACGATTTCGTCGGCTGGGTGCTGCAGCTCCCCGAGAACGAGAGCGTCGCCACCGCCATCGAGCGCATCCACCGCGCGTCCTACGAGTTCAACACGACGAAGAAGGGCCGCCTGCTGCCGGTGAAGACCATCGGCGAGGCGCTGGAGAACGTTCCCGCCAAGCACTTCAAGGAAGCCGATCTCTGGGTAAAGACCAAGACCCCGGTCCTGATGCTCAAGACGGACAACGAGATTCCGACCGACGAGGCGAAGGGCAAGGACGCCCGCCGCGGTCGCATGGAGTAAATCCACTGACAGTTGCCCGCCGCCGCGAACGTGCTCCTTCACGCGCGGAGCCGGTGCACTTGGAATGACGTAGTTCCTTGGAACCTACGTAATTCCCGACCAGCTGACGGCTTGTCAGGGTGGCGACGGTCTTCACGTTGACCCCTGATGATCGCATTCCTGAACCGCGCCTCCGCCTGGCTGCTCGTCGCGCTGGCTTCGGTCATCATCCTGTTCGCACTGCGCGACCCGATTCCGCAGTCGTATGCCAACTACGACGAGATCGCGTACAATTCGCTCGCGATCAGCCTGCTGAAAAACGGGACCTACCGGCTCGATTCCCAGCCGGACGGCATTGTGCCCACCGACACGCGCTTTGCAGCCAACCCGCAGCTGTACCCCTACCTGTCCTATATCTCATTCAAGCTCTTCGGTGTTTCCCGATTCGCGATGCGCATCCCGGCCTCGCTCGCCTTCTTGGGCTGCGCCCTCGTCCTCGGTTTTCTTGCCGTGCGTCAGGGCCTGCAGTCCCTGCACGTTATCAGCATCCTGCTGCTCCTGCTCAGCTGCCCCTTCCTGCTTTATTCCGCGCGAATCGCCCGGCCGGAGACACTGTCCGCGCTGGGCGTCTACCTCAGCTGCGCGTTGTGCCTTCTAAGTCAGAGTAAAACCGGATCCCGGCGTCGCCTTCTTTTGCTCGGCGGCGGGGTCGCGGCCGCGCTTGCCGGGTGGAATCACCCCATGTTCGCGGGCTGCGCGATTCTTCCGCTGTTCTTCATTCCCCCTCGCCACGAGTCGGCGTCAACCGCGACCACGTTCCGTTCGATCGGCTGGTGGACCTTGGGCGGCATCCTTTGCGTCATGGCGCTCGCCGCCGTGCTCGTGCTTCCCCACTGGGAAGCCTGGAAGGAACAGTTCCCGCTCAACTCAGCGACCATCACCGAAGCCAGCCGCCATCCTGACTCGGACCGCTTGAACTTCAGCCCCTTCAAGCACCTGGCCGACCTGCGGGCCCGGTTCAGCACCTTCGGCAATCCCTACCTCCTGTGGTACTTGGGCGCACCGCTGGTTTATTTCGTTTTGCTCCGCCCCACGCGCCGTTTCGCGCTCGCCCTCGGGGTGTCCGTGGCGTGGTTGCTGATCAGCACGCATGTCACGATCACGGTCGTGACCTACATCATCCAGTTCACCGCCGCCGTCCCGCTGCTCGCCCTGCTTTGCGCGCCGCGCGAATCAGCATCAGGCAGCTCCGATCGCAGCATTGCCCTGCTCGGCGGGGTGGCCGCCTTGCTGGTGGGTGCCCACGCGGCCATGGTGTTCATGCCAACGTTTGAGAGCCGCGCGTTTGCCGACCGGGAGGGCGAACTTACCCGGACGATCGCCAATCTCCCCGGAACCGGACCCATCGCCGGCCCGGTCGAGGCGGCGATGCCGGCTTGGAAAAGCGGCCGTCGCTACTTCATGCCCGGTCCGCCCTTCTTCGACACCCAACCCGGGGTCCGCGAACGCTACCACGAACTGGTGCGCACGCAGGCGGAGTGGTTCATCCTGCCGGACGG
The DNA here is from genome assembly GCA_036401075.1 of Opitutaceae bacterium. Taxonomy (GTDB): domain Bacteria; phylum Verrucomicrobiota; class Verrucomicrobiia; order Opitutales; family Opitutaceae; genus CAMAXB01. The sequence goes on from DASWVY010000067.1 coordinate 25,085, forward strand.
TACCGCGAGCCGCACGCCGCCCTGAGGCCGCTTAATTGGGAAGACCAAACGCGCGCGGCGGGAGGCCGCGGGCCTTGAGCGCCGCCGCGATCGCCGCGAGGTCGATCTTGTCGCCCGGTTTCACGCTGTTGGCCTTGAACCAGCCTTGGTTCATCTCGACCGCAAACTGCAAGTCCTTGCGGCGGGAAGAGACTGACGTCTCGTCAAAGGGATGCAGCGGGTAGATTTCCTTGAGTTCACCGTCTGCGGTAAAGAACCCGATATCAAGTGGCGTGGGCGTGTTGCGCATCCAGAAGCTGAGAGACTGGCCCTGTGGGTAGACGAAAATCATGCCCTGTTCAGGCTTCAGGTCGCGGCGCTCCATCAGCCCGCGCTGCATCTCCAGGTTGGTCACCGCAAACTGCAGCTGCACCGTCTTGTCACCCAGTTTCACCGGGAAATAGTCCGCCACCGTCTTGGGTGCCGCAGCGGCCTCCGGCTGGGCCTGACCGCAACCGGTCAGCGCCAGCGCAACCGCCAACATCAGGACCCAGCGACCTAGCCACGAAACCGGATTTGCGTTTTTCACAGAGAGCGTGGGTAATCGGCCCGTTCCGACAACTCAACCCTGTTCCCGTGGCCAAGCCCGCCCTGCTCCTCTACACCGATACCCACCGCAGCGCCGATCTGCGCTATTTCGCAGGCTTTGAGGTGCACGATCCGTTCATCGCCATTGAGACGGGCGGCCGCAAAATCGGCGTCCTCAACGCGCTCGAATACGGGCGGGCGCTCAAGGAATCGGATTTCGACGCGGTGCTCCGCCTGGAAATCTTCACCGAGCGGCTGCGCGCCGCGAATCCCAAGGCAAAGGTTGGTCCGGCCGAGGTGATCCCGCTGCTCGCCCACGATTTCAAGATCAAGCGCTTCCAGGTGCCCGAGGACTTCCCGGCCGGCCTGATGGATCGGCTGCGCGCCGCCGGCCTGACGATCAATGTGATCGAGGGCGCGGTTTTTCCCCAGCGCGTGATCAAGTCCGACGCCGAGGCCGCAGCCATTCGTGCGGGCAATCGCTGCGCGTCAGCCGGCTTCACCGCGGCGGAACGGTTGCTCCGCCGGAGCCGGCCGCGCGGACGTCAGCTCATCCTTGACGGCAAACCGCTGACCAGCGAGCGCGTGCGCTTCGCGATCGAGGTCGCCTGCCTGGAGGCCGGCGGCATCGCCGCCGACACGATTGTCGCCGGAGGCGACCAGGCCTGCGATCCGCACTGCCGCGGATCCGGCCCACTGCGCCCGGGTGAACTGGTGATCATCGATATTTTTCCCCGCATCACCGCCACCGGCTTCTTCGGTGACATGACCCGAACTTATCTGCGTGGTCGCGCCAGCGATGCCCAGCGAGCTCTGGTCAGTGCCGTCGCCGCCGCACAAAAAGCCGCGATCGGCGCCATTCGGGCCGGCGTGAATGGACGCAACGTTCACCAGCAGTGCCTCGATGTCTTCGCCGCCCGCGGTTACGAGACACGACGCACCAACACGGGCTCGGTCGGCTTCTTCCACGGCACCGGCCACGGGCTTGGACTCGATATCCACGAGGCACCGCGAGTCAGTGCCTTCGACTGCCCCCTGCCCCTCGGCTCGGTCGTCACGGTCGAACCCGGGCTCTATTATCCCGGCCTCGGCGGCTGCCGGATCGAGGACGTCGTCCAGGTCACGGCCCGCCGTCCGCGCCTGCTCTCCCGCCACCCCTACGATTGGGAACTGCGCTAAACACTCTCATGGCCATCTCGCCCGCCCGCATCCGCACCCTGCTCGACAAGATTTCCGGTCTCCGCGTGCTCGTCATCGGTGACGTCATGCTCGACCACTATGTCTGGGGTGACGCCACCCGCATCTCGCCCGAGGCCCCGGTCCCGGTGGTCGAGATCAATCGCGACACCTACACGCCCGGTGGCGCCGCCAACGTGGCGCTCAACTGCGCCTCGCTCGGCGCCAAGCCCACCATCGCCGGCTTCATGGGCGAGGATGAGGCCGGTCGCCGCATCCGCGGCATCCTCAAGGCCAGCGGCGTCAAGCCGGTGAGCACGACCGGAACGGGAACCACAATCATCAAGACGCGCGTCATCCTCCAACACCAGCAGCTCTGCCGTCTGGATCGCGAGGGCCCGCCAGCTTCCTACCGGATGGACGCCAAGGCGGCGGTGAAGCGCCTGTCCGCGGAAATTGCGGAGGCCGATGCGATCATCTTCTCCGACTACGCCAAGGGGCTGCTCACTGATGACCTCGTCGCGGCCGTCACCGCCAAGGCCCGCGCCAAGTCCACGCTTGTGGCGCTCGATCCCAAGCCGAAGAACGCGCTGCGTTTCCGCGACCTCGACCTCCTCACACCCAACCGGCGCGAGGCCGCCCTGCTCGCCGGCGTCGAGCTGTCGTCGCACGAGCCCTTTCCCGCCGAGGAGATCTGCCAGCGCATCCACCAGCGCTATGAGGTGCGCAACCTCGTCATCACCCTGAGCGAGGACGGCATGCTGCTCAGCCGCGACGGGCATGTCCTGAAGCAAATCCCGACCGCCGCCCGCGAAGTCTTCGATGTGTCCGGCGCCGGCGATACCTCTATCGCGGGTCTCGTGCTCGCGATGGCGGCGGGCGCCGACCTTGAGACGGCTGCCCATTTCTCCAATGCCGCCGCTGGCGTGGTCGTAGGCAAGCTCGGCACCGCCACGGTCACCCCTGCCGAACTGATCGCCTACGTGGCCCGCAAGCCTTGAGCAAAGCCCTCTTCCTCGATCGCGACGGGACCCTGATCGTCGACATCCCTTACCTCGCCGATCCGTCCAAGGTCGAATTGCTGCCCGGCGTGCGTGACGGCGTGATCCGCGCGCGCGCCCTCGGCTACCGGCTGTTTCTCTTCACCAACCAGTCCGGGGTCGGTCGCGGCTACTTCACGCTCGAGGATGCGCTACGCTGCAATGCGCGCATGGTCGAACTGCTCAATCTCGGGCCCGACGTCTTCACCGACAGCTGCACCGCGCCCGAGCATCCCGACCAGCCGTCGCTCTACCGCAAACCCTCGCCGCGATTCATCCTCGAGATGATCTCGAAGCACGGACTCGACCCGGCCCAGTGCATCATGGTCGGTGACCGCGAATCCGATGTCCGCGCCGGCCTCAACGCCGGCACGCGCGCCGCCGGCGTCTGCACCGGCGAGTACGACGCGGCCACCTGGCAGCGGAAAGCGATCCCGGGCGTTGAGGTGTTCGCCGACTTCGCCGCGTTTGCGAAAACGCTGACCTGAGCTTTTGTCCGCGGCATGCCCGAACTCGCCGAGGTTGAATTCATCCGCAAGCGCTGGAACCCGGGCTTGGGTTCGCGCATCACCGCCGTCCGCCTGCATCCCAAAGCGGGCGTCTTTCGCGGCACCGAACCCGCCCAGATCGCCCGGCAGCTGACCGGCGCGACGCTTCTCTCGTCGGAGGCCGCCGCCAAGCAGATGCTTTTCCGGGCCAGCGGGGAAATCTGGCTGGGGATTCACTTGGGCATGACCGGCGAACTCAGCGTCCAGCCCGCCGGCTACGCGCCACGCGCCGCCGATCACCTCGTGCTCGACCAGGCCGGGCAGGCGCTCGTGTTCTCGGATTTCCGCATGTTTGGACGCGTTCAATTTACCGTCGGGCCGGAGGCGCCTGATTGGTGGCGCGACATCGCGCCGCCGGTCCTGTCATCCGAGTTCAACCGTGAAGCCGTCGCCGCCTTTCTCCGCCGACGAGCCCGGAGCCCGATCAAGGCCGTCCTCCTCATGCAGGAGCGCTTCCCTGGCGTGGGCAACTGGATGGCCGACGAGATTCTCTGGCGTGCGGGCATCCACCCGCGCCGGCCGGCCGGATCACTCAACGACACCGAGGTCGCCGCTGTCCACCGTGAGACCCGCTGGGTCGCCGACCGCGCGCTCAAGACGATCGGCGAGACCTTTGTCGACCCGCCCAAGACCTGGCTCTTTCCCCATCGCTGGGAGGACGGCGGACGTTGCCCTCGAACCGGCGAGGCCCTTATCCGCGAGGAAATCGGCGGCCGCACCACCTGCTGGTCACCCGGCCGGCAAAGCCTGCGGCATACCCGCGCCTAACGTTATCGCGTCGACGCGCGGCATCGGCCGCCTTTTCTTCCCGTCATGTCCACCGGCAAGCAACGCCTCGACGAACTCCTCGTCGCCCGCGGCCTCGCGGAAACCCGCTCCCAAGCGAAGGCGCTGATCATGAGCGGACGCGTCCGGCGCGGGACGGAGCGGCTCGACAAGCCGGGCAAGGAATTCCCGCCCGACGTCGAGCTCGCCGTGGACCAGCCGCCGCGCTTCGTCAGCCGCGGCGGTGAAAAGCTGCAGGGCTTTCTCGATCGCTTCCCGCAGGATCTCACCGGCGCGCATGTCCTCGATGTCGGCGCCTCGACGGGTGGCTTCACCGACTGCGCGCTCCAGGCCGGCGCGGCCGACGTGGTCTGCGTCGACGTCGGGCGCGCCCAGCTTCACGCCAAGCTGCGCAGTGATCCGCGCGTGACCAATCTCGAGCAGATCAACGCCCGTCACCTCGATGCTACTCAGCTGCCCCGATCCGAGTTCGACCTCGTGGTCATGGACCTGTCGTTCATTTCGCTCCGCACCGTGCTCCCGGCAGTCTGGCCCCGCGTGCGTCCCGGTGGCCGGCTGATCGCCCTGGTGAAGCCGCAGTTCGAAGCCGGCCGCGCCGAGGTCGACAAAGGCCAGGGTGTGATTCGCGATCCCGCCGTGCAGGGGCGGGTGCTCGCCGACGTGACCGCGTTCGCCCTCGGCGAGCTGCCGGGTGCCCGCCTGACCGGCTCGATGGATTCCCCGCTCACCGGGACCGACGGCAACCGCGAGTTCCTGATCGGGCTCGCCAAAGCGACGGCCTGAGCCACCCTGCCTTATCCCAGCCCGCACCGCCACCATGCAGCCGATCCGCAAACTCGCCTTCGTCGTCAACGGCCAGAAATCCGGCGCGCCTGAACTGGCCCGCTCACTGGTCGGCATCGCACGCGCGGCCGGGGTGGAAACCAAGGAGACGGACACATTCCCCCTGGCTGACGGCTACCTCAAGGGCTGGGACGCCTGCTGCGTGATCGGCGGCGACGGCACGCTGCTCGGTGCCGCCAAGGAGGCTGCCCGGGAAAATGTGCCGGTGATCGGCGTGAATCGCGGCAGCCTCGGCTTCCTTACCACGTTCTCCGCCGAAGAGGCGGCCGGGTGTCTGCCTGATCTGCTCGCCGGGGACTTTCGCCTCGCCCATCGCTCGATCCTCGACTGCTCGACCGGCCCGGGCCGGCATGACCTCGCGCTCAACGACGTCCTGATCAAGGCCGAGGTCAACTCGCGGCTGGTGCGTCTGGAGGTCGTCGCCGACGACGATCTGGTCACCGAATATCTCTGCGACGGTCTGATCTTCTCCACGCCCACGGGTTCGACCGCCTACAACCTTTCCGCCGGCGGCCCGCTCGTGCATCCGGATGCGGAGGTCATTGCCATGACCCCGATCTGCCCGCACACGCTGAGCAACCGCTCGATCATTTTCCGTCAGGGCGTGAAGCTGCGCGTCTACAACCGATCGGAGGAGGGCAACCTCCTCGTCGCGATGGATGGCCAGCGCAATCTCACCGTCTGCGAAGACTCGCCGGTCGAGATCACGATCTCTCAGCTCAAGCTTCCCTTGGTGCAACGCCGCAATCACTCCCACTTCAGCGTGGTCCGCGCCAAGCTCAAGTGGAGCGGCGGCTTTATCGAAAAACGCCCGGCCAAGAGCTGACCCGCGGCTGAGCTGATCGGTGGAGCTCGTCTCGCCGAGGCCGGTCCGTGGTCGAGGTGGAGCGCGTTGCCCTCAACGCGCTGGTTTGAAAAGCATCGATCCAACGCGTTGAGGGCAACGCGTTCCACCTAAGCACGCTCAATCCGCCGCCAGCGCCAGCAAGGCCTCGCGCACCGGCGCGAGCCCCTTGTACGCGACCAGCGCTTCCGGCATCGTCGCGAGCGCGCGGCGAAACCCTGACCGCACACTGGCATCGGCGAGTACCTCGGACAGCGGGTGCAGCGCGATGCGAATGCCGAACACCACCCCACCCGTTTCCGGCAAGGCCGCGAGCGCCTGATGCTCGACGCGCAACCACACTTGCTCCGGATCCAGCGGCAGGGCCAAACGCGGCCGGCCCAGCGCCGGATGGAGATTGAGCTCCGGGGTCGCTGCGAGTCCCCAGTTTGCCCGCAGGTAGGCGGGACCGGGTTTGAGGCGCGCCAGAAACTGGTTAAGCGGGCCACCCAACGCTGGATTCAGCCCGGGCACAACCCCGTGGATTTCCTCCAGCGTATGACCCATTTTCTCCTCCAGCGCCCACATCGTGGGAAAACACAGCGCTCCCGCCTCCAGCCGGAACAACCCCTCCGCCCCCGGCGCCAGCAAGAGAAAATCCGGCTCCAGGGTCGCGCCGGCCGTCACCACGTCCGTTGTCGCCGGCAACGCCACCGTCCGTGCAAACTCGGACAGCAGCGGCTCCGATCCGGGATTCAGGGCGGCGTAGCGCGCGGGTGTTTCCCGCAACCAGCGGGCACGTTCACGCGTGATCGCGTCATGCGCGGGCGTCGCAGCGAAAAACGTCGCCAGATCCCCGCGACGCAGCGTGAGATGAAAGCGGAAATCTTCCGCCGGGAAGAGTTCCGCGAGATCGCTCACGGCTTGACCACGAGTTGCGTCCGCAGCTCACGCCGCAGGCGGGCCTGGGCGAAGCGCGCGAGTGCCTCGATCGTGACGGCGTCGACCCGGGCATCATAGCCCGCCAGATCCTCCAAGGGCTGACCATAGAGCGCATTCAAGCCGGCCTGCATCGCCCGGGAGGCGTTGGTCTGCAGGCTCATCCGTCGCGCCGCCTTGAGCCGGGTCTGGCAACGCAGCAACTCGGTGGGTTCGATTCCACCCGCCGCCATGCGCGCGACCTCCGCATCAATCTCGGCGAGGACCTCGCCGTCGCGGCCAGGCGCCGTGCCGGCCTGGAAGTAGAACATGCCGGCGTAGAGGCCCACCACGCGGCCGGAGCGCACAAAGTAGGCGAGCCCCTTCTCTTCGCGCACGCGCTCGAACAGCCGCGACGACATGCCGCTGAACAATTCGTCCGCCACCTCGGCGATATCGAAATCCGGATCGAGCACACCCGGTCCGGGAAACGCCTGATACACCACCGCCTGCTGGCGCGGCTGCTGCTCCACGAAGTCGCCGACCTCCGCCGCCCCTGCATGGCGCGTCGTCGGCACCGTAAAGCGTCCACGCGGCAGCCGGCTCAGCAGCGTCTTCAACCGGGGAAGCAAGTCACGCACGGTGAAGTCACCCGTCGCCACCAGTACGGCGTTGGGTGCGATCACGAGGCGACCGTGGAGCCCCTTCAGATCCGCAGGCGTCAGCGCCCGCACGCCGGCTTCGTCACCCGAGGGCTCGACTGCCAGCGGGTGCGCGCCGAAGAATTTTTTCCGCAGCAGCTTGCGCCCGAAGGTCACAACGTCGTCGGCGTCCTGCGCCAGCTCGGCCAGCTGGGCCTCGCGTTCGGTCGTGACGGTCGAGGCGCGAAACGCGGGCTCGAAGAGCGCACCGGCCAGGGCGGCCAGCGCACGGTCGCGATCCGGCGGCAGCACCTCCGCCGCGACGCCAAAGCTGTTGGTGCCGGCAAACGGGTAAAACGATCCGCCCACCTCCTCGATCCGTTGCGCCACGGCAGCGGACGACAGCTTGCGCGTATCCTTGGTCATGACCGTGGCCAGCAGGCTGGTCGCCCCACGTCGGGCCGCCTCCTCGAAGGCCGCGCCGCCGTGAAAGAGGACCCGCAGGTGCAGATTCGGCAGCCGGCGGTCGGGGCGCAGGAGAATGCGCGCTCCATTCGGCAGTTTGACCTCCTCGAAGGCAGGCCCCGTGGCGGGCTGGGCCGCGGATGCGGTCTCTGCAACCGGTGCGCTGGCGCGCGGGTTGAGTGAAACCGCGGTGATGCGCTCGGGCTTCAGGTACGTGCCGAGGACGCGTTTCAGGCTGGCCGGCGTCACCTCGCGCAGCCGCTCGAAGTAGCCGCGGGTGTGATGGAGATCGCCCACCACGACCTCGGCCACGCCGAGACGCGAGGCCTGGCCGGCGACCGTCTTGCGGGTGTTGATCTCACCAACGACCATCTGGCGGACCGCCTTGCGGATCTGCGTCGTCGTGAAGCCCACGCGAGCCACTCGGGCGAGTTCCTTGTGCACCGCCGCCTCCGCGGCCTCGCGCCGGCCGCCCTCGCACGTGAACGAGACGTAGAAGAGACCGGCCGTGCCGGGGTTCCAACTGGCCGCATCGATCGAGTGCACGAGACGCGCCTTCTCGCGCACGGACTGCCAGAGCAGCGAGCTGTCGCCGTGGCCCAGGATCATCGCCAGCAAGTCCAACGCCGGCGCATCGGCATGCGCCAGACCGGGAATCGGCCAGGCCAAACCGGCGCGGGTCAGTTCGATATCCTCATAACGATGAAGCGTGCGCGGCGCCTGCGGAGCCGGCTCCTCGGGAATGTAGACCGCCGCGAGTTCGCGGCGCGGCGCGGAGCCAAAATGCTCCGCCACCGCAGCGCGCAGCGCGACCGGATCCACGCCGCCGGTCACGACCACGACCAGATTGTCCGGCACGTAGCGGGACTTGTAGTAGGCGACGAGATCCTCGCGTGTGAGCGCCGCAAACACATCCCGGTGCCCGATCACCGGCAGCCGGTACGGGTGCACCCGGTAAGCCGTGTCGAAGAAGCTCTCGTAAAAGCGGGTGTCGGGGTCGTCCTGCCCCATCGCGATCTCGCGCAGGATCACCTGCTTTTCCTTTTCCACTTCCTCGGCCGGCAGCGTGGAATGAAGGACCGCATCCGCGAGAATATCGACCGCCACCGTCGCGTGGTTCGCCGGGATATCGATGTAGTACACCGTGCGATCGAACGTCGTATAGGCGTTGATATAGCCGCCATGCGCCTGAACGGTCGCCGAGATCTCGCGGCCGGCGCGGCGCTCGGTGCCCTTGAAGAGCATGTGCTCCAGGTAGTGCGACAACCCGCCGCCCAACTTGGCGCCCTCATGGATGCTGCCCGTCTTCACCCACACCTGCACGGACGCGATCGCCGAGGCCGGGTCCGCCTTCAGCAGCAGGGTGACGCCATTCGGCAGCACGGTGCGCTCAATCGGTTCCCGCCAGAACGGATCCAGCAGGGCTAGGTCGGACGCGAGGGAGGAGGATTTGGCCATGAACCGCCAGTGTGCACCGCTCATCAGCGCCGGTCACGCCCGAACCCTGAGCCAAGGATCGGTGCAGCTGGGGCGCTGCCTCCGGTCCGAAGAACGAACGCTGGCGGTCAACGCCCGGCCTCAGCCAGACCAGCCACAACCATCCAACGTCTTGAGACCACACTACACCGCACCGCCTCAGACCGAGGGCGGCGTCGCCGCGTCCGGACGCGGACGCGAGGGCAGGAACGGTTTCACGAACGCGTCCTCAAACGTGTACGTATCCGAAAAGTCCTCGCGCTTGTCCGCGTCCGTTTTGCTGAAGACATTGTATTCAATCAGATTGAAGACCATGTCGCCGAAATCGGTGCAACGCGTGACACCCCAGGCGTTCAGCACGGTCTTAGCCAGCGGACCGTACTGCTCGAGGGCATAGGCCTTCAGGCCATCGAGAAGCTCGGGGCCGGACACATGGAGGGATTGTTGCGCGCGCTGCGTGTCCCGTTTTTTCAACTCCTTAACGGTAGCATCGAGGCCCTGACGCAAAAATTGGTACGCGTGACGGTCGAATCGACCATCCTCCTTGCAAATCAATGAAACCACTTCGTCGAAATCCAGATCCTGCATAATGTATTTTCTATTTGTGTATCAACCGCAGTACGCGCAATCACGGTCGAATCGACCGGTTTGCGAGGTGACTTGACGCCGATACGTAACTTTACGGTCGCTCATTTTGTAAAAATTAGCGTAGATAAGCCCATATATTTACATTTGACCCGGACCACGACCGCGGCTCTTGTGTGTAACGCAATAAGATTGCCACCTTGATTCTGTCATAAAACCACAAAAGTGAAAACCTCGCCTAACTCTCAGTCCACTCCTCTCGATCTCGCTTGTGCGCGCCTCAAGGCCGCCGGGCTGCGCATCACGCAGCCGCGCATTGCGATCCTGGACGCGCTCATCAAGCGCTCGCTCCCGGCCAGCATCGAGCAGATTCACGGTGATCTTTCGGGCTCGGCCTGCGATCTCGTGACGGTCTACCGCTGCCTGGCGGCGTTCGAGCAGCTCGGCCTGGTGCGCCGCTGCTATTTCCACAACGGCACCAGCCTCTATCAGATCAGCCTCGGTAACGAGATGGTCTATCATGTCGTGAACAAGGGTGATAATTCGGTTGAGGCGCTGGACGCCGAGACGTCCGCCCAGCTTCGCGCTGCGCTGGGCAAGGTCGAGGACATCCTGAAAGCCCGCGGCTACTCGGAGGTTTCCCATATGGTCGAGTTCTTCGGCGTCACCGGCAAGGCCAGCCAGGGCCGCCCGGCGAGCAGCCTGGTTGTCCCCTAATCGGGATTCCCTCACCTGATTTTTTCAAAGCCGCGGCGTGTCCGCGGCTTTTTTGTGCCCGGATCGCGCCCTCCTCCGGAAGGCCGAATCAGGCGGAGGCCGCGCGGTGCAGCGCCGCCACGCGGTCCCACTTCACCACGTTCCAGAAGGCCGCGATGTAGTCGGCGCGACGGTTTTGATAGCGCAAATAGTAAGCGTGCTCCCACACATCGATGCCGAGCAGCGGCACCGCGCCCTGCATCAGCGGAGAATCCTGGTTCGGCGTGGACAGGACGACCAGCTTACCTTCCTTGACCGCGAGCCAGGCCCACCCGCTGCCAAAGGTCGACGTGGCGGCCTGCGCGAAACGGGTCTTGAAGCCGTCGACGCTGCCAAAGGCCGTCTCCAGGCCGCGGGCGAGGTCGCCGGACGGAGCGCCCGCCGCGGACGCCGGCCCGATGATCTCCCAGAAAAAGGAATGGTTCACATGGCCCCCTGCGTTGTTGCGCACCGTGGTGCGAATCGCTTCTGGCACGCGGTCGAGATTGGCCATGAGTTCCTGCGGCGGAAGCGAGAGCAGCGTCGGGTGGTCCTTCAGCGCATTGTTCGCGTTCGTGATGTACGCCTGATGATGACGCGAATGATGGATCTCCATCGTCGCGGCATCGATGTGCGGCTCAAGGGCGTCATACGCATAGCCGAGCTTCGGCAGGACATACCCGGCTGCCGGCGCGGGCGCCTGGGCGACGAGCGGCGAGGTAACGGCGGAACCCAGACTGACCAGCGCGGCCGTTGCGCCGAGCGCCTTGAGCGCGTCGCGGCGGGTGAGATCACGGGAGGATGTAGCCGGGGTGGATTCAATCATGATCCCCGATAGAAAGCGCCGACTTCAGGTAGTGCAACTCCGAGGCCGAATTTCCGGAAAATTTCTGCCCCGATTTGCGGGAACACCCCAGAGATTGCCACGCTGCGCCGGGCCTGCATCTTGACTTCACCTTCGTGTCCCCTGCCGCACGGCCCCGCTCCCGCCATGAAGAACGCTCCTGATCCGCGCCACGATGCCTACATCGGCAACGCCGCGCCCTTCGCCCAGCCGATCCTCCGCCACTTGCGCGCGCTCATTCATCGCGCCTGCCCGGAGGTCGTCGAAACGATCAAATGGAGTTCCCTGTTCTTCGAGCACCACGGGGTGCTCTGCTTCATGGCCGAGTTCAAGGCGCATTGCGGTTTCGGCTTCTGGCACCGCGACATGGCGTCGATCATCACGGAGCGTCCCGCGGTCAACGCCATGGGCAACTTCGGCCGGATTGCATCGCTCGCTGATCTGCCTCCGGATCGCACGCTGCTCCGCTACCTCAAGGCTGCGGTCAAATTGAACGAGACGAAAGTCACGGCCCGCTCGCGTCCCGCCGGCAGATCCAAATCGCGTCCAGCCGCCAAGGTCCCACCCGTCCTCGCCGCCGCCCTTAAGCAGAACCGCGCCGCGGCTGCAGCCTTCGCCACGTTCAGCCCCTCCCACCGGCGCGAGTACTGCGAATGGATCGCCGAGGCGAAGCGCGAGGAGACGCAGGCCCGGCGCGCGGCCCAAGCCATGGAATGGATTGCCGAGGGAAAGTCCCGCAACTGGCGCTACGAGCGGCATTGACCCCGCGGCGTCCCTCCGTCTGCCATTGTGCCATGGTTCGTCTCCTCCCACCCCTTCTTCGCCAGCTTTTCGCCCTGACCGCAGCCGTGCTGCTCCTGGCCGGGTGCCGCCAACCCGATCCGATCATCTCGGTCACGGACGCGGGGCAGGCCGAGCGCCTCTCCATCGGCAAGGTGGCCGGCACCGGCACGGTCACGGAACTCCGCCTGAAGATCGAAGGTCAGCTCAATGGCAGCGCCCAGCTGGTGGTTCTCATGGAAGGACAGCCTTACCATGTGTTCAACCTGGCCGACACCATCGATCTCACCTGGACCGACAAGTGGCCGCACGATCGCGCCCGCCTGGTCTACACCCCCGGCACGGCGACCGGCGGCTCAGTCCGCGTCAAGTACCGCTTCGTCGACTGACGAGTCCCGTCACTGCGCCTTCAGCCGTGCACGGCAGAAGGTGTCGCAGAGCGCGTAAATCTCCTTGGGCGCATCAAGCGTGAGCGCTTCGGCCGCGAGCGCCTTGGCATCCGCCATGGTCATCGCGCGGATCAGGTACTTCACGGCCGGCAGCAGCGGCGGCGTCATGCTCAACTCATCCACGCCCAGGCCCAGCAACAGCGACGTATAGACGGGATCACCCGCCATCTCGCCACACACGCTGACCTTGATCCCGGCCCGATGGGCCTCGTCGACAATGTGCTTCAGCGTGCGGAGCACGGCCGGATGCGTCGGCTCGTAAAGGTGCGCGATGCGATCATTCACGCGGTCGATCGCCAGCAGGTACTGGATCAGGTCGTTCGTGCCGATGCTGAAGAAATCGCAGTCCCGCGCCAGCAGATCGGCCGTCACCGCCGCGCTCGGGATCTCGATCATACTGCCGACCGCGAGGCTCGCGTCAAAGGCCTGACCCTCAGCCGTCAACTCCGCCTTGCACGCCTCAAGCACCGCATTGGCCCGAGCGAGTTCCTCGCGGCCGCTGATCATCGGGTACATCAGCAGCACCTTGCCGTGCGCGCTCGCCCGCAGGATGGCCCGGAGCTGAGTCTTGAAAAGGTCGACATGCTCGAGGCAGAAGCGGATCGCGCGGAATCCGAGGAAAGGGTTCTGCTCCTGGGGAAACAAGCCCGGCGCACCCGCCATGGGTTTGTCGCCTCCGAGGTCGAGCGTACGAATCACCACCGGAGCTGGCGCGAGCGAGGAGACCGCCTCCTTGTACGATTCAAACAACTCCGCCTCGTTGGGCAGCTTGGTCGCGTTGAGATAAAGAAACTCCGTGCGGAACAGCCCCACGCCATCCGCGGCGTACTCCTTGACGAGGGAGGTCTCCTCGGCGTGCTCGATGTTCGCCCGCAGCGGGATGGTCGCTCCGTCCAGCGTGACCGCCGGCAGGCGAACCGCCTCCATCAGGCGCTGCTCAAAGCTCTTCTTCTGCAGCCGGATCTTGCCGTAGCGGAAGAGCGTCTGCTCCGAGGGATTGACGATGACCACGCCATCGTACCCGTCGACAATCACCCAGTCACCGTTGCGCAGGCGCTTGGTCAGATCGCGAACGCCGACGACGGCGGGAATCTTCATCGAGCGGGCGACGATGACCGCATGACTCGTCTTGCTGCCCGTGTCGGTGACGATGCCGAAGGCCTGCGAGCGGTCGATGCCCGCCGCATCCGAGGGCGAGATGTCATTCGCGACGACGATGCGTTTGTCGACGAGTTCGTTCAGCTTCTGTCCGCCCCCTGTCTTGCCGAGGAGATTGTGCAGGACGCGCTGGGCCACGTCGCGCAGATCGCCGCCGCGCTCGCGGAGGTACTCGTCGTCGATCTCGTCAAAGGCCTTGATGTAACGCTGGGAAACGGTGTTGAAGCAGGTCTCGATGTTTTGCCCGGTCAGCTCGAACTCACGGATCGTTTCCGAAATCAGCGCCTGGTCCTCGAGCACCATCAGGTGGGCGTCAAAAATCCGCGCCTCGTCCGGTCCGAGGTTCTTCTCCACCTGCGCCTGGATCTGCTGGATCTGCTGGCGCGTCGCGAGCAGTGCGAGTTCGAAGCGCCCGATCTCCTCAATCCGCTTGTCAGGATTGACCTGATACACCGGCACCTCGATCTCGGTCTGGATGTAGAGGAAGATCTGCCCATAGGCGATACCCTGCGAGGCGGAGATGCCTTGCACGGAATACTCTTCCTTGGAGCGGACTTCGGGCATGCAGTGGGCACGAACCAGCGCAGTTCGGGCGCCCGGAGGTTAACGCCTTACGCAGCCAGCGGGTCAACAGGCTTTTGTAAAAATCAGCCGACGATTCGGGTCGCCGTGAGAAAGACGTCCCGGCCCCACGCTTCGCGAATCACCGCCTCGACCCGGTCCCGCGGCGTTGCCGCCGTCAACAATGCAAAGCAGGCGCTGCCGCTCCCGCTCATGCGCGCCGCCAGTCCGAACTCGGACCGCAGCCGCTCCAGCAGCAGCGGCAGGGCCGGGAATTTCGCAAAAGCCGGGCCTTCCATCGTGTTCAACAAAAGGTCTTCCGCCGGTGCCTCGGCCGAACCGAGCCATGCGGCCAACCGGGCCTCGGCCTCCGCCGCAGGCAGGTACGCCTGCTCCGCCGCCAATCGGCCGTAGGCCCAGGCGGTCGCAATCGCAAAACCCGGCTTGAAGATCAGCACGTCACGCCCCACCAGCCGGCCGTGATCGGCCACGGGCGCGATGCGCTCGCCCCGGCCGCGCATGACGACCGGGCCGCCATGAAGGAAGAGCACGCAATCCGACCCGATCTGGGCTGCCAGCGCCGCCAAGGCCGCAGCCTCCAGCGGGCGACCCGCCAACGTATTGAGCGCCTGCAGGGCGGTGGTCGCATTGCTGCTGCCCCCACCGAGGCCCGCCCCCATCGGCGTGCGCTTGGTCAGATGAAAAGCCACCCGCCCCCCCCACCCGGTCGCCTCGGCGAAAGCCGCCGCCGCCTTCAGAATCAGATTGGAACCATCGACCGGGACCGCCGGATCGTCGCAGGTCAGCGTGAAGGCCGGACCGTCCGCCACAGGCCCCTCCCGCAACTCAGCCACCAGGTCGTCACCAAACGCCACCGGCGTGGCGACGGAAACAAGGTCATGGAACCCATCCGCCCTCCGGCCGGTGATGGCGAGGAACAGGTTCAGCTTGGCGGGACTCGGGAGGGAGAGACGCACCCCGGGACTAAAGCGGGTCCCGGAAGCGATTGAACGCCAAATTTTGCCCGCACGAATTTTCTTTCGGTCGGCGCGGATTAGCATGCACTGAAGGCAGACCATGGCCTGCGACCTCATTCTCGTTCTCGACGCCCAGTCTCCCCGCGATGTCATTCCCGCGCTCCGTCCGCTGCAAGGCACGGTCCGGGTCGTCAAGGTGGGCTTGGAAATGTTCACCGCCTGCGGCCCCGACTGCGTGCGGGAAATTGCCGGACTCGGCTTCGACGTGTTTCTCGACCTCAAGCTGCACGACATCCCCAACACCGTCGCCAAGGCGGTCGAGTCCGTGTCGCGCCTCCCCATCCGCATGCTGACGCTGCACACGTCCGGCGGCCGCGAGATGATGCAGTGGGCGGTGAAGGCCCAGCGCGAACACAAGCCCGACCTGCTGCTGCTCGGCGTCACCGTCCTGACCTCGACCAGCGCCGCCGGGCTCAACGAAACCGGCGTGCCGGATTCTCCGGAGCAACAGGTGGTCCGCCTCGGCAAACTCGCGGTCGACTCCGGCCTGAAGGGACTCGTCTGCTCCCCGCTCGAGATCGCGCCGCTCCGGTCCGTGTTGCCGGCCGACGTCGCGCTGGTCACCCCGGGCATCCGCCCGCGTGACGCCAAGGCCGACGACCAGACGCGCGTGATGACCCCGGCCGAAGCCGCCCGCGCCGGCGCCAACTTCCTCGTGGTCGGACGCCCCATCTTCAAGGCCCCAGATCCCGTCGCCGCCGCCCGCGCCATTCTGGCGGAAATTCGCACCTCCCCGCTTTAAGCTTAGCGCTTACTGCTTATAGCTTCCTTCATGAGCCGCACCGCCGCCATTCTCCTCGCCGCCGGAAGCGGCACCCGCATGCAGGGCGCCGTCGCCGACAAGGTTCTCGCCCCACTCGACGGCCGTCCGCTCTTCTCCCACTCGGCCGCCGCCTTCCTCGAGAGCTCGGTCGTCGACTACTACGTCGTGGTCTATCGCGACCAGCGCCAGATGCTCGAGCTGTCCGCCTTCGCCCCCACGCCCGCCACCTTTGTGAAAGGGGGACGCGAGCGTCAGGACTCCGTGGCCAACGCGCTCGCTGCCCTACCTCCCGACATCGCCCATGTCTTCATCCATGACTGCGCCCGACCCTTCGTTCGGCCTGAGCAGCTCGTCGCCCTGCACAAGATCGTCCGCCGCGAGCACGCCGTGGTCCTCGCGCATCGCGTGACCGACACGATCAAGCTGCACCACGAATCCGGACGCCTCGGCATCCTTGAACGCGATCGTCTCTGGGCCATGGAGACGCCCCAGGTGTTTCGTCGCGACCTGATCACCTCCGCCTACGATCACGCCGCCAAGCGCAAACTCCGGCTCACCGACGACGCCTCCGCCGTGGAACTGATCAAGCATCCGGTCGCCCTGCTGGAGAATCCGCACCCCAATCCCAAGCTCACCACACCGGCCGACCTGCCGTGGTTCGAGTTCCTCCTCTCCCATCGGGAGGGCTGATGCTTTAGGATTTGGTTCTTTGGGATTTAGGGTTTCATTCACGCAATGAACGCCAGAATCGGCCACGGCTATGACATCCACCGCACCGTCGCGGGCCGCCCGCTCGTTTTGGGCGGCGTGCGCTTCGAGGCGGACTTCGGCCTCGATGGACATTCCGATGCGGACTGTCTGACCCACGCGATCTGCGACGCGCTGCTGGGCGCGGCCGGCCTGCCCGACATCGGACACTTTTTCCCAAACACCGATCCCACGTTCAAGAACATCGATTCGCAGTTGCTGCTGCAGAAAGTCGCGGCCGAACTCCGCGCCCGCGGCTGGCGGATCATCAACTTGGATGCCTCGCTCATCGCCGAGCGCCCGAAGATCTCGCCGCGGCTCGCTGAGATGAAGACGACGCTCGCACGTTCGGCCGGGCTCCCGGTCGAGGACGTCGGACTGAAGGCGACCACCAACGAGGGCTGCGATGACATCGGCCGGGGTCTCGCGATCGCCGCCCACGCCGTGGCCTTGATCGAACGGGTCTGATTTTTTCCATGCCGCGTCTCTTCCGGTTTCTCCCCGCGCTGCTCGCCGCGCTTCTCCTTGCCGCGTGCGCCGGCCGTGAGTCCGCAGTCGAAAGCGGCACCCGTCAGCAAATCCTCCACCGCGGCATCGGCGTGGAGCCGTCCGATCTCGATCCCCAGATCGCGACCGCAACCAACGATTTCCATACCATCTCCGCGCTCTTCGAAGGCCTGGTCGGACAGGATCCGACCAACCTGAGCCCGGTCCCGGGCGTCGCCGAGCGCTGGGAAACCTCCGGCGATGCGCGCACCTACACCTTCTTCCTGCGCGCCAACGCGCGCTGGTCGAACGGCGATCCGGTCACGGCGCAGGATTTCGTCGCGTCGTACCGGCGCATGCTCACTGCCTCGCTCGCGGCCGACAACGCGAACCTGCTCTACGTGCTGCAGGGCGCGGAGGCCTACCACAAGGGCGGCTCCCAGGATTTCGCCAGCGTCGGCGTGACGGCAATCGATGCCCGCACGCTCCGTCTGACCCTCGAGCACCCGACGCCGTACTTCCTCTCACTGCTCCAACACTGGGCGTGGTTCCCCGTTCACCTCCCCACGATTGAGAAGAGTGGCGATCCCGCCGTGCGCGGCAACGCGTGGGCCAAGGCCGGCACCCTCGTCGGCAATGGTCCATTCGTCCTGACCGAGTGGCGCCCCAATCAGCGCATCGTTGTCACCAAGTCACCCACCTACTGGGACGCCGCGACCGTGCGTCTCCAGGCGATCCACCTCTATCCGATCGACAGCCGCGATGCGGAGGAGCGCGCCTTCCGCGCCGGCCAGCTCCACGTCACCGAGGCGCTGCCCACCGGCAAGGTGGAAACCTACCGCCGCGACCAGCCGGAGGTCCTTCGCATCGACCCCTACCTTGGCACCGAGTTCTATCGCATCAACGTCACGCGCCCGTTCCTGAACGAGAAGCGCGTCCGCCGCGCCCTCGCGCTGGCGGTGGACCGGCGCGCGATCGTGGAAAAGATCCTCCAAGGCGGCCAGGAGCCAGCGGTCGCGTTCACGCCGCCCGGCACAGCCGGCTACTCGTCGGCCGCGATCCTGCCGACCGACGTCGCAGAGGCCAAGCGCCTGCTGGCCGAGGCCGGTTATCCAGGCGGCGTCGGCGCGCCCGCGATTGAACTCGCCTTCAACACCTCGGAAACCCACCGGCTCGTCGCCGAGGCCGTGCAGGAGATGTGGCGCCGCGACCTCGGGCTCGACGTCCGTCTCGTGAACCAGGAACTGCGCAGCGTGCTCGCCGCCCGTCGCACCGGCGACTTCCAGGTCCTGCGCTCCGTCTGGATCGGCGACTTCGCCGACCCCGCCACGTTCCTCAACATCTGGCGCAGCGACAGCGGCAACAACTACACGGGCTGGGCGTCGAGCACCTACGATCAACTCACGTTCCAGGCGGCCCGCACCAGCGATCCGGCCGCCCGCCACGCGCTCTTCGCGCGGGCCGAGGCCCTGCTCCTCGACGAGACACCGCTCATCCCGATCTATCACTACACACACGTTTTTCTCGTTCATCCGTCGGTCAAAGGCTGGCACCCCACTCTGCTCGACCACCACCCGTACAAGCACGTGTGGCTGGAACCGTAAGCGTTCGGACGGGCGAGCGTACTTCCATGCAGCGCCGACGCACCTGGCTGGGGATGACGATTCTGGGAGCGCTTGCGCTGCTTACGCTGGGCTGCTCGCGTCAGTCCCCCGAGGCCGTGACGTCGGTCCTGCGCCTCAGCCAGCGCAACGAGCCGGCCACGCTCGATCCGGCCCAGGCCACCCTCCCGGACGAGTTCTTCATCCTGCGCGCCGTGCTCGAAGGGCTCGTCGCACCGGACCCGGCGGGCGGCGAACCGCAGCCGGCCGCAGCCGAACGCTGGACGGTTTCACCCGACGGCCTGACCTACACCTTCCAGCTGCGCGCGAACGGCCGATGGTCGGACGACACGCCGGTCGTCGCCGCTGACTTTGTCGAATCCTACAAGCGCGTGCTCACGCCCGCCACTGCGGCAGCCAAGGCCGATTTGTTTTTCCATGTCGCCGGTGCCGAGGATTTTTATCGTGGGCGGATCACGGACTTCGCGCAGACGGGGTTCAGCGCGCCCGATGAACGCACGGTCATCATCCGCCTCAGCCGCCCCGCTCCGGAATTTCTGGCGTATGTCGCGAGTGGTCCCTGGCTGCCCGTCAATCTCCGCACGGTCACGGAGCACGGTCGCACCTGGACGCAGCCCGGTAAATTCGTCGGCAACGGGCCCTTCACGCTCACCGCGTGGGACGCCAACCAGCAGATCACCGTACGCCGCCGCGTCGATCACTGGGACGCCGGCCACATCAAGGTAAACGAGATTCACTTCGTCGCCCTCGACAACGGCGACGCGGAGGAACGCGCGTTCCGCAGCGGGCAGGTCGATATCACCATGTCCGTGCCGCCGCACCGGATCGCGACCTACGCCGCCGAGACGCCCTCGCGCCTGCGGGCAACACCACTCCACGAAACCCGTTTTCTTGCGTTCAACACCGAGCGCGGACCGCTGGCCGATGCTCGCGTGCGGCGGGCGCTCAGTCTCGCGGTCGATCGCAGCGCGATTGTCCGCAGCGTACTCCAGGGCCATCAGGTCCCCACCTCCACCTATGTTTCCCCCAGCTTGGGTGGCTACCGCGGCCCCACCTCGCCGACCGGCTCGCTGGATGAAGCCCGCAACCTGCTCGCTGCCGCCGGGTTCCCGGGTGGCGCCGGATTTCCCCGACTGGTGGTGAGCACCTGGACCAGTCCCCAGGTGATCGAAGCCATCCAGCAGATGTGGCGGCGTGAACTGGGCGTTCAGGTTGATCTGCTGCAGCGCGAGGCGCGTGTCCACCTGGCCGCACTCCGTTCTGGCGATTACGACATCGGCTTCATGACCTCGATTCCTGACGTCGCCGATCCCGCCAAGACGCTCGAGGAATTCCGCACCGGCCAGCCCGGCAACTACCCACGCTGGTCGTCGCCGGAATTTGATACGGTGCTCGCTTCCGCCCAGACTGCCCCCGACGCGGCCACCCGCCTGGAACGTCTGGCCGCGGCCGAGCAGATCCTGCTCGAGGCCCAGCCCGTCGCGCCTCTCTATTTCAACGTAAAGAACTTCCTCATCAGCCCCGGCGTGAAGGGCTGGCAGGAGGACGGTCTCTGGACGCGGTTCTACCGCGACGTAAGTGTCGAGCGGACGCCCTAGAGCGCTTTAAGTTCAGTTGTAGCCGTGGTCGCTGACCCCGGGGATCGAGTTTCTCCACTCGAGAGGTTTGGACCGGGGTCAGCGACCCCGGCTACAGGTTTCCGGAAAATGCTCTAACGGATCGATCAGGGTCTCGTCACCGACTCAGCTCCAGTGATCTCTGCGAGCAGGCGGAAGAACCCGCGTTTGCGCGGCGACGTGATGCCCCAGTTGGCCGGCATGCTCTGGTAGCCGTCGTCGAATCCCTCGTCACGCATGCGGAAATCAAAATAGCCCCAGCCCGCGTACTCCGAAACCGCCGCCGTGAAGTTGTTGTCGGGCACGTCGAAGTTGAAGTGGTCGTCCTCGTTGAAGACGATCGGCTTGGGCGTGTAGCCCGCGATGGCGCGCGTCTCGCGGACCATGGCCGCGATCCGCCGGTGGTCCGCCACCCCGTTGCCGTGCAGGATCAGGTAGTCGGAACTCCGCACCACGTTTTCCCGCGGGATCGCCCCGCCGCCGTACGACGTGCTCACCAGCAGCCGGCGTCCGTCCCGCGTCGTGGCCTTGATGCGGTCGATGAGTTCATGGATCCGCTCCGGCTGGAGGATCGCATGGTCGTAGCGGATGTTGCACTCGTTGTTCACCTCGACGATCACGTTGCGCCAGCCGTGGTCGAGAACCCACGCCGTGACTTGATCCACGGCCTTGATCACGGCCGCTTCATCGGCGAGCCGCTCATCCTGACCGAAATAAAAATAGCCCAGGATCACGACCATGCCGAGCTGGTCGGCGAAATCGATGATCTGCTTCATTCGCGCGGCATACGCGGGGCGCAGCGTGCCGTCCCGCTCGAAAGCATTGTTCTCCCATGGCTGCTCCCGCGAGTAACCCTGCGGCGAGCCGCCTTGGAAATTGATCGTGAACGCGAGCAAGCCGTGACGCCGCCACTCCGGCATCGCGGCGAGGAACTCACGCGTGTTGCGTTCCGCATCCCAGCGACCGGTGTCCGCGTAGGCCCATTGGCCCACCGTCGCCGGATTCAGGTCGTCGAACACGCCCTGGACCATGCGCGCGTTCATGAGCAGACCCTCGATCTTCTTTCCTTTCCATGTGCGTCCCTCATAGGTTGGACGGCCATTGAGAAGAAACTGGTCGCCCTGAATCGTCACCTGCGTTCGCGGCTGCGCCTGCGCGGCCCAGGCGAAGGCAAGACCGAGCGCCAGGGCCGCGAGAGGTGAAGGTCTCATCGTCGGGCGTCTAGTTGCGCTGGCCTGCAAGCGCGGCGCGGAGAATCGGCTCCATCACATCGGCCTGCCGCATGAATCCCAGGTCATTGGGATGCGACCCATCGATGGCCCCCTCGCCGTCGTGACCAAGCAGGTCATCACCGGGAATGTAGAACAACCCGGTGACGCCCGCGGCCTGAAGTTTTTCATAGGATTCCCGAAGTGCCGCGTGATTGGCGGTGTGGCCCTTGTCCCGATTGGGCTGGATCCAGACGTTCGTGTAGCGCCGATCCTCAACCAGCACGATCGGGGTGGACGGATGCGCCGCGCGGAGTTGGTTGACGAGCGGGATCGTGCGCTCGCGGACTTGGGCCGCGTTCATGTTGGGTAGGCAGTCGATCACGAAGACCGCCGCGTCAATCGTGATGAGCAACTCGCCGACCGCGGCGTCCATGCGGCCATTGCCGGAAAAGCCAAAATTCATCACCGGGCGATCAAAACGCCGTCCGAGAATCGCGGTATGGACCATGCCGGGCCGGGAGGCACTCGCACCGTGGTTGATCGACGTGCCATAGAAAACGATCGGCTTCTCGCTTCGCGGGTGCAGCGGCTCGAACCGGGCGGAGGGCGCGACCCCCACCGACAAGGATTCGATGCCGTTACGCAGGGGCAGGTAGAGCGCATACTCACGGAATCCTGGCGCGAGCCCCCCGATGATCTCCTGCCGGACCGTCTGACTGGCGGGGCGCGTCACGCCCACCCAACGCCAGCGGCCGGTGTCGTCGCGCCCATACAGGTCGAGTCCGCTCGCCGCGATGGGAGTCATGTTGGCGCCGTTCAATTGGTGCTTCATCAGCGTGTAGTTGGCCCAGATGGCGGCCGCGTCGGTGCGGAAACGCACCATCATGCCCGTGCTGTCGCGGCTCAAATCCCACACGGCCGCCGTCACCTTGCCATCGGCAACCGCCGGGAAGCGATCGAACCAGCGCTTCCGCTCCATGTCCCCAAAGGCGCGGCCCTCAAGCCCCCAAGTGGTGACATCATGCCACGTCAGCGCCGGTTCGGCCGGCGCGGCCGCCGGCGTGGCGGCGGGCTCTGCGGCGGGTGGCGGCGCCTGCGCGACAAGCGCCGAGGCCAGGACAAGACAGGAAGTAAGAGCGAGCCAGCAGCGGGAAAAGGTCATGATGAGGGGTGGGTTTAGATCAGGGAGTAGCCGTTCTGGTAGGCATAATGGAGTTTTGCATTCGCCGGACCGTCGCCCACGAAGGTCTGGCCGATCGGGTCCCACTTGAGCGGGCGCCCGAGCTCGTGCGCGATGTTGCCCAGCGTGCACGTGGTGCCGGTGCTGTGCCCGATTTCGACCGGCACGATCGGGTCCTTCCGTCGGCGAACCGATTCGATGAAGTCCAGGTAGTGCGGCGTGAAAACAAAGTACTCCGGTTTTTTCTCGAGGCCGAGTTCCGGCAGCGAGGTGTCGTACTGGCCGCGTGAGACCTTGATCCAGCCCTTCTCGCCGATGAACTTTACGGCCTGCCGGCCCTCGTCGAACGGGGCGATCTTCATCTCCGCGCCGCCGGCATACCGATAGGTCAGCGGTTTTTCTCCCGCGGCGGGGATGATTTGCACCGGCCCGTTGCGATCCATGCTCAAGCCCCACTGGGCGATATCGATCATGTGCGCGCCCCAGTCGGTCATGTAGCCACCGCCTGTCTCCTTGTACCAGCGCCAGGCGCCCCAGATTTTTTCGTTCTGCTCCGGTTCAAGCGTGATGGCCGGATTGAGATCATCGTGAAACGGCATCGAGGGCAACGGACCCGTCCACGCCTTCCAATCGAGTCCGGCCGGGACATCCTGCGGCGTGAGATCAAACGGCTTCGGATGCGGATTCGCGCCCACATGCACGAGCACCTCAGAGATCCTTCCCAGCCGCCCCTTCTGCACCATGGCGGCCGCGTGCTGAAAATTCACGGCCGAGCGCTGCATGCTGCCGACCGCGAGGACCACGCCGTGCGCACGCACCGCGCGCACGAGTTCCTGGCCTTCCCTGATCGTGAGCGTGAGTGGCTTTTCGAGGTAGATATCCTTTTTCGCCCGACAGGCATGGATCGCCATCAGCGCGTGCCAGTGATCGGGCGAGGCGATCACGACCGCATCCACCTCGGGACTGGCGAGCAGTTCGCGGTAGTCGGCGTAGAGCTTCACCGTCGGCATTGGCCGGTTCTGTTCGGCGTAGGCCTTTTTCACCCGGCGGTCGAAACGCTCACGCTTGATCGCATAGACATCGGCGCCGGCCACGACCTCCACGCCCGGGACCTTGCTGAGATTGTTCATCAGGCCCATCGCCTGACGGCCCACGCCGATGAAACCGAGTCGGATGGTCTCCAATCGCTGGCTCACGACCTGGGGAGCATCGGCTCCGAGCGTGCGGCGAGGCAGGAGAGCGAGACCAGCGGCGGCCAAGACGGACGCGCCCAAGAACGTCCGGCGGGACGGATTCGAAGGATTCATAACCGGGGGTAGGAGTTGACGGAGGGGGTAAGGCCGCCGAGCGGCACGGACTCCCGGCCATCCGGGATCCGCGCAAGGACTCCAGAGAAGGAAACGCCGGTGGGCAAGCCCCGCCACGAAGGGGTCCACCATCGACAAGGACCGTCACCTGATCGCCGGCCGTGTCCAAATTCGTCCTCGTTCCCCCAATCGTTCGTCGTCCTCGATCAGCGAACGAGCGAGAGAACGACGAACGAGAATGATTCGGCGGCTCAGTCCGGCAAATTAGGAGCGTATCGATCGTCGCTCCCGCTTGCGGATACGCGCACGTTTTGCTCCATTACCCCATGCTCAAACGCTTTCTCCCCCTGTTGGCCGCGACTGCCCTGCTGGGCTTCGCGGGGTGTTCGAAAACCGAAACCAGCGCCAGCGCGGCAGCCGGCAGCGCCAAGATCCTTCACTTCGGCAATGGCACGGAACCCCAGGACCTCGATCCGCAGATCGTCACCGGCGTGCCGGAAAACAAGATCGTCAACGCCCTGTTTGAAGGCCTCGTCGCCGAAGGTCCCACGGGCAGCGACACGGTCGGCGGCGTGGCTGAACGCTGGGACATCTCCGAGGACCGCCTCGTCTACACGTTTCACCTGCGCAAGGACGCACGCTGGTCGAATGGCGACCCGCTGACCGCGCGGGATTTTGTCCGCTCCTACCAGCGTATCCTCACACCTTCCATCGCGTCGGAGTATGCCTACAAGCTCTACCATGTGGTCGGCGCCGAGGAGTTCACCAAGGGCGAGATCAAGGATTTCTCCCAAGTCGGCTTCAAGGCCCCCGACGACCACACACTCGTCATCACGCTGAAACGCCGCACCCCGTTCCTCCTTGAGGCCATGAAGCACTACTCGTGGTTCCCGGTGCACATCCCAACCGTCGAGAAATTTGGCGGACTCGAGCGCAAGGGCACGGCTTGGACTCGTCCGGAGAACCTCGTGGGCAACGGGCCTTTCATCATGAAGGAGTGGAAACCCCAGCAAAAGATCATCGTGACCAAGTCGCCCACGTACTGGGACCGCGCCACGGTCAAACTGGACGAAATCCACTTTTACCCGACGGAGAGCATCGACACCGAGGAGCGCATGTTCCGCACGGGGCAGCTCGACAAGACCAACGAGCTCCCCAATGCGAAGATCGACACCTACAAGCGGGACATGGCCGCATCGTATCGCCAGGACCCCTACTACGGCGCCTATTTTTACCGCGTGAATGTGACCCGCGGCCCCCTTGCCGACAAGCGCGTGCGCCGTGCCCTCGCCCTTTCGATCGACCGCGAAGCCATTGTTAAGAATGTCACCCGCGGCGGCCAGCAGCCCGCGTACAATTATTGCCCTCCATCCGACGATTTCCAATCCCGCGCCCGCCTGACTGGCGACATCGCCGAGGCCAAACGCCTGCTCGCCGAAGCGGGCTTCCCTGAGGGTCGCGGTTTCCCCAAGATCGACATCCTCTACAACACGTCCGAAAACCACCGCGCCATCGCGGAGGCCATCCAGCAGATGTGGCGGCAGAATCTGGGCGTGGAGATCGGCCTCGTGAATCAGGAATGGAAGGTCTACCTCGATTCGCAGGATACCCTCGGCTACGACCTCGCCCGCGCCGGCTGGATCGGCGACTACACCGACCCATCGACCTTCATGGACATGTGGCAGACCGGCGGTGGCAACAACGACACCGGCTGGTCCAATGCCGACTATGACCGCCTGCTCGCCGAATCCTTCCAGGCCAAGGATGACGCGGAGCGCATGGAAACCTATCAAAAAATGGAAGCGCTCCTCATGGAGGAACTGCCCATCATCCCGATCTATTTCTACACCCGCCCGTACGCACTCAACCCCAAGGTGACCTGGGTCGTGAACGTGCTCGATAACCGCAGCTGGAAGTTCGTCGACAAGCAGAACTGACGGCGAAGGATTCAGCTCTGGCGTAGCTGGCCTCGTTGGGGCCGGTCTGGAAATTCCGTCCGACGATCAATCGGACCGGCCTCAGCGAGGCCAGCTACATCGGAACGGCCCAGTCTCACTCCCAGGCTAGCCACACACGAGCAGCCGCGGGTACTACAACCTCTTGCATCTGGGAAACCCCGCCCCTCTGAAAGGGATTGGCTTTGCCCTCGTCATAAGGCATCTCACAGCCTTCCTTCTACGTTATGCTGCGCTTCATTGCCCGGCGTCTCCTCGAGACGATCCCGGTGCTTTTCATCATCATCACGGCCACCTTTTTCATGATCCGCTTCGTGCCGGGCGGACCCTTCACGTCGGAAAAGGCCGTGACGCCGGAGATCCTGCGTAATCTCGAAGCCCACTACGGCTTGGATAAGCCGCTTTACCAGCAGTACTTCGACTACCTCGGCAGCCTCGCCAAGGGCGACTTCGGCCCGTCGTTCAAGTACCCGAACCGCACGGTCAACGAGATCATCGCCGACAAGCTTCCGGTTTCGCTCGAACTGGGCCTGACCTCGCTGCTCGTCGCCCTTGTCTTCGGTCTGCCCCTCGGCGTCATCGCCGCGGTGAAGCGCAACACGATCTTCGACTATGTCTGCTCGTCGGTCGCCATGATGGGCATCTGCATCCCGACCTTCGTCCTCGGGCCGCTGCTCGTCCTTGTGTTCGCGATCCACCTTGGCTGGTTCAATGCCTCGGGCTGGTACCTCCCGGTCGACCGCGTGCTCCCCGCCGCCACCCTCGGGCTCGTCTACGCGGCCTACATCGCCCGCCTCACCCGCGGCGGCATGCTTGAGGTGCTTCACCAGGACTACATCCGCACCGCCCGCGCCAAGGGCGCCTCCGAATTTCGTGTGATCTTCCGCCATGCGCTCCGTGGCGGCCTGCTGCCGGTCGTATCCTTCCTCGGACCCGCGATCGCCGGCATCCTCACGGGCTCGTTCGTGATCGAGACCATTTTCCAGATCCCCGGCCTCGGCCGCGAATTCGTGAATAGCGCCTTCAACCGCGACTACACCCTCGTGCTCGGCACCGTCATTCTGTACGCCGGCTTGATCATCACGCTCAACCTGCTGGTCGATATCGTCCAGGTCTGGCTCAACCCGAAGCTCAAGTTTGAGTGAGATGACTTCCCTCTCCCCTTCCCCGGAGCGCCTGCCGGCGTCCACCGTCACACCGGATCAGCTCGAACAGGGCACTTCGCTCTGGACCGACGCCTGGCATCGCCTGACGCGTAACCACCTGGCCGTGGCCGGTGGCGCCATCCTTCTTCTCCTCGGCCTCGCCTGTGTCTTCGGACCGATGGTCATGGGTGTTTCCTACCAGGACCAAAATCTCGACCTCGGCGCCACCGGGCCGTCGGCCGCCCACTGGCTGGGCACCGACACACTCGGCCGCGACCTGCTGGTGCGCCTGCTCATCGGCGGCCGCATCTCGATCGGCGTCGGTCTCTGCGCCACCTTCGTCGCCCTCACCATCGGCGTGGCCTACGGCGCCGTCGCCGGTTTCTTCGGCGGCAAGATCGACGCCGTCATGATGCGCATCGTCGACATCATGTATGCCCTGCCCTTCACCATCTTCGTCATCCTCCTGATGGTGTTCTTCGGGCGGAACATCGTCCTGCTCTTCGTCGCCATCGGCGCCGTCGAGTGGCTGACCATGGCACGTATCGTGCGCGGGCAGATCCTTTCGCTGAAGCGCATGGAGTTCATCGAGGCCGCCCGCTCACTCGGACTTGGCAAGCGTCGCATCATCTTCCGGCACATGATCCCGAACATCCTCGGTCCGATCATCGTGTACACCACGCTGACGATCCCGGCGGTCATGCTCCTTGAGGCCTTCCTCAGCTTCCTCGGCCTCGGCGTGCAGCCCCCGCTCAGCTCCTGGGGCGTGCTGATCAAGGACGGCGCGGAGAAGATGGAGGAGTTCTGGTGGCTGCTGGTCTTCCCCGGCTCGGTCTTCTCGTTGACGTTGTTCTCCCTGAACTTCCTCGGCGACGGCCTGCGCGATGCCCTTGACGTCCGCTCCTCGAAGGACTGATCGGCGTCCGCCCGCATGAACCGGCTGCGCCCCTATTTCCGCTACCTGCGCCCGCACCGGTCGCTGCTCGCCGCGGCCGTCGCCTGCGGCATCCTCGCTGGCGTGGCGTCGGGCGCCGGCCTGCCGCTGATGATCAGCAAGATCTTCCCGGTCATCTTCGGCGAGGGCGCGCGGGAACTTTCGACCGTCGAGATCATCCTCGTCACCCTTTGGCTCCCGTCGGTCTTCCTCGTCCGCGGCGTAGCCGGCTACCTGAACAGCTATCTCATCCAGCGCACCGGCACGCGCGTGCTGGAGGACATCCGCCTCGATTTCTTCCGCAAGCTGCAGATCCTGCCGCTCTCGTTCTTCCAAAAAAACTCCTCCGGTGACCTCCTTTCCCGCGGCATCGCCGACGCGAGCCAGCTCCAAGTCACGCTGACCACGATCGCCAATGAGGTCATCAAAAGCCCCGCCGCCCTCCTCGGTGCAATCGGCTTCGTGGCCTACAAGGCCTTTGAGATCGACGGCCTGCCCTTCGTCCTCGTCACGCTCGCCATCGTCCCGCTCTCCGTCCTCCCGATCCGCTTCATCGGCCGCAAGCTCGTCAATCGCGCCGGCAAGATCCAGGCCGAGCTCGGCGCGGTCTCGTCCTGCCTCAACGAAAACCTCTCCGCCGTCCGCGAGGTCCGCGCGTTCAGTTTGGAGGAACGCGAAACGCAGCGCTTCGCCGCGGTGTCGCAGCTCCTGATCAAGGCGCAGCTCAAGTTTGCCAAGTACGACAAGGCCCTCACCCCGCTGATCGAGATCGTGTCCGCAATCGGTCTCTCCGTGACGCTCTACTACGCGTATCGCATCGGGATCGAGCTCGAGGTCTTCGTCTCCCTCATCACCGCACTCTACGCGAGCTACGATCCGATCAAGAAGCTCGGCAACATCAACAACGAGATGAAGCGTGGCCTCGGTGCGCTCGACCGTCTCGAGGCCGTGCTTCACGCCCCCGTCGCCATCACCGACCGGCCCGACGCCAAGCCCTGCGGTCAGGCGCGCGGCAATCTCGGGTTTGAGGCGGTTTCGTTTTCCTACCGCGCCGACGAACCCGTCCTGCGCAACCTGTCGATCCAGATCCCGGCCGGCACCGTCTGCGCGCTGGTTGGACCAAGCGGCGCCGGGAAGTCGACCTTCGCCCATCTCGTGCCGCGTTTCTTCGATCCGGTCGAGGGTCGCGTCACGCTCGACGGCACCGATCTGCGCGACCTGCGACTCGCCGACCTGCGCCGCAACATTGCGGTCGTCGCTCAGGACCCGGTCCTGTTCAACGACACCATCTTCAACAACCTGCTCATCGCCCGGCCCGACGCCACCCGCGCCGAGGTCGAAGCCGCCGCCCGCGCGGCCTACGCCCACGACTTCGTCACGGCGTTTCCCGACGGCTATGAAACGCTCGTCGGCGAACGCGGCGCCCGCCTCTCGGGCGGCCAGAAGCAGCGTCTGGCGATCGCCCGCGCCTTCCTGCGCAACGCGCCGGTCCTGATCCTCGACGAGGCGACCAGTGCGCTCGACAGCGAGAGCGAGTCGGTGATCCAGCTCGCGCTCAAGACCCTCGTCGTTGGCAAGACCGTGCTGATCATCGCCCACCGCTTCAGCACGATCCGCGACGCCTCGCTCATCCTCGTCTTCGACAAGGGTGAGATCGCCGCCCGCGGCACGCATGCGGAACTCTACGCGCACAGTCCGCTCTACAAGGCCCTCTACGACCGCCAGTCCGGCACGCCGTGACGCCTTCGCCTGATTTTTCCGTCCTGATCGTCACCCGCAACACCGCCCGGCTCACGACCGAGGCCGTGGCTTCGGTCCTCGCCTGCGGCGATCGCGCCACCACCGAGGTCATCGTGGTCGACAATGGCTCGACCGACGGCACCGGCGACCTGCTCAAGGCAAAATTCCCTCAGGTTCGCTACGTTTACTCCGCCGACAACCAGGGCTTCGCCAAGGCCAACAACCAGGCGGCGGCGCTCGCCACGGGGGGAGTGCTGCTGCTGCTCAACTCCGACGCCGCGCTGCAGCCGGGTAATCTCGACACGGCGCTCGCCTACCTGAAAGCCACGCCCGACTGCGGCGTGCTGGGCGCGCAACTGCTCAACTCGGACGGCTCGCTGCAAAATTCCGTGGCCGAGGCACCCGGCCTCGCGACCGAACTCCTCAATCGCTCGCTCCTCAAACGCTGGCGCCGCCTGACCAAGTCCGGCCCGCGCCTGCCAGCCCGTGAACCCGTCGCAGTCGACTCCGTCATCGGCGCCTTCATGGCAATCCCGCGTGCCACGTGGGAACGCCTCGGCGGACTCGACGAGCGCTATTTCTTTTACCTCGAGGAAACCGATTTCTGCACCCAGGTGCGCCGCGACGGCGGGCGGGTGATGCACCACCCCGGCATCCGCGTGTGGCACCACCAGGGCGCGTCGGCGAACACCGTCCGCCCGGCGGCGCGAATCGAGTTCTGGCGCTCACGGTACATTTATTTCGAGCGACACGTCGGCGGAGCCGCGAATGCCATCCTGCGCACCGTGCTTCCGTTGCGCCTAGCCGTCTCGTGGGTCTTCAACGCCCTCGCGTCGCCGTTCTCGGCTTCGCTCCGTGAGCGCGCCGCCTGGCAGTACGCGCTCCTCCGCTGGCACGCCCGCGGCCGTCCGCTAGAAGGCGGCCTGCGCCCGGCAAACAAGTAACATAGTGGGTTACTTGTTCGCGCCGATGGCGCATCGTATCCTCCACCGAAAAGCCACCCTGTGGCCCGCAGCCATCGAGTAACCCAATAGGTTACTTGATGGCCGCGAAGTGGGTGAAACAAACAAAACCTGGGCGGGAGGTCCGCTGGTCGGCTTGATTGCAGATTGGAACGTAGGGGCGTGCCTCGTGCGCGCCCTCCGAACCGGGCGTGGTCGAGCCACGCCCCTACGAAATCATCGGAGCGGGCAAGCGGCTCGCGCTTCCATGAAGGGATCCCATCACCCTACACCGCCGCGGCGTCTTGCCAGGCCTCGCGCAACGCCGCGAGTACCGGCTCAACCTTGAGGTTGGCCATGACTCCATCCGGCGACTCGAGGAAACGATGTAGGTCGCCATTCGGCGGATACGGGGCGCGCATATTGGCGCGGGTCGGCCCGAACAGCGACAGGGTCCGCGCGCCGAGCGCGGCCGCCAGGTGCATCGGTCCGCTGTCGTTGGCCACCACGACGGAGGCCCGCGGGATCATCGCGATGACCTCGGGCAACGTGGTTTTGCCCATGAGGTGAGTAAAACGCGTCGGGTCGACCCCGGCCGGTGCCGGCAGGACCTTTTGCCCCGCCCAGATCACCCGGGCGGTCGGCTCGGCTTCAAGAAAGCGCTTGGTCAGCTCGGCAAAACCCGGCCACTCGCGGTCGGCCCCACGGCTGTCCGGAAACATCAGCACCGGACCGCGACCGGCCACCGGCGCAACCGCGTCGGCATGGCGAAATTCCGCGGGCGGACGGAACTCGACCTTGCCGGCGAGACGCGGCGGCAGGTCGAACACCCGGCAGAATTCCAGCAGGATCGCCACCGAGTGATCGCGCCACGCGCCTTGCGGAAGCGGGACGCGCTGGTGATAAAACAGGCCCGAGCCCTCGCGGGCATCGCTACGCCCCACTTTGCGCGGGCTGCGGGCCGCCCAGGTCATCAGCCCCGACCGCGCAAGCCCCTGCAGGTCGAGCACGACGTCAAAGCGCTCCCGGCGCAGCGTCCGCAGCAGGCGGATAAAGGCACCGAGGCCGCCCTTGCGTTCAAAAACGAAGCAGCGGTCGATCCCCACACAATCCCGCACCACCGGCGCAAAGGCGTCCGCCACCACCCAGCTGATCCGCAAGTCCGGCCGGCCAGCCTTGAGCGTGGCTGCGAGTTGGAGCCCGTTCAGGATGTCACCCAGGGAGGAGGGCTTGATGATAAGGACGTCGGTCATGAGCGGCGGAAGCGCGAGCCGGAGATTGCCACCTGCCTTGCCTTGGGCGAGCCTTGAGACAATTCCCTTTCGCCCGCCGCCCGACCGACCGCCATCATGACCCACGACCAACCCACCCCACACTTCTCCAAGCTCGCCGAAGAGCTGATCGGGGATCTGCGCGGGATTGAGACGGTCGAGCCCCATCGCCAAAGGAAACGGCCCACCAAGGGTCTAACCGTCCTCGTCGAGGAGCTTTTACAGAAGTATCAGGTCGGACGGGATTCCCCGGAGCAGGTCATCCGGGATCATTGGGTCGAGATCGTCGGGACGGCCAACGCCAGCTATGCCCACGCCGCCCAGATCGACCCCAAGGGCCGGCTGATCGTCCTCGCCAGCCACTCGGTCGTCCGCAACGAACTCTTTCACCACCGTCAGACGATCGTGGAGCGCATCCGGAAGCTCCCGGGCTGCGATCACGTCAAATCGCTCAACTTGCGGGCCGGCTGATGATTGCAAACGGTTATCGTCCGTCATCAAAGGGTCACAAAAATACGCTTGCGCCGGGGGCCGTGGGTTGGGATACAGACGCCTTGCGTTAGTGGAATCCCGTTTGGTTACGGGGTCCCACCATGACTGGTCCGGCATCCCGCCGGATTGGAACGGTGGCGCCGGCTGAGGCCTCGGTTAACCCCGGGGCGGAAGCGGGTGGCACGGGGCCTGCAAAGGTCCCCTACAGTCGTGTAACTCACCAACTAAACCATGTCTACAGTCGTTAAACCCGAGATCATCGCCGAATACAAAACCCACGAGAAGGACACCGGATCTTCCGAAGTCCAGATCGCGCTGCTCACCGCCCGGATCAATCACTTGACCGAGCACCTGCGCACGCATCGCAAGGACTTCCACAGCCGCCGGGGCCTCCTCCAGATGGCCAGCCGCCGCCGCAAGCTCCTCGATTATATCAAACGGCATAACATGCCCAAGTATAACGAGCTGCTGCAGAAGCTGAGCCTCCGTAAGTAACCTCTTTAGCACACGGGCGACCCGATCCGCGGGTCGCCCGTTGTCTTTACGACACTCGGGATCTGACCGGGACATTTCTGTTTGCCGCCTCCGCCTCCCCCGCGCGAGGTCCAGGCGCCAAACAGAAATCTCTCGTGACGAACACGAGGATGCGAGGGCTGGTTACCAGCCAACCCACCCCAACACGGGTGGCGCCGGTCACACTGACCGGTGGTTTTCAACCGGCCGTGCCTTTGCGCATGGCCGCCTCCACCCATCCCGGGCCACCGCCGCGCGTCGCGGTCGTCCGATCCATCCGCGGCGCGCTTTAAAGCAGAAAAGTAAGTCATGAATCAGAAACACTCCGTCACGGTCCCCGGCATCGGGATGACCTTCTCCACCGGCTCGATCGCCCAGCTCGCCGGTGGCGCCGTTAACGTCAATGTTGGCGAGACCAACGTCTTTGTCACCGCCTGCGCCGCGCAGACCATGCGCCCCGGTCAGGATTTCTTCCCCCTCACCGTCGACTACCGCGACAAGTACGCCGCCGCCGGCCGCTTCCCCGGTGGCTACTTCAAGCGCGAGGGCCGTCCCTCCGAGCGCGAGATCTTGATCTCCCGCCTCTGCGACCGTCCCTGCCGCCCGCTCTTCCCCGAGGGCTTCCTCAATGAGGTGCAGATCATCGGCCAGCTCTTCTCGGCCGACCTCGTCAACGATTCCGACATCGCAATGGTCAACGGCGCCAGCGCCGCCCTCGCCATCTCCGACATCCCGTGGGCCGGCCCGATCGGCTGCGTTCGCGTGGGGCTGATCGACGACCAGTTCGTCGCCAACCCGACGATCGAGCAGATGTTCTCCTCCTCCCTCGACCTCATCTACGTGGGCAACGAGAAGGACATGCTCATGATCGAGGGCTCCGCCGACCAGCTGCCCGAGGAGCGCTTCATCGAGGCCCTCGAGTTCGGTCACAAGTCCATCCAGCCGATCATCGCCGCCATCAAGGAACTGGTGAAGATCGCCGGCAAGCCGAAGGCCACCTTCAAGCTCGTGGGCGCCACCCCCGAGGCCCGCGCCATCATCGAGCGCGTCGTCCCGGCTGAGCGCATCTCCGCCGCCATCTTCGGCTACGAGAAGAACGTCCGCTCCAACAACGTGAAGCTGCTCAAGGAGGAGGCCAAGGCCGCCCTCCTCGCCGAGCTCGGCGAGGGCAAGTTCACGGACGTCGACCTCAACGTCGTGTTCGAGGACCTCCAGTACAAGGCGTACCGCCAGACGGTCCTCGCCAAGGGCGTCCGCTCCGACCACCGCGACGCCAAGTCGCTCCGCCCGCTCAACGCGCAGGTTGGCGTGCTGCCCCGCGTCCATGGTTCCGCCATGTTCCAGCGCGGCGACACCCAGAACATCGCGATCGTCACCCTCGGGCCGACCAAGGAAGCCCAGGACATGGACGGCCTCACCGGCGGTCCGACCTCGAAGAGCTTCATCCTCCACTACAACTTCCCCCCGTTCTCCGTGGGCGAGGCCGGCCGTTTCATCGGTCCGGGCCGCCGCGAGATTGGTCACGGTGCCCTCGCCGAGCGTTCGCTCGTGCCAGTGCTGCCGACCGAGGACGTGTTCCCTTATTCCATCCGCGTCGTCTCCGAGATCATGGCCTCCAACGGCTCGACCTCGATGGCCTCGATCTGCGGCGGCTGTCTCGCCCTCATGGACGCCGGCGTTCCGATCGTCGCTCCGGTGGCCGGCATCTCCTGCGGTCTCATGACCGAGATGGCAGCCGACGGCTCGATCACCAAGTGGACCACCATCACCGACATCCTCGGTGAGGAAGACCACTTCGGCGACATGGACTTCAAGGTTGCCGGCACGACCAAGGGCATCACGGGCTTCCAGCTCGACCTCAAGATCAACGGCCTGCCCTTCGAGATCGCCAAGACCGCGATCTTCCAGGCGCGCGAGGCCCGTATCGAGATCCTGAAGACCATGCTTGCGTCGCTCCCCGCGCCGCGCGCCGACCTCAGCAAGTACGCTCCCCGCATCCAGACGATCCAGATCGATCCCGAAAAGATCGGCCTGCTCATCGGGCCCGGTGGCAAGACGATCCGCCGCATCACGGAAACGACCGGTGCGCAGATCGACATCGCCGAGGACGACTCCGGCAAGATCTTCATCTACTCCAACAACGGCGAGGCCATGAACCGCGCCATGCAGGAGATCGACTCCCTCTGCGGTGGCGGCGGTCGCGACGGCGGCGGCGCCCAGATCGAGGCCGGCAAGATCTACACCGGCCGCGTGACCGGCGTGAAGGACTTCGGTGCCTTCGTCGAGTGCCTCCCCGGCAAGGAAGGCCTCGTGCACATCTCCGAGCTGGCCGACTTCCGCGTGCGTCGCACCGAGGACGTCGTCAAGCTGGGTGACTCCATCACCGTGAAGTGCATCGGCATCGACGAGAAGAGCGGTAAGGTCCGCCTCTCGCGCAAGGCCGCGATGAAGGAACTCGAGGCGCAGAAGAACGCTCCTGCCGGTGACGCCGCCCCTGCGGCCCCGGCCGGCGATGCTCCGGCGCAGTAAGCCCGGTTCCACGATTCGTGCTTTCTCAAGCCGCGCCTCCGGGCGCGGCTTTTTTTGTCCGGCACGCTTCCGGTCTTTAGCGCGGAGACGGCGATCCGTCCCCGCAAACCCGACCGAGATCGCCCACGCTTGCGGGCGATCGCGACTCCGGCGGTAGCTTTCGCGACCGCTCTTGTTAAACGGACCCGGGCTTTGGCGACCTACACCCCGAACACCCACCGGCCGACCGTCCACATCATCAGCGGAAGCAGAAGCGCGAAGAGCAGATCGACGATCAGTCCCACCCGCACCATCGAGCCGAACTTGACCAGACCGGAAGCATAGGCGATGGCGTTGGGCGGTGTGCCCACGGGCAAGGCAAAGTCCGCGCTAGCGGCCAGCGCAACAGGCACGCACAGCAGCAGCACCGGCTGGTCCACCGCCATGGCCAGCGCGCCGATTACCGGGAGAAACGCCGTCGCTGTCGCCGTGTTGCTCGTCAGGGCCGTGGCAAAGATCATCACCGTCGTCACCAGGAAAACGATGGCGAGCGGGGGCCAGCCCGCCATCCCTTCGAGCGCCTTGGCTAGCGCGAGCACCAGGCCGGTGCTCTCCATCGCGGCCGCGAGGCTCAACCCGCCGCCGAAAAGGACCAGGACGTCCCACGGCATCCGTCGCAGGCAGGTCCAGTCGAGCACGAACTCGCCGGCCTTCCGGCGCGAGGGAGTGAAGAAGAGCAGGCAGGCGCAGCCCATCGCGATGACTTCATCGGTCACCAGCGCGCCGAGCGGCCAGGGAGCGCCTGCGGCCGGCGCGGGTGCCTTCCAGGCCTCGCGCGACACCCACAGCACGATCGCCAGACCGAAGGCGGCGATGACCGTCCACTCCGGCCAGGAGATCCGCCCCAGCTTGGCGCGCTCCGCGGCGACCTGCTCGCGCACCCCAGGGACCGGATCGTTGGCCACGCGGAAACTGATCCGGGTGAGGATGAAATGGACCAGCGGCAGCGAGACGAGGATGAGGGGCACGCCGAGCAGCATCCATTGCGCGAAGCCGATCTCCACGCCGTGCGCACGCTCCATGTAGCCCTTGAGGATCGCATTCGGCGGCGTGCCGATCAGCGTACCCATGCCGCCGATGTTCGCACCGTAGGCAATGGCGAGAACGAGCGCCGCGCCCGTAGCCGCCGCCCCGCTCGAGTCGCGAAGCAGCCCGTGCACGCTCATCACGATCGGGAGCAGCATCATCGCCGTGGCCGAATTACTGGTCCACATGCTGAGGAACGCCGCCGCACAGAGGAAGCCCAGCACGAGGGCACGCGGCCGCGTGCCGACACTGGCGATGATGCTGAGCGCGATGCGCCGGTGGAGGTTCCAGCGTTCCATCGCCAGCGCGAGCATGAAGCCGCCCATGAACAGATAGATGATGGGGTCGGCGTACGGCGCAGCGGCCTGCCGGATGGGCGCCACGCCCAGAAGCGGCACCATGAACAGCGGCAGCAGCGCCGTGGCCGAGATGGGCAGGGCCTCGGTCACCCACAGGAGCGCCATCGCTCCGGCCAAGAGCGCGATGCGCGTGCCACCCTCGGTCAGGCCGCCCAGCGGAGGCACGAACCAGATTGCCGCCAGCAGGGCGATGCCCAGCCCGAGGCCAATGCGCTGGTACAGGGCATACCCGGTCGATTGCGTTGATTCAGCCGGGGACGAGGACTCCGTTTCCATGGTGGGTCAGAAAGAGGGCATTATTCCGGCGGGCCGACGAAAGCCGATGCGGATCATCGGGCTGGAATTACCGGTCAGCCAAGATGCACGAATCCCGCACGCGAACCAAAAACGCAGCCGACCCGCTTTCACTCGGGGTAAAGTCGCATGAGTTTGAGCAGCACCCCATTGGTCCAGCCAAACCCGTCCTGCGACGGGTATTCCCCGCCACCGCCTGGCAGTGACGTGTCTTCCACGTTGTACTTCTCCATCATCTTCCCGGTCCGACGAAACACCTCCCGGTTCAGCCGAATCCACCGCTGTGCGATCTCCCTGGCCAGCTCGTCCTGGCCGTAGGCGGCCAGGCCCCGGACCGTCATCCAGTGCAGTGGTGCCCAGCCGTTCGGGGCATCCCATTGCTGTCCCGTCGCAACCAGGGTCGTCACCACCCCACCCGGTCGCAGAAACCGAGTGCGGATCGTATCCGCCACGCGCCGGGCCTGTTGGTCCGTGGCTAACCGCAAAAACAAGGGAACGACGCCTGCCAGGCTGAAAACCGGGCTGCGGTCCTGACGATCGAGCGAGTAATCGAAAAAAAACCCATCCAACTCGGACCAGCATGTCTTCAGCAGGGCGGCCTCGCGTCGGCGCGCCGCCATTTCCATTTCGCCGGCGCGCGCCGGTTCGCCGCATAGCCCGATGGCTTTGGCCAGGGTGCGTTCGAGCTGGCAGAGGAGCGCATTGAGATCCACCGGGACGATGCGCGTCGTCCGGATCGCTTCCAAGCTGCGGCCGTCGGCCAGCCAGCGACTGCTGAAATCCCAGCCTGATTCCGCCCCGGAGCGGATGTCGCGCAGCACCTCCCGCGTATCCCGACCGGAGCGCCGGCTCGTTTCCAGATCCAGCCCATGCGCCTCCGCACGCGGTTCGTCGCTCTGGTCGTAATAACGGCTCAACACACTTCCGTCCGGCAGCCGCACTGTGTGCGCCGTGGCTGCGGTCTGGTCGGTCCAGTATCGGTACTCCGCCTCGAGCTCAGGCCGGTAGCGCACCAGCGAATCGGGGCCGGCCCGTTCAGCAAGCAGCTCGACCATGAGCGCGAAAAACGGGGGCTGGGAGCGCGTGAGGTAATAGGTCCGATTGCCGTTGGGCACGAAACCATATCGGCGGATCAGCGCGGCGAAATTCTCCACCATGCTTGCGAGCAGGCTCTCACGTCCGCTTTCGCGCAGACCGAGCATCGTGAAATAGGAATCCCAGTAATAGATCTCGCGAAATCGGCCGCCCGGCACGACGTAGGGATGTGACAGCGGAATCAGGGTCGAGCGCTCCTCCACCTGGTCCGCGGCACGGCACAGGATGTCCCAGAGCGCGTCCAGGTGGGCCTCAAGCTCAAGCCCCTGGGGCAGAACCTCGTGATGCGAGTCCGGAGGCAGGACGAAATGGGCTCCGACGAACGTGGTGAGATCGAAAGTCCGGCCCAAGCGGGCCTTCTCCGCGCGAAACGCCGCAAGAATGCGGCTGGCTTCCTGCCGGGGAACCGCGTCAGCGAACGTCTTGCTGTCCGGAAACAGCCGCTCTGTCTGCACCGCGTGGAACAGCTCTTCGCAGCCGGACCAGGGATCGACCGTCGCGCTCATGGCGTCTTCGCCCGCGGCGTTCCCGTCCCGCCCGGCACCTTCCGATGACGGAGGCGGTTGAAGAAAAACAGCGTCAGCAGCAGCAGCCCGATCGGCACCAGCGAAAGATAGAATGCGACCTGGCCACCATGATCCTCAAACACCCGGCCCGTGATGAGGGATCCGGTGCTTCCGCCCAAGGCGGAGAAGATCACAATCAGCCCCGACATCCGGCCATGCTGGGCGGGCGGCAGGGCGCTCAGTTCCGCGGAATTGATAGTCGGATAGATCGGAGCCAGGCAGAATCCGATCAGCGGGAAGATCCAGGCCGCCAGCGGCGCGTCAGACCAGCCAGTGACAGTACGTCCGGCGTTCGCCTGCGCGAGCGGCAGCGCGAGCAGGACCAGACCGACCGCGACCACGAGGCAGGTCACGAGGACCGGAAACCAGGCCACGCGTTTGAGGATGAACCCCGCACAAAACCGGCCCAGGGCGGTGGACGCAGGCAGGATCGCGGCCATCTGGATGCTCAACTGGGCGGGCAAGTTGAGCACCTGGCTGTTGAAGGTCGGCAGCCAGCTCATGATAGCCTGCTCGATCAACACGTAAAGGAACACGCTTGCGATGAACACGAGGGAGAGCGGCGTCACGGCCAGCCGGAACATCGCGCTGAAATTTTCGCTCCAGCCCGTCTGCTGCCCGGGCGGACAGACGACGGATTCGTCGACCTCCGCGCCAAGCAGCAGGACGAAGGCCACCGCAGTCACCCCCGCCAGCAGGTAGTAGACCTGCAGCCATTCGGTCGACTGGGGGTTGGCGTCGTCCGCAAAGGCTCCGAAGAGAAAGTATCCGCACAGGATTCCCATCATGAAGAACGACTCGAGAAAGCTCATGAAGCTCGCGTGCGCCTTCTCCCCGCGTGTCACCAAAGCGATCGCGGCGAAGGTCGAGACTTTGATCAGCGCAAAGGAAATGCCGATCGCGACAAAGAGGAGCTTCATCATGACAAAGCCCCCAACAACCGGCATGAGCAGAAGGACCGCCGTCACGAACGCGAGCGCGCCGAGCATGGCGCGCTTGTAGCCGACGACGGTCAGAAGCGAGGCGATGAAAAATGAGACCACGGCGATGCTCAGGTCCTTACAGGCCTCAAGCACCCCGGCTGCCGACGCCGACACGCCGTAGTTCCGCTGCACAAGGAAAATCACTGTCCCGACGCTGTTGAGCAGAATCGCGAAAACGAAGTAGTTAAGAAACAGCGAGAGCGTGAGCCTCCAGTTGCGCATGATGGGAGGGAATCGAAAGGGAACGGCGGGAGCCGCCGGTTCAGTTTTTCCTCGGCCAGGTCACGCGTCCGCGGATGCCCTCACCCATCGGACCCTCGTGCTGGAGGTGATGATTCAGCCACAGGAGCAAGTGCTTCTCCCAATCCGGCATGCCCGGCACTCGGTGCCAGGTGACGGTGGTGTGGAGCGCATCAGGGATCGGCAGCAGCTCGTTCTCCACCCCAGCCGCCTGCAGCGCCTGTTGAAAAGCCGTGGACTGCGCATAGGGCACCGCTTCGTCCTTCGTCCCGTGGATCAGCAGGAAAGGCGGAGCCCCGGCCTTGACGTTCATGACCGGTGAGGCCGTCCCGGCGATCTCGTCCAGGCTCCGGCCTGACGTGGCAAACGGCGCGACGAGCGCGGCCCACTCCTCGAGGGTCGGCCGGCCCGGCACCCAGGGGCGATGAATGATCGGCCTGAGATCCGACACCCCGTACATCGTGACGACCGCCTGCACGCGTGCATCGACGCGCTTGACCGGGTCGTCGGCATCCGGACGGCCAGGGGCGGCGGTCAGCCCGACCATGTTGCTCAGGTAGCCGCCGGCGGAGCCGCCGAGAAGTGCGATTCGTCCCGGATCCACGCCCCAACGGGCCGCGTTGAAGCGGATGAACCGGATCGCACGCTGCACGTCATCGATCTTGTCGCCCAACGTGGAATGCCGTCCCATCCGAAAGTTGATCGAGAAGACGGCGTAGCCGGCCGGCGTCAGGAAATCGGCGGGATAGATCTCTCCCGCCGCCTTGCTCGTGCCATGAAACCAGCCTCCGTGAATGATGATCACGGCAGGATGCGGCGCGGGACCGGCCGCGGGATAGTAATCGAAGGTCAGCTGCTCGCCATCCGCCTCGCCATAGACGACGCCGTCCATCGAATTGGCTGCGGCAGCGTAGACGATCCCTCCATCAATGGCCAGCGGAGCCCACTCCGGCAGCGGCTTGGGCGCGGCATCTGACTCCGCCGCCCGGGCGGAGACCGATGGGGAAAGAA
The DNA here is from genome assembly GCA_036401075.1 of Opitutaceae bacterium. Classification (GTDB taxonomy): domain Bacteria; phylum Verrucomicrobiota; class Verrucomicrobiia; order Opitutales; family Opitutaceae; genus CAMAXB01. Next base: position 66,582 of record DASWVY010000067.1, read on the forward strand.
CACCTGCGGCGAACAGCCCGAGGAGAAAGCCGGCGCGCCGGCGAAGCGTGGATGCGTGGTTCATGATGCGTGGCCCCCATCCTGCCCATCCGAAGCCGCGCCGAAAGCACGGACTGCGGACGGGCCGGAGGGGAATGCCGACCGAAATCTCAGAAGCGGTACGTCAGCGAGCTCACGACCGTGCGGGGCTGGAGCGGACGGGCGTTGAAGTACGGCGGAATCACCGTCGAACCCGCGGACAGACGCGGATCGAATTCGGTGATGCCCGTGCCGTTCAGGAGGTTGGAGACCTGGGTGCGAAAGACCAGATTCCGCTTGAAGGTGAAACTGAAGCCAGCGCCAACCTCTTCGAACGAGGCCAGGGTCAGCAGATCAGGTAGAGCCTGCTGGTTGCCGGGCCGCGAGCCGGTGTGGTTGTAGGCCGCGTTGACCGTGAGCCGGCCGAGTTCCCATTCAGGGAAAGTGTAGCTCGCGCTGATCGAGCCGAAGAGCTTCGGCGTGCGGGTGGGCTGCATCCCGTCGATCGACACGTACACGGGCGACCCGGTCGTTCCGACATTGACGCGTTGCGGCGAAACGTACTTCGGCTCCTGCACGGTGCCGCGGAGGTCGATGCTCAGGCCGCGGACAGGCACCCAGGTGCCCTCGATTTCGACGCCTTGGACGTCCAGGCCGTAGGTGAAGCTCTGCTGGATCGTGTTGCCATTCTGATCCAGCACCAGACCGTTGGCGAGGACGTCGCGCTGCTCGGTGGAGAACGCCGTCAGGAAGAGCGCGAGGTTGCTGCCGCCATACTTGAGGCCGGCCTCGTACTGCGTGATCTTCTCAAGCGCGCGCGGCGTGGTGTCACCGGTTCCGTTGGCGATCACGACGTCGCCGGCATTGGGCATGCGCGGACCCTTGGAATAGCGAGCGAAGAGTGCGAAGTTCTTAGCGACCTCGTAATTGAGGCCCGCGGTGTAATTTTCGCCCTCCATCTCCGCGCGGGCTCCGGTGTAGATACCGTTGCCAAACACGCCGCGGCTCAACGCCGCGATCCCGCTCGTCTGGACGTAGCTGTTGAGATCGTAGTTCTTCGTGCCCTCGGTGGAACCCTCGTAGTCGAAGTTCAGGAAGCGGACGCCCGCGTCGAGGGAGAATCGGCCCACCAGGTGGGTGAGATTGAAGTACGGAGAAATCTCGCGCGCCTCAGCCGTGCCGTTGCGATAGACGGTGCCGGCCTGGGTGACTCCGTTGTAGGTGTACGTGCCGATCGCGGCACCCGTGACCGCATCGAGGTAGGTGACGTCCAAGCGACGGAGCGCCGGGCTGATTTCGACCAGCTCCTGGTTTTGCTGCCACAGGCGCTTCTCATCGTACGATTTCATGTAGACCGCAGCAGTGAAGGTGGTCCGGTCGTCGTTGAAGGACGAGATGAGCCGGATATCCTCCTGGAGATCCTCGATCTCCGCCGCCGCAACCCAATAGCCGGTAAGGTTGCCCAGACCGTTGCCGTTCAGGCGGGCCGCATCGGCCGCGCTGGCGGCCACGACCGTGCCACCCGAGCCCGGACTGGAGAGACGGAAGCGATAGTTGCCGTCGGTCCCCAGCGCGGCGTTCCACGTGCTGGAAGGCACGAGCGTGTTGCGCGCAAGCGTGTTCGCAATGCTCTGCAGCGAGGTTGTCGTGCCGAACGCATTCAGCGTCGAGGAACGATCAATCGAGGCGTAGCGCAGGCGGTTCTGGATCCGAAGGAAATCGGAAATGACGTACTCGAACTCGCCGCCGATGGCGGTCATCTTGTTCTTCGTGCTGTTCGCCTGGTCCCAGCTGATCGGACCCATGGGCGAATCGGGCAGCGTGAAGAAGCGCGTGTCCTGGGAGGTGGTGGCACCCTTGTTGATGTCCGGGCCGCCCGGGATCGTCTGCGGATCCGAAGGCGCGCCGGTCAACGGCAGAGGGAAGTAAAGCGCGGCCCGGTCGTCCAGATGGCGGGCGGAGACCTTGATGTGGCCGTTCCCGCTAGCGAAATTGTGGCGGAGGTTGGCGGCGATCTGCCCGCCCGCATCGGCCTTGTAGCCCGGATCGCGGATGCCGTCGCTGATGCGGTACATGGCGCCGACGGCGAAGGTGGTGTTCGTGCTCAGCGGTCCCGCGACCCAGGCGTCGTTGCGCATCAAGCCGTAGTCGCCAATCTCCAGCTTGTATTCGCCGTGCAGCGACTGCGTGCCCTCGCGACTGATGAAATTCACCGAGCCAAGCGGCGCGTTGCTCATGAACACACCCGAACTACCGCCGGTCAGGCCCTCGATGCCCTCGATCCAAAGCGAATTGCGGCTGTAGATGTCGCCCGCGAGGAACGAACCGGCCTGTTCCGACACGACCGGCATGCCGTCCTCAAGCACGCCAACGTACTTGCCCAGGCTGAAGCCGGAGCCAACGCCGCGGGAAATCACTGGACCGCCGACTTCACCGGCGGAGGGCTCGAAGTATAGGCTGGGCACCGCGCGGAGCAGCTCGGCGAGCCCGCGGGCGCCGCTTTGCTGGATCATCGTCGGATTGATGCTGGTGATCGAAAGCGCCGACTTCAGCCGGGACTGCGGCTGAACCGAGCCCGTGGCCGTAACCAGAAAGGCACTCAGGGCGACGGTGTCGTCTCCGGACTGATTTTCCCCGGAGGGAGGAACCGTGTTGCTCGTTTGAGCAGAGGTGTTGGAACACAGAATAGCGGCAAAGCAAAATGCCGCACCGATGGAGGTGGTCTTCATGTGGGGTTAGGCTGACGGTTTGAGTCAACTCGGCCGTGTCCCACCCTTTGAGGAGGGGCAGGCCGGGAGTAACGTTACTCCCAAACAAGGTGCCGCTCTCCACTCCCGCCAACCTTATAGGACTGGAGAATTTTGCGATGTTTAGCAAAAAAGCGCCCCTGCCCGCAGCCGCCTCCGGGTTACAGCTACCCGGAACAGCCCCAAGCCTGGAATGACTTCGCGTGCACGTCCGGACGTTCAGCGCCGCCCCACCTTGGCGGGCTTTCGCCAGGCACCCAACCGGCGTAGCAAGGCCTCACCCGGTTCAGGGCCGTCCGCCTCGAAGGCGGGAATCACCCGCGGCTCCGCCCCTGCCGCCAGAGATTGGCGCTCATGTTCCTGCCGATACTGCAACGGCGACCGCCCGGTCTTCTGCTTGAAGACCCGCGTGAAATAATTGGCGTCACCGAAGCCGCAGGCGCTGGCGATCATCTTAACGCTGTGGCGCGTCTGCCGGAGCGCATCCGCCGCGTTCTCAAGACGCAGCCGGTTGATGCGCTCGATGATGGTCTCGCCCGTCTGCTCATGAAACCGCTTCGAGAGGTAGGCCGGCGAACAGTCGATCTCCGCCGCGAGCGACTGCAGTCCGAGGTCCTCCGCCTGCAGGTTGTGATGGATCAGCCACTGGCAGAGGGCGACGCTGTCCGTCGCGGAAGCCTCGATGGCGCCCGGCGCTTCCACGATGGACTGCAGGAATGAAAACTCCGCCAGCAGCAACCCCCGGATGGCCGGGGTGTCGGTCGCCGCCCCTCGCTCGTGCAGATCACAAACTCGGTTGAGATAACCGACAAGCTCGTCGTACAGGCTGGAGGTGTACAGGTAGACGGCGTCGGCCCGCGGGCGGCCCGGCGCCACCTCGTGCGCAAGGTGGACGTCGATCATACCGTTGTAGAAGCTGATCACTAGGTTCTCGAACGGGTTGACCTCTCCCCGCACGAATTCGGCGTGCGGCAGGCCCTTGGGAATGATGCAGACCTCGCCCGCTTTCAGGGTAAAGCGCTCGTCGGGAAACGTGAATTCGGTGAGTCCATCCAATTGCACGAAAAGCTCCGGCTTGAAATGATACTGCATGTGCGGGTGGCTCTGGTAGAGACTGAGCTGCCGGGGAATCCGACAGCGCAGCCGCCCCTGCTCAATGGCCTTGATGCAGGCGCGCAACTCCACGGAGAAACGCTGGGCCGACGTTCGTGACTGGCCGCGCAAGCTGGATAGAAAGGAGATCATGCGGTTGAGCGGGAAACTTTCAGCTCCCGCGGTTGATGCCAATAATGAACCCACCGGAAACGCCGGCCCCGTTCAGGCGACCCTCGCGCAACGACCGCGCGATGCGGACGCAGCCCAAACCCTTTTGGCGATCAGGCTCCGCCCATCGCGAAGCCGGAGGGATCACAACCGCAGCGTCATGAACACGCTGTTCGGATCTTCGGTGTAGTCGCCAAACGGCAGACAGCACACAAAGCCGGCGCCTTCGTACAAGTGATGAGCAGGCGCGAAAGGCGGCTGCGTTCCCGTTTTCAAATTGCGCCAAGTGTAGCCGCGAAGCCGGGCCTCGGCGAGCAGATGCGTGAGCAGGGTCCGCGCAACACCCTTCTGCCGGTGGGCCGGCGCCGTGCGCATCGATTTCACCTCGCCCTGCTTCGGCGTAAGTTCGCGCAGCGCACCACAACCCAGCAGATCGGCACCGGACCACATCGTCCAAAACTTGATATCCGGTCGCCCGCATGTTTGTCAGGTGCTCCTCCAGCAGCGCCCGGATCTCCGGGCCGATCAGGTCATCACGACGGATCTGCATGCATCCACCTTCGCTTCAATGCCGCCTGATTTTTGCCGCGGAGTTCTTGTTTTCAGCACCCCAGCTCCACCGGGGTGCCTCGCCTTTCCAGTAGCAGATCGCAATCAGCAGGATGCTGAGGCCAATGATCGAGCCAACGCGCCACAGCACGTCGCTTCGGAGCAGATCCACGTTGATCGCCATCAATGCGGCGAGATAAGCACCCAGAACAACCCAGCCCTGCCAGCGGGAGGGAATACCCCAGCCCCAGCCATAGGATTTGCGTGGAAACCAGGCGTGTTCCTTGGGCAGTGGCATGATCGCAGTCCAAGGATCCGGAGAAAATCAGCCGGATGACAAGCCCCGGCGCCGCGCTTCATCGTTTCGATTCAGCACGTAGTGATGCTCCTCGCATGGCGCACCCCGGAAGATCGCCGCTGTCGTGTCCGCCCTTTTCATGCCTATCCGCTCAAGGAGTCGGACGCAGGGTTCGTTGCGGGCATCCGTGACACACCTCACCAGCCCGGCCTCCGTATGCGTGAACACGAGGTCAATCGCAGCCTGAACCGCTGCCGTCGCCAATCCGCGGCCCTGCGAGGATCGCTGCAGGGTAAACCCCAGCTCGACCCACCTCCCGTCCTCCGCGAGATGGAGCCCGAGATCGCCAATCAGCTCCGGCCGAGCCGTTTCACTGACGCCGAGCTGACACCAATGACCAGGTCGAAACAAGGGTGCCGCACTCATCGCAAGCAGGAAGGCGGTCGCATCCTCGTCACTCAACGGCCGCCAGCCTTGAAATCGTCCGACCTCCGGATCACCCCGATAGGCCTGAAACGCCGGCCGATCCGATTCCGTGAGACGGCGCAAAGTGACACGCCCTGCCACATGCGGAAGCGATGGAAATGCATCCAGCCCAGTCATGGCCGAATCCTAGCGCCCGCACCCCCGCAGGCAAAGCTGCAATCCCTGCCGAACACGCCTCAAAGCGCGCCACGCTCACATTCATTGAGGTAGATGAACTCCGGCGCCTTAACCCCGGCCTCCTCCCGGATCTTTACCAGCCGCGGGGATTCGAAAAAGGCGCGGGCGGCGGCCAGCGAAGTCCACGTGGAAAAATGCACGACCCTGCGGGGTTCGCGTTCGTCGCGCAGCACCTGGTAGGAGCACTCGCCGGCCTCCCGGCGGATTCCGGCTGCACCGTCGAAGATTTTCTTCCAGGCAGCATAGTCGGCGACTTCGTGCACAATCAGAACGTGAGGCTGCATCAACCTGTCTTGGTGGCCGCCCGCGCAAGCCGCAAGCGCCGCCCTGCCCATCTACCCATCAGTCGCGCACGATTCGCGCCGGAACACTTTCAGCCCCTTCACGCCACGGGCTTCGTCGCTTCGATGACCCACGCGGAGGGATGCCCCTGGAAGCCAAGCTTGGGATAATAATCCACGGCCTTGGGTGCCGCCAAGAGGATGAGCTTCGCCCTAGGGCCAAGCTTGGCCTGAGTCAGCGCGATCAGTTTCCGGCCAATGCCGTTGCGCTGGTAGGCTTCGTCAATGGCGAGATCCGAGAGGTAACAGCAGTAGGCAAAGTCCGTCACCGACCGCGCCACGCCCACGAGCTTGGAACCATCCCAAGCCGTGCAGACAAGGTTCGCGTGATCGAGCATGGCTTGAATGCAAACCCGGTCATCGATCGGTCTGCGTTCGCCGAGGGTTGACCGCTTAAGGACGTCGATGAATTCGTCCGCAGTGAGGCGGCGGTCCACGTGATACTGAATCGTCATCGATCACCGGTTTACGGGGGCGGCAACGGTCGGGCAAGCCCAGCTCCGACATCCGGGACGTAGTTTTTCGGCTCAACGCACGATCTTCACCAGCGCGGCGATGAAAGGGGTCGCAAGGAAGAAGACGGCGCCCACGAGAATAGCCGTCATCACCAAACAGCGGCTCACGTTCTCGCCGGACAGCGTGCCATCCGCCCGCTGGATGCGGTAGCCGAGCACCGCGCCCCACTCCACCGTGCGATAGGCAATGACCACGATGCCCAGACCTCCGGTTACCGCGACGAGAAGGCGTGATTCGTTCACGAACATCAGCAGCGGAGCAGCCACGAAACAAATGAAGGCGAAGATCAAACCGGCGAGCAGCGAACGGAATTGGGGAATACGCATACCGGGGTGAGAGGTCGTGGATAGAGTGGCCAATGGCGGGACGGGATGCGATCGGATTTAGTGCGTAACGCCGGGCTTGGATTCGATCTTTCCAGCGCGAGATGCATCATCCACCACCACGCACACCGAAAGGTCCATCGGCATGTTGGTTTCCTTCATGTGGAAACGAAAACGCCACAACGTACGCCCCTCCTCCTGCGTCACGGTCGGGGTCAGGCTCCAGTAATCCACGAGCTTGCGCTCGCTGTCGGTCAACGTGCGCTCGGCCAGCGCGAGCGCCTCGGCGGTCGTGAGCTGGGGCTGAATCGGCTCGCCCGTCGCGGCCGCCCAATGGGTTTCGGACGCCCTGGGGGCTCCACCCGAGATGAGCCCGGCCAGGTTCTCCTCGACTATCCGGAGCCGTTGCCCCGCTTTTTGCTCCCGCTCAATCAGCGATGCGCGCCGGACAGTCGCTTCGGTGAACGCCCGGCTGCCGCGATCCGCCAGCGAGGCGATCTCCTTTTCGGACGCATCGAGTCGCTTCAGCAACTCCGCCCGCTCCAAACGGATCAGGTCGGCCACCTCGCGAAAGTGGTCAACCGGAGACTTCTCCGATCCGGGCGAACGCGAGACCAAGGCCAAGCGGTTCAGATCGCGCACCGAGGCAAACGCGGAAGGGTCGCCCGCCACGCCCGTGTCTGCAGCCGACACCGCCCCGCGCAACAACGACGCGGCGACCACCAGCATAAGGGAAGTTTTCATCAGGGATGTGCGCGGAGATGACCGTTGCGATCAAGCAGCGAGCAACGGCCGGCCCGGCCTGAAGAGTTTAACGTTGGAAGACCGGGATTCTTAGATCGGTTTCCGCCAAGTCGGCGCGGTCAGGCCAACGTCTGCTCCAGTTCACGGCACCGGGCGGTGCTCCGTAAACGGAGATTCAACAGGATAAGGCCGGTGGGGCCAACGATGGCCCGCAGAAGACTTTCGCCTTCGTGCAGCGCGGAGAGCCCGCTTACCAACAACACGATCACCGCCATGACCAACATCCCCTCCGCAATCCGCACGGTCCCGCTCCAGTCGCTCATCGCAACTTGGCGTTTCAGCACTTCGTCAGCCCTGCTCATGGAAAGGATGGGGGTTAAAGGTTCACGTGCGGCTCGTCCCAAGACGAGCCGGTGACAACGACGTGGGGCAACATGTGGTTTTATTGATGCAGGTCAATGGACATTACACACAACGGCTCTCCCCGAGTCCCACCGCAACAAAGGCACAGGGCCAGGGACCTCAGACCGGTCAGACCGCCGAATGAGGAGCCAAGCCACGGTTGCATTCCCCCGCGAGACCCCTTCACTGCGCGTTCCCTCGCTCATGATCGAAGTCCAGAACCTCACCCGCGTCTTTCGGACCTACAAGAAGGTGCCCGGCTTCTGGGGTGGGATCAAGGGGCTCTTCAAGCGCGACTTCGAGGAGACCGCGGCGGCCAAGGATATTTCGTTTTCCATTGGCGAGGGTGAACTCGTCGGCTTCCTCGGGCCCAACGGCGCCGGCAAGACGACCACGCTCAAGATGCTCTCCGGCCTGATCTACCCGACCTCAGGCACCGCCCGCGTCGCCGGCTACGATCCGTCCAAGCGCGAGAACGCCTACCGCCGCCTCTTCGCCCTCGTGCTCGGCCAGAAGAACCAGCTTTGGTGGGATCTGCCCGCCCAGGAGTCCTTCCTCCTTTTCCGTCACATCTACGGCCTGCCCGCGGATCAGTACCAGCAGACCCTCGACGAGCTCGTCGACCTCCTGGGCGTTCGTTCCAAGCTCAATGTCATGGTTCGCGAGCTTTCCCTCGGCGAACGCATGAAGATGGAACTCATCGCCGCCCTGCTCCACCGCCCACGCGTGCTCTTCCTCGACGAGCCCACGATCGGCCTCGATGTCATTTCGCAAAAGGCCGTCCGCAATTTCCTCCGCGACTACAACCGTCGCTACAAGACGACCATCCTCCTCACGAGCCACTACATGGCCGACATCAAGGAGCTCTGCGACCGCGTGATCGTCATCCACAAGGGCACCAAGATCTATGACGGCGCACTCGACCGCCTCGAGGGCGCCGATGGCAGCCGCATGAAGATCATCACCTTCCTCCCGGCCGACGGCGGGGCCTTCGCCGACAACTGGCAGTCCCGCCACGGCGACACCAAGCGTGGCGAAGAGGGTAAGTTCATCGTCCGCGTCCCCAGCGACAAGGTCGTCGCCGTCTCCCAGGAAATCCTCACCACCGGCCCGGTGGCGGATATCACCATCGAGGACGTCCCGCTCGAGGATGTGATCGCAGAGCTCTTCGAGAAGCACTGACGCGCCTCAGGCGCGGGTTGATGGTTGGTTGTTGCGAGTTGGCGGTTCGTTCTGATTCCGCGTAATCCGCAGGAAATCCGATTCCGAATTCGAAAATCGAAATTCGAGAATCAAAAATCTTCTGCCGGCCAACGCCACGAAGGAACCAGATCGTGCATCAGCTCGGCCAGCGTCGTCTTCGCCTGGGCGATGGCCGCGGCCAGCTCGTCTCGCTCGGGCTTCGCTGCGACCGTCACGGCCGCGAGTTCCTTGGGCTCGGCCATCCGCTCGATCCGGCGCGCTTCCGGGTGACTGCCTTTGCCCTGACGCAGCCGCCGCTCATGCAGCAACCTGAAGTTCGTTTCCGCCAGTGACTGGTGCAGCATGCGCTGCACCGCGAGGTATTCGCCCCGGCGCAGCTTCCGCTCACTCCAGACCACATCACACACAAAGCCGTCGGCCAGCGCCACGATGGCCGCATCATCCAGTCGCGGATCGGCAACCTCGCGAATCACCTTCCGATAAAATCCGTCCCACGCCGCCTCGCCCTTGAGAAAGCGATACCCCGGCCGGATCACCACCGCGAGACCCGCCAGTCCGTCCCGGACCGATCCGGGCTGCCGATGAGCGCCCAGCGCCGTCGCCCACTTCGCCAGCCGCAGCTTGAGGGCACTGATCACCACGAAGTCGACCTCGACGCCGGGATAAAGGGCGGTCACGCGCTGAATCCCGCCAAAGGCCGGCCGCCGGCTGTAAACCAAGGGCGCCTGCCCTGGAACCAGCCCCGCCAGCCCCTTCGCGGTCGCAAACGCGGCGGGATCCGACGTGATCACCTGGAAATCCCAGTCCGAGACCTCGTCCGCCGCGTTGGCGGCACCCGTCGGTCGGACATGCGACCCGATCAAAACCACCGCCTGGATCGCCGGCTGGTTGGCGGCCCACCGGGCCACGATCTCATCGAAGGCCTTCATTCCCTTGCCCTCACCAGCGACGGAGCGAAATCAGAATTTCCGTCCCCTCGAGCCCCGGCCCGGCGTGAACCTCGCCGCGATGCAGGCGGATGACCTCGCGCGCAATGAAGACGCCGATTCGGCCCTGGTTCGGGATCGAGCCCGGTTCTGGCTCCGGGAGAATCCCCTCGAGCTCGAGTGATCGCCCCTTGATGGAAACCAGTGCCGTCAGCGCATCGCCTTCGCCCGTCGAACGCAGCTGGATCGAAAGCTCGCGCGTGCCCAGATCCGGGCGGTTTTCCGCGACGGTATCGATCATCGAGGTGAGCGCAAACGTCAGCAGCTTGGGCGTGACTCGGAGCGGAACCGCATCCGGTCCGACCTCGACCGCAACCCCGCACTTGCTGCCAACCTCGCGCAGCAGATCGCGTAGATCGACCTCTTCAGGCTCGATCTCCGTCAGATTGGCCAGGCTGCCAAGATGACGGTTCACCGCCTCAAGCTTGGCGATGTCACCCTTCGCCGCCTCCATCAGCCCCGGCGGCGGCGTAGCCGCCACGTGCCGGATGGCCGCGAGAGAAACCAGAGCGTTGCCGATCTCATGATTAAGCGTGAGCGCCAGCTCGCGCAAAAGCGTCAGGCGATCCGCCCGCGTACGCTGCGCGCGGTCATGGAGTTCGCCACTCGCCTCCTCCCAATACGCCCAGGTTCCGCCGGTCTCGATGATCGCGCCCGCACTCGCGCGAAAGGGCTGACCGACCGACGGGGAAATCCGGCGCGTGTCACGCGCCTGGCGCGCGTCGCCGATCAGCGCCCGCACTGCGAGCGGCACATTGCGCGGCGGCGGCTCGTCGGCCGCAAGGATGAGCGAATGCGGCAGGTACTTTTCGCCAATGCGCGTGCGCTCGTACTGCGACGCGAGCTGACCGACCTGCGACGACTGCGCGAGGAACTGCCGGAGCAGCCGCGCGACAAACACCGCACGCACGCGGTCCGCCGAATCATACGGCTGGCCGTCATCACGCACGCCAAAGGCAATCATCCCCACCAGACGGCCGTTGTCGTGCATCGGCACGAGCAGACGCGCTCCCCACAGGGCCAGTCGATGACGCACCGCCAGCTCAGCCACGGGGTCGGCCGGGCCGGGCCAGTCCACGCCATCGAGCACCGCGGGATGCTGCGAAAGGTAGGCAACCAGCGGATCGTCCAGCGCGCAGCTCGATTCGCCGCGATCCGCGCGGAAGCCACTACCCTCGCGCAGAAAAAAAACGGCATGCGAAGCGCGCAGCAGATGACGCGAGGCCCGGCGGAACTCGCCCAGCAGCCGCTCGCGCGAGCCGAGATTTTCCACGGCCCCCTCGAGGAAATCCCAGATCTCCAGCGTGTCCGCCCAGCCCGTCGTCCGGAACGGCGTGCGCGAACCGCCTGACTCCTGGCGCCGCGTGCGCTCCATCAGGAGCTCCAGCGCCGCGTTGCGCTCGGCCACCTCCTCGACGAGGGGGAGGAACTCCGCCAGCCGCTCGCGGCTCTCGTCATAACTCAGCAGCACGCGCGCGCGTCCGCCGATGCGCGCCTGCTCGAATGGCTGGCTGCGCGGCTCGCCGACAAAAATCGTGGGACAGCGCTCAAAGGCCGGAGCCAGCCGCAGCGCGACCGCCGAATCCAGCACGACCACCAGCGGCACTCCGGGCGGCAGCACGCCCGGAAGCGCAGCATCGACCAGCGTGATCACCGGACGGCCCGGCGCGAGCTGCGCTTGCCAGTCGGCAAGGAGCACGGGGTCGTCGGTGGCTAGTAGGTGGGTGGCTGGCATGGAAAGACGACGCGGAAAACCGCGCCAACGCCCGGAGCGGGAGGATCGAGCGTGATCGTCGCGTTAAGACCGGAAACGATGTCGTTGCAAATGGCGAGCCCAAGCCCGAACCCGGACGACTTCGTCGACTGAAAAGGTTGAAAGAGTCGCGCGCGAATCTCCGGCGCGATGCCGGGACCGTTGTCCGCGACCGAGAGCTCGAATCCTGCAGCCGTGTTGCGGGTGCAGACCTTCACCCAGCGCTCCCCCGAGCGGTCCTCGATCGCCTGGATCGCATTAAAGCAAAGATTCAGCAATACCTGCTTGGCCGCGTTCGGATCGGTGTACGCGAGATCCGGGTCCGCATCGAAGGACGACTCCAGCCGGATCGATTTCTCCGACGCCTTGCCGGAAACCAGCTCAAGACTCGCGCGCAGCACCGGATGAAGCGGCACCAGCGCCGGGCTGTACGCCCGCGGTGCGGCCAGATCGAGGAGCTGCTCGGTCAGGCGATCGATGCGGTTCACCTCGTCACCAATCAGGCGGAAAAATTTATCGCGGAATGCCTGGTCCTGATAGTGATGCGGGAGGAGCTGGACGAAGGTCTTGATCGAGACCAGCGGGTTGCGGATCTCGTGCGCCAGCGACGCGCCGAGGAGACCGACCGTCGCCAGCTGCTCGGCATGCTGCGCCTTGACCGAGAAGTGGGCGCGCGCGAGCGCGTTCTCGATGATGGAGGTCAGCTCGATCAGCTCGGTCACCTCGGGATAAGTGAACGGACGGCGCGATGCTGGCACGCCCACGCCGACCACGACGGTCACGGTGCCGCTGGCGCTGGCGACCATCGCGCCGAAGCCATGCTCATGGATGAAATCGAGAAGACGGGCGCGCTCGGCCGTGCTGCGTTCGCGCGCGAGCCGCTCGGGGGTCGCCCAACGCAGTTCGCGGAGTGCCTTCATCGGGATGCCGTCGGCCGGGATGTCGATGCCACTACCCTTCAACCGGCCCTTGTCGCCGAAGAGAATCACCGCGCGCTCCGACTTGCCCCAGCCCTTGAGCAAGGTGGTGAACGCCTGCTCAAGCCGCTCGAGGCGTGACTCCTTGCGCGCCACGTCGAACGTCGCGCGGCGGACATCGCGGCTGCTCTTCGCATCGAGCGTCAGCGCCATCTGCAGCCACGGGTTGAGGACCGATGCAAACCACAGCGCAAGGCCCACCGTGATTGCATAGGCCAGTGGATCCGGGATGATCTCAAGGAGCAGCTGGCGCACGGCCCAACCGGCGATCATCACGATGCCGACGAGCAACACGCGCTCGAGCGTGACCAGCAGCAGGTGACGCGCGTCGAACACCCGCGTCGTTGTCATCGCCCACGCAGTTCCGGCGTAGAACAGGGTGACGAAGAGCGGCGCCAGCCGCACGATCTGCGTGCTGCCCGTGAGCGCGCCGGCGGCGATGGTGCAGGCGACCGATACGACGGTTGCGCTGCCACCCAGGAGGAGCAGCTGCAGCTCCAGCCGGCGAACACCGGTCAGGCCACGAGCACGCCGCAGCGTTCCCGCCACCATCGCCACGCCGGCCATCCCGAGGCCCGCCAGGTACGCGTAGTAGCCGATCCCGTAGAGCGGACGGTCCGGGGTCGATCCCGGCGGAATGAACAGGGAAGTAAAAGGCAGCCACGCCAGCGCCATCGTGACGATCGCCCAGATCAGCCAGGGGCGTCCGGCAAACGGTGACTGCTCAGGTTGGGCGACCACCTCGCGGGTGACCCAGAGATGAATGGGCAGCAACGCCCCGATGACCGAGGCGATCCGCAGCCACAGCAAACCGTCCGCACTGGTCAGGATCAGATGAAAGGATCCGAGCCACAGACCGACGTGCACCGACAGGCTGAGAAACAGCCGGCTGATCAGACGTCCGGGATTCGACCAGCAGGCAGCGCCGCCGACAATCACGGCGATGAGCGCTGCAATCAGGGCGGTCTCGTTCAGCATCGGCGCAGGAGGAGACAGGAGTTCGTGCCGAGCAGGCCGTGCCCGTTAATCAGCGTGACGCCGGAAGGCAGCCAGCGGGCCACGGCGGAGAGATTAAGCGGACAGGTGGGATCGGGAAATTCCCAGTTCACTGTCGGCGGGATAAAGCCACGACGCATGCCAAGAAGGGCCGCGCCCACCTGGATCGCGCCCGCTGCGGCGAGTGGATTACCGATGGCCCCCTTGATTGACGCGATCGGGATTTCATCGAGGCGGGAACCAAAGATCCGCCGCAGACTGACCGCCTCGGCGGCGTCGAGCTGGCGATGACCCGGACCCCAAGCACTGATCGCATCGACTTCGGCGATCGAGGTGTGCGCGTTGGCGAGCGTGAAACGAATGGCCCGCTCGAGGCCTTCACTATCATCTCCTGGCGGATTGTTGGTGAAGCTGTAGCCATCGACCCAGGCATATCCGGGGCGCGGGCTTTCCTCCGGTTCTAGCACAAACAGGCAGGCGCCCTCACCGATCACACCCGTCGTCCGCCAGAGATCAAAGGGCCGGCACTGCCGCTCGGGACGCTCCGGATTGCCTGGAGCCAGCCCGGCCATCTTGAGTTCCAGCATCGGATGGTAGAAGACCGGCGCCTCCGATCCACCGCAGATGGCGAGATCCGACTCGCCATTCGCCACCCGCTCGGCCGCCTGACCGATCGCGTCGATGCCCGAGCAGCACGCGCCCTGAATGGCCATCGTGCGCGCATGGTCGCCAATCTGTTCAACAATCGCGACGCCGATCGCCAGCACCGAAGACGTGTGAAAGAGACGCGGATTTCCGAAGCGCGGCCCTTTTTCCGCCACGGTCTGCACCGCCTTGGCCACGAGGTCCGAATCGACCAGCGATGCGCCTACCATCACGAGCGACGCCGCATCCTGAGCGTCGGCAAACGTGAGCCCCGCATCAGCCAGCGCGAGCTTGGCCGCAGCGAGCGCGAACTGCGTGTGACGCGAAAGCCGCCGCGGGTTCAGCTCGGGGAAGTAGTCCTTGCAATGGAAGCCCTTGACCTCCGCGGCCACGAAAGCCCCGGCCGCCTCTTCAAAACGCTTCACGGCGACCACGCGGCTCTTCGCCTCGATCATCCCGGCCTCGAACGCAGCCGCGCCCGTGCCCGCCGGTGTGACTGGACCAATCCCGGTGATTTTGACGCGACGCCGTTTCATTCGCGGGCCGCCGGATAATGTCCGGGTGAAATCAGATTTCGCGGATCAAGCGCCTGCTTGATCGAATGCGCCACGTTCGACGCGACCGGCGCCATCGCCTGCTGCGACAGCCGATAGGGCGGATAACCGCGCTGGCGCAGGTCGGCCGTGAAGGCCTTGAGCGCGGCCTGCGCCCGCGCGGTGTCCGCATCGTCGAAGCGCCAGTTGATGACGTGAACCAGTTCGCGGCCCGAGTTGAACACGCGCGTAAGCGCCCAATCCCGCCAAGCCGACGCACAGAGTCGTTCGATTTCGGCACTCGCCGACCACACCGGAGCGCTGACCGCATTGAAATAGAAACAGCCGCGCGGAGCGCGGTCCGGGTCATCCGTCCCCACCGGCAAATCGAGCCCGGCCACCCCGGCCTGCGTGGGTTCGCCCCACGCCAGCGCCATCAGTGGACGCAGGGCGCCGAAAAATTCTGCCTTGTCGCGCAGCCCGAAACGCCGGCACCACGTCTCGGCCTGCCGGAAGCGCGTGTCCGTCGCCACGCGCACGCGCACGCCGGGCGCGGCGAGACGCCGCAACTCGCCCACCGTCGCCCGCACCACCCGGGCCCGCCCGTGCAGCGCACCGAGCGCGGACGTCTCAGCAGAAATAGGAAAGATCCGGCGGACTTCCTCCATCGAAGGCTCGCGCCCCCAGCGCTGGCGCAGGAATCCACGGCCAAGTCCGTCAATGCGCCCGCCGCCGCCCATGTGCACGGGCAGCGTGAACAGGCCCTCACGGTAAGCCGTCACCACCGTGGCAAACACCGGCTCGGGATCGCCACTCACCACGATCGCGGCCTCGTACTCCTGGCGTTGACGCAGGCGCAGGTGCGCGGCGGTCACCACCGCCAATCCGGATTGCGCCAACAGCGGCTCAACGTGCATGCCCGCGGGGATCACGCCCGTGAGCGAGAACCACGCCGGGTCCGGCCGGTGCTCGGAACCATCGGCGAGAACCGCCTCGAAGCCGAACAGATCCTCTGTCCGCGAACCCGTGTAGCCCAGTCCGCGCTCGAGCGCATTGCCGATGATGGTCGTCGCGGAGCCCGCACCGGTCACGTTGAAGGCAAATTCCGGCGCGTGCTGGCGCAGCCAGGCATCGAGTTCCGCCTGCGTGACCCCGGCCTCGATCCGGACCGTCGCGGTGTCACGGTTGAGCGGGCCGATCGCCTTGAGAGCGGAAAGATCGACAACGACGCAGTCATCAGCGTCCGGCAAAAAGGAGCCCATGCCCCAATTCCGGCCGCCGCTCACCGGGTGGAGCGGCCACCCGCGCTCGCCGCACGCACGCACGATGGCCGCCACGTCGGCGGCCGAAGCCGGACGAACCCGTCCGCGGATGCGCCGTTCACTTCGGCACAGGACGGTCGCCGTTTCGGGAAGCAGGGGAAATCCGGCCAGTTGATCCATGCCGGTCACTTCGCCGCAGGAAACTCCATGCGGAAAGTGGTGCCCCGCCCCGGGGCCGAGTCGAGGGTGAGCGTGGCGCCGTGCGCGCCGAGCAAATGACGACAGATGCTGAGGCCAAGACCAGTTCCATGCGCCTTCGTGCTGAAGCCGCCCTTGAGCGCACTCTTGGCCGTGTCCTCGTCCATGCCGGATCCGTTGTCGGTGACCTTGACCTCGATCACATCTCCGTTGCGGGCGAGCGTGACGAGGAGCGACGTCGCCCCGGCCTCGAGGGCATTCTTGTAGAGATTCTGGAACACCCGCGCCAATTCGAAGCGCGAGCCGCGCACGATCGCGCTCTCCAGGCCGCTGACCTGGATCGCCGTGTTGCTGAAGAAAATCACCTGCTTCACCTCGTGGGCGAGCGCCGCGATATCGAGTTCGATGAACTCCGGCGCCTTGCGTGACGCCTGCCGCCAGTTGTCCGCGAGATGGTGGCAGTACTCGGCGGAGCGCTCCACGATGCTGGCGTAGCCGCGCAGCTTCTCCGCGTGCTCGGGATCGTGGCGGGCGATGACCTTGGCTTCCTCCGAAAGCAGACCGGCATAGCCAATCATGACCGTGAGCGGATTGGCGAGATCGTGCACCAGTTCGACGGCGGCGCGGCCCTGCCAGATCTTGGGCTCGTTCTCCGCGATCTCGCGCTTGAGGGCCTCGGACATCTCACGCGCCTGCGTGTTCGCCCGCGCCTCCTGGCGACGGACCTGGGAAAGGGCTGCCTGCTTCCGCACGGCCTCGATCAACTCGGCGATATCCGGCGGCTTGCGCAGGTACTGGTTGGCCCCGCCCACCATGGCCTGCTGGGCCGTGTGGAGCGTGCCATAGCCCGTCAGCATCACCACTGACACCTCGGCATCAATCCGGCGGATGGCTTCCAAGGCCTTGATGCCATCCATCTCCGGCATGCGGATATCGAGGATGATCACGGCGTATTGCCGGGCGCGGACTTTGGTCAGGGCCTCGGCCGCGCGGTCGGCGGTATCGACCTCAAATTCACTCGCCAAGGTAAAGGCGATCGACTCGCGCGGACCGTACTCGTCGTCGACGACAAGAACAGCGGGTTTTTTCGAAATCCCGGTAACTACGGGCGCGGTGTCAGTGAGCATGGCAATGCGTATACGGCAGGCCATGAAACGGCCGCCAAAGTCTCCCCCTCAGGCAAGGGAAGTGTTTGCGAGCAGCGCCCTTGGGTGTCAAGAAGCGCCGTGGTCGGACACCCTGGCCCATATCCTTTTACATGAGCTTCATCACCGTCTTTCTCGTTGTCCTCGCTGCCGTCGGTGGTGCGTCCGCGGCCTGGCTGGTGGCGCGCACGCGCAGCGCCGCGGCCGAGGAACGGGCCCGAATGCGCACCGAGGAGGCCGCACGCCTCGCCAGTGAACTGGCCGCAGCCCGGGCCGAAGCCACCCGGCTGGGCGCCGCGCATGCCGCCCTCACCGCCGAGCTGGCCGCGGAACGCGCGTCGTCCGGCGAAAAGCTGCGCACGCTCACCGAGGCCCACGACCGCCTAACCTCCGAGTTCAAGGCCCTGTCCGCCGACGCGCTCCGCGCCAACAATGCCTCCTTCCTGCAACTCGCGCAGTCCACCTTTGAGAAGCTGCAGGAAACCGCGCGCGGCGACTTGGCCGCACGCCAGCAGGCGATCGACACCCTCGTGAAGCCGCTGCGCGAGTCGCTGGAGAAGGTCGACGGCAAGATCGGCGAGATCGAGAAGGCTCGCGCCACCGCCTACGGCGAACTCTCCACCCAGCTCAAGTCACTCGGCACCGCCCAAACCCTGCTTCAGGCCGAGGCCGCCAAGCTCTCCACTGCCCTTCGGTCCACCACCACCGCCGGCACCTGGGGCGAGCTCCAGCTGCGCCGCGTCGTCGAGATGTCCGGGATGAGCGCGTACTGCGATTTCTCCGAACAGAACACGTCGGCCAGCGGCCTTCGCGCCGACCTCGTCGTCCGTCTCCCCGGCGGGCAGCAGATCGTCGTCGATGCCAAAGCGCCCAATGATGCCTACCGCGAGGCCGCCAATGCCTCCGACGAGACCGTCCGCGCCGCCAAGCTCGCCGAGCACGCAGCCAAGGTCCGCAGCCACATCGACGCCCTCGGGGCCAAGGCCTACTGGGAGCAGTTCCAGCCATCACCCGAGTTCGTCGTGCTCTTCCTTCCCGGCGATCAGTTCCTCTCCGGCGCGCTCCAAGCCGATCAGGGGCTGATCGATCGTGCCATCACGAAGAAGGTGCTCCTCGCCACGCCCGCGACCCTGATCGCGCTGCTCAAGGCCGCCGCCTACGGCTGGCGCCAGGAATCCGTCTCAAAGAACGCCGAGGCCATCGCCGAACTCGGCCGCCAGCTTTACGACCGCGTTTCGGGTTTTGCCGAGCACCTCGAGAAAGTCGGACGCGGACTCGAGACCGCCTCCAAGTCCTACAATGCCGCGATTGGTTCGTTCGAGGGCACGCTGCTGCCCGGCGCGCGCAAGTTCGTCGAACTCGGCGCCAAGGGCGCCAAGGAACTCCCTGCGCCGACGGTCGTCGAGACCGCCATCCGCGACGTCACGCGGCGATCGTAGTGCGCCTGGCCACAGGTGTAGCCGGGCTCGTTGAGCCCGGTCCGAGATCCAAGCGAAAATCAATCAATCCCCGGGGTCTGCGACCCCGGCTACAATAGTCCTCGAGTCACGCCATCCTCTCTTCCATGACCGCCCACGTCTCCGCCCTGCACCTGTATCCGATCAAAGGCTGCCGCGGCATCGCCGTGAACTCGGCCGAAGTCGATGCGCTCGGACTGGTCGGCGACCGGCGATTTCTCATCACGGATCCCACCGGGAAATTCCTCACGCAGCGTTCGCATCCGGTCATGGCGCTTATCGGCACCGCGCTCACGCCGGATGACCTCACCCTCACCTTCAAGGATCGCGCGCCCCTCGCCGTCCGCCGCGCGCCCGATCCCGACGCCCCGCTGCTCACGGTCGAGGTTTGGAGCAGTACCGGGCTCTGCGCCGAGGACTGTGGTGACGAGGCGGCCGACTGGCTGTCCGCCATTCTCGGTTCACCCGTGAGACTGGCCCGCATTGGGTCCGCGTTCCACCGGCCCGTGAAGCCGTCCAAGGCCCAGCCGGGCGATGTCGTGAACTTTGCTGATGGCTACCCGCTGCTCATCGCCGGGACCGCCTCGCTGGGCGACCTCAACGACCGTCTGATCGCCCAGGGCGAGGCGCCCATTCCGATAGATCGCTTCCGTCCCAACGTCGTCGTCGAAGGCGCGGCGCCCTTTGCCGAGGACACCTGGCCGCGGATCCGCATCGGCAACGTGGTGTTGCGGGCGGCGGGGGACTGCGTGCGCTGCATCGTCATCACGACCGATCAGGAAACGACCGAGCGCGGCCCGGAACCCTTGCGCACCCTCGCCGCTTACCGCCGGCAGGCGGGTGGCCAGGGCGTCATCTTTGGACAGAATCTGATTCACGAGTCCAAGACCGGCACCCTGCGCGTCGGCGACCGCGTCGAATTGTTGTAAATCAATTCCCAGCCGGGTCTTTCGCGATTGCGAAAACCTCGTTGTTTCAGCGAAATCAGGCGTGCCCTCCGATCTCGCGTCCCTCCCCACGCCATCGCTGCTGCTCGAACGCGATGTGCTCGTCGCCAACCTCGACCGCATGGCCGCGCGCGCGACGGCGCTCGGGGTCAAGCTCCGGCCGCACCTCAAGACCGCCAAATCCGCCGAAGTCGCCGCGCTCGCCGCGACCCGCGGGCCGGTCGGCGGCTTTACGGTTTCGACGCTGAAGGAGGCCGAGTATTTCTTTGCGCACGGTCATCGCGACTTGATGTACGCCGTGAGCATCGAGCCCGGGAAATTTGCGCGAGCCGCCGCGCTGATCCGCGCGGGCGCGCGTCTGACCGTGACCTGCGATCATCCTGACGTCGCCCGTGCGCTCACCCGCGCCGGGGCCGAATTCGGCGTGCGCTTCCCCACGGCGATCGAGGTCGATTGTGGTGAGCACCGCAGCGGACTGGCTCCGGATGATGCCCGCATCGCCGACATGGCCTCGCTGCTCCACGCCGGCTCCGGAACCGAACTCGTGGGCGTCTGCACGCACAGTGGACATTCCTACGCGGGCCGCTCCCTCGCCGAGCACCGCGCCGTCGCCGAGGATGAGCGCGCCGCCGTGGTCTACGCTTCCGAAGCGCTGCAGGCCCGCAATCTTCCCTGCCCACTCGTCAGTCTCGGCTCCACCCCCGTCGCGCTCTACGCCGAACACCTCCGGGGCGTGAGCGAGGTGCGCGCCGGAGTTTACATGTTTGGCGACCTTTTTCAGGCGGGCATCGGTTCATGCCGCCGGGAGGATATTGCGGTCAGCGTTCTCACCGCCGTGATCGGCCACCGGCCCGATCGGAACGTGCTGCTGGTCGACGCGGGCGCCCTGGCACTCTCCAAGGACATCAGCACCGCCAAGCTCCCCCCCACGCAGAATGCCGGCTTCGGCCTCGTCGCCACAACGAACGGCGACGTCGTGGCGGGACTCACGGTCGCCAACGTTTATCAGGAACACGGGTTGGTCACCGGACCGGCGCCGATTGATTTCGCGCGCTTCCCCATCGGGAGCCGCCTCCGCATTCTGCCGAATCACAGCTGCATCACCGCGTCCGCCTACGATCGCTACCACGTGCTCGCCGGCGGCCAGGTCATCGCCGATTGGCCCCGCATCAGCGGGTGGTGAGGGAGCAGAGGTCGGAGGTCAGAGGTCGGACGTCAGCCAAACCGAGACCTTTTCAACCGGAGAGGTGAGTGGATTTTTCTGAACTCTGATCTCTGACTTCTGACCGCTTTCTTGCGTCAGCGGTCGTGGTAGAATCCGCCGCGCAGAAGCATCACGCGGATGTGACCGGCGGGATGGGTGTCCGTGCCCGCATAGCGCGAAATGACCGGACAGACCCCGCCTTCAAACACGTCCTCGGTCATGCCGGAAGCTGCCAGCAGACGCCCAGCGTAGTACTCGGCCTCGCCCTCGGGTCCGTAAGGTTTCACGTCCTCGTGCAGCGGCATGAGTTTATAGGCCTGCACGATGTGGCCCAGCTCGTGGGCAAGGATCGCGGCCGCCAGCGGCTGGCCAATGAGGTTCATCCAGGCGCGATTCATCGCGATCCCCTGGGGACCTCCACGCACATTCTGTTCTCCTTCGAGCGTGAGCAGCTTGAAGGGCAGGATCTTGGCCCCGTAGGTCCGGACAAAGGCTTCCATCACGAATCGCTCCAGCTCACCCAGTTCGGGCTCAGGGCCCGACATCCGCGGCAAGGGCCGGTTAAGATAAGCCGGATCGTACGAGCAATCCCGCACGACTGGAGCCTGGGCGCGGACCAGGGCGCAGGAGGCGAGCAGGAGAACGAAAGCGAGTAAGGAGCGGGCGTTCATGGCATGAAGGACGAGGTGGATCGTTTTAAACTCAGGCGGTACGACGCAGGTCGGACCAACGGGCGAGCAGGCCAGTCAGCTTCTCCGGCTGAAGCGGCTTGGCGAGATATTCATCCATGCCGGCAGCCAGGAGCTCCTCACGCTTGTTCGCCCCAGCATGGGCGGTCAGGGCAATGATCACCGGCTGGGCGGCGGCGGGAAAATCCGCACGGATCCGGGCCGTCGCCGCAGGGCCGCTCAATCCGGGCATCTCGACGTCCATCAGGAGGACATCGTAAGACCCAGTCTGCAGGGCGGTGATGGCCTCGTTGCCGTCGGACACGATCACCGGTTCGTAGCCGAGTCGACGGAGCATGCTGCGCATGACCTTCTGGTTGATCGCATTGTCCTCCGCCACGAGCAGGCGGCAGGGATGGCGGGTGGCAAACATGGCGTCGAAGACCGCGGCGGGAACCGGGGCTTCCGGGGCCACGGACACGGCCCGCAGCGCGAGCGTGAAGTGGAAGGTCGAGCCTATCCCCGCCGTGCTCTCGACCCACATCTCGCCGCCGTGCAGCTCCGCCAGGCGCTTGCTGATCGCCAGGCCCAGTCCGGAACCGCCATAGCGGCGCGTGGTGGAACGATCAGCCTGACCAAACACCTGGAAAAGGCGCCGGAGCTGTTCAGCCGTGAGACCAATACCAGTGTCGGTGACGGAAAAATGAAGACGCGGACGCCCCGCGGCATCGCCCGCCGGACGTACCCGCACCGTCACGCGGCCTCGATCGGTGAACTTCACCGCGTTGGAAAGCAGGTTCACCAGGATCTGCCGGAGACGGGTGGCATCACCGGCCACCTGCGCCGGCACGCCGGCCGCCACGTCGATTTCGACCGGCAGGCCTTTTTCCTTGGCGGCCTGCGCCACGACGCGAACCGCCTCACTCACGACCGGCCGCACCTCGAACGGCACTTCCTCGAGCTCAACCCGGCCGGATTCGATCTTGGAGAAATCGAGCAGGTCGTTGACGACGGCCAGCAGCATTTCGCTGCTGCCGCGGATCGTCTCGGTGCAGTCGGCCTGCTCCGGCGTCAGGGGGGTGTCGCGCAGCAGCGTGGTCATGCCCACCACCGCATTGAGCGGCGTGCGGATCTCGTGGGTCATGGTGGCAAAATAAAGTCCCTGGGCCGCGGTCGCGGCCTCGGCCGTTGCCCGCGCCTTGCGCAACTCGGCCTGGGTTTGCTCGAGCTCCTTGATCGTCGCCTCCTGCACGCGCGCCAGGCGGCGCAGTTCGAGCGATCGCATCACGTAGCGACGCAACGCATTCAAGGCGGACAGCTGCTCCGGCGTCAGGTCGCGCGGCCGGCGGTCGATGACGCAGAGCGTGCCGATTGCAAAGCCATCGGGTGTCACCAGGGGCGCACCGGCATAAAAGCGGATGTTGGGCGAGCCGGTGACGTAGGGGTTGCCGTGAAAGCGCGGATCAAGGTCGGCGTCCCTCACGATGAACATGTCATCATTCCCGGTTGCGACCGCATGGGCACAGAACGCCGTTTCGCGCGGTCCACCTCCTGAATCCAGGCCAACGGCGGCCTTGAACCACTGACGGGCTTCAGCGACGAAGGTAACGGACGCCATCGGCGTGCCACAGATGTGGGCCGCCAGCCGCACGACATCATCATACTCCGCCTCGGGCAAAGTATCGAGAATCTCATGCGCCTGGAGAGCCGCCAGGCGACCCGTTTCATTTTCGATCAGAGGAGGCGGAAGCATACCAATAACTCACGCACCATCAGCGCGAAGCAAGCCGGCGTCAACCGCCTGCGGTTCCTTCCGTAGTCCCAAGTCAACTATGACAAAACAATTACAACTCGCGCAGACCTCCGGGCGATTTGACCGTGTCACTTTTTCGTGACAACGAACGACATCCCCTGTCACCCGCCGTTCCATTCGGGCCGGCGCTTCCCTGCATCTCCCTCCGATTCCTGTCATGACTCCCTCCTCCCTGCCCCGTCCCCTTGTCCTCGCCTTCCTGCTCACCGCCACCGCGCTCACGCGTCTGAGCGCAGCCGCCGATCCTGCGACGCAGCTACGCGACCCCACCGTGCGCGCCGCGCTCGACGCGGCCCGCCGCAACGAACCTGAGACGATCGAACTGCAGGTGCTGCTCAACGAGATCCCCGCCCCGCCATTCGGCGAGGCCGCCCGCGCCGCCGAGGTGAAGCGCCGCTTCGAGGAACTCGGCCTCAAGAACGTCCGCATCGACAAGGAAGGCAATGTGCTCGGCACCCGCCCCGGCGAGCAGCCGACCCCGCACATTGTCGTCGCCGCCCACCTCGACACCGTCTTCCCCGAGGGCACCGACGTGAAGGTTCGCCGCGAGGGCCCGGTGCTGCACGCGCCCGGCATTGCCGATGATACTCGCGGCGTCGCGGAGATGCTCAGCGTCATCCGCGCCCTCGACGAGGGCAAGGTGACGACGAAGGGCACCATCACCTTCGTCGGCACCGTCGGCGAGGAAGGCCTGGGCGACCTGCGCGGCGTCAAGGCGCTCTTCAACGAAACGCTCAAGGACCAGGTCGACTACTTCGTCGCAATCGACGGCGGCTCGCCCACCAGCATCATCAACACCGCCGTCGGCAGCTACCGTTACCGCGTGACGTTCAAGGGCCCGGGCGGCCACAGCTACGGCGCTTTTGGCCTCGTCAATCCCACGCACGCGCTCGGCCGCGCCGTCGGCAAGATCGCGGACATCCAGGTCCCGACCGATCCCAAGACCACCTTCAACGTCGGCCGCATCGGCGGCGGCACCTCGGTCAACTCCATCGCCTTCGAGGCGTGGATGGAAATCGACATGCGCTCGGCCGACGTCGCCTCCCTCAACACGGTCCGTGACCAGATCATCGCCGCGATCAACGACGCCGTGAAGGCCGAGAACGCCCGCTGGAAGCGCGGCGAGGTCACGGTCGACATCGACTTCGTGGGCGATCGTCCCGCCGGCAACACCGACCCGGAGTCGCCCATCGTAAAGACCGCCCAGGCCACCGTGCGTGCCCTCGGTGGCATTCCCACCCTCAGCACCGGGTCGACCGACTCCAACTACCCGATCAAGCTCGGCGTCCCGGCCGTGACCGTCGGCCGCGGCGGCGTGGGCCGCGACGGCCACTCGCTCAACGAGTCATTCGACACAACCGATTCGTGGAAAGGCCCGCAAAACGTGATCCTGTTGATCACGTCGCTCGCCCGTTGAGCAGCGGACGAACCGTTCTGTCCAGCCCGACGCCCGGCCGCCCGCCGGGCGTTTTTTTTGCGCAAAGGGGATAGCGCCACCGCACGTCCACGGGCTCCCGCGTGAGCAATCCCGTCGCGGATTGATCGCGGCCGCCGCTAGAGGGTGATGTCGGGGTAGTGCTTTTTCACACACTTCGGACACAGCCCGTGCGAGAAGCGAACGTCGGTGCGCTGGGAGACGTAATGCTCCACCGAATGCCACTCGCCGCCCTCGGTGCGGATGTCCTTGCAGCCCGCGCAAATCGGCAGGAGCCCGCGTAGGACACTCACTTCCGCGAGGGCCTGGTCGCGCTCGGCAATGATGCACCTGAGCTCCGTCTCCCGTTCCCGCAGTGCGCTGACATCGGCCACATGCACCGAGAATCCGCGCACCACCCCGTCGAGGATGTCGGGCGTGTAAGTGGCAATGCCATCACGCGCGCCGCCCCCAGGCAGGGGAATCCGTCGCTCAAAAACCTGACGCTCACCGCGCAGCGCACGCTCAATGTACGGCAGATTGAGCGCATAGAGCGGACCGAGCAGTTCACGCATGGAGATCCCCAACATCGTCCGCGGATCGCGCCCAAACCACTCGCGATACGCCGCATTGGCGAACACGCAGCGCTGGTTTGAATCCCAATAGGCCACCATCGCGGAGATATGGTCGACCACGCGCAGGGCTACGTCGGCGGCGGATTCGCCCGCGCCTTCCCTTTCGCGCCGATCCTGCTCAAGCGGCGGACCGGACGGGCGGGCGCGAGGATCGGGTGAAGTCCGGGAAACGGGGCGGTTTTCAGCGTCGGATGTCACCCGCCGATGCTCAGGCCCGCCGGCTTGACCGCCAAGCCGGAAATGCCCGGCGTAATTTCAATTTCGATACAAATCAAATCGCCAAGCATTTACTTCACAAAGCTGCCTGCCCGGTGGGCCGATGACACGGTGGCGCCAAGGACGCCTCACTCGCTCTTCAGCAGCACGAGCAAGTCCGCCCGGGAGGCACGACGCGCCGGGCTCCACCCGGCCACGACCGTGGCAAGGATCGCCGTGGCTGCGGCCACGAGGGCAACCCCGAGATTCAGCCGGGCCGGCAGCAAGGCGCCGACCGCCGGGATCAACGGCAGCAACCAGGCGGCGAGCAAACCGATGCCGGCACCGATCGCCCCCAGCTTGATGGCGTCAACCAGAACGGCCCAACGGATCCGGCCGGGATCCGCCCCGATCGCAATGCGCAGCGCCAGTTCACGCTGGCGCAACGTCACCAGGTAACCCAGCGATGCCGCCACACCCGCGGCGGCCAGGATCAAGGCGACACCGGCGAAGGTCCCCGCCACCTTCGAGGCCGCGCGCGCTGGACCCAGATCGTTGAGAACCCGCTCATCGAGTGTCCGCCAGAGGGTGAAGACAACCGCGGGCTCGGCCCGGCCCAGCGCGGACTCGATCGCGCGCTGCACCGGCGCGACCGGACCTTCCACCCGCACCGCAACGAATCCGATCGGGGCATCCGGCACCTGCGCCGCCGCCCGATAAAAAATTGCCGGCGCCTCCTCGCGGATGGCGTTGAGCTTCGCATCGGCCACGACGCCCACAATGGTCATGTCCTCCTCCGCTGACGGTTCGCTGCCAAACCCGAAGCGCTGTCCGATGGGATCGAGGTCGCCGAACACCCGCCGCGCAAATGCCGCGCTCACCACCGCGACCGGCGGCGTGCCCGCCCGGTCGTCAGGCGAAAAGTCCCGCCCGGCGAGCAAGGTCCGACCCGCCGCCCGGAAAAATCCCGGACGGACAATATCCCCCTGCATCGCTTGGGAGCGGATCCGGGCGCGCGGATCGCGGAAGGTGATGCCGGAACTCGAGACGCTGCCGGCCAGAATGCCGGTGACGGAAAAGCCGGTGTCCACCACCCCCGGCACGGCCCGGATTTCGGCGTCGATCCGATCGATCAGCGCGGCACGATCAGCCGGTCCATAGCCGGCGGAGGCCGCGTCGAACGTCGATGAGAGCACATTTTCTCGGGCGAAGCCGGGATCGGCGGTGAGCGTGCGTGCCAGTTCCCCACCCAGCGTGTACGCGACCGCCACGAGCAGGACGGCGAGCGCGAGTTGGGCGCCGACCAACGCCCGTCCGATGCGGCCGGCGGCCCCACGCAGGCCACCATGGCCGGCCAGTGCCACCAGCGGCTCAAGCCGGGCGATGAACACCACCGGTCCGAGACCGCACACCAACGCCGAACCCAACGTGAGCGCGGCCATGACCGCAAGCGGCCCCGGTGAAAGCGTGAGTTCGGCCACGGTCTGGCCCGGTGCCAGCAGCCCGGTCGCCACCGGATAGAGCCACGTCGCGAGGATCCAGCCGGTGAGCGCACCGCCCGCGCTGAGGATCAGAGCCTCGGCCAGAGCGAGCCGGCCGACCCGCCAGCGTCCCGAACCGAGCGCAAGCCGCACACCGAGTTCGCGATGACGCGAGAGGATGCGCACCAGAAGCAGACCCGATACGTTTGCACAGGCCAGAACCAGAACGGCCGCCACCAGCCCGCCCAAGAGCAGGCCGGTCGAACGGAAACCCTCGCGCAGGGAGGAAAATCCTCCGGGCGCTGGTTCAATCCGGAAGGTGCGGCGCGTGAACTCCACCCGATCGGATTCCTGATCAAACGCCCCGAGCAAAGCGTCGCGCTGCGGCGCGTAGGCGGCAAGCAGAGCCGGCATGGGCGCAAACCCCTGCCCGGCGGGAACGCGCATCATGAGATTGAGCCACGACACGCGCTCCTCTCGTGTCCAGTCGGGGTCATTGGGCCGGTCATCACCGCCCGTGGTCCAGGCATTGCCGGAGTAGCGCAACGGCGTCTGCTGCACCGTTGCCAGCCAGAGGTCACTTTGGCGGCCGACCGTGGTGGATCGGAATTCCGGCGGCAACACCCCCACGATCGCCACACGCTGCCGGTTAACCCAGATCTCGCGGCCAATCGCGGCCTGCGGCGTGCCGAATTGAACCGTCGCCCACGCATGCGAG
Source organism: Opitutaceae bacterium (assembly GCA_036401075.1). Classification (GTDB taxonomy): domain Bacteria; phylum Verrucomicrobiota; class Verrucomicrobiia; order Opitutales; family Opitutaceae; genus CAMAXB01. Next base: position 94,676 of record DASWVY010000067.1, read on the forward strand.
GCGACCGCCACCGCGGGCGCACCCGGCAGGTCATCGGCCGGCTCAAGCAGGCGGCCCGCGACCGGGGAAAGCCGCATCATCCGGAAAAAAGAGCCAGTGACCAGTTCACCCATGACCCGGCCGGCGGGCTGGCCATCGCGTTGCACGGTGAAGCGCGTCGGTCCCGTGAAGCCGGCGGCGCCGGCCGGAACTTCTGCGGCCAGCCGAACCGCGGTGGCGTGGCTCAGACGAACCGGACTCGGCGCATCGCTTTCCAGCACGATGTGCAGCTCGTCCGGATCAGGAACCGCCAGCGGACTGAAAACAATGGCTTGGGCCAGGCCGTGAATCGTGGCCGCCGCACCAAGACCCAAGGCAAGCACCCCCACGACACCGGCCGTGAACAACGGGCGGCGTACCAGGCCACGCCAGGCGTGCCGGAGGTCGCGAATGAATTCGTCCATGACGGGCAGGCCGGCCCGCTCGTGCAGGTCTTCGCGGGCCCGGGTCGCGTTGCCGAAATCGCGCTGCGCCGCGCGGCGCGCCTCTTCGGGTGACAGCCCGCGGGCGCGATGATCCGCCTCGAGTTGCTCGAGGTGAAACCTCATCTCCTCGTCAAAAGCCGCCTTGATCTCACGACGGCGGACACGGTCACGCAAACGGGCGAGCCAGGTCATCATGACGATTGCCTCGTGCTCAAGCGCGCGCGCCCGACGGCGCGCCAATGATGCCCTCGACCGCCGCCGTCATGCGGCGCCAATTGCCGATCTCCGCGGTCAGCCGCGCCCGCCCGGAACGGGTAAGCGCATAGAAGCGCGCCTTGCGGTTGTTGTCGCTCACCCCCCACTCCGACGTGATAAAGCCCTGCTGCTCCAATCGCAGCAGCGCGGGGTAGAGCGTCCCCTGATTCAAGCTGAGGACATCGGCCGAAACCTGCTCGATGCGGCGCGCGATGCCGTAGCCATGCTGCGCACCGAGGGAATCCAGCGTCTTGAGAATCAGTAAATCCAAGGTCCCCTGCAGGACTTCCAGTCGCGGCAATTCACTCATGTTGAAATCCAACAGGAGAGACCTGTTGGCTGTCAACAGGAATGCGCGTGCGGGGATTTTCGAAAATCGAGAATCGAAAATCCTATCCCGCCGGCTGCAGCAGACGGCGGACTTCGTCGAGGATCCGCGCCATGGGCTGCGTTTTCTCGAGGTAGACGATGCCTTTGGGCTCGAGCAGCTCGCGCGCGACCACCGGGTCGATCAGAACCCCGGTCAGCAGCATCACCGGCGTGGCCGGCATGAGGGAACGGAGGCTTTCAATCGTGTCGAGTCCGTCCGCCTCGCCGAGTTGGAGATCGGCAATGATCAGGTCCGGCTTGTCGCGCTCAACCACCCGGATCGCCTCGAGGCGGGAGCCAACGGAAAGGACGCGGTAACCGCTCGCACCGAGCATGTCGGCCAGCATGTGCCGGATCTCTTCCTCGTCGTCGATATGCAGAATGGTCTTGCTCATGGTGATGTCCGGTAAAGGGCTGAAATTTAGGCGGCGCTCGGAGTCGACGAGGCCGGGGTGAGTTGAAGGGTGATCACTCCGCCCACGACCTTGTCACGGTCACGGAGAGGCACACAGGAAAGGATGACGGCGATGGCGCGGCCGTCGCGCGCCAGAAGCTCCGCCGGTTGCCCGCGCAGTTCGCGGCCATCGCGGAGCGATGCGGCCAACGGATCATTGGCCCCGAAGGAATCAAGTGGGGTGGTCGCGTTCCAGCGCAGGACCGTGCCCAGCGATCGGCCGAGCAACTCAGCCTGTTCCCGCCCGCTGACCCGGAGGGTGGCGGGATTGACGCGGGTGACCTTCAGGGCGCGGGTCAGGACGAAGACGAGATCGTGGACAGAATCGACGATCAGCTGGTTGTAGCGCAGCTGGTGCTCGAGCGCCTGGTTGGCCCAGCGGCGCTCGCGATTCTCCGCGACCAGTTGGGAATTGGTCGCGGCCAGTTCGGCGGTGCGCTCCTTGACCTTGACCTCAAGCAACTCGTTCGAGGCCTGCAGGGTCGCGGCAAGCTTTTTCCGGGTTTGAAGGTCATCGCGGATGATCCACGCCACCACGCCAAAGAGGACCAGATTCACCGCGACGCCCGTCCCCACCACCCACCGCGTGGTGGACGCCTGGAGGAAGGCCTGACGATCGCGCTCCGTCAGGAGGGTTGCCTGAAGCGCAACGAGCCGCTCAATCTCGCGGCTGATTTCCCCGACCGCCGTCGAGCCGGCATCCTCGCCCAGCAGGGCCTGGACCGAAGCCGTCTGGCTGGCCGCCCGCGCCGTTTCCACGCGCTCAGCAAAGCCGACGCGGGCACGCAGAAGCGCCTCGATGCGCTCCACATGCGCCTGGGCCGCGGCTTCGTCACGGGTCAGGGCCTTTAACGTCTCCAAATGTTCATCAAGGAGCGCATAGGCTTCGCTGGAGGAGGTGCGGTCGCGCGCATCACCGGTGAGCAGGTACGTGCGCAGCGCACCTTCGGCGGCCTGCAGGCTGGCGAAGGTGCCCTCGGCCTCATAGATCACCGCGTTGGCATGGTTCACCCAATCGGTGCTGGCCACGGATCGGTTGAGGCTGCGCAACGCGTAGGCGGCGATGACCGCAAGGATCGCGAAGATGACCAGAAACAGACCGTAGACGCGGCGGAGGGTGTGATCTTTCACAGGCAGAGCGGGCTAGTTCCGGCCGCCGGCACGGGGCTGCCGGTCGGGATCGCGGGAAGGGGGTTCGGTTTTCACCACCGTGTAGACGATGGTTTTCTTGTCCGTGGCGTAGTCGTAGGTGAACTCCGACGCTGAAGACCAGTTGGCCTCAAACGACGCGGCCACTTTCTCCGCAATCTCGCGCAGCGTCGGGCCGCTGCGATCGAGGTTCAGAAAGTAGTTTCGACTGTTGTAATCGAGGTAGGCCTTGCTTTCGGCCACGTAGCACACGACGTGGTTGACCCGCCGCCCGGCCAGAACAACCCGAACGATGCGGGTCGTGAAATTCCGGCGGCTCAGGATGCGATCGGCGAGCAGGGCATAATCATCACAATCGCCCCGACGGCTGCTGAGAAAAACCTCCGGCCGCTGCACGTAGCTGAAAAATTCGTACTCAAACCCCTCAAACTGGTTGGCGAATCGCTTGGGCGTCATCTTGGGGTCGTTTTCAAGCTCAGGCAGGGAAACCGCCTTGACCGTCTGCGCTCCCAGCAGGCACGCAAATCCTCCGGCCATGAGGTGCCGGAAAAAAAAGCGGCGTTGGAGCAGGGAGAACAAGGGTCCTGAGCGTAGGAAGGTGGGTTGACCAAAGATGAACGCCGGGAACCCCTGAGTAAAGAATCCCGATCCGGGCGTTTGAATTGGATTCCCCTTTCATCGGCACAGGCCGGCCGGGCTTGAGCGAGGGTCAGGCGGATCCGATCAGGGATCCCGGGGGTTCGCCGGCTCGCCCGGCCGCGCCAGGACCTGCGCGAGCGCGCCCATGAGGTCGGCCTGGGAAAACGGTTTTTGCAGCAGCACATCACCCAGGCGCCGGTAGGTTTGCTCCGCCTCATTCGAGGTCCGGCGATCGGACAGCAGGCCCGAGGTCAGAATGATCGGGAGCTCCGGACGCCGCTGCTTGATCACCGAGGCCACCACATCACCGCCCGCGCGCGGCATGATCAGGTCGAGAATGACCGCAGAGAAGCGGCCGGGGTTCTCGTCAAAGATTCGGATCGCAGCCTCTCCATCCATCGCTTCGGCGACCTCGAAGCCGTGCGCCTGCAACACCATCCCGTTGACGACGCGGACATTTTCCTCGTCGTCAACCACCAGAATGGTCCGACCGTCTCCCGCCACCTTAACATCCTGATCGTTCCTGGCCGGATTCGCGCGCTCCGCCTTGGAGGCCGGAATGAAGACACGGAACTCGGTTCCATGCCCCAACCGGGTCTCGACATCTATTGCGCCCCCGTGGCCACGCACGATGCCAAACGCCGTCGGCAACCCCAGGCCGGTGCCCTCGCCGCGCGGCTTCGTCGTATAGAAGGGCTCAAACATGTGCTCCAGCACTTCGGGCGAAATGCCAGTGCCGGTGTCGCGAACAAAGAACACGACGTAGTCGCCCGCGTCGATGGAGAGACCCGATACGGTCGCAAGCGCGTGCGGCAAATGTTCATCGCGGGCCCCCACCGTCAGCAACCCGCCGTTCGGCATGGCGTCACGCGCGTTGACACAGAGGTTGAGCATAACCTGGTGCAGCTGGGTCATGTCGCCCTGCACAGCCGCGAGGTCGTTCGCCAGATCCGTCTGGATGTCGATCTTGCGCGGCAGGGTCTCGCGGATGAGGTTCCGCACTTCCTTGACGATGTGCTCGGGCCGCAGGGTGGCGCGCTCGCCATCGACCCCGCGCGCAAACGTCAGGATCTGCTTCACGATGCCAGCCCCGCGCTCGGCCGATCGGCGCACCATCTCCAGCCGCTCGACGTCGCCGGGACCGGTGTAGCGAAGCTTGAAGATGTCCATCGCCATCATGATGGGCGCGAGAACGTTGTTCAGGTCGTGGGCAATGCCACCCGCGAGCAGCCCGATGCTTTCGAGCCGCTGGGTGCGCGCCACCTGGTTTTCGAGCTGCTTGCGCGCCGAAATATCCTGCTTGATGGCCACGTAGTGTTGGATCCCGCGATCCGGACTCATCACCGGGGCGATCAGCATGTGCTCCCAGTAGATCGCGCCATCGCGCCGCTGATTCTGCAACTCGCCTGACCAGATCCGGCCCTTCGAAATGGTTTCCCACAGGGCTTGGTAAAAGGAGGTGCCCTGCCGGCCCGATTTGAGCACACGCGGATTTTTCCCGATGACCTCGTCTGCCGCGTAACCGGTCAGGGTGGTGAAGGCCGCGTTGACCCACTCAATCTCGCCCAGGGCATTTGCCACCACGATGCCGGTGGGAGCCGCCTCGATCGCGGCCTCGAGCAGGCGCATGCGCGCCATGGAAGCGCGCTCGGCGGTGAAATCGTGGAAGATCACGAGCAGGTGCGAGGTACTTCCCACTGGGATTGGCGCAAAAATCCCCCGGAGCCACAGCTTACGGCCGAACGAACTCTGCAGCTCGGTCTCGACCAACTCCACCTTTCCCGTGGCGAGGACGCGATCGGCCAGCTCTACCAATCCGTTTTTCTTCCACGTCGGCGATTCCCGAAAATTCAATCCCATGACCTGCGCCATCCCACCGCCCACCAGCTTGGCTGCACTTTCATTGGCGCGAACGATGCTCCCGTCGGAGGACCAAACCGTCAGGCCGAGCGGCGCGTGATCCATCACCGCCTGATTGAGGGCGTGCGCATCTGCCAGCGCGGACTCGGCTTGCACGCGATTGGTGATGTCGTGCACGACTGAGTAGAGGAGCTCGCGGTCACCCATCCGCAGTCGGCCACTGTACACCTCAACGTCGCGGATTTCGCCATTCGCCCGCCGATGCCGAAACTGGAAGTGCCTGGCCTGGCCCTGGTCCACTTCGCTCATCCGATCCTTCAACTCTTCGGAGGAGAGGATGTTAATGTCACTTATCCGCCGCGTCGTCATCTCCTCCTTCGTCCAGCCATAGTAGCGGCAGGCCGCCTCATTCGCATCGACGATCGCCTGAGTGGTCTCGTCAATCAGAAGCATGGCGACACCGCTATGGACGAACAGGCTGCGGTAGCGTTCCTCGCTCACCTTGAGCTCGCGCTCCACCCTCGCCCGCTCAATCCGGGCCTCAATACGCTCGATTCCCTGCTGCAGGTCCAGCGCCAGCTGCTGCATCAGCACGACGACGGATTCATCGAAAAATCCCGGTTCACTGGCGTAGGCGGTGATGGCCCCGCGGCGCGCCCCCACCTGCACCGGTACGGCGATGCTCGATCGGAACTGGGCCGCCCGGGCCTTTTCCCGCCAAGGCCGCATGATCTCATCCGTCTCGATGTCGTCACAGATCTTCGGCTGGTTTTCGATGATGCATCGGCCGGTCGGCCCGCGCGAGCGGGCATCCCCGGGGTCAGCGGAAATCGCGAGCCCATTGAGGTAGTCCCGCGAGGGGCCGGCGCTGGCCATGGGAACAACGCTGAGGGACGCCTCGTCAACCCAGCCGATGAACGAAAGGCGGAGACCCGCACTCTCGACGAGGGTCTCGGCCATCTGCACGCACAGATCAGCCTCACCGGTCGCCGCCACCCCGGCACGATTCGCGCGCACCAGGGCGGCGTTCATGCCCTGAACCCGCCGCAGTTGGAGATTGGCTTCGGCCAACTCGGCTTCGCGAGCTGCACTGGTCATCCGGATCCGGACTGCCATGCGCCGCGTCAGGAAGTACAGCATGGTCGCCGTCGCGGCCACAAAGATGCCGCCCTTGAGCAGGCTCCATCCCGCCTTTTGCAGGCTGCCGTGCACGAGCAAATCGGTGACGACGATCCACCCGAGGGCGACCAGCGTGTAGGTCACCGTCAGCTGAACCGGACCTGAGGGAACGCGCGTCTTCATTCCAGGAAAAACGTGACCATGGCGTCGCCAGCTTGGCCTACGGAAGCAGATGCGGAGCGAGCGTCCGCTTCCAGATCACGTAACCCGCCGGAGCGAGGTGCAACTGGTCGCCGATAAAAAGTTCCGGCCGGGGGTTGCCCGCGGCATCGTGCAACGGCGTGTTCACGTCCACAAACAGCAGGCGCGAGTCCGTGGCGCAGACTTCGGCGACCAGGCGGTTCGCCTCGCGCATGGCCGCACGGAAACGCTCGCGAGAGGGGCTCTCCTTGATCGAAAGAAAGATCAACCGAGTCTGCGGCAGCGCCGCGTGGAGCTGGTGGCGAAAGGCCTGAAACGAGCCCAGCACGTCCGCCGGCGACTTGCCCGCTGCCAGATCATTCTCCCCGGAATAGAGAACCACCATGCGCGGCCGGTATGGGATCACGATCCGGTCCAGATAGTGCACACTGTCCGGCAACTGCGAGCCGCCGAAGCCGCGATTGATCACGGGAATCCCCGGAAAATCCTCCTGCAGCGTCGACCACAGACGGATCGACGAGCTGCCGACAAAAACCACGCCGCCGGGAGCCGGCGGGTTCGCGGCATCGCCCCGGGTAAGGGCAGCGATCTCTGCCGCCCAGTCGGCCGGCGCCGCGGACAACCCGGCCGGGATCAGCAAGAGCAGAACTGAAGCGACCAACAAACGAAGCGAGGCAGGGAGCATGGGGTAAGGTAACTGCAAGCAGCCAATCACCGCATCCGGGCCGGAGCGAGTGTGAATCACCCGCGCTGCCTTCGCCCGGAATCAGGACGTGGTCAGCCGGATCAGCGCCAACAGGGCCACGCAGATCACGACCGACGCGATCAGGCCGGCGAGGAAGGGCTTGAAGCCGGTCCGCTTGAGCGCCTTGAAGCGCGTCTCGAGTCCCACCGCCGCCATGCTCGCGACAATGCAGATCTCCGAGATCCGCTGCGCCGCGTACGGCACGCTGAAATTCCAGTCGCGGGCGCCCAGCACGGAGCCAGAGGCCAGCTCAACGCTCAGGGCAGGCAGCAGGCCAAGCGAACGCGCGAGCGCCATTCCGAGGAAACCCAGAATGAAAAGCGGGAAGAGGTTCCGATAGCGGACCTGCTTGCGCGCGCCCCCTTCGCGGCTCCGCGCGTACCAGAGACCAACAAGAAAGACCACCGGGGCCAGCAGGCAGACGCGGGCCAGCTTGACCACGGTCGCGGTTTCACCCGCCTCGGCGCCATAGGCAAAACCCGAGGCGATGACCTGCGGCGTCTGGTGAATCGACAGGCCGGCCCAGATGCCGAAGGCGTGCTGGCTCATTTCGAGCATGCTGGCGATCAGCGGGAGCAGCGCCATGGCCGCGAGGCCGAGCAGCGTCACGGTCGCGACGCTGAACACGACATCGTTCTCGTCCGCCTCGATCACCGGCGCCGTCGCCACGATGGCCGTACCGCCACAGATTGCCGTGCCCACGCCGATCAGGGTCGCGAGCTTGGTCGTGAGCCCCATGCGCTTCGCGAGAAAGACCATGACCACGAGCGCGAGCACCATCTCGACCAGGGTCATGAGGATGCCGCCCATGCCCACGCGCAGCACATCGAGGAAATTGAGGCGTGCACCGAGCAGGATGATGCCGAGGGGCAGCGCTTTCCGTGCGACCCACTTGATGCCGTTCTGCAGCGGCTGCAGCTTCAGCCCGACATTTCCGAGCACGATGCCCATGAGGATCGCCAGCATCACGGGCTCGAGCGGGTGACGCCCGTTGGCCAGCGTGAACGGCCACACCTTGAGCGTGTTCAGGGCGAGGGCGATGATCGTCAGGCCGGCGCAGAGCGCGACGCCCTGGATCATTCCACGGCGAGTCTCGGGATGCTTTTGTGCGCCCGGAAGCTCCAGGCCCTCCATGCAATCAAGGAAATCAGCCGCGCCGTATCCCTGGGTGGGGTCTGCGGTCAGCTTGGTGGCGGTGGTCATGCCCGAGCAGCGTCAACCGGCGGACCCGTGCCGTCAGTTCAATTCGACCGCGCCTGCAACCCGACGGGGCATCCAACGGGCGGCCACCGTCCGCTACCATGCCGGCAACCTGCCCCGGCTCCGGCCCGCGCACGACGGAGATCGTGCGTTCCCGCCACCGCGATGAGCCCTCATTCTAACAACGAGAAGCGATTCCTTATATCCGTCCAAACCCCGGCCGAAACCCCGAATCCTGATCGCCCTCTCCCTGCTCCATCGGGCGAAATCCCTGCCCCCATCGCCGGACCTCCCCGCCCGCGTTCGTCGCAGAAATTCGGTAACCTATCGCATTTCCCTGCGGTTATCCCCGCCGTCTCCCTCTCCCTGGGAATAGTCCAACCCGTCCCCTCCTCCTTCGTCCATGTGTTCACTCCACCGCGGCATCGCCGCGTCCCTCCTCTTTATCCTTCCCGCTGCGCTCTTCGCCGCCGCCAGCCCGGCGCTCGACGTCCGTCCCACCACGACACCACCGGTGATCGACGGGCGGCTGGATGACGCCGCCTGGCTCGACGCCGCCCACAGCGACGCGCTGCGCCAGTTCATCCCCCTCGAGGACGTGCCGCCGACCGAGCGCACCGAATTCTGGCTCACCTTCGATTCGGACTTCATCTACGTCGCCATGCGCGCACACGATTCGGCGGGACTCGACGGGCTCCGCGCGTATTCGATGCAGCGCGACCAAGACAACGGGTCCGACGACATGGTCCGGATCGTGTTCGATACCTTTCACCGCCAGAGCGACGGCTACTTCTTCGCTCTGACCGCCGCGGGCGGCAAGCACGACGGACTCATCCAGAACAAGGACCAGTCGAATTTCCAGTGGGACGGGCTCTGGCACGGCAAGGTCACGCGCGATGAGGGTGGCTGGAGCGCCGAGTTCGCCATTCCCACCAAGAGCTTGGCCTTCGATCCCGCCAATGACACCTGGGGCTTCAATCTCGCCCGGGCGTTGCGGCGCAAACAGGAATGGATGCGCTGGTCGGCGCCCATCCGCGCGAAGTCGACCACGTCCCTGCCCCACGCCGGCGAGATCCGCGGACTGACCGGCCTACGCCAGGGACGTGGCCTCGACTTCAAACCCTACGCCAGCGTGACCCGCCATTCGGATCCCGCGCCCGACGAGGACGAATTTGAGTTCAATCCCGGCTTCGACGTGGTCTGGCAGGTCACGCCCTCGCTGGCCGCCACGTTCACGGTGAACACCGACTTCGCGGACGCCGAGGTCGATGAACGCCAGGTCAACCTCGGCCGCTTCTCGCTCTTCTTCCCGGAGAAGCGCTCCTTTTTCCTGCAGGACGCCTCGCTCTTCACCTTCGCCGGCATCCAGCAGGATCCGCTGCCCTTCTTCTCGCGTCGCATCGGCCTCGCGGCGGACGGGACCAAGGTGGACGTGCTCGGCGGCGTGAAGCTCACCGGACGCACGGGACCGCTGTCGGTCGGCCTGCTTGGCGTGCACACCGATGACCATCGGGACATCGACGCGAAGACCCTCGTGGTCGGCCGTGCTTCCATCCAGGTCTTCGAGGAATCCAGCACCGGCGTCATCTTCACCCACGGCGATCCGCGCACCAACGGCGACGCCATGCTCGGCGGGGTCGATTTCAACTACGCGAACACCCGGCTCGCCGACAACCGCACGCTGACCATCCGCACGTCCCTGCAGGGCACGGATTCCGACCGCGTCGGCGGCAAGGGCTCGGCGGCGCACTTCTCGCTGCGTTTCCCGAACGAGCCCTTCGAATCGTCGTGGTTCTACAGCCGCATCAGCGAGGACTACGATCCCGCGCTGGGTTTCGTCTCCCGCACCGGCGTGCAGAACCTGGAGCTCTGGAACCGCTATCGCTGGTACTTCAAGGATCGAACGGTCCAGCGTCTCGACGTCTACGTCGAGGGCAACCTTGTCGACGACCTCCACGGCAACCGCCTCGATCGCATGTACTGGATCGGCGGCGAGATCGCGAACCACCGCGGAGACTGGCTCGGGGCCAACTGGCAGCCCACGTCCGAGGTGCTCGATACTCCTTTTGAAATCCGCCCGGGCATCATCATTCCCGCCGGCGATCACTCCTGGGACCGCGGCCGCATCAGCCTCGGCACGACCCGCTCGCGTCCGGTCAATGCCTGGATCGACTACCGCCACGGCGGATTCTTCACCGGCGACCGCACCGACTACGCCGCCGAGCTCGGCTGGCGGCCCTCGAATCGCATCGAACTCGCCGGTGAATGGGAACTGCGCGAGATCCGCCTGCCACAGGGCGACTTCAACGTCCGCGTGCTCTCGGGCAAGGCCGTCTACACCTTCAGCCCCGATCTCCAGCTCAGCCTGCTCGCGCAGTACGACAACGTCTCCGACGAGCTGGGCTTCAACTTCCGCACCAAGTGGACGGTCCAGCCCGGCAACGAAATCTTCTTCATCGTCAACCAGGGCTATGACCTGATGGACGATCACTTCCGCCCGACCGAAAACGAGACCTCGCTCAAGGGCTCGTGGACGTATCGGTTTTAGACCAGTCTGAAACCCTCCCGCGAATCCTCGCGCATTAACGCGAATCTCGAACCGCGAGCCCCCATCCGCTCTTCGCGTGGATTCGCGTGATTCGCGGGCGCACCCTCGGTCTCAGCGCGTGGGCGACGGGTCCAACAAGCGCAGCAACAGGAGGAGTCCCTCAAAATTCGGCGTCGGTCCATACGTGACCGTCTCGCTGAGCGTGAGGGAACCTCCGATGTTGGTGGCAAATTTGTTCCACACCGGCAGGTCCGGTCCGTTCGGATCGCCGGTGCGGGCAAAGTTGACCCAGTACGCCATCATCTGGTTCGAGAGCGTGCGGTCGATCGCCTCGAGCGGGCGGTTTTGAAGAAACGACAGCGTACCCAGCGCATAGGGAACCTCGGCCGTGTGGAAGGCCCCGTAGCGCACGTAGTCACCGCGCGCGGGCGGCTTGCGCTCGAACGAGTACACATAGGCCCGCCGGCCGGCCCGGGCCTGGAGCATCGCCCACTTGAAGCCGGCCACACCAAAGGTTTCGTCACGCGAAAACGCGCGCTGTGAGACGCCCGCGTCCACTTCGTTTTCCGCGGGGTACTGGCGAAGCACCGCGAGGGCGTCCGCCCCGAAACGCGACCGCAACTGCTCGCGGTAGGCGGCCGCCGAGACCGGGGCGGCTCCACGGGTTTCGTCGGCATTCCAGCCGGTCAGCAGGTCAATCTCGAGCGGCGGTCCATCGGCATAAAGATCAGGCACCGACTCGGGCAGCACATAACCGTCGACCACCGGAAAGAAGCGGCCCCGCAGCGCCTCGAGAATCGCTTCCGCCGGCCGGGCGCGCAGTTCAGCGAGGGATTTCGCTCCCGCCGCGTTCATCATCGCCAGCCCGGACTGCTCGGCTGCGGCCCGATCGACGGTGCGAAACGCGCCTTCGCGCACGAGCAGGGATCCGCTCTCCGCGATCACGCGACGGAACAGACCGCGGGCCAGGGGCGAGCCCGCCAGGGCGCTGATGCTCATTGCTCCTGCCGACTGCCCCGCGACGGTGACATTGTCCGGATCGCCACCAAAGATTGCGATGTTGCGCTTCACCCACTGGAGCGCGGCGAGCTGGTCCATCAGCGCATAGTGACCCGAGGCCTTGTTCGGCGATTCCTTGGTCAGCTCCGGGTGCGCGAAGAAGCCGAACACCCCCACGCGATAGTTGATCGAGACAAAGACCACGCCGCGGGCCGCGAGCGCCTCACCATCATAGATCGGGACATTGCTCCCGCCGGTGCCAAAGCCCCCGCCGTAGATCCACACAATGACCGGCCGCCGCTCCGACGGGGCCTTGGCGCCCGTCCAGACGTTGAGATAAAGGCAGTCTTCGCTGACCGGCTGTGCAGGGATGAGAAATTCCTGCGTGTAGACGCCAAAGGGGCGCGGCATCGGTTGCATCGGGCTCGGGCCGAAGGCGTCCGCCGGGCGAACCCCGGCCCAGTCGGGCGCGCGCTGCGGCTCCTTCCACCGCAGATCGCCCACCGGCGGCGCGGCAAACGGAATGCCCTTGAACGACATCACGCCGCCATCGGTCGAACGGAGACCCGCCAGAAGGCCGTTTTCGATCCGCACCACGGTGGGAAATCCCGGCTCGGCGGCGCGCACCCACGCGGGCAACAGCGCGAGGACAAAGATCAGGGCGGGACCAAACCAAGGGGAACGAAAGGGCTTCATGGGAACGCGGCGGTCGCAGCGCACGACCGGGCAAGGCTGGTTGTCCAGTAGGCCGGTTGCAACTTCAACCAGCCTTACGGCGCGCACGCATCATCACCCGCGCAGCCGGAATTCCGGAAGCGTTCATCGCACGATCCCGACTAGCGGGTTCGCCGCACCCCGGCCGGAGTGTAGGTCAGGCGGGAGGGAATGCGATCGGTCGGAGCAAAGGTCTCCTCCATGGTCGCGGAAAGATGGCCGGGATCCGGCGCGACAAACCGCACCCGGATGGAAACCTCCGTGCGAAAGAATCCCCGCGGCGTGCCGGGCACCACAATCCGGAGCGGTGTTTTGCCCTGCGGCACGCCGTCGACCACCACCGTTCCGCCCGTCGGCTCGGACTCCACCCAGATGGCGTAAGTGCCCGCCGGAGGCGGCTCCGTCTTTCCGACCGACGCAGTCGCGCCGCGCTGGCCGGCAGGAGTCGACGGACGCGTGGCGCAGCCGGCCAGGCCGACGGCGAGCAGGGCGAATGGAACGAAGGCAAAAAATTTCATCACGGATGACCGGCAACGACTGACTCGAAAAAAGCGCCGAGGTTCATTCCCTCACTCCTCCGCCCGGTGACGACGCGCCGCCTTGCGGCCCGCATGGTGGCGCTTGTCGGCCAGCATGCGCTTTTTTTGGGTCCGGCTCTTTTGGCGGGTCTGCCGCCGGGCAAGTTCGCGGTCCGACTGGGCCCGCGCCGCCACCAGCCGGCGCTGGTCCTCAAGGCGGCGGCAGAGCTCAACCCACGCCGTGAAACGGTTGGCCGACTGGGAACGCTCCTGCTGGCAGCGGACTTCCGTGCCGGTGGGCAGGTGGCGCAGACAGACCGTCGACGAGGTCTTGTTGATCTTCTGTCCCCCCGGACCCGATCCCCGGACAAAGCGCTCCTCGACGTCGGCCAAGGCAACGCCCAGCGCCGCGAGGCGTTCGAGGATGATCGGAGGCAAATCCATGGCGGGAAGAGGGGTGTCCCAAAAGCACGTCCGTCGCAAGCCGCCAGACCGGGCCGGATCGGTCTGACCGCGGGTCAAATCCAGCAAATCGTTCTCGTTCTTCGTTCTCTTTCTCGTGCTCCGGATCGAGAACGAAGAACGAGTAAGAGCACGAGAACGATTCATAGCCGGGCCAAGACCGGTCGGCCGTGGAAGCTCAGCCTCCCGACGGCACAGCGCGTGCTCCCGCAAAGATTTTACGATCCGCCCGGTTCAACCTTCAATGATTAGGATTGGTAAATCCATGTTGCAGCCTTTGCTCTCAACGAAACACTTGGTCGTCCGTCGAGTCCCAGTCACGGCCCCTTCACCCTCTTAGCATGATCACCGGTCCCTCTTGGTCCCAGAAACTTCGCGACGAAATTGGCAAGGCCGTCATCGGCCAGGATGCAGTCATCGAGCGCATGCTCGTCGCCCTGCTGGCCAACGGCCACGTGCTCCTCGAGGGTATGCCCGGCCTCGCGAAGACGCTGCTCATCAAGTCCCTCGGCACCGCGCTGGGTGTCCAGTTTGAGCGCATCCAGTTCACGCCCGACCTGCTGCCGAGCGACGTCGTCGGCACGATGATCTTCCAGCCCAAGACCGGCGAGTTCACCCCGCACCGCGGCCCGATCTTCGCCAACCTCGTCCTCGCCGACGAAATCAACCGCGCCCCCGCCAAGGTTCAGAGCGCGCTGCTTGAGGCCATGCAGGAACGTCAGGTCACGATCGGTGGCTCCACTCACCCGCTCCCGAAGCCGTTCTTCGTCATGGCCACGCAGAACCCGGTCGAACAGGAGGGCACCTACCCGCTCCCCGAGGCCCAGGTTGACCGCTTCCTCTTCAAGCTGCTCGTCCGCTACCCGTCCCTTGACGAGGAGGTCACGATGATGCGCCGCTGGGGTCAGGTCACCAAGTCGCCCGCCCTCGTCCCGGTCTCGTCCGGCGAGGAACTGCTCGGCCTGCGCCAAGCCGTCGACCAGATCCATGTCTCGCCCGCCGTGGAGTCGTACATCCTTTCCCTCGTGCGCGGCACCCGCGACCTCACCACGCCGGACACCAAGGGGTTCCGCCTTCTCACCTTTGGAGCCTCGCCGCGTGCGTCGCTCGCCCTCTTCCAAGCCGGCCGCGCGCTCGCGTGGCTGCGCGGCCAGGACTTCGTCAGCCCGAGCCTGCTGCAGGATGTCGCACCGGACGTGCTCCGTCACCGCATCGGCCTGACTTACGAGGCCGAGGCTGCCGAGCAATCCGCCGACTCCATCATCACCCAGGTGCTCGACCGGACGCCCGTCCCCGCCGCTTCCTGAGTGTGACCACGTGGTCCGCCCCGGCCTGCGCGGCTTGAGCGGACTGCGATTCCTGATTATCCTTTCCCGTGCCCGTCGTCACCACGTCCTCCTCCCTCGCGGTTCTCCGCCAGCTTGAGTGGCGGGTGCGTCATGCCGTGGAGAACGTGCTCAGCGGCGAATACCGCTCGGCCTTCCGCGGACGCGGGATGGAATTCGATCAGGTCGTGAAGTACACCTTCGGCGACGATGTCCGCGACATCGACTGGAACGTCACCGCCCGCCTCGGCGAGCCGTACCGCAAGAAGTTCGTCGAGGAGCGCGAGATCACCTTCATGGTCCTGTTCGAGGACTCTCCCAGCCTGCAGTTCGGCTCGGGCGCGCAGTCCAAGCGCGAGGCCCTGATCGAGCTCGCCGGGTTCGTCATGCTGCTCGGTGCGGTGAACCGCGACCGTGTCGGCTTCATCCACGCCTCGCCCGACGGCTATCTCTTCCGCGAGCCGGTCCGCGGCCGCGGGCAGATCATGCATGCCGCTGCGTCGCTCATCGCGCAGCCCGCGCCGGACGTCGCCACCTCGACCGGCGCCGATGCGCAGATCCCGTGGCGCCTGCTGATCAAGGCCGCACCCAAGCACAGCATCCTGATCTGGCTCGGTGATTTCCCTCCGCGCGTGGCGCCCGAGGCCTGGACGTTTCTGCGCCGGCGCTACCAGACGATGGGCTTCCGCGTCGACGATCCCTGGGAGCGCGAGCTGCCCGCAGGCGAGCGCTTCGCCGCCTACGATCCGCTCGCCGGCCGCATTGTCACGCTCGACGGCTCCTCCTCGGAGCGCGCCGCCCACGAAGCCTGGCGCCAGGAACGCGAGAACGCCTGGACCTCCCTGTTTCCCGATTCGCTGAGCCGGCTGGTCGTGGGCACGAACGAAAACCGGCTCGAGGCCCTCGTGCGGTTTTTCCACCGCCGGATGAACGCAGCCCGCTGACCGACCAACCATGGGCGACTTCGTTTTCAAGGATCCGATCTGGCTGCTCGCGCTGCTGCTCATCCCCCTCGTGATGTGGATGCGTCGCCGTCGCGCCGTGCCGGTGCTGCTGGTCCCATTTGCCGCCGCCTGGCACCGGCCCTCGCTCGCCCGCTCGGCCCGCTGGCCCGCCGGGCTGGCCGTCTTTGGGCTCGTGCTGCTCGTCCTCGCGCTCGCCCGCCCGCAGAAGGTCGAGGATCGCCGCGAGATCCGCGCCGAGGGCTATGACCTGATTCTCTCCATCGATCTTTCCGGTTCGATGCTGGCCGAGGACTACGAGATCGGCGGCCAGCGCATGAACCGCCTCCAGGCGATCAAGCCGGTCATCCAGTCGTTCATCAGCGAGCGTCCCAATGACCGCATCGGCATCGTCATTTTCTCGGGCCGCGCCTACACGCTCGCGCCGCTGACCTTTGACCATGCCTGGCTCGCGAAGCAGATCGAGCGGCTGAAGATCGGCCTGATCGAGGACGGCACCGCGATCGGCGACGGACTCGGCGTGGCCCTCACGCGGCTGGAACAGGCCGCGCGCACCCAGGGCGGCAGCCGCAAGGGCGCGTTTGTCATCCTCATGACCGACGGCGCCAACAATCGCGGCGCCCTCACTCCGGAGCAGGCGACCGACATTGCGAAGAGCCGCGGCATCCCGGTTTACACGGTCGGCGCCGGCCGCGACGGCATGGTGCCGTTTCCCGTCTTCGACGACCAAGGCCGCATTGTGACCTACCGCCGCATGATCTCCGATCTCGACGAAAACGCGCTCCGCGCCATGTCGAACGCCACGGGTGGCCGCTACTTCCGCGCCGGCGACGAGCGCACCGCGATCGAGGCCTTCGAGGCGATCGATCAGGCGCAGAAAATCGAGTTCCAGGCCAAGTCCACCCTGCTCTCGACCGAGCTCTTCCACTGGTTCGCCGGTCCCGGCCTCGCCGGCCTGATGATCGGCGCCATTGCCTCGCGTTCCCTCGCCCGCAAGGAGGCCGTCGCATGACCTTTCACTGGCCCCACGTTTTCTGGCTGCTGCTGGTTCCGCTCGTCTTCGCCGGATTCGATCTCGTGCGCCGCCGTCGCGCCGCCCAGGTCCCGCATCCCAAGATCCTGCGCGCCGTCGCCGATTCCGCCGGCCTTGCGCTGGCCGACAACGCCACGGCGCGCCCGCGCTCCGTGCGCTTCCGCTGGCGGCTCTGGCTCGGCCTCGTCCTCGCCGTCACCGCCGTGGCCCGCCCGCAGTGGGGCCGGCTGGAGGAACCCGTCTTCGACCAGGCGCGCGAAATCCTGATCGCGATCGATCTGTCGCGCTCGATGCTGGCCGACGACGTGAAGCCGAACCGGCTCGAACGCGCCAAGCTTCTCATCACCTCGCTGCTCGAACGGCTTGAGGGTGAGCGCGTCGGCCTGATCGTCTTTGCCGGCACCGCCTTTCTCCAGAGCCCGCTCAGCGCGGACTACGAGATCCTGCGCGAATTCCTGCCCGAACTGGATCCGAACTACCTTCCCGAGGGCGGTTCCAACTACACCGCGCTGATCGACAACGCGCTCACGGCCTTCGGCCCGGAAAAGAGCGCCGATCGTTTTCTCATTGTCCTCAGCGACGGCGAATCCACGACCGAGGACTGGCAGCAGCGCGTTCCGGCCCTTGTCGAAAAGGGCGTGCGGGTCCTCAGCCTCGGCATCGGCACCGGCGCCGGCGCCATGATCCCCGACTCCGCCGGCGGCTTCGTGAAGGATGACCGCGGCGCCGTCGTGCTTTCCCGCCTCGGCACCTCCACCCTGCAGGAACTCGCCCAGAAGACCGGCGGCGTCTACACCGACGCCAGCACCTGGGTCGATCTCGCGCAGATCATCGCCACCACGGTTGAACGCGGCAAACAGGGTGACTTCACCGACATCCAGCAGGTCCGCCTCGCCGAACGTTTCCAGTGGGCGCTGGTGCCCGCTGTGCTACTCCTGCTCTGGAGCTTCTGGCGTGAATTTCCCGTGCACCCCAAGGCCCGCGATCTCCGCCTCTCACCCGCCGGCGCGTCCGCTTCCGGCGCCGCCCACGCCCGCCGCCCGGCTGGCGTGCCCGCGACCGTCGCCGCGCTCCTCCTCGCCGCCCTGCTCGCCCCGCGCCCCGCGGCTACTGCGCAGGAAGCCGAGGTCGTCAACACCCTCGCCGCCCCTTTGTCCAAGCTCGTCGCACAGATGTCGGCCCGCGACCAACTCGAGGCGCGTGACTACGACGAGATCGCCCGCACCACCCTGACGTTTGGCGAACGCCTCCAGGGTTCGTCCCAGCCCGTGCCCCAGGGGCCGGTCATCGACGGCATTGCCGCCGTCGACGCGGGCGCCGCGCTCAATCCCACGTTCACGGAGTGGGCCCCGCTCCGCCAGAAGCTGGTCGATCTCCTCGAGAACAAGGACCAGCAGCAGCAGGATCAGCAGAACCAGGAGCAGGACCAGCAACAGCAGGGCGAACAGAGCGACGACCAGAAGCAGGAGAACCAGCAGGGCGGCAAGCAATCCAAGGACCAGAAGCAAAAGGCCGACGGCGAACAGGAGCAGCCCAATGGCGAGGCCAAGGGCGACGACCAGGAAAATCAGGACCAGGAGAAACAGCAGAAGGGCGAGTCCGCCTTTGGCGACATGGAGAAGCAGGCCCCGCCTCCTCCCCCGCCCCCGCCTCAGGGCGACACCCAAAAGGTCGGCGGCAACCCCGACAAGGAAAAGGAGAGCTCCGAAAAGCCGGAACTCGCCGTGCCACTTCAAAAACTCGATCAGATCCGCAATCAGGACTCCCCCGCGAAGCTCCATCAGCTCATGCAGGACCCGAATGCGAAGGGCAAAGCCCAGAACGGCCGTGACTGGTGACCATGCGACCAACCTTTTTATCCGTCCTCTTTTTCGTCCTCGCCGCCACCGGCTCGCTGCTTCGCGCCCAGACCATCCGCTGGCAGCCCGCCTCCGGCACGCTCGCGCTCGGCCAGACCACCGAGCTCAGCCTCATCTTCGAGGAATGCGAACCGACGGGTGAAATCACCCTGCCCGCGCTCGGCGGCGTGACGATCGGACGCCCCAGCCGTGGCGAGCAGAGTTCCTTCAACGTGGTGAATGGCAAGGCCGCCCGCACCCGCACGATCTACTTCACCTACCCGGTCCGCCCCGCACTCAAGGCCACGGTCAACATCCCCGAGTTCGAGATCACCACTGACCGCGGCCCGATCAAGGTACCGGCCGTTTCCTTCCAGGTCGTCGACGCCACGGTCGGCGGCGGCACCGTCCCGCTCGACGCGGCCGCCAACTCCACCCTCACCGTCGGCAACAGCACCGCTTGGGCGGGCGAGGTCCTCCCGGTCTCCTACGCGCTCAGCATCAGCAACCGCTTCCCGGCCCAGCTTGCGAGCAACCCCGACTGGTCCTCCAGCCCGCTCGTGATCGAGGAATGGGCCAAGCCCGAGCCCTTCACCGCCATGGTCGCCGGCGAGTCGCGCAACAACATCGTGTATCAGACCCGCGGTTACATCAAGGCGCCCGGCACCTACACGCTCAACGCGGTCAACCAGCTGGTCAACCTGCGCGTGCCGTCCGCCAATTTCAGCGTCTTCCAGGCCTTCCAGGCCGAGCAGTTCTCCATCACCAGCAACCGCCCCGCCCTCACCGTCCGCCCGCTGCCCCAGCCCGCGCCCGGCGGCTTTGACGGCGCGGTCGGCGAGTTCACCCTCGTTTCCAAGGTCGTGCCCGAGACCGCCTCGGTCAGCGAGCCGGTCACCTGGACGCTTGAGCTGCAGGGCAAGGGCAACTGGCCCGACATCGCCGGCCTGCCCACCCGCGATGCCTCGCGCGACTTCCGGGTCGTGCAGCCGCAGGCACGCCGCACCAACAAGGAGGGCGCGCTCTTCGAGGCTTCCCTCAGCGAGGACGTCGTCCTCATCCCGACCAAGCCGGGCACCTACACCCTCGGTCCCGTCGTCTGGACGTATTTCGATCCCACCACCGGCACCTACAAGACGATCAGCACCGAGCGCGTGACCGTCACCGTCACGGCGCCTGCGGCCGAGCCCACCCCGTTCATTGCGCCGACTGTCACCGTACCCGGCACCACGCCGACCTTGCCGGTTGCTCCCCCGCAGGCACCGAGCGAGCCCGAGGCGATCCCGCGTGACCCGATCCCGGGCTCGGCTCTGGCCACGGTGCCATGGACCGACCGCGGGGTCTGGCTCGCCTTCGCCGCCAGCGTGGCTTGGCTGCCGCTCTTCTGGGTCGCTCTCGCGTGGCGCCGCGCCCGCCAGACCGATCCCGCCCGCCTCCGCCGCGAAGCCCGCGCGCGCCTCGCCGCCGCCCTGACCGACCTCCGCAGCGCCAAGGATCCCGCCAAGGTCGCCGCCCTGCTCCTCCGCTGGCAGCACGAGGCCGCGATCCTCTGGCCGCTCGCCAAGGCCGCCCCGTCCGCCGCCGCCTTCCTGCCCGATCAGGCCTGGAGCACGCTCTGGACGGAGTCCGAGCGCACGCTCTACGGCAGCAGCCAGCCCCTGCCCGCCGACTGGGTCACGCGCGCCGAAGCCGCCCTCGCCTCGCGTCCCGTCCCCCGCTTCAGCGCTGGTTCGATTTTCCTGCGCAAGAACCTGCTGCCCTTCCTCGCCGTCCTGACCGTCCTGCTCGCCGTCGCGCCTTCCGGCCGCGCCGCGGAGGACGCCGCCAGCGCGGCCTACGCCGGCAGCGAATTCTCCGCCGCGGAAAAACTCTGGCGCGAGTCGGTCCGCAAGCAGCCCACCGACTGGATCGCCCACCACAATCTTGCCCTCGCCCTCGGTCAGCAGAGTCGCTGGGGTGAGTCCGCAGCCCACGCCGTCGCGGCTTTCGTGCAGTCACCCGCCGATCCCGCGGTGCAATGGCAGCTGGGCCTCACGCTGCAGCGCGCCGGCTACGCGCCGCTCGAGGTCGCCCCGTTCACGCAGCCCGGCGCCCGCTACACTCTGGCCAAGAAACTCTCGCCGGCCGGCTGGCAGCGCGCGCTCACGGTCGCCGGCTTCCTCCTGGCCGCATCCCTTGCCCTTGTCCTCCTCCGCGGCTACGGGCTGCGCAGCCGCCTGGTGCTGCCCGCCGCCGGCGTGATCTTCCTCGTGGGCGTGCTCGGTGCCACCACCGCGCTGGTCAGCCTTTCGAGCTACGGCACGCTCCGCGACGCCCGCGCCGTCATCGTCTGGCACCAGGCCACGCTCCGCTCCATTCCGACGGAGGCCGACACGGCCCAGACCACGACCAGCCTTGGCGCCGGTTCGATTGCGGTGATCGACAAGACCTTCCTCGGCTGGCTACGCCTCGCCTTCGCCAACGGCCAGACCGGCTGGGTGCGACAGGAGGACGTGGTTCGGTTGTATCGCTGAAGCCGAAACAACGTGGGCAACCACGAGGATTCGGCCACCAAGCGACCGATCCATTAACCACAGATGAACACAGATAGACACCGATTCAAACGATCGGATCGAGGATCCAATCCGTGGCCATCTGTGCTTATCTGTGGTTAAATGTCCGGGTTGAACGGATCGGATTCGTGTCCATTCGTGGTTAAAATCAGCCCGTTGTCTTACGCGCCATCCGCAGCAGTGAATCCTCGGTCGAATAGTCGGCGAGCCGTGCCAGCTCCACCCACGCCAAGTCCTTGGACTCGGCGCTGATCACGAGTGGCTCGTCCGCATCGGCCTCGAGTAGGAAACGCAGATCGTAGTGCAGGTGGGCCGGATCTTCTCGGCGCGCCGGAATCTCATGCACGTCGAGATCGAAGATGGCCGGCGACACCCGTGCGACGGAGCGCAGGCCGCTTTCCTCCTGCGCCTCGCGCAAGGCGACCGCCGCCAGATCCGGATCGCCGTCGGCGTGACCGCCGAGCTGCAGCCACTTGTCGAGCTTGCGGTGATGCGTCAGCAGGACCCGGCTCCGCGTGCGGTCAACGATCCAAGCCGATCCGGTCAGATGCCCAGGGACACATGAACGCAACAGGCAGTCGGCGTGCGCCTCGACGAAGGCCAGCGTCTTGGCGGTCATCGCCTGCTCGTGCGGAACCGAGGCGACAGCTAGGTGCGCCCGCAGCAGGGCCAGAACCGGAGTGCGGTGCATCGCCGGAAAGATCAGCGCAGGGTGAGCGGACGCCAGATCGCGTCCGCCGAGAACGGACGCGGGTTGTCAACGTGCGTCCAGATGTCATCCACACTCGATGCCACCGAGAATATCTCACTCAGGCCGCTCGACTTGAAGCGCTCGGCCACCATCCGGTCGAAGAACCGCAGCAGGTCGTCGTAGAAACCGTCCTGATTCACCAGCACCACCGGCTTGTGGGTCAGGTTGAGGTAACGCTCGGTCATGATCTCCGACAGCTCCTCGAGCGTACCGATGCCACCGGGCAGGGTGACAAAGGCATCCGCGCGCTCCGCCATGATGCGCTTGCGCTCGCGCATGGTGGTGACCGTGACCAGTTCATCCGCCGCGTGAAACGCGAGCTCCCGCTCAATCATGAAATCGGGAATGATCCCGACCACGTGTCCGCCGCTCTCCTTGACCGCGCGCGCGACCACGCCCATCAAGCCGGCATTGCCGCCGCCGTAGACCAGACCCCAGCCGCGGGCCACGAGGGTGCGCCCGAGACGTTCGCCCGCCTCGTAGTACTTGGGTTCCAGCTTGGAGCTGGAAGAGCAGTAGACACAGAGCAACTTCGGCATGGCTTGGGAAAAGCACGATAACCGCCGGTTGAACATCCATAATTTTGGATTCCGTTGGCCGCACCCCACCTGATTGACTCCCGCCTGTGGTTTCCACGCCCCAGCCCTACCGCGGTCGTCTCGCGCCGTCCCCCACCGGCTACCTGCACCTCGGCCATGCCCGCACCTTCTGGATCGCCCAGGAACGGGCCCGCACCCACGGCGGGGTCGTGATCCTGCGCAACGAGGACCTCGATGCGACCCGCTTTCGCCTGGATTTCGTCGATGCCATGATCGAGGACCTGCGCTGGGTCGGCCTGACGTGGGCCGAAGGACCGGATGTCGGCGGCCCGCACGCGCCTTACAACCAGCAGGCCCGGCGTCCGCTTTACCGGGCCGCGCTCGCCCGACTCCACGCCGCCGGGCTAATTTTTCCCTGCACCCGCTCGCGTCGCGATGTGATCGAGGCGGCCGGTGCGCCGCACGAAGGTACGGACGGCATCGCCGACGAACCCGTTTACCCGGCCGCGTTTCGTCCGCCTCCGGACACCCCGCTGCCTCCGCTGGAGGATCCGATCGCCACGAACTGGCGCTTCCGCGTGCCCGACGGCGAGGAACTGCGCTTCACCGACGGCGCCTGCGGCGAACAGCAAGCGGTCGCCGGACGCGATTTCGGCGACTTCCTCGTGTGGCGAAAGGACGATGTGCCGAGCTACCAGCTCGCGTGCGTCGTCGACGACGCGGCCATGGGCATCACCGAGGTCGTGCGCGGGGCCGACCTGATTCGCTCCACCTTCCGCCAGCTCCTGCTTTATCGGGCGCTGGGACTCGCCGCGCCCGCGTTTTATCACTGCCCGCTGATGAACGACGACAAGGGCGAGCGCCTCGCCAAACGTCACGACGCCCTGAGCCTGCGCACACTGCGCGAGCGCGGGATGACTCCCGAAGAAATTCAAAGCCAGTTTAACCACAGATGAACACAGATTCACACCGATACAGAACCTTTCAGCCTACCTGATCGCTCGGGAATTTGATCTGTGTCGATCTGTGATCATCTGTGGTTAAATTTCTGTTCAGGTTCTTACTCTACTGCCCCATTCACTCATGCCTCCCAAGATCGGTGTCCTGAATATTTCCGACCGCGCCAGCGCGGGTGTCTATGAGGACACCCCCGGACAGGCCTGCGTCGCGCTGCTCCGCGAGTGGCTCACGACGTCGTTCGATCTCGACTACAAGGTCATCCCTGACGAGCAGGCCGTGATCGCCGCGGAGCTCAAGCGCACGGCCGATGAGTCGGGTTGCTGCCTCGTCGTCACCACCGGCGGCACCGGACCCGCCCCGCGCGACGTGACGCCTGAGGCCACCGTCTCCGTCTGCGACAAGCTGCTGCCCGGCTTCGGTGAGCTCATGCGCGCGACCTCGCTCAAGTACGTGGCGACCGCGATTCTCTCGCGGCAAACAGCCGGCATCCGCGGGAAAACCTTGATCGTCAATCTCCCGGGGCGACCGAAGGCCATCCGCGAAAACTTCGAGGCCGTGTTCCCGGCGATTCCCTACTGCATCGACCTGATCGGAGGGCCTCGTCTCGAAACCAACGAAGCAGTGATGAAGAGTTTCCGGCCTAAGGCCTGACTAAGAAACCACTTATTTTCACTGATTCACACTGATCCAGGCTAAGTCCGATCTGAATAAGCGAAGACCAGTGAAAAGAAGTGGTTCTCTGCGGTTCGTAGACTACTTCCCGTTTTCCCATGATGCCGGCAGCAGCGATTCCGGACCGATGATGTACGTCAGGTAGTACAGCCAGAAGACGCCCAGCCCGAGAAAAACCAGGAATACGCCCTCGCCCATCCAGCCACCACGCTGGCGGCTGCCCTGGTGCAGCAGGCGCACGAGTGTCGCGACCGCAGGCGCAAAGGCAAAGGTCACCAGCGAGGCGCCAAACAGGACCATGCCCATGATGAAACCCGTGCGCAGCCAGGGATCGCCAATCAGCTTCGCCTTGTAGGAAACGATCTCCACGCAAAGGTTCAGCAGGAGCAGGCAGCAGGGCAGGACGTAGTAGGTGCGGACGGCTTGGCTGGATTTCACGGCAAGGGCGATGGGCTGTAGTCGACAAAAGGGGGCCGGCGGGTGCAACCTTCCTCCGGAATCAAGGGTCAGCGTTCTTCACCTCAACCCCGATCGTCATGCCCTACCTCAAGATTCAGACCAACCTGCCGGTCACCCGCAAAGCCCGCCGCGTCGTGCTCCGTGAAGCCTCCGCCCTCGTCGAGCATGAGCTGGAGAAACCCGAGGATTTCGTGATGGTCGCGCTCGAACCCGATACCGCGATGCTCTTCGGCGGAACGGACGACCCCGTCGCGTTCCTCGAACTCAAGGCCGTGGGTCTGCCCGTCCGTCGCACCAAGCAGCTGAGCAAGGTGCTCTGCGCCATGATCCAGGAGCACCTCGGAATCGAGAAGGACCGGATCTACGTGAAATTCATCGACGTGAAGCACGGGATGTGGGGCTGGAAGGGCGATACGTTTTGATCGCACACGTTTTTAACCGCGGATGAACTCGGATAAACACGGATTCAGAATCAGATTTTTCGGGATTCAATCGGTGTTGATCGGTGGTTAGCCGGATCGCGGTTCGAGATCGCGACAGGGGCTTGCCCTCGACGACCGCGAGCATTGACTGCCCTACCGTCGTTTAACTGACACTTCAAATCATGATCAACCTCAGCGCTCCTGATCTCACGCAACACGCCCCGCGCAGCCCGCGCGTCCGTCTCGGTGGCTATGTCCACCTGCCTCGCCTGCTCGACAAGGCTCGGGCGTTCATCGCCGGCAAGAATGCCGGTTATCACTACAACTGCCCGCTCGATAAACATTTCTTCGGCTTCACCGGGATCGATGCCGACGCGATGCTGGCCGCGATCAAGTCGGGCAAGTCCGACACCGAGATGCTCGCCTGGGTCCGCGCCAACACGAAGCGCCAGCCGTCCGAAATCGCGGCATGGAGCACCTGGCTTTCCGCCCATGGCGCCGGCGGCGTCGATGGCCACGCGTGGTTTTCGGAGACGATCAAGGCTGCGGGCCCGGCTCGCGACGACGTCCAGACCTTCTTCGATCTCCTCGATCTCGACGACTACGTGAGCTACGGCGGGAAGAGCTGAGGAAGTTTTCGAATTCGAGTTCAGGTCGGAGCGTCGATCGGATTCTGGCGGAGTCGCCCGCGAATCACGCGAATCGATGCGAATTCGATCCGGGATAAACCACGGAATACACAGAACACACGGAAGCGGACCCCGATTCTCTGCTCCGTTTCCGTGTGTTCCGTGGTCCAAATCAGGTTTGTTCGCGAAGATTCGCGTGATTCGCGGGCCAATGCCGATCTGCTTAACTCCAAAGAGGGTCTGATCGGACCGAAATCGAAATTCGAGAATCGAAAATTTACGGCCGTCGAACGACGGCCCCACCCTTCATCACGAAGGTCACTTTTCGCAGTACGGAAATATTGGCCAATGGATCGCCTTCGACCGCGATGAGGTCGGCCAGGAGACCGGGCTGCACTCGGCCAATCTGGGTTTCCTGATGCAGGACCTTCGCGGAGACTGATGTGGCGGCACGGAGGGCGTCGACCGGCTTCATACCGTAGTCGACCAGCATCTCGATCTCGCGTGCGTTGGTTCCGTGGGTGAAAACGCCGACATCGCTCCCGTTGACGATCATCACCCCTGAATCGAGCGCCGCCTTGAACGAGGCACGACGCGCGGCCTCATTTTCAGGTCGTGTGACGGCCAGCGTCGGCACCAGCGCGACGCCCCGCTCCTTCATGAGTTGGTAGACCTCGGCGGTGCCAAAGTAGCCGTGCTCGATCGTCTCCGCCCCGGCGAGCGCCGCGCGGCGCATGGCTTCGGGCGTGACCGCGTGCACCGCAATCGCGCGTCCACTGCTGCGCGCGGTGTCGACCGCCAGCTTGAGTTCCTCGACCGAAAACGTCGGCATCGGCTCCCCGCGTGGGCCCCAGCGGTAGTCACCGTAGAGCTTCACCCAGTCGGCCCCATGGCCGATCTGATCCCGAACGGCGCGGATCAGCGCATCAACCCCATCCGCCTCCTCCGCGCCCTGCGGCACGGCCCACTCCGTCGCAAATCCCTTCGGCCCGTAGCTGCCCGTGGCGATGATCGCCTTGGACGCAATGAGCAGGCGTGGACCGGGAATGATGCCCTGCTCGATCGCCTGCCGCAGGCCGGTGTCGGCATAAGCAGCCCCCTCCGTGCCGAGGTCGCGCAACGTGGTGAAGCCGGCATCGAGCGTCGCCCGCAGATGATTGACCGCGCGGGCGACGCGCAGCGACAGCGATTCCTTCAGCACCTGGTCATTCCAGGACGCCTCGCTATAGGGGTGCAGCAGCACGTGGCTGTGGGTATCGATCAGACCCGGCAGCAACGTCAGTCCGGGAAGATCGATCACCGGCGTGCCGGCCGGCACCGTGATCGCCGCCGCCGGACCAGCCGCCGTGATCCGATCGCCTGTGACCACCACAATCCAGCCCTCGTGGAGCGCAGCCGTCTCGCCGTCAAAGACCCGCGCCGGCTGCAGCACCGTCACCGCAGGCGCCGGCTGCGCCTGCGCGATCAGGGCCGAAAACCATCCCACCAGGGCCAGCGCGAGAAAACGTTTCATCGCTTGTTTCTACACCCAAGCCCGCCGGGGCCAATCTGGGAATTTCCGAATCTCGATTTTCGATTTCCGCAGTCGATCCGTCGGCATTGCCCGCGAATCACGCGAATCGGCGCGAGTAAAGACCGCGTAATCCGAGGAACAAACGACCCGAAACACGAAATTCCAGAACACGAATCCTGATCTGGTTTCCGTATGTTCCGTGTATTCCGTGGTTCAATCCGGATCGAATCCGCGCCGATTCGCGGGCATTCACCGCCGGGATTCCTTCGGCATCAGTACGAATTCCAAATTCGAAAATCCCTCAAAGCTCCGTGTACTTGTCCGAGCGACCGCGGGCTTTCTCGACCGGATACTTTTCCGCGTTGCGCGCCATCTTGGCTTGGATCGCCGCCGCCACGTCGATGCCGGTGATGTTGGCGAACTCGAGTGCGTAAATCACCACGTCGGCGAGTTCCTCCTCGATCTTCGCCTTGCGCGCGGGATCGGCGGCCACGGTGCGCGAAGCCTCCGTGGTGGACCAAAGAAAGTGCTCCATCAGCTCCCCGGCTTCGGCCGCGAGCGCCATGCTGAGGTTTTTCGGCGCATGGAACTGCTCCCAATCCCGCTCGCGCGCGAAGGCCAGAACACGGGTTTTCAACTCGGCAAGCGTGGTGGTGGCGTCAGTCGACATGGGAAGGAGGGATTCCTTCAGCCTGCCCCGCCCCACCCCCAAGGCGAACCAAAGCCGCAACCCCCACCCAATCCATGTCAACTAATAGTTGACATGGATTGGGTGGCGTACCTTGCCTCGTGGAAACGCGGGCCAATCAGCACATGAAAGTGTGCTGATCGCGCCGAGCCGGCGCTGCGGAAGCGTGACCGAGAAAATACTTGGCACACGGCCTGCATTATGGTGTCCGTATCCCTGTTCCAATGACCCGGACTCAACAACATCAGCGCAGCCTCGCCGGCACTTCGTTCACGAAGGCCGTCGTCTCCTGCTGCGCGTCGATGCGTCCGGTGGTCGCCATCCGTTGGAACAAAACGCATACCGCCCCGGGCTCTCAGGCCGCCTAAACCTCCGCATAGCGGAACCTCGGTTTAGTCCAAACCTGAAGAAAGCCCGGAGGCCCTAGGCCCCGAGGTTCCCACCTCCCCATGCCCACATCCCTTTTCCTGCCATGAACACGATCATCGCCCCCTTGAACTCCGTCCGTAGCCGTCGACCGGAAGCCGCGCCCGCCGCGTCCTTCCGCCAGCCGCACTACGACTGCACGGAGGTTGACGACGCCCTGCGGCTCTCCGTCTACGTGCCCGGGGTCGAAGCCTCCGGCGTGGAGATCACGACCCAGGGCACCGACCTCACCGTCACGGCCCGGAAGAGTCACTTCGTCCGCGTCAACTGGCAGGCGCTCCACCTCGAGAACGCCCAGCGCGACTACCGTCTGAACCTGCGTCTCGGCCGCGGCCTCGCCTACGAGGCCCTGCACGCCGAGCTGCGGGACGGCGTGCTGACGCTCCTCGTGCCGAAGAAGCCGTCACTCACGGCGAACGCACACCCGCGCGCCCGCAGCACCCGCCAGGCGGCCTGATTCCGCCAGCGGCGGGCGGCCGGGGCCACTATTTGCACCCGGCCGCCTGCTTTTTCTCAAGTCGGCGCTATTTTGTCCGAAACTATTTTCTAGAACAGACGTCCCACTCCTTCCTGTCATGCCCCTACCCCTCGCCCACCTTCCTCCACCCGAAACCCGTCCCGCCGCTGCGCTGGTGGTCCCCGCGCACGATGTCCAGTGGTGCCGCCCGGCCTTCCGGCCGCCGACGCTGCCGACGACGGCCCAGCTCTACAGCGAGGTCCCGTTCAGCGCGCAGTTCGCGCCCAAGCGTTTCACCGCGACGGCTGGCGCCCGCTAAAGCAGCCATGTAGCCGGGGTCGCTGACCCCGGTCAGGTTACTTACGGCAAACGACGCGAGCACCGGGGTCAGCGACCCGGGCTACTTTGTTTCTCAGGCGTGTTGCCCCTTCGCCGCGAGTTCCTTTTGGAGCTCGCCGAAGTTTCCGCTCTCCGCGGCGTGGACGAAGCTCTCGGTCACCGACTTGAGCTCCTCCCAGCGGGCGCGGATCTTCTTCGCTTCCTCGGGCGTGATCTTCTGATCCGCCGTGGCGGAGGCGATGACCCCCAGCATGTCGGCAAATTCCTGCACGATGTCGTTCGTGGCCGGAATGATCGCATGCGGATGAGGCTTTGACTCGGGATTGGTGATGAAAAAGCCCCCGGCGCACTCGCACACCCACTGCGCGATCCGCTTGTCGTTGGTGATCTTGAGGAGCTGCTCAATTCGGTCCAGCGGGTTAAACGCCCCACTGCCGGCGTTTTCAGCCGGAGGCTCGGCCCACTTGTAGATCAACGACAGGGACAATCCCATGTCGGCGGAGATTTGCTTAGCGCTCGTTTTCTTGAGCACCTCCTTAAGCAATTCATGGGATTGCATACAGGCGAAGGCTGAAAGGCGGATTAGCCGAAGGCAATACCGTACATAGGGTTGCTAACGACCGGTCAACGGCCGCTTTTTCGGCGTGCCATCCCCCTCCCGCTGAGGCACACCTTGGCTTTTCATGAATATCCACGAGTATCAGGCCAAGGCCCTCTTTGAGAAGTTCGGCGTCCCCGTCCCCAAGGGCGCAGCCGCCAAGTCCGCCGCGGAGTTCGATGCCGCGCTCGCCCAGCTCCCTGAGGGCCCGACCATGGTGAAGTCCCAGATCCACGCGGGCGGCCGCGGTAAGGGCACGTTCACGGACGGCTACAAGGGTGGCGTTAAGTTCTGCAAGACCAAGGCCGACGCCAAGGAGATCGCCGGCAAGATGCTCAACAACACGCTGGTTACGATCCAGACCGGCCCCGCCGGCCGCAAGGTCCAAACCGTGTACTTCACCGCCGCAAGCGACATCAAGAAGGAGTACTACCTCGCGATCCTCCTCGACCGCGCCTCCTCCAAGCCCGTGATCGTCGCCTCCACCGAGGGTGGCGTCGAGATCGAGACTGTCGCGCACAACACGCCGGAGAAGATCACCAAGGTCCTGATCGATCCCGCCTACGGCATCGCCGATTTCCAGCTCCGCCAGCTCATCGCCTCCCTCGGCTTCGCCGGCACCGAGGCCAAGAACGCAGCCAAGCTGATCAAGAATCTCTACACGATGTTCTGGGAGACCGACGCCGCCATGGTCGAGGTCAACCCCCTCATCACCACCCCGGCCGGTGACGTCCTCGCGCTCGACGCGAAGGTCTCGTTCGACTCGAACGCCCTCTACCGTCACCCCGAGATCGTCGCCCTCCGCGACCTCAACGAGGAAGACCCGAAGGAAATCGAGGCCTCCAAGTACGACCTCGCCTACATCGCCCTCGACGGCAACATCGCCTGCCTCGTCAATGGCGCGGGCCTCGCGATGTCCACGATGGACATCATCAAGCACTTCGGCGGCAACCCGGCCAACTTCCTCGACGTCGGCGGCGGCGCCTCGAAGGAAAAGGTCGTCGCGGCCTTCAAGATCATCCTCGGTGACGCCAACGTGAAGGGCATCTTCGTCAACATCTTCGGCGGCATCATGGACTGCAACGTGATCGCCGAGGGCATCGTCGAGGCCGTGAAGGAAGTCGGCCTCAAACTCCCGCTCGTTGTCCGCCTCGAGGGCAACAACGTCGCCAAGGGCAAGGAGACCCTCAACAAGTCCGGCCTCTCTCTCGTCAGCGGTGACACCATGGCCGACGCCGCCCAGAAGATCGTGAAGCTCGTGGCGTAAGCCACGAGCAGAAGTAGCGAGTAGTGAGTAGCGGGTAGCGAGCATCCAAACCTCCCATCCGAGACAACCTACCCGCCCACTCCACCTCCGACCTACTCGCTACTCACTACCCGCTACTCGCTACTTTAAAAAAATGAGCATTCTCATCACTCCCGCGACCAAGATCCTTGTTCAGGGCATCACCGGTGCCTTCGGTGCCAAACACGCCCAGCTCTCCCTCGACTACGGCACGCAGGTCGTGGCCGGCGTCACCCCGGGCAAGGGCGGCCAGTTCTTCGAGCACGCCGGCCACAAGGTCCCGATCTTCAACTCCGTCCACGAGGCCGCCGCGGCCACCGGCGCCACGGTCTCCGTCATCTTCGTGCCGCCGCCGTTCGCCGGTGACGCCATCCTTGAGTGCGTCGACGCCGGCCTCGACCTCGCTGTTTGCATCACCGAGGGCATTCCGATCAAGGACATGATCCGCGTGAAGCGCGCCATCACCGGGAAGAAGACCCGTCTCATCGGGCCGAACTGCCCCGGCCTGGTCACCCCCGGAACCGGCGAAGGCTCCAAGGGCGGCTGCCGCATCGGCATCGCCCCCGGCTACATTCACAAGAAGGGCCATGTCGGCATCGTTTCCCGCTCCGGCACCCTCACCTACGAGGCGGTCTTCCAGATCACCTCCAAGGGCCTCGGCCAGTCCACGTCGGTCGGCATCGGCGGCGACCCGGTCAACGGCACGTCGCACCTCGATGTGATCAAGCTCTTCAACGAGGATCCTGACACCCACGCCATCATCCTGATCGGCGAAATCGGCGGCAACGCCGAGGTCGAGGCCGCGCGCTGGATCAAGGCGAACTGCAAGAAGCCCGTCGCGGGCTTCATCGCCGGCGCCACCGCTCCCGCAGGTCGCCGCATGGGCCACGCCGGCGCGATCGTCGGCGGCGCCGAGGACACCGCGGCCGCCAAGATCGCCGTCTTCAAGGAGTGCGGCATCGAGGTCGCCGCCACCCCGTCCGATATGGCCGACGCCCTCCTCCGCGCCGCCAAGGCCAAGGGCGTGACGCTGAGCTAAGCCAACCGACGAACGTCCCGTTCATTTCGAGGCCCGCCGTGCGCTGCACCGGCGGGCCTTTTTGTGCTCCGCCCCCGGGAGCGCGGGCTTGCCCGACGGATTGCGGATCGAACTGTAGGGGCGCGCCTCGTGCGCGCCCTCCGAACCGGGCGTGGTCGAGCCACGCCCCTACAAATTCAGCGGACCAGGAGGCCCGCGCCCAGAGCAAATCATTCGTCATGCGGACTTCCGCTTATTTGGCATTTGGAGGTTTGGCCTTCGGCCTTTTTCCCTTAACGTAGTCCCATGCGCCGTCCCCTCGCAGCCCTGCTTTGTGCGCTCGCGCTTGCGCTTACCCTGCCTCCTTCGCCTGTGTTCGCGCACAACGTGCCGGTGCCAGAGATGACCGCCGCCGCCCAATCGCTGCTCGCCGCGCTCCCTCCCTCGCTCCGCGACCGCGCCGTCTATCCGCTGGAATCCCCTGAGCGTGAAAACTGGGGCTTCGTCCCGCGCAGCCGCAATGGACTGCTCATGCGCGATGTTCCGGCCGATGCCCGCCCCGCCGTCGAAGCCCTACTCCGCTCCGGCTTGTCCGCGCGCGGCCATTCCCTCGCCGAATCGATCATCGCCCTCGAGGACGTGCTCCGTGAACTCGAAGGCGCCGCGCATCGCGATCCCGGACTCTACGCCGTCACCGTCTTCGGCACGCCGGGCCCGACGGGCACCTGGGGTTGGCGCTTCGAAGGGCATCACCTTTCGCTTAACTTCGTCATCATCGATGGCCGCTACGCCGCGGGCACGCCCGCCTTCTTCGGCGCCAATCCGGCCGGGACCCGGCCGGGCCGCGGCTCCGGCGTGCGTCCGTATGCCGAGGAGGAGAGCCTCGCGCGCGGCCTGCTCGGCCTGCTCACGCCCGACCAGCGAGCACGGGCGATCATTTCCGACCGCGCACCCTACGATATCGTGACTGGCGACAGCCGCCGCGCCCGGATCTACGAAGCTGACCGCGGCCTCGCGGTCGCTGACCTGACGCCCGAACAGCGTGACCACCTACTCGCCCTGCTGCGCACCCACGTCTTTCGCCACCGCGAGGACATCGCGGGCGCCGAGCTCCAAGCCATCATGGACGCCGGCTGGGAAAGCGTCCGCTTCGCCTGGGCCGGTCGCACCGAGCCGGGCCAGCCCCACTATTACCGCATCCAAGGCCCAACCTTCATCGTCGAGTACGACAACGTCCAGAACGGCGGCGACCACGTGCACAGCGTGTGGCGCGACTTCGAGGGCGATTTCGGCCGGGACGTCCTAGCTGAACACCATGAGCGGGCGCATGGCGCGCCCGCCAAGCCCGAATGACGAAATCCGAATAACGAATCCCGGCAACAGCGGCTGGCATTGCAGCTGGCCTCGCCGAGGCCGGGGATCGAGGTGGCACGCGTTGCCCTCAACGCGTCGGATTGATCGTCCTGCCTTCAATCCAGCGTCTATTGAGGGCCCAAGACGCTGGATCGTTGTAGCTGGCTTCGCTGAGGCCGGTTCAAGGCTCTTGCCGGACCGGGGTCAGCGACCCCGGCTACAAAGCTGGCGCACCCACATAGCGCGAATGACGAATCATGACGCAAACGCATCTCTGATCTTCGTCATTCGCGCTTCGTCATTCGGATTTTCCCTTTACGGGATTCTCAGTCTCTGCCCCGGTCGCAGCGAATTCTCGCCGCTGAGCACGTCGCGGTTGGCCTCGTAGATCTCGCTCCAGCGCGTCGCGGTGCCGTAGTAGCGCAGGCTGATGCGGGTGAGGGAATCGCCCTCCGCCACCAGATGCACGCGGGGCGCGGCGGCCGGAGCTGCGGTGGAAACCGGACGCGGGGCCGCTGTCTGCGGAGCCACCGACGACGGCGTGAAGGCTTGGGCTGCGCCCGGATTCACCAGCCGCGCCGCCGAGGCGATCTGCTCCAGCGTGCCCTGCGCCTGGCGCAGGCGGGCGGTGATCGCGGCATTTTCCTGCTGCAGCGCGAGGATGCGCGCGGTGCGATCGCGCTCCGCGGCCTGATTCTGCTCCTGCAGGCGAGCGTTGGACGCGCGTAATTCGCTGAGTTCGGCCTGGGCCGAGCTCACTTGATTCGTCAACGAACCGAGATTCGCAGCCCGCCGCTCCGCCGCCGCCAGTGCCTGTTCCGTGCTCGTGGCGGCACCGGAGAGTCGCTCGTTCTCTTCGCGCAGCGAGGCGATCGTCGCATTCAGCGACTCGACCTGCCCGCGCAGCGTCGCCTGCTCACGGGTGATGCGGTCATTGAGCCCGGTCAGCTCGGCCACGGCGGCCTGCTGGGTGTCGCCTGCCCGTTCGGTATCGGCCAGACGCGCCTTGAGCGCCGCGAGTTCGGCGCGCGCATCCTCGGCCGCCTTGCCGAGCTGGGCGGCATTGGCCTGCGCGGCCTCGCCCTGCTGGCGGATGCGGATCAGTTCCGCTTCGGAAAGGGTGAGTCGATCATTGAGCAACGCCGCCCGATCCGCCTGCTCCTTGGCGTCGATCAACGCCTGCTGGGCCTCGCGGGTTGCGTTGGACAAACGGATGTTTTCGGCGCGCAGGCCCTGCATCTCGGTTGTCACCGATTCCAGCTGCGTGCGCAGGGTACCCTGCTCGCGCGTGAGGCGGTCATTCAGACCCGTCAGCTCGGCCACGGCCGACTGCTGCGTGTCCCCGGCCCGCTCCGATTCCGCGAGCCGGGCCTGCACCGCACCCAATTCCGTCCGCGCCGCCTCGGCCACCCGGCGCAGATCCGCCATCGTGGCCTGAGCGGCTTCGCCCTGCGCCCGCAGGCGATCGAGTTCCGTCTGCGCGGTGGCGAGTTGACTGTTGAGCGCAGTCGCGGCCTCGGCGCGCTGCTGTGCGTCCGCCAAGGCCCGCTGGGCCTGCTGCGTCGCATTGGAAAGCCGGATGTTGTCACCGCGCAGGGCCTGGACCTCGGAGGTCACGGTTTCGAGCTGGGTCCGCAAGGCGGCCTGCTCGCGCGTGAGGCGGTCGTTCAGTCCCGTCAGCTCGGCCACGGCCGATTGCTGGGTATCGCCGGCCCGCTCAGACTCCTGCAGGCGGGCCTGCAACGCGGCCAGTTCGGCTGTCGAGCGATCCGCCAACTGGCGGGAACTCGTCGCCGCGGTCCGGGCCGCCTCCATCTGCGAACGCAGATCAGTCAGCTGGCGCTCGGCCGCCGCAAGCTTGCTGAACATGTCGTCAACCTGCGCCCGCAGCGTGGCACGTTCCTGTTCCCAGCCGGCCGGAGCCTGGGCGACGCGACGCGCCTCAGACAGCGCGGTCTCGGCCGTCTGACGCTCGCGCGCCAGGCGCTGCGTCTCGGCCGTGAGGCTGGTAACTTGCTCGTTCAGGCGATCGAGCTCGGTCTTCAGATTGGTTTCCTCGGCGCCGCGCGAGGCGAGCAAGGAGCGATTCGCCTCGATCAACGCCTGGTTCGTCTCGCGGGAACGGCGCAGTTGATCCGACAGCGTGGTCAGCTCACGCGCATTGGATGCACGATCGGCCTCGAGCGCGGCTTCCAGCGAAGCCACCTGGCTCTGCAGCGTCTGCATCTCCAGGCGCATCGCATTGCCATCGCCCGCCGCGGCGGCCGCATTCGCCTGGGCTGCCAGGGCAGCGGCGGCACTCTGGCTGGCGACCTCGAGATCCTTCTTCAGCTTGTCGTTCTCACCCGTCAGTTCCGCGATCGTCTGCTGCGTCGTCTCCAGCACCCGCGCCGACTCCTCGGTCTTGGCGCGCTCGGCGAGACGTTCGCGATTCGCGATCTCCAGGGATTGCTGCAACGCCGCGATCTGCTCGCGAAGCGGGCTGTTGTCGGGCGCCGGCACCGCTGCGAGTCGACGGGCCTCCGCGGCCAGCTCCTCCACCCGGGCCTGCAACGTGCGATTCTCCGTCTCCAGCTGGCGCGCCCGCTGCGCTTCCGTCTGCGCGGCTTCGGCCTCGCGCTGGAGCGTCGCGAGACGGGCATTCAGCTCGTTCAGTTCGCCCGTGAGCTGCGCGACGCGCGGCCCCGTCTCACCCGCCGCGGTCACGGCCGCGGCCAAGCGGGTACGTTCCGCGGAAAGGGACTCCACCTGGGTTCGCAGCGCACGGCTCGCTTCCTCCGCCCGCTGCGCCAAGGCCACCTGTTCCTGCAGACGTTGAGCCGCAGTCGCCTGGGCCGTCTCCGCCGCCGCCGCACGCTGGCTCGCGGCCTCAAGCTGGCTCGTCAAGTCGGCCACCCGAGCCGCTTCCGCCGGATTCGTCCGGGCGGCCGCGGCGAGTTGCTGATTGTCCGCCGTGAGGCGCTCCAACTGCGCCCGCAACGTGTCCACGGATTGACCGGCCTGTTGGGCCTCTGCCCGCGCCGTCGCCGCCTGCTGCTGCGCGGCGGCCAGCGCCTGGGTCAACTCGTTCCTGGCCGCGGTCAGTTCGGCCACGCTCTGCGCGACCTGCTGCGCATTCGCCCGGGCCGTCGTCGCGTCCTGTCGCGCCGCCGTCAATTGAGACTCGGCATCGGCCAAGCGGGCGGCGGTCTGCTGGGCCTGCGTCTCGAGTTCGGCCACGCGGGCCGACGACGTGGCATTCGATTCGGCCTGGGCGGCAAGCGCCCCCCGCTCCGCCGTCAGCGTGTCCAACTGGGTTCGCAACGCGGCCGTGGCACGCTCGGCCTGCGCCGCCTGATCGCGCGCCTGGGCCAAGTCGCGGCGGGCCGTTTCCAAATCAGCAACGGCCGTCGAGACCTGGGTGGCCTGCTGCCGCGCGGTGGTCGCGTCACGTCGCGCGTCGGTCAACTGGGTCTCCGCCTCGGTCAGGCGCTGCGTTGTCAGCTGGACCTGACGCTCGAGTTCGGTGACACGGGCCGCCGCGGCGCGGCCGGCCTCGGTCTGGGCCGCGAGCGTCGTCCGCTCCGCCGTGAGTTGCTCCAGCTGGGTGCGCAGCGCGGCCGTCGCGGCCTGAGCCTGCTGGGCTTCTTCCCGGGCCTGTGTCAGATCCCGACGCGCCGCCGCCAGTTGGGAGGCGGAGCCGGATCCCTGCTGTGCCGCTTGACGCGCGGCGGCGAGGTCGCGTTCCGCCTGTTCCAATCGCGCGACCGTCTGTTGCAGCTGAGGTTCGAGTTCCGCCACGCGCGCGGCCGCGGCCGTACCGGCTGCAACCGTCGCCGTCATCTGCGCGCGATCGGCGGTCAGCTGATCAAGTTGGGTTTGCAGCGCCTGCGCCGACTGGGTCGCGCGCACCTCGGCGGCACGGGCGACGGCCAGGTCGCGCTGCGCGGCGTCGCGTTCCGTGACGGCGGAGGCGGACTGAGCTGACAGTTCACGCGCTGCGGCGGCATCACGGCGCGCCTCGGCCACCTGGGCATCGGCCGCCGTGAGTCGCGCGGTCGCCTGTTCCAGTTGCGTTGAGAGCGCGGCCAGCCGCGCATCGGACTCGGGGCTCGCCGACGGAGCGGCACTGAGCTCCGCCTTCTCGGCGGTGAGTTGCTCCACCTGCGCGCGCAGCGCATTGCCCTGCTCCACCGCCTGGCGAACGGCGGCGGCCTGGGCCTCGGCCTCGCGGCGGGCCACGGCGAGGTCCTGCTGCGCGGCCGCCAGGGATGCCTGGACGACAGCCAGCTCGGCGGCCGCGGCGGCGCCGCCGGCGGACTGGCTTTGCTGCAGGCGGGCGACCTCATTGGTGAGGGTCTGGACGCGCGCGACCAATTCGGGATTCGGATCGACGCCGCCGCTGCCGGGAGCCCGGGCCTCGAGTTGGCGTACCTGCTCCTGCAGCGCCTGCACGCGCGTGCGGAGCAGGCCGTTGGCCGCAACCTGCTCGGAAAGATTGGCGCCGGCGGTTTCACGCAGCGTCTCGGCTTCGCGGGTGAAACGCTCGTTGGCGGTCGTCAGTTCGCTCGCGATGCGCTGCTGCGCGGCGAGCTCCTGCCGGGCGGCGGCCAGTTCACGTGCCATGACGGCCTGGCGCTCGCGCTCGGCGTTGCGTTCGGCGACAGCGGTTTCGAGCGACGCCTGGAAGGCGGCAATCTGCTCATCCGACTTGGGAATCAGGCTGGTCTGGAGCAGCCGCTCGTTCTCGACGCGCAGGCTCTCATTGCGCACCACGAGTTCTTGGGTCGCCTGGGTCAGGCTGCGGCTGGTGGACTCCAGCTCGGTCAAGCGCGCCCGCAGGCGCAGAATGTCGATGCCCGCATCGGTCCCGGCGGCGTCGATCGCGGCCTGCTGGCCCAGGAGCGCGTCGCGCTCGGCGGTCAGGGCGATGCGTGCGGCCGCGAGTTCGTCGCGCTCGGCGGCGAGCGCGCGATTGGCCTCGGTGAGGCGCTCAAGGGCGGCATTGCGCTCGACAATCGAGGCGCGGGCCGAGGCCAGGTCCGCCAGCGCCTGCTCGCTCTCGGCGGTTGTCACGGCCGCGGCGGCGGGCGCCGGGGCCGGCGTCGAAGCCGATGCAGCCACGGCTTCGGCCGCAGCGAGGCGGGCCTGCAGATCGCGGCCTTCGGCGACCAACTGCTCAACGCGGGCGGCGAGCTGGACATTGCTCTGCCCCAGCTGCTGGGCGGCGGACGTCTGCTCCGAGACGGCCGCGCGCGCCGCGATCAACTCGCCCTGGCGGGCCGCGAGCGTGGCTTCGAGCTCGGCGAGCCGCTGCTGCACGGCTGGATCCGGGACAACCGCGGCGGGCTGCTGGCGGACCGCCGCGAGTTCACCCCGGGTCGCGTTGAGGGTTGCCTGCAGCGTCGCGTTCTCGGACGTCAGGCGGTCGACCGCACTTTGCAGAGCGCCGACCTGCGACGCCGTCGTGGCGGCGGCGCGGGCCGCGGACAATTCCTGCTGCAAGCGGGCCTGCTCGGCGCGAACGGAGGCCAGCTCCTGCGCGGCCGCAGCCAAGGCGGGAACTTTGGCTGCTTCCGCCGCCGCGGCGGCCAGCGCCGCCTGCAGCTCACGGTTCTGGCTGGAAAGATCGGCTACCGCCGTGCGGAGACGGCCCGCTTCGGGATCAGCAACAGGGGACGGAGCCGGGGCCGAGCGCAGTGCCTCCAGATCGCGCGTGGCGGTGGCGAGCGCGCCCTGCAGGCGAATCTGCTCGGCCCGCAGGGCCTCGGCCTCGCGGGTCGCGGTGGTCAGGGCCGGGACTTTTGCCGCCTCGGCGGTGGCCGTGGCAAGGGATGACTCGAGCGTCCGGTTGCGGGCCGTCAGCTCATCCACCAGCGTCCGCAGTCGGGCCGCTTCCGGATCCGCCACCGGGGCGGCGACGGGAGCGGGTGCGGATGCCGCGGCCCGCAAAGTGGCGAGTTCGGCGGTGGCGGCGGCCAGCGCCGTCTGCAGACGGGTGAGTTCGGCGGACGTCTCGGCCGAGATCGCCGGCGGCGGCGTGGCCGCAGCGGACGCCGGCCCCTTGGCCTGCGCGCTCTCGCGCGCATCGCGCAGCTGACGATGGAGTGACGTGAGCTCGAGCGTCGAGCGCTTCACCTCGTCGTTGAGCCGGGTGTTGTCGGCGGTGAGACGACGCACGGCAGTCTCGGTTTCCGTGAGCGATTGACGAAGGCGGGCGAGATCGGCGACCGGCGCGGCCTGGCTTTCGCGCAGCTGGCGGTTGTCGGCGGTGAGTTGCTCGACCGAGGCCCGGGCGGCCTGCAACTGGGCGGTGAGTTCGGCGAGGCGAGCCTCGACGGCTGCGCTCAAGGGCGCCGGGGTCGGCGCAGCCGGTGGCGTCGGCGTGGGAGCGGCCGCCACGGCGCCGGCGGGCGCACCGCTCAATTGGTTGCGGAGCGACACCACGCGCACATTGGCCTCGGCGCGCTGCACGTCGTTCAGCCGCTGGCCCACCAGTTCAAGCCCGGCGGAGCGCACACCGTTTTCCGCGGCGAGAGTCAGCCAGGCAAAGGCCTCGACCATGCTTTGCTCCAGGCCACCACGGCCCTCGGCGATCATGATGCCCAGATTGTTCTGCGCGGACCCGAAGCCAGCCTCGGCCGCCTGACGATACAGCTCGGCGGCATCGCCGTCGCTGCGTTCGACCCCGCGGCCCTCCTCGTACATCAGGGCCAGATTGTAGAGGGCACGTGGATACCGCTGAGCCGCGGCGAGCCGGTACCAGCGCGCGGCCTGGGCCTCGTCCTTCGCGACGCCACGCCCCGTTTCGTAGGCAAGACCAAGATTGAACTGCGCGTCGGCAATGCCGCGGTCAGCCGACTGGCGGAACCAGAGTGCGGCCTCGAAGAAATCCTGGGCCACGCCGATGCCATTGGCGTACATGTTGCCCACGTTGAACTGGGCCGGACCGAACCCCTGCTCGGCGGCGCGCAGGTACAGCGCAAAGGCCGCCGCCATGTCGGCCGGGACGCCGCGCCCCAGTTCGCGCATCATGCCCAGGTTGAAATTCGCGGGGGCAAACCCGCGCTGCGCGGCCTCCTCGTAGTAACGGATCGCCGTCGCATCATCCTTGGGCACGCCCACGCCATTGGCGTAGGCGTTGCCGAGCGCGTTCAGCGCCTCGGGCTCGCCGCGTTCGGCGCGCGACCGCACCGCCTCGATATCGACCGGCTGCGCCACCGCCGATTCGACGCCAATGCCGAGCCCGAGCAGGGCCGCGGTCCAAAGCGCGCGGTAACGGCGGGACAGCCGGAACGGACGGAGGGAAAACGGAGCGTGGACGGGCACCAGATTCGTTTAGGGGAAAAACCCTACCGAGCAAGGCGGGTTTCTACGAATGTAAGCCTACTCTGAAATACGACAAGGCAACAGCGCGGCGTCCTGCATGCCGTGGATGATCTTTTTGTCCGGCGGACAGAACGTGGCGAGGGCGCCGCTGAGCCGGGCGGCCCCACCCTGCACGAAGTAGTAAGGGCAGAGCCGGAGTCGCCCCGCCTTCGCCGCGGCTTCGGCGGGCTGGCCCGCTTCGGTCGGGCCCGCGCTCGGGTAGAGGCGGTGTTCGAGGCGGCGGGGTTTGCGGTATTCCTGGATGACGTGCGGGTTCCGGGGGGCGTCCTGCACGGCAATGTCGATGCCGGTCTGCCACTCCTCGCGGGAGGAGTCGCTGCCGAGGATGACGCTGCGGGCGCCCCATGCCGTCTCGTGATAACCGGAAATCTTGATGATCAGGTCGCGCTCCTTCTGCGAGGCCGCCGCCAACTGGCGCCAATCGGTGAGTGAGCGGCCGCCCACCTTGGGTCCATCCAACACCGCGCCCGGCGGCAGAGGAGCCGGGTCAATGATCCACGAGGCCGGGATGAGGGAGCGCAGCAGCTTGAGCGAGCGTCCACTCAACGTCTCGGCCCAGAAGTCCTGGAGGAGATGGTGATGAAACAGCGCCAGGTTGAGCTTTTCCTCCTGAAACGGCCGGAGTGGCGGGGCGATCGCGACCTCGCCCGCCGCCCAGGACTCAAAGAGGAAATGGGCGGTCGGGATGTTCGTGAGGTCGAAGAGCTCGAAGAAGCGGTAGATGATGTCGATCTTCTCCGGGTTGCCCTCGACGTCGAAGCAGAGGGTCGTGCCGAGCGGAAAGAGGTCGTCCGGCTCGAGGCAGAAGACCCGCTTGCCCTGCAACTGAAGCTGGTGGGCAAGCCACTGCATCTCGGGCCGATAGGTCGCGGCCTCGTCGCTCACCACCAGCGCGATCAAGGGATTGCGCAGGTCGGTGCGGAGCGCGGCGAGCGAATCGTAGAACCCGCGGATCATCGCATCGCCATCACCGAGGATCGGACCGGCGCCGGCATAAAGGCGGTTGAGGAACGCCGTCAGGCCGATGCCGCCCGGGACCGAATCGAGCTCGGTCATGACGAAGCCCTCATCGGTCAGGAGCAGATCCGGACGCAGGACGGTGGGAAAGGCGCCCCGGTTCTTCGCATCGCGCGCGTGTCCGACGAGCAACGGCGGCTTGCCGCGATCCAGGTAATCGGCCACCCACGGCGCGACCAAGGGCTTGTTGCGAAGCAGATTTTTTCCCGCCGCGGAACGGAGGTAGAGCGTCTCGATCGCCGAGTGAAACTCGAGACAGGCGGCGCCGATCGCCTCCAATTCGGTCACCTGCGCACGCGTCAGCGGCCACGCCTCGGGAGACAGCTGCCAGGACTTGGCCTCGAAGAGCGGCTGCGCAGCGAGCGCGGACTGCAGGTCGGCGTAGGCGAGGTCAGGCATGGGAGTGAACTATCTAATGACCAATGAACAATGTCCAATGACCAATGGCGGAAGTTACCTGCGAGGATCCACTGTCATTTCGCCAAACCAACGGCACTGTGACGGTAGAAACCGGCCCCGATCTCATCGGACGCTGAACCCATTGGTCATTGTGCATTGCGTCATTGGTCATTCCGGCGCGCGTCCGCGCGCGCCGGTCACTCATCATCCATTTGGATGTCCTTGTTCCGGTGGCGCGGGCTGCCGGCGCGGAGCCAGGCGTAGATGAAGCGGTCGAGGTCGCCGTCGAGCACGCCCTGGGTGTCGCTGGTGCTGACCCCGGTGCGCAGGTCCTTGACCATCTGGTAGGGCTGGAGGACGTAGCTGCGGATCTGGCTGCCCCACCCGATCTCGCCCTTTTCGCCGTAGAATTTTTCCATCTCGCTGCGCTGCTCATCGAGCTTCTTCTCGTAGAGGCGCGCCTTGAGGACGTTCATGGCGGCGGCGCGATTCTTGATCTGCGAACGCTCGTTTTGGCACACGACCACGATGCCGGACGGGATGTGGGTCAGGCGGACGGCGGAGTCCGTGGTATTGACGCCCTGACCACCCTTGCCGGACGAGCGGTAAACATCGGTGCGGATCTCGGCCTCAGGAATCTCGATCGCGATGTCCTCGTTGACCTCCGCAATGACGTCGACGGCACAGAATGAGGTGTGGCGGCGCTTGTTGGAGTCGAACGGACTGATGCGCACGAGACGGTGCACGCCACGCTCGGCCTTGACGTAGCCGTAGGCGTTCTCGCCCTTGATGAGGATCGTGGCCTTGGAAATGCCGGCGGTGTCACCCGCCTGCACGTCCTGGACCTCGAGGTCGAAGCCACGGCGCTCGGCCCAGCGGGAGTACATGCGGAACAGGATGTCGGCCCAGTCGTTGGACTCGGTGCCGCCGGCGCCGGACTGGATCGAGAGGATGGCGTTGTTCTTATCGAACTGGCCGGTGAGGAAGGCGCCGATCTCGATCTTGTCGAGCTCCTCGACCATGGCCGCCGCCTGCGTCCCCAGTTCCTTGGCGTACTCTTCCTTCTCGGCTTCGGACGCGACCTCGATGAGCTCGAGCATCACGTCGAGGTCGGCAACCTTCTTGTTGAACTCGGCGAGCGGACCGATGGTCCGCTTGAGGCCGTTCAGCTTGCCGATGTGTTTCTGGGCACGCTCGTTGTTATCCCAGAAGGCTGGATCGCCCATCTGGGCCTCCATGGCCTCGATTTCGCGCTGCTTTTGTTCGACGTCAAAGAAACCTCCATAGATGCCCCGCGCGCTTCTTGATGTGTTCGATGTGGTTGAAAGTTTCGGGAGCGATCATGGTCGTTCGTCTGGTGTAAGGGTCTATGGCCGCAAAGACCCCCGGTCGGCGCAAGGCTGAAAGGTGGAGAGGCTGTGGAGAAACCTGAGACCGGAGACCTGAAACCTGAGTTTTCCGGAAGTCAGAGGGCAGAGGTCAGCGAGGCGCCGTCCGAACATCTTCGCCGAGGTCGAAAATC
Source organism: Opitutaceae bacterium (assembly GCA_036401075.1). Lineage (GTDB taxonomy): Bacteria > Verrucomicrobiota > Verrucomicrobiia > Opitutales > Opitutaceae > CAMAXB01. The sequence goes on from DASWVY010000067.1 coordinate 138,497, forward strand.
GGCCACCTCCCCTGCTTTAAGGTTCCTGAAACTCAGGTTTCACGTTTCAGGTCTCCGCTGCGCTCAGGGGAACGCGCCGGCGAACCACTTCTGGAAGTAGGCCCCGACCATTGGCGAGGGTGTCGATCGGCCGTTGATCGCGGCGAGAAGGCCGAGGAGCCAGGTCACGAAGAAGAGACCCCAGCCCGCCAGAATCGCCAGCCAACCGAGGAACGGAATGATCGCGAGGACGACGCCCCCCACGCCCAGCGCCACGCCAAACAGAAAAAGGCCGAGCGCCTGCCGAAGATGAAATGCGCCAAGCCGGGTCGGCTTGTTGCCATGAATGACGATGGCGACGATGAAACCCAGAATTGTGATATAGCTGAGGATCGCGACCGTGCGGTCCTCGTTCAGGGACGGAGGCGTGACATCAATGACGTCGGCAGACATGCCGGCAAGAAAGCCCGTCGGCGCGATCACGGCAACGCGAAACCCCTGCAGGAGGCCCCCGACCAAAAGGGTCAGCCGATAGCCGCAACAGCCTGTAAAAATCGTGCCGTCCAATCTTCATTCCAGATCGATTGATTGCGACCATAGGCCTGAGCCTGCTCTGCGGACACTGCCCCAAAAGTAGCGGGAGCATCCTGCTCCCGGATTTGGGAGACGGGCGAGACCTCAACGAAATCCAAAAAGGGAGCTGGAAGCTCCCTCCACTGTGGTTCGGCCGGACGGAACTACTGCCGGAGCGTGCCGGCGGCTTTTTCGGCGAGGTAGGACGCGTAGGTCTTTTCCACGCCCTCGCGCAGGGCGATCTTGGCGGTCCAGCCGAGCTTCGAAAGCTTCGACACGTCCATCAGCTTGCGCGGCGTACCGTCAGGCTTGGTGGAGTCCCACACAATCTTCCCGGAGAAGCCCGTCACCGCGGCGACCGTCTCCGTCAGTTCCTTGATCGTGACATCCGTCCCCGTGCCGACGTTGATCCAGTCGGGCGGGTTATCCATCGCGAGCAGGAACGCGCAGGCGTCAGCCAGGTCATCGACGTGGAGGAACTCGCGTTTGGGCGTACCCGTGCCCCAAGCCACGACCTCGGGGCGGCCGGCTTCCTTCGCCTCGTGAAACTTGCGGATCAGCGCCGGAAGGACGTGGGAGTTTTGCAGGTGGTAATTGTCCGCCGGACCGTAGAGGTTGGTCGGCATCGCGGAGTGATACATCACGCCGTATTGCTTCCGGTAGTACTGCGCGAGCTTCAGGCCCGTGATCTTGGCGATCGCGTAGGCCTCGTTGGTCGGCTCGAGCGGACTCGTGAGCAGGCTGTCCTCGGACATCGGCTGGGGCGCATGCTTCGGGTAGATGCACGAGCTGCCGAGGAACAGGAGCCGTTTCACGCCATGGCGGTAGGCCCCATGGATCGAGTTTGCCGCGATCGCCAGGTTCTCGAAGAGAAACTCCGCCGGGTAAGTGTTGTTGGCGTGGATCCCGCCCACCTTGGCCGCCGCGATGATCGCCACGTCGGGCTTTTCGGCCGCGAAGAACGCATCCATCGCGTTCTGCGACGTCAGATCGAGTTCCTTGCGCGTGCGCAGCAGAAGCTGCACGCCCGGCTCCTGGGAAAACCGGCGCACCAGCGCGGAACCAACCATGCCCGCGTGACCTGCGATGAAGAGTTTCATACTGGGAGAAATCCTAAATTCTAAACGATCAAATCCTAACCCGATTCCCTCACTCCGCCAGTCGCCCGCGAAGGCTCCCTTTAGGATTTAGTGAATGGGGATTTAGGATTTACGCGCCGGAGGCGCGTCACGGCTTCGGCAGGTTCGCGATCTGGGCTTCGCGCTTGGCGAGTTCGAGGTCGGCCTCGGTCATGATCTTGACGAGTTCCTTGAAGCGAACCTTCGGCTCCCAGCCGAGCTGGCGCTTGGCCTTGGCCGGGTTGCCGATCAGGAGTTCGACCTCGGCCGGACGCTCGTAGCGGGCGTCGTACTTCACGTACTTTTCCCAGTCGAGATTGAGCAGCGCGAAGGTCTCCTGGATGAACTCCTTGACCGTGTGCGTCTCGTTGGTCGCAACCACGTAGTCGTCGGGCGTGTCCTGCTGGAGCATGACCCACATCATCTCCACGTACTCCTTGGCGTAGCCCCAGTCGCGCTTGGCGTCGAGGTTGCCCATGTAGAGGGAGTCCTGCAGGCCCAGCTTGATGCGGGTCGCAGCGCGGGTGATCTTGCGCGTGACGAAGGTCTCACCGCGGCGGGGGCTCTCGTGATTGAAGAGAATGCCGCTCGAGGCGTGCAGGTTGTAGCTCTCACGATAATTCACCGTGAGCCAGTGCGCGTACATCTTCGCACAGCCGTAGGGCGAGCGCGGCCAGAAAGGCGTGTCCTCGGTCTGCGGGACCTGCTGGACCTTGCCGAACATCTCGGACGACGAGGCCTGGTAGAAACGGCACTTCTTGACGAGACCGGCTTCACGGATGGCCTCGAGGATGCGGACCGAACCGAGGCCGACGACGTCACCCGTGTACTCCGGGATGTCGAACGACACGCGAACGTGGGACTGGGCGCCGAGGTTGTAGATCTCGTCCGGCTGCAGCTCGTAGAGGAGCTTCACCATCTGCACGGAGTCAGCGAGGTCGCCGTAGTGCAAGTGGAGCTTCACCCCGTTCACATGAGGATCGCGGTAAAGATGATCGATGCGGCTCGTATTGAAGGTCGAGGCCCGGCGGATGACGCCGTGCACCTCGTAGCCCTTGGACAACAGCAGTTCGGCCAGGTAGGAACCGTCTTGTCCCGTGATGCCGGTAATGAGCGCTTTCTTCATGATGTAGCCGGTAACGCTACGGAACCGCTATCCGGGGGTGCAAGTCTTTGCTCCGCATGGATCCATGACAGGCTTGCCGGGTAATCCCTGAGCCTCACGCTGCCGGCATGCAGCTCGTGCTCATCGCCGCCCAATCGCTCGACGGCTTCATCACCCGTCACGACCAACCCGGCGCCGGATTTACGTCCCCGGAGGACAAGGTCTGGTTCGGACGCGCCTTGCAGGATTTCGATGCAAGTATCCTCGGCGGAGCGACCTACCGGGCCGAGCATACGCTCTTCCTCGCAAGCCGAAAGCCCGGACGCCGGCGTCTGGTCATGACACGTCAACCCGCAGCCTACGCCGCCGACGCCGTACCGGGGGTACTGGAGTTCACGGCCGAGGCTCCCGCCGCGCTGGTGGAAAGTCTCGTCGGAGCCGGCCACAGGCGCTGCGCCCTGCTCGGAGGGGCACAGATTCATCGCCAGTTCCTCGAGGCTGGCTTGGTCGACGAACTCTGGATCACGCTTGAACCACGACTGTTCGGATCAGGAACTCCGCTGGTAGGCGGAAACGTGGATATTTCGCTAAAATTGCTGAGCACGGAATCTCTGGGCGGAGATAGCCAGCTGGTGCGTTATGCTGTCCGGCGTTGAGGTCAAAAATCCAAAAAGACGGGGAAAAATCGGCAAAATCAGGGCAGAAATGGGCTAAATGAACCCATTTTTGGTCATTTTCGACGAAAACCTACATAGCCGCCATCGAGGTTGTAAGGCTGACAGGTCAAATCGGCGATTTTAGGGCAAATTCAGGTTAAATTGGGCTAAAATCGGTGATTTTGACCCATAAAATCCCTGTTTTTAGCCAAAATCAGCGCTATTCGTCGGGTAAGGCGGGGCGGCGGCCAGCGCTCCCAGGTAGCTCCAACAACCCCGGGCTCCGCGAGCCCGGCTACATCAGCGACATCAGATCGAGAAATCGCCGCGGCCGCTTGGCTCGTGCAGGCCGCACTCGCGCTTGAGGCCACCAAAGCGCGTGTCCTGTTCGCTCATCCCCGGTTCCAGCTTCGAGGTGCTGTGCCAGTCACCCACCGAAACATAGCCGCGGTCCCAGAGCGGATGGTAGGGCAGCCCGTGCTCCGTGAGGTAGCGATACACCTGCCGATTATCCCAGTCGAGGATCGGGTGAACCTTCACCAGCTTGTTCTGGGTCTGGACGACAGGCAGAGCCTCGCGGGTTGAAGCTTGAGAGCGGCGCAACCCCGCCAGCCAAGCCGTCGCCTTGAGCTCACGCACGGCCCGATCCATCGGCTCGACCTTATTGATGAAGTTGTAGCGCTTCAGCCCCTCGAGTCCCAGTTCCCACTGTTTGCCATGCAACGCTTCCTGTTGCGCGGCCGTCGCCGCCGGGACGTAGGTCTTGAGGTTGAGCTGCAACCGCTCCGTCAGATCACGGGCAAACCGGTAGGTTTCCGGAAACAGGTAGCCCGTATCGATGAAGACCACCGGAATGGACGGCGCGATCCGCGTGACGAGGTGCAACATCACCGCCGCCTGGATGCCAAAGCTCGTCGTCAGCACGAGGCCTTCCCCAAATGTATCGACCGCCCAACGCACCCGCTCCTCGGCCGAGGCAGACTCGAGATCGACAGCAACGGACGTGGACAAGGCAACAGACATGAACAAACCATTACTTAGTTTATGTCCTAAGTAAAGTAATTAGCCAAAATCGGCTCCCCTCTTACGCGCAAATCCATGATAGCCAATACACTATAATCCCGAGACCGCAGGGTCAGTGTAGCCGGGCTCGCTGAGCCCGGTCCGGAAGGAAGCTGATGGCTCACTCACAGATCGGGCTCAGCGAGCCCGGCTAAACCAACGCTCAGAGGGCCTTCACCAGGCGCTCGATCTCGGCCTGCTTCGCACGGAGGTCGGCCAGCTGCTTGCGCGCACCCTCGAGCACGGCCGGCGGAGCCTTGCTGACAAAAGCTTCGTTCGAGAGCCGGGCTTCGGTGCCGGCGATGTGCTTCGCCAAGGACTCAAGTTCCTTGGTCAGGCGAACCTTCTCCGCCCCGGTGTCGACGGTCGAAGCAAGGTCGAGGTAGAACGTGCCGAGCGGCGTGACCGCAGCCGGCGCGCCTTCAACGGCCGCACGACGCACGATCTCAGACGCACCGACCATGCGGGAGATCTTGGCGAGATTGCTCTCCACCAGCGCCCACTCGCGATCCTCCGCCAGCACGAAGAAGCGAACGTCGCGACGGCTCGCGAGGTTGTAGTCCGCCTTGAGCGCGCGGGCGCGGGAAACGGTTTCCTTGATCCGCCCCACCGACGCGGCGGCCGCGAGGTCAATCGGCAGGCCGCGCATCGCGTGCGCGTGGGCAATGTGCGAGGCGTTCTCGATCCGCGTATCCTGGATGAACGAACCGGCGGCACCGTAACCGAGCAGGTTCCACAGCTCCTCCGTGATGAACGGGATGACCGGATGCAGCATGAGCAGCGTCTGGCGCAGCACGAGGTCCTGGATCGCGAGACAGTTGAGCTTCGTGTCCTCGCTCTGCAGCTTGGACTTCGAGACCTCGACGTACCAATCGCAAAAGTCGTTCCAGAAAAATCCGTACAGGGCCTGGACGGCCGCGCTGAATTCAAACTGGGCAAAGCAGCGGTCCACCTCGCGCGTGGTCGAGAGCATGCGATCGAGGATCGCGTGGTCATCGGCGTCGAACTTCGACGCATCGAGCCGGGCAATGATGGCCTCGAGCGAGGAATTGTCGCCCGACGGCCCGCTCATCTGCCGGAAGCGCGAGGCGTTCCAGAGCTTGTTGCAGAAATTCTTGCCGCTCTCGATCCGGTCCTCCTGGAAGCGGATATCCTGCCCCTGCGGCGCAATCGAGATGATGCCGAAGCGCAGGCCGTCCGCGCCGTACTTGGCGATGAGGTCGAGCGGATCAGGCGAGTTGCCGAGGGACTTCGACATCTTGCGGCCCTGCGCGTCGCGGATGATGCCGGTGAAATAGACGTCGCGGAACGGAATCCGGCGCTCGATCGGCTCGCCCGGACGAACGAACTCGAGTCCGGCCATGATCATGCGCGCGACCCAGAAGAAGATGATGTCCGGTCCGGTCACGAGCGTGGCCGTCGGGTAGAACGCGTCGAAACCGGCCTTGTCCATCTCGGCGCGGTCCGGCCAGCCCATGGTGGCAAACGGCCAGAGCCACGAGGACGCCCACGTGTCGAGCACGTCGACTTCCTGCTCCCAGTTCTCCGGATCGGCCGGGCCTGCGAGGGAAACGTGGACCTTGGCCGGATTGGCGATGTCGTCCGGCGTAAGCTTCTCGCGATCGAGGCCCTTGCGGTACCAGACCGGAATACGGTGGCCCCACCAGAGCTGGCGGCTGATGCACCAGTCCTGGATGTTTTCCAGCCAGTGCAGGTAAACCTTGGACCAGCGCTCCGGGTGAAAACGGATGTGACCGTCGCGCACGGCAGCCTTGGCTTCCTCGATCTTCGGGTAGCGCAGCCACCACTGCCAAGTGAGGCGCGGCTCGATCGGCACGTCGGCACGCTCGGAGTAGCCGACATTGTTGGCGTGGGCTTCCTCGCCCACGAGAGCGCCGAGTTCCTTGAGGAGCTCGGCCGCCTTCTTACGGCCGGCGAAACGGTCGAGGCCAGCGAGGCCGGGGCCGGCGAGCTCGTTCAGCGTGCCGTCGGCGTTGAGGACGTCGATCGGGGCGAGCTGGTGGCGCGTGCCGACCTCGAAGTCGACCTTGTCGTGCGCGGGCGTGATCTTGAGCGCGCCGGAGCCGAACTCCTTGTCGACGGCGGCATCGGCGATGATCGGGATCTGCGTGCGGTTGAGCGGACGCCAGACCTTTTTGCCAATGAGATCGGTGTAGCGCGGATCCTCGGGATGAACCGCGATGGCGACGTCACCCGGGATAGTCTCAGGCCGGGTCGTCTTGACGGTGATGAACTCGCCGGGGCGATCAACCAGCTCGTAGCGGACCTGGTAGAGCGTGCCGTTGACCGGCTTCATGATGACCTCCTCGTCGGAGAGGGCGGTCAGTGAAACCGGGCACCAGTTCACCATGCGCTTGCCGCGGTAGATGTTGCCGCGCTTGAAGAGCTCGACGAACACACCGAGGACGCGCTCCGAGTAGGCCGGATCCATCGTGAACTGGGTGCGGTCCCAGTCGCAGGAGGCGCCGAGGCGACGAAGCTGTTCGAGGATGATGCCGCCCTTCTCGTGGCGCCACTCCCAGACCTTCTCGATGAATTTCTCGCGGCCGAAATCGTGGCGGGTCTTCTTCTGCTTGCGAAGCTCGCGCTCGACCACGGTCTGCGTGGCGATGCCGGCGTGGTCGGTGCCGGGAACCCAGAGGGCCGACTTGCCCTCGAGGCGGGCGCGGCGAATGAGGATGTCCTGAATCGTGTTGTTCAGCACATGGCCCATGGTGAGGACGCCCGTGACGTTGGGCGGCGGGATCACGATGCTGTAAGGCTCGCGTCCGGCGACGACCTTGCCCGCAAAGGCGCCAGCCTGCTGCCAGGCGGCATACCACTTCTTTTCGACGTCGCGGGATTCGTAGCTCTTGGTGATCTCAGCCATGGTAAATCGTGGGAACCGGCGAGCGAACCACCCGCCGAGGTCGCTGGCAAGTGCGGGGTTATCCCGAGGATGGGACCGAGGGGACCAATGGGACGGATAGGTCCTATGAGGGGAGTCGGAAAGCCATCCGTCGCATAGGTCCCATCAGTCCTATCCGTACCTTCCTCGCTCCGCGCCGGTCTTGCGCGGGCACGGGAATCGCTTTCAATCGCTGGTTTACGTGATCAGTCGCACCCAAAAACACGCGCGCGAACGCCTGCAATTCACCGGTGAAGTCCCGGTGGCCAAGCGGCTGGCTGCCTGCAAGGCCTTCCTGCGCCTGGAGGGCGCCATGATTCGGATGCGCCATGAGGCCGGCGCGCCCGGGCTTGAGGTTGTCCATGCCCGATCGGCCATGGTCGACGTGATGCTGGCCCATCTCTTCGACTACGCGCTTGTCAGCTACGTCCGCGAGCACGGCGAACTGCCGGCCCCGGTCGCGCTGATTGCGCTGGGCGGATTCGGACGCGGGGAGCTCAGTCCCTTGAGCGACATCGACGTGATGTTCCTCTACCCGTCGAAGGCCAAGCCGGCGGATGTGAAACCCCTGCAGGAGCATCTCACCAACGAGATCCTCTACGTGCTCTGGGACTGCGGCCTCAAGGTCGGCCACTCCACCCGCACGGTCGACGAGGTCTTTGCCGAGGCCCGCAAGGACATCCAGACCAAGACCGCTCTGCTGGAATCACGCCTGATCGCGGGTTCGCAGGTCCTGTACGAGACCTTTGCCCCGGCCTACAAGGCGTTCTACACCACGGAGAACCCCCGCGCCTACATCGCGGCCCGCCTCGACGACCAGGCCTCCCGCCGCGCGAAATTCGGGCACACCGTTTTCCTGCAGGAGCCCGACATCAAGAACGGCGTCGGCGGCCTGCGCGACTACCAGAACACCGTGTGGATGGCCCGGGTGAAGCTGGCGATCAGCCGCATCGACGAACTGGTCACGCTCAATTACCTACGGCCGAACGAGCTCAAAGCCTTCAATCGCGCGTACGATTTCCTGCACCAGGTCCGCAATGAACTCCATTTCGCGAGCAAGCGCGCCACGGACGTGCTCGACCTCGAGGCCCAGCCGCGCATCGCGCTGGGACTTGGTTACACCGAGCCCAAGCTCCTCGCCCGTGTGGAGCTGTTCATGCGCGACTACTACCAGTCGGCGCAGACGATCTACCGAATCTCGAAACTGGTCGAAAACCGCCTCGCGCTGACGCTGGCGCAGATGTCCGACGAGAAAATCTCCTTTCGCGAAGCCATCCGGGCACGGCGCCACGAGCGCAGCAAGCGGATCGACGGCTTCGTCCTCCGCGGCCGTGAACTGTGCGCCGAAGGGCTGGACGTCTTCCGGACCGAGCCCGCGCGCCTCATCCGCGTCTTCCGCCACTGCCAGCAGCTCGGAGCGACGCCGGATTTCGCCCTCCAGACCCTGATTCGCGAGTCCCTCCCGTTGATCACCCGCAAGGTGGTCGAGTCACGGGATGCCAACACCAGCTTCCGGGCGATCCTCGACGAGGCCGGCGCGGTCTTCCCCACCCTGCACCTCATGCACGAACTGGGGGTTTTGGGCCGGTTTATCCCCGAATTCGATGCGCTAACCTGCCTGGTGCAGCACGAATTTTATCACCGGTACACGGCCGACATCCACACCCTGAATACCATCCGGGAACTTGACCGGATTTTCACCGACGCCGAGCCGATCACCCTCAAGTACCGGACCACGCTGCACGAAACGCGCAACCCCGTGCTGCTGTACCTGATCCTGCTCCTGCACGACATCGGCAAGGCCAAGGGCATCCAAGGCCACGCCGAAAGCGGGGTCGAAATCGCCCTCCCCCTGCTCGCCCGGCTCGAAATCGACGCCTCCAGTCGCGAGATAGTCACCTTTATCATCAAAAATCATCTGATTATGGCACGCTTTTGGCAGAAGCGTGATGTCGATGATCCGAACACCGCCGCTGCTTTTGCCGAATTGGTCCCCGACGCAGACCTCCTGCGCTACCTTTACGTGCACACCTTCTGCGACGCGCGCGGGACATCGGCCAACCTCTGGAACGGCTACAAGGATACCCTGCACACGTCCCTTTACCGGGCCACCCTTGACCGTCTGATCCATGGCGAGGCCATCGCCACCCAAAACTCCCAACGTCTGCAAATGACCTATCAGGAACTCGTCTCCCAGAAGATTCCCGGCATCAGCCAGGACGAGATCACCGCGCACTTCAATCTGCTGCCGGAGCGCTACTTCATCCACACGGATACCACGGAGATTGCCCTCCACATCCAGATGGTGAACCGGCTGCTCCAGTCGATCACCGGCGCCGATTCCGTCAGCTCGCTGCACCCCGTGATCGAGTGGAAGGACGACCTGAACCGTTCCCTCACGGTGGTGAACATCGTGACCTGGGACCGCGCCGGGCTGTTCTACAAGCTCGCGGGGGCCTTCAGCGTGGCTGGCCTGTCGATTCTCGGCGCCAAGGTCATCTCGCGCAGCGATCACATCGCGATCGACACCTTCTATGTCGTCGAGCCCGGCCGCGGCGTCGTGCAAAGCGCCAAGGCCCAGGAAATCTTCGCCCGGACGGTCAACGAGGCGCTGGCCCTCAACAAGGACCTGCTGCCCGAGATCATCGCCCAGGCCCAGAAGCACTCCGGCCTCCGCCTCGGTGGGTCCAACGAGACCCTGCAGTCCTCCTTCCCTCCCACGGTCGAGGTTTACCACGAGCTGTCGATGGAGCGCACGATCGTCGAGATCCAGGCGCATGACCAGATCGGTCTGCTCTTCCGCCTCGCGAAGACGATCAGCACGCACGGCTTCGACATCACGTTCGCCCGCATCGGCACCGAGCGCGGCATCGCGATCGACACCTTCTACATCGAGGACGAGGCCCATGCGCCCGTCACCGACTCGCACCGCCTGCGTGACCTGCGCGAGGCCCTGACCGCCGTGATCAGCCCGCCCCAGCGCGCGACGGCCACGGCGTGAGGAATTGCGGAATGTAGCCGGCCTCGCTGAGGCCGGTCAGGAAATGACCGTTGCAGAAATCGGACCGGGGTCAGCGACTCCCGGCTGCACCAAAACGTGAAACACTTCTGCGCCTGCGCCGTCGGCTCAGTCATTCCGCACTCCGAAATCCGCATTCCGCAATTGAGATGACGCCGGTGAACACCAAAGCTCCGCGCTGTGTCTAGCGACATCACCAGGCCGGATTCCGCTTCGTCCCCCGCTCCGCGGAGCCTGGACGCCCACGCCGCGCTCTATCGGGTCGCGTCGCTGGTCGGCCGCACCGACGAGCCAAGCGAGGCCCTGGCCGCGATTCTGGCCGTCGTAATCGATGTTTTCGGCGCATCCTGCGGCTCCATTTCCCTCCTCAATCCCGACAGCGGCAAACTGGAGATCGAGGTCCACCAAGGCATGCCGGCCGAAAACGCCGACCTGTCGCTCCGTCTAGGCCAAGGCATCACCGGCTGGGTCGCCTTTCATGCCCGGCCGCAGCTGGTCACCGATGTTCGTCAAGACCCGCGCTACATCGTCGTGCGCCCGGATGTGCGCAGCGAGATGGCCGCGCCCATGCTCGAGCCCGGTGGGCAGACCCTCGGCGTGATCAATGTCGACAGCGACAAGGTTGGCGGTTTCGCCGAGGCCGACCTCGCCCTCTTCGTCCGCCTCACCGAAGAAGCCACCTCCGTCATCCGCCGTCTCTGGCAGCTCCAGCAACTGCGCGACAAGGCCCGGCAGCTCGAGTCGCTGATCGCGGCCGGACAGTCGCTCGTCACCAAGCTCGAGCCGCAGGAACTCTTCAACACGATCACGCGCGACGCCCGGCGCATCACGCAAACCCACGCGTGCGCACTCTACCTCTGCGAGGCCCCCGGCGACTCCGTGCAACTGGCGTCGCTTGCCAGCCATGCGTCCGCAGATGCACCGACCGGGCCGATGCCACTCGACTCCTGCCTCGTCTCCGCGGCGATCCACACCCGCCGTCAAGTCGAGTACGCCAACATCCAGTCGCCCGAGTTCATCGACGTGGTCGACCTGCCACGCGATCCGGCGCTGCGTTCGCTGCTGGCCACGCCGCTGATCTACGAGAACGAGGTGATCGGCGTCCTCGCCGCGTTCACCGATACGGTTCACCGCTTTAACAACGACGAAAAGCGCCTGCTCAGCGCCCTCGCCAGCCTCGGCGCCGTCGCTCTCCAGAACGCCCGCCTCTACGCCCGCGTCTTCCAGAGCGAGGCGTCGCTCCGCAAGAACGAGCAGCTCACGACCCTCGGTCTCCTCGCCGCCGAGATCGCGCACGAAATCCGGAATCCCCTCACGGTCATCAAGCTTCTCTTCAGCTACCTCGGCCTCGATTTCCCCGAGGGTGACCCGCGCCGCACCGACGTGCGCGTGATCGGCGAGAAGATCGACCAGCTCGAGGCCATCGTCTCGCGCGTGCTCACGTTCGCGAAGGCGCCCTCCAGCCTGCACTCGCGCTGGCCGGTGACCGACATCATCGAGGACACGCTGCTGCTCATCCGCCTCAAGCTGGCCCAGGGCAAAATCCAGCTGCAGTTCGAACCGCCGGAAAAGCTGATCATCGTCGATGTGCACAAGGGCCAGCTTCAGCAGGTTCTGCTCAATCTCCTGATCAACGCGACCCAGGCCATGCCCGAGGGCGGCACGATCACCGTCCGCTGCACGTCGGAGGTGCGCGAAAGCGGCGGTGAGTTCGCGGTGATCGACATAGCCGACACCGGCACCGGCATCGCGGAAGGCATCCGCGACCGCATCTTTGATTCCTTCCTCTCCGGCCGGCCCGACGGCACCGGACTCGGTCTCGCGATTGCCAAGCGCATCCTCCTAAGCCATCACGGCGACATCACGCTGCTCTCGACCAGTCCGGCCGGAACGACTCTGCGCCTCACGCTGCCGATCGCGCGTCATTGATTGATTCCCATGGCCCTGCCCTCGCTCCCACCCGAAGACGATCCCATCGTGATCGCGAACGCCCGCCGCAAGGTTATGCTTTCCGCTACGATCGGCTTCCTCATCCTGAGCGCCATCGTCATCCTCGTGCTTCCCCTGCGCCTGCCCTGGCCTGTGCGGCTCGGAGTCATTTTCACCGATCTGATCGCCGCCGCCATCATCGCGCTGCTCCTGCGCCAAAACAGCCAGCGCTGACGCGCCGCTGATTTTCTGGGGTATACGCTTCAGGTCGGATGCATGCGACTTGAGGAAACTTCGTCAAACCGGTGTGACATTCACGGATTAGCACGCACCCGCCCTGCGTGCTGATTGACGGCGCACCTTCGTTGCCTGAGGCTGGGACCTTCGTCCCTCCCACTCCGCCCATGCTGACCCCATCGTCTCTTCGCCCGGCCGTCGTCCTTCTGGTTGCCCCGCTCGGGCTCATCGCGCAGACGCCCACCGCACCTGGCGTGATCCAACTTGAGGCGGTCGAAGTCACCGCGCAGAAGCGCGTGCAGGCCGTGCAGGACGTGCCGATCGCCATCACCGCCTACTCGGGCGCCTTCCTCGAGTCGGCCGGCATTGAGCGCTACAAGGATCTCGCCCCGCTCGTGCCGGGCGTGTTCATCCAGGAGCAGTCGCCGAACAATCCCGGCATCAACATCCGTGGCGTCACGTCCGACAGCACCGATCCGCGCGCTGAGATGCGCGTCTCCATTTTCCAGGATGGCGTTTCGATCAATCGCGCCACGGGCAGCGTGACCGAACTCTTCGACCTCGAGCGCATCGAGGTGCTCAAGGGCCCGCAGGGCACGCTCTTCGGCCGGGGCGCCGAGGTCGGCGCGATCTCGATCATCCAGCGCAAGCCGACCGCCGCGACCGAGTCGGGCCTAACCACCGGCTTCGGCAACTACGGCGCCTTCACGGCGTCGGGCTTCGCCAACAGCCCGATCGGCGGCGGCACGTTCCTCGGCCGCTTTGCCTTCAGCTACAGCCAGCGTGACGGCATCGTCGATAACCTGGCCGACGGCTCCGACCTCAACGGCCGCGACACCCTCGCCTTGCGCCCGTCCCTGCGCTGGCTCCCCAGCGAGCGCACCACGGTCGACCTGATCTTCAATTACCAGCGCGACAATCCTCCCGGCACGGCGTTCAAGAGCGGCGTGATTCCCACGCGCAACGGCGACACCGATCCCTTCCTGGCCGCCGACCTCAACCGCGGCCGCGACCTCTCCATCGACCGCACGGTCTGGGGCGGCACCGCGATCGTGGCGCACGAGATCAACGACGCGTGGTCGCTCACCGCCACGACCGGCGTGCGCGAGTACGACTCGATTGAGCAGTTCGACGCCGATGGCAGCCGCCTGTACCTACTGGAGCTGGCCGATGACTCCCAGGGCAAGCACTTCAGCCAGGAGGTGCGCCTGAACTTCGACACCGGTGGTCGCTTCACCGGTTTCGTCGGCGCCAGCTATGTTTCCGAGGACAGCACCCAGCGGGTGCCGCTCTACACCGACGAGCGCCAGGTCTGGCCGTTCCTCTCGGGCGAGTTTCGCAACGGCCTCCTCGCCGCCGGCCTGCCGGCCGCGTTCGTCAACACCGCCGTGCCCGCGATGAACCCGTTTGTCGCGCAGGATCGCTTGCCGGCGACCTTCGCCGCCTTTGCCGCGATCCCCAGCCTGTCGAGCCTCGCCCTCCTCGCCAACGCCCCGCTCAAGGCCTACCACACCGAGGAGTACATCAACTCGGCGGACAAGCAAACGACCGACCTCTTTGCTGACGGCACCTACGCGATCACCGACCGCTTTGAACTGACCGCCGGCGTGCGCGTCTCATTCGAGGAACAGACCAGCGGCTACGAGGCCCGCCGCGCGCCCGTGGCCAGCACCCTTGGCTTCCTGCTCGGCGCCGCGCCGAACTTCGCTTTCGTCCCGACCAACGGCAATCGCGAGGCCAGCCTGAGCGACACTTCGTGGGTCGGCCGCCTGATCGGTCGCTACGAGGTTTCGCCCCAGTTCAGCGTGTACGCCGGCGTCGCCCGCGGCCGCCTGCCCGCCGCCATCATCATCGACAGCACGACGGTCACGCAGGCGGATGAGGAGATCATCTGGAACTACGAGGTCGGCATCAAGGGCGGCACCAAGGACCGCCGCTATGATTACAGCGCCTCGGTCTTCCGCTACGACTACAGCAATTTCCAGACGGCCGTGCGCGATCCCAATAACGCGGCCCGCTTCATCGTCGTCAGCGCCGGCAACGCCACCGGCCTCGGCGCCGAGGCCGCCGTGCGCGGTCGCCTCAACGACATCGTCAGCCTCTTCAGCACCTACGGCTACACCGATGCGACCTTCGATGACACGGACGACAACGGCCAGCCCCAGCGCTATGCCGGCTCGTCGTTCCGCCTGACGGCCGAGCACACGTTCGCCTTCGGCACCACCCTCAGCTGGTCGTCCGCAGCCAACGGCACCTTCACCCTCACCCCGGTCTACCAGTACAAGTCCGAGCACTTCTTCGATGACGACAACACCCGTTTCGGCGGCACGCTCCGCCAGGACGGCTACGGCGTCGTCAACCTGCAGGCCGGCTGGCGCTCGAAGACCGGCCGCTGGGAGATCTCCGCCTTCGCCGACAATCTCTTCGACAAGGACTACCTGGTCGACGCCGGTAACTTCGGGGCCAACTACGGCATCCCGACCTTCATCCGCGGCGAGCCCCTGCTCTTCGGCGGCAGCGCGTCGGTGAAGTTCTGATCCGGCCTCAAGCCGGGATGGGGGTGATTTTGCCCAACCGTCGCGTGACGGTCCCGTGAACTTTCGTGCGCCGGTCGCGGGCGGCTTGTCGCGGCTGGCTCCGGTGGCCACACTGGCTCCATGCGCTTCGTTCGTACGGCCCTGCTGACCATGCTCACCACCGCCACCCTGCTGACCGCCCGGCCCCTCGTCATCGCGCACCGCGGCGCTTCCGGCTATCTGCCCGAGCACACGCTCGAATCCGCGGCCTATGCCCATGCCCTCGGCGCGGATTACATCGAGCAGGATGTCGTGCTCTCGAAGGACGATGTGCTCGTGGTCATCCACGACATCCATCTCGACACGACCACGGACGTCGCGACCCGCTTTCCCGGACGTGCCCGCGCCGACGGACGCTTTTACGCGATCGATTTCACCTGGGCGGAACTGGTGACGCTGAACGTCCGCGAGCGCTTCAACCCACAGACCGGCCAGGCCGTTTTTCCTGATCGGTTCCCCACGAAGGGCGGCGCGTTCCGCCTGTGCACCTTCGACGAGCAGGTGAACCTGATCGCCGGACTCAATCACTCGACCGGCCGCAAGACCGGGATCTACGTCGAGTTCAAGGAGCCGGCCTTCCACGCGACCGAGGGCAAGGATCTCGGGCGCGCGCTGCTCGCCGCCCTCACGAAGCACGGCTACACCCGGGCCGATCAGTCGGTCTTCGTGCAGTGCTTCGATCCCGCGGCCCTCCGGCGCTTGCGGACCGAACTGAAAACCGAGCTGAAACTCGTGCAGCTCACGGGCGGCGGACCCGAGTATGCCGCTCTGCTCACGCCCGAGGGACTGCGGGATCTCGCCACTTGGGCCCAGGGCATCGGACCCTCGCTCGGCCAGGTCTTCGCGCCGAATCCAGCCGGAGCGCCTCAGCTCACCTCGCTCGTGCGCGACGCGCAGGCGGCCGGCCTGGTTGTGCACCCCTACACCTTCCGCCGCGACGCCCTGCCGAAAGGCGTCACCGAGATCGGTGCGCTCCTCGACCTTTTCATCCACCAGGCAAAGGTTGACGGCCTCTTCATCGACCAGCCCGACGTCGGCGTTCAAGCGGTGGCCAAGCTCCCCCAGAGCGGTTCAAATTGAAGTGTCGCCTGTGGTCGCTCACCCCAGTCTGAGAGAGTTCAGAGATAAACTCCAATCCCCGGGGTCAGCGACCCCGGCTACAACTGAACTTTAGAGGCTCGCAACCGTGGCACAAGTGCCCGGCCGGTCAGGGGCCGCTCACTCCTCGAGCTCGACGTTCCAGTAGGCGAGATCGAGGAAGTCCTTCCAGCGCTCGCGCTGCTGGTTGCCGAGCACGAGCGTGATGACCGGGCGCCACTTCGGGCGGACCGGCTTGCGGATCAGGCGCATGTGCGCCTCGTGCGGCAGGCGGTTGGATTTGCGGGAATTGCAGCGGATACAGGAGCAGACGATGTTCTCCCACGTCGTCTTGCCGCCGCGGTCGCGGGGGATCACGTGGTCGAGATTCAGGTCCTCGCGATCAAACACGTTGCCGCAGTACTGGCAGGTGTCCTTGTCGCGCTCGAAGACGTTGCTCCGGGTGAGCTTGAGCTCCTTGCAGGGGAGCTTGTCGAACCACGTCAGCAGGATCACCCGTGGCAGCCGGATCACGGTGCGTGGGGTATGAACCGCGTCGATGTCATCGACCGGCGGGTTGCTGCGGGAGAAATCCATCCAATCCAACAGCGAGAACACCCGGAAGTCGTCCGCATGGTGGTGGACGACGGCGGCATGTCCTCGCGCGAGCAGCGCAAACGCGCGTCGGGCGCCGATCACATTCACCGCCTGCCACAGGCGGTTGAGGACCAGCACGGGTTGATCAAGCACGGCCTCCATTCGGGGCTCCGGCGTAATGACCCGCCGGAGACGTGTCAAGCGGAGCGGTGTGACACCGGGGTGACGGCACACCGGAAGAGGTCAGGAGTCAGATATCAGAGGTCAATCCGACGCGCTCCAAGACAGCCATTTCTGACATCCGACCTCTGACTTCTGACCTCTTTCGGGATCACTCCTCCGAGCGATCCGCGTCGGTCGCGAGCGCGGGCTTGAGCATCTCGCCCTTGACCCGCACGCCGGCCATCTTCTCCAGAATCTTCGCTGTGTGCTCAGTGAGGACGTCAACCAGCGAGTGGCGCTGATGGATGTCGATCGCCCCCACCACATTGGCCGGCAGGCGGGTCACGCCCGCGATCTTGCCGACGACATCCGCCGGGGTGATCAGCTGCTTGCGGCCAACGTTGAGGAAAATGGTCGTGAACCCGGGCTCGCGGCCAGTGCGGCCTGCGCGATCGAACTTCGGCTTGCGCGGTGCAGCCGTCGGTCCACCGGCAGCGTCACCACCGGACTCGGACGCCGGCGCCGGCATTGCCTTCGCCGCGGGCGCACTGCGCTTCTCAACCCAGGCGGGAGCCGCCGAGGAGGATGGGCCCGACGAAGCGTAGGACTGCGCTGGCTTGGCCGGCTCGGGCGCCGGAGCCGACGGCGCCGCCGTCATCATGTGAATGAGCGCCGACACGATGTCCGTGCTCGCGTAGCCCTGTTCGAGCAGGCGGTCGACAATCCGATCCTGCGCCCGGAAGGAGCCGGCCTCCAGCGTGGCGCGGAGCTTCTCGAAGAACACATTCTCGCGCGCCTCCTCGACCTGATCGAGGGAAGGCACGTTCTCGCGGCGAATCTTGAGCTTCGCGAAGCGGACCATGCCCTGCAGCTTGTAGATCTCGCGTCCGGAAACGAAGGTGTAGGCCCGGCCCGACTTGCCGGCGCGACCGGTGCGGCCGACCCGGTGGGTGTAGTCCTCAGCGTCGTTGGGCAGATCAAAATTGAAGACCACTTCCAAGTCGTCGACATCGAGACCGCGCGCAGCCACGTCCGTCGCGATCAGGAACTCGAAGCCGCGCCGGCGGAACTTTTCCATCACGCGCGTGCGCTGGGCCTGCGTGATGTCGCCGTGCAGACGATCAACCGCATAGCCGCGGGCATGCAGGTGCTCGTCGAGTTCATCGACCATGATCTTCGTGCTGCAGAAAATAATCCCGTAGCGGAAATCATGGATGTCGATCAGGCGCGTCAGCACCTCGATCTTCGAACGACGGTCGACCTCGAAGTAGACCTGGTCCACCTGCGGGGCGTTCTGGGCGAGCGATTCGATGCGAATCCAGGCCGGATCACGGCTGTAGCGGCCGATGAGGTCCTGGATCGCGCGCGGCATCGTGGCCGAGAAGAAGAGTAATTGGCGCTTTTCCGGAACAGCCGAGAGGATTTTCTCGATGTCGTCGCGGAAACCCATGTCGAGCATGCGGTCGGCCTCGTCGAGGACGACCATCGACAGCTTGTCGAGTCGCAGCGTGCCGCGCTCCATGTGATCCATCACGCGACCGGGCGTGCCGATCACCACCTGCGTGCCTGCCGCGAGGGCGCGGAACTGGCGTTCATACGATTGCCCGCCGAAGATCGGCACGGCGTGAACGCCGCGCTTGAAGAGCGCCAGCTTGGCCATTTCTTCCGCGACCTGGACCGCGAGTTCGCGGGTCGGGCAGAGAATCAGGACCTGCACTGCCCTCAGGGCCGGATCGACCTTCTCGATCGCCGGCAGGCCAAATGCCGCGGTTTTGCCCGAGCCGGTCGAAGACTGGCCCACGACATCCCGGCCGGTGAGCAGCACCGGGATGACCGCGGTTTGAATGGGGGAGGCTTCCTCAAACCCCATTTTGTCCACGGCCTTGAGCAGCTCGGGAGACAGGCCGAGCTCGGCGAAACGACGTTTTTCCATTAAGGTAGGATGCGCTCCCGCTTATAAAAGGAGAGCACTAAAATCCGCCCTTTCCGCCCCCCTGCCGACCCCCTAGGCTGCGCCCGTGTACCTCACGAAACTCACTTGCACCGCCTGCGGCACGGACCATGACCACCGCAAGCTTCAGAACCTCTGCACCAAATGTGCGAAGCCGCTGTACCCCCAGTATGATCTGACGGCCGCTTCCCGTACGCTGACCAAGGACGCGCTTCGCACCCGCGTGAAGTCGCTCTGGCGTTACCGCGAGGTGCTCCCAGTGCGCGACGAGGCCAACATTGTCACCTTGGGCGAGGGCTGGACGCCCCTGCTCCACGCCCCCCGCCTGGGCGCCAAGCACGGGATGAAGCACGTCTACATCAAGGACGAGGCTCAGAACCCGACCGCCAGCTTCAAGGCCCGCGGCATGACCGCGGCCGTCTCGATGGCCAAAGAACTCGGCGTAAAGAAGCTCGCCGCGCCCTCCGCCGGCAACGCCGCCAGCGCCCTTGCCGCCTATGCGGCCCGCGCCGGCCTCGAGGCCCACCTGTTCATGCCGATCGACACGCCCAAGGCGTTCGTGATCGAGTGCCGCGAGATGGGCGCCCACGTGACGCTCATGAAGGGCCTGATCACCGACTGCGGCGCCGAAGTCGCGCGCCGCAAGGAGGCCGAGGGCTGGTTCGATGTCTCCACGCTGAAGGAGCCCTACCGCGTCGAGGGCAAGAAGACCCTTGGCTACGAACTCGCTGAGCAACTCAACTGGACCCTGCCCGATGTGGTCCTCTACCCCACCGGCGGCGGCACCGGCCTCGTCGGCATGTGGAAGGCCTTCGACGAAATGGAAAAGATGGGCTGGATCGGCTCCAAGCGTCCTCGCATGTACAGTGTGCAGGCCGACGGCTGCCAGCCGATCGTGCGCGCGTTCAAGGCCGGCGAGAAATTCGCGGCCGAGCACCTCGGCGCCGCCACCCAGGCCTCGGGCCTGCGCGTACCGAAGGCGGTCGGTGACTTCATCATGCTCGACGTCCTGCGCAAGTCGGGCGGCGGCGCGATCGCGATTCCAGATGCCGAGATGATGTCGGCCACCCGCGAGGTCGGCTCAGCCGAGGGTGTCTTCACCGCCCCCGAAGGCGGCGCCTGCTACGCGGCCCTCAAGCATCTCGTGGCCGACAAGACCATCAGCCCCGACGAGAGCGTGGTCGTCTTCAACACCGGCTCCGGCCTGAAGTACCTCGAGTGCTTCGGCGGCTGATTTCGCCCTCAGTCATCTTCGGTTGCCACGAGCCGACCCTTTCCGGGTCGGCTCGTTTCCTTTCTGCCACCGGCAAAATCAAAGCTGCGTACGCTCGCGGAACGCCCGTGCCTGCCGGCGCGAAACCTCGACTTGGCGGCCAGTTTTCAGCGTGAGACGCAGGCCACCGCTGAACCACGGCTCGACCGTGATGACGCTCTGGACGTTGACCATCTCCGTCCGGCTGGCGCGGAAAAAGAGCGTCGGCGGGAGCCGCTTTTCGAGGAACGCGAGCGAGCGGTGAATCACGGGGCTGTCGTTCTCCAGCCAGAGCTTGGCGTAGGCCCCGCAGGACTCCGCCCCCTGAATCGTGGCCACGGGCACAAACCAGGTCCGGTCGCCATCGCGCAGCAGGACCTTTTGTTCCAGCGAGAGCGGAGTGATTTCGTCGGACGCCTCGCTCGCCGTTTCGGGTTCGGCCTCGGGCATTTCCGCCCCCAGCCGCTCCACCGCCTTGCTCAGCCGTGCGGCTTCGACCGGCTTGAGCAGGTAGTCGATCGCCCCCAGCTCAAAAGCACGC
The DNA here is from genome assembly GCA_036401075.1 of Opitutaceae bacterium. Classification (GTDB taxonomy): domain Bacteria; phylum Verrucomicrobiota; class Verrucomicrobiia; order Opitutales; family Opitutaceae; genus CAMAXB01. Next base: position 159,239 of record DASWVY010000067.1, read on the forward strand.
AGCGCGTGCTGGTCATAGGCGGTGACAAAGATCACGCGCGGAATCCTCGGCAGGCTCGCGAGGAGATCGAGCCCCGACTCCTCCGGCATGTGGATATCGAGAAAGAGGAGCTCGGGTTTCACCCGCGCAATCAACGCACGGGCCTCGGTCGCATCCGCCGCCTCGCCCATCACCTCGATCTGGGGAAAGCGTTCGAGCATGCGACGCAATTCGCGGCGCGGGAGCTCTTCGTCATCGATCAGCACAGTCTTCATGCGGCAGGTGGGGTGACGGGAAGAATCAGTTCGGCCACGACACGATCAGGACCGTCTGCCCGCAGGTCAAACGAGGCGGTACCCCGATAAAGATGGGTCAACCGCGCACGGAGATTGCCGAGGCCAAGGCCGGTGGATTCCGACGGGGCATTCATCGCGCCCGTGTTGACGACCCGCAGGTGCAGCTGTCCAGCCTCGCGGCGCGCCGAAATCATCACCTCACCGCCGCCCCGGCGATTGGCGGCCCCAAACTTGACCGCGTTCTCGACCAGAGTCTGGAGACAGAGCGGCGGCACACGGACTGTGGCCACGTCGGGCGCGATGTCGCGCACCACCCGCAGCCGGTCCGCCAGGCGCAGTCCTTCGATGCAGAGGTAGGACTCGACCATTTCGAGCTCCTCGGAAAATGCGACGGTGCGGGCGCTCGCGCCTTGCAGCGAGTAGCGCATCATGCCGGAGAGCCGGGTGATCGCATCGCGGGCCAGTTCGGGATTGATTTCCACCAAGGCCCGCAGGGTGGCGAAACTGTTGAAGAGGAAGTGCGGATTGATCTGCAAACGCAGGCTCTGGAGCTGGGCGTCCCGGGCGGCGGCAGCAAAGTCCGCCCGCTCCAGTTCGGCCTGACGGGCCCGATCGTAAAAGTAGAACGCCGCGGCAAACACGGACCACAGCAGCAGAATCATGCTGTGAAACACGACGAGGGCCGACCAGCGCGGAGCGGGATTCCTCGGCTCCGGACCCGAGACCGCGAGCCACTGCTCGATCGGCAGGACCAGATTGGCCGCCAGCACGCCGCCGCCGATGCAGGCCAGCATGACAAAGAGTGGGAGCCGGAGCCACGCCTCCTCATCCCAGCCTATCCAACCCGCCGCCCGCCAGATGCCCTCCGAGATGCCGGCGAGAACGACCATGCTCACGGCAAGGCCGAGCACCTTCGACCCGGACGGACTCCCGTACGTCGTCAGCATCAGCACATCGACCACAAAGAAAAAGATCCAAGCCACCAGCTGGAACTGGAGATGCTTGCGCTCGAACGAGCGCGGAGTTGGAGGCGAATGCGGAACGGACATCGGCTGCCGTCCACCTTAGGGCTGTCGACGGGAAGGCGAAGGCATTTCCTCACGAGTGGTCGGCCATGGCCAGCGAACGGTTGGTCCCGAGGCCGCCAAAACCCTCATTTCGACCGTTGGACGAATTCCAAGCGACTCACGGCTGCGAGCTGCCCAACGTGCCGCCCCGTCGGGAAAAGCCCCTAACCCTGCCTTCAGCCTATCCCGCTGGAAATCACCCGCTTCGGCGCAACCTCTTCCCGGTCTGGAACGTATCACTCCTGCCATGCCTTCGCCTTCACCTTCAAAAAAACGCCGCCGGTGGATCTGGATCCTGCTCTTGGCTGCAGCCATTCCCGCGGCCGGGCTTCGCTTGGCTCGTCCTGATCGCGCGGAGGTCGTCGCGCCCTCTATCCAGGACGTGGTCGACTTGGTGGTCGTGAGCGGCCGTCTCCGCGCGGTGCGCGAAGCCGCCGTCGGCGTGGAGGTATCGGGGATGGTGGAGGAGGCCCTTGTCCGCGAAGGCGACCAGGTGGCCGCCGGGCAGCCGCTGCTCCGGGTCGGCTTGATCGATTTCGAGGCCCAGCGACAGCAAGCCCTCGCCCGCCGCGACACGCAGGTGGCCGAGGTCGAAGCGGCTGCCTTGTCCGCCGAGCAGTCCGACAAGGATCTCCGGCGCGCCCAAGAGCTGGCCCGCTCCGGCGTCAACAGCCCGGCCGAACTGGAAGCCGCCACCAGTCTGGCGGCACGCCTCCGGGCCGCGGAAGCCGCCGCCCGCGCGCGTCTGGCCGAGGATGAGAGCACGGTCCGGCTTCTTGATCGTCAGCTGGAGAAGCGCGTGGTGCGTGCGCCCTTCGCGGGCGTGATCACGCGCCGCTCGGTCGAGCCCGGCCAGAGCGTCGGGCCCGGCACCGCGCTCTACCTCGTGGCCGAGATGACCGAGACCGAGATCTATGCGGAGACGGATGAGAACAACGTGGGACGTCTGCGCGCCGGGCAGCCGGCCACGGTCATCGCACCGGCCTTTCGCGACCAGCCCTTTCAGGCCCGGCTCACCCAGGTCGGACCGCGCGTGGAATGGGATCGCGGCGTGGTTGGCGTAAGGCTCCGGCCTGAGGTTCTGCCTGGCTTTGTTCTGCCCAACATGACCGTCGACGTGAATGTGGAGGTCAGGCGCTACGCCGGCGCCACCACCCTTCCGCCCACGGCCGTGCTACGCTCGCGCGAAGGCACGTTTGCCTGGGTCGCCCGGGGCAACCGCTTTGAACGCGTCGCGATCACCGTGCTCGGCGAAAATCCCACGGCGATCGCCGTCACCGGGGTCACCGCCAGCGATCGCGTGGCCCGTCAGGCCGCGCGGGTCAGCGCCGACCGCAGCTATCGTTTTGTGGAATCACCCTGACGGTTTCGCCGCGTGGCCACTCCCTTCACCCTCTCCGTCGCCCTCCGTCAGCTCGCGCACAATCGCGGGCAGACGCTCCTGACCATTGGCGTGGTCGCGACCAGCGTCACGTTGATCATCTTCATTTCGTCGCTGATCAACGGCCTGCAGGTGCGCATCGTGAACAATGTCACGGACTCCATCGCGCACGTCCGCATCATGCCGGAGGAGCGCCAGCCGCAGGCACTGTGGGAGCGGGATCCCGTCCCGGGCCAGCCGCTCGCCGTCGGCCGCGTGGCCAAGCTCGAGCAGCGCCAGCGCAAGATCGAAGGCTGGCAGCCCTGGCTCGAGCGCATCCGCACGCTCGCCGGCGACGACCTGCTTGTGCTGGTTCCATCCACCGAGGGCAGCGTGGTGATTTCCCGCGAGACCAAGCGCATTCCCGGTCGCCTGCTGGGAATCGTGCCCGAGGACTACAATCGGATCGTCGATATCCAGTCCAACCTCGTCAGTGGCCGCTTCTACGGGCTGAACGGCGGTGAAGTCGCGATCGGTCTCCGTCTGGCCAATGACTTGGGCGTCGCGCTCGGCGATCGCGTCCGGCTGCTCAGCGCGGAGGGCAATGTCAGCAACGTGACGGTCGCCGGCATCTTCGACACCGGCTTTGGCTCCGTCGACGGCGGAGCGGTGTTTGTGCCCGCGCGCGATGCGCAGTCGCTGCTCGGCATCGGCAACGCGATCACCGGCTTCGGCCTCAAGGTCACCGAGGTCTTTCAGGCCGAACGCGTCGCCGCTGAACTGCGCCAGCAACTTCCGTTCAAGATCGAGAGCTGGATGCAGGACAATGAGCGCACCCTCAGCGGTCTGCGCGCCCAGTCGGGTTCATCCCAGATGATCGTTGCCTTCACCACCCTCTCTGCCGGCCTCGCGATCGCCGCGTTGATGGTGATGGCCGTGACCAACAAGTACCGCGAGATCGGCATCCTCAAGGCCATGGGCGCCTCGTCGCGCCAGATCCTGCGCATCTTCACCCTGCAGGGCCTGATCCTTTCCCTGATCGGCGCGCTGCTGGGCACACTCGCTTCGGTCGGACTACTCGCCTGGTTGGGCAGCCTCAAGACCGTCTCCGCCACGACGGGTAAAGCTTCCGACCTCTTCCCGATCGCCTTCACGTGGGGCAATTTCCTGATCGGCAACGGACTCGCCCTCGTCACGGGTTTCTTCGCCTCCCTCTACCCGGCCTGGCGCGCGTCGCTCGTCGATCCGATCAAGGTCATCCGCGGCCAATGAGCACCTCACCCTCACCGTCCCCGCTCCTCGTCCTCAACTCCGTCGGCAAGGTTTACACCGGCGAAATCGAGACCCGCGCTCTGGCCGACATCAGCTTTGCCGTCCGCCCGGGCGAGTTCCTGGCCATCGTCGGTTCGTCCGGTTCGGGCAAGACCACGCTGCTCAATCTGCTGGGCCTGTTGGATACGCCGTCAGAGGGCCAGATCACGCTCGATGACCTGGACGCGACCCGACTAGAGCCAGACGAGGCCGCCCGTCTGCGTTGTGAACGACTCGGCTTCATTTTCCAGTTCCACTATCTCCTGCCGGAGTTCAGCGCGCTCGAGAACGCCCTCATGCCCTGCCGGGTGGCCGGCAACGACCGGGCCGAACGCGAGGAGTCCCGCATGCGCGCCCTTCTCGGACGCGTGGGGCTGGGCGACAAGCTGGCCAAACGCCCGCACCAACTTTCCGGCGGTGAGCAGCAACGCGTCGCCATCGTGCGCGCTCTGGCCAATGATCCCCTGCTAGTGCTCGCCGACGAACCGACGGGCAATCTCGACAGCCGCAACGCCAACGAGGTGTTTCAACTCCTGCGCGCGCTCACGCGTGAATCGGGCAAGGCGGTCATCATGGTGACCCACGATCACGAACTCGCCCAGCGCGCGGACCGGATCATCACCCTCAAAGACGGACGGATCGAGTCCGACGTCACCGTCGGCTAGTTCCACGGGGACGCTACGCGCCGGGCCATCCAAGCCAGCCTCAACGCTGGCCCGCCGGCGGCGCCATACGGGTCAGGCTGGCAATGCCATCGGCGAAGGCCGGGTAACTCGCCGTGAGCGCGGCGCGGTCCGCGAGTTCGAAATCCGTCCAGACAAACTCCGGCACAACCGTGCACGACACGAGGGCCCAGCGACCACCGGCGACGAGCCGCGTTCCCTGCCAGACGTTCGCGCCCACGACATCCTGCATCCGCAGACCCGCGCCCGGCGCGAGCCCCAGCCGGACCCACTCGCCCCGGCCGTCGGGGTGCAGGCGCAGCGACTCGAGCGGATCACCGGCATGAAAGCACCAGATCTCGTCGCTGATCAGCCGGTGCAGTGCGGAGAAGCCCTCCGGAGTGAACAGGGCCTGAATGACTGAATACGCCCGGCGTTCACCGCCATGGCTGCCGACCAGCGCCGAGCCCGGGATCCGGAGGCTGGATTCCGCGGTGCGGCGGAACCAGCCGCCCTCCTGGTCGAGCGGCTGCAGACCCAGCAGCGCCACGACCTCGGCGGCGGTTTGCGTGGCGGGAGAGAGCGAAACGAGGGAAAGAGATTCCATTGAAACCGCGGGTCGAGGACGCCATCACGAGGCCATGATCTTCACCGACAAGCGAGCCAAAGGCGTCAGCCGCTGCCTTCTGGACACCAATCTGAAGGGAGAGCCCCTCCACTACCACATTTCCGAGGTCGCCCCGGGCGTGCGTTCCCACCCGCCCCACCAGCACGACGGCTACGAAGCCGTGCACGTGCTCGACGGCGAAGCGGTGTTTGAAATCGGTGACGAGCGCCACGTCCTCCGCGCCGGCGAGGGCGTGATCTTTGATCCGAACCGCATGCACGGCCTGATCGGCGGCGGCACCGGGCCGGTGCGCTACCTGGTCGTGTTGTCGCGCTGACGAGGAAGGTCGTGACCCGGGTTCGATGTAGCCGGCCTCGTTGAGGCCGGAGATCGGAAAATCGCGCGAAGCGGTACGGACCGGGGTCAGCGACCCCGGCTACACTTCAAGCGGCTAGCGGACCTGAAGGGTCTCGCCGGAGTACTCGAGGCCGAGCGAAGGAATCGTGACGGCCTTGCGGTTGCCGTCCTTTTTCACCTTGCCCGCAACCCATGCGTCGTAGCCCGCAGCCTTTGCTGCGGCGACGGTGGCCTCGGCATCGGCCGGCGAAACATAGGCGGCAAAACCAATGCCCATGTTGAACGTCGCATAGGCCTCGCGCAGCGTGATCGGACCGGCCTCCATCAGGAACTGGAACAGCGCCGGGATGGGACGAGGATCGATGATCTCGTAAACGAACGGTTCCTCCAAACGCATCAGCTTGCGCCAGCCGTGACCCGTGACGTGCGCGACGTAGCGCAGGTCGAGTCCACGGCGCTGGCACTCCTTCACAAACGCCACATAGATGACCGACGGCGCCAGCAGCGCCTGCCCGTAGGTACGGGCGTCGCCGTGGCCGATCGGGGTCTGGTAGCCCTGAGGCAGCTTGTCGGCGATCAGGCGACAGAGGGACAGGCCGTTGGTCTGCACACCGGACGACGCGAGAAACACGATGGCGTCGCCGTCGCGAACTTCACCGGTGATCCGGCGGCTCTTGGGCTCAATCTTGCCGACGGCGGAGCCGGCGAGGACGATCGTCGCGGGTTCAATCAGGCCCTTGAGCGTCGGCGTCTCGCCGCCACCCCAGACCGCACCGGCCTGACGGCAGCCCTCAGCGAAGCCCTCGACGAGTCCGGCTACGCGCTTCTCATCGGTGAACCAGCCCGAGTCGCCCACGGCGGCATGCATCGCGACCGAGATCGGCAGCGCGCCGCAGGTGACGAGGTCGTTGACGATAGTCGCGACCGTATCGATCGAGATCTCACGATAGAAGCATTGGCCGGTCTGCGCGTAGACCGCATCGGCTACGAGGTTTTTGGTGCCGAGCCCCTCCTCGACATGCGCGAGGTAATGGTCGGCAGCCTCGATCAGGTACGCACTCTCGCCCCGCGTGCTCGCAGGCTCGGAGTAGCCGTGCTCCTTGAGCTGACCAGCCGTGGTGCGCGCCGCCTTCTGGCAGGCGCGCTTGAAGGCATCGAGCTGATCGTAACGGACACCGGAGGATTCGTAGGAAAGGGACATGAGACTACAGGAAGCAGCGGAGAGAAGAATGACCAATGACCAATGTCCAATGTCCAATGAGACAATCCCGAATGACGAAGCCCGAATGACGAAGCGGGCAAAGACCGCGACGCTCGAGAGCGCTCACCTGAAACGCAACGCCCGAACGCTGTCCGCCACCATTGGTCATTGGACATTGCCCATTGGTCATTTCAGTAGCTCCGCCCTTCGGCCTGTTCGTAGTAGTTCACGTAGGCTTGGTTCACGACGCGGTAGCCGCCGGGCGTCGGGTACTTGCCGGTGAAGTACCAGTCGCCGCTGTGATCCGGCACCGCGGCATGGAGGTTCTCGATCGTCTGGAAGATGACTTCCATCTCGCCGGTCCACTCGATGTTCTTCGGCCGCACCAGCTCGGTGATGCGGGCGGAGATTTCCTCGGGCGTGAACGGCTCGTAGATCTTGCGGACGTGATTGGTCGAGTCGCCCGTGCTGACCGCGTCTCGACACAGCTGGTACACTTCCTCCAGGAGGCTGGCCTTGCCGCGTTCCTTGAGCAGCGCAACCGCGGCCTCGAAAGCGATGAACTTGCCCAGCTCCGACATATCGATGCCGTAGCAGTCGGGATAACGGATCTGCGGGGCGGTCGAGACGATGACGATCTTGCGTGGGTTGAGGCGCGAGAGGATGCGGAGGATCGAGCGGCGGAGCGTGGTGCCACGTACGATCGAGTCGTCGACGCACACGAGGTTGTCACCCGGCTGCACGGAGCCGTAGGTGATGTCGTAGACGTGGCTCGCGAGCTGGTTGCGCATGCTCTCCTGGCCGATGAAGGTGCGCAGCTTGATGTCCTTGGAGACGACCTTCTCGCCGCGCGGCCAGTTGCGGAGAATGAGGTCATCGAGCATCGACTCATCGAGCGTGCCGGCCTTTGCCGCGGCCATGATGGCCGTCTTGACCTCGTCGCGGCGGCGTTCGCGCAGCGAATGCATGAGGCCGTAGTACGCGACCTCGGCGGTATTCGGGACAAAACCGAAGACCGTCTTGGCCCAGTTGCCGTCGATCGCCTTGATCACCTGGTTGGCGAGACGGCCGCCGAGCGCCTTGCGCTCCTTGTAGATGTCGACGTCGTTGCCGCGGGAGAAATAGATGCGCTCGAACGAGCAGGACGAACGCGGGAGCGGCGCGGTGAACTGGGTCTCGGTCACGGTGCCGTTTTTCTTGAGCACGATCACATGACCGGGCGGCACTTCCTTGACCTGTTCTGCGGCGAGGTCGAACACCGTCATCAGCGGAGCGCGCTCGGAGGCGAACGCGACCACCTCGTCATTCTGGAAATACCAGGCCGGACGGATGCCGGACGGATCGCGCCCAACAAAGGCATCGCCATTGCCGATCAGGCCGCAGAGGGCGTAGCCGCCGTCCCATTTCTGGGCGGAGCGGGTGATGACGCGGCCGAGATCGAGGCGCTCGCTGATCTGGCGGGAAATCTCATCGCCCGGGAGACCGGTGGCCCGAAGGGCGCGGTAAAGTTCCTCGTGCTCCTCATCGAGGAAGAATCCGATCTTCTCGAGCAGCGCCTGGGTATCGGTGGCGAAGATCGGGTGCTGGCCCATGCCGATCAGGGAGCGGTTGAGCTCCTCTGTGTTCGTCATGTTGAAGTTGCCGCAGAGCGCGAGGTTGCGCGTCGGCCAGGGCGAGCGGCGGAAATACGGATGGCAGGACGAGATGTTGTAGCCGCCGCTGGTGCCGTAACGCAGGTGGCCGACGAGCAGTTCGCCCCCGAAGTCGAAGTTGCGCTTCACCGTGTCGGCGAACTCCGGGTGGATCGTACCGTTGTCGAGCTTCTCGTTGTACTGCGCGAGCAGGGTCTTGAAGATCTTGTCGAGCGGATTGGCCTTCACGCACCGCTCACGGAACATGAAGGGCTCGCCGGCCGGGACATCGAGCTTCACGCAAGCCACGCCCGCGCCATCCTGGCCGCGGTTGTGCTGCTTTTCCATCAGGAGGAACAGCTTGGTGAACCCCCAGAGCGGAGTGCCGTATTTCTCCTGGTAGTAGGAGAGCGGCTTGAGGAGCCGGACCAGCGCGATGCCGCATTCGTGGGTGATCCGATCGCTCATGAGCAGGTGAGCCCGGAGCCTGGGCGCAGAAAACCTCGCATGAAATCGCCCGGGACTCCGACCGGGCAGCGTGCTGATGGGTTAGACGTGATCCTCACAGACGATAAAGGCATCCATCTCGGGGACGCGGTGGCAATGGTCAACGGCTTTCTCCGCCCGAACCCTCGGGACGTTCATTTCACGGGGTTTCCCGTGCGGTTTCGCGGGTGAAATTTTTCGTGATGGCTGACGAGGCGCTTTTCATCAACCGCCGTGTAAATCTGTGTGGTGGAGATGTTCGCATGGCCAAGCATCTCCTGAATTGCCCGCAGATCCGCCCCGCCGGCGAGGAGGTGCGTCGCAAAGGAATGTCGCAACAAGTGGGGCTTCACCGGCTTGTTGATGCCGGAGCGCTTGGCGTACTTCTGGACGATCACCCAAAGCGTTTTGCGGGAAAGCGGGCCACCGCGCTCACTCAGAAAAAGGGCGCTGCCCGTCTTGGGTTTGACGAAGTGGGGCCGGCCCGACGCAAGGTAGACCGTCAGGGCCGCCGAGGCCTGGCGGCCGACCGGGACCACACGTTCCTTGGAACCCTTGCCAAAGACGCGGATGAAACCGTTCTCGAGGTCGACCTGCTGGAGGAGCAGCCCACCCAGTTCGGAAACGCGCAGGCCGCTCGAGTAGAACAATTCCAGCATCGCCCGGTCGCGCAGGGCGAAATGATCACCGCCGGCCGGCGCGGCCAGCAGTTTGGCAACCTCGCTCGCCGACAGGGTACCGGGGATGCGCCGCGTGAGCTTGGGGCCGCTCAGCAGCTCGGTGAAGTCGTCAGCCCGGTGGCGTGAACGCACGAGAAACCGGGCCAAGCCGCGGAGCGCGGTGAGTTTTCGCGCCAGACTGGCCACGGTGTAGTCGTCGCCGCTGAGCGAGCGGATCCACGCCCCGACCTCGTCGCCCTCGACCGTGCGCCAATCCTTCGTGCCTTTGCGGGCGAGAAACGCGGCGCACTGGTCGAGATCGCTCTGGTAGCCCTGCCACGTGTGCACGGACAACCCGCGTTCGAGCTTCAGGAAGCCGACGAAGTCGTCGATATCGCCGGCAAAGGCCGGGGCCGCCCTGCTCGGTTCGTCACGCATGGGACCGATCCGGCAAAGAGCGGGAAACGCTTAGTAACGCCGACGCGGCGGCGGACGCGGCGCGGGATTCGTATCCTTCATGCGATACGTGATGCGCGCCTTCTCGAGATCGTAAGGGCTCATCTCCATCTTCACCGTGTCGCCTGCGGCGATCTTGATGAAATTCTTCCGCAGCTTGCCCGAGATATGGGCGAGCACCGTGTGCCCGTTGGACAACTGGACCCGAAACATGGTGCCCGGCAGCACCGCCACAATCTTACCTTCTACTTCGATCGATTTACCGTCGGATTCTGGCATAGGAAGCGGTCGGCGGGCCATTTAGTTCTTTCGTGTGGTATCCAATTGTGGTGCGTAAAAACCATGTGTAAGCCTGATTTCACGACCGCAAGCAAGGTTTTCCTACCGCGGCCACCCTTCCATGTCAGCTCCCTCCAATCCCCCGCCCGCCTGCCCGTTTGAGAAGCGTTTCCCGTCCCAATTGGTCCGGGATGACGTCTTTTACATGAGCCTGGCCTATAATCAGGCCATCGATGCCTGGCGGGGCGATGAAGTACCGATCGGATGTGTGATCGAGCGCGACGGCGAGGTCATCGCCTCCGCCCACAACCGCGTCGAGGGGGCCCAGGATCCGACGGCCCATGCCGAGATCCTCGCCATCACCCAGGCCGCCACGAAGCTCGGTGACTGGCGGCTGGAGGGCTGCACGCTCTACGTGACGAAGGAGCCCTGCCCCATGTGCTCTGGCGCCACCCTGATGTCGCGGCTCAAGCGGGTCTGCTACGCGGTGCCGGATCCGAAGATGGGCTGCCTCGGCGGCGCGACGGACCTCAACGCCCTCCCGCGCGTCAATCACCACTGCGAACTCACCGTCGGCGGAGTGCTCGAAACCGAGTGCCGCGAACTCCTGCAGGCCTTCTTCAAGCTGAAGCGAGCCGAGTAAGGGTCCAGCCCCGCTCCGCAAAGAAATCGGCCGCGGAAACGGATCGGAGAATGGCCACAAAAAACACGAAACAGGGTTTGAGTTCGATCGCGAACCCCGTCCGAGCGCTTATAGGCGCAACGCAGTAGCCATTCGCCGAACGTTTCTTTGTGTTTTTCGTGGCTAAACGCCGAATCCGGATCTGAGCGGGCCAGCAGCCCGCGCTCCCAGCGGAAATCCATCACCCGCGCATGACCGCGCGTAGCGCCTTCGCTTCCGCGAGCACCTCTTTCGCTGCGGCCAAGGCGCCCTCGTCGGCGCGATCCGTCACCTCCGCCGCAGCCTCCACGGGGTGATCATCCGGATCACCCAGACCCGCTTCACGGTAGCGCCGCAACCGCTCGAGAATCAGGTCGCGCAGCTCCACCGCGTTGTCGACGCCGTGAAAGACCGCCTCGTGCATCGAGTCGTGATCCTTGCCCCCACCCTCGCCCTTGCCCCCGCCACCGCCCGCCGAGGTCACACGCACATCCGCGATACCCAGCAGCCGCTGCAACGGCCCCTGCGACACCTCGACCTGCTGAAGATTCGCGAAGCTCATCGTGATCTCCTGCAGCTTCCAGATGCCGGTGCGAATGCGCAGGCTGCGATCGGTCACGAGGTACCAACGATAATCATAATCGATACGGACGGCGGCGAACGTCGCGGGAATCAACAGGACAAAGCCGGCAATCGCCACGCCCTCGGCCACCTTGATCAGGAGAATCGTCCACTCCGGCAACCCGGCAGCCCTGGTCGCGATCCCACTCAGATTCACCCGCCCGTTGCCCCGCTTGCGTGCGGGCCGCGTCGACTCCGTGGGCGCCGGAGCAGGCGTCGCCTGGCCATCGGCCGGCTGCACGGCCACCGGCGCGGGCTCAGGTTCAGCCTGACGCGCGCGGGCCGCGGAAATATCCGCGTCGAGCCAGCGGAGAAACTGCAGCGAAAACAGGATGCCCACCATCGTCGCCATCTGGGTGACACCCCAGGCCATCACGCGGAAGCGATAGAAATTTCTCGCCGCGCGAAATGTCCGCAGCGAACCAGGCGCTCCGGCCGGCGCCTGCGGCTCCGGCGGCACGCGCAGGAGCTTCAGAATCCATTCGCGCAGCAGATCAAACATGGTCCGTCCTCGCCGGATCCGGCCGTGGCGGCGGCAGCGCGGCGCGAATCCCGCGCAGCTCCACCGCGATTTCCCGGAGCGTGACTGCGAGTTCCGCCTCGGCACCCGCCGCGGCCGCAGACACCCGGGGCGACGGGGACGAGACCTGTTTCACGCCCCGCATCCGACCGTAGAGAAAATCGCGCACGGCCTCGAATTCCTTGAGGCCCTCGATGGTCATCTCCGCCGAAGCGCTGCCGCTCGCGGTCTGAACCAGCACACGCCCGAGCCCGAGCCAGCGCTCGACCACATTGGAGCGCAGGTGGATGTCTTGGATGCGCGCATACTGGATGATCACCTCGCGCCGAAACAGAATGCCCCAGCTCATCGAAAGCCCCTCGTCGGTGAAGCGGTAGCGCAGCGTCTGATAGCGAAACCAGTGGATCACCAGCAGCACGGGCGCCGCCGGCAGAATCATCAGGCTGAACAGGACATAGTACGTCCACAGATTGCGGTGAGGCCGCTCGATCGCGAGAATGGCCGCCTCGTCAGCCGGGTTATTCATGGCGCGCGAGCCAAGCGGGCGCGGATCACCGTCGCAAGTCCGGGATGGAACCCAACTCCGCAGGACCGGTCGACCCGTCAGCACCGTGGATACCGCTGAGCCTATGGAAAAATCGTTCTCCTTCTCGTCATCGTTCTCGTTCTCCCGCTCGGATGAATTTCGGAGCGAGAACGGGTAGGAGAACGAAGAACGAGCGCGATTTCGGCGCGCTCGCGGTTACATCACAAACCGTCAATCCGGCGTCCACGGTTGACGCCTCTGCTCGGTCGGCACACTCTACCCTCCCTTTTTCACGTCAACCTCAACTCATCCCACCATGGCCTACGAACTCCCGAAGCTTGCCTACGCCTACGACGCTCTCGTCCCGCACATTGATGCGAAGACGATGGAGATCCACCACTCCAAGCATCACCAGGCTTACATCACCAACGCGACGAACCTCCTCAAGGATCACGCCGCGCTGCTCGCCCTCGACGTCAACGCCCTGATTAAAGACCTCTCCCAGGTGCCCGAGGCCATCCGGGGCGGCGTGCGCAACAACGCCGGCGGTCACAGCAACCATGCCTTCTTCTGGACCGTGATCGGTCCGGGCAAGGGCGGCGCCCCCAAGGGCAAGCTGGCCGCGGCGATTGACGCCGAACTCGGCGGCTTCGCCAAGTTCAAGGAAGACTTCAGCAAGGCCGCCGCGACCCGCTTCGGCTCCGGATGGGCGTGGCTCGTGGTCGGCGCGGACAAGAAGCTCGCGATCGGCTCCACCGCCAACCAGGACAGCCCGCTGATGGGCAAGGCCGTCGCCGGCATCGAGGGTAAGCCCGTCATCGGCCTCGATGTCTGGGAGCACGCCTACTACCTGAACTACCAGAACCGCCGTCCGGACTACGTCACCGCGTTCTGGAACGTCGTCGACTGGGACGCGGCCGAGAAGAACTACCTTGCCGCGATCGCCTGAGCGATTCGCTTCGTTTCAACAAAAAGCCGCACCGGATTTCCGGTGCGGCTTTTTTGCGGGCCGAAAGGATCGACCCACTCTCTCAATCGCCGGCGATCACGGCGCCAGCACGCTGGCCTGGGAGGTCTGGCCCATGCCCTCGGGGCTGATGCGGGTGCTCTTGCCGGTCTCCGTGTCGAGGAGGTAGAGCGCGCGGGTGTTGGCCCCGCGCTGCGTGTAGACAATGTGGCGACCGTCCGCGAGCCACGAGGGCTCGACCGCATCCATCGGCGCCTTGGACACGACCTTGGTCGGCGTCTTGCCCGACAGGTCATGCGTCGCGATCTGGAAGCCACGACCCGAGCGGATCGTGAACGCAATCAGGTTGGGGTTGCCGCGGCTCCAGTCCGGCTCCGCACAGTAACCGCTGATGTTGGTCGCGAGTCGGCGGGGCGAGCCACCGCCGGCCGGCATGACGTAAAGCTGGGGACCGCCGGCTGAATCCGAGGTGAACACGATCTGGGAACCATCGGGCGAGAAGCTCGGTGAGGACTCGACCGCGCTCGTGCGCGTGCGGCGCGAGATGTTCCGGCCCTGCGCGTTGGCCACGTAGACCTCGGGATTGCCCTCGCCGCTCAGGATCAGCGCGACCTGCTGGCCGTTGGGGCTGAAGCGCGCGCCGCTGTTCGTGCCCTTGAGGCTCACGAAGGTCGTGCGCTGCAGCGACGCGAGGTCGATGAGAAAGATGTCAGGGAAGCCCGACTTGTAGAATGACGTGTAGACAATCTTGCTGCCATCCGGCGCCCAGCGCGGGGTCATGGCCTGCGCGTTGTCGCGCGTGATCTGCTTCACTTCGCCGAAGAAGAGGTCGCCGGTGTAGATCTCCTGCTTGCCCGTGCGCTCGCTGATGAAGGCGAGCTTGGAGGCGAAGAACCCGTTGAGGCCGCTGGTTGCCTTGACGGCGACGTCCGCCGCCTTGAGCAGGGCGTTGCGCTGGCTTGAGCCGGTCACGACCTGGCTGGTCACGGGCGTCGTGCCGCGCAGTACCTCGACACGCACCTGGTTCGCCGCGACCGCGGTGAAGCGGAGGTCAAACGCCTGGCCCGATGCGACGCGGCGGTAACGGCCGTGGGCGTTAAACGCGACATTGGCCAGCTGGTCGATCTCCGCTGGACTGCCGGTGACGCGGACCGCGATGGTCTTCACGTCGGTGGCAATGTCGATCGGACCGAGTTCGCGAACCTGGGCAGAGGCGGGCGCCGCGGCGCCCAGCAGGCCGGCCAGAGCCGCGCCGAGAATGAAAATCAGACGTTTGTGCATCGGAGGAAAGAGGGTTATGCTCCCGGCATTTCTATTTACAGGCTCTCTCTCCTTAACAACGTAAAAACCTTTCCGTTCCAAAAAACCTGACGCCCGTGACGCCTGACGCCATCAAAGAAGCCCTCAAGCAAGTGAAGTATCCCGGCTTCAGCCGCGACATCGTGTCCTTCGGACTCGTGAAAACCGCGGCCTTTGCCGACGGCACGGCCAAGGTCGCCCTTTCCCTCACCACGTCGGATCCCAAAATCCCGCTGCACCTGAAAGGCGAGGTCGAAAAGTGCCTGCGCGCCCTGCCCGGCGTGACGGCCACGATCATTGATGTCGCCGTCACGCCCGCCAAGCCCGCGGCCGCTGGCGGAGGCAATCTCGGCGGCAACGCTGCCGCGCCCAAGACGATCAAGCACGCCGTCGCCATTGCCTCGGGCAAGGGCGGCGTCGGCAAGAGCACGTTCGCCGTCAACCTCGCCTGTGCCCTGGCCCGGCTCCTGACTGCCCAAGGCCGGCCCGGTCGGGTGGGCCTGATGGACTGCGATATCTACGGTCCGAGCGTGCCGCTGATGATCGGCCTCCACGGCGAACGCCCCAACGTGCAGGGCGACAACCTCATCCCGCTCGAAAAGCATGGGGTGAAGGTGATGAGCATGGGCTTCCTCGTTGACGAGAACACCCCGGTCGTCTGGCGCGGGCCGATGATCATGAAGACGATCCAGCAGTTCGTGCAGAACGTCCAGTGGGGCGAACTCGACGTGCTGCTGGTCGACCTGCCGCCCGGCACGGGCGATGCCCAGCTTTCCCTCGTGCAGACCCTGCCGCTTGACGGCGCGGTGCTCGTCACGACTCCGCAGCCCGCCGCGACCAACGTCGCGCGCAAGGGCGGCCTGATGTTCCAGAAGGTCAATGTCCCGCTCCTCGGCGTGGCCGAGAACATGAGCTATTTCGTCGATCCCGCCGGCCAACGCCACGCCCTGTTCGGCGAAGGCGGCGGCGCGGCGACCGCCGAATCGCTGGGGACCGTGCTCCTTGGCCAGGTCCCGTTGATTTCAGCGATCCGGGCCGGCGGTGATTCCGGCAAGCCGGTTACGGTCACGGATCCGGAAGGTCTCGCCAGCAAGGTGTTCCGCGACATTTCGGAGTCGCTCCTGACCCGCTTGGCCAAGCCTCTCCCGGGCCGCGCAGGCGCCTGACGCCGCCGGCTTGCGCTTGAAAAACGCGACGGCGACAGGTCGCGCTTTCCGGGCATTGACAGTCCGCGCTTCGAACCTACGGTACGGCCACCGACTATCATGGCGCTCACGAAAGAAGACGTCGTCTCCGCCCTGCGCACCTGCGTGGACCCTGAGATTCCGGTCAATATCGTCGATCTGGGCCTCATTTATGCGGTGGATCTGACCGATATGAAGTCAGGGCCCGCGACGGGCAGCGAAGTCACCGTCAAAATGACCCTCACGTCACCCGGTTGCCCCATGTCGCACGCCATCTCCAACGATGTTCACCAGCGTCTGCTTGAGCTGCCCGGCGTAGCCAAGGCCAAGGTCGATATCGTGTGGGAGCCGCAGTGGCGGCCCGACATGATCACGCCCGAGGGGCGAAAGCATCTGAATCTTGCGTGACGCATCCGCCCTCCCTATCCCCTTCCATCGTGGTTGCCATGTCATCTCCGAACCCGCCGCCTGAAGCCTCCAGTTCGCGCGACTTCGTGAAGCAATCGTCGCTCTACCAGGAATTCCTGGCCGAGCGTGAAGAAATCCTGCGCCACAAATGGCTCGAGTCGGAGCGGCTCGGCTACGACATCGGTTTTGAGCGCGCCCTCCTCGACTGGATCCGCAAGCACCGCGAGGGCTGGCGCGCCGCCCGCCGCACCCAGATCCAGCAGGTGCAGCAGCACCAACAGCTGCAGCAGGCCCAAGCCAAAGCGACCGCCTCCGCTACCTCCGGTCAGTCGTCCTGAGTCGAGTCAGCCCCAGCGGGTTGACGACCACAGATAGCACAAATCGGCACAGATAAATGCCGTTTGTTTCGGCGTGATTCTCCCTTCACTGCCTTGATCTGTGGAAATGGGTGTTATCTGTGGTCAAAAAATCACCGATCGTCGGCGACAGGCATAAAAAAGGCCGGACCGCAGGGCGATCCGGCCAAAAATCAGCTAAGTGACTCGCGAAGAGTTACTTGATCTCCTTGTGGAGCGTGTGGCGCTTGAGGTGCGGATTGTACTTCTTCTTCTCAATGCGCTCCGTGACGGTCTTCTTGTTGCGCTTGGTGAGGTAGCGGGAGGCGGGCTTGCCCTCTTTCTTGGCCTCGGTGCATTCCAGGGTGACGACTTCTTGCATGGTGATTTAAATGGATTGAAGGGTCAGAGGAAAGCCGCCGGCCCGCCCGGCGCAACCCCAAAGTGGACGGGCCGCCTGTGACGGGGATTGCGGATTTTGGACTGCGGATTGCGGAATCCCTCAGCCCAGCGGCGTTTCGATGGGGCCTGGATCCATGACGGGACTAACCCTTTCACTGTCAGGTCATTCGTATCGATTCGCGCGACTCGCGGGCGGTCCTCTGCAGGAGGTCGCTCAAGGCCCCATGATGTCCCGCAGACGCGTCCGGCCCGCCTCCGAGGAGGGAGCGAAGATATCGTCCGGAAACGCCCGATTGAAGGTGATCTCGCGGTAGATGGTGTCGGCCATCTGCAGGTTGGCCGACAAACCGGCGAGGTACATGAGGCGGAGATTGGACTCACGGTTGATCTCCGCGCCCGCGAGCCAGAGATCAAGATCCGCCCGCTTCGCCGCAAAGGTTCCGAACAGGTCGAACACGCTCGAATACCCGACCGCGTACATCGAAGCCCGCACGGCTGCGTGGTCCGGTTGCTCGAGGCGGGCCTGCAGCGCGTCGATGTCGATCTTCATCGGCTCAAGCCGCGCAAGCATGATGGTGTCGTAGCCCGAACCATCCATCTGGTTGCCCCAGATGCTCCCCTCGGGAAACACCTCGAGGAAGGTCGCCACCTCGCTCTTCACGACCTCGGAACTGCTCTCATACAGCGGTACCCACTGCCCGATGACGCCGCCCGGATTGAGGCGGGCCTTGCACAGCTCGAGGTACTCCTTGGTGTAAAGCGCCGCCGCGCCCTTGACCCAGGGATGAATGGGATCGGATGTGATGACGTCGAATTTCTCCTTCGTCGTCATGATGTAGTGGCG
This sequence comes from Opitutaceae bacterium, assembly GCA_036401075.1. Classification (GTDB taxonomy): domain Bacteria; phylum Verrucomicrobiota; class Verrucomicrobiia; order Opitutales; family Opitutaceae; genus CAMAXB01. The sequence continues at coordinate 177,357 of DASWVY010000067.1, forward strand.
GGCATCGTCATAGACGATCTCCACGCGCGGATCGGTGAGCAGGTTGTGGTTCTCCTTGCTGAAATACGTGGCCACCACCCCCGGGATGAGCGGCTCGATCTCGCAGATCACGATCCGCTCGACCGAGGGATGCACGATGAAGGAACCCGCCGTCACGCCTGCTCCGCAGCCGACGATCAGCACCGTCTTCGGCGCCGGATGCACCAGCGCCGGCATGTGACCGAGCATGCGCTGCAGGCGCATGTCATACGGATCGGTCGAGGCCTCGACCTTGCCACTGACGTGGAAATTTCGATACACGCCGGAATCCATCGCCGGCCGCTCGGTCACGGCGACCGAGGAGTTCATGCCCTCGCCCATGTACAGCATCACCGGCGTGAAATCCATGCGCGCCGAATAGCGGCCATAGGTCACGAGCCCCTCGGCCAGCGGAGGCATCAGCCAGGCCAGCCCCACCCCGTAAAACGCAATCACCGCGGCCGCCGGGATCGCCCGCTGGCGGGAGCAATTCAGGACCAGCAGCACGAGACCGGCGCCCACCGCTCCCAGCACGAGGATGCGCTGGGTCTGCTGCGTGCCGAAGGCCGGCACCAGCACGAGACCGATCAGCGTGGCTCCCAGGATGGCGCCCACCGTGTTGGCCGCATACAGCCGACCGACCAGCCGGCCGGGCTCGGCCCCGCGTCGGGCGAGGATCGCCAGCGCCAGCGGGAACGTCGCGCCCCAGGCGATCGCCGACGGCAGCACGGCCAGCGCGCTGCGCACCAGATCGAGCTGGAAGAGCATCCACGGATTCGACGTGAGATTCGCCTGCACCGGCCAGGCCGGCAGCCAGCGGTTGATCATGTAGCCCGTCCAGACCATGCCCACCGCCGCGACGAGCTGGCAGCCCGCCAGCACCAACCCGGGCCGCGCCACGACCCGCGCGAGGAGCGACCCCAGCGTACTGCCGATGCCGAGGCCGGTGAGGAACATCGCGAGGATGATGGAAAAGGTGTAGACGGTGCCCCCGAGCAGGAGGGAAAGGAGACGGGTCCAGATCACCTCGGAGCCCAGCGCGCACAAGCCGGAGATGGCGACCACGACATACAGACTGCCGGCGTGGCTGACCGGAGCCTGCTCCACCTCATCGGTCCGCGCCCCGCCAACCGTTCCGCGCGCCACGAGCAGGGCGATGCCGGCCACCGCCAGATTGAGCGCCATGCCGGTGAAGGTCGCCGTCGCGAGATCGTGCACCCGCAGGAGATAAAAGCCCGCCAGCAGGCAGCCGGTGACCGCACCGGCGATGTTGCCGCCGTAGAAAAAGCCCAGCCAGGCCACCCCGCGGGGCGTCGACTCGACCCAGCGGGCCACGGCCGGGAGCGTCGCCCCCATCAGCAGCGTCGGTGGCAGGAGGAAGATCACGCAGATCACCGCGCGCAATGCGATCGAGGGCATGCCGTGGCCGGCCGCAGCAAGGTACGCCCGCTCGGCCACCGGCATGCCATACATGACGACCAGCGCAAAGGCCGCGAGCAGCACCTCGATCACCGCGTACACCTTGAGCGGATGAAACCGGGCCGGCACCACGCGGGGAAACCAGAGGCTGCCCAGGCACATGCCTCCCATGAACGTGCCCAGCAGCACGGCCAGTGAAACGGCGGATGCCCCCACCACCTGCTGGAGCAGCTGGAACCACACGATCTCATAGATCAGGGCGGCGGCGCCACTGCCGACAAAGAGCAGCAAAAGCCAGGGCAGACGGGAGGTGCGGGCGTCGGAGGGTGAGGAAGGAGTCATCGAGGGGCGCTGGGCGTAAGACGACAATCAGGTCGGCGCGTTACGCGACCACTGAATCTCCCGGGAGTTAGACCACGAAATACACGGAATACACGAAATGAACGGAGCGAGTTTAACCAGCAGGGAGGCGACATGAGACACACGACACGGCGCCTTCATTCCTGCCGAATCCGACTTTCGTGTGTTCCGTGTATTTCGTGGTTTAACGTCTGGTCCGTCTTCACCCGCTCGCGCTCATGCGCTTCTCCGTCATCGGCAGCATGACGCCGCGGCGGAAAAGGGTGACCTGGCCCGTGCTGGAGGAAACCACGAGGGAAATGCACTGCGTGGCCACGCTGACGGCCGCGGCGGCCGCATGACGGCTGCCCAGCCCACCCGGCAGGAGGTGTTCCGAATCGGTGGCCTGGATCAGGCTGCCCGCGGAAACCACCACGCCATCACCCCGGATCACGAAGGCGCCGTCGATCGAGGAGAACTCCTTCACGGTCTCGTCCATGAACGGGTTGAGGATGTTACGATCCTCCTCCTTGTAGCCAAAAAATGGATTCAGTACGAGCGGCTTGACCAGCTTCTCCACATGGGCCGTGTCGCCCACGACGAAGAGGCAGCCCACCGGGCGGCCCTCGCGGCCCTCGACCGCCAGCTCGGTGGCGACGGCGAGCACGCGCTCGAGCACCTCGGGCTTCACATCCTCCGGCAGCAGGTCGGAATGCCCGGTCAGCAGGGTCTGAAACTCACGCTCCACATCGACCACGCCGACGGTGTCGAACTGGTTGCTTCCGCTGATGCCGCCGACGCAGCAGATGCGGTCAGTGAAGGTGATGATGCCGCGCGTGAGAGCCACGAGGATGGCGCTGCGCAGCTGGGCCATGCGTTGGTGGGAAAAGGAACGGACCTGGATGACCTCGGAGAAACCCCGCTGGTCATCGCCGGGCTCCACCAGATTGCGCGTCACGAGGATCGTCTTGGTCTTGGGGAACCACGGGCCCGGATCGAGACCGCCGATGAAGGTGTCGCCAAACACGAAGATCGCCTGGCAATCGGCGCCGCGGGCCACGCGGTCGGCCTCGCGAATCATCAGGCGGTTGATGCGGTTCTGCTGCGCCTGGACGGGACGAGAAAGGATGCCGCCAAAGCCCGCGAGCAGGCGCTCATAAACGTCGTCGGTCGTCGGTGCCTCCAGCAGGCTGCGGACGAGTTCCGGTTCCTTCACCAGCCGCGCGATGGCGGCGAGAACCTGCAGGTAATCGCGGGCTTTCTCGTCCGCGATCAGCATGAGCACGAGGTGGGCGCGCTCCTCGTCCTTGGTTCCGTCATGACGAATGCCGACGCGGCTGCGACCGATCGCCAGCACGTAGCGCCGGTCCATCTTCACGCGCACGTGCGGCAGCGCGACGCCGAAGCCCAGGTAGGTCGTCATCGTGCTCTCGCGCGCCAGCAGGCCGCGCAGGAGCGAGTCACGCTTCAGGTCGGGAAATTTCGAGATGGAAACGCCCAGCAGCTCATCGAGCGCGCCCCGCATGTCCGAGCTGCGCAGGTCGATGATGCGCCCGCGGGCGATGATCTTGTCGAGTCTCATTGCCAGGAACGGTTCAGCGGCAAGGACCCGAGCGGAATGTCATTCGTCGTGAAACGGAGAGGTGTTCTCGTGTCACGCAAAGGGGCACGCCTTACTTTTCCCACTCAAGCGCGCCCTTCTTCACCTCGTAGACGAGCCCAAGCACGAGCACGAAGAGGAAGAAGAGGATCGGCGAAAGGATGGCGATGTTGTTGGCGAGGAAGTCGCGGTAGATGAACGACCACGGGATCAGGAACACGACCTCGATATCAAACAGGATGAAGAGCATCGCCGTGACGTAGAACTTCACCGAGAAGCGGGTGTGGATGACGCCCTCGGCCTTCACCCCGCACTCGTAGGCGGAGTCCTTGATCGCATTCTTCGTACGAACTCGCTGGGCGAGCACGCGATTCACGGTCAGGATCGCAAGACCCACGCCGGTGGCGAGGATGACCTGGATCAGGATCGGAAGGTAGGCGGCAGACGTCATGCAGACCCAAAAAGGACGCACCCGCGCGCGGGTGACAAGGGGATTTTTACAATACAGCCAACCGATCAAAAACCGTTAACCACAAATGAACACAGATTGACACAGATGGGGACCCTTGCAGGGACCGAAGTACCCAGCAGATCTGGGCTTTCGATCAAGGATTCAGCATCTGTGCAGATCTGTGATCATCTGTGGTAAAATCTGTCGAAATGACCTCTACGGCGCGGTCTTAACCATGCGCGTATCCAGCGTATTCTTCGTGCCGACCCCCAGGATTTCAGCGAATTCGAGGGTCCGAATCTCTTCCGAAACCGGCTGGAATCCCGTTCGCTTCCGCCACTCATTGATCCGACCCAGCATCAAGGTATCCAAAGCCACGGGGTCAGAGCTCAACCACAGCCGGGGTTCCGAGCGGGTATAGAGTGAGTTGAAGTACGGCCCCCCAATGAATTGATACCGCTCCAGGCTGGCGATGGTGAAGAGCCAGGTCTGGCGGAGTTCGGGAATGGCGCTCATCTCGGCCACCGCGGCGGGTGCATTGGCGGGCGAACGGAAGAAGCGGGCGGTGTTCGAAGCGTTCCAGAGGGTCGCATTGACCAGCGCGCCGTTCACGCCGAGGACCGGGTGATCAGTGTAGACCGGCAGGTTGATCCAGAAATCAGCCTCAAGGAAGAGCGGCGTGGCCAGGAAGCTCTTGCGGTCCTGTTCGACGCTCGTGTCACCGTCGATGCCCTCGACCTGCTTTTCGGCAAAGACCGGATCGAAACGGGACGGGAGCGGGCTGTCGTAGAACCAGACCGGGTCATAATAGCGGCCCGACTCGAGCACATAAACCGGATGACCCTCAAACGGGGTGCGACCCGACACCAGCGAAGGCAGGAATCCCGTCAGACGCAGCCGAAGCTGGTTGAGACCGACGAGGAAGATATTGTCCCGGGTAAACCCGCGGCGTTCCAGGGCGGCGATCACCGCCTTGACCAAGGGAACCGGCGTGGCGAGGCCCGGGCCCGAGTCGGTGTAGATCTTGATGCCCACCCGGCGCTTTTCGCCCGGCACAATGGGGCGGCCCAGCGAGTCCTCGTATTTCTTGATGAGGATCTCAACCTCCCGCGCATAGTCCGTGAGTTCGAAGCTCGGGAGCGTCGATTCCCAGACCGGGACCGGCGCGGACGGCGGCGGGATCTGGGCGCGCAGGACGGGCACAACCACCGCCGCGACGAGCGCAAGTGCGGCCAGGCGGCGCGAGAAGAAGAAGCGGGAAAGGACGAGGCGCATGGAAGATGAGAACCCATCCGCGAAGGAATGTTTCCTCCTGAATGAGCCGGCCTTGACAGAGCACAGGGCGGCCCAAATGTCCAATCTCCGTCCTGTCGGGGCGCTCCAGCCATGCCCATGATCAAACCCACCTGTGTCCGCGACCTTCGGAGTCGTGTGAACATCGTGGACGTGGTGTCGCGCGTCGCGACGCTCAAGAAGGCCGGATCGCGCTTCAAGGGCCTCTGCCCTTTCCACAACGAGAAATCGCCCTCGTTCCACGTGAACCCCGACATGGGCGTCTACAAGTGCTTCGGTTGTGGAAAATCAGGCGACATCATCACCTTTGTCCGCGAGACCGAAGGCCTTAATTTCAACGAGGCGGTCGAGGCGCTCGGGCAGCGCTTCGCCGTGCCGATCGAGTACGAGGATGGCGCCGGCCCGACGCGCGAGGAGCGCTCGCTGCGTCAGGAGCTTTTCGATCTCCACGAGGCAGCGGCCGAGCACTATCACCAACTCTTCAAGGCCAGCGCCCCGGCGGGGGACTGGATGCGCGCGTACTGGCGCGACAAGCGCCGCTTCGCGCTCGAACTCGCCGACGAGTTCAAGATCGGCGTGGCCGAGCCCAACGACAACAGCCTCGGCGCGCTGCTGCTGAAACGGAAATTTTCCGAGGAAGCGCTGCGGCAGTGCGGACTGTTTTTTATGCGCGAGGGCTCCATCCTTTCGCTCGGCTCGCTCAAGCCGCGCTTCCGCGGACGGCTGATGATCCCGATCCGTGATCACCAGGGCCGCGTGGTGGCGTTCACGGCCCGCCAGACCGATCTCACGCCGCAGGACGATCCCGCGCGCGAGGCGAAGTACGTCAACTCGCCCGAGACGCCGATCTTCACCAAGGGCAATCTCCTCTTCAACCTCGACCGCGCCCGCACGCAGGTCGGCGAAGGCAAACCCTTCGTCATGGTCGAAGGCCAACTCGATGCGCTGCGCGCCTGGAGTGTCGGCCTCAAGACCGCGATCGCCCCGCAGGGCACGTCGATCACCGACGGCCAGCTCGTGCTCCTGCGTCGCTATCACACCCAGGTGGAGTGTTTCTTCGACAGCGACTCCGCGGGCCAGAAAGCCGCGCTGCGTTTTCTCCCGATGGCGCTGAAGGCCGGACTGGAGCTGCGCTTCCTTACGCTCAGCGGTGCGGAGAAACTCGACCCCGATCTGCTCTTCCTTGAGCGCGGCCTCGCCGGTTACGAGGAGGTGCGGCGCAGTTCGCGCTCGGCGATGGCCCATGCGAGCCAGGCCATTCTTCCCGACAGCGCCACCGCCACGCCAGAGCAGCAGGCGCGCGCGGCCCGGGCGATCTTCGAGATCGTCGCCGCAGCGGAGTCCGAAGTCGCCCGCACCGGTTTTATCCAGGAAGCCGCGCAGGCCCTGCGCCTGCCTCCGGCCGCGCTGCTCCGTGACTTCGAGGCGTTTCTTCGTCAGGGCGGCCCGCGCGTCAACGCCGCCCCCGCTGCGCCCGCCGCCGAACCCAAGCCCGCGACCAATGGCATTCCGCCGGAGCACGATCTGCTGCTGATCTGCCTGCACTTCGAGACGATCGGACGCGCGCTCAGCCATGTCGTGCCGCACGACTGGATCGACACCACCCACCCCGCCGGCGCACTGCTGAACCGTTTTCTGGCCGAATTTGAGCAAGGCGCGTGGCCAGGCACACAGCACCTCGACCCCTTGCTTGAGACCGAAGCCGAGAAGTCCCTCGTGGCCTCCCTCCTCTTCGCCCCACCAACCCTCGACGATCCTAAGAAGGTGGCAATCGAGGGTTTACAACAGATCCGGATCCGGGCTTTGGAGCCCCGTTTGAGGGAAATAGAACTTGCACTCGCCAACCACCAGACGGACAGTAAGGTTGACCCTTTTTCCCTCTTAAAAGAACGCTCAGAACTTCAACGCCAGCTCCGTCAGCCTCTCGTGCTGCCGGATGCGGCGTGACCTTTTTTCTCCGAACGCACTATGCCGCGCAAAGCCAAGTCCGCCGCTCCCTCTGATGCCCAGTCTGAAGCCGTCGAGGCCGTCATCGCGCAGAACCCGCCCGCCGCGGGCGCTCCTGCCGAGGGCGCCACGGGCAGTGTGAACGAGCGCATCCGCCAGCTCATCCGCCAGTCGAAGGAGCAGGGCTACCTCACGTGGGACGACATCAACGAGGCGCTGCCCGAGTCGGTCGAGAACCAGGAAGAGTTCGATAACATCATTTCCATCCTGCAGAACCTCGAGGTCGAGATCCTCGAGCCCGATCAGGTTGACGACTACAAGCAGCGTCAGGAGGAGGCCGAGGAAGAGGAGACCCGTTCGTCGCAGCACGACATTCTCGACGACCCGGTCCGCATGTACCTCAAGCAGATGGGCCAGGTCCCGCTGCTGACCCGCGAGCAGGAAGTCGAAATTTCCAAGCGCATCGAGACCGCGGAACTCAAGGCCCAGGAGGCCCTCTTCCAGGCCGCGATCGTCGGCAAGTACATCGCGACGCTCGGCGCCAAGCTGCTTAACCGCGAGGAGCGCTTTGACCGCATCGTCATCGACAAGAAGATCGAGAGCCGCGACGCCTACTTCAAGTCGCTGCCCAAGCTCGTCGAGCTCACGCAGAAGGCCGAGGAGTCCGTCGCCGGTTCCTGGCAGGAATACCTCGACGCGCGCAACGAAGCCGAGCGCAAGAAGGTCCTGGCGAAGCACCGCAAGCGCGAGTCCGTGCTCCGCGCGAACTTCTCCAAGTTCTACTTCAAGCTGAAGGTCTACGAGGAGTGGCTCGAGCAGCAGCGCCCGATCCTCTCCGAAATCGAGTCGCTCAACGCGCTGATGGATCGCGCCAAGCACCCGAAGACGAAGAAGGACGCCGCGATCGACTCCAAGTCGATCAACGCGCGCTTCAAGCAGATGGAAGCCGAGCTGCGCATCAGCGCCGCCGAGCTCATGGCCGTCGTCGCGCAGACCAACGTCCACGTCCGCGAGGCCCACAAGGCCAAGACCGAGATGGTCGAGGCCAACCTGCGCCTCGTGATCTCGATCGCGAAGAAGTACACGAACCGCGGCCTCTCCTTCCTCGACCTGATTCAGGAGGGCAACATGGGCCTGATGAAGGCGGTCGAGAAGTTCGAGTACCGTCGCGGCTACAAGTTCTCCACCTACGCCACGTGGTGGATCCGCCAGGCCATCACCCGCTCGATCGCCGACCAGGCGCGCACCATCCGCATCCCGGTGCACATGATCGAGACCCTCAACAAGGTCATGCAGGTGCAGAAGCAGCTCCTGCAGGAGTTCGGCCATGAGCCGACGCCGGAAGAGGTCGCGGACGAGATGAACCTGCCCGTCGAGCGCGTGCAGCAGATCATGAAGATGGCGCAGCAGCCCATCTCGCTCCAGTCCCCGGTCGGCGACGGCGACGACACCAGCTTCGGCGATTTCATCGAGGACAAGTCGGCGGAGAACCCGTACGACATGACCGCGTACTCGCTCCTGCGCGAAAAGATCATCGACGTCCTCGACTCGCTCACCGAGCGCGAGCGCCGCGTGCTCTCCCTGCGCTTCGGCCTGGTCGACGGCTACAGCCGCACGCTCGAGGAGGTCGGCAAGCAGTTCAAGGTTACCCGCGAGCGCATCCGTCAGATTGAGGCCAAGGCCTTGCGCAAGATGCGTCACCCGACGCGTATCCGTCAGCTCCACGGCTTCTTCGACGCCGAGCAGCTCGATAACGCCCAGAACCTGCTGAAGCTCGCCATCAAGGGCCCCCTCCCCCCGGAGAAGCCCGGCCAGCCCTGAGCGCATCCCCTTTCCCCCTTGCGTCATCCCGGCTCAAGGAATACCTTTCTTCTCTGACATGAATTCCCTCGCGCCTGTCTTTGCGATCTTCGGTCTCGGTTCCACCGAGATCATGGTCATCCTCTTCATTGTGCTGCTGCTCTTCGGCGCCAAGAAGCTGCCCGAGCTCGCCCGCGGTCTCGGCAAGTCGGTCAGCGAATTCAAGAAGGCCACCAACGAGGCCGAGAAGGAAATGAAGTCCGCCATGGCCGAAGGCGAAAAGCAGACCGACAAGAAGCCCGAGGCGGAAGTCAGCAAGTCCGCCCACGGTTCCAACTGATTTCCGAATCAGTCACCCACTCTCAAGCGCACCCTCACCGGTGCGCTTTTTTTGCGACCGCACGCGATGGGCTTCAAATTCCATTATAGCCGGCCTCACGCCAGCTTGTCCGGCGTGAACGGCGGGTGGCGCAGGCGCTTGCCGGTGGCGGCGAGGACCGCGTTGCTCACCGCCGGCATGAGCGGCGGCGTGCCCGGTTCGCCGATGCCGCCCATGGCCGCACCACTGTTAATGATGTAGGTCTCCACCACCGGGGCTTCGGTCAGCCGGACGACCGGGTAGTCGTGGAAGTTCGACTGCTGCGGACGACCGTCCTTGAAGGTGATCTCTCCGTAGAGCGTGGCGGACAGACCGTAGATCACGGCCGACATGACCTGCGCGCGCACGCCATCCGGATTGACCGCCTGGCCGCAGTCGGCGACCGCCGTGACCTTGTGCACCTTGATCACACCGTTCGTCACCGAGATCTCGGCCACCTCGCCGACGATCGAGCCGAACGACTCATGGATGGCCACTCCTTGGAAGCGCCCCGCGGGAGCGCGACCCCAGTTGGATTTTTCCTTGAGGAGCTGCAGGATGGCGACCTGCCGCGGATGCGCAGCGAGCAGCTCGATGCGATAATCAATGGGATCTTTCTTCGCGGCGCGTGCGGCGTCGTCGATCAGCGTCTCTTTGACGAAGCCGGTGAACGTATGGCCGACTGAGCGCCACCAGAGCACAGGCACGCCGGCCGGGGCGTCATGCCACTCGGTGTGCGCGTTCGGCAGGGCGTAGGGAATCTCATCCAGGCCCTCGACCTGCGTCGCATCGAGCCCGTTGCGGAACATCGCCTGCTCGAAGGCCGTGCCTTTGATGAGCGACTGGCTCGCGATCTGGTTCTCCCAGCTCACCGGTTTGCCGGCTGCGTCGAGTCCGAGCTTGGCGTGGACCAGCGTCCGTGGACGGTAATAGCCACCGCGCATGTCGTCCTCGCGCGACCAGACGACCTGCACCGGCACGCCACCGGACACCTTGGCGACCTCGACCGCCTCGGCGATGAAGTCGGACGCCGGGTTGGCTTTGCGGCCGAAGCCGCCGCCGAGCAGCGTCGTGTGCAGCGTGACTTTGTCTGGCGTCACGCCCGCCACCTGGGCGGCGACCATGACGTCGACCCCCTGAAACTGGGTCGGCGCCCAAATCTCGACCGAGCCGTCGGGCTTGATATGAGCCGTGGCATTGAGCGGCTCCATCGCCGCATGGGCAAGATAGGGAAAGTCGAAGGTCGCCTCGATCTTCGTCGTCGCGCCCGCGAAGGCCGCGGCCACATCGCCCGTGCGCTTGGCGAGCGCGCCGGGCTGCTTGATCAACGCCTCGTAGGCGGCGCGCTGGTTTTCGCTCGAAAGCGTGGCGAGCGCGCCTTCATCCCATTCGACGGTAAGCGCGGCGGCGCCCTGTTTGGCCGCCCACGTGTTGGCGGCAATCACCGCAACGCCGCGGGGCGTGGCGACGACGTTCTTCACGCCCGATACGGCCTTGGCCGCCGTGGCGTCGAAACGCTTCAACTTCGCGCCAAACACCGGCGGACGGACCAGCGCAGCGACGACCATGCCGGGGACGCGCACATCGATGCCGAAGACACCCTTGCCGGTGATTTTTTCCAGGGAATCGACACGGTGCGCCGCCTTGCCGATCAACTTGAATTGGGACGGATCTTTCAGCTTCACCTCGGTCGGGGCCGGGAGCGCGGAGGCGGCGGTCGCCAATTCACCGTAGGTCGCGCGGCGACCATCGGCCGCGATGACCGCGCCGTTGTCGGTACGCAGGGTCGCCGCGTCCACCTTCCACTGCTGGGCCGCCGCCTGGACGAGCAGCGCCCGTGCGGCCGCGCCGGCCTCGCGGAGCTGCTTGTACGACTCCGGCGTGCTCGTGCTGCCACCCGTCATCTGCAGACCAAACGCCGTGTGCGCATACGCCTGCGCAGAGGGCGCGGCCTCGACCGCGATTTTGGACCAGTCGGCATCGAGTTCCTCTGCCACGCACATGGCCATCGAGGTGTAGATGCCCTGCCCCATCTCGGAATGCTTCGCGAGGATGGTGATGGCCCCGTTGGGGGCGATGCGCAGGAAGGCGTTGGGCACGAAGGTGCCACCCGTTGTCGTGGCCGCAGCCGCAGCCGAGACCTTGGGCGTGAGTTGCAGCCCGATCAGCAGGCCGCCGCCGGCGAGGGCGCTGACCTTGAGGAAGGAACGGCGGGATACACGCGCCGCCGTCGCATCGGCGAAAAATTGGCGGTCGATTTGGTAGTTCATCGTGCGCCCTCCGCGATGACGGCCGCCCGCTTGATGCCCGCCCGGATGCGCTCGTAGGTGCCGCAGCGGCAGATGTTGCCCACCATGGCCTCGTCGATGGCCGCATCGTCCGGCTTGGGCGTGGAGGCCAGCAGCGCCGCCGCGCTCATGATCTGGCCGGAATGGCAGTACCCACACTGGACGACATCGTTTTCCTGCCAGGCCTGCTGGACCGGATGCAGGCCGGCGCTCCGCGCCAAGCCCTCGATCGTCGTCACCGCCTTGCCCTCGACCGAGGAGATCGGGGTGATGCAGGACCGCGTCGCGACGCCGTCGATGTGGACGGTGCAGGCGCCGCAGAGGCCCATGCCGCAGCCAAATTTGGTGCCCGTCAGGCTAAGTTCGTCCCGAATGACCCAAAGCAGGGGTGTTTCCGCCCCGGACTGCACGTCGACCGCGCGGCCGTTGATCGTAAGTTTCATGAGAAGGAGGGGAGGCAGGCGCTCGACTTGCCTCCAAACGAGGAAGCTGCCTGAGCCGGTCAGATTTGCAATCGTCGGGCTCAATCCAGCCCCAATGTCGCCAAGACCCGGTCTCAGGAGGATTTACCTCGTTGACACTCCGGAAGTACGGCGATTCGTTTCCGTCGGCGGAAACGCGACACCCTCATGGCTTCGAACCTGTTTAACTACTTCTCCAACGACATCGGCATCGACCTGGGTACGGCCAACACGCTCGTTTACCTGAAAGACCGCGGCATCGTGCTGCGTGAGCCCTCGGTGGTCGCACTCGACACCACCACCCGCAAGGTCCGCGCCGTGGGCGACGAGGCCAAGCGCATGCTGGGTCGTACGCCCGGCAACATCACCGCCATCCGCCCGATGAAGGACGGCGTCATCGCCGACTTCGACGTGACCGAGGCGATGCTGCGTTACTTCATCCGCAAGGTGAACAACAACGCCCTGCGCGTCAGCCCGCGCGTCGTCATCGCCATCCCGTCCGGCATCACCGAGGTCGAGAAGCGTGCGGTCAAGGATTCCGCCATGCACGCCGGCGCGCGTGACGTCATCACCATTCCCGAACCCATGGCCGCCGCGATCGGCGTCGGTCTCCCGATCGACGAGCCCGCGGCGAACATGATCGTCGACATCGGCGGCGGCACGACCGAGATCGCGATCATTTCCCTCTCCGGCATCGTCTTCTCGAAGTCGATCCGCGTCGCCGGCGATGAGCTCGACGCCGCAATCGTCAATTACATGAAACGCGCCTACAATCTCCTCATCGGTGAGCGCACCGCGGAAGAGATCAAGCTGCGCGTCGGTTCCGCCTACCCGCTCGACGAGGAGTTGAGCATGGAGGTCAAGGGTCGCGACTCCGTCGCCGGTCTGCCCAAGACGATCCACATCACTTCTCAGGAAATCCGCGAGGCGCTGAGCGACACGGTCGCCGCGATCGTGGATGCCGTTCGCTCGACGCTCGAACGCTGCCCGCCGGAACTTTCGGCCGACCTCGTCGATCGCGGCTTCGTGATGGCCGGCGGCGGCGCCCTCATCCGCGGCATCGACCGCCTCCTTAGCGACAAGACCGGCCTGCCGGTCATCGTCGCCGACGACCCGCTCTCCGCCGTCGCCAACGGGACCGGCGCCGTCCTCAGCGACCTCAACTGGGTCCTGCAGCACGCCTGAGGATTTTCGATTCTCGATTTTGGATTTTCGATTTTCCTGAAGCTCGAAAAACCTAGCGGTGACGCGTAGCCTTTGGCCATCGGCCGGCCTGGCGGGCCACCAAGGGTTGATTCGAAATCGAAATTCGAAAATCAGAAATCGAAAATAAGGACTGCCTTGCTTCCGCGCCGTTTCGATCAGGCCCGCCCTTTCATCCTCCTCGGTGTGGTGGTCACCGTGTGGTTGCTGCTGCCGACGGCGGTGAAGCGTTTTGGCCGGCTGACCTTTTTCGAGGTTCAGGCCCCGATCGAGCTGACGCCCTCGTACGTCCGCGATCTTCAGGATTACTGGTCGCTGCGCACCCGTTCGCAGAACGACCTGATCGAGGCCGGCAAGGACCTCGCCCGCCTCACCGCCTCATACGAGCTGCGCGTGCAGGAAAACGTCGAACTCCGCTCGGAAATCGCCCGACTTGAAAGCCTGCTCAGCCTGCCGACCTTCAACAGCTACCGGCCGGAGCCGGCCCGCGTGGTCCGACGCGACTTCACCGGCTGGTGGCAGCGCCTCGTCATCCGCAAGGGTCGCAACTACAACCTGACCGTCGGCGCACCCGTGATCTTCAGCGGCGGCGTGGTCGGCCGCATCGCCGAAGTCGGCGCCTACACCGCCGTGGTCGAGATGATCACCAGCCCGGGCATGCGCCTCGCCGCCAGCGTCGAGGGCGACCAGCGGCCGATCAGCTACCAGGGCGGACTCAACGCCGCGTTCTCCGCGCCGCGCGGCGTGGTTGAGTTCGTGCCGCTCGATATTTTCGCCGCACCGAGCTCGCCCAAGAAACTGGTCACGTCGGGCCTCGGCGGCGTTTTTCCACCCGGCCTGATCATCGGCCAGATGGTTCGCCTCGAGCCCAGCACCGACGGGTTGTTCAAGAGCGGTGAGGTGCAGCTCGATCCGCGTCTGTCGGAACTGGTCGAAGTCACCGTACTCGTCCCGCTTGCCCCGGAGATTCCTCCCGTGACCTCGGCCCGGCCATGAAGCAGCATCCGACGCTGATCGACTTTCCGTCTGAATTCACCACCGCGCGGCTGCTCCTCCGGGCGCCGCGCGCCGGTGACGGCGCCGCGGTCAATGCCGCGATCCGTGAATCGTACGCCGAACTCCGCCCGTGGATGCCCTGGGCCCGCACCCTGCCCACGGCGGAGGAAACGGAGACCTACATGCGGGAAAAGGCGGCGCACTTCGCCCTGCGGACCGACCTCGTTTTCCAGCTCTTCCTGCGCAGCAGCGGCGAATTCATCGGCGCCACCGGCCTGCACCGGATGGACTGGAGCGTCCCTCGCTTCGAGATCGGCTACTGGCTGCGCACGAGCCGGTCGGGCGAAGGCTACATGACCGAGGCCGTGCGCGGGCTGACCGATTTCGCGGTGACCCACCTGCACCCGCGGCGGATCGAGATCCGGATGGATCACGAGAACGCCGCGAGCCGGCGCGTGGCGGAGCGTTCAGGCTATCCGCTCGAGGCCACTCTCTATAACGACCGGCGCAACCTGGAGGGCGAGATCGTGCATTCGTGCATCTATACGCTGACCTTCGACCCATGAATCCGGGCAACCGCCAGATTCTCGCGACGGTGCTCTGTGGGGTGATCCTCGAAGTCATCCTCACGCAGGCGAACCACTACCTCGCGTCCAACCACGTCACCCTCTGGATGGGTGGCTTGGCGGTCGCCTTTGCCTCGCTGCGCCTCGGCTACCGCGAGGGCCTGATCACCGTGCTCATCCTCGGCTGGCTCCAGGATGCGCTTTCCCCGGTGGGCTTTGGCCTGCACGCCCTGCTCTTCGCCACCGCACATGCCGTGATCTTCTACGTGCGAAACCGGTTCCCGCGCGAGGAGGCGGTGATCGGCATCCTTGTCGCACTCCTGGCCAACCTCGGGTTGTTTCTCGTCTTTTCGTTCACCCAGATTGGCGCGTCGCCCGCGCCGGGGATCGTCTGGCTTCGACTCCTGGCTGATCTCCTCATTTCCCAGGTTGTCCTGACCGTGATCACCCCCTGGTTTCTCGCCCTGCAGGAGCAGGCACTCGAAATTGCCCGCGCGGGCTTGCGCACCGAGCAACGTGGCGTGATGTAGGAGGCATCATGGCCGATACGGTTGCAGAACGCGGGGACGGGCTCTTCGAGACCCACAAGGGATACAACCCCCGCGTCATCTTTTTCTATCCGGTGGTGTTTCTGCTGCTGCTCGTCCTCGGCTGCGGCCTCGCGTACCGACAGCTCATCCGCACCGAGATCTACTCCGAGCGCGAAAAGGTCCAGAACCAGCGGCGCATTCTCGTCCCCGGTCCGCGCGGCAACATCTACGATCGCAACGGCCAGCTCCTCGTCGGCAACCGTCCGCGCTTCGCGGTTGTGCTGTACCTCGACGAACTGCGCGGTGAATTCCGCCGCGAGTACGTCAAGGTGCGCAATGCCTACCGTGACTCCGGCGACAAGGACCTGCCCAACGCGACGCAGCTCGAGCAGATCGCACGCTTTGCCGTCGTGGATCGGTATCTCCAGACGATCAACAAGGCACTCGGGCGCACGGGTGAGGTCGACGCGCCGGCACTGACACGGCATTTCCGCTCGCAGCTGCTTCTGCCCTTCACGCTGGTCGACGACCTCGAGCCGGCCGAGTATGCGCGCCTGCTCGAACAACTGCCGGTGACATCGCCGCTGCAGGTCTACACCTCCAGCACGCGCTCCTACCCCTTCGGCGGTGCCGCGGCGCACACGCTGGGCTCGGTCAAGATCGACGACATCGACGTGGCCGAGGATTTCCCGGGCGCGGACCTGAAGACCTTCAAGATGAAGGGCACGACGGGACGCGACGGGCTCGAGGCGCAATACGACTCCGTCCTCCAGGGAGAAACCGGCGGCACGATCTATCGCGTCGATCCCGCCGGCTACCGCATCGAACCGCCCCTCGCCCGCCATGTGCCGGTGCAGGGCAAGAACATCACGACCAGCCTCGATATCGATCTGCAGCGCGCGGCGGAGGCAAAGCTGATCGAGAACGAGATGGCCGGCACCGCGATCGCGCTCGATATTCGCACGGGCGAAGTTCTGGCGCTGGCGAACGCGCCGTCCTATGACCTCAACGAAACCTCGCCCCGCATTTCCACCGCCAAGTTTCAGGAAATCGAGGAACAAGGGGGTTGGCTCAACCGCGGCATCCAAGGCGCCTACCCGCCGGGTTCATCGTTCAAGATTCTGACCGCGATCGCCGGCATGCGCGCTGGCTGGATCAATCCGGACAGCGAGATCGACTGCAACGGCTACTACCGCGTCGGCAACCGCATGTTCCCCTGCCACGACGGCCACGCTCACGGAAAGATCAAGCTGGCCGAGGCCATTGCCAAGAGCTGCAACGTTTTCTTCTACAAGCACGGCATCGAAACCACCCCTGAATTGATCGCGACGGAATCCCGCCGCTTCGGCTTGGACAAGCCGACCGGGATCGAGCTTCCGCACGAAACGCGCCGCATGCTCGTGCCGGATCCAGAGTGGAAGAAAGCCAGCGGTCGTGGACCCTGGCAGCCGGGTGATACCGCCAATTTCTCCATCGGCCAGGGCTTTCTTGATGTCACGCCCCTACAAATGGCGACCTTCATGGCCTCATTCGCCCGCGGCCAGATCCAGACGACCCCCACCTTGCTCCATGAGGACAACCGCCGCGCCCAACGCACGGAGGCAATCGGGCTCTCCGCTGCGCATTACGACGCGATCGTCAAAGGCATGGAGGAGTGCACCCAGACAGGCACCGCCAAGATCCTCACCAACCTCGCTTCCATGCGCATTCCCGGCCTGCGCATAGCCGGGAAGACGGGGACGGCGCAGAAGGATACGCCCAAGGGGCGAATCAATCTGGCCTGGTTTATTTGCTTCGCTCCGGTCGAGAACCCGCAAATCGCCATCGCGGTGATGATCGAGGGCGACACCCCGGGTGAAGAAACCGGCGGCGGCCGCTACGCCGTGCCGGTTGCCCAATCCATCCTCAAGACGTGGTGGCAAAAGCAGCAGCAGCGCTCCACGACCGCGCCCGTCGCGGTCCCCGCCGCCGTCCGGACCGCCAAGGAATAAAAAAGGCGGGGCACGTGGCCCCGCCTTGAAAGATTGGGTGAACGGACGGCCGTTGGCCGGCCCGCTCAGTCGATCGTCACGTAGCGCCAGAGCCGGGCGACTTCCTTCGGTCCGACGTACTTGCCGATCTCCTTCTCGAACTGCTCCTTGGTCTTCCACGGACGGTACTCCTTGAACTCGCGCACCATGCGGCGACCCGCACCGGGGATGCTGAGGATATCCTCATCCGAGGCCGTGTTCAGCTTCACCGGGATGAAGACGTACTGCTTCAGCTTGTCCGTGTTTTCCTGGCCGACGTACTTGCTGATCTCCTTGTCGAACTGGGTGTAGTTCACCCACGGACGGTACTCGTCAAACTCCCGCACCATGCGGCGGCCGGCCCCTGGAATGAGGAGGATCTCCTCGGGTGTGCCGGTATTGAGGTTCACGTGAACGAACGCCTTGGTGTAGAACTCCATCGCCTGCTCCTGCGTCAATTTCTGCGACAGGAGAAAGGCATGGAGTTCGGTCACGCTCGCGAACGGACGCTTCTCGACCAGCCCTTTCGCGATCGCGGGCGTCATGTGGGGCATGGCCGCGAGGTCGGCCTCCGGGGCCGTATTCGCGTCCACGACGCCCAGCGATTTTCCGACTTGGGCCTGGAGCGCGATGGGCGCGACCACGGCGAGCAGCAGGGCTGCGGCGAAGCAACGAGACAGGACTGATGGGATTTTCATGGGGGAACGGATCAATTGGAAGGCTGAAAGGGATCGCTCAGCCCGCGGAGCGGCGGGAGCCAAGCAGGGGATGCCGGAATGTGGAAACGAGCCCGAGCAGCGCAAACTGCACGAACGCGGCCGGCGCGAGCGCCGGCGGCGAGTGGGCCTGAATGACTTTGAGGAACAGCGCCCAACCCGACTGCGATGAGTCCATCTCCAGCTGGAACTCCCGATTACCATCGAAGTGCAGGTACATACCCACCAGCCCGGTGAGCGCGAGCAGCACCATCACGGCCTGAAAACTGCGGAGGCTGGCCAGAGACGCTTTGAGTCCGTGCCACGCGCAGGCCCCAAGTCCGATCCCAAGCGCCACGAGTGGCGCAACCTGCCAGGCATCCTCATGATGACCGAGCAGCAGCAGGTCCACGGTCAGCCCGGCGAGGCCGATCACGACCAACGCAAAGACCAGGCGACGCAACCGCGACAACGTGGATCCTTCGGTCTCCATAAGCGAAATGACGGCGTGATCGGAGGCAGGTTACGGGTCACGCCTGATTACTTGCGCGCCGAACGGCGCAACTCCACGCGCACACGGCGGAAGACGGCTTGCGGATGGGGCCAGGTGGAGCGGGGCCCATAGCGCAAGCGCTCCAGTTCGGACCGCAGTTCGGAGGATACGGCCCCGCCCCCGGCTAGGGAAAGGCGGGCCAGCAGCCGCCCGGCCTCACGGCGAATCGGATCGGCTCCGGCCGTGCGCGCATGGCCGCTCCGCCAGCGCTGCCACCAGACGCGGCCCAGCCTACGCCAAGCCACGATCACCGCTGCGGCAAACGCCACCAGCCCACCCAGACCGATGATTCGCTCAGAATCCCACGGACGCGCCAGCCACGCCTTGATTGAGGCGACGAAGCCTTCCAACGCGTCGCGCATCCGCCGGCTGGTGCCTTCGACCGCCTCCTTGGCGGTGCGGGCCAACTCAACCTGGCTGTTCATGTCAAAATTCACGATCCGCCGGTACCAGAAGATCCGCAGGCTCTCCAGGCGCGCCGACCAACTGTTGTCCACGATGCGTTGCAGCGCCGCCTCGCCCTCGTCTCCACCCGTCCCGTCGTCCAGCGTCAGGGCACCAGGCGTCGGATCCACGCGTAACCAGCCGCCCGCCTGATCGTCAAAGAGCTCCACCCACGCATGCGCGTCGGAATTCCGCACGGTGTAGCTGTTGCTGTAGCCATTCCACGTGCCGCCCTTGAAGCCAGTCACGAGTCGCGCCGCATAGCCGGCCTGCCGGGCCAGCAACACGAAGGAACCGGCAAAGAGTTCGCAGTGACCCGGCGTATCCGACGCCAGCCACCGCACGACGGGGTCCCCTGCCCCGGCCGGAAGCGAACTCTGCAGCGAATAGCGGTGACGCGCGCCCAACCAGGTTGACGCCTTTACCGCAAATTCTGGAGACGTGAGACGCCGGCCCTCCGTGATCTCCGTCGCCATCGCCTGCAAACGGGCACGATCGGCCTCCGCCAGGGACAGGGCCGACCCGGTCGCCAGCGCCGCCGGGTCGGCCGCGCGCCGCTTGAGCGCAAGATCGGCGTCGGGCAGAACCGCGCTGAACTCCATGCCCGTCACGCGGTAAGCGGTCATCTTCGACGGATCGGCGCGCAGGGCGACCACGCGCAACGCATCGCTCAACCCGACCATCTGCGGCTCCGGGAAAAACAACCCGTTGAAATTGCCCATCAACGGAAGGTAGCGGCTCACGCCGGCCTCGAGATAAAATGTCCAGTCGGTCGTATCGCGCCGGAAGCGCGCCGTGCCCCGCAGACGCGTGGTGCGCGACGCCGCCCGGTTGAGCTGGCTCCGCAACTCGGGCGAAAGCCGGAACCCGCCACGCGTGTAGTCGTCCAGCACAACCATGCGCCAGTAGGGCATGGAGGGCACCTGCGTGCGATCCACCACGTCGACACTGAGCGCGATCCCCTCGTCCTGCTGGATCTCAGTGACCTCGCCAAACTTGATCTCGTCGGAAAATCCGGTGCGAGTCTGCCGGTTGATCAGGCGATCGATGAAGAGACTGTTGTTGAGTTCAAACCGCGGGATCGCGAGGAACAGGAGACCGGAAAGCACCACGACTCCGGCAAAGAGCCCACCACCCAGCACCACCACGCGCCAGTCCGTGACCGCGCGGATTCGAGCCAGCAGATCGCGCCAGTTGACCTGCGCGGCCCAGCGAGGCTCGCCCTTGCCACCCGCGGCCGCGGGCGGGTCACCTGCGGTCTCCGCGAGCGTGATCGTGAGCAGAAAGCCGAGGGCGCAGGCCGTGAAGGCGACAATCTGCACCGCAAACGCGAGCGACACGGTGAGCACCCCCGCCACGACCACCATGAAAAGGCCCAGCACGATCAGCTGCAGATCGTCGCGTCGACGGCGGAAACCGATCAGGCGGTAAAGAATCAACAGCAGGTCCAGCCGGATGAACGTCGGCAGGATTTCGCGCGACATGTACCAATCGAAGATCACGTAGCCCACGATTCCGGGGAAGGCCAGAACGTGGACAAGCCGGGGCACGCGCGCCGGCCAGGCCGGCCGCCAGATTGCCAGGGTCGCCGCCAGCGTGACCAGCCCCGGCAGCACCCACGAGTCGATCTCCATGAAGAAGACCGTCCACGCCGAGAGTGTTGCGAGGACACTGCCCAGCAGCCATTTGAGCTGGTGGAGCTCGTCGGCGTTAAGCTGAGGCCGCTTTATTGCCGTCGACATGGGCGATGACTCCCCGGGCGCCATCCGGGATGAAGGTGAGCAGATTGCGCCGGCGCGGCGCCCCAGGTTTTCCGGTGGAGAGGGCCCGCGTGATGGGCTTGAGCACCGCCACTCGGTCAAAAAACGCCTCGATGTCCGTCACGCGACGCACGGGCTGCGCCGCTTCGTCATTGATCGCCACGCTGCTGAGCCGGCCGGCCTTGAACAGATCCTCGGCCAGGGTCACCGCAAAGCTGCAGAGCAGTTCGAACTGCTCGGGCCGGCTCCAGACCTCCGCATCCGACTCAAGCCAGAGCGAGAAGCCCTCCTGGCTTTCCGCCGCGAACTGCCGGACCATCAACTGAAGCAGCCGTGCGCTCGCCTTCCAGTGAATCAGCCGATGCGAATCGCCCGGGGAATACTTTCGCAGCGCGAGCAGATCCCCGCTCTGGCCGATCCGTGCCACGCGGTCCCCGCCCTGCGGACGCGACCAGGCAGGAACGGAGAAACGCTGATACTCGACCGGCGCCGGCCAGATGATCACCTCGCGACGCGCATGGCCGCCGAGGTTCTTCTTCAGGAAACCAAACGGGAACAGCGAGCCCGCACTGGCCAGTTCGATGCTTTCAATCCCGCGGGCTCCGGGCCGGAAGACCCAATCCAAGCGCAGATCGCCACCAGCCGGATCGAGCCGCGCGCGCTGCATCAGGCGGGCGCCTTTCGGCTCGCTTGAACTCCGCACATCGAACCAGAGCCCATAGGTGGGCAGGAAGCGCTTGGCGTTGCGCAGTTCCAGCGCAACCGCTGCCGACTGACCGACGCGGAGCGGCGGCGCGACGACCAACCGCCAGGTCACGCCCTTGAAGTTCAGCCACGACAGCACGCCACTCAGGATCAGGCAGGCGAGCAGCAGCGAAAGCGTAATAAACAGGATATTGTTCGCCGTGTTGTACGCGGCCATGCCGATGCCCATGCAGAGCGCGATCAGGAAGACCCCGGGCACCGTCGGCAGGATGCGCTCGGCGGCACGCGGATAGATCAACGACCACAGCAGACGCCGCCAGCGATGGTCCTTGCGACCACGGGTGCGCGTGCCGGGACCTGACCATTCGGCGTCAGTCGCACTCATCGCGATGAGATTTTTTTGGCTCCAGCTCCGCTCACAGCGGCGACGGGATCGCGGCCAGGATGCGCTTCAACACCGCGCCCACCGTGCGGCGCTCCTCGAGGGCGTCGCTGGTCTGGCGCACGAGGCCAAGCCGGTGCGAGAGCACGGGCACGACCAGCGCGGTGACATCGTCGGGCACCACGAAGTCACGCCCCTGCAGGAGCGCCCGCGCCTGCACCGCATGCTTGAGCGCGAGTCCGCCACGCACGCTGATGCCCGCCTTGAACTCGGACTCGGTACGCGTGGCCGCGACAATCTTGAGGATGTAATCGAGCACGCTGTCCTCGATGAAGACCTGCTCGGCCAGCGACTGCAGCTTGGATATCTCCGTGCGGCTCACCACCGGATTGAGTACGATCGCGTCGTAGTTCGTCCGGGCTGCCCGCAGGATGTCGAGTTCGTCCGCCGCCTGCGGATAGCCCATGTGGATGCGCATGAGAAAGCGGTCCATCTGGCTCTCGGGCAGCGGGAACGTGCCTTCGTAGTCCACGGGATTCTGGGTGGCAAAAACCATGAACGGCGTGCCGACGGCATGGGCTTCGCCGTCGACGGTCACCTTGCCACGATCCATCACCTCCAGCAGGGCTGACTGGGTCTTGGGCGTCGCGCGGTTGATCTCGTCAGCCAGCACGATGTTGGTGAACACCGGCCCCCGTTTGAAGATGAACTCCTTCACCTTGTCGTCGTAGATCGCCACGCCGGTCACATCGCTCGGCAGCAGATCGCTGGTGAACTGGACGCGTGAGAAGGCGCAGTCCATCGAGCGCGCGAGCGAGTAGGCCAGCGTGGTCTTGCCGACGCCCGGCAGATCCTCGATCAGGAGGTGACCGCCGGCGAGGAGACAGACGAGCACCTGGTCGATCACCTCGTCCTTGCCCTTGATCGTCTGGCGCATGTTGGCACGCACGCGCTCAAGGGTCTGTCGGGCCTCGGCCACCGCCGGTCCGGAAACGAAGTCGCTCATGGGCAGCAGCATGCCGTTTTCCAACCATTCCGCAAGTACGCGCCGGCACGGTTTGACGGCGTCAGCCCGGCTGGCACGCTGCGTGCGAACCCATCCTTGATGCAAGGCTTTGAAAACGCCCTTTGGCTTCTCCTGCTCCTGACCGTACTCAGCACAATCGGGCGTCGTCTGCCGTTGCCGCTGCCCATCACCTACGTCGTGGGCGGTGTGCTCGTGACCTATATCCCGGGCTTTCCCCGCATCGCGCTCGACCCCGGATTCTTTTTTCTCTGCTTCGTGCCTCCCCTGCTGTTCTCCGACGGCTGGCTGATGCCGCTGCGCGACTTCATGGCGGCCAAGCGGCCGATCCTCACGCTCGCGACCGGCCTCGTCATTTTCACCACCCTTTCGGTCGGTTTCGTCGCCCACTGGCTGGTGCCCGATCTACCGCTCGCGATGGCCTTTGCCCTTGGCGCCGTCGTGTCACCGACCGATGCCGTCGCCGTGGGCGCGATCACGCAGCGTCTGCAAGTACCGACCCGGCTGACCGCCATCCTCAACGGTGAGAGCCTGATGAACGACGCCACTGGCCTGGTCGCGTTCAAGTTCGCGCTCGCCGCCATGATCGCCGGCGCCTTCTCCATCAAGGCGGTCGCGATGAGCTTCGTGGTTCTGGCCGTGGGCGGCATCGCCGTCGGCCTCGCGATCGCCTGGTTGATCGGCAAGCTGCGCGACCAGCTGCGGTGCCATCGGTCCACCGACCAGTACATTGAGATCACGATCTCGCTCATGACGCCGTTCGCGGTCTACCTCGCCGCCGACCGTCTTGGGCTCTCCAGCATCCTCGCGGTGGTCGCGGCCGGCTTGTATTCGGGCTGGAGCGATCCGCTACGGCTCGATGCCGCTTCCCGCCAGACGACATGGGCGGTGTGGTCGGTCGTCATCTTCTGGCTCAACGGCCTCGCCTTCCTGCTGCTTGGCCTCCAGTTCCCGACCATTCTCGCCTCGATCAGCAACCTCTACACGCCGTTGCAACTCATCGGGTTCAGCGCAGCGATCGCCGGAGTGGCTATTCTGGCACGACTCGCCTGGGTTTTCCCCAGCGCCTATCTCCAGTTCGTGTTTCAGCCCAAGGCTTGGCGGGACGAAACCGTTCCTCCCTGGCAGAGCGTCCTTGTCACGGGTTGGGCCGGCATGCGCGGCACGATCACCCTCGCCGCCGCGCTCTCGATCCCGCTGACAACGGAGGATGGGCAGCCGTTCCCCGGACGCGACATCGTGATCTTCCTTTCCTTCGCCGTGATCGGCGTGACGTTGCTGCTCCAAGGCACGACGCTCGAAACGATGATCGCGCGACTCGGCCTGAAAGCCGACGATACCAAGTACCGCGAAGAACGGCTCGCCCGGATCGCCGCCGTCGAGGCCGGCCTTGCCCATCTGCGGGCTGCCACCGCCGACAGCGTGGAGGAACAGGCCGCGCTCGCGATCGTGGTCTCCGAGTACGAGCACCGCCTCGCAGAATTGACAGCCGAGGGCGCAACCCAGACCAGCGCCCGGCTACGGCGAGCCGCCGGATACCGGCACCGCCTTGGCGCGCTTAACGCTGAGCGCGCAGCGATCGATGACCTGTGGCAGCGCGATATCATCACCGACGAAACGCACCGGCCGCTGCAGCAGCTCCTCGACCATGAGGAAGTCATGCTCAACGGACAATCGGGCGCAAATTCGTGAAGCGCCACCTGACCTCGCCCGCGAATCTCACGAATCGGCACGAATCAGGAGAGGAACCACGAAACACACGGAACACACGAAATTTTCGAACCCGGAGTTCGGATCCGATTTTCGTGCGTTTCGTGAGTTTCGTGGTGGACTGGATTGAGATCGAATTCGTGCCGATTCGCACGGATTCGCGGGCGGTTACGGCAGAAGTCTTCTACGCTGGCGACTGCATCAATTTCAGGAGCACGGAATAATCCAGATCGCCATACCCGGCCCGCTCGGCCGCGGCGAGACGTTCGCGAACGGTGTCGAGCACCGGGAAATCTTCACAGCCGTTGATCCGAGAGGCCAGCCGCACGTCCTTGAGCATGTGCTTCACCGAGAACTGCGGGGAGAAATCGCCCGAGCGGAGCTTGGGCTCCTTGACCTTGGTCAGACCCGACTGGCCCGCGTTGCGGGACATGGCTTCAAAGAAGACGCCGTCGGAGATGCCTGCGTTGCGCGCAAGCACCAGGGCCTCACACAGCGCCTGCATCTGCACCGCAAGGTTGAGGTTCATCGCGAGTTTCAGGGCCGCCGCCTGGCGGTGATCGCCAATCCGGAGGCGCACCTCCGACACGCGGCTGAGCACCGGCTCGACCTCCGCGATCAGGGCTTCGTCTCCACCCAGGTAATACACGGTCTTGGCCGCTTCGGCGGCCAGCTTGCTCCCAGTGAACGGCGCCTCAAGGTAGCGCGCGCCCCGCCTCAGCACGAGGGTGCGAAACTCGTCGCTGCTCGCCGGATCGATCGTGCTCGACTGGACCACGATCTTGCCGGGCCCGAGGGCCGGCAGGATGCGTTCGAGGAGGGACCGCACCGCAGGCGGGTCCGCCACGACGATCTGGACCACGTCCGCCGCCGAGGCCACGGCCTCAGGCGTCGCCTGCCAGCGGGGAAAGCCCGGCTGGGGTGTGCGGTTCCACGTCCCGGCGAGAATACCCGCCGCTTCGTAATGCCGCGCCCACACGCTGCCGATAAGTCCAAGACCAAGAATGCCGATTTTCATAGGAAGGAAATTAAGCCCAGCTGTTTAATCGAAAGAGAGCATTTTGCCGCCGAGTTCACGGAGCTCCGACACAGAGATCACACAAGTCCGGACTCAGAGGATTGCCACGAGAAACACGAAGATGGCCTGGCTTGGGTACGCAACCCGTCCGAGCGCCCCATAGGGCGCCGTGAGATAAGCAAAATCAGCCCCAAGCCACTTTGTGTTTTTCGTGACCATCCCTTCGTTTCCGACCCGGTTCGAGCTCCGTCTCCTCTGTGACTCACTCCGGAAAATCCGACATCTACCCCAAGATCTCCAGCATCCGGGCGAACAGGCGGTTCACCTTGGCCTGGTTTTCCTTCACGAGGTCCTTGAACTTGCTGAAGTCGATCTCGGTGCCTTCCAGGCCGTTCGCGTAATTGTCGATGATCGCGAGGCTGTTGTAACGGAGGCCGAGTTCGCTGCAGAGATCGGCCTCATGCGCGGCGGTCATGCCGACGACGTCGCCCCAGGCCTTGATGATGCGGATCTCCGCCTTGGTCTCGAAGCGCGGCCCGCGCATCTGCACATAGACCTTGCCGGGATGAATCGTGAACTCCGGGCTGAGTTTCTCGAGGAGCAGCGGGATCAGGTTGTTGGCGATCTGGGGCGCCCCACCCTTGAGTTCGTCGTCAAAGAACGTCTGCGGCCCCTGCTGCAGACCGACATAGTCGGCACAGGACACCAGCGTGCCCGGCGGCAGCTCGGGCTTGAGGGAACCGACCGAGTTCAACGAAACGATGTCGGTGTAGCCAAGATCGGCGAGCGCCCGGATGTTGGCGCGGTAATTGATCGTGTGCGGCGGCCGGGGAAACCCGTAGCCGTGGCGATTGATGAGCACGTGCTCACCCTTGGCCTTGTAGGTGACTTCGCCGTAGGGCGTTTGCACCGACCGCACCGCCCAAGTGGCAAAGAGGTCGGAATTGACGATGCTCGTACCGCTGATGAAAGCGACTTTCATGGATCGACTAACGCAGGCCCGGGCCGGCTGAGACAACGCGAAAAGGACGCCCGCTCACTTGCGGCCCGCGAGGCGCTGGATCCGCTGGGCGAGTTCGACGTCCTTGCGTGTCACGCGATCGCCCGCCTCGTGGGTGCAGAGCCGAAAGCTAACCCGGTTGTAGCTATTGGTCCACTCCGGATGGTGGTTGAGGTCCTCCGCCTCAAAGGCCACCCGCGTCATGAAGGTAAAGGCCTCCCGGAAATCCGAGAACACAAAGGTGCACATCAGCGCCTCGCCATCCGTCGTCCAGCCCGGCAGGCCAGCCAGGGCCGTTGCGATCTCCGGAGCCGTGAACAGATGGATGGACACGGCCCCAAGCTGGGCCGTTCCGCCGCCTCGTCAAACCCCGTCGAACCGAATCCGGCTTTGCCGGTCGAACCCGCCTTCCCTTCCCCCTTGTCAAACGCCGCCCGGCTACCCTAACTCTCCTGATTCCCAGCATGTCGAGCGCTCCGGCCAACACCCCGAACCACGTCGCCATCATCATGGATGGCAACGGCCGTTGGGCCCAAAAACGCGGCCTGCCGCGCATTGAGGGCCATCGGCGCGGCGTGGAGACGGTTCGCGCCATCATCGACGCCGCCAAGGAACTGGGGATCCACACCCTCACCCTGTACGCTTTTTCCTCCGAAAACTGGAAGCGGCCGCAGGACGAGGTCGGTGCCCTCATGGGTCTGCTGGAGTATTTCCTGAAAAAGGAGACCGCGACCCTGATCAAGAACCAGATCCGCCTCCGCACAATCGGCCGCACCCACGAACTGCCCGAGGGCGTCCGGGCCGAGTTGGAGCGCACCGTCGCCGCGACCGCCCATTTCACCGGTTCGACCCTGGTTCTCGCCCTGAACTACGGCGCCCGCACCGAGGTGATCGATGCCGCCCGCGCCTACGCCGCCGCCGTCGCGGCCGGCAAGGAGAAGCTCAACGACGAATCCTGGGCCACGTTCAGCCGCTACCTTTACACCAACGACATCCCCGATCCTGACCTCGTGATCCGCACCTCGGGTGAGACGCGCGTGAGCAATTTCCTCCTGATGCAGGCCGCCTACGCTGAGTTTGTCTTCACCCCCGTGCTCTGGCCCGATTTCACCAAGGCTGATCTCGCCTCCGCCGTCGCCGCCTACGCGCAGCGCGAACGCCGGTTCGGCCAGACCAGCGCGCAGGTCAAGCCCGCCCCCACCACGCGCTAAGCGCGTCGCGCTGCCGCTGTTTCCGACCCTCTCGTGGGCCAACGTATTTTCAGTACCTTCCTGCTCTGGACCATTGTGCTGGTCAGCATCGGCGTATTCGGCGCCACCGGCGGCGTCTGGCTGCTGACGCTGATCGCCGCCCTCACCCTGCGTGAATTCTACGGCCTGGTCCGCCGACTGGGGGTCAATCCGTTTGACCGCTTCGGCATCGTCCTCGGCAGCTTCCTCACCCTCGCGCCCAAGTACCTCGAAACCTACGGCGTCGGAGCGCTGGAACTGGTGGCCCTCTCGGTCATTGTTTTCTCGATCCGCATTCTTGGCGAACGCGACGCGCAGAACCGCGTGGAGACGCTCGGCTGGACGCTCTTCGGCGTGATCTACGTGCCTTTCATGCTGCACTTCCTCGTGCGCATCATCCTGATCGAGGGTCCCTCTGAACACACGGGCGTACTGCTGGCTGTCTGGCTGATCGCGGTCTCCAAATTCTGTGACGTCGGCGCCCTCCTCGCCGGTCTCGCCTTCGGCCGGCACAAGATGTCGCCCAACATCAGCCCCAAGAAAACCTGGGAAGGCGCCGCCGGCGGCCTGCTGACCTCCGCGCTCGTCGGCGCCGGCATCGCCCATTTCGGCGCGGCCCATCTGCCGACCGGACTCACCCCGCTGCTCGCCGCGCTGATTGCTCTGCCGATCGGCGCCCTCGCCATCGTCTCCGATCTGGTCGAATCGATCATCAAGCGCCGCGCCGACGCGAAGGACGCCGGTAAAACCATCCCGGGCATCGGCGGGGTCTTCGACCTGTCCGACAGCCTGATCCTGACGGCCCCGGTCGGATCCGTGATTTTCGCCCTGCTCTAGTCTCCGGCGCTGCGCGGCGTTCGCTTCGAACGGATCGCGCGAACCGACCTCGCGAACGATGTCCTCGTCCCCTTCCCGTCCCAAACGCGTTGTCCTGCTCGGCGCCACCGGCTCCATCGGTGAAAACGCCCTGCGCGTCATCGCCGCGCACCCCGATCGCCTCGAACTCGTCGCGGTCGCCGCGCACAGCCGCTTCAAGTCGCTCGCCGAGATCACCGGCCGTTTCCCGACGGTGCGTCATGTCGGGCTCTACGACACTTCGGCCGCCGATGCGGCCCAGGCCGCGGGGCTCTTCCCGGCAACCGTGACGCTCCACCGCGGCGCCGAGGGGCTGTCCGTCCTCGCGGCCCTGCCCGAGGCGGACATCGTGCTGCTCGCCGTCGTCGGCACAACCGGCTTCGAGCCCGCCCTCGCCGCACTCGACGCCGGCAAGGACCTCGCGCTCGCCAGCAAGGAAGTCCTCGTCCTTGGCGGAAAATTCGTGATGGCCGCCGCTCGCGCCAGCAAAGGCCGGCTACTGCCCGTCGACAGCGAGCACAACGCCCTCTTCCAGTGTCTCGAAGGCCGCGCGCCGTCCACGGTGTCACGCATCGTCCTGACCGCATCAGGCGGCGCCTTCCGTGACTGGCCCCTTGAGCGGCTCGGCAGCGTGACGCCCGCCGACGCCCTCAAGCACCCGAACTGGGCGATGGGGCCCAAGATCACCGTCGACTCGGCCACGCTCGCCAACAAGGGCCTCGAACTGATCGAGGCGCAGTGCCTGTTCGGCCTCCGTGCCGAGCAGTGCCAAGCCGTGCTCCACGCGCAAAGCATCGTGCACAGCCTGGTGGAGTTCACCGATGGCATCATGCTCGCGCAGCTTTGCCCGCCCTCGATGACGTTCCCGATCCAGCACGCCCTGCTCCACCCGGACCGCGCCCCGGGCGTCGAGTCGCCGCTCGCGCTCGACAAATGGCTGCAACTGGATTTCCGCCCAGTCGACGAGACCCGTTTTCCGATGCTGCGCCTGGCCAAGGCCAGCATGACTGCCGGTGGTGCCGCCCCGGCAGTGTACAACGCCGCCAACGAGATCGCCGTCGCCGCCTTTCTCGACCATCGCCTGCCTTTCCTCGATATCCCGGTCGTTGTCGAGCGCACCCTCGAGACCTACCGTCCGCCCGAGGCCAGCAACCTGGCGACCGTGCGCGCCATCGATCTCGAAGCCCGCCGGATTGCGACGGGTGCGCTCAAACGAGCGTAATCCCTGCGGCCCATCGGCCCGGGGCGGCGGTTCACCGCTTTTTAGCGGCCAAGCGCGGACCTCGGTTTGACTGGAGACCTTGGCCGAGCCAAGTTGGTCCCTCACACCCATCATGGACCTGATTACCGCGCTTTTCTCCAACCTCTGGGCGATTTTCCTGATCGTTCTCTTCTTTGGCGGGTCCATTTTTGTCCACGAACTCGGTCATTTCCTCGCCGCGCGCCGCCGCGGGGTTCACGTCGACCGTTTTTCCATCGGTTTCGGTCCCAAGATCTTCTCCTGGAAGGGTAAGGACGGCGTCGAATACCGGCTCTCCTGGCTGCCCCTCGGCGGCTATGTCGCCCTGCCCCAGCTCGCCGACATGCGCGGAATCGAAGGCGAGACCGAGGCCGACCTCAAGCGCCTCGCGCCCATCAGCTACTCGACCAAGATCATCGTCTTCGCCGCCGGCGCGACCTTTAACCTGATCTTCGCCTTCCTCCTCGCCTGCATCATCTGGGTCGCCGGCCAGCCCACCAGCAGCGACCAGGCGACCACCCGCATCGGCTACATCGTGCCGACGCTCGCCCTCGCCGACGGCACCGAGGTGCCCAGCCCCGCCTCGGTCGCCGGCCTCCGCTTGGGCGATACGGTCCGCGCCATCGACGGCCGCGCGATCTCCGACTGGCAGGAGCTTATGCAAACGCTCGTGACCAGCGCCGGCCGCACCGCCGACGGACGCCGGACCTCGACGTTCACGATCGAACGCGATGGCCAGCTGCAGGACATCGTGATCAATCCCCTGCTCTCGGGCGACGAGCAGGTCCGCCGCGTCGGCATCGCGCCGGCTTACGAACTCGTTGTCCACTCCGTGCAGGCCGACTCGGCCGCCGCCCGCATCGGCCTCCAACCGCAGGACCGTCTGCTTGCTCTCGACGGCACGCCCGTGCTCAACGTCCAGACCTACGTCGAATACCTGACCGCCCACCGCGCCCGCGACATCGTGCTCGGCGTGAAGCGCGGCGAACAGACGGTTCAGGTCACGCTCCCCGCCCTCGCGGATGCGAAGGATCCGGCGGAGCTCGGCGTGGCCCTGACCACCGACCAGCAGATGGTTTATCCGAATCCGATCAAGCAGTTCACCGCCCACGTCAGCATGACGTTCCGCACGCTCGGCAGCCTGATCAATCCCCAGTCCGACATCGGCATCTCCAAGCTGAGCGGCCCGGTTGGCATCATCCGCGTCTTCCACCTCGCGGCCCAGGCCGACATCCGGATGGTCCTGTGGTTCACGATCCTCGTGAACATCAACCTCGCGATCTTCAACCTCCTGCCGATCCCGGTGCTCGACGGTGGCCACATGCTCTTCGCCACGATCGCACGCCTGCGCGGGCAGGCGCTGCCGCCCAATTTCATCGTGACGACCCAGAGCGTCTTCATGGTCCTGCTGTTCTCGATGATCCTCTACGTGAGCTTCTTCGACATCCGCCGGATCGTGCGCGACGTGGCGCCCCCGGCTCCGACGGAAGAAACGGCACCCGCGACGGGTAAATAAGCGGATGGGTGTAGCCGGGCTCGCTGAGCCCGGCGATTGAGCAACGACAGCGAAAGCCAATCCGACCGGGCTAAGCGAGCCCGGCTACACCCATCTCCGATCGCTCCGATTCTTGTCACTTGCCCCGACCTGCCTTTTACTTCCTTCCCTGATGTCCTACAGCCTCTCCCGTTTCCAGACGCTGCGCCGCCCGACCCTTGAGGTGAAGGTCGGCACCGTCGGCGTAGGCGGATTCAATCCGCTGCGGATTCAGTCCATGACGACGAGCGACACGCAGGATGTCGCCGCGACGGTGAAGCAGTCCGTCGCCCTCGCCGAGGTCGGTTGCGAGATCGTCCGCGTCACCGCACCCAACGTGCAGGCCGCGAAGTGCCTCAAGGACATCCGCGCCGGCCTGACCGCCGCCGGTTTCGGGCACATCCCGCTCGTCGCCGACATCCATTTCCTGCCCCAGGCCGCGATGGAGGCGGTTGAGCACGTGGAAAAGGTCCGCGTGAATCCGGGCAATTACGCCGACAAGAAAAAATTTGCCGTCCGCGAGTACACTGACGCGGACTACGAGCGGGAACTGCAGCGCCTGTACGAAGCGTTCACGCCGCTGGTCAAACGCGCCAAGGTCCTCGGCCGCGCCCTGCGCATCGGCACGAATCACGGCTCGCTCAGCGACCGCATCATGAACCGCTACGGCGACTCGCCGCTCGGCATGGTGGAAAGCGCCCTGGAGTTCCTGCGCATCGGCCAGTCCCACGGCTTCGATCAGATGATCCTGTCGATGAAGGCCTCGAACCCAAAGGTCATGATCGAGGCCTACCGCCTGCTGGTCGACCGCATGAACCGTGAAGGCATGCGCTACCCGCTCCACCTCGGCGTGACCGAGGCCGGCGACGGCGAGGACGGCCGCATCAAGAGCGCCATCGGCATCGGCAGCCTCCTCCTCGATGGCTTGGGCGACACCCTCCGCGTGTCCCTGACCGAGGACAGCGTGTACGAGGTCCCCGTGGCGCGTGCTCTGGCGGATAAGGCGATGAGCCAGTGGCGCAAAGCGCCACTGGGAATGACCAATGACCAATTCCCAATGACCAATGAAATTGCCGCCGCTCCCGAGGGCAGCATTGGTCATTCGTCATTGGTCATTGGTCATTTCGAGTCGGCGCCAGCCGACTCGATCGATCCTTTCCATTTCAACAAGCGCGAGACGGCCAAGGTGATCCTCGCCGATGATTGCGTCGTTGGTCCCGAGCAGCCGCCGCGCGTGATCGTTCGCGCGGCCTCGGTTGCCGCCCTCGCGGCGGCCGGCGCGGAGCTCGCTTCGCCTCGCCTCAAGGAGACCCCTGCCGAGGGTCTGCTCGTGGCGATCACCTCCCCGGCCGACCTTGCGGCCCTGCCCGCAGCCACCGCCGGACTGACGACCCGTTTTCTCGTCCTCGAACTCGCCGCCAACCTGACACCCGCCGACCTCGAACCCGTCCTCGCGGCAGCCAAGGCTCGGATCGTCATCCTGCGCGAGTTCGGCCCGGCCGACGCCACCGCGCTCACGACTTGGGCCACGCTTGTGCGGCGTCATGGTCACGCGCTCGCCCTCAGTACGACCGCCGAAGCCGTCACCGCGCTCGCGCCCGCTCTCCAGGCCCTCGGCGACACCGGCCTGCTGGTCACCCATTCCGTTCTCAGCTCGAGTCTCCGGCCCCAGCCCGCTGGCCCTCACCCGATCGGACGCTACCGCGCGCTGGTCGAGGCGTTGAAGCAGGCGGGTTCGAAGGCCCCGCTCTGGATCCGCAATACCGCGGAGGTCGCACTCAAACCCGACCCGTCGTTCCTCTCCCGACTCCTCGAGGCCTCCATCCTGACCGGCTCCCTGCTCTGCGACGGCGTCGGTGATTTGGTGAGCGTCGAGACCGAGGCAGACCCAACCCGGGCGACCAAGCTCACCTACAATCTCCTCCAGGGCGCCGGCGCCCGCATCTCCAAGACGGAGTTCGTCGCCTGCCCGTCCTGCGGCCGCACCCTCTTCGACCTGCAGACCACCACCCAGCGGATCCGCGAAAAGACCAGCCACCTCAAGGGCGTGAAGCTCGCCATCATGGGCTGCATCGTGAACGGTCCGGGTGAGATGGCCGATGCCGACTTCGGGTACGTCGGCGGCGCCCCCGGAAAGATCAACCTCTACGTCGGCAAGACCTGCGTGCAGTACAACCTGCCCCAAAGTGAGGCCGATGAGCGCCTGATTTCCCTCATCAAGGAGCACGGAAAGTGGGTTGATCCGGACCCCGTGGCGGTTTCGTAACCGCCGTCACACTACCGTAACAAGACCGCGCTCCGGCTGGTTTCCCTCGTACAGACGGCCGGGTGTAGTGACCACCCCCTTACAAGAACGAATCCCTGAATCCGCGCACGACAACCCCGCCATTTGGCAACCCCAAAGTGGCGTGAAAGTTATGCGCACGGGGAGTGTGAATAACTTGTTGGAAAGTTGCTCTTGAAACCCCATTTTGCTTACACGTTACTGCGACGTCTTTACCGATAGCCCTCTGCTGTCGTCCGGTTCTTTCACACACCCTTTGGACTTTCGTCCGCCCTGCCCGCAGCTTTGCATGCCAACCGCATGGTCTTCACCAGTTTACCATCTTTTTCTCATTTTCCCTTTTTTCGTGATGACCGCCTCACCCTTTTGCTGCTGGATTCGTGGCCGGACGCTGTCCCTCGGGCGTGCCTGAAAGTCCCCCTCCGGGCGATTTGTGAATAAACCCGCGCCACGCCCTCCAGTTCATGCCTTCTCTGTCTTCGTCTCCCAGCCTCTGGGAAACCGTTAAATGTGACTTCAAGGGTCTCTTCCCTGAGGACGTTTATCAGCTGTGGTTTGAGCCCATCGTGTGCCTTGAGGCGACCGAGGACAGCCTGACCTTGGGCGTGCCCAACGACTTTGCGGCGATCTGGATCAACGACAACTACCTCGATCTGATCGTCCAGCGCCTGCGCCTGACCTCCGGTCGTGCCGTTTCCGTCAAGCTGAAGAAGGTCATCGGCGGCCACGGCGCCTCCCCGATTAGCCAGACCGAGGCCGCCGCACCCCGCGCCCCCCGTGCCCAGACGCGCCGTTCGACCGGCGGTCGCGGCAGCGAGGAGCGCAACGCCTACGCCGGCACGCTCAATCCGCGCAACACCTTCGAGACCTTCGTCGTCGGCAACAACAATCAGATGGCCCAGGCCGCCGCCCGCGCGGTCGCCCAGGCTCCGGCCCAAGCCTACAATCCGCTGTTCATCTACGGTGACACCGGGCTGGGCAAGACGCACCTGATGCACGCCATCGGGCACGCCATCCTGCGCAACAACCCCGACGCCCGGATCACGTACCTCTCGACCGAGAAGTTCACCAACGAGTTCATCCAGGCCCTGCAGGAGAACGCCCTCGTCAAGTTCCGCCAGCGCTACCGCAACGTCGATGTCCTCCTGCTGGACGACGTGCAGTTCCTCGGTGGCAAGGAGCGCATCCAGGAAGAGTTCTTTCACACCTTCAACGACCTGTTCGAGTCCGGAAAACAGATCGTCCTCTCCAGCGACCGTCGCGCCTCCGAGATCCTGAAGCTCGAGTCCCGCCTCGTGTCCCGCTTCGAGTGGGGCCTGCCGGCCGACATCCAGGCGCCTGATTTTGAGACGCGCGTCGCCATCCTTCGCACCAAGGCCGCCTCGCTCAAGCTCGAGGTCCCGGCCCCGGTCATCAATTTCATCGCGCAGAATATCTCGAAGAACATCCGCCGCCTCGAAGGCGCGCTGATCAAGGTCGCAAGCTACTCCGCCCTCACCGGCAAGACGCTCGACATCGCCAGCGCCGAGATGCTGCTGCAGGACGTGCTGATGGAGCAGGCCCAGCAGGTCCTGACCATCGAGACCATCCAGAAGCGCGTCGCCGACCACTATCAGCTCCGTCACAGCGACATGACGAGCAAGCGCCGCCCGAACAACATCGCCATCCCCCGCCAGATCGCGATGTACCTGACCCGCACGCTCACCAAGCACTCCCTCCAGGAGATCGGTGATGCCTTCGGCGGCCGCGACCACGGCACCGTCATCCACGCCTGCAAGGCCGTGGACAACATGATGGAGCAGGACGCCGCCACCCGCGGCAGCGTGGAATTCCTCAAGGCACAGCTCAGCCGCTGAGCCAGTCTATCCTTCGTCCCTTCGCCCCGATGTAACCCATCGGGGCTTTTTTGTGCCCTTCGGCCCACTTGCCATGGCCCGAGAGACCCCTAAGGTCTTCGTTCCACTCTCCCTTTCCCTTCCCATGTCCCTCACTCCCGAGCAAAAACAGTCCGTGTCCGGTTGGGTCGCCGCCGGCGACAACCTCTCGACCGTGCAGAAGAAGCTCCTCGACCAGTTCAAGGTCACCATGACCTACATGGATGTGCGCTTCCTTGTCGATGACCTGAACCTCGCGCTCAAGGACCCCGCGCCCAAGGTCGACGCCTCGGATCTTTCCAAGACGGCCGCCAAAGCCGCCGCTCAGGCCCCCGCCGGTTCACCGGCGAAACCCGGCCCTCAGGCCGCGGATGAGGCCGCCGCTGACGACGCCGACGCCGGCCTCCCGCCCGAAGCGCTGGAGGATGATCTCCCGCCAGCGGGTGGAGCCGTCACGGTTGAAGTCGACGCAGTGACGCTCATGCCGGGCGCCATGGCCAGCGGAACGGTCACCTTCAGCGACGGCGTCACGGGCAAGTGGATCGTGGACAACTACGGACGCCCCGGTTTCACCGACATCAGTCAGCCCGGCTACCGCCCGAGCCCGGCCGACGGCCAGGCGTTCATGCAGGAACTCAGCGCCGCCCTGCAGAAAAAGGGATTCTGAGCCGGATCGCTGATGAGCCCATCAGCACCGGAGGTTAGCCGCAAAGAGGCGCAAGAAAGCGCAAAGAGACCTCAGATGAGGAATCTCATCTCCGTTTTTTGCGCCTCCTGTACCTTCTTGCGGCTGATTCAGGAATGGTTTGGGAAGGCTAGCCCAGCAGCCGGCTGACCTGCTCGTAGAGCTGCCACAATCCCGCCGAGACGAGACTGGCGGCGGAGATCCAGAGCAGCGTGGCCCAGATCTTCCCTGACCGCAGCCCGGGCTCCAGTCGCCTGAAATAGAAGTAAACCGCCGCGCCCCCGAGGAAGGGCAGCAGGATCGCCTGCCCGATGCCACTGATCATGATCAACGTCACCGGCTGCGGCCAGATCAGGTAAACCACCGCCGCATACGCGGGCAGCCCGATCGCACACCAGCGGACCCGGGCCTGGTAGGCCGGAGCGTCGTTGTGCTTCGCGAGACCGAAGAGCCCGAGCGCATCCGCCAGCAGGCGTGCATTGGACGCCGTTCCGGCAAACGCCGTCGAGTACAGCGTGGCCACCGCCCCCACGATGAAGACCCAATGGCCAAATGGCCCAAAGGTTTCCACGTACATCTGAGCGAGCGTGGGAATCATGTCCGCATTCGACACCTTCAGGCCCTTGGCGTGCAGCACCGCGGCCCCGAGCAGGAAGAAACCAGCCGTCGTCGAGGTGTAGACCGCCATCGAACACCACGCATCGACCCGCATCACCCGCAGCCAGCCGCGCGCCCGGGCCAGCCACGCTTCGCTGGAACCGCCCCGCGGTCCGACTCGTTGGGCGTAGCCCTTTTCCAGGCACCAGTACGGATAGTAGATCAGCTCGGCCGCGCCGACGCCGATCAGGCCGAAGGTCGCGAAGACCGAGGCGAAATTGTCCGGCATCCGGAAGCTGAACCCCTCGGCGAGGTTCGACCCGGTGATGCGGAACTCCGTCCCCTGCAGCAGCACCAGCGCGATACCCGTGGCGACGATGAACACCGCCACCATCGCGGTGCAGGCGAGTTCGATCAGGGCGTAGCGCCCGAGCCCCAGCAGCACGGAACAAATCGCACCCAGCGCAATCACCATCACGGGCATCGGCAAATTCACCCCGGCCATGCGCAGCACCTCCGCCGTGCCGCCGAGGATGCCGCCGATCACCGAAATCATAGCGATGAACACCGGCAGCCAGATCCACATGATCCACGATACGCGGGCGCGCGGCCCGGGCAGGCTGTCGAGCGCCTGCAGCGTCGTCGCGCTGGTTGCGACCGCCTGCCGACCGAGTTCGATCTGCACAAAGACCTTCACCATGCAGCCGAGCACGATCAGCCAGAGGAGAGAGAAGCCGTGCTCCGCCGCGACGCGCGGCGTCAGCACCAGTTCACCAGTGCCAACAATGCCCGCCGTGAGAATGAGACCGGGCCCGACATAGCGCAGCGTGCTGAGCAGCCGCGTGGGGGCATCGACACCGGGGTTGTGCGTCATGCGCCGCGAGCCAAGGCGGCGGGCGGGAGGCTGTCAATCGCGGCCCCCGCCCGTTGCCGGAATCGTTCTCGTTCTTCGTTCTCGAATCCGGAATCAGAGGAGAACGATAACGAGAATGAGAACGATTCGGAGCCAATGAAATAGGGCTGTATTTCCCCACCCGCCTGTGTTGCGCTGCACCCAGCCATGTCAGGTGCCGATGGCGGAAGTCTCTTCCGTAGGCGCCGTCACCGGGCGGTTCGTCCGCTCATGTCATCATCCTCGTTGTCCGTCCGAGTCATCGACGGGCTCCTCGTCATGAACACTGCATGGATCTATCTCGTCATCGCCGGCCTGCTTGAAATCGTCTGGGCGGTCGGACTCAAATCGACCGAGGGCTTCACCAAGCTCTGGCCGAGCGTCTTCACCCTCACCTTCATGCTCGCGAGCTTCTTCCTGCTCTCTCTCGCGATGAAGCACCTCCCAGTCGGCACCGCCTACGCCGTCTGGACCGGCATCGGCGCCGCTGGCGCGGCCATCATCGGCATGCTCTTCCTCGGCGAACCGCGCGAAATCGCCCGCATCGGCTGCGTCCTCCTCATCGTCAGCGGCGTGGTCGGCCTGAAGCTGCTGGCCAAGCCGGTGGTGTGAGTGTGTGCCTGGTGTAGCCGGGGTCGCTGACCCGGGCCTTAGATCGAGGTATAACCGGTTGCCCTCAACCCGTTGGTTCGTGGACCGTCTCACGCCCCGCCATCCCACGCGTTAGGGACAACGCGCGCCACCTTCAAACCGGCCTCAGCGAGGCCAGCTCCATCGTTCAGCCAAGCAGGCGCAGGAACTCGGCCTCGTCGATCACGGTCACGCCCAGCGTGCGGGCCTTTTCCAGTTTTGAACCCGCCTCTTCGCCGGCCAGAACGTAGCTCGTCTTCTTGCTCACGCTGCCGCTGACCTTGCCGCCGGCGGACTCGATTTTCTCGGTCGCGGCCTCGCGTGTGAGCGTCGGCAGCGTCCCCGTCAGGACAAAGGTCTTGCCCGCCAGCGCCGTGCCCGTCGGCGCGGCCTGCGCCGGGGCCTGCGGTCGCACCCCCAGCGCTGACAACTCGGCAACGAGCGTCCGATTTCTCGGCTCGTTGAAATGTTCAAGGATCGCCAGCGCCATCGTCTCGCCGATGCCCTCGATCAGGCTGGCCTTCTTTTCCCCGACGAAATCGGAAAACTTCGCCTCGGTCAGCGCCTCGAGGGAACCAAACCGCCGCGCGAGATCCTTCGCCGCCGCCGCGCCGACGTGCGTGATGCCGAGGCCGTGCATGAAACGCCAGAGCTCCGCGCGTTTGCTCGCCTCGATCGCCGCCAGGAGATTGTCCGTGGATTTCTCCACGCTCTTGCCCAGCGAGAGAAGATCCTCGCGGCGCAGACGGTAGATGTCGGGAATGCTGCGCACCCAGCCCTTCTCGACGAGGACATCCACCATCGCGATACCCAGCCCGTCGATGTCGACGCAGGCCTTGGACGCGAAATGCTGCACGCGCCGGCGCACCTGCACCGGGCATTCGTAATTCGGACAGCGCGTCGCGACCTCGCCCTCCGGCTGGATCACCGGCGTGGCACAGACCGGACATTTCTCCGGAAACACATACGGCACGCACTCCGGCTTCCGCTTGGTAAGGTTCACCGCGATCACCGCCGGGATGACTTCGCCCGCCTTTTCCACGAAGACAAAATCACCCACGCGGATGTCCTTGCGCGCGATCTCGTTTCCGTTGTGCAGCGTTGCCCGCGACACGGTCGAGCCCGCGAGCTGCACCGGCTCAAGCTCGGCCACCGGCGTGAGCACGCCCGTGCGTCCGACCTGAATCGTGATCGCCTTGAGCTGCGTCTCCGCCCGTTCCGCCGCAAACTTGTAGGCCATCGCCCAACGCGGCGCCTTGCTCGTCACGCCGGCCTCGCGTTGCAGGGGAATGGAGTCGAGCTTCACCACGGCGCCGTCCGTGGCATAGGCAAAGGAGTCGCGCAGCCCATCGAGTTCCTGCACGGCGGCCCAGACTTCGTCGGGGCCGTTCACGCGCCAGAATTTTTCCACGGTCGGCAGACCCCAGGCGCGCACCGCCTCATGACATCCGTGCTGCGTCGCGGGCCGCGCCGACGCTGGCTCGCAGGCGCCCACGCCGTAGAGCACAATCTCCAGCTTGCGGGACGCGACCTCGCGCGGATCGAGCTGTTTAATCGTGCCCGCAGCCAGATTGCGCGGGTTCGCGTAGAGCGCCTCCCCGGCCTCCTCGCGCAGACGATTGATTCGCTCAAACTCAGCCAGCGTCAGGAAAATCTCTCCGCGGATCTCGATCACCTCTGGAATCGCCGGTCCGCCCGGCGACACTTTCAACTCGCGTGGAAGCGTCGCGATCGTCCGCGCGTTGACCGTGATATCGTCACCCTCGACGCCATTCCCGCGCGTCACCGCCCGCACCAACTTGCCCTGTTCATACGTCACGCTGACGGCAAGGCCGTCGATCTTAGGCTCAACCACGTAGGCCAGCGTCGGCCGGCCCAGGAGTTTCACCAGCCGCGCGTCGAATTCCCGGAGTTCGGTCTCCGAGTAAGTGTTGTCGAGGCTCATCATCCGCTCGCGGTGGCGGTAGGTGACAAAGCCCTCAGTGCGGTCATCGCCAACCTGCGCAGTCGGCGAGGCGTCGGACCGGAATTGCGGAAATTGCGTCTCCAGGTCCGTGAGTTCGCGCTTCAGCCGGTCGTATTCAAAATCGCTGATCTCCGGCGTTGATTGGCCATGATAGCGGCGGTCGTGATGCGCCACCTCCGCCCGGAGGTGCTGGATGCGTGCGTCGGCCTGCGTCGGGGTCATGGCTTGGTATCAGGCACGGTCGGCACCGCGGTTTCAACCCGACGCTTGCGCGATCCCACCGGCAGCTCAAGCAGCCGATGGTACCAGCCCCAGCGGGCATACAACGTCACCGCCAGCGCGGCCCCCACAGTGTCGGCAACCCAGTCGGCGAACTCGACGTAGCGCCCCGGAGTGTAGCTTTGGTGCCACTCGTCCAACCCGCCAAAGGCCGACGCCAGCACAACGGCCCAACCAACCCCCAGCCCCGGCCAGCGGGAAATGCCCTCAACCCGGGCGATCAAGGTGCCAAGCAGGCCGAACACGAGCAGGTGCGCGACCTTGTCAAAATTAACAATTTGCGGTGACGGCACGTTCGACTGCCCCGAAACCGTCGAAATCCCAATCGCAAGCGCCACCGGCCAGACCCAGCGGGGAATGGTCAGGGGACGACGAGGAGGCGGATGAGAGGACGTGGCCATGCGCGCCTTGCGTTTGTCGGCTTCGGGCCGGTCGGCGCAATCCGATTCGGATACCGAAAAGGCGTTTGATGCGGACAGTCCGGGAATGAACGCCCCTCATTGCGGTTCTTACGCTGTGACATCTGTCCATTCCCCTCCATGAAACGCCATCTGCTGACCCTTTGCGCCATCATCTCGCTCCTCGCCGCACCGGCGCGGGCCCTTGCCTCGAATGAAGAGGCCATTGCGACCCTCAATCTGTCGCGCTTCGCCCTGCCGGAGTACCCACCGGGTGTCCGTCAGGCGGGGATCGCGGAGGGCACGGTCATTGTCGCGCTTGAGACCCGGCAGGCGGCCGCAGGCCCGGTTGGCGAATTTCTCGTGCTGAGTGCGTCTGACCCGCGTTTTATTGATTCGGTCAACCGTGCGATCCGCGCCTGGCAGTTTGCCGCGCCCAAAGCCGGACAGCCCACGCTGGCGACGATCGGCTCGGGACCGACGGTGATCCGATTCCAGTTCGTGTCGACGGGTGTCGTCATGATTTCCGTCCCTGACTTCCAGGCGATGCGCACGGCCTCAACGACGACCCCCGTGCCGCCCACCATCGTGCTGCCGACCTTCTCCGATCTGGATCGCGCCCCCACCGCCCTCGCCCAGCCCATGCCGGCCTACCCGGCGGCGCTCCGCGCCAAGCCCGTCCCCGGCACGGCCGCCGTCCGTTTCTACGTCGACACCGAAGGGCGCGTCCGCCTGCCCACGGTCACGTCGGCCTCAGGCCCTGAATTCGCCGAAGCGGCCCTCGGCGTGCTGGCCAACTGGCGTTTCGAACCGCCGCAGCTCAGCGGCAAGCCCGTGATCGCCATTGGCACCTGGACGTTTAATTTCGGGCCGACTTCCCGCTGATCGCGCCACCGACGCACCCGCCGTTTCGGGGGCAGGAAGGCACTTTACCTTAACGGCATTCCTCTCCTGCCCCATGAAATTCGCCCCCGTCACTCTTTTGTTTCTGTCTGCCGTGCTTATCGCGCACGGCGCCGCTCCGGCCTCACCACCGGCCGTGCCTGCCGCGCCGGCGGTGAAACGCGCACCCGGTGAGCTCGCACCGGAGCAACTCGCCTTCTGGAACCGCCTCCGCGCGCACGTC
This sequence comes from Opitutaceae bacterium, assembly GCA_036401075.1. Classification (GTDB taxonomy): domain Bacteria; phylum Verrucomicrobiota; class Verrucomicrobiia; order Opitutales; family Opitutaceae; genus CAMAXB01. The sequence continues at coordinate 219,515 of DASWVY010000067.1, forward strand.
GGCAAGGCCTACCCCGGTCGGCTCGACGACGCCACGGCTTACTATCAAAACCGCCTCGCCGGGCAGACGATCATCGTCCACGTGCGCGAGGCGAGTGACAACCGCATGCACATCGCGATGCACGTCGGCGACAACCGTTCCCGCAACTGGATCCTCACCAAGACAAACGGCACGCTGCGCCTGAAACACGATCACCGCGACGCCAACGGCAAGGTCGAGGCGATCACCGAGTACGGCGGTGACGCCCCTTCGCCCGGACTCGCCACGCGTCAGACCTTCCCCGCTGACGCGCACACGACGAGCATCCTGCCCGACCGTTTCGACAACTTCTGGTTCATCGACTTCATGAGCGACACCACCCTGGCCTACGGCGTTCACTGGCCGAAAGTCGGACACTCGCTGCGCATCGTCTTCGACCTGACCAAACCCCTGCCTGCCCCGCCCGCTCCGTGGGGCTATTGAGGCGTTTCGGCTCGCCCCGACGGCGTTTCGACGCATCGCGCGTGGGTCCAATTATCCACTCAACCATTTCATCATCAATTAATTGCAATAGATCAGCTAAACCTGATTATCCGAGCCCGCCTTGCGTCCGCGGACTTCGCGCGCATGATCACACCCATGAAAGCAACCCCTTCACCCCGCTCCGTTCTCCTGCTTTGCACGGCGCTGCTCGCGCCGTTCGGCTTCGCCCACGCGTCCGAACTCTCCAACCAAAAGGCCGCGGATCAGCTGAGCCTGATCAAGTTCGCGCTGCCGGAGTATCCGAGCTACCTGCAGCAGATCGGCCTGACCGAGGGCACGGTCGCGATGGCGATTGAGCGCAACGCCGCCGGCGAAGTCGCCGATGTGCTCGTGCTTGAGTCGACGCACTACCGCTTCAGCGATGCCGCGACCGAGGCGACCAAGGTTTGGCGTTTCGCCCCGTTGACCGAGGGCGTGCCCGCGATCGCCACGCAGGTGCCGATCGTGCGCATCCAGTTCGCGATGGATTCACTGACGTCGGTTCTGATGCCGACGATCTACGTTGGTCGGCCCGAGATGCCGGTCCGCCCCGACCAGATCAAGGTGATCACGTTCGCCGAGCTTGATCGCGCGCCTGCGGCCAAGACCCAACCGATGCCTGCGTTCCCGGCCGAGCTCGCGCGTCGCGGCGTCAAGGGCACCGCCTCCGTCAGCTTCTTTGTCGACACCGATGGCAAGGTCCGCATCCCGGTCGTGACCGCCGCCGACGCCCCGGAGTTCGCGCAGGCCGCGCTCGCTGCCGTCCGCCAGTGGCGCTTCGACGCCCCACGCAAGGCCGGCAAGAAGGTCAACGCCTTCGAAACCTGGACCTTCGACTTCGGCACGTCGCGTCGGGATTCGTAAGACCAAGCGTAGTTCGCTCTCCCACAAGCCCGGCGCCGAAACGCGCCGGGCTTTTTCATGTCTTGGGTGTAGCTGGGGTCGCCGACCACGGTCCGGCCTTGCCCAGAGAGAAGGCCGTCCGTCACTTCACCAGCCAAGCGATCACTTCGTCCATGAAGAGCGCGCTGTCCTTGCCCCAATAGACGGTACCCACCGCATCGCGATCCTTGCCGGTCAGGCGCACGCCCTCGGGCTTGCCGAGGAAGATGGAAGCCATGCCCTCGCCCATCACGACGATGCGGCCGCCGCCCTCCACCTTCACGCGCGTGGCAAACGCCTCCGCCGGCTTGCCCTCGCGATCGAGCACAAAGGCAAAGGGCATTCCACCTTCGACCGCGCGCCCTCCGCTGTAAGGCAGTTCGCGATTGGCCGCGTTGATCTCGCCTGCAATCGCGAGCCCGCCGCGGTTGTGCAGGTACGGCAGGTCGCCGGTCAGCCGGACGCCGAACGGAGCGATGAGGTCGTTGACGCCGGTCTTCGCGAGCGACTGCCGCAGGTCCTCGTCCAGCACCAGCAGGAGCGCGCCGCCTTTGCGGACGAACTCAATCACCGCCGCCTTCTCCCTCTCGGAAAACGCGGTGGAAGGCGCCCGCAGATAGAGCAGTCGGACGCTGGCGAGCAATTCAGGCGTCAGCTCGGCCTTCGAATCGGAGATCTCCAACCAGTGTTTTTTTGCGAGCGCCTGCATCTCCGGATGATGCGGACCTTCGCCGTGGGCGGTGTCGTTGAGAATACGCGCCGGGGTCGCGGCGGCTGCGACCGTGGCGAGGGCGAGTGCAAGAGCGAGAAAACGGAGAGCGGAGGTTTTTTTCATCACCCACAGGACACCGCCCAACTGCGAATTATGCATGCGACGCGATCATCGGGGTTCGCCGCCGGCTGAGGTGGACCGCGTTGCCCTCAACGCGGTGGCTCGTCGGTCCGGCGTTTTCGAACCTGCGCGTTGAGGGCAACCCGCGCCGCCGAAATCATCCGATCCGCAATCAGGGATCCCAACTCGTCGGAGCAGCACTCGGCTTGGCCATCGAGGACGCTTCGAGCTCCGGCCGGCGCGTGACCGTGACCGTCAACACGGAGGCGCCATTCTTCACTTCCGTTGAGATGTCGAGCGGCGTGGCGAGCGTGAACTCGACGATGGGCGACGCCTCGGCAGCAGCCGAGGCCTCAAACAGGCGCACGCGCAGCCCGACATTGCCGTCGGCCTGGGCGGTCGGGATCACGACCAAACGCCGGTCGCCCGTGACGACATTCGCGGAAGCCCCGACCGCGACGTTGACCAGCGGCGCCGTGAGTGTCCGCGCGCCGCCTGGGCCGACCGATTCGGTGAGCGAGGCCGCGACCTGCAGCTCCGCGCCGACTGGGAGCATCTGAGGCCACGTTTCCGCCGGCGGCGCCGCGATCGCCGGTGGCTGCGCGTTCGCAACGGAGAGCGGAGCATCGGCGGACGTTCCGGCGGCCACAGTCGCCGGCGGCTCATCGGTCGGACGCGCGCGTTGCCGCACAACGAGGAAAAGGCTTCCGAGCACCACCGTCACCCCTGCCGCGATGGCGATTGCTTTCCACCCTGCAGCAGCCGACGTCGCTGACTGGACCACCGGCAGCGGACGAGCACCTTCAGCGATCCGTTTCGCGAGCACGTCCAGCAGATGCGGCGACGCTGACGTGGATTTCGCGTCCTGCGTGAGATAGAGCGCCAGCGCTGTCCCCGCGATCACATCGCGACGCCGGAGCGCGGCCCGGAGTTCGTCCACCCCACGCTCGAGCAAGCGCGAGACCGTGGATTGGTTGACGCCGAGCTTCGTCGCCACCTCCTGCTGGGTGCGTCCACCCAGATAGTGTTCAAGCACGGGCTCGCGCAGGTTGTCCGGCAGCTCCTCCAGCGCCTCGTCGATCAACGGCTCCAGCTCCTCCCAGGTCGCCTCCTCGCGTCCGACCGAGAGTGAAGCCGCGGCCTCTTCATTGCGCCGCCGCGTCGCGAGATTGCGCATGAGATTGTACGCGCGCCGGGTGGCGACGCGATGGAGCCACGCCCCGACGGATTCGGTGATCGTCGGGGCGTGTCGGGCGAGTTCGAGAAACGTTTCCTGCGCGACGTCCTCCGCCAGCGCCGAATCGCGCGTCACCCGCCGGGCCGTGGCAAACACCATCCCGGCATGTGCCGCAGCCAGTTCACGAAACGCCGCAGCGTCACCGTCGCGGTGATAGCGCTGCAACAGGAGAAGATCGGAAGACATCGAGGATGGATGAGATGATACGGCTCCTTGGTAGACACGCCTCGCGCTCAACTTATGCAAAAAATGTCAGCGAACACCGAATCCGGGCCGTGATGCCAGCAAGCCAGTGTGGTGCGGCAGCTCTCAACTCCTCGAGTATTTCGCCAGTCGGCGCCTTAAATGTGACAATGTTCGGCCTGACCCCGTCCGACTCGCCGCGGCGGAACTTTACCTATGAAACAGTCGGCGGGTTCGCGTTCGGTTTGATTTTTCCGGTAGCAGTCTTGGCTAATAGACGGGAGACGGCCGCTGACAGTTCCGCGGTCTCCTCCATAGCTTTTTGTGTGCGTTCGGATAAGTCTGCAAGGACGGCGCGAATGTCACCGGCCAGTTCAAGACAGGCAGCGTCGTCGTCTTCATGCACGCCTTTGCTTAAAGCAGTGTGCAGAAGCTGCAAAGGGTTGTGCCCGCCCTTCAGCAAAAGCGCATTAGGGATACCTCCTTTTATCGCCATGACCGATTTCTCGAATGAGATTTCCGACCGAGCCCGATCAAGATCAGCGATCATTTCCGCCGGAGCATCCAAGTACTCAGCCACTCGTTTAATCTCTCCGATTAGCGCATTCTTCTGGTTCTCTACAACGCGACGATAGTACGCAAACGCCGCAATCCCGAGGCCTTGGGTTTCAGCCTGACGCCCCTTCTCGTACAAGTGGAAATCGGTGCCGATCAGCCGGCGCAGCTTTGCAGGTGTAGGCGGGCCAAAGCGCGGGTTTTCACCGTATTTCCGGGCGAACAAATCTACCTCGCCAAATCCCTTCTGAGGCTTGGGTTTAACACTTACTCTGATGGAGTACATTCTCCCGGTCCGTTTGCAGTGACGGCAAATATACGAAATGAATACATCCTGGAAAGGTGCTATCCCGCCGCAACGTGCTTCAAAACTACCGTATCCGGATCCGGGATCGTGCGAGGTTAGTTTCTCACAGTCAGGGTCTGCGCAGTATAGCTTTATTGGCTCCAGATTGATCTTGGGATAGACATTGCCCTCAATCCACTCGGCACCTGAAGCGACGAGACCCTCAGTGCCGGGAGGCACCTTTTCGAGAAACTCTCGCAAATTTTCACAGGGAATAGGCTTCGGAGCCGCCATACCCGCTTACTAAAAGCAAATCAACAACCTGCGTCCAGTCAGTTCCGGCGGAACCACACTTCTTCACTTCCTGAATCGCCTTTGGCGAAGCGAGGATCAGAGCGCACACCGAGACGAGCGTGGCGAGGATTGCCGCCGCGGGGCGATCCGAGGGGGTCGGGGTGATCCATGTTAACTCGGACTGCGCCTAATCACGGAATTAACATGTAACGCACCGACCCCGTGCCTGAGGCCTCCGACCCTAACTGCTCGATCCGAAGAAGTCCGCCTAGCTAGTCAGAAAATATCGATAGTGCGAAATTACTGGAATAGGCAGCTGCTCCTTATAGGGTGACCCTATGCGCCCAAAAGCAGCATGTTGCTCAACGATAATCTTATTTGTCGTCTTGGGATTCTGGGTATTGGCCAATCCCGTCCGAGCTGAAGAGCTTCAGTTAAAGCCTCTTGCGCCGACGATTGAACGTCTTGAGAAAAGTCAGGATCCAGACCCGAGTGAATTGGCCTATGTAGCGGCGCGGGGAGCAGCGTTATTCGTAGCAATGTCTGGCTACTTGAACAAAAACGCCGCAGACGACCGTGATCGGAAGATTTCCGATGACCTGTTCGAAAAGGCTAAACCCTACTACGTGTCGGCGCAGATTATCGGGACTAGCACAGGAAAAACCAAGGAAACGGTCGATCAACAGATCAAGCTAATCGTAGACGCTTATTCAGTAATGATGGTCAAATCCAAGCAGCTCAACAATACTATCGTTTCACCCCAGATCGAAAGTGACATGGAGGCTCTGAAACGACTTGAGACAACGTTCGTTGAGTTTGCGAAGGAAACCCAAGGAAAGTAGCTCGTCCAAGATAACCGCGTTCGCGGGTTGTTTCCTGTCGCTACGTGTCCGGTGGTGTCCTCCGAAATTGTGCGTAATTCGTGAGTAAATGGCTCTCCTAGCGTAATTAGTCACAAAGAATCCCGTAGCATCACCACTACGGGATCAGGGGAAAATGGTCGGGCTGGTGAGATTCGAACTCACGACCTCTTGCACCCCATGCAAGCGCGCTACCAGGCTACGCTACAGCCCGACGAAAGGAAGGGAGAACAAGCCGGATGGCGCCGGGGGAAGCAAGCGCATTTTCTGCCCCACCCCACCCCAGCAAAATTTGCACACAGGCCACCAATCCTTGCGTGGCAATCTCCGCTCATTTGCCCTACAGTATCCCCACGATGAAAACCATCCTCACCCCCGTCGACTTCTCCGCCGCCACCGCCCTCGTCATCGACGCTGCCGTCGAGCTCGCCAAGGCCGGCCCCAGCCAGATCGTCCTCCTCCATGTCGTGCAGCCGCCCATGGTCACCAGCGACTACGGCCTCGCCCTCGAAAACGTGCAGGAGATCTTCGCCGTCAGCGAGAAGGCCGCCTCCCGCCAGCTCAAGCATCTCGCCGAGGAGCTCCGCGAACAGGGCGTCTCCGCCCGCACCGTCCAGCTCAGCGGCGCCCCCGTCCCCGGTGTCCTCGAGACCGCCGACAAGGTGAAGGCCGACTACATCGTCATGGGCTCCCACGGCCACACCGCCCTCTACGACCTCATCGTCGGCAGCACGACCCACGGCATCCTCAAAAAGGCCGCCTGTCCCGTGCTGGTGGTTCCGCCCAAGCGGAAGGCTTCGAAAAAAAGAAGCTGAGGAACCCGCCCCGGAGCCAGACGGCTTGCCCGACCTGCCTCCGTGTTTCAGCTTCCCGGCATGATCTTCACTGATCGTGTCCTTGAAGAACGTCGTGCCCGCGTCGCCGCAGCCCTCCCGCTCGGCGACGCTTTGTTGGTGGTGGGCGCCGGCGACCCGGTCCCCCTGCCTGAGAACACGGACCAGACGTATCCGTTTCGCGCGCACACGGAGTACGTCTTTCTCGCCGGACTCGACCATGAGGGCGGCGTCGTGGGCTACGATCCGCGCGACCGCACTTGGGTCTCCTTCGTCCCTGAGGTCACGGAGGCCGCACGGGTCTGGGAAGGTCGCACCCAACTGCCCGGCACCCTCCTCACCCATTTCCCGGCTTGGCTGTCGGCCCGCACCGGCCGACCCGTCGCCGCCCTCGGCGCGCCCGTCGCCGGCGTGAGTGCCGACGCCGCGCTGTCGGCCACGGTCCGCACCCATTTTCACCATGCCCGGCGACCCAAGGACGCGGCCGAACTCGCCCTCCTCCGGCAAGCCGCCCGCGCCACCGCCGCGGGCTACGCCGCCGTGCAGCCGTTTCTCCGCGCCGGGCAGACGGAGCGCGCGCTGCAGATCGAACTTGAGGCAGCTTTCTTCCGCGCCGGCGGCACGCGCACTGGCTACGCCAGCATCGTTGGCTCGGGCCCCAACGCGGCCGTGCTGCACTTCGACCCAACTGAGCGGGTCCTGCGCGAGGGCGAGTTCGTCCTGATCGACGCCGGGGCCGAGGTGAATCGCTACGTCTGCGATGTCACGCGCACCTATGTCGTCGGCGGTAAGCCCACGCCGTTCCAGCGCGATCTCTACCAGATCGTGCTCGCCGCCCAGCAACGCGCCGTCGCCGCCTGCCGTCCGGGCGTGGAGTGGAAGGAGATCCACCTACGCTGCGCCGTCGAGATGACAGCCGGGCTGGTGGCCATGGGCGTGATGCGCGGCTCCGCCGAGTCACTCGTCGAGCAGGAAGCCCACACCCTGTTCTACCCACACGGCCTCGGCCACCTCGTGGGCCTCGGCGTACGCGACGCCAGCGGCACCCTGCCCGGCCGCACCAAGGATCCCCGCCCCTCGCTGAAGAACCTGCGCACCGATCTGCCCCTCGCCCCGGGTTACGTGATCACGGTCGAGCCCGGCCTCTATTTCATCCCGGCGCTGCTCAATGATCCGGCCCGCCGCGAGCGCTTCCGCGACTGCGTCAACTGGACCGTCGCCGAACAGCACCTCGAAACCGGCGGCGTCCGCATCGAGGACAACCTCGTCATCACCGACGGCGAACCGGAGAACCTCACGGCGGCGATCCCGAAGACGCTCTGAACCGGAGTTTAACCACAGATGAACACACATAGACACAGATCCAAAACCGATCTTCTGATTCGGTCATCTGTGTGAATCTGTGTTCATCTGTGGTTCAACCGCCTGAAAGTTCGTTGCTGATTAAATCCCGGATTCCCGCGCGATTTGCCAGGCGCGGCGCATGCCGAAGCCGACAATCGTGAGGGTCGCTAGGGAACTGAGGGGCATCAGGACCGCGGCGAATAACGGATTCATGTAACCCGACACCGCCAGCCCGACGGCCGCGAGGTTGTAGAGCACCATGAAGCCAATCAGCGCCGCCGTGGTGTGACGGCGCGCGTCGTTGATCTCGAACAGCGCCCGGATGCCGCTGATGCCGCGACCCAGATAATAGAAATCCGCCTTGGCCTCGAGCACGCCGCGATGGATCACCGGTGTGCCGCGACAAAGCGCGTGATCAAACGCGAGACTGTCATTGGCACCGTCGCCCAGCATCAGGGCACCCTCGCCTCCATGCGCATCGAGCCAGGCGGCCTTGTCGCGCGGCGAAAGGCCGCCGAGACCGCGATCCGCCGGAAGACCCAGACCGCCCAGCAGGCCGCTGACCTTCTCCGGTCGGTCGCCGCTCAGCACAAAGGTGTCGAGCCCGCGCTTCGCGAGTTCGCCCAACTCGCCACGCGCATCCGCGCGTGCCGCATCCGCAAAGTGAAAGGTCGCCACGAGGCGACCTTCGTGCGCAAGGACCACGTCCGCCGATGAAGGCGACGACTCGGGTGAAAGCACGGCCCCACCGAGTGCCCGCCAGCCCGCACGGCCGAGCGACCAGGCTCCAAACTCGACCCCCGCACCAACCGTTTCGCGCACGGCGGTCGAAGATGCATCCACCACGGTCGTGCCCTTGACTGCCAATGCTTCGTAGAGGGCCCGGCTGACGGGGTGCGGGTTATCAAAGACCAGCGTCGCCAAGGCCGCACGCGCTTCCGCAGACAACCCATCCAACGCCTCGGGATTGAGCAACACCGGAGTCTCGAGCGTCAGCGTGCCCGTCTTGTCGAAGACCAGCCGCTTCACCTTCGCCAGGCGTGGCCACAGGTCGCCTGTGCGGACAAAGACCCCGCGCTTGCGCAGGGCCACGGTGGCAATCTCGTCGGCCAACGGGACCGCAAGACCGAGCGCACAGGGGCACGACACGACGAGAATCGCCGTCACGATCGCTCCGGTGTGCAACGCATCGCCCGTCTTGAACCACCAATAAGCACCGGCAAGCGCCGCAATGCTGAGGATCGCGATAAGGTAGCCCTGGATGATGCGCTCAAGCAGCCGGTTCCGGTAATCCTCGCGTTCCACCGGGCGCAGCAGCTCGGCGAGCAGCGAATCGCTCCACGGTTCGAGCGCCTCGACCCGCACGTCGCCGCGCGAGAGATTGACCGCGCCGGCCGGCACGCGCTGGCCCACGCGGAAGGTCCGAGGCTCGGCCTCGCCGTTGATCCAGGCCAGGCTGAATGCCTGATCCGCCACCAGCAGGCGGGACGCGACAGGAACCGTCTGCCCACTCGCCGCGACAAAGGTCATGCCCGGACGCAGATCCTCGGGGGCGATCTCCGCCTCGGTTCCGTCAGTCGCGATCCAACGCACGCGCGGCGGCGTGGGCTGGCGCGCAAGCAGGCGGCGCTGGTTGCGCTCGATCGCGGCGACCTGCGCCCAGCGACCAATCAGCATGAGCAGGATGAACCCGCTCACGAAATCGAAGTACATGAACTCCTCGCGTCCACTGAGCCAGCCGTACATCGAGCCGGTGTACGCGCCGACAATGCCAAGCCCGATCGGCAGATCGATGTGCAGGGCTCCAGCACGGAGCGCGCGAATTGCGCGCAGCAGGAAATAACCGCCGCCCGCCAGCAGGCTCAGCGTGCCAAAGCCCATCGCCAAGGTCGCAAACAGGTGCGCGTACGTGAACGTGGCCTCCATGCCGAAGTAGGTCGGCAGCGCGAAGAGCATCACGTTCATCGTGAACGCCGAGCAGAGCCCGATCTTCTTCACCAGCGCCCGGCTCTCCGCCCGCTCCGCGCGTTCGGCACCGGCGGGTCCGAGGAGGTAATTGAAGGACTGCAGCGTGCGGGCAAACGCCGCCGCATCGAAAACTCCGGCCACCCAGCTGATCCGCAGCTGGCCCGTCTGGGCGTTGACCGCGATGCGACCTGCACCGGGCTCCTTGGAAAAGAGCTTCTCCACCAGCCAGACACAGCCGGCGCAGGAAAGCCCCTGGATGCCCAACACGAGTTCGGGCGTGCGTGAGCCCGCCGTGCGCTCGGCCTCGGTCTGGGCGGTCGTGAGCCAAGCGTAGTCGCGCGGCGTCAGTAGCGACGGGTCCGCCGGGGCCGTGACCGCATCCTTGACCTGATAGTAGGCGTCGAGCCCCTGCTCATGGATCAGCCGATAGACGTAGGCACACCCCGAACAGCAGAACTCACCGCCCGGCGAAGGCGCACCGCAGTGCCGGCAAACCGGCCGGGCCGCGCGGCCCGCGACCGGACGCGGGGCGCTGACAGGAGGCGGAGGCAGTTCGACGGTGCTCATGTTAGAAGCAGAGGTAGTTGAGCAGTTCCGGGCCGGTCATCCCGATCGTCCCGCGCAGCCGCCACGTGAGCACCACCGCGGCGACCACCGCCAGGGCGGTCTGGGCGCGGGCAATCCCCACGGGCGAAAGTCGGCTGCGCACCCAGCCGAAGTTGGCCTGCACGAGCCAGAGCACGGGCACGGTGCCGAGACCAAAGGCGAGCATGAACTCCGTGCCACGCAGGGCGGAGCCCGAGAGGGCTGCGAGCGCGATGAGAAAATAGAGCGGACCGCAGGGCAGCAGCGGCGTAGCGAGGCCCATCACGCTCGCGACCTGCAGACGCGAGCGGCCGCGTACCCAGCCTTGAATCGCAAACTGCACCCGGGAAAGCAGCTTGAGCCGCGGCAGGCGTGAACCGAGACGAAGCGCCACGAGCAGGAAATAACCCACCAGCACCCACGGCAGCCAGCGGACCAGACTGGAGTTCGCCCAACTCGCCGGGACCGAGCCGATCCCTCCGACAACGGCGCCGAGCACCGTGTAGCCAAGCACCCGCGAGACATGGTAGACCGTGCTGACCGTGGTGGCGTCGACCTTCTCGCCGCGCGCAGGAGTCAGCATGCAGGCCAGCGGTCCACACATGCCTGCGCAGTGCAGGCTCGTCACCAGACCGGCGACAAAGGCGGCTGCGGGGGTGCTGACGGCAGCGAGCTCCATGGTCAGGGCGCCTGACGGTTCTCCAGCGGCACACTCTGCACCGGGTTGCGGGAGGCGATCGTGAAAAATGCCACGTAGGCGAGGATCAGCGCGAGGAAGCAGCCACCAGCGAGCGCCCAGATCTTCAGGTCATCTCGATTCTTCGCGCTCATGTTTTTCTTTTTTGCTGTGGTAGTCGCCGCGGTGATCGCGACCCGATTGCTCGCGCAGCAGCTCCGGCTCGGGACCGATAAACTCGACCTGGCGACCGAGTTGGTAAGTCTTGGCTTCGTCACTCACGCCCACGCGGAAGTGGAACGGACCGCTATAAATATCACGGGAAACCTGAATCACCAGCGGACTGACCACTTCGCCCATAGCAGGGAGTTCGACCGGCGCCATGAAGCCCACCTGCACCGCACCCGGCGGCAGGTCGGCCGCAGTGACCACGAGACGGGCGGGTTCGTGGCGCTTGTTGATCAGGCGCACGAGGAACTGATTGCGGACCGAGTTGGCATCGACGAAGTAGGCTGCACCCTGCATGCGCGTGATACCGAAGTTCGCCGGCTGCACGCCGCTGAACGCCCAGATGGCGACGGTCGCGCCAATCGCAAGAAGCACCGAGTAAATGATGGTGCGCGAACGAACCCACTTCGTGACCCCTCCGGCAAGCCCCCGCAGCGAGTCATAACGGATCAGGCCGGTGGGACGTCCGACCTTCGTCATGACCTCGTCGCAGGCATCTATGCAGGCGGCGCAGCCGATGCACTCGATCTGAAGGCCTTGGCGGATGTCGATGCCGGTCGGGCAGACCTGGACGCAGCGATTGCACGAGACGCAGGCGCCCGCATCGGGCGTTCCGAGCTTGCCGCGGGGCTCGCCCCGCTTCGCGTCGTAACCGATGACCATGGAGTGGTCGTCGATCAGCGCGGACTGGATGCGTCCGTACGGGCAGATGACGATGCAAAGCTGCTCACGGAACCAGGCGAAGTTAAAGTAGAGGGCGCCCGCAAAGATGCCGACAAAGACAAAGGCGCTCCAATGTTCCGCCGGAGCGGAGTGCATCATCGCCCAGAGTTCCGGGATCGAAACGTAGTAGGCGAGAAACAGATGGGCGATCGTCAACGAGACCAGCACGTACAGGCCATGCTTCAGCGTGCGCTTGGCTAACTTGGACGCGCTCATGGGCGCGTTGTCCAATGCACGCCGGCGGGTGCCGTCGCCCTCAATGATCCGCTCGATCAGGCGGTAGACATGCTCAAGGAAAACCGTTTGCGGACAGGCCCAACCGCACCAAACCCGACCGAGCAGCGCCGTGACAAAAAAGAGGGCGAAGCCCAGGCCGGAGATGAGGAAGAACAGGAGCCACGCATCCTGAAACGCGAGCGTCCACCCGAAGAGGTGAAACCGCCGTCCGAGCACATCCAGAAAGACCGCCGGATAGCCACCGACCTCGATCCATGGCAGCGAGAGATAGAGCGCGATCAGGAACCAGCCCGAAATCCGGCGCGCGAGCGTGAAGCGCCCGCGCACATCCGCCGGGTGCAGGAACAGGTGGGAGCCGTCCTCACGGATCGTGGTGACGGCATCCAGATTGGGCTTGGGCGGATGGCTCGGGGCGGTCATTTATTGGGATCAATGCTCGGCGGAGGTCACGATGGTGACCGGATCGCCCTCTTGATGGAAGCTCAGCACATAAGCGGTGACCTCGGCGACCTTCTTCGGTCCAAGGACCGGCTCCCAAGCGGGCATGCCCTTTTCCATGACGCCCTCATTGATCGTCTTGTGCACGGCAATGGGGGTACCGCCGTGAATCCAATTGCCATCGGTGAGATCGGGACCCACCGCGGTTGGGCTCTCATGCTTGCCCTTGAGGCTCGGCAGGTGGCAGCTCGCACACATGGAGTTGTAGGTCTCCTTGCCGGCATCCACGAAGACGGCGTTGCGGCTCATCTTCCAGAGTGAGGGATCATCGACCACCGGCGCGCTGGCCAGCTTGGCGGCCTCAATGCGTTGCATCTCCTGATCGATGAGCACGGTGTCGGTCGGCGGGATGCCGGACTGGGCGAAATAGAACCAGTAGGCGACCGCGTAGGCGATCGAACCATAGAAGGTCAGCAGCCACCAGTTCGGCAGGCGCTTGTTGTACTCGGCAATGCCGTCGAAGACGTGCGGGCGGATGGAACCCTCAACCGGCGGCTGGTGGGATTGGTCGTGGGAATCACTCATGGCGGGTGGCGTTGGTATCGTCGGTGAAGGGCATCCGGGCGAGTGCGTCGCGCTGCAGGCGCGGCATGCGGAGGGCGCGGTAGGCGATCAGGACGTAGACCGACAGGGCGGTGATGAACGCGCTGAGGGTGAAGATCGCCATCCAGTTATCGAGAAGCAGGCGTCGGAACATGGTGAGGAGGGTTTGAAGGTGAAGGGATTCAGCGCGCACCGGACGCGGCTGTGCGAGCGGCGACCGGCTCGGACTTGCCGAGCTTCTGCAGGTAGGAGATCAGCGCGACGATCTCGCGATCCGGGCTGACGTAGCGGCCCTGCGCGCGAAGTTCCTCGGTGATCTGCGTGGCCTGCGTGCGGGCGTTGGTGACCACCTCGTCGACCGACCACTCGGGATACGGCACCCCCAAGGTGCGCATCACACTGATCTTGGAGGGCAGCGCCGTGAGATCGGTCTCGCTGCGATCGAGCCAGGAATACGAAGGCATGTTCGAGCCGGGCGAGATGGCGCGGGGGTCGAGCATGTGATCATAGTGCCAGGCGTGGTTGTACTTGCCGCCGACGCGTGCGATATCCGGACCGGCGCGGCGGGAGCCCCATTGGTACGGGTGGTCGTAGATCGACTCGCCGAGACGGGAATAGTCACCGTAGCGGAGGACATCCGGCACCAGCGTGCGGATCATCTGCGAATGACAGTTGTAGCAGCCCTCGCGAACATAGATGTCGCGGCCGGCCAGTTCGAGCGGCGTGTAGGGAACCTGGATCCGGTCCTCGACGTTCTGCGCGCGGTTAACGAGGACAGTCGGAATGATCTGGATAAGGCCACCCACGGCGACCGACAGGAAGACCAGCACGGTGAAGGGAGCCGCGCTCACCAGCAGGCGGTCGTACCAGGCGGCCCACTTGCGGCCGCGGGACTCGAAGTGCGACCAGGCGATGATCACGCAGAGCGCGGTCAGGCCGAGACCGGCGATCTGGACCAGGCCCTCGCCGAACATCCAGACGCACGCGGCCAGGATGCCGATGGCCGAGAAGGCAACGGGAGGATTGATCATGCCGCCGAGCATGCCGATCGGGCGCTCCGCGGGAGGCGCGTCCTCGACGAAGACCTGCATCGTGCCATTGACGGCCGAGGCGCCGCGGATCGTGCGGAACAGATTGTAGGCCATGATCAGCCAGCCAACGAGATAGAGGCCACCGCCGACCACGCGGAAGAGCATCATCGGCCGGATGGTGTTGAGCGTGTCGAGGAAGTTCGGATACGCGAGGACCGTGCCGCCGTCCGTCGTGGCGTTGAGCATGAGACCCTGGGTGATGCCCGAGGTCCACATCGCGGCGACGTAGAGAAGGATGCCGGCAGTCCCGAGCCAGAAGTGGAGATTGGCAAGCGACTGCGAGTAGAGCGGCTTGCTCCAGAGACGCGGGGCGAGCCAGTAGAACATGCCGGCGGCCATGAAGCCGTTCCAGCCGAGGGCGCCCGCGTGCACGTGTCCGATGATCCAGTCGGTGTAGTGGCCAAGCGCGTTGACCGACTTGATCGAGAGGAGAGGCCCCTCGAAGGTGGCCATGCCGTAGAAGGTGACGCCAGCGGCGAAGAACTTCAGCACCGGGTCGGTGCGCAGCTTGTTCCAGGCGCCGCGGAGCGTGAGCAGACCGTTGAGCATGCCACCCCAGGAGGGCGCCCAGAGCATGAGCGAGAACGTCATGCCCAGCATCTGCAGCCAGTTCGGGAGGGCGGTGTTGAGGAGATGGTGCGGGCCGGCCCAAATGTAGACGAAGACCAGCGACCAGAAGTGGATGACCGAGAGACGGTAGCTGTACACGGGACGTTCAGCCGCCTTCGGCATGAAGTAGTACATGATGCCGAGGATCGGCGTGGTGAGGAAGAACGCCACGGCGTTGTGGCCATACCACCATTGCACGAGGCCATCCTGCACGCCGGCGAAGACCGGATAGCTGTGGAGGAAGCTCGTGGGGATCGAGAGGTGGTTGACGATGTAAAGCATCGCAACCGTCAGGATTGTCGCGATGTAGAACCAGATCGCGACGTAGAGCGTGGGCTCGTTGCGCCGGGCGAGGGTCCAGAAGAAGTTCACCGCGAAGACGACCCAGACGATCACGACCATGATGTTGATCGGCCAGATGAGCTCGGCGTACTCCTTGCCGCGGCTGAAGCCGAGCGGAAGCGTGATGGCGGCGCAGAGGATGATCGCCTGCCAGCCCCAGAAATGGAGCGAGGACAGGAAATCGCTCGCGAGCCGCGCCTTCACCAGGCGCTGGGTCGAATAGTAGATGCCGGCGAACATCATGTTGCCCACGAGGGCGAAGATGACCGCGTTGGTGTGCAGCGGCCGCAGGCGGCCGAAGGACAGCCAGGACATGCCGAAATTCAGCTGAAAGTAGTTCAGCTGACTGGCGATGAGCACGCCCACCAGCATGCCAACCGCGCCCCAGATGATGGAGGCGAGCATGAACTGGCGGACGACCTTGTCGTTATATTCGAGGGTGATGGTACGAGCGGACATGGTTAGGCGTGGGTCGTGAAATAAAGGAGCCGGATTCAGGATTCGCGGCGGCGGAGACAACCGGTGCAGGGCGGACGAGAACCGTCCTTGCAGCCGCAGTCGCCATGATCGTCATTGCTATGGTCGTGATCATGGGCGTGGCCGTCATGCTCATGTGCATCACCGGGTGCACTGCGGGCGCCAACCGTGCGCGGCGTCTCATCCGCAAGCGGCAGGAGCGCCTCGCTCTCGGCACTACTAAAACGGCGCCGTGCCACGGACTGCTCGCGCAGGAAAAAGATCACAAAGGTGAAAACGAGGCAGAGGCTGATGATCAGCGTGAGCGGGATGACGGCCATGGTGGTGGTGAAAATGAAAGATGGGTTCCGGCTCAGCTTTCGCTCGCAGCGTCCTCGGGACGGCGAACCTCGGCGCTGGGGGGAAAGTGCAAGGCCACCGGGGTGACTGCGGCAGACTTGGGTGGACGGGGACCGGCCGGGCGTCCGTGGCGGTGCCGGAGCAGTTCCTTCGCGGCCAGCCAGTGGTCGAGGGCACGATTCGGCTCACAGCCGCTGGCCTGCCAGATAAGATAGGCTTCCTTCTGAATCTCGGCCTCAGTCGGTTCGCTGGTGGATGGTTTGTGCATGGGATCTAGGGTTTTGTGGGCCCCAGCCTACCTGACCCGGCCGACGTCTGCTCCGCGCAGCTTGGCGACCGCTATGCATATTTTGCTGTCACCGATTAAAGGCGGCCTGCGCCATGCAAGCCACCCATCAACCACATGGTATTATAACCCTCATTTCAAGAGCAAGTTAAGATTTTATAAGCGCCCACGCAACCGCCGATGTAGATTCATCTGGATCTAGGCGACGACCGCCGTGTGCGGACGGGTTTGCGGCAAGAAATGCATACGCTTGACCAAGCCGTGCGGAGCGGGATCGACGATGCCTGCGCATACTGGAGCCCATGCACGAGTTTCTGGCCTGCGCGCTTGCGACGCACCGCCCCCGGCTGCTTCAGCGGTGGGAGGAGAGCCTGCGTGCGCTGCCACCGTCATCGGCCCTCGCCCACCCGGATGCCCTCGTGCACCTGATGCCAGCAACGCTGGACCGGATTCGCTCCGTGCTGGCGAAGAACCTGCGCAGCCGCACCGAACGCATGCCCGTTGACTGCCGCTGCGGGATGAACCCGTTGATAACCTTCTTTATCACCGCCGAAGCCGCGCTGATCGAAACGTTGTTCACGGCCGAGCCGACATGGGCCAAGTTAACCGGCCCCCAGCGAGAGGACGGGCTAGCGATCTTGCGCAGCACCCTCCACGCGATCGCGGATGACGATATCGAGGCATTTTGCTCGCTCTGCCAGATGCGGGTCCAGTCCCGCCGCGGAGGGAAAGCAACTACAGCCCGCCCGGGAATCAATGCGCCAGGCTGGGATGAATGCGTTCGCGATAGGCCGTTGGCGCCTCACCGGTGATCTTGCGAAAAACCCGGTTGAACTGGGAGAGCGACTGAAAGCCCGCCTCGAAAGCCGCCTCGCTGACGCGCTTGTGCGGATTCAACAGCAGGTTCTTCACCTTCTCCACCCGCACCCGGGCCAGGTAATCCGTAAACGTCAGGCCCGTGGACTTCTTGAACATCTTGCAGAAGTAGAACGCGCTCATGTTCACTGATTTCGCGACGTCGCCCAAGGTCAGCTCGTCGGCATGCCGATCCGCAATCACCACGCGAGCCTTCACGATGGCCGGGGCCTCGCCGGTTTCCTCCTTCACCATCAGCTGATTGCTGATACTGGCCAAGTGCTGGGCAAAGATGGTGAGCAGGCGGAGGATGGAGTCGTACTGCTTGCGCGTGACAACGCGCGTCTGGAAATAGGCCTCCTCGAGTTTTTTGAGATCGATCTCGGTACCCCACTTGAGCAACTGACGGGTGAGACGGTCAAACTGCGCGGCGTTTGGCCGGTTGATGAAGATCTGCCCGGTCTGAAGAAACGCGATGAGGTTGTCACCCACGCGGATCGGGACGGCCGAGTCGCAGAGACCGGCGAAGCACTTCAGCGTCTTAGGCTCGAGCTGGGCCTCCACTTCCACGCGCTTTTGCAGCTGCAGGCAGGCGGCGCAGGACTGGTTGGTCGTGGCCATGAGGGCGCAGAACGGATTCTCATTTGGGTCGCCGTGATGCGGGAGATCGAAAGCCTCGGTCGGACGAAGATTGAGCGGCAAACCCGTCGTCTCGCGAAAAGCCTGCTCATAATCGCGGTAGATCTGCGATTGCTTGAGCTGCGCGACCATCGCGCGACTGTGCTTGACGGGATCTGGCGACGACATCGGGAAAAGGAGTAAGTGAGCACCCAAGGACACGCAATCGGGAATCCACGGATGCCCGGCAGCGAATTGCGTTTACAAGCCGACCCCGGATTTTAACGCTCTCGCCTTCGTGGGCCCGGGTGGCGGAATTGGCAGACGCAGTAGACTCAAAATCTTCCGACGAAAGTCTTGTGGGTTCGATTCCCACCCCGGGCACCATTCAGACGCTTCAGGCTGCTTCCGCCTGCCCTCGATACGATTAGGAGATTGTCGCGGGACAAATCGCGCCTATCTCTGGACGAAACATGAATATCCCCGACCGAGGCGACGCGGCCGCCAGCTCCCTCGGACTCCGTAGCCAGCCGCCCCGCATCGCCGGCTTCCTTCCACTTGCCGTGTTGTTCGTGCTGCTTGCGGTTGAGTTTTCTGTTTTCGACCAGATCGGTGCACGCCAGCACACCAAGGTCTACCCGCGATGGAACGACCAGATCCAATACCTGACGGAAGCCTACCTCGCGCATGAGCACGCCAAGGAGCACGGCCTGCTGTCAGCCGTCCGCCTTACACTGACAAACCCGTCCGCGCAGGGCACGGTGCACGATCTCTACGCTGTGCTGACTTTTGCCGTAGCGGGTCCCTCCCGCAGTGCCGCGCTGGCGCTCAACATGCTGGCGCTGATCGCGTGGCAGATCGCGCTGTTTTTCACGATTCGGCGAGTCAGCGCATCCGCCTGGATGGGCCTGCTCGCCGCGCTGCTCCCGCTCGCCTTGGTCGGACCGTGGCGCGCGGCGCCGGGTTCGGCGTACGACTTCCGGCTCGATCATCTGCTGATGTGCACGTTGGGCGTGACCACCTGCGTGGCCTTGCTGACCGACGCATTCCGCTCACGCGGGTGGTCGCTGGCCTTCGGCCTCGCTGTCGGCGTCACGCTGCTGACGCGCTTCCTCAGCGGGACCTATTTCGCCCTCATCTTCGTCGGTGCGCTGGTCTGGATTCTGTTCGGATCGGACCGCGGCCGACGGTCGGCCAATCTCCTCATCGCCGGCGCAGCCGCGTTTCTCCTCGCGAGCCCGGTGTTTTGGCTGAATCGCGACTGGATCTGGAACTACTACTGGATTGGCCACTACGTCGGCCCCGAGAGCGCGATTCGCAGCCAGAATTTCGGACTGGGGCAGTCGGTGGATTTCGTGGCCCGGTTTCTTCAAGGCGAGCACCTCGGATCCTTCTTCATCGTCGTCGCCGTGGTAGCATCGGTGGTCGTCCTGCGCTTGCGACAGTCACCCTCCCGCGCCACACGTGGCTCGCTGGAATTGATCGGCGCCCTCTTCCTGCTCGCGCCGGCGCTCATCCTCACGCTGCACGCGCAAAAATCCTCCGTCGTCCTCGGAGCACTTGTTCCCGGCCTGATCACCCTGCTGGTCGGCATCTGGATCCGGTGGCTCGGGCGAGGCACCGAGGCGCGGGTTTTCCCTCTGATTGTCGTCGCCCTGACGTTTCTCTGCGCCATCCATTTCGTCCGGGTGCAGAACACGCCCGTACTCGACCCAGCCAGTGAAGCCCAACTGCGTCACGTAACCCGATTCGGAGAGGTGCTCGCGTCACAGGCCGCCGCCGCCGGAATCGCCAGTCCGCGGGTCGCGGTCGATCATGTGACGGATGCCTTCGACGGCCAGGTGCTGCGCGTCACCGCTTATGAGCGCCTTCAGTCGTGGATTTCATTCCAGATGACGCTCCCGACCGGCATCGCCGAACCCACGGAAGCCGAAGTGATGGAGCGACTGCAAGCCAGCGACTTCGTTTTCGTGACGATGGATTCGCCCGGAATCAATTTCCCCTATGATCGGAAGCTGGCCGAGATGAATCCGCGCATCCAAGCGTGGTGCCGTGAGCATCTGGTGGAAGCCGAGCGCTTCTCACTCTATGGTCGGACGATTGCGCTCTACCAACTGCGCACGATCCCGCTCACGGATCCCCGTCGGCAGGACTGATTGCACTAGAGCGTTTTCGATTTAGTTAGACGCATATTTGGCATGCTTAAAGAAGCCTTGGCAGTGGGCGGGCTCGAAGGAGGTGAGGCTCTGCGCAAGGGATAGCTGGAGGTCAGCGAGCGTGCGCGCGGCCGCTTTGCGCAGGT
>DASWVY010000068.1:0-76223 GCA_036401075.1 Opitutaceae bacterium
ACTCAACCGTCTGACGACCGAATTGGAGCAGGGCCACGGCGTCGAGGGCTCGAAGCGCCTGCACCTCTGGATCCCGGCGGGCGTCTACACGCGCAAACCAGACGGCTACCAGGACGACACGCATTATTCCGAGTACGGAGCTGACCGCGTCGCTGCGCTCGCGGTGCAGGAAATCATCCGCCTCGGCCTGCCGCTGACGGAGTGGCTGAAGTGAGGACTGTAGCCGGGGTCGCTGACCCCGGGGATCGAATTTCCTCTTTCAACCATCCCGGACTGAGTTCAGCGACCCCGGCTACAGCGTTACCCGAATCACCCTAAAACAATGTCGCCTCAGCCGGTCCGGCGGCGAGGCGCCAGTCGATCGGCGAACGTCCGCGAGCGGCCAGCAGGCGGTTGGCCTCCAGAAAGTGACCGCAGCCGACGAACTTCCGGTCCGGCGGCAGTTGATTTTGCGCCATGGGTGAAGGATGACTGCCGCGCAGCACGGCGTGCTTCGACGAATCGATGACCGGATCGGCGATGGCCGCGGCCTTCGCGCCCCAAAGCAGAAAAACGAGAAACGGTGACTGCGCCTGCGCATGCCGCAGCACCGCGGCAGTGAAGGCCTCCCAGCCGATCCCGGCATGACTGAGCGGCGCGCTGGCCTGCACGGTGAGCACCGCGTTGAGCAGCAGCACGCCCTGATCGGCCCACGTCTCGAGCGTGCCGTTGGTGGGCTCGACCCAACCCGGTGTCGTCCGCTTGAGCTCCGCGAAGATCGTCCGCAGCGAGCGCGGGATTTTCACGCCGGGCTGAACCGAAAACGACAGCCCATGGGCGTTGCCCGGCGTCGGGTAGGGATCTTGCCCGAGGATGACGACCTTGATTCCAGCTGGCGGCACTCGCTCCAGGGCACGGAACACGTTGCCGGCTGCCGGCAGCACGACTTCTGTGGTATAGCGCTGATCGACGACGGAGAGCAGACGCTCAAAGTCGTTCGCGGTGTACTCGCTGGAGAAGAGGCCTTGCCAGCTGGATGGCAGGATGAGGCGAGGTGGCATTATGAGTGGGAGCGAAGGAAGATCAGGGCTGATCGACGCGTTTTTCCGAGGAGCAATTCAGCTCTTTTTGATCAAGGCGCTCCGACCAAGCAAACGCCAGCGACGATTTGGCGGAGCTGTCTGCGCCGTTGCGATCCTTGGCTCGCTCTGAACGCAGGGATTTCCAAGCTGTCGTCCATGGCTTGGCGCATTGATGAGCATGTCATCCGAGGCGAGATCGACAATCGAACCCGGGGACGGACGAGGGGACGAATTTGGTTTGTCGGCCGGCCGGCTCCCGTGGAGCTGGATCTAAAAGGCGATTGCTGGCGCGATCTGGCGGGACGGCGGCTGGAGTTCTCCAACCCGGAACCCAAGCCCGGACTACTCGATAGCTTTTATCCGGATCAGCATGGCTTGGTCGGCGACATCACGGCCTCGAACAAAGTCAAAGTGCCGGAGGTCTCGATGGACGAGCTGATGAAGCTCTATGAACAGCGAAAGCCGTTCCCGTGGCACTGGGGAAATTCGCTCTACCTTGAGTGGTTTAGCCAGCGCAATGGCCGCGTGATGATCGAGTCGGCGAGCTATGAACTCAGGATCGTTGGCGAACCGACGTGGGAGATGACGCCCGAGGAAGAGATTGAACAGCGCAAGGCCAACGCACGTGCCATGACTGGGTTTATGGATCGATTGGTTGAAGCGGTGGATGAGACCGCCCGACTAGAGCCGGCCGCCAGCGACGAACCCGCAAAGCGGGAAAAGGACAAACCACCCGGACAGGAAGAGGGTGGAGTGATGTCGGAAGAAGAGGCCGAGGCGATGCAGGCCCGGAGCGATTTGCTGGCGGATCGTATTCAAGCGCGGATGGAGCGGGAAGGGGCTGACGCCGACTACGAGCGCATCCTCGACGAAGAACTTGAGCGATTACGCAAAGAGCGAGGTGAGCCCGAACCCACGGAAGAAGATCTGGCACGAAACGCAGAATGGATTGAGGAGGCCAATCGTGCATCCGAGGAGGCGTTGCAAAACCCGGAGAATGAGGAGGACATGGCGGCCGAGTGGGATGACAGCCATCCCTTGGTCGAACGCGTTTCGGAGTTCGCTCTGCGCATGCGACGGACCGCGGACGCGGAGGGCTGGCGTCCAAATGGCGCAAGTTCCGAGCACCCGGTGGCCGAATTGCTCGATGCCACCCTGATCGCAAGACCTAAATTGGCCGGAGCCCTTAATGGCGGCGACTGGCCACCGCCGGTGGAGTTTTGTGCGCTGGATCTGGTCCGGCTGAAGCGCGCCCGCGGCTATCTTGAAGATGCCTTGCGGGCGGCGGATTCCTGTCGTGAGGAGGGGTTGATTCCACCTATTCACCTCGAGCCTATCACCAACGAACTGACGAATCTGGTTCGTGAGGTCGATGACCTCATCGCCGAACTACGCGCGAAATTGGAGCGAGGCGTGGATTGAGGGGGGCGCCGACAAACGAGATGTGTCGCTTTGTCCCACCGGATCCCGTTCCATAATTAAATTAGAGGCCAGATCCTTTAATAAGAGAGGTCTTAGTAAAAGAAAGGGACCTAAATTTTCCCAACCCCAAGCTTAGTAAAAGAATGGAAGCGACGTCTGCTGGAGACGTAAACTAGCGGGACGAGCCCAGTGGCTCGCAGGCCGCGATGAGGTCGTCGATCTGACCCGTAGCCATGGCCACGCGCGTGTCGGCCGCGCCGTAGTACAGGCGCACTTCGCCGGACGTCTCGTCGAGGATCAGGCCGCAGGGGAAAATCACGCTGCCGCGGAAACCATCCTGCTCATCCGGTGTTTCCGGGGCGAGCAGCGGCTGTCGCATCAGGCCGACGACGCGCGACGGATCCTCCAGGTCGAGCAACGCCAGGCCCGCGTAGTAGGTCTTGAACCAGCCGCGTGCCTCCCAGCCCTTCAGTCTCCGCGTGTCATCCTTGTGCACTGCGTGGATCGGCGTCAGCCAGCCGGCGCGTGTGCGCACCGGCGGCGCGGCGGGCCCGATCTTGTTGTTGGCGTAGGGGACGTCGTCTGCCCCGAGTACTGGTCGATGTGCGCCCCACGAGCGCAGATCCGCGGAGCGGCTGAGCCAGAGCGGAAACGCCTCGGGGTTCGCGCGCATATAGACCGGAAACGGTCGCTCAAGCCGCACGAACTCGCCACCGATCCGCTCGGGGAACAGCACCATGTTGCGATTGTCGGGAGCGGAGAGGCTGATGAACCGGTAGTGCTCGAAATCGTCCGTCTCGGCGATCACGCCGCAAATGCCGTGGGCGGTGTCCGCGGCGAAGCACAGCAGCGCGCGGCCTTCCACGATGGTGATCCGTGGATCGTAGATGCGCTTGATGAAACCGCGGCCAAACCTGGCCGGGTACAGGTGCGCGAGTCCATCGCGCGCACGCTCCTCGTCGAGCACGGGTCGCGGGTGGACGACCCACTTGATACCATCCTCGCTAGTCGCGAGGCCGAGATTGGTCCCATCGAACCGCTCGTCGCCCCAGCGGCCATAGTCGTTTCGAAAAATCATCACATAACGTCCCGCAAAGCGCGCGACGCCGGCGTTGAACACGGTTGTCGCGGGAAACGGACAATCGGTGTGCTGCAGGACGGGATTGGCGGGATGACGCGTGAGCATGGGTCACTCCTTGACGGGATTGCCCGTGAGACCGTTCAGGCGCGTGGGATCCCACGACACGACCTGGCGGGCCTGTTCGAGCCGGGGCTTCAGTTCCAGATAGGGCACGGTCTGCACCGCGCATCGGTTTCTTTGCAGGGCAACGCTGGCGGCAATGACGGCCGACTGCGCCAGCGTCATGAAAACCGGCTCCATGCGGATGCTGCCGTAGGCGATGTGGGATGCGCTGGCGCAGACTGGCACGAGGAGATTCGCGCATTCGCCCGCCCGCGGCACGATGGCCCGGTAGCTGATGCCGTAGGGCTTGGGCAGCTTCACCTGCACGTCGCCTTCATTCAGCACGCAGCCCGCGTGCACGAGGCGGCGGCAGTTGTGCGAGTCCATCTGGTAGGCGCCGAGCCCGATCACGTCGTCGACCGTTTCACGCGAGAGGCAGTGCGCGGAGGTCATCACGACATGGCCCACGAGGCGGCGGGCCTCGCGCACGTAGAGCTGGTGCGGCCAGTGACCCGTGTCCGTGAACTCGTCGGCCGCGAGGCCCCACTCCGCATAGGCCGACCGAAAGGGCGCCGGCACGGCCGGGTCGTTCGCCATGAACCAATGGTAGCCTTGCTGGTAGGTGACGTGCGCTTGGAAGAGCTTCTCGCGGGTCGCGTAGTCGGCCGTCGGCCACGCCCAGTTCTGTCCGATGAAGTCGGTCGAGACCGGCCCGTGGTTGTTCGTGTCCGTCTTCTCGCCGCGGATGCGATCGAACTTCTGGAACACTTCGCTCCAGCCGGCCGCCAGCACGCGGGCGAGTAGCTCGTAGTCGTTGCGGCGGTAACCGGCGGGTTGCGGGAACGGCACACGGTTGGCCGGATTCTTCGTCATGCAGACGCGAAAATTGTAGGCCTGCACGCGGCGGTCCCCGGAACCGGGAACGAACGTGTCGTCTGTGTCGATGCCCGGCAGCAGACCGCTGCGCGGGTCGCCCGGCTTCACGTAGGGATCGATCCGCATCGCGAACTGGTGGCTCGCGTGGATCTGCTGCCCGTTGAAGACCTCGTTGTAAGTCGACCGGGCTTCGCGCCCGACCGTGAAGCTAGCCCCCGCCGCAGCCATGAGGTCGCCCTCGTAACTGCAATCGATAAAGTAAGCCGCGCGGACGCGCAGCCCGCTCGTGGTCGTCAGCTCGACGATCCGCGGAGCGCCCTCGCTGTCGCGCTCGCACCGGGCGCTGGCGACGTACTGGCCGCATTCGGCCGTCACGCCCGCTTCGCGCAGGAAGCCGTCCAGGACCTTTCGCGCCACGTGCGGCTCGAACGCAAAGTTGATCTCGCTGCCGTAGTGCGCGCCGACGCGGCGGTAGAATTCCCGCGCCAGCCCGCCGATGGCGTCGGCGTTCCCGAGGTCCGTGAAACTCAAGCCGCCGGAGGTCAGGCCGCCAATCTCGGCGGACGGCTCGAGCAGAGTGACGCTCAGGCCGAGCCGCCGCGCCTGCACGGCGGCCATGATGCCGGCGGCATTGGCGCCGTAGATGCACAGATCGGCGGTGAGGGGTGGCGCATCGGCGGGAACCGGCTGCGCCGGACGATAATAGCGAGGGGAACTCATGAGAGGGCGAGGGTGGGAAGAGCGACCGGGTTTGCCGGGGCCGTCAGGCCCAGTGCCTGGCGCAGGGCCGGAAGCATGAAGCCGGCGTAGCCGGCGGCGTTGGGATGCAATCCATCAGGAACATGGCGGCGGAACGCTTCTGTGCCGCGCGCGAGCAGCGCCGCCCAGGCGGGCGCATGATCGACGAGTGGCAGGCCACGGGCGTGCGCGACCTCGCGCCACATCTGCTCGTGTGCGGCGAGGTGGGGCCGGTGGCCGTCGTGCCCGGCTGGGCGGTCGATCGCCGGGTTCATGATCTGCAGCACGGCGACGGTGCGCGGGCTCTGCGCCACGAGGGCGTCGAGCATCGCCTCGAGATGAGCGCGTGCGTCCGCGACGCTCAGGCCGAAGCGGGCCACGGCATCATTAATCGCGAACTCGATAAACACGACGGTGGGCCGGTGGGCGAGGACCCGCCCCGCAAAATGTTCCCGACCCCAGCCCGAGTGCCGCCCGCCTTCGGCGGCGTTGACGATGCACAGGGCCGGATAGCGCGCCCGCAGCTCCGAACCGACGATTTCAACCCAGCCTCCGGAGCGGGTCAGGCTCGTCCCGTAGAAGACGGCGCACGCATCCGCCGCTGCGAAAGCCTCGTGCAGGCGCGGGTTCACGAGAGGGAAGTCGTTTCGGGGTTGTTGCGGCCGTAGGCCCGCCACAACACGACGGCGGCGATCGGATGCAGTAGAGCGCCGATCCAGAACAGCGGCGCGTAGCCCGCATGCGTCACCATCCAGCCGGCGCCGAGGTTGAACAGCGCCGAGGTCACGCCGCCCATCGCGCTGAGCAGGCCGACGGCGGTCGCCACGTTTTCACGCGGAACGAGATCAGCCACGAAGACGTTGCTGAGGAATATCCAGGCGTTGCACAGGATGTAGAGCAGCGCCAGCAGGGTGATCGCGACGCCCGCTGTGTGGATGAAGGGCAGCAGGGCCGCCAGCGGCGCGAGCACCGTCGCGCCGACCAAAGGCAGGGTTCGCGCCCGCTGCAACGACAGGCCCCGCGCGACGAGCTTGTCGGACGCCAGACCGGTGAGCAGGTTGCCGAGGGCTCCGCAGAGCGGCAGGATCCATACGAATTTTCCGATCTGCGCCAGCGAGAAGCCGAGTTGCTCCTGCAGGAACGGGGCATGCCAGTAGAGCAGGAAAAACCACAGCGGATCGCTGATCACGCGCACCGCGAGCAGAGGCCAGATCCGGCGGTTGCGCAGCAAAAGGCCGAAGGCGTTGAGGCGCTTCGCGCCCGGCTCGGCCGGGGCCGGTTTCGGGTCGCCGTAGTCGGGCGGGTTGCGATCGAGCATCCACCACCCGGCGGCGACGATCAGACCGACGACGCCGGGGATGACAAAGGCCGTCCGCCACCCGAACTCGAGCGTGATCCACGCAACGAGGGGCGGTGCCGACACCGTGCCGAAGACGGCGATGGGTGACTTGATCGCGACGGCCGTGGCGCGGCGCTCCTTGGGGAACCACAGCACGACAAACAGGATGCTGGCGGGGATGATCCCCGCCTCCGCCGCGCCGAGCAGCACGCGGCAGAGGAAGAGGTCCGTGAAGTTCCGCGCCATGCCTGTCAGGACAGTCGCGAGCGACATCGCGCCGATGAACACGAGCGACGTGGCGCGCGTGCCCCACCGGTCGATCCAGCCGCCGGTGAACAGGTACATCACTGTGTACGGCACCATGAAGGCCGTGATCAGCCAGCCGTACTGCACGTCGGTCAGGCCCAGCTCGTCACGCAGCGTCGTCTTGAGCAGGGACAACACCTGCCGGTCCACCATGAACAGCACCGCCGCCATGGCGACCAGACCGAGCAGGACCCAGGCGCGCATCGGAATGTGGCGCGGGTTGGCCGGGACGGGTGTGGAGGCGGTGAGGTTCAAGGTTCGGTGGTCCGGTGTTCGCGGCCGCGAGAGGCGGGGTGGCGATCAGCCTGAGCTTAGAACTTCGATCCGAGCGAGAAGATGACTCGGGACGGCAGGCCGCGGCTGCGGACCGATGGAATCTCGTCCTCGTCGGTGACGTTCTTCCAAGCGAGTGATGCATTCCAGTCTGCGCCGGCGGCCTTGAAGTCGTAACCGAGCGTCAGGTCGGCGATCAGCTGGTTGGGCAGGAAGAGGAACGGATTGTTGGAGATCTCCGCCTTCTTGCCGGTGTAGCTGAAGCCGCCGCCAACCCACCAGCCCTTGAGCGTATCGCCGTTGAACGAGTAGCGCGTCCAGAGATTGTAGCGGTCGCGTGCGGTCGACTCCGGTTGCGTGCCCACGAGATAGGCCACATCGGGCGAGCGGATCACGTCGTAGTAGGTGTCCGCGTAGCTGGCGCCGAAGTAGACCTGCCAGTTGTCGAGCGGCGACCAGGTCAGGTCGAGGTCGACGCCCCGGCTCACAACGGTGTTGCCCTGGATGTCGGTCAGGCCGGTGAGGCCGGTGCCGGGGTTGATGGTCGTGAGCGTGAAGGCGTAGTTGTCCTGCTCCAGCCAGAAGCCGGCGACGGTGGCGGAAAGCCGGCCCTCGAAGAGGTCGAGCTTCGTGCCGAGTTCATAGCCGGTGCCGATGAACGGCTCGGCGTTGCGGTCGAAGACACCGGCGGTGCGGAGCTGGCGGTTGCCCGCGGTGAACGATTCGCTGTAGCTGCCGTAGACCAGCCAGTCCGGGCGCACCTTGAAGCCGAGGCCGAGCTGCGGCGTGGTCTTCGTGGTGCTGAAGTCGGGCGTCTTCGTGCTGTTGAGGTGATTGAGGGTCGTCGATTCCGCCTTGGACCAGCGCAGGCCGCCAACCGCGATGAGACGCTCCTCGAAGAACGAGAGCATGTGCGCCGTGTAGAGACCGGAGTTCTCGATCGGTGCTGCCGTGCGCGAGTTGTACGGCATCGACGAGACCGGGAAGAGCGTGTCGGTCCAGGTGCTGCGATCGTTCAGGTTCCAAGCGGTCGGCCACTGCGCGGTGGGAAGCGTGCGTTGCTCGATGATGCCGGCGCCGGTCTGGAGGGTTGCGCCGACGAGCGGCTTCCAGTTGGTCCCGCCGAAGGTGTAGTTGCCCGCGGCCTCAATCTGCCAGGTGCGGTTCTGGTTGCGACGCTCGGTGAGCTGGGCGCGGCGCAGTGACGTGGCGCCGTCGCGCTCGACGTTCACGAGCCGGTCGAGCGTCTGCATGACATTGCGGAACGAGTAGTCGCCGTTCAACGCGCCAACGAGCAGGGCGTAGGGCACGTTCGAGGTGACGTCACCGTAGCCGTGGTGATAGCTGCGCGTCACCGCCTTGTCCCAGGTGAACACGGCGCGCACGTCCCAGCCGGCGATCTTCGTCGCGTACTCCGCGAAGAAGTTCTCGAAATCGCTGTCGCGATAGTCGTGCGCGCTGGCGGGATTGTAGCGGTTGTCCTCGAGGGCGAAGTGGCCGAAGTAGTCGCTCGACGCGAGCGCTCGCCCCGGGGTGCCCGGGAGCGGGTAGAGCGAGGCGTTCGAGACCGGCACGCGCACGTTCTGGCGCATGAACGCCGGCGTCTCGCGCCGGTGGAACCACTGGTAGTCGAGGGTCAGGGCCGATTTCGACGTCACCTTCCAGGTCACGACCGGGGCGAGCACCGTCGTTTCCGACTCGGCCTTGTCGACCCACTCGAAGCCATTCTCCCAGACGCCGTTGAAGCGGGTGAGGACCTTGTTGCCGGCGAGCGGCTGATTGAGATCGACCGACGAGCGCAGGTAGCCGTAGCTGCCGACGCTCTGGTTGAGCGCGCGGCTCGCGGTCTCGCCCGGGCGCTTCGAAATGTAGTTCACCACGCCGCCGGGCGCGATCTGGCCGTAGAGCAGCGAGGCGGGGCCCTTCACGACCTCGACGCGGGAGACGGTCGCCGCGTCGATGTAGCCGGCGCTCGGGAATCCGTTGCGCTGAGGGTCGCTCTCGAAGCCACGCACGTTGACCTTGGTTGTGCCGACGCCGAACTCGCGGCCGGCGTTGGTCACGCCGGGCGCAAAATTGACGATGTCCTCGAGCGAGCGAGCACCGATGTCGGAGATGAACTGCTCGGTGAACGCGTTGACCGAGAACGGCAGGTTCTTGATCGGCGTATCGATGCGCGTGGCGGAGACCGAGTTGCCGGCCCGGTAACCGCGGTCCTGGGACGTCGTTACGGTGAACGCGGGGAGCTGCTGAATCGGTTCGGCGGACGGAGCCGGTTCAGAGGCGGTTTGGGCGAAGAGAAGGGCCGGGGCCAACAGGGCTGCGCCGGCGCCGGTGACGCATGGAATCGACTTCATGGGGGTAGGGTTGGAAAACCGCCTGCCGCAGGAGGCGACAGCGGTGGGGAGTGGTTAGAGCCAGGGCTTGCTGCGCTCCAGCGAGGGTTTATTCTCGCCGTTGAATGGATCGCTCCGCCCCGCTCCGCATGGAGGACGTCGCGCGCGCCTTGGGCGTGCACCGTACCACCGTTTCCCTCGCCTTGCGCCGGGACCCGCGCATTCCCGCGGCCACGCAGGCTGTGGTCCGCGCCAAGGCCGAGGAACTCGGTTATCGACCGAATCCGCTCGTGGCCGCACTCATGCAGCAGCAGCGCGGCCGTCGGTCCCGGCACGGCGTCACGACGCTGGCCTACCTCACCTTCGACTCCGCGGGCGAGGTCTGGCGGAGCAATCCCGCGTACGTGGAGATCTACGCCGGCGCCCGGGCGCGCGCCGCGGAGCTGAGCTTCCGGCTCGAGGAGTTCTCCCTCACGCGCAATGCCATGAATCCGAAGCGCCTCCGCCAGATCCTCCTCGCACGCGGCATCGGCGGCGTGCTGATCTCGCCCCCGCCGGGAGCCAGCAGCCGGGTGGACTTCGACGTCGCGGATTTCGCCGCGATCGGCATCGGCCTGCGCATCCGCGAGCCCATCCTGGAGCGCGTTTCGACCGACCATTTTCAGGCCACGCGCCACGCCGTGCAGATGTGCCGCGCCCGGGGTTACCGCCGGCTGGGGCTCGTCGTCGGGGATACGGCGAGCGAAAGAATCGGGCATCGGTGGGAGGCGGCTTTTCTGATGGAGCACTGGCGCGAGCAGGCGGCAGCGAACGTGCCGATCCTCAGCGGCCCGATCAACACCGCCGTTCGGGCCACTCCGCCGGGGTTCGCCGCGTGGCTGCGCCGCCACAAGCCTGATGCCGTGCTCGCGACGCCGAGCGATCAGGCTGGCGAATGGTTGAAATCCATCCGCGACGTCGCGCCTGCGACGGGATTCGTCAGCCTTGGTCTGCGCGACCGGCGCGGCAGCATCGCGGGCATCTGGCAGAATCATGCCCGTGTCGGCGGGATGGCCGCGGAGTTGCTCGTCGCCAAGCTTCAACGCAACGAGCGCGGCACCGATCACGCCATGGACACCCACCTGGTCGAGGGCGAATGGATCGACGGGTCCACCCTGCCGTTCCGTAGCTGACGGCGGCGGGACGGGCCGCAGCCTACGCCAGCCAGCGCGCGCGGAAATCGGCTCGGTCGACCGGCCAGGCCTTCCAGGATTGGGCGCGAACGCGCGCGGCAGTGACGAGATTGTGGCAAACGACGCCGAGGTCGGAGCGGCTCCAGAAATCCCGGGCGGCTGCCGGGTCCTGTGCGGCGGCGAGCAGGGCAGCGCGCGAGAGCACGAGGCCGCTCATGGGCGGCAGGCTGCAGCCGAGCGTGACCAGCACGCCCTGCAGCCGGGAAAGCACGGCCTTGCCGCCCACGCTGTGCTCCGTGACGACCACCGCGGCCGGCTTACCGAGCCAGGTCGTGGTGCCCTCAAGCGGCGTCGCGGCCTCGAGGAAATGCTGGAGCACGCTGCTCCAGCTGTCCCAGTGCGTGCCGGTGCCGAAAAGAAAACCGTCTGCTCGCGTCAGGGCATCGACGATCGCAGATGGCAACGAATCGTCGCGAGTGACTCCCGCCGGCGAGTCCTTGAATGCTTCGGCAAGCGAGAGCGACTCGACGTCCGCGTGACGCACGAGCCGCCGTCGCGCCGCAGCCAAGGCGGCCGCGGTGTTACCGCCGTTCCCGGCCAGCGCGCCGTTGAGCAACAGCAGGCGCGGGCGACGGGGCATGATGGAAGCGGCCGCAGCCCAGCTCAGTACACGTGCTCGGCGAGGAGCGCGAGGAGCTCGGCCTCGGTGATGCGACGCTGGGCCATCGAGTCACGCTCGCGGAGGGTGAACGTGTCGCCCTCCTTCTCGATCGTGTCGAAGTCGATCGTCACGCACCAGGGCGTGCCGGCCTCGTCCTGTCGGCGATAACGCTTTCCGATCGCACCACCGTCGTCGTACTGCACGGCGTAGTTGCGCTTGAGCTTCGTGTAGAGGGCCTTGGCGCGGTTGGTCAGCGCCTCCTTGTTCTTGAGGAGCGGGAGGATGGCGACCTTGACCGGCGCGATGCGCGGCGAGAGGCGCAGCACGGTGCGCTTTTCCACGTTGCCCTTCTCGTCGGTGACATCCTCTTCCGCGTAGCCCGCGCACAGCACGGCGAGGAAGATGCGGTCGACGCCGACGGCGGGCTCGATCACGTGCGGGACGAACTTCTTCTTCGTCGCCTCGTCGAACATCTCCTGCGGCTTGCCGCTGGCGTTCGCATGCTGCGTCAGGTCGTAGTTGCCGCGGGCCGCGATGCCCCACAGCTCCTGCACGCCGAACGGGTACTTGAACATGATGTCCACCGTGCCGCGCGAATAGAACGAGAGCTTCTCCTTCGGGTGGGTGTAGAGGGAGAGGTGCGACTCCGGCAGGCCGACCGAGATCAGCCACTGGCGGCACCACTCGATCCACTCCTGGTGGCACTGCGACCAGTCCGCGTCCTCATGGATGAAGTACTCCATCTCCATCTGCTCGAACTCGCGCGAGCGGAAGATGTAGTTGCGCGGCGTGATCTCATTGCGGAACGACTTGCCGATCTGCGCGATGCCGAAGGGCAGCTTCACGCGCGTCGTGTCGACCACGTTCTTGAAGTCGACGAACATGCCTTGCGCCGTCTCGGGCCGCAGGTAGGCGACCGACGAGCCATCAGTCATCGCGCCGACATTCGTCTGGAACATCATGTTGAACGAGCGCGGCTCGGTCAGGCTGCCCGGTTCGCCGGTAGCGGGGGAGGGGATCAACGCGATCTCGTCGGGCTGCGCCTCGGTCATGTCCTTGATCGCAACCGGCGCGAGCGTGCCCTGGATGCCCTTCTTGCGCTTGAAGCTCTCAGCCGCGGCCTGCAGGTCCTCGGCGGTCTTCTCGCTCTCGAGCGCAGACACGTAGCCGACGGTCTTGCCGTCGATCACAACGGGCGCGAAGAACAGCTGGTCGGCGCGGTAGCGCTGCTTGCTCACCTTGCAGTCGACGAGCGGGTCGGTGAAGCCGGCCACGTGGCCCGACGCCTCCCAGACCTTCGGGTGCATGATGATCGAGGTCTCGATACCCACGACGTCGTCGCGGCGGCGGACCATGTCGTTCCACCAGCAGTCGCGGATGTTCTTCTTGAGCTCCACGCCGAGCGGACCGTAGTCGAAGAACCCATTGAAACCGCCATAGATCTCGGACGACGGGTACACGAAGCCACGGCGCTTCGCGAGCGACACAATGGCTTCCATCTGGTTTTCAGGAGCGGGCGACGTGGACATAAGGGCAAAGACATAGCCGGTCCCGAGGGTGGGGGTCAATTCCCGGATGGCCGGGGCCTTCCTTTCCGCATCGTTCTCGTTCTCTTACTCCTACTCGTTCTCCGGATTGAGGTCGGGCTTTGGACGCGGAGGGATGAGCGAACGGTCATCGGAATCGAGAACGAGAACGATTAAGAGAATGAGAACGAGTTCCGGACCTGCCCGAAGCCCTCGGCTAGCGCCGCCGTTTCCGGATTTGCGCCGCGGGGGCCGGGGCGTACCGTGATCCTCATGCTGTTCCGCCTGGTTCGTATCAGCCTTTGGGCCGCCCTTTTAGCCGGGGCCGGCTTTGCCGCCGAGCCAGCCGCTTCACCCATCGTCTACGAGGCGGCGCAAGTCGACGAAGTGCCCGTCGTGTCCGCCCAGATCTCGCCGACCTACCCACCCAATTTGAAGGTCCTGCGCGTGCCCGATGCCGTGACCCTGACGTTCGTGGTGGATGAAACCGGCGCGGTCCGCGACGTGCAGGTGGTCGAGCCGGGCCAGCCCGACTGCGATGCGGCCGCGGTCTCGGCGGTCTCGCGCTGGGTCTATCAACCCGCGCGCAAGGCCGGCCAGCCGGTCGCCGTACGGCTGAAGCAAAAGGTCGCGTTCGGTTTTGACGACTCGGCGCTCTTCGACGTCGACCAGCTCGATCGCGCCCCGATGGTGCGCTACCAGTCCAAGCCCGAGTACCCGCCCGATCTCCGCCGCCGTGGCATCGGCGGCGAGGTGATCGTCGAGTTCATCGTCGACGAGCGTGGCATCGCCCGCCGGGTCAAGGCGGTCAGCGCGCCGCACACTGCCCTGGCCGAGGCCGCGGAGAACGCCGTGGGCCAGTGGACCTTTTTCCCCGGCATGAAAGCCGGCCGCGCCGTCGCGACGCGGCTAGCCGTTCCGGTGATGTTCGGTTCGGCGCCGTAGCGGCGTGGGGAACGAAACCTGAGACCTGAAACTTGAAACCTGAGTGGTCGAACCAAGCAAGGGAGTGGTCTGAACTCCGAGTTCTGACCTCTGAAAACTCAGGTTTCAGGTCTCAAGTTTCAGGTTTCCTACTTCGCGCCTCCCAGCGCGGTTGACCCCGCGGTGCGCGCGGAGTGCAGTGGCGGCATGAAGGTCATGTTCACGCCCAAGGAGTATGCGAAGTTGCTGGAGCTGGTGCATCTCGGCATGCACACGGTCGCTGGTCGGCAGGGTTTCGACACACCGGCGGCGCAGCGCTACGCGGAGCTGGAGCAAAAGCTTTTCGAACTCGCCACGCCGCTCGGTTGCGCCGACTTCGTCACGGTCGGGGCTGATGGACGCCTCGCGCCCTCCGATCAGCTGCTCGACGACAAGCGGCTCCAGAAAATCCAGTCCGAGTACGACAACGACACGTTCTGGCACGAGCTGGTCACGCGGCTCTCCGACCGCGACCTCGCCGCCGAACAGGCCAAGCAATCCCTCGCCGGCGCCGGCGGCCCGGCGATCGACGCAGATGCGCGGCTGCACCAACTGGAGGATGCGTACTGGGATGAGTTCGAGAAGAACGACCTCGCCAACGTTCTCCTGTTGCGCGGCGGCAAAGGGTAGGGAGTTTCGATTCGGCCGGAGGGAATACGGAGCCTGGCGAAGTCGGATTCAGCGGTTGGCCACAAAAAACACCAAGACCTTCCGGGGTGATTTCGGAGATCTCACGGCGCCCTATAGGGCGCTCGGACGGTATACGCATCCGAGCCGGACTCTCTTCGTGTTTCTCGTGGCAATCCCTCCGACACCATCGCCTGTTGTCATTTCGCCCGCTCTGAGCCGCTCCGAAAGGCCGATTTCGTATCCGTGTTCATCTGTGTCCTTCCGTGGTTAAAAACGCTGTGGCTCGATCGATCTTCACGTCGAAAAAATCCTGAGGCTCTCCGCCGGTTGACCTTCCGGGACTTCGTTGCACGCTAGGGGATCCCCATGACGTCGCCGCTTTTGCGTCTCGCGCTGTGTTGGTTCGCCCTGAGCGCGGCCGTTGCTCCGCTCACTCACGCGGCCGCTGCGGCCACGGGCGCGAAGGATCGTCCGCCCCAGCTGTTTCGTCAGCGTCCGCCCGTTCATCCCGAGTCGATCGCCAACTTCCGCGTGCGCGGCGAGGTGCAGGTCACGCTCGATGTGGGTGCGGATGGCACGGTGTCGAATGTTCGTACCGGCTACGCGACGCATCCCGACTTTGTCGCTCCGGCCATCGCGGCGGTGCTCGACTGGCGTTACCGGCCGGCGCAGCGCGATGGCAAACCCGTGCCAACGTACGACGTGAAGGCGAATGTGGTTTCCGACGTCGTGGTCCTGGGTGGTCCGGCGTTTTCGATCCCGTCGCGGGGTTCGGATCAGCTGCCGCCCGCCTTTCGCTACGACGAGCCGCCATCGATCAAGACAATGATGCCGGTCGTCTATCCCTATGAGATGCTCGCGGGCAACCTGCCGGGCCGCGCGAGCGTGGCGTTTGCCGTGGGGCCGGACGGCCGCGTCGTGGATGTTTCGGTCGTGCGGGCGTCGCACCCGGATTTTGGCGAGGCGCTGGCGGCGGCGATGGAGTCATGGGAGTTTGAGCCGGCGCGTTATGCCGGGCAGCCGTTTGCCGCGCTGCTGGCGCGTTCGCAGGACTTCAATCCCGAGGGCAAGGACATGCCCGTCAACGACGCCACGCGCCGGCTGTTGCTGGAGAGCCGCAAGGCCGAGCCGGCGATCGTCGATGTCGCGGACCTCGACGAAATGCCGGCCACGCGCTTCGGGGCGACGCCCCGCTATCCCGGGCGGGTGGGCGGCGAGGCCGGCCGGGCCGAGATCGAATTCTTCATCGACCGCACCGGACGCGTGCACCTGCCGCGCGTGATCAGTGCCTCGGTGCCCGCGTTTGGCTGGGCCGCCGTGACCGCGGCCGCCCAGTGGGAGTTCGCCCCGCCGCGCAAGAACGGCCAGCCGGTCGATGCGCGGATGCGCGTGCCCGTCGAGTTCCCGGCCCAGCCGCGGTCGAATCTCACGGTCATCCCGGCGACACCGGCCGCACCCGCACCGTAGTTGGGTCTAAATCGTTCTCGTTCTCTTACTCGTTCTTCGTTCTCGGTCTGAAGACGACGTACGGTGGCGGTTTCGATCCCAATCCTCGAGAACGAGAATGATTAGGAGAACGAGGAAGACGTGTTGGGAGGATGCTCGCCCGTTGACGTTTGGGCCAAGGCGTGCACCGTTGTGCGTGTGATGACGCCCTTGTTGCGTTGCCTGCCCCTGCTTCTGGTTGCCGCGCTTGCGGTCCCGCCGGTGTCGGCTCAGCCGAAGGCTTCGGCTCCGGCCAATCGCGATGCGGTTCCGTTTACCCAGAGTCGGCCCGCCTATCCGGAGTCACTGCGTTCCTACCGAATCCGCGGGGAAGTCCGTCTCGCCTACGACGTCGATCCCGAGGGCTATGTGCAGAACCTCCGCGCGCTCTACGCCACGCATCCGGATTTCCTGAAGCCCGCGCTCGACGTGGCGAAGGGCTGGCGCTTCCGCCCCGCGCGCAAGGACGGCAAGGCCGTCGTGGCCAGCCGCGAGGAGTCGGTCTTCACGGATGTGCTGACGCCGGGCATGGAGGCATTTGAGATCCCCTACGTTCCGCCCAAGGAGCTACCGGATACGCTCCGCTACGATCGTCCGCCGTCGATCCGCACGCTTGTGCCCGTGGTTTATCCGTACGAGCAGCTCCTCGCGAACAAGCGGGGCATGGCCGAGGTCGCGCTGCTCATCGCTCCCGATGGGCTCACCCGCGAGATCCGCGTGCGTGCGGCGTCCGAGCCGGCCTTCGGGCTCGCGCTGGCCGCCGCGATGGAGGCGTGGGAGTTTGAGCCTGCGATGAAGAACGGCCAGCCGAGCGGCGCGCTCCTCGCGCGCGGGCAGGAATTCAAGGTCGATGGCGAGGATCGCCTCGTCAGCGAGGGCACCCGCCGTCTGCTGCGCCTCCTGTCCTCGGAGACGCCCGCCATCGTCGACATCTCCGCGCTCGATGCCGTGCCCCAGCACCTCGATCGCATCGCGCCCGTCTTCCCGCACAAGCATGCGGGCAAGGACGGTAGCGCGGAGATCGAGTTCATCATCGATCGCGAGGGCAACGTGCACCTCCCGCGCATTGTCTCGGCGAGCGAACCCGAATTCGGCTGGGCTGCGGCCACCGCAGTCATCCGCTGGAAGTTCGAACCGCCGCGCAAGGCGGGCGAACCCGCCGATGCGCGTGTGCGCATCCAACTCGATTTTCGCGGTTCCCCGCCGCCTGCTTCGCCCACCGACGCGCCGGCGCCTGCGTCGGCGGAACCGCCGCCACCCACCCCGCCTTCGGCCTGATTCGCTCGCGATGATTGGCCGGACTTATGCTTCTCCCGCTCCCGGCCTGAACTCGCGATGACCACCAACGTTCTCGTTCCGCTGCCTGGCTTTGTGCTGCCTCCGGATCTGCCCTGGCGGATCCGTTTCATCGAACAAGTGGAAGATCACCTCCGCACGATGCAGGCCAAGGGGCACTTCCGGCCGCCGCGCTTTTTCGGTTACTACTTTCGCGGCGACGACCCGGTTGCGGTCAGCGGCAACTGGACGGTGGCGCTCAATGCCGACCCACTGCTCGCTCCGGTCCCCCGCGAGCTCGACCGCCTGACCTGCGGGCAATTCACGATCACGGCGCAGGCGGGCGAGGATCCCGAGTACCTGCTCATCCACGACCGTCGTGACGGCGCGTGTTGGCTGTGGGGTTTCGCCTACGGCTTCCGCTTTGTCACGGCGACCGAACCGGTCCTGCCGGACGATGAAGAAGACTGAGTTGCTCCGCTCTGATCCGAGGTTTCGCCGGCCTCGCTGAGGCCGGGGATTGGAGGGCGATCGACGGGCCGCACCGGACCGGCCTCAGCGAGGCCGGCGACAATTGACGTAAATGCCCCTAGGGGAAAATCCCGTGGGTTAGCCGCTTGCTTTGTCGATCGGCGCGAGCCAAAACCGAGGCTTGGCTTTGACCCGCTTCCCCGTCCTCGACAAAAATGCGCTGCTGATCGCGGCCGTCTATCTTGGCGTCACCACCGCGTGGATCATCGGGTCCGATGCGCTCGTCGAATTCCTGGCGGGCGGCGACCTCGCCACGGTCCAGCACCTGCAGCGGTTGAAGGGCATCGGCTTCATGGTGGCGACTGCGGTCGGCCTTTACGTGCTGATCGCGTCGTCGCTCGCACGGCAACGCCGCCAGGCCGAAGAGATGCGCCGCATGGAGGAGATGCTCAGCGTCTCCCAGCGCCTGGAGGCCCTCGGCACGCTCGCCGCCACCGTGGTGCACGATTTCAACAACATCATCACCGTGATCCGCGGGATGACCGAGCTCTCCAGCCTCGACGGCTACCATTCGGAAAAGATGCCCGACCGGATGCGCGCGATCGAAAAAGCGGCCGATCAGGCCGGCCACATCGTCAAGCAGCTCACGCACTTCATGCACAACGCGCCCCACGCGTTCGCCCCGGGCGACGTGGCGGGGGTGATCGTCGGATTCGAGCCGATGCTCCGCCAGGCGCTCGGCCGGCGGGTGACGCTCCGGCTCGCGATTCCCGACGAGGCGCGGCCCGCCGTCGACCACGACCGCAGTCAGGTTGAGCAGATCCTGCTCAACCTCGCCGTCAATGCCCGCGACGCGATGGAGGGCTGCCCGACCTGCGAGCTCACGATCTCGGCCGGCCTCCGCACGCTGTCCGACCACACCTCCGTGTTTCGGCCCGCCCGCGTGTCGGGGGCCTTCGTGGTGATCACCGTGGCCGACACCGGCTGTGGCATTCCCCCGGAGAACATCGTGCGCATCTTCAGTCCCTTCTTCACGACCAAGCCCGAGGGCAAGGGCACCGGCCTCGGTCTCGCCTCGGTCCTGCGCCTGATGCAGCAGCATCAGGGTTGGGTGGAGGCGGAGTCGGAGCGGGACGTCGGCACGCGTTTCCATCTGTTCTTCCCCGCGCTGACGACTCAGGCTGCCGGAGCGTGACGTGACCTGATCCGATGCGTCGCGCTTCGACGGATGAATGCGACCTTTCTTCTCCCGATCTGGTTCGATCTCGGTGCGACGCTGCTCTTCGCCGTGACGGGTGCGCTTGCTGCGATGCGGCGCGGCTACGATGTGGTGGGTGTGGTCGCAATGGCGCTCATCTCCGGCGTGGGGGGAGGCATCCTGCGCGATGCGGTCTTCATTCAACAAGGCCCGCCGGCGGTCGCGACGGATGCCCGCTACCTGTATGTGGTCGTGATCGGAGCCGCGATCGGTGCGGTCCTTGGCGACCGCGTGCAGCGTTTCAACCGCGTGATCGCGGTCTTCGACGCGCTGGGCCTCGGGGCCTATGCCGTGGTCGGCGTGCAGAAGTCCCTCAGCGCCGGCCTCTCGCTTCCCGCCGCCGTGCTGGTGGGCGTCGTCAACGCCGCGGGCGGCGGTCTGTTGCGCGATGTCATCACCAACCAGGAGCCGCTCGTGTTCAAACCGGGCCAGTTCTACGTCCTCGTCGCCCTCGCCGGGGCGGTGCAGTACATTTTCATGACGGTACACCTCGAGCTCGCGCCGACTCCCGCCGCCTTCGTCACGATCGGCACGACCTTTATCCTGCGCGTGCTGACGATCGCGATGAACTGGAAGACCACGTCCTTCACGCCGCCTCCGCCGCCAGCTGCCTGAGGGGTTTAATCGCTCGGGTTGGTGTAGCCGGGGTCGCTGACCCCGGTCCGGGGTGCAAGGAGTGGGCGTGCAAACCCCGGGGTCAGCGACCCCGGCTACATCAAGCCCCCATCCGTCTCAGCGCGCGGCGGCGGCGCCCACCTCCGCCAGCAACGCATCGATCCGCTCGCTTTGCTCCGCCAGCGGCTCCATCGGCGTGAGGCCGGTGTGGCGCACCGTGCCGTCGGGTCCGATAATCACGCGATAGGGCAGGCGCGGCACGGCAAAGGCCTCGAACGCCGACGCCTCCTCCGCAATCGCCACCGTCCACGAAAGATCCCGGGCGCGCACATAGTCAGCGAGCAGCGCGCGCTCGCGCTCCGGTTCGCCGGTGGTGTCGATCGGCGCGGCCTCGAGTCCGGTTACGCTGCCCTGCAGCCGGGTCAGGCTCAGGATCACCACCGGGCGTGCCTCGTAACGCTCCGCCAGTCGGCGGATCGAGGAGAAGGCCCGCACGCTCTGGGGCGAATTCGTGGTCCAGAAATCAATGACCACGATGGATCCCTGCAGATCCGACAGCGTGGTGAGCCCGGTGCGGTTGGCCCAAGCAAAGGTGACAGCGGGTGCAGGTTGGCCCACCAGCGCCGCCTGCGCCGCGCGGACGCGGGCCCGCGCCTCGCGCCGGCCGAGGGCGTTGGCGATGGCCGTGCCGGATTCCACCTCGGGAAACTCCGCCTGGATCTGGCCCATGAGCAGGGCGACCTGGGCCGGCTCGTCAAAGAGCTCGAGCATGAAGGCCAGCTTGCTGACAAGCAGGTCGCCAGCGTCGTGCGCCTCCTCGGGTTTGCGCGCGGCAAACAGGGTGTCCATCTCGGCAAATTCATCGGCCAGGGCTTCGCGGGAGTCTTCGCCGGCCGCGACCTTCGCCTGAATCCGCGCCACGACATCCTCATGCGCGAGCGCGAGCCCGCTCGGCGGACCCTGCACATGGGCATGGGCGGCGGAAGAGAGGATCAGCGCGGCAAGGCCGAGTTTGAACACGGAGGTTACAGAGATCACCGGGCGGCGAGCGAAGCGCAACGA
Source organism: Opitutaceae bacterium (assembly GCA_036401075.1). Lineage (GTDB taxonomy): Bacteria > Verrucomicrobiota > Verrucomicrobiia > Opitutales > Opitutaceae > CAMAXB01. The sequence goes on from DASWVY010000068.1 coordinate 20,653, forward strand.
CCGGCCCGACGCAACCGCGGGATGGATTTTCGATGTATGCATGGCCAGAGCTGCGAGTGGCCGCGCTTGTCTCGTTCGCGCCGTGTGAGTCATCATCACGACCGATGGTTGGCAGTCTGATCCCGATCAAGAATCGAGCCTCGAAAACCCACTCCCTCATGACGATCACCGACATTCCCTTCAACACGGTCGACTGGGCGAAGCTTGAGCCTGTGCGCAAGCCCGGCGAAACCGGCTGGGCTGATTGGCGCGCATGCCAGTTCGGTTCGATCCGGGTGCGCATGCTGGACTACTCGCCGGGCTACAAGGCCGATCACTGGTGCTCGAAGGGCCACATCCTGCTTTGCCTCGAGGGCGAATTGCACACCGAACTCGAGGACGGCCGTGTGTTTGTGCTGAAGCCGGGCATGAGTTACCAGGTCGCGGACGGAGCCGAGCCCCATCGTTCATGGACAACGACGGGCGCTAAGCTCTTCGTGGTGGACTAGGCCCCAGGCCCTTTCGAGACCGGAATTTTGATGCTCGATTTATCCCGGCGTGACATTCGTCTGACCGCAAACGTTGACGGGCTCCTTCGCTTACCCGCCGGTTCGATACCATCGAAAATCCAAAAGCGAGACGCAGAAATCCCTACCCATGTCCTTCCGCTCACTCGTCCTCATTGCCGGCCTGATGGGGTTGATGTCCAGCCTGCGTGCGGCCGATGTCCCGGCGACTTACACCGAGCGGATCGCGACGGTTTCGGCCACGCCTGGACTCGTCGCGTTTTGGGACTTCGTGAAACGCGAGCCGAACGGTGCGCACCGCTTTGTGGCCCACGTGCCGGCCGGAGTGACCAACGACTACGCGCTCGATGTCGCGAACTACGTGCAGGATTACTGGGGGCAGGGCCGTGCCGCGACCTACGATGATTTTCCGCGTTTGGGTCGCGGCCCGTTCGGCGAGGCGATCCTGCTGCGGCAGGAGACGGAAGATACCTTCCGGCCCTATTTATTTGTGCCGCGCGCGCGGCTGCATGACTCGCCGCTCGACATCAAAGGTGCGGGCAAGTCGTTGACGGTGGTGGTGTGGGCGATTCGTGAGAGTGGCAATCATGCCTTGGCCGGCATCTGGCACGAGGGCACAGATCTGAAGCAGGGGACTACGGCGAATATCCAGAGGGTGGAGCGTGGCCAGCGGCAGTACGCGCTCTTTGCCGGGCTCAACATCGCGGGTGCCGCGACCGGACATGTCTCGGAGAACGGCGCGAGTTCCTTCGCCTACCGTTACGCGTTGCACAAATCCAACTCTGGCGACGTGTCACCCACGGTGCCGTCGGATGCCGCGCCCGCCGTCCTCGACGAGGCGTGGGAGATGTTTGCAATGACCTTTGATCATGAGCGCGACGAGCTCACTGGCTGGCTGCGCGGACGCGCCGCGCCGCGGTGGCTGGACAACGTGAAGACGACGCTCCCGCCCGTGTACAACGCCTGGCTGCAGGGCGAACTCCAGCGGATGCCCGGGTTTCAGTCCGGCGAGGACGCCAATTTTCCCGCGGACCATGTCTATAACCCGCCGGAAGGCGAGCCAGTCGCGGTGGAGGTCCTTGAGGAGTCGCCCGCGCATCGCGTGGAGGTGCGCGAGTATGGTTACACCCGGGTGAAAGTGACGCTGCGCCAGGGCGCCGACGGTGCGTTCACCGAGGCCGCGCGCGACTTGGTGGCGATCCGCCTCAATCCGTGGTGGTATCCACAAGATCTCTACACGCCGCCGGATGCGGTGAGCGGCGGTCCGTTCACGATCGGCCGTGTGATCCACAGCTCCCGCAGCGTGGGTTTCACTGGCTGGATCGGTGGAGTGGCGGTCTTTGATCGGGCACTCAGCGCGGAGGAGATCGCCCGACTGACGGCGCTGGGGCGGGCGGCTCCGATCAACAATCCCCAGCCGTAACCCACGTTGGCTTGGTGCAGCCGGGGCCGCCGACCCCGGGGCTTGAGGTGGAACGCGTTATCCCTAACGCGTTGGATCGATCGAGATCCGTAGCACTCGACCCAGCGCGTTAGAGGCAACGCGCTCCACCTTGCGACCTGGGCCCTAACCCATTCCTGCGGCCGCACCCTCCTCAGCGCAGCGTCACCAACGACGACGTCACCACGCGAGGCGCGGGGAGCGTCACGATGAGGACCTTGGCCGGGGCGGACGTGGCGTTGCGAACGCTGGCGGGGGTATCCGCCGGCAGGTGTAGCGCCTCCTCGGCAGAGACGATGTAGTGGGTGGGGCCAAGGGCGACCGTGACCTGCCCGTTCGACGCGAACAGGACGCGGTCGCGCGAGGACTCGGCCCGGGTCTCGGTGAACTCGGCGCCGGGCCCGAGTTGGTGGAGGGCGCCATCGACGCCGCCCTGGGTGAGGACGGATTTGCGCATGAGCCAGGGAGCCGGTTCAGGGAAGGATGAGGGAGGGAGTGACATGATGGATGAGTGAGGAAGGTTGTGGGTTGGACGTTGTCGGTTGGTTGGGCAGGGGAACTCAGGTTTCCGCCCCGTCGTTTGTCAGGTGACGTCGAGGATGCGCAGGTGGCGCTTGCCGCCGGGCATGGCCCAGTCGAATTCGTCACCGACGGCGTAGCCGAGGACGGCAAGCCCGAGCGGGGCCATGACCGAGACGCGGCCCTGGGCGGGATCCGCCTGCTCCGGCAAGGTCACGGTATAGGATTCGATCTCGCCGGAACTCAGGTCCTGCACGCGGACCTTGGAGCCGATGCGAACCACGGTGGGCGGCAGGGTCTCGTCGGGCACGATGGCCGCGCGATTGAGCTCGGTCCGCAGATCGGCGAGAATGCCGTGCGGACGAGGCGGTGAGCCGGCCAGCGCGAGCCGCAAGCGGAGTTGCTCGTGATCGGAGGCGCAGAGAAGGATGGAGTGAGTGCGAAGCATGGGAAGGGAAGGTTGATGGGTGTAAGCGGGCCGCGCGGGACGCGGAAAAGCCGGGCAAGGAAACGCGAGTGACGCGCAGGCGTTGGGCGGAAACCCAAAGATTGGCGCCAACGAGTTGGTGCCGCGCGCCGAAGACGGTGGTCAGATCGTTGCGATCTGAGCGGTGCGCGCGGTCATCGGCCGCATCAGCGCGGCTCGATCAGCGTCTTGGTTTGGCGGGGTCTGCCGAATGCCGGGATCCGCAGCGTGCGGATCGGTTTCGTCAGGCCCCGGCGCCAAGCACGTCCCGACAGACCATGAGCATCAGGCTGCCGAAGCGGCATGCGGAAAGATGATCGTGAGTGGTCATGACAGGTGGGTTTGTCCTTACCAGTGTGTCGATTGCCCGCGATGTCAAGCGACGCGATCCGAACGTGCGGCACAGCGGCTTCGTCTGCGCGGGGCGCACTTTATGGTCCTGGTGACCGATGACCACGGACACGCGCGCGCGTGTCCACCTGATGCAAAGGAAAATCCGGCGCACGTCTGCACCCACCGGAAGAGGCCCTCGCAACGCTGGTTCTCGTCGTCGCTTCGCGGCGCGCATAAGGGAAATTCCCCGGGGGATATTCCCGATGCGACGACCGGGGTGCTTGAGTCCTTGACCCCTTTCAACCCCACCCGGAAAGTGAGGAGCTTTGTTGTCCCTTACCTCCGCAACGCGCGCAAGGACCGGATCATTCCCCGCCGGCCTGCGCCCTTCCGCAGGCGACGCGGCCTGGCTGCCGCCTTCGCAGTCCGAGAGGAACTCGCGATGAGCCGCCGCAACATCAGCATGCAGAACCGCCTGATCGACGACTGCCTCGACCTGAGTCAGATCGGACGCGGCAAGAGAAAGCGGGTGTTCGCGCGCAAACGCGGCAATGGCAACCACGCGTTCGCAGGAAGCAACGGCGCCAACGGGACCGGTGGACCGAGCCTCCGCTTGGCCATGGCGCGAACCGTCGCGGAAATTCACGACGGAATCAGCGTGAGTTGGGCACAGCTCAACCTTTGTTCTCCAATCAGCCATGCTGCCGCGTGACCCCTCGGTGCGCCCGCTTTCGCCCGACCCGGTGCCGTCCGCTTCCCCGGCCGCACCGCTCCGGATTCTTCTGACGGAGGATCACCTGGACACCGGCCGCCTGCTCACGCGACTGCTGCAGGCGGCGGGGCATCAGGTGGTGTACGCCCCCGATGCGACGCAGGCTCTCTCGCTGGCGGCGCCAGGGCGTTTTGATCTGCTGGTGTCGGATCTGAGCCTGCCTGATTTTGACGGCTGTGAACTCATGCGGCGGCTCCGGGTGATTGACCCGCACATCGCCGGAATCTGCATGAGCGGTTACGGGGCCGAGCAGGACATCCACCGCGCCCGGGAGGCGGGCTTTACGGAGCACCTCACGAAACCCGTGGAACTGCACAACCTCCACGCCGCCGTCGCGCGCATCGGGATGCTCGTCGAGGCGCGCCGCGCGCGTGGCTCGGCGGCCGAGTGAAATGTGCGGACGCGTAGGGTGCGCGGAAATCATCTCACGCCGGGCGGGGGAAGTGACCCAGCCACGACCCCTGAGTGATTCCGGGTGGGGTGGGAGGCACCTCCGGGATGATTCCGCTGGTGCGAAAGGTGGACGGGATCTTGCCGCTTCCCTTGCCTTGCTTGAACGAGTCGGCTAGGCATGCAGAAACCCCCGTTCACCCCATGCTTCGCCTCCCGCCCTCCGCGCGCGCACGGTTTTCCCTGCCCGCACTTGCCCTGACGACCCTCGCCCTGCTCCTTCCGGCCCAGGCCGCCGAATGGAAGATGCAGGAGGCTCCGATGGGATTGCCCAATCCGCGGCACGAGGCCGCGTTTGTCGAGCTGGCGGGCAAATTCTATCTGGTCGGCGGGCGTCGTATCCAGCCGGTGGATATTTTTGATCCCGCGACCAACACCTGGACGAATGGCGCGGCGCCGATGGCCGAGGTGCACCATTTCCAGGCGATCCCCTACGAGAACAAGATCTGGGTCGTGGGCGCGCTGACCGGCGGCCGGGTCGGCGGGACGGCCATGCCCGAGACCGCGCTGGGTCGGATCCTGATCTACGACCCGGCGACCGATGCCTGGTCCCGGGGGCCGCTGATGCCGGAGGGCCGTCGTCGCGGTTCGGCTGGCGCCGTCATTTATCAGGATACGCTCTACGTTCTGGCGGGCGTCACCGTCGGCCACCGCGGTGACAACGTCACCTGGTTCGATGCGCTCGACCTCAAGACCGGCCAGTGGCGCCAGCTGCCGGATGCGCCACGCACGCGCGACCATTTCCAGGCCGCGGTCGTGGGCGACAAGTTTTACGCGGCCGGCGGCCGCCGGTCTGACAAGCAGGGTGAGCTCGTGGCCGAGGTGGACGTCTTCGATTTCAAGACCGGGCAGTGGTCGACCCTACCATCCCCGGGTGGCGACCTGCCGACCACGCGGGCCGGGACGATGACCTTTGCGGTCGGCCCGATGCTGATCGTGGCCGGGGGCGAAACCCAGCGGCAGGAAGAGGCGCACAACGAAGTTGAGGCGCTCGACACGCGCACGGGCGTCTGGACCTCCTGGCCCAAATTTCTCCAAGGCCGCCACGGCACGTCACTGCTGCGCCACGGCAGTGCAATCTACGTCGGATCCGGCGCCCCCAAGCGCGGCATTCTCGGCATCCCTGAGGTCGGCACGATCGAGAAGCTCGAGCTGCCGGCGGAATTGCGCTGAGCCCTAGATGTGCCTCCGATGGCAAAGCTGGTGGGTCGACCGGGATTCGAACCCGGACTCAAGGGATTATGAGTCCCCTGCTTTAACCGTTAAGCTATCGACCCGCTTGCTTGGGTCTTGTTTCTCGCTTCCCGCGCACGACGGGTCAATCGCGCAGCGCGGCTCGAGGGCGTGGTGAGGTCGCATGATTCGCCTTTTCCTGCGTTTAGGTTCAAGGTGAGATGAATTCGGAGTGTGAACCCCTGATTCCACCGGGTCTTCGGTCTTTTCCCCCTCAACCTTCCCTGGCCATGACGACGCGACGCTTTCTCCTTCCTCTTTCCGTGGTGGCCCTGATGGCGGGGCTCAAAGCCCAGACGCCGCCCGCCGCGACGGCAGCAACGCCGACGCCGGCTCCGACCGCTCCCGCGAACACACCGGCGGCCGCTCCGGCTGCGGCGACGACGAAATCGGCGCCGGCAACCACTCCAATGGCGCAGCCTGCGCCCGGGCTGACCAAGGAGCAGGCGCTCAAGGAAATTGACGCCGGGCTCGCCCGCTTTGAGGTCGCGGTCAACGCCGAGACTTCGCCCGTCCTGCAGGCGGCGATGAAGACGCGGCTCACGGTCCTGCGTCAGCGGCGCGAGGAACTCGCCAAGACCTACACGCCGGGGCGTTTCCGCGCGCTGCAGGCGTCGTTGCTCCAGGAGGTCCGCGTCGAGGACCGGATGACGCCGAGCCTCGATCCGAACGAGGGCCGCTCGCGGCGTCCGATCACGTTGGATGCCGCGGTCGATGCGGCCACGCGCGACGCGGATCGCTTGCTGGCGCTCGACGCGGCGCGCCGCGAGGAGCAATCCCGGACGGACCGGGCGGAGGAGGAGGCGTCGCGGCGCCGCATGGAGGTGGCGCGGATCAACGCCGATCTTTCCCGGCTCTCTGCGCAGATTGATGCCGCGACCGTCGGCGACCCCAATCGTCGTGCCGAACTCAACATGCGCCTGCGCGACCTTGAGCAGGAACGCACGCGGTTGGAAATGTCGGCCCAGCCGTCGTCGTTCGATACCCTCCGCGCCGACATCCAGCGCGAAGCGGACCGGGCGAGATAGCGGCGGCTTTGCCGCCGCGGTTATTGCGGGTATATCCGATCATCGTGGCGGGAGCATCCTGCTCCCTTTGTTCGGATCGGGAGCTGGAAGCTCCCGCCACTCTTTTGGCAGTGGATCGGAAACTCAGGTTTCAGGTCCCCGGTCTCAGGTTTCGCTTCCCCCTTCCTTCCGGCGCGGCTTCACTGCCACATGCGAAGGAGCCAACGAGGTTCATCATGAAAGCGGTTTTCGCGGCCGTCCGCTCCTATCCGCCGTTGTTCGCCGTGATCGTGATCGCTGCGTTCGTGATCCAGCTCAATCCGGCGTGGCGTGGGGGCCTGATCTACGATCGTGCGGCGATCGGCACCGGGGAGATCTGGCGGCTGTGGACGGGACATCTGGTCCACTTTGGCTGGGCGCATGCCGTGGCGGATGTGGGACTTCTGCTCATCCTCGGCCATGCGCTGGGGCGAACGCACGCCTGCTTCAGTCGCCTGGCTTTTGCGGTCATGCCGCTCTTTATCTCGCTTTGCCTCTACGTATTCGAGCCGGGCATGGCGCGCTACGCCGGGTTGAGCGCGCTCGATCTCGGCATGCTGCTCTATCTTGCGGGCTGCGGCTGGCAGCGCAATTGGCGCGACTGGTTCTGGCCGGCGATTCTCGCGGTCTATGTGGCCGAACTCGGACTCGAGATCGCGCGCGGCGGGGAAGGCGGCGGCATGATCCGCTTTGACGACCCCAGCGTGCGCGTCGCGACGAGCGCGCATCTCGCCGGCGCAGCGTATGCGGTGATCGCGTGGCTGGTCGCGCGGAAGCGCGACAAAGAGAAACCTGAAACTTGAGACCTGAAACCTGAGTTTTCGATCCGCTGCCAATCTGACCTCCGACTTCCGACCTCTGAAAACTCAGGTTTCAGGTCTCAAGTTTCAGGTTTCAGTCAGTTCCTCAGCCCCGCCATTCCGCCAGGCGGGCGAGCACGAGCGGCACGAGTTGCTTCTTGCGGGAAACGAGGCCGGCGCGGCGGGTGTCGCCGCCGGCGAGGAGGTGCGCGGTGCGGCGGGAATCAGGGTCGGCGGGCACGAGTTCGCTGAGCGAACCGAGCACATCGGTGACCATGGTGAGTGCGAAGGCCGCGCCGGCCTGGGCGCGGGCGCGTTCGAGAGCGGACTTCAGGGCCGCGCGGCGTTCGCTCGTCAGGAGGCCCAAGTCGACGGTCTCGATCTGGCCAAGAAGAAACCGGGTCTCGCCGTGGGAGAATTCCTTGAGGTCGCGGTTGACCAAGTCGTCGGCCGATTCGGTTGCGAGGCCGTCGTTCTGCGCGAGGACCTCGCGTCCGAACACGGCGAGTTCCACCCCTGCGCGCGCCGCGAGGCGCGGGGCCAGCCGGCGGTCGACGTCGGTCGTGGTCGGGGAGGTGAGGAGCAGTGTGTCAGAAACGAGGGCGCCAAGCAGGAGCAGCGCTTCGGCGGGCTCAGGTTCGAGGCCGGCCTCCTCGAAGCGCAGGGCGAGAATGGTCGCGGTGCTGCCGAGCGGGCGGCAGTCCACGCGAGCGGGCTCGAGGGTCTCGATCGACCCCACGCGGTGGTGGTCGATGATCTCGACGATTTCGCAGGCCTCGTAGCCGCGGACGGTCTGGCTGCGCTCGAAGTGGTCGACGAGGATCAGGCCGTGCCGGGGTGGCTGGAGGGCTTCGCGGCGGGAGACGATGCCGAGCAGGCGACGCTGTGGGTCGAGAACCGGCAGCGCATGCGGGGTACGCAGGAACAGCGGGCGCAGGTCCTCGAGGCGGTCGTCGGGCGACGCGGTCGGGCATTGGGTGTTCATGACCCGACCGCACGGGATTGCGCGGGGGAGTTCGCTGATCAGGGCGAGGAGGGAGCCGGGGTAGTGCCACACGGGCAATGCAACGTGGCCGACCCAGCTGCGGGCCTCGTCGACCTTGCAGTCGGCGAGAATCACGGCGGAGGCAACGGCCGCGTGGGCGCTGGTGACGGCATCGCGGCTGGACCCCAGCACGACATCGCCCGCTTGGAGGGGGCGGGCGTGTCCATGGAGAACGAACGAGCCGTGCCCGCCCGCGCTCGGGCTGGCGGCGGCGACATTGAGTGGGACGAGCCGGAGGCCGCGCGGGAGGTCGGGGATCTCCAGCAGGGCGCCGACGAAATCCTCGAGGTTGAAATGGTAGAGGTAACGATTTTCCGGAAACGCGGGGCCGACGGCACCAATGAAGTGACCCTCGTGGTCGACGACCGGCAGCAGGCTGAAGTTGGTCTCGCTCAGCCGATCGAGCGCCTCGCCGAGCGGCGTGTCGGCGCGGATGACCTCGGGGTGGATGGCCGCCTCGCCCGCCGTGGGCCGCACATCGTCGCGGATGGGCGGAAGCGGAAGCCCCGCGCGGGCGAAGAGCCATTTGGCCTGCGGACCGGGATCACCCTGGAGCAGGGCTTGGTAGGCTGCGCCCGGCCGGGTGCGGGCCAGCAGACGGGCGGCGACGCAGGCGGACACGGTCGCGTCGGCATCCGGGCGTTTGTGACCGACGACAAAATGGAGGGGCGTGGAGTTGGGCACGGGCGAGGGGGCGAACTTGGCTAGAGCCATGGAGCATTGGCCTTTCCGCGGCAAGCGCAGGCAGCGACGGGGTGATCTCAACGTTCCTCGGGAGGCAGATTTTACACGAAGAGCGCAAAGCACGCGAAGGCGTTCGCATGGGATCGGGACGTAGGGGCGCGCCTCGTGCGCGCCCTCCGAGGGCGTGGACGAGCCACGCCCCTACAATTTGCGGGTTCCGGTTGGGGATGGCTGCTTCGCGAACTTTGCGGCCTTCGTTTAAATGGCTCAATTCAATCGGCCGTGGGAGTAACCTATTGGGTTACTTTCTCCGAAACTCGCCGCTCCGTCCGATTCCTGCTCTCCTCGGAGTCCGCATGACAACCTCTGCCTCACCGGCCGACCCTTCCCGCGTTCGCCGCGTGGGGAGTTTTCAGGAGCTGCTTACCACGCCGATGGCGAACGGGGTGAATGCGCTGTGCTGGGAGCGAACGCTGGCCGGGGACTTTGGCGAGGTCGCGCGGGCGCTGGGGAGCGGCGAGGGGATTGTTGCGATTGACGAGGAACGGCTGCGCACGCTCGCGGTGAGCGCGGCGGGTCGGACCGCGATCGACTTCATGCTCGCCGACCGGCGCCGGCTGCAGGAGCAGGGCCTCGCGCCCGAGTTGAACATCATTCACGCCTACCCGCGCGACGAGGAGGCCGAGGGAATTCCGACCGACGTGTTTTCCTTTCACGCCGACAGTGCGCCCATCCAGGCCGACACGTGGCTCTGCACCTATTTCGGACCCTCGAGCGAAGGCCTGCTCAACGAGGAAGCCCTGCACCGGGTAGAGGTGCCGGAGACACGTGCGGAACTGCTCCGCTGTTTTGGCGGGACGGAGGGCGAGGACTTTGAGGAATTCCTGCGCGATCAATGCTACGACCTGCACTACGCACCGCGGCCCGGCGCGCGGCCCTACGTGTTTGGTGTGGGCAATCTCTGGCGCATCGCCTGCCAGACGCCGAATAACCCAGTGCCGCCGTGCATCCACCGTGCGCCCGAGACCAAGCCCGGCGAGGTGCGGCTGATGATGATCAGCTGAGCGGATTGATCGTCCGATATTCAAGCCAGCGTCTTGAGGGGCAAGCCGCTCCACCCTAGGACCGGCCTCAGCGAGGCCGGCTACATTTTTCTTGCGCGGTGCGCGCGGGAGACCGCTTCCGGTTTTTTGCGCAAGGCCTTCGCGCCGTCGATCACCCGGTCCCAGTCAAACGCCGGGCCGGGGTCGATCTTGTTGGCTTGAATGTGATGATGACCGATCACGCCTTGAAACGCGGCAAGTTCGTCGTCGGGCAGTTTGGTCGTGAGCACGCGACCATCGGGACCCCGCGGAGCGTCGAGCGTGATCTTGGGAAAAACCGTGGTGAGGGCGGCGGTGAGCTTGATCAGCGCCGCGTACTGTTCCGGGGTGAAGTCATACTGCACGAGGGTCTGCCCCTGCATGACCCCGGTTACGGGTTCGCCTCGTGCGGGGCGGCCGATGAAACCGGGCGTGTGGATCCGCGGATCGCCCACGCTTGCGGGAATCGTGATGACCGTGCCGCCGTCCGGCCTACGGCCGTACCAGCGGTCGGTGGTCTGCGTGTCGCCCGGCGCGAAGGCGCCGACGTGCGCAATCTCGATCCCGATCGAGCGGCTGTTGGACGTCGTGGCGTGCCAGGCGCGCTCCTTCAGATCGAGCGTCTGGTAGATCGTGCCATCGAGATCCAACATGAAGTGGATGCTCAGGCCCCGGTGGTCGTGGAGCACGTTGAAGCAGATCTTGCTGAGCCCGCAGGCATCGTAGTGCACGACGAACTGATCCACCACGGCCTGAAGCTGCGCGAGTTCCCAGCCGCCGCCGCGCACGCGCTCGATCGTCTCGGGATCGAGGACGGCGGCGCGCAGTCCGTAGCGGTTGGGCGAGGTGAGTTCCTTCACGGCCTCCTGACTCTGCTCCCAGCCACTCTCCGCGTAGGGACTGAACCGGCGCTCGACCCGGTAGGCATCGTAGCCGCCCGGATCCATCCACGTGATCACGCGCGTGCCGGTGTGAAAAAGCTGCCCGGCGACCATGATCTCATCGCCCTTGCGCGGGACGAAGGTGCGCTCGGTCGACGGGGAGCGACAAGACGCGAGCATGAGCGCGAAAGCGCTTAGGAGCGGCAGTAAGCCGTAAGCTCTAAGCGGTAACTGGCGATGGCGACGTGTGCACACGGGGATCGTGCGAAGAGCCTCGGGTTGCGTCGGCAAATCCTCAACCACCAACCACGAGAAAACGCGTCGATCAGAACACGGAGATTTTAACCACAGATGACACAGATGATCACAGATAGAGACCCCAACTCAATGGGGCTTCTGAGTTCTATCTGTGTGAATCAGTGTTCATCTGTGGTTAAAAAATGCTGGGTCAGTTTTTAGGCTGACGCTTCGGGGCTCACTCGCGAAGCGCCGCGCGGACCTGGGCGAGGTTGGCGGCGAAATGTAGCCGATTGTTCCCGGGAGATTGTCCGAGCGGCTCGGATCCCGGCGTGATGAGCGGCCGGTAGTCGAGGCCGCGGAGGGCGGCGAGGCGCCAGAAGCACCCGTGGACGTATGAGCGGTGGAAGAGTTCGATCACGCGCGTGCCGGGGGCGCAGAACGCGAGGTTGGCGAGGCCGGCGCCATGCGGGGCGACGATGACCTTGGCGCGGCGAAAGGCCTGGATCTGCTCCGGCCACGTGAGGTCCTCGAGGTGAAGCGCGGTGAAGCCGTTGGCCTCAAGCAGCGCGCGCAGTTCCGCCTCGTTGGTCACGCGCCGTCGCTGCGCGCGGGCGCGGGAAAGGTAGAGGCGTTCACCGAAGTTTGCCGACTCCGGTGCAAGGAGGCCGGCGGTGAAGGGGGTGATGAGATCCAGTGCGCGGGGGGACGGATGGACAACGGAGCCGAGCAGGCTGGGAACGACGAGGTGTTCGCTCTGATGGTGCGTGGTTCGTCCCGGCTGAAGCAGCGCTCCGCGCCACCCGTGCCGCGCCAGCGCGAGGCGGGCGTAGGGCTCGGTGGTGTGGGCCAGCAGGGTCCCGGCGGCGTCGGGCGGGAGGCTGAGCAGGCGCGGCAGCTCATCGAGCAGCCAGTGGCCGTAGCCTGAAGCGAGTGCACTGGCGATGACCGCCGTGGTACCGGCGATCGGTTGCGGCGGCCGGATCTTCGCGTAGGTGAGCAGCCAATGCTCATCGGCGGGCTTTCCGAAGTCCAACGACACGTCGCGCGCGAGGCTCGTGCCGTCGGGCGCGAGCACAGCGCCGGCGCCGAAAACGCGTCCGCCGGGAAGGTGCGCAATGAGCTCCGCGCCCAGCTCTGCCTGGGTCTCCGGCGCCCAGAAGGCGCGGACCTCGTCGCTTGCGTGTGTCGGCAACGCATAGGTCACGGTGTGCGCGGGCGCGCGCGTCTCGACCTTTCCACCAAAACGCACGCAGAGCGCAGCGAGGGATTCGCAGCGGGTGGGAGGCGGGAGGTAGAGGGAGGAAGACAGGGGAGAAGAAACCTGAAACTTGAGACCTGAAGGACAGAAGATCGAAGTTTGAGGTTGGAACTCAGGTCTCAGGTTTCAAGTTTCAGGTTTCTCCGCTCCCTCTGAAATCCCACGGCAAAGCATCGCCTCCAGCCAAGAAGACGCCGAATCACACGCAGGGGCTGCTGCATCCGCGGAACGTGCATCGTGCGCCATATGATTTTCCGCGGCTGATCGCGGCGTGCCCGGAGCTGGCGCCGTTGGTGCAGCCGCATCCGCTGGCGGGGGACACGATCGACTTTGCTGATCCAGTGGCGGTGCTGACGCTCAATCGCGCGCTGCTCAAACTCCATTACGGCATCGAACATTGGGCGATCCCGGCGGGCTACCTGTGTCCGCCGATCCCGAGCCGCGCTGATTATCTCCACACCGTGGCGGACCTGCTGGCGGAGGGGAATGGCGGCGTGATCCCACGCGGTCCGGCGGTGCGCGTGCTGGATGTGGGGACGGGTGCCAATCTGGTTTATCCGCTGGTGGGCACGCAGGTGTACGGCTGGTCCTTTGTCGGAACGGACGTCGATGCGGCTGCGATCGAGGCGGCGCGCGCGAACATCGCGGCGAATTCCGGGCTCGCGGACCGCATCGAGGTGCGGCTCCAGCGTTCCTCGGGCGCGATCTTCTCCGGGGGCGTCGTGAAGACCGGGGAGCGCTTTGCGCTCTCGATCTGCAATCCCCCGTTTCACGCCTCGCCCGAGGAGGCCGCGGCCGGGACGTTGCGCAAGCTGCGCAATCTCGGCGGCGGGCGAAAGCCGGCCGCGCCGGTGCTGAATTTTGGTGGACGCAGCCACGAGCTGTGGTGCGACGGCGGCGAAGTCGCCTTTGTGCAGCGAATGATCACCGAAAGCGCGGCGCAACCCGGGCTCTGCGGCTGGTTCACGACGCTCGTGTCGAAGAGCGGCAACCTGCCGGCGATCGAGCGCGCGCTCGCGAAGGCGCGTCCGGCCGAGGTTCGGACGCTGGTGATGTTCGCCGGCCAGAAGCAAAGCCGCGTACTGGCGTGGCGGTTCCAGTCTTAAAACAGATCTGACCACGAATGGATTCGATCCATCGAATCCGCCGATCCGTTAACCACAGATGAACACAGATAGACACAGATCGGAATCCGAGATCCCGGGTTTTATCTGTGAGCATCTGTGTTCATCTGTGGTTAAATTGCCTTGGATCTCATTCGTGTGAATTCGTGTCCATGCCTGATGTCGCTTCGCTCGGTACGTGGTTAACCCCCGGCATCGGATCATTTGCCATCGCCGGCGGGACCGTTTACGGGATTGAGGAATCCCCTGCATGAGCAACCCTGTGGATACGATCATCATTGGCGCCGGACTGGCGGGTCTGGCGTGCGCGCGGCGATTGCAGGAGGCCGGGAAATCCTTCGTGGTGTGCGAGGCCGCCGATCGCGTGGGCGGACGCGTGGCGACGGATGTGGTTGACGGCTTCCGGCTGGATTGCGGCTTTCAGGTGTTGCTCACGGCGTATCCGGAGGCGAAGCGCCTGCTCGACTACAAGGCGCTTGATCTGCGGTCGTTTCATCCCGGCGCGCTGGTCCGTTTTGGCGGGCGCTGGCATCGCGTGGCGGATCCGTTTCGCCATCCGATCGACGGCCTCGTCGGGGCGTTCAATCCGGTGGGAACCTTTGCGGACAAACTGCGCGTCGCGCGGCTGCGGCTGAGCGGATTTGATTTCTCGCGCTACACCGACGCGACCAGCACAGCCTGTGCGCTGCAGGGCGAAGGGTTTTCCCCGGTGCTGATTGAGCGCTTCTTCCGTCCGTTTCTCGGCGGAGTTTTTCTGGAGTCAGCCCTGACGACCACGGTCCGCAAGGCCGAGCTGGTGCTGCAGACCTTTGCGCGGGGCGACACCGCGGTCCCGGCGCGAGGGATGGGCGAGATCCCCGCGCAACTTGCGGCGGCGCTGCCGGCGGGTTCGCTGCGTCTCGGGGCCAAGGTGGTGGCCTATGATGCGACGAGCGTGCGTTTGGCGGATGGCACGACGCTCGCGGGTCGCAGCGTGGTGCTGGCAACCGATCTCCGCGAGGCCGACCGGCTCGCGGGTCGGAGTGGTCCGCCCGCCGCGGTCAACAGTGTGGCTTGCCTCTATTTCGACGCGCCGGATGCGCCGTCCTCCTCGCTGCTGCCGGGGGATCGCATCCTCGTCCTCAACGGCGAGGGCCAGGGGCCGATCAATAATCTGGCGGTGATGAGCGCCGTGACCCCGGCGTGCGCGCCAGCTGGGCGGCACCTGATTTCCGTGAGCGTGATCGATCGGGCGGCGATGGCGGCCGAGGATCTGGAGGCGCGCGTGCGCGTCCAGCTTGGCGACTGGTTTGGCGGATCCGCAGTCAAACGGTGGCGCCATCTGCGCACCTACCAGATTCCCTCGGCCGTGCCCGCGCAGACCACGGTGGAGCAAAAGCCCGTCATGCTTTCGCCGGGCGTTTATCAATGCGGCGATCATTGCGGCGTGGCGTCGATCAACACCGCCCTTGCGAGCGGCCGCGCCGCGGCGGACGCGTTGCTGGCGGCGCGCTGAAGCGCGTCTGCGGTGGCGCGGGATCCGACGGACATGGGCAAGGCCAAGACAGCATCCCGTGCGGGCACCGTGGTGGGCGTCGATGTCGGCGGCCCGCGCAAGGGTTTTCATGCCGTCGCCCTGAGTGGCTCACGGATCTGCGCGAGCCTGCGCACGCCGGTGGCCGTGGAGCTGGCGGCGTGGTGCCGTGCGCATGACGCGCAGGCTGTGGCGGTCGACGCGCCCTGTCGCTGGCGACCTCCGGGCGGGCCCGGCCGCTTGGCCGAGCGCGAACTCGCGCGGGCGGGCATGGCGTGTTTTCCGACCCCCACGAAGGAGCGCGCCGCCGGCCATCCGTTCTTCCAGTGGATGCTCGGCGGCGCGGAGGTGTTTGCCGCGCTGGAGCGATTTTATCCGCTTTATGCGGGACGCTCGCCCGAGGGCCCGGTCTGTTTTGAAACGTTTCCCCAGGCGGTGGCCTGTGCGCTGGCGGGCAGGATTGTCTCCGCCAAGGAGAAGCGTCCGGTCCGCACCGCCCTGCTGCAGCGCGCGGGGATCAACGTGGCCACGCTGGCCACCATCGATGAAATCGACGCGACCCTCTGCGCACTCGCCGCCCAGAGGTTCACCGAAGGTTCGTTCAAGGCCTATGGCGAGGCGGCGACCGGGTACCTGATCGTGCCAGCATCGCCCTGATCGGCGCGCGTTTTAAGTTCAGTTGTAGCCGAGCTCGCTGAGCCCGGGGGTTGCGTTTCCCCTCTCACAGGCTACGGACCGGGGTCAGCGACCCCGGCTACAGCTTTACCGGAACGGCTGTTCCGGATTTGATTCAATCCGCTGATAAACAGGAGGATAAGTTTTCGCGGGGCCGGTTCTCCGGCCGGCGTTCGGGTGCAAGGAGCGGACAAAACCGCCCACCTTGGCTTCGGATTTGGGGAACCGCGCCGACTTACAAGGGAGCGCCCATGACTCCCGCCGAAGCCTATCACGTCCTCCAACTCGAGCCAGGCGCCGGGCGTGAGCAGATCGAGCAGAGCTACGCGGAGCAGACGCAGGTGTTTAAGGAGAAGCGGGCCAAGGCGCCCTCACCGGGTCACAAGGCGCATTTTCAACGGGGCCTCGCGCGTCTGACCGCCGCACGCGACGTGCTCATCCAACGTGAGGATGTGGCCGCCGGTGCCGCCCGTCGTCGACGGGGGGCCGCCGCGGGCCGCGCGGCGGGGTCGGCGGAAGCCGAGGCCAAGGTGGTGACGGCCGCCGAGGTCGATGCGGCGACGGATCGTCTGCCTCGCCGGCTGAACCGGCACATGGACGGTGGCTTCTTCGCGCTCCTCGCGACGCTGGCGGGTGGCTTGGCGGGGGCGTTGGCCTTCGGGTTGTTCGCGGAGGATGCGGGTCGGCGGGCACTTTTCGTGGGCAGCGGTCTGGGCGTGGGGCTGGTGCCCGGCATTTTCTGGTGGCGGGCCACGGTGCAGCGCTTGCGCCGCGCCGAGTGGATCCGGGTGCGGGAGGTGCTGGAGCGGGGCGAGACCCTCACGGTGGCGTGGCGACGCCAGGCCCTTCGTCTGGCGGCCGTGCTGCTGTTGTTCCTCGGCTTCGGCGTGGGCTACCGGCAGTGGTCGCGCTGGCCCACGCTGCGACCGGAGGAAGATGCGGGGATGCCGACGGCGGGTGGAGGTGAGCCGCTGGCTGTGCGGAAGGAACCCGGCGCCCCTGCGCGCACCAAGGATGCACCCGTGACCTCACCGTCGTCCGATCGCAGCTTGCGCGCCGCGTCGCCCGCGCGTGAACCCACTCGTCCCGCGGACACCCGCGTCGATCGTGAACGGCCGCGGGACCAAGAAACGGCATCCACATTCAGGCCCAAGGCGGAGGCGCCCACCGCGATCAGGCCGGAGGATCCGGGGTCGCCCCCGATCACGCTGCCTGCGCGTCAGACGAATCCGTCCGCGCGCGAGGCGAACCGGGTGGCCGCGCGTGAATCCGCGAAAGCGGAAGAGAGGCCGGCCCGTGCGCCGGCGGCGGTCGCGACCGCGTCACCCAAGCCCGTCACGGACGAAGCGGTGTCGCCCTCCGCTCCGGGCCTCGCAGGTGCAACCTCCGCGGCGGCGCAACGCGACGCGCGCATGGCTGCCGGCGGTTCTCCGGCTCGCGATCAAGTCACCGCCACCGCTTCCGCTCCCGGACGACCTCGTCGCGCCGCGCAGGCGTTGACCGTGCCGCCCGATGTCGCGCAGGCGGAAGCGGCGCGGGCGTCGGGCGGCAATCCGGCCGCGATTCAGGCCCGCCTGGCCAAGGCGTACCGTGCGTGGGCGGAGGGCTTGCGCGAAGCGGGGCAGCCGGGATTGGCGCTGTTCGCGCTCGATCAGGCGAAGGCGGCGGGGCTGGCGGACGAGGAGGATCTGGCCGCGACGCTTCGGAAGGAGTTTACCCAGACGAATGCCCTCACGGTGTGGCTGACGCCGCCGGAGCTCGGCCCGACGAAGACGGAGGCCGTGCCGGCGGAGGAGACGCTCGAGGCCGTCGCGACCGAGCTTGATCACGCGCTTCACGAAACTCTGGCCCCGGCGCTGCCCGCAGTGGTGGCCTTGCGGCCGGCCGACGCGAAGACCGCCGAGACCGCCGCGCGCGGACCCCGGCTTGTGCTGCGGGTCGAAGTGCCGGCGACGGAGAACGCGCCGCCGGCCTCTGCGGAGACCCCGCGTGATCGCACACCGGGCGAAGCCTCGGCGTCGACCGAGCCGTTGCCGCGCAGACTGCGCGCCTCGGTGGTGTGGGTGAATGGTGCGGAGGCGGAGACGGAAGGGAGTGCAGAGGGGATCGCCACCGTGCTACTGAGTGTCCATGCGGAGCTGCGCGCTGACTCCGGTGCGCGCGCGCCCTCGCACGCGGAAGAAACGGACGCGTGGGCGGCGGCGAGTTCTGAACTCCGTGCACGTTTGCGCGCCGGCATGCCTGAGCTCTGCGCGCGGTTGGCCGAGGCGGCGCTGGTGGTGATGCAGTGGCGCCGCGCGGCCGCGGCGGGGGACGCGGGGGAGTTGCCGGGCGATCTCGAGTGGGGCTGGTTTGCGGTCTGGGCCGAAGCCGGTCTGGTGCTGCCGCAGGGCGACGCCGAACTCGCGGCCCGGCGTGCGCTGGCGTTGCCCGAGGCACAGCCCGTGGAAGGGAGCTGATGGGGCTTTGATGTAGCCGGGGTCGCTGACCCCGGGGATTGAGTCGCCTGCCTGGATTTCGCGCAGTGATAACCTCGAATTCGGACCGGGGTCAGCGACCTCAGCTACACCCCGCACAAGCAAAACGCCCGGTCGCAGTGACCGGGCGTTCATCATTCGGATTTCGCGGCGCATCGCGCCGCGCCGCGCTCAAGCTGGGGCCGGGATGGCGCCGATGAACTGCTCCATCTTGGTGCGCGTGGCGGCGTCGGGCAGACGGCCGCGCGCGCCCTGGACGTTGTCGAGCAGGTTCCTGGGCTGCGTTGTGCCGGGGATCGCGACCGTGATGGCCGGGTGCGAGACGTTGTATTTGAGAAAGAACTGGCCCCAGCTCTTGCAGTCGAACTCCGCCGCCCAGTCCGGGAGCGGGCGGTCGCCGACGCGGCGGAAAAGGCTGGCGCGGCCAAAGGGTAGGTTGGTGACGACGGCGATCTTGCGCTCGATCGCAGTCGGGAGCACGCGGTCCTCCACGCCACGATTGTCGATCGCGTAGTCGATCTGGATGAAATCGAGGGGCTGGTCGCGCATGTAGCGCTCGAGCTCGGCGTACTGGTTGTCGCTGGAGATCGAGATGCCGACATAGCGCACGCGTCCGGCCTGCTTCAGCTCGAACAAGGTCGCGAGCTGGTTATCCGTGTCGACGAGGTTGTGGACGTAGTAGAGATCGACCTTGTTGGTGCGAAGTTTCTTGAACGACGCCTCGATGTTGGCGCGTCCGGCATCCTTGCCGCGGGCGTTGACCTTGGTCGCGAGGAAGACCGAGTCGCGGATCTTGGCCGACTCGAGCACCTGGCCGATCACATCCTCGGAGGCGCCGCGCGCATAGTTGTCGGCGGTGTCGATCATCTTGCAGCCGGCGACAGGCACGCCGGTGATGACATCGCGGATACCATCGGTGAGCGACTCGTAGGTGCGGGTGCCGATGCCAATGACGGGGATGCGCTCACCGGTCGAGGGAATGGGCTTGGTGATGAGGGGCAGGGAACTGCTGCTGGCAGCGGCGGGCGCGGTGCCTTGGGCAAAGGTGCGGGGCAGGGTGGCCAGAGCGGTGGCGCCGAGGCCAAGTTTCATCCAATCGCGACGGGTCATGTTCATGGGGAGGGAGGGTTGGCGGAAATGACGAAATCCGAAGACCGAATGACGAAATGTCTGAGAGGTTCTTCGGGGCTAAAGGGGCGGGCGGGGAGCGAGACGTGAGAGGCACGGACCCGGTTTCACCTTCCCGGAGTTTTCGGGCACCCCTTTTCGAAAAAGAGGGGGCGCCGAGCGAAGGCGCAACACTTTGGTAAAATGAGGGTTAGGATGCGATCAACGGGGGTTTGTCCTTCATCGGCTTGGGGGATGGGCGAACTGTGCCGATGATCATGAGGTGGTAAACCGCTACGAATTCGAAATCCACCTCAAGCCGGAGCAGTACCTGAAGTTCTACCGCGGGACGGCTCAGCATGTGGTCGTGCGCGCGACGACTGGGCAGAATGTGCAGCTGCCGGCCTCGATTTTTCGTTCCTTCGTGACTCCGGACGGCGTGCATGGGCGCTTCGTGCTGACCTGCGACGCGGATCACAAGGCGCCGTCGCTCGAGCGGGTCTGATTCAATCTGATCCAGAAATCGCGCAGAGGCGCAGAGCCGCAGAGTTTTCAAACATGACCCGCGCTTAGAGTGGTTTTCTCTGCGGCTCTGCGCCTCTGCGCGATTGCCGTGGTTCGTTGCACGTAAGGAGCGATGCGACGCAACTTCCGCCCCGTTCTGGGTGTCAGAGGGAGTAAACCCATGGAAATCGCGATTTGGACCCTCACGCTTGGGCTGACCTTGATCGGTCTGCTGGGGGTGGTTGTGCCCCTGTTGCCAGGGACGACCTTGATCCTGGTGGCGATGATCGTGCACAAGCTGCTGCTGCCGGCCGGGATTGGCGCGGGTGCGCTGGGCTGGATCGCGGCGGTGTGGGCGCTGTCGGTCGTGATCGATTTTGCCGGCGTGCTGATCGGCACGCGGCTCTTCGGCGGCAGTCGCTGGGGCATGGCCGGCGCGAGTGGCGGGGCGTTGGTGGGGATGTTCTTCTCCCTGCCGGCGCTGATCCTGGGTACGGTTTTCGGTGCCGTGGCGGCGGAGCGCTACGTGGCGAAGAAAACGCACCGCGAATCCCTGCTCGCCGGGGTTGGGGCTGCGTTCGGCTTTGTGCTCTCCACCGCCGGCCGCCTCGTGTGCGCAGTCGCGATGATCGTCATCTTCCTCGTCGCCGCCCAGCCGCCGACGTTTTGATGTCGCTGGCCGCGCTGGCCCGCCTCTGGAGGGCGTAGGCCGGTCCGCGTGGTCGTCGAGAAGTGCGCCAACCCCGGGCTCAGCGAGCCCGGCTACATGGCTCCACCCGGCAATCCGCTCAACCGCCCGCCGAAGGCGAAGGGGATGAGGACGCGGGCGCGACGGCGGCCGTCTCGGCCAACGAGAAATCGATCGGCAGCTGCATCAGAATCGGGCCGGCCTTGCCGCGGAACTCGGGCGGCGAAAAACGCCACTGGGCGATTGCCAGCCGGGCGGCCTCGCCAAACGCCGGGTCACTCGCCTCAGACACCTGGCACTGCTTGGGCGTGCCATCCAGGTCGACAAGGAAGGCAATCACCGCATAGCCCTCGATCCCTTTCTTCAGAAAGATCTCAGGATAAATGGGTTGCTCCTGATGAAGCGGGCGGAATTTCGGCTTGGCCTCGGCAAACGTGACGAATTCGCCCGTAAAGCTGACTTCGTTGAAAACCGGTTGGGTCTCGGCGACCACCGCGGCTTCCGGGGTCGTCTGGGCCGTCATCGTACTCGCGAGCAACAGGGCGGAGGAGAGGAGAAGGACGGCTTTCATGGCGCAGACCGGGAATCCGGTCCGGCCAATCTAGATAAAACACCCTAGGCGTTGGCAACCGATTTTCCTCAAGTTTTCGCGAAAAGGCCGACCAACGGCCGGAAAACCGGCGGCAGGTGAAATCGGAAATTTCAAATTTCAGATCGCCGGGCCATGACGTTGAGGGCGACAACGCCCCCTTCCTCATGATCACGACATCAAGGCTTCCGGCCGGGCTCATCCTTCTCTTCGCCTTGGCGGCGCCGGCCGCGCTGGCTGCCACCCGTGCCCGGGATCTGGGCATTGTGCCGGGCGTGCTGCCGACCGGGCCGCTCAATGCCATCACGGATGTCGCAGGGGTGAAGGTGGGACACGTCACCCTCACGGAGGGTGCCGGGGTCCGCACCGGTGTGACCGCGATCCTGCCGCATGACGGCAACCTCTTTCAGCAAAAGGTCCCGGCTGGTATCCATATTGCGAATGCGTTCGGCAAGCTCGCCGGCAGCACACAGGTCGAGGAACTCGGCAATCTCGAGACGCCGATCATCCTGACAAACACGCTGAGTGTCGCGGAGGGCATCGCGGGGGCGGTGGAGTGGACGCTCGCCCAACCCGGCAACGAGCAGGTCTTCAGCGTCAACGCGCTGGTCGGTGAGACGAATGACCGCTCGCTGAACGACATCCGCCGCCGCGCCGTTACGAAGGAACACGTGGTCGCCGCCATTCGCGCGGCCGCGACCGGGCCGGTGGCCGAGGGTGGCATCGGGGCGGGAACGGGCACCGTGTGCTTCGGCTACAAGGGCGGCATCGGCACCGCGTCGCGCGTGCTTCCGGCTGCGCTCGGCGGCTACACCGTGGGCGTGCTGGTGCAGACAAACTTCGGCGGAATTCTCTCGATCGCCGGCGCGCCGGTGGGGCGCGAACTTGGGCGGTACTACCTGAAGGAGTACGCCGAACCGGCGCCGGGTGGTTCGTGCATGGTGGTGGTCGCGACGAACGCCCCGATCGACGCGCGCAACCTGCGCCGCCTCGCGTCCCGCGCCGAGCTTGGCCTCGGCGTGACGGGTTCGGCGACGAGCAACGGCAGCGGCGAGTACATCATCGCCTTCTCCACCGTGCGCGAAGCCCGCGAACTCTTGGCCAACGACGCGATGTCCCCGCTCTTCCAGGCGGTGAAGGAGGCGACGGAGGAAGCGGTCTACAACTCACTCTTCATGGCGACCACCGTCACCGGCTACGAGGGCCGCACGATCGAAGCCCTCCCGACCGACCGCGTCCTGGAAATCCTCCGCGGCCACAACCTGCTCAGCGTTCCGGCCAAGAAGTGATTTTGAACCGGAGCAGACATTTAACCACAGATGAACACAGATGCTCACAGATAAAATCGGGATCTTTGATTCCGATCTGTGTCTATCTGTGTTCATCTGTGGTTAACGGATCGGGGTTCGAGGGATCGAATCCATTCGTGGTTAATCCACCCGAGTCTATTTCCTGAAGACGAGGATGTGCTGCCAGGGGAGCGTGGAGATCGTGCGCTCGAAGGTCAGGGCGTGGGCGGACATTTCCTTTTTCACCTGTGCGACCGTCATCTTGTGCAGCGGCTTGATCGGGACGTAGGCGTCCTCGCCCTTGTACTCGACGAGCACGAGCCTTCCGCCGGGCTTGAGCGCGCGGAGCATGCCCTGGGTCATTTCGTACGGGAAATCGAACTCGTGGTAGACATCGACGAGCAGGATCGTGTCGAGTGAGTCCGGGGGCAGCTTCGGGTCCTGCGTCGTGCCGAGGATCGGGATCACGCGCTCCGCCATGCCGCGCTTGCGCATGTTGCCCATTAGCAGGTCCAGCATCTCCTGCTGGATCTCGACGGCATAGATCTTCCCGGCTTCGCCCACGCGCTGGGCCATGCGCCAAGAAAAATAGCCCGTCCCGGCGCCGACATCCGCGACGGTTTCACCCGGCTGCAGGCGGAGGGCGCTGAGCAGAAGATCCGTCCGCTCCTCGTCCTGCCGCTCAGGTCGCTCCAGCCACGCCGCGGCCTGATGCCCCATGACCTGCGCGATCTCGCGGCCGAAGTACGCCTTGCCGATCCCATCGCGGTCCCGCTGGGGCAACCTGACATACGCCGCCTCCGCCCGCCGGGCGGACGGCTCGGCGGCAACAACCGCGGTCGTGATCAGGGCGCAAAGCAATCCAAACGAGATGAGGCGGGGCATCGGCGGAACGGGCTGGGAAAGCCTAGCCAGATTCGCGCGCGAGTCCAGTGGACCAGAGGTCAGAGGTCAGAGGTCAGAGGTCAGAGGTCAGAGGTCAGAGGTCAGAGGTCAGAGGTCAGAGGTCAGAACGAGCGCGTAGCACGGGCCTCACTCCGGTGCGATAGGATTGGACTGATCTCTGACTTCTGACGTCTGACCTCTGCTCGGCGGCCGTCCGCGTCAGCGGACGGCCGACTGCCGGAGGTCGTTGTTGCGGTAGGCCTCGATCAGGCGCTCGAGCTGTTCGATCCCGAAGCGGAATTGCTCGCCGCGCTCGGTGTCGGCCATGCGCCGCGGGGGATCCCACGAGCGGACGACCGAGATGCTCGGAATGATGTCCACGCCGTCGCGGATCGCCGCCTCGACCGACTCGAAGCTGTGGTGACACGCGAGAAAGGTCCGGTCGGCCTCCAGCACCAGCGTGTAGCCGCGGTCGCCGTAGGCTTCGGAGAACGCGCCGTCGATCGTGATCGCCTTGCCGCTGCGCTTCACCGGGTTCTCGCCCTTCTCGATCTTCACCGGCACGTGGCCGTTGACGATCAGGCCGCGCTGCGGGTCGACGCCGAACTCGGCGAGGACCTTTTCGCAGAACGCCGCGTCGTGGATCAGGTTGAAATAGGGATTCTTCGTCTCGTGGTGCGACTCGGCGTCGGCGATGAAGTCGCGCTCGAGCGTGGTGATGCGGTCCTTGCCGAAGAGCGGCGAAAGCGGGCCACTCCAGAGGTACCAGAGCTGATCGAGGTCGGACTCGACCGGGCGGTCGATCGTGCGGACGAGGAGCTTTTCAATCGCCTCAAACATCGCGCGGCCGCGGCAGGCCTCGCCGTCGATGATCATCGGAAGGAAGCCGCCCTGCTCGTCGACCGGCACGCAGCCGTGGAAGATCAGGTGGTCGTCGCGCTGGAGGAACATCGCGCCGCGGCTGACCAGCCAGCGCATGTGGTCACCCAGTTTGAGGCTGTTGGTGAACGCATGGCGCACCCGGTTCATGCAGATGCGCTCTTCGGGCGAAAGCGTGTACGGATCGGCCGGGTCGAGCGTTGGGAGGTGGGTGTCGCGCAGCGGGTAAGTAACGCCGTCGACCACGATCGTGCCCTTGGCGAGGTCGATGCCGTGGAGCAGGCGGCGGTGCTCGAGCGCCCACTCGGGGTGGCGCGCGATCATCTGGCCCTCGAGTTTGAACTGCATGATCGCGGCGGCCTTCTGCATGCGGGCGACGAGGACCTTGGGCCGGGTGCCGTCGCGCTTGGGCAGAAACGGCGTGGCGGGATCGTTGGCGTAAACCGTGTTGGCGAGGTGCTCGAGCGGCGTCCACGGGATGCTGTAGCCCTCGTCGACCTGGCCCAGGCGGCGGTAGCGGAGCGAGACGCGCAGCACGTGGGCGATGAGCGCCTCGTGTCCGAGGCTGGCCCCCAGCCAGGCGACGTCGTGGTTGCCCCAGATAAAGGAAACGTTCGGCTGCTGCTGCAGGTAGTCCACGACACGGTCGCCGCGTGGACCGCGGTCCCAGCAGTCGCCGGCGATGATCAACTCGTAGATCGCGAGGTTGCGCACGAGGCGGACGGTGACGTGGATCAGGCGCCAGATGCGGCCGCGCTGGGCGAGCTCATGCACGATGGCGGCGAAAAACTCCGCGCCGCGCTCGGTCGTCGGCTCGTGCAGCATCTCGGCGAGCAGTTCGCGGTACTCGCCCGGGAACATCTCCATCGCGCGCTTGAGGCTGTAGCGGGCGGAGAGGATGCGAACGAGTTCGAAGAGATTGCGCAGCGTGGTGACGGCGTAGGCCTCGAGCTCCGCGCAGGTGCGCGGCTCGGCCTCGAGGCGCTGGATGACCTCGCCGGGGTAGAAGATCAGCGTGATGAACTTCTGAAACTCATCCGGGCTCAGGCGGTCCTTGAAGACGCGCTCGACCAGCGGCCGGAGCGAGCCCGAGGCGTTGTTGATCACATGGCGGAGTTTCTGGTCCTCGCCGTGGATGTCGCTGATGACGTGCACGGTGCCCTTGGGCAGGGTCTGAACCGCGGACAGGCGGGCGATTTCGGTCATCGCCGCGTCAATGTTGGGGAAACGGGCCGCGAGGGGGCGCAGCGGAGCCAGCTCGCGCTCGCTCGCGTACGTGTTGCCGTACTTGGGGTTGCTCATCGTAGGGTTTTGTCCCCAGCACGGGCCTTTGCCGGGAGACAGGCGAGGTTTTTTGACGGCCGCGGCCGGCTTATGAAGCGCGCTGAACCGACCCTTAACCTGAAGGAAATTCCCTCCGCGGCCGGTTCGACGGATCGCTTACGGCCGGCGCTGGCCTGGTGGGGGCTTGTTGACGGGGAAGAGGCAGCCGCATCCCTTGCCGCAGCAGTCCTTGCGGCGGATGTAGACATAGGGCCAGAGCGTCCAGATGCAGGCGGTGAGGATGAGGGCGAGGATGATCAGGACCGCGACAAGCATGACCGTAGCGTGGGTGGGTGAAGGGAATTCGCAAGGAAGGTCAGGAAAAGGGACCCTGGACGGCGGCCCTGAGCTTTGGCGTGGACTCCGGCTGGGCACGTGACGTCATTCGTTTGCATGGCCAAGGCGAAGCTCGTCTTCCGTTTCACTTCCCCGCTCGTGCGCCACGAAACCGCATTGGGCGTGACGCACATCCTGCCCGTGCCGGATGAAGCCGCGGCGGCCTGGAAAAAGGCCAAGGTCCGCCGCCTGGTCGGCACGATCAACGGCCACCCGGTGAAGCGTGCGCTGCAAAATCATGCCGATGGCGGGAGCTTTCTGATGATGGGCAAGCCGCTGCTCGACGAGATCGGCCTCACGCTCAAGTCGATCGCCAAACTCGAGATCGGTCCCGATCCCACGCCGGACGAACTCGATTTGCCCGAGGAATGGCTGGCCGTGCTCGCGCAGGACGACGCGGCGCGCCAACGGTGGGAGTCGTTCACGATCGGCATGCAGCGTTCGCTGGCGTACTACATCACCAGCGCGAAGCAGGAGCCGACGCGGATCAAGCGCTCGCTCGAACTCGCGAAGAAACTACGCACGAACGGGCTCTACAGCGACCGTCAAAAAGCGGTCAAAGGTCGCGCCAGCGGAGAACGTCCGACCTGAGCCGCCCGCGACGACGGCGCGGTGAGGCTATCAATAAAAACTGCTGATAATCAGCGTTTTGCCCTGAAATCTCCCGCCGTGATCCCGATCGGCGTTGGCGATGGAATATCGTGCGCTCCCGGCGCTCTCATACCCCATGTCCGACGAGGCTTTTGAACAGGTCGTGGTCACCTACCACACCGCCCTTTTCCGTTTCGCGCTGAGCCTCGCGCGCAACGCGGCGGATGCGGACGACCTCACACAGCAGACGTTCTACGTGTGGGCGACCAAGGGTCACACGCTGCGCGACCCCTCCAAGCTCAAGACCTGGTTGTTCACGACGCTCTATCGCGAGTTCCTCAAGGGGCGCCGCCGCTCGACCCGTCACGTGGCGTTCGAAGACCTGCCGCCGACCGAGCAGGATCCCCCCGATATCGAGGTGAGCGCGATCAACCGCATGGATGCGGACCTGGTGCTGGCAGCCCTCCAGGACGTGACCCCGATCGCCCGCGAGCCGCTCAACCTGTTTTATCTCCAGAACATGTCCTACCTCGAAATCGCCGAGGTGCTCGACGTCCCGATCGGGACCGTGATGTCGCGGCTTTCCCGCGGCAAAGCCCAGCTCCGCACCCTGCTGGCCCAGAAAGCGACCGAGGGTAAAATCATCGAATTCCCCCAACAGGGGACCGGCTCATGACCAACGACGAAGCCAGGTTCATCCTCCGCTCCTTTCGCGCCGACGGCAGCGATGCCAGCGACCCCGTGTTCAATGACGCCCTCCGCCGCGCCGACCAGGATCCCGCCCTGCGCGCGTGGCTGGAGCACGAGCGCTCGGTTGACCGGGCGCTCGGCGGGAAGCTCGCCGAAGCCATCCCTGCGTCGCGCTCGCCGGCCGAGATCATCGCTCGCGTGAAGAACCGGCGTCAGCGCCAGCGCACCTGGCAGACGGCCGGCTGGCTGGCCGCCGCTGCGCTCGCGGTGCTGCTCGCCGTGTCAGCCACCTTGCGGCTGTATCCATCGCAGCCCGACGTGCATCAGCTCATCCGTTTCGCGCTCACCGATGCCGGGCCGGCCCGCAACGGGCACCGGGGCACGCCGCCGACCGTCGGCACGGCCGAGACCTTTCCGGGACCCGCGGGCCTGCGCGCGACGGTGACCGCCCTGCCTGCACTCGTGGATCTCAAGGCGGTCGACTGCCGGACGCTCACCGTGGCCGGTCACGAAGTCCTCGAATTCTGCTTTGGTTCCGGTCACCGCTTCCACGTGTACATCGCCCTGCGCGGCACCTTTGACACCGAGGGTATGGGCTCTGCTCCGCTCTTTTCCGAACAGGGCCAGCTCGCCGCGGCCACGTGGACCGATGAGCGTCATGTCTACACGGTCGTGACCGACACAGGCGTGGACGCCCTCCGCGCGCTGCTCTGAGTTCGCTGGGAGCGCGGGCGGCTGGCAGTGCGCCACAAATTCGCTTCGATGTCAGAGATTGGCCACGAAGAACACCAAGATTGCCGGTTGGCTGCGCACCTCTCACGGCGCCCTATAGGGCGCGCGGACGGGATACGTAGACACTGAAGGCAATCTTCGTGCTTTTTGTGGCGATACTCCGAGTCCGATCGCCGCACCGATGGAATAACCTGCGAGGCTCCGCGTCTCAGTCAGCGTACCATGCGCTTTCTTCCGGCCGCTGGCCGGGGCGCGGGTGAACTTCAGACTCCGTCTCCCCATGATCTCATTTCGAACGATGCCAGCCCTGCTTGCGGCCGGCCTCCTGCTCGCGACCCGCCTCGTTTTTGCCCAAACCGCAGCCATGACCGACCCGAAAGGCGGCATGACGGAGCCCGCTAAATCTGACATGAAGCCGATGATGGCGGACAAACCCATGATGTCCGATGCGAAGATGGAAAAACCCATGATGAGCGCGCCGATGGCGATGATGACGCCCGGCCTGCAGGTCGGAGCCAAAGCGCCGGACTTCGTGCTCAAGGACGCCTCCGGCAAGGACGTCTCGCTCCAGGGTTTACTCGCCAAGGGCAAGGTCGCGCTCGCGTTCTACCGTTCGGCCGACTGGTGCCCGTATTGCATGGCGCAGATGAAGGATCTGCAGGCCAATCTGGCGAGGATCCAAGGCGCGGGGGTTCAGCTTGTTGGCATCAGCTATGATTCACCCGACACGCTCACGCGGGTCATGGGCAAGCACGGCCTGACCTTCCCGCTGCTGTCGGACGCTGGCAGCAAGACGATCGACGCCTACGGCATCCGCAACCAGGAGGCCAAGGGCCGGGCCGTGGGCGTGGCGCACCCAGTGCTCTTCATTCTCGACCAGCAAGGGGTGGTGCGCGCCAAGCTGATGCGCGACAACTACAAGGAGCGCCCGGAAGTCGACGAGATCGTCGCGACCGCCAAGAGTATCATGTAATTTGATACGAATGGCAGGTGGGCCACTATCCGGAACGGACGCTACCGCAGAAGGGCACCACGAAATACACGGAACACACGAAACCGGATCCGGAAAATCCAGGCTCTTAAATTTTCGTGTGTTCCGTGTATTTCGTGGTGATCAAGTCCGTACTCCAACGGCGATTCTTGGGTAACGGCTTGAGAGCCGGCTCAGGCCACCTGTGGCGCTGGCCGGCCCGACTCCACCACGAGCGTCCGGCGGGTCTGGATCGGCGCGCCGGGCCGGGTGACATACTCGACCGTGCGGTAGTCGGTCCGCCACTGGGCGGGCGTGAGCTCGCAGCGTAGGTAACCGCGCTCGTTGTTGAAATACTTCACCCCGGGATTGGCGGCGTACATCCGCTCCACGCCCTCGGGCTGGTTGGTGCCGTTGCCACCGGACGTGATGGACGTGCAGACAAACTCCGGGGCGACGACGGCGCCGTCGGGCCGGTCGAAGTCCGAAGTCAGCGCGTTGCCCCAGTTGGAGTGAATGTCACCCGCAAGGACGACGGGATTGCGGACCTTCGCCTCACGCAGGCGCGTGAGGACGGCGCGACGCTCGAATTCGTAGCCCGGCCATTGGTCCATGCTGTAAAGGGGTGGTGTGCCGCGGCCGTTGGGCTGCATCATCACCTGCTGGGCGAGGACGTTCCAGGAAGTGGGGGAGCGGTCGAGGGTCTTGTAGAGCCAGTCGCGTTGCGTTGAACCCAGCAGGGTGCCCTTGGGATCGAGCAGCACCGGATCCCAAGGCTTGGCGCCATCGCCCTGGGGCTGGTCGGTGCGGTACTGGCGGGTATCGAGGACGTTGAAGGCGGCGAGGCGACCGGCGGAGACCGTCCGATAGAGCTTCATGTTCGGCCCCTTCGGCATGTTCCGGCGGCGAAGCGGCTGGTGCTCGTAGTAGGCCTGATAGGCGGCGGCGCGGCGCTTGAGGAAGGTGTCGCGCGGATTCTCCGCGGGGAACTGGTGGATGTCGTTCGCGTAGTTGTTGTACACCTCGTGGTCGTCCCACGTGACGACCCAGGGTGCCGCGTGGTGCGCTGCCTGCAGGGCCGGGTCCAGCTTGTAGAGGGCGTAGCGGTCGCGGTAGTCCTGCAGGGTAAAGACTTCCGGCGTCGGGTGTGGGCGGACGGAATTGGGCGTCGTGCCCTTCTCGTAGATATAGTCGCCGAGGAACAGGACCAGATCGAGGTCCTCACGGGCCATGTGCTCGAGGGCGGTGTAGTAGCCCTCCTCGTACTTCTGACAGGAAGCCACGGCAAAGCGCAGTCGCTCGGGCAGGGTGTTGGCCGCAGGCATCGTGCGGGTGCGCCCGACCGGGCTGAGCTCGGTGCCGGCCTTGAAGCGGTACCAGTACCAGCGGTCCGGACGCAGGCCCTCGACCTCGACGTGGACGGAGTGGGCCCAGTCGGCATTGGCCACGGCCGTGCCGGAGCGGACGATGCGGGTCATCGCCTCGTCCTCGGCAACCTGCCACGCCACGCGCACGGACTCGCGCCCCATGCCGCCGCCTTCGAGGGGCTTGGGCGCGAGGCGGGTCCAGATCACCACGCCATCCGGCTCCGGGTCGCCCGAGGCCACGCCGAGCGTGAACGGATACGCGGCAAACGTTGGGTTGTTCTGCGTTGCGCCGAAGGCTTGATTGGAAATCAACGCGGCGGCGACAAAGGAGGCGGTGCCGGTCACAAACGAGCGCCGGCTCATGGCCGCACGCGGATCGAGAGGATAAAGGAGGGGCGGGAGGGGTTTCACGCGTGCGAGGGGTTGAGGGTGCTGAATCGTATCCGCTGATTCGCAAGGTGGGTCAAACGATGAACATCCCGCGCCGGTGAATTTCAGGTAACGGCATGCGCAGGATCTCACGCCCTACTGTCAGGCGGCGTTTTTTCTCGTCTTCGCCTCGGAGCCTTTTGCTCTTTGGTGGCATGAAGCCATCCCTCCGTCCGGGCCGCCTGGGTTTGCCGGCCGCTTTTTTCTCCCTGCTCGCGGCCGTGCTGCTCTCGGCCTCCGTGGCCTCCGCCCAGCCGGCGCGCTTTGTCATCACCGACTACGGCGCGGTCAATGACGCGAAGACCCTCAACACCGCGGCCATCCAGCGCGCGATCGATGCCGCGGAGGCGGCTGGCGGCGGGGTGGTCGTGATCCCGGCCGGCGGGAAATTCCTGAGCGCCTCGATCTTCCTCAAGCAGAACGTCGAGCTCCATGTCGCCGAGGGCGCGATGCTCCTCGGGTCCAACCAGATCACGGATTACCCGAAGCGCGAGACGCGCATCGAGGGCCACTTCGAGCCGTGGACGATGGCACTGATCAACGCGCAGGGCCTCACCGGCGTGCGCATCAGCGGCAAGGGCACGATCGACGGCAACGGCATCCTCTTCTGGGCCGCCTTCTGGCAGCGCCGCAAGGAGAACCCCGCCTGCACGAATCTCGAGGTCGAACGTCCGCGCCTGATGTTCATCGACCGCTGCACCGACGTCCGTATCCAGGACGTTTCTCTGGTCGATTCCGGATTCTGGAACCTCCACCTCTACCGCTGCCGCAACGTCCTCGTCGAGGGCGTGAGCATCAGCGCGCCGACCACCGGCCGCATCCTCGGGCCGAGCACGGACGGCATCGACATCGACAGCTCACAGGACGTCGTGATCCGCCGCTGCAAGATCTCGGTCAATGACGACAACATTGCGCTCAAGGGTAGCAAGGGCCCGTTTGCGGACAAGGACACCGACAGCCCGCCGGTGGAGAACATCCTCGTCGAGGACTGTGAGTTCGGCGACGGCAACGGCGTCATCACCTGCGGCAGCGAGGCCACGATCGTGCGCAACGTCCGTGTCCGCAACGTGGTCGTGAACGGCCGGACAAATCTCCTCACGCTCAAGCTCCGTCCCGACACCCCGCAGAACTATTCCGACATCGTGATCGACGGCGTGACGGTCAACGGCACGGGCCGCATCCTGCGCGTCGAGCCCTGGCTGCAGTTCTTCGACACCAAGGGCCAGCCCCCGTCGCCCTCGCATGTGAAGGACGTGACCATCCGCAACGTGAAGGGCAATTACCGCACGATGGGTGCGCTGCGCCCGAACGAGATCGACACGATTTCCAACATCACGCTCGAGAACATCGACCTGACGCTGACCGAGGAGACCTTCGTCCTCGGCCCGGTGGATGGCTTTCACCTCAAAAACGTGACGGTCAACGGCAAGCCCTACGTTCTGCCCGCGGCGATCGCGGCCGCGCCGCTGCCACGTCCGGCCGCGAGGTAAGGTTCAATCGGAGCTGGGGGCCTTGGGTCGCATCGGCGTCTGAAGATCGCTCAGTTCCTTCTGAGCGCGCTGGCGTTGGGCGGTGCTTCTGAGCGCGGCGATCTGCTCTGGTTGGAGAAATTCACTGGCTGCGGTGGCGACGGCATCCCAATCAGTCTGT
Organism: Opitutaceae bacterium; assembly: GCA_036401075.1. Classification (GTDB taxonomy): domain Bacteria; phylum Verrucomicrobiota; class Verrucomicrobiia; order Opitutales; family Opitutaceae; genus CAMAXB01. The sequence goes on from DASWVY010000068.1 coordinate 53,227, forward strand.
CCAAGGGTCCCGATAAAACCGACGCGGTTCGCTTGGCCTGTTTGGGTGTGTACGATCTCGGTGAGGCGGTCGGCCTGATCGGGATTGAGTGGGCTTTCGCTGTAGAACAGGCCGGTGATGAGAGGTTCGATGGAACGCCGTGCCGCGCTGCGGCGGTTGAACTGGGTGAGTGCTTCGTGGTCGCTCGCTCCGAGCAGCTCGCGGATCTTGGCGTTCACCTGCTCCTGTGATTCATTGCGCATCTTCTGCAAAATGGGGTCAGTCAGGGAAAGCCCTTGGGCCCTGATTGATACCATGATGTCGTGCGTGATCTGCTGCATCTCGATTTGGAGTGCGTCGAGGGCCGCAATTTTCTCTGCGGACCAGTTCATTTTTCGATAAAACGGTTTCATCCGCATCGATAGGTCAGACTTGTACATCTCCAGGCTGATGCGCCCGTATTCTGGATTATCGGCGAGCGCATCCAACGGACTGACGACTGGGGCTGCGGCCCGGGCAACGGTCGGGGATTTCGGCTCGACGACGGATCCGGGCGTGGCCGGCGCGCCTGCGGATTCCGTCGATCCTGAAGACGCCGAGGTGGCTGGACGTGCCTGCGTCGAGACTTGGTTGAGTTGAGAGCGAAGCGCGGCGATTTCTTTCTCCGCCGGGCTAAAACCGCTCGCTTCGTAGAGGCCGGCACCGATTCCCATCAGGGTGAGGCCGGCGGCGGCGCCGGCGAGGGTCTTGGTCGTGGTCATAAAAGTCCAAAGGGTTCCCGCCGTGGCGGCACCCGCCGTCGCAACGGTGAGGCTGCCGAGGGCGGTTCCGGTTACGGAGGTGGCGAGTCCCGCCGGTGCCGCGCCTGCGGCATGGCCGATCAGTACGGTGCCGAGTGCCGCCGCGGTTGATTCGATGCCCCGGTGGGCGAGCAGGCTGCGCAGTTTGTCCAAGGCCCGGTCTACGCGCATGCGCGCGGCATCCTCCGAGATATCGAGGGTCGCGCCGATGTGCGCGTAGGACTGATCCTCGAAGAACCGCAGCAGCACCGCGTCGCGATCTGGTCCGCTCAGTTCATCCATGACGGCGTCGAGTTCCGGGCGGAGCTGGTCCCAGGCGGCGGCGGAGGTGGCGGGCAGGGTTTCTTGCAGGCGGTGCGCGGCTTCCTCGCGTTGTTTCCGGCGGTGTTCGGCACGCATGACATTGGCCGCCAGGTGGCGGGTGGTGACGTAGAGCCAGCCGGAGAGCACGGCGTGGCGGCTGAGGGTTCGGGCGTCCTTCGCCAGCGTGGTGAACACCTGCTGGGCGATGTCCTGCGCGAGATGAGCGTCCCCGTTGGTCCGCCGCAGCGCCGTGTGATAAACCAGCCCGAGATGCCGCTGCACCAGCTGGGCAAAAGCGTCTTCGGCGTGGGTTTCGGCAAAACGCCGGAGCAGTTCAGCATCCTCGTTCATGGGCTCCTTATAAGACCAAGCACCGCCGCCGTCCAAAACCGAACACGATGCCAGCGATTTTTTCCCACGGCGGGGATCAGTGGCTGGTATGAAGGTGCGCCGCGGCTCGTGCGCTGGCGCCGAAGAGGTCAGAGATCAGGAAGAGAGTCGAATTTCCTCTGCGTGCTGCGCCAGTGATCGGCGGCTCGTTCCTGACCTCTGACTTCTGACCTCCGACCTCTCTTTCCCGGTCACCCGGCGTACATTCGCGCCAAGGCTTCCGCGGTTGCTTTGACCTGCGCGCGCAGCTCGAGCGGGGCGATGACTTCGGCGGAATCGCCCCAGCCGAGGATCCAGCGGCTGACTTCGGCGAGGGCGCCGAGGCGGAGGGTGAGTTCGAGGCCGCCGTCGGGCAGGTCGCGCATCGCCTGGGACTCGTGCCATTCGCGCTCGCGCACGCGGTCGGCCGCCGTCGCCGTGAACCGCACCACCACCCGGTAGTCGCCCTCGCCGCCGAGGACGCCGAGCGCGCTGGCGAAGAACTTCTCCGCGGAAAAATCCTCGGGCTTGGCGAAGGTGTTACCCGTCACCCGCGCCTCCGCGATGCGGGGGAGTGCGAAGGTGCGCAGCGCGCCGCGTTCCTCGTCGAGCGCGATGAGGTACCAGAGATTTTCCCGGTGGGCCAGGTGGTAGGGCCGCACGCGACGGCGGGCGGCGCGGGTCTGGCCGGATTTCTTGTAGGCGAATTCGACGACCTGCAGCTTGAGCACGGCGGTGCTGAGCGTGTTGAAGACCGCCAGGTCGGTCTTGCCCAGGCCGATGTTGCGGAACGACACCGCGCGCAGTTCGTCGGCGGGCGAAAACGAAATCTTGTCGCGAAGGCCGTCGGTGAGCTTGCCGAACGCGATCTCCAGCTGGCGGTGAAAGGGCGTGCCGCGGTACTGCTCGAGCGCACGCTGCGCCACCAGCAGGGCCATGAGCTCACCCTCGGTCACCTGCACGGTCGGAAACGCGTTCACCGGATGCGTGTAGCGGTAGGCCTGCACGCGCGCGTCGAACTCCACCGGGAGATCGAGCTGGTCGCGCATGAAGGCGAGGTCGCGCACGATCGTCTTGCGGCAGACTTCGAGGTCGCGCGCGAGCCCCGTGCAGTTGACCAAGCGGCCACGGCGGAGCTCCTCGTGAATGCGGAGCATGCGGGCGAGGGGCGGACGCGAGGCGCGGGCGGGGGCAGGCATAAAAATAATCTGCAGATTCTTTAGGCTGGGACAAGCTATGTCCCACCCGGTCCGGTAGAGTGGTCGCATGAACCTCACCTTCTCCCTCACGCGTTCCGCCCGTTCGAAAGCCTCCCTCTTTGCCGAGCTCCTCTGGTCCCACCAGGGTCTCCTCCACCGTGCCACCACCTGGCCGAATGTCCGTTTCGAGCGGCGCGACGCCAACGACTGGGTCGCGGTCGAGCCGGACGATGCGATGTTCGCCTCCGCGGCCGCGCGCCTCACGGCGGAATCCTGGTCGCACTACCTTGAGTTTTTCCCGACCGAGGTCCGCAGTTTCCTCGAGAACTTCAAGTATGGCCGCCTCGCAGCGCTGCAGGTGGTGACGGCGTGCCCCGGTCTCCTTTCCGAATTGAGCGAAGTCCCGGCGTTGACGGCCTTTCTCTCTGGTCACGAGCGTCTGCGCGGCACGGAAGCGCCGCGCTGGAACGAGATTGCCGTGGTGCACGAGCGCGGCGGACTCTTTGGCGTGCTAGAATGGCTGGGTCTGCCGGCCTCGCACCAGACCGTGGCGATCCTACGCAACGTCCTCGACGCGGATCTCCCGGTGCGCCTGCTCGCCCCGCTGCGCTCCGTGCTCTGGGAGCCCGAGACGGTGGTCGAACTTCAGCGCACGTCGCGCCTCACGGATCGCCAGCTGGCCAAGTTCTGCCACCCGCTCGCCGCGTAAGCAGTGGGTGGTTGGTCGGGTGTAGCCGGGGTCGCTGACCCCGGGGATCGAAGGGGATCGGACCGGCCTCAGCGAGGCCAGCTACACCAACCGCCTTAACCCAGCTTCGCGCACGCGGCGTGACGCGGGCAGGAGACGAGGTGGTCGTTGACCATCCCGGTGGCCTGCATGAAGGCGTAGCAGATGGTGGTGCCGACGAAATTAAAGCCGCGCTTTTTCAGGTCCTTGCTCATCGCGTCGGACTCCTGCGTGCGCGCAGGCACCTGGCCCGACGCTGTCCAGCGGTTCTGGATCGGTCGCCCACCCACGAACTGCCAGATGTAGCGGTCGAACGAGCCGAATTCCTTTTGCACGGCGAGAAACGCGCGGGCGTTGCCGATCGAGGCGGCGACCTTGAGCTTGTTGCGCACGATGCCGGGGTTGGCGAGGAGTTTGGCGACCTTGCGCGCATCATAGCGGGCGATCTTGGCCGCATCGAAATGATCGTAGGCCGCGCGGTAGTTTTCGCGCTTCTTCAGGATGGTCGACCAGCTCAACCCGGCTTGCGCACCCTCTAGGATGATCATCTCAAACAGGTGGCGGTCGTCATGCGACGGCACCCCCCACTCGGTGTCGTGGTAGGCGTGCTGATGCTCGGCCTCGGCCCAGGGGCAGCGGGACAGGGCGGCGGTAGACACGACGGAGGATTTTTTGGAGGGCTTGGACATGGCGGCAGGCGGGTGGGTTGGAACGCTCAACGCTGAACTTTCAACGTTCAACGCTCAAGGTTCGGACCGAAGGAGCGTAGCAGGGTCTGCTGACAGCCTTGTGTCAGGAGAGGAGCGCGTTGCCGTACAGCGAACACCTTACGTTTAATCCTGATCCTAGCGTTCGAGAGCCCGGACTACGCACCTTGAACGTTCAGCGTTGAACGTTGAACGTTGAGCGTTGAGGGTCGGTTGCAATGCAACCAACCCTCCTCGTCCTCGCCGCTGGCATGGGCTCGCGCTATGGCGGGCTCAAGCAACTCGATCCGGTCGGGCCGTCGGGCGAGACGATTCTCGACTACGCCGTGTTCGACGCGATCCGTGCGGGCTTTGGCCGGGTGGTCTTTGTGATCCGGCGTGAATTCGAGGACGCCTTTCGCACGCAGGTGGCCGCCAAGTACGCCGGGCGCATTGCGGTCGACTACGCTTTTCAGTCGCTCACGGCGCTGCCGGCCGGTTTCACGCCTCCGGCCGGCCGCGAGAAACCCTGGGGCACGGGGCATGCGGTCTGGTGCGCGCGCGACGCGCTCAAGGGGCCGTTCGCCGTGATCGGAGCCGACGACTTTTTTGGGCGGGATGCGTTCGTGCAACTGGTCGGGTTCCTTGATCGGGCTCCGTCGCCCGGCCTCGCCGATGCGAATGCCTACGCGATGGTCGGCTATCGCCTTGCGAACACGCTGTCCGAGAATGGCGCCGTGGCACGCGGGGTGTGCACCGTGGGGTCCGACACGCATCTCCAGTCCGTGGTCGAGAACACGGGCATCCTGCGCACGGATGTCGGTCCGGGTGCGAAGTACTCCGGCGACGAGACGGTCTCGATGAACTGCTGGGCGTTCACGCCCGGGCTTTTTGCTGCGCTCGACCGCCAGTTCGCGGCGTTTCTGAAGGCGCGCGGTGGCGAGCTGAAGTCGGAATTTTATCTCCCCGAGGCGGTTTCGGCCCAGATTGCCGCAGGTGAGGCGGTGGTGACGGTGCGAGCAACCACGGCATCGTGGTTCGGCGTGACCTACCGCGAGGACAAGCCCCGCGTCGAGGCCGCGCTCGCGGCGCTGGTGGCCGCAGGCGAGTATCCGGCGAAGCTGTTCTAAAAATGATGTAGCCGGGGTCGCTGACCCCGGTTTGGCTGGGACACGCACGATTGTCGGAACCGGGGTCAGCGACCCCGGCTACATTGATCTCAACCCTTGCTGCCATGACCTTCTCCCGCTCCGACGCCGATGTTTTTGTCCCGCAGGGTGGTGATCCGATTGCAGCGATCGCGCGTGTGACGCACCTCTGCGTCGGTGCGCATCAGGACGACATCGAGATCATGGCGCACGCCGGCATCTGTGACTGTCTGGAGACGCCGGACAAGAAGGCCTTTGGCGGGGTGGTCGTGACCAATGGCGCGGGCTCGCCCCGTGCAGGGGAATACGCGCGTCTGACCGACGAGCAAATGCAGTCGGTGCGACGCACCGAACAGCGAGCGGCGGCCACGCTCGGCCGCTACGCGATCCAGCTCCAGCTGGCACACCCCAGTGCCGATGTGAAGACGCCGGGTCATCCCGGTGTGATGGCGGATTTGCGCGCTCTCTTTTCCGGATGCCGGCCCGAGGTGGTGTACCTGCACAATCCAGCGGACAAGCATGACACGCATATCGCGGTGCTGTGGCGCTGTCTTGAAGCGTTACGCGCACTCCCGGCGGAACAGCGGCCGCGGCGTGTGCTCGGATGCGAGGTCTGGCGCGATCTCGACTGGGTGGTCGATGCCGATAAGGTCGCGCTCGACGCCGGCCGCCAGCCGGAACTCGCGGCGGAGCTGCTCAAGGTCTTCGATTCCCAGATCAGCGGCGGCAAACGCTACGACCTCGCCGCGCTGGGTCGCCGTGCGGCGAATGCAACCTTCCACACCTCGCACGCGACCGACCGCATGACGGGTGTGACGTGGGCGCTCGACCTCACGCCGTTGATCACGGACACCACGCTCGATCCGGTGACCTTCACCCTCGACGCGATCGACCGGTTGCGCGGTGATGTCGAGGCGCGGATGAAAAAATTCCGGTAACGGAACCGGCGTTTTAACCACGGCTCGATTCGAGCCCGAGCCATCGAACCGTCGATCCGTTAACCACCGATGAACACAGATGCTCACAGATAAAACCGGAAACGCTGATTCTGATCGGTGCCTATCTGTGTTCATCGGTGGTTAATACCTGCTTCGGTTCGAATGGCTCGGATCCGCGTCCATCTGTAGTCAAATTCCTCCGCCATGAATGATCCTGACCTGAAGCGTATCCTCACCACGGCGAAGACGATCGCGGTCGTGGGGTGTTCGGCGGATCCGACCAAGGCGAGTCACGAGGTCGCGGCCTACCTGCAGGCGCAGGGATACCGGATCATCCCGGTGAATCCGCGCGGTGGAATCATCTTGGGCGAGCCGGTGTATCCCGACCTCGCGTCGATTCCGTTTCCGGTGGATCTGGTCGATGTCTTTCGTCCGCCGTCCGACTGCCCGGAGGTCGCGCGCCAGGCGGTCGCCATCGGTGCCAAGACGCTCTGGCTGCAACTTGGGATCGTGAGCGACGAGGCGGCTGACATTGCCCGGGGTGGTGGGCTCGCGGTGGTGATGGACCGCTGCACCTTGATCGAGCACCGGCGGCTGGTCGGACCTCGCTGACAGCTGCCGGTGGCGGGACCTCACGGCGTGCGCAGTGCCTGGATCGGCTCGATCCGCAGGGCGCGGCGCGCGGGGAGGTAGCAGGCGAGCAACGCCACGCTGGCCAGCAGCAGGGGCACGCCGACGAGCAGGAACGGATCGGTGAGGCTGGTCTGGGTGATCTCCGCCATCGAAGCCAGGGTGGCGGCCATGGCGCGGGTGGCGGCGAAGGCCACGAGCAGGCCGGCGGCGGTGCCGAGTCCGATCAGGAGCAGGGCCTCGTGCAGCACGAGGCGGAGGATATCGGAGTTGGCGGCGCCGAGCGCGCGGCGGATGCCGATCTCCTGGCTGCGACGTGCGACGGCGTGGGCGGTGACGCCCGCCAATCCGATCACCGCGAGGAGCAGGCCGAAGCCGCCGATCCCGCCGTAAATCAGCGTGGTCAGGCGAAACAGCGAGGCCGACCGCGCCAGCTCCTCTTCCAGCGTGCCGCTGCTGACGAGGGTGAGGTTGGGATCGTTTTCGAGCAGGACGCGGCGCGCCCAGGCTGCGGGCTCGACGCCTGCGGCCATGCGTACGATCAGGAGAATGCCCGGGGTCGACGGTTGGCGCAGGGCGGAGTCGCGCGCGCGCAGGAATGCGGTGGGCGGGGTGCGCTGCAGCGCGTAGGTCGAACCGAGGTCGCCGATCACACCGACGACCTCGCGGGGAACGCCGTCGACGTCCAGCCGCTCGCCGACGGCGTTCGCGCCGGGCCAGATTTCGGTGGCGAGGGTGCGGTTGACCACCACGACGGTCGCGTCGTCGTCGTCGCGCAGCGCGCGGCCCGCAAGCACGGGCAGGCCGAGCGTTTCGATGAAGCCCGGAGCCACGAGGCTGCGCACGAACGCGCGCTCCGCGCGTTCGCCCGGGGTCATCTCGGCCCGCACGGCCAGCATGGCTTCGCCGGTGCGCAGCCCCGGCGGCGGCACGGGCGCGAGGGCCGAGGCCAGCACGTCGGGCTGGGCGCGCAGACGGTCGGGCAGACGGGCGAAGAAGGCCGCGGTCTGATCCGGCGTGTAGCCGTCACGCACGGGGTCGAGTGACACCAGCAGGAGGTTGCGCGTATCGAAGCCCAGATCCCGTTGCTGCGTGCGCTGAAAGCCGACCACGATGAACGCGGTCAGCAGCAGGAGCGTGAGCGAGGCCGTGATCTGCAGCAGCACGAGCAGATTGCGCAGGTTGAACCGGCGGGCGGGACGCGTGCCGGAGGCGATGCCGCCCTTGAGCGCCGGGATGAGCGCTGCACCGCGCGCGGCTTGGAGGGCAGGGAAGAGGCCGGCCAGCAGGGCGCAACCGCCTGCGATGACGAGGGCGGTGGCGAAAGCGCGGCCGTCGAAGGACCAGTCGTAATGGACCTCGCTCGGCAGCACGGCGGTGAAACGGGCGATCAGCTGCTCGTAGCCGGCGATGAACACCAGGGCGGCGGCGCCGCCGAGCCCGGCGAGCAGCAAGGTCTCGGTCAGGAGCTGGCGTACGAGCCGTCCGCGACCGGCGCCGATCGCGAGGCGGATGGCGATCTCCTTTTCGCGGGTGGCGGCGCGGGCCACGAGCATGGTCGCGACGTTGACGCAGGCGACCATCAGGATGAGGGCAACGAGGATCGCGGGCAGCGCCAGCACCGCCGGCAGATCCTGGTCGCGGACGGGGTAGACCCGGCCACCGGGAACGAGCGTGACGCGCCGCTCCGTGCGTTCGCGGGTGCTGCTCCCGGTCAGGACTTCGTTGCGGCGTGCGATGACATCGAGGCGCGCCTCGGCGGCGGCGGTGGCGAGCCCGGGCTTGAGCCGGCCGATGAGGTGGGCAACCGGCCGCGTCCGGTCGGTGAGGAGATCATCAGCCAGCTCCGGAGCCAGGGCGGGCGACACGGCGGTCGTGATCCAGGCATCGGCGGCGGCGGACATCGGCCGCGTGCCAAAAAAATCCGCAGCGGCCACGCCGCGCACGGTGACGGCCTGGCCGTTGAAGCGAATCGTTCGCCCCACCAGATCGGGGCGCGCCGCGAAACGCGACGTCCAGAGCCGGTGGCTGAGCACGACCTGCGTCGCCGCCTCGGGCCCGGTGTCGGGGGTGAAGACCTGGCCGGCGGCCGCCGCGACGCCCAGCAGGGAAAAGTAATTGGGCGTGACGATTTGCCCCCAGATCCGCTCGCGCCGCTCGCCGTCGACGAGCACCAGCGGCACGGATGGGACGAAGGCGGCGGCTTCAGTGAACGGCCCGTCGGGCGCGCGAAAATCCTCGTACACCGGGAACGCCACCGGCGCCTGGGTCGCCACCACCTCGTCCGGCGCGCGGACACCCGGCACCGCCTTGAAGACCGAAGCCTGGAACTGCGTGACCATCGCCGTGGCGAGGCCCACCCCAAGGCCAAGGCAGAGTGCCGTCGCCGTGGCGAAGCCCGGAGATCGCCTGAGCGCCCGCGCCCCATAGCCGAGATCCCGCCACAGGCTGCCGAGCATCCGATCGAGGAAGGTAGTCATGGCGATGAAGTCCTGCTGGCGGGCAGGTTGATTGAAGAAAGAATTGACCAAAAATACGAAAATGGTCAATCAGTCATGATCAGTATCACCCAGAGTGCTCTCTTTACGCGACTTATTGGCTATCATTGATTTCCAGTCAGCTTCTTCACGATGACGGAACCCTCTTCCCGCCGGCAGCGGCTCCTCTCCGCTGGTAACCGCCTCTTTTCTAAGTGGGGCTACGACAAGACGAGTGTGGACGAAATCGCGGCGGAGGCCGGGGTGTCGAAGGGCGGGGTGTACCTTGAATTCGCGGACAAGGATGCGTTGTTCAAGGCGGTGGTGCATGACGCGTTCGCGACGTATGCGGATGACTGGCTGCGCCGCTTCACGGCGGATCCGGGCGACTGGAGTTTTGCGCGGATGTTCCAGCACAGCCTCGCGGCGATGAATGCCACGCCGCTGGTCAAGGCGCTGCTCACGCGCGACACGCGGATCTACGGCACCTTTTTGCGGCGCGAGCCGGAATTGCTGGCGATGACGCAGTCGGCGCGGTCGGACTTCTTTGGGCAGATGCAGGCCGCCGGGGCGATGCGTCGCGACATTCCGGCGCCGGTGCTGGCGCAGCTCATGACGCTGATCGGCTACGGCTTTGTGGCCGGGATGGAGACGCTGCCGACGGGATCGTCGGTGCCGTTGGAAGAATCGCTGCGCGGCCTGGCGTTGCTGCTCGACCGCGGGCTGGCCGATCCGGAGCGATCCAATCCGGTGGCGGCGCGCGCCCTGATCGAAGGCATGACGATCCAGGTTCGCGACGCGCTGCGGTCGGCGCCGCCGCCATAAAAAAGGCCCGCCATGAGGCGGGCCTTCGCAAAGGGACTGGATTGAGCTGAGAACTAGGCGGTGCCGCGGGCCGCTTCGGCCCGTTTGACCTGCCGGTCGACCACCGCCACGGTGACCATGTCGCAGCCGACGTTCGTCGCCGTGCGGGACATGTCGAGGAGGCGGTCGATGCCGAGGACGATGCCGATACCCTCGGGCGGGATGCCAAAGGTGATCAGCAGGCCGGCGATGAGCGGGATCGAGCCGCCAGGGATGCCGGCGACGGCCACGGCGCTCAGCACGGTCAGGAGCACGAGGGTGATCTGCTGGCTGAGGCTGAGGTCGATGCCGAAGACTTGAGCGACGAAGAGGACGACGCAGCCTTCGTACAGGGCGGTGCCGCTCATGTTCATCGTGGTGCCGAGGGGAAGAACGAAGCCGGAGGTGCTGGCGCTGCAGTTGAGCTTTTCGCGGGCGCAGGTCAGGGCTGTGGGCAGGGTCGCTGCGCTCGAGCTGGTGGAGAAGGCAGTGACGAGCGGCTCACGGATGTCCTTGAAGAACTGGGCCGGCTTGAAGTCGGTCCAAATCTTGATGAAGAGCGACATCGTGCCGAACAAGTGGACCAGCAGGATCGCGATACAGGAGATCACGAAGAGGCCGAGGGCGAAGAGAATATCGACGCCGATCTTCACGATCACGCTGTAGATCATCGCTGGCACCGCATAGGGCGCGATCATGAGGGCGAAGTGCACGATGCGCGTCATCAGATCGTTCACCATGTCGAGCGCGTCCTGCAATTTCTGGCGCTTGTCCTCGCTCAACTGGGTGCCGACCGCGCCGACGAGGATGGCGAAGGCGATGAGCGGAAGCACATCACCGAGGGCGCCGCGGTTGTTGCCGACGAACGCGCCGAAGAGATTCGCGGGCATGAACATCTCGACGATCGTGTTGGGCGACATCGTCGGCATGCTCTCACGGCGCTGGATGGTCGACTGGGCGGCGCCGCCGAACTCCGTCATGAGGCGGTCCTTGGTCTCCGGGTTGAGGTGGCTGCCCGGCTCGATGAAGTTCATCATCAAGAGGCCCAGCGTCGCGCCGATGCCCATGTTGAGGAAAAACATCCAGAACGTGCGGCCGGCCAGCGGCCCGAGTTTGTCGAGACGTCCGAGCTGCACCACGCCGCTGGCGAGCGACGCGAAGATCAGCGGGATGATCACGAAGAACAGCATTCGAAGGAACACCTTGCCGAACGGATCGAGCCAGTAGGTCGCGAACGTTCGGATGTGATCGATGAAGGCCTTGGGCGCATCCTGCCAGGGCAGGGCGAACGACGGCATTACCCGGGCGAGGCCGAGGGTGGCCACGCCGGCAATGATGCCGATCACCAAACCTTTTAAGATGCGGTTTGCGAGCGGGGTATTGGAACTTGCCATGCGAAGGAGAGGCAAACTCCGTGCCAATTGGGTGGCGAGGCTTAATCCTGTAGCCGGTCGATCTGAAGCGGAGGTAATTGCTAATCGGTCGGGCCTTAATCCGAAGCCCAGTCCGGCCGGAAGGCGGCCGTCGTTGATGAGGGCAACTTTTGGAAAAGGCGCGGGCAGGCATTGACAGCCTTCGGGGTCGTCCTGCCTTGTGGGAGGTTCCCGCCATGGCCTTCAAGTGGACGATCCGCCGTTTGCATCGTTCGGGGTTTTCCCGCCAGAAACTCCGGGGCGGCGTTTTGCATCGCTGGCTCGGTGATCACATCCTGGCCCGGGAGGTCTGGTTCCCGACGCGCGAGAGTTTCGCTCGCGCTTGGTTCATCGGGATGATCATCACCATGATCCCTTTTTTGCCGGCCCAGACCCTGATCGCGTGCGGGATCGGGCTCTTTTTGCGGGCGAATCTGCCAATTTGTTTCATTTTGCAGTTCCTTTCGAGCCCCGCGACGGCCGTGATTCAGCTTCCGGCCTGTTACTTGGTGGGGTGTCTGATTTTGGGACACGATGTCGGTCAAGCCTTTGCGCAAATCAAGGCCGACCCGATGAGTGTGGTGTCGCTGAGTTCCGCTGGGCTCCTTTTCATCGGATCCTTGGTCCTGGGTACCCTGATCGGTGCGCTGGGCTATTTTCTGATTAAAATCACTTGGAAAGAACGAGTTAGGAAGATTCGTTCCGTGCTCAAGCCTAGCGTCTAAATCGACGCCGATCCGGGTCGTTCGCCCCGGAGACTTGCCGTCGGGATCGAGTCCGGTAGGATGGTTCGCTATGGAAGGCGTTTCCACTGAACTGGCTATCATCCTGTTGCTGCTCCTCGGCAACGGTGTGTTTGCCATGTCCGAGATCGCCATGGTCTCCGCCCGCAAGGCCAAGCTCAAGCAGCTCGCCGATGAGGGAGACGCCCAGGCGGCCCGGGCGCTCGCGATCGCCAACGAGCCGACGCGTTTCCTTTCGACCGTGCAGGTCGGTATCACCCTGATCGGCACCTTGGCGGGCGCCTTTGGCGGCGCGCGGGTGGCGGATAACTTGGTGGCTTATTTCGAGACCGTTGCGTTCCTTGCGCCCTACGCCACCGCGCTGGGCATGGGTCTGGTGGTCGTGGCCATCACGCTGCTGTCTGTCATCATCGGCGAACTGGTGCCAAAGCGCCTCGGCCTGACCAATCCCGAACGCATCGCGATGGCGGTCGCCGGCCCGATGAGTTTCGTTTCGCGCATCGCTTACCCGATCGTTCACCTGCTCACGGTCACGACCGAGGGCATCCTTAAAATCTTTGGCGTTCGTCCGTCCAAGGACGCGCCGGTCACCGAGGAGGAGGTCAACATCCTCATCGAACAGGGCATGCAGGCCGGCGTCTTCAACCGCGCCGAAAAGGAGATGGTCGCCGGCGTGCTCGAACTCGACCAGATGTCCGTCACCGCGCTCATGACGCCGCGGCCCAAGATGGTGTTCCTCAATCTCGATGACCCCGAGGAAACCAACTGGCGCAAGATCGTGGCCAGCGGACACTCCCACTTCCCGGTTTATCAGGGTAATCGCGATCACGTGCTCGGCATGGTCGCCGTGAAGGCGATCTGGGCCAACTCCGCGTTCGGCCTCAGCACCAACCTGCGCAATCTCCTGACCCCGCCCGTCGTCGTCCCCGAGACGATGATGGCCATTCAGCTGCTCGAGCAGTTCAAGCGGACGGGCAAGCACCTCGCCCTCGTGTCGGACGAGTTTGGTTCGATCCAGGGCCTCGTCACCATCAACGACGTCTTCGAGGCGATCGTCGGTGCGCTCCCGGAGTCGGGTCAGCGCGCGGCGCCGGAAGCCAAGCAGCGCGAGGACGGCTCGTGGCTGATCGACGCGACCCTCGCGACCGACGACCTCAAGACGCTGCTCTCGCTCGACGAGCTGCCGCACGAGGACAAGACCGACTTCCAAACCCTGGGCGGCTTCGTCATGACCCATTTCGGCCGCATCCCGGCTGCGAGCGATTATTTCGAGCACGAAGGCTGGCGCTTCGAGGTGGTCGACATGGACCGCCACCGCATCGACAAGGTCCTCGTCAGCCGCGCCGCGTCCGCCGCCGTCCAAAAAGCGGCGAGCTGAGTCGGATTTCGCCGCAAGGCCGCCAAACTCAGAAGCGGAGTTTGGCCACAAAAAACACCAAGAGGGCCTGGGGTTGGATTCGAAGGTCTCACGGCGCCCTCTAGGGCGCGCGGACGGGCTACGCAGAAAGAGCCGGCAAGCTTCGTTTTTTTCGTGGCAATCCTCTGAGTCCGTCCGGCTCGGCGCATTGGGAATAACCTGTCAGCAACGTCGGGGTAAATTTCCGCCAGAACGCATTGCCATCAGCACGTCCGGCCGCGACCGTTCGCCCGCACCCAGATGAGCGAAGACGCATGCAAGACCCCTTCACCGGCAGATCGACCTGCATCCAAGGCGGACGGCTCCCGTCCGGCGAAGAGTTCCGCGCGCTTCAACACGATCACCGGCGACGACTGGAAGCGCTCGATCGTCTCAGCGCGGCAGCGACGCGCGTCGGCATCGGAACGGATCCGGACGATGACATCGTCCTCTGGGCATCCGACGAAATAGGCCTGCTCGCCGGCGCCGATCCGCTCTGGCGCGAACTCGACGAGGCCGCGCGCGCCTTCCGTCAGCTGCTGCCCATCGTCTCGCTCGAGGACTTCGGTTTTCCCGCCGAGGTCGAGGATCTGCTCGCCGAGTGCGGCACGCGTCTGCGCCCGATCAGCAGTGGCGTCGAGGCCACCGCCTTCGAGGCGGCCGACCACTCGATCTACAAATTCTTCATGCCGCGCGACGACGGCCGCATCGGCGGGACGTTCGAATTTCGCCGCGGCGACGAGGTCGCGTTGCTGGCCGAAGCCTCCGATGGAAGCTACCGGGCGATGCTGGAGAAGTTCGACCTCATTGTCCGTCTTGGCGGCATGCCGACCGAGGTGATCGGGGTGACGAAGCACGAGGGCGTGCTCATCACCAAGCAGACCTTGGGCGAGCGCCTCGCGGAGGGCGCGGACACGTCCAAGGTCCAGCCGGCCCCGCTGATTCCGATTCCCTCACGCTTCCTGCGCGCGCACCGCGATCATCCGCGGCTGTACTTCGTCGACGACCGTCCCTGGCTCGTGGCCGACCTGCACTCAAAGAATCTTGTGCGGGCGCAGGACCACACGCTGCGCGCGATCGACCTGCTGGCCGCGCCGCTGCCGCCGGCCCTGATCGCGGCCGAACCGCTCCTCGTCGACTGGCTCGAGCGCGTCCGCCTCGACCCCCACGCCGCCGTGTTGCGTGCTGCGCACGACGACGAGCTGTGAAACAGCGGCTCGATCCCGTTGACCACTTATTTTCACTGATCGACACTGATTCAGGAAAGACAGCACGCCTGAATCAGTGATACTAAGTGAGGATCAGTGGTTAAGTTCTGCTGGTCGAATTGGCGGCAAAGGCCGGGGGCTTTTACTCAGCCGCCGTTCTTCGCGAGGAAGGCGAGGATGTCGTCCGCCTGTTGGGTCGTTGAACCCTTGTGGTCGGCGTAGACGATCTGGCCGTTGTGGATCAGGTAGGCCTGGCGACTGGCGAACATGATGCCGCTCTGGCCAAAAGCCTTCATCACCTTCTTGTCCGTGTCGGCGAGCAGGGTGAAGGGCAGGCGGTACTTTTCCTTGAATGCCTTTTGGTCCGCCACGTCGTCCGTGCTCACGCCGATGATCGTCACGCCCTTCGTGGTCAGCTCGGCATAGGCGTCGCGCAGCGAGCAGCCCTGCTTCGTGCAGCCCGGGGTGTCGGCTTTCGGGTAAAAATAGACCAGGGTGTACGGGCTCTTGCCGTAGACGTCCCCGAGATTCAGCTCGGTTCCGGCATCGGTCAGGGCGGAGACAACCGGCGCAGGTGCGCCAACGGGCAGGGGAGCACCCCCAAGGAAGGGAATCATGGCGAAGAGGAAGGTGGCGAACAGGGAGAGACGTTTCATGGCGGGGCGGAATCAGGTCGTTGCAAGGATGTCACGCGCTCCCGGTTTCGCAAGTGGGGTCACCAGTTGCGTCAGGCCGTTGTCCCCGTTACCTTTGTGCATGCCTGCCTCGTTCCATCCCACCCGCTCCGCCGGTCTGGAGCAGCTGCGCTTGGCTCTGCCGAGGCTGGGGGACTATGCGCGCGATCGTGGCTTCGACCGTCCGGATCGCCCGACGACCTCGCGTCTTTCGCCGTACCTGCAGCGCCGGCTGATCACCGAGGAGGAAGTGGTGTCCGCCCTGAGGGTGGCGCTGCCTTGGCCGCGCGCGGAGAAATTCGTGCAGGAGGTCTGCTGGCGCACCTACTGGAAGGGCTGGCTCGAACACCAGCCGGCCGTCTGGTCTCGCTATCGGGAGGCGGTGGTGGCGTTGCGCGCGGCACCGCCCCCGGGTTATGCCGACGCCGTGGCGGGGCGCACGGGGATCGAGGGCTTTGACGACTGGGTGCGCGAACTCGTCGCCCACGGCTGGCTGCACAACCACGCGCGCATGTGGTTTGCGAGCATCTGGATTTTCACCCTGCGCCTGCCGTGGGAGCTCGGCGCGGATTTCTTTCTTCGTCATCTGCTCGATGGCGACCCGGCCGCGAACACCCTCTCGTGGCGCTGGGTCGCCGGCCTGCACACCCCGGGCAAGACCTACCTCGCGCGCGCGGCCAACATCGCGTTGCACACCGATGGGCGCTTCTCGCCGCAGGGTCTGGCCACGGAAGCGATCGCATTGACCGAGCCGCCGCTGCCGGCTCCGGTTTCGCCGTGGATCGAACCGCCGCGCGCACCGGCCTCCGGTCCGACCGGGCTCTGGATCCATCCCGAGGATCTCTGCGCCGAAAAGATCCTGCTCGGCGAGCCCGCGCCCACCGCCGTGCTTGCGGTGTGGCCGGAGTCACTCGCTGCGACCGAGGGCTGGAGCGACGCGGTGGCGACCTTTGGCCAGGCGGCGCTCGCCGATGGCGCGGGCCGTGCCGCCGAAGCGCTCGGCGCGCCGCTCGAAGTCGAGCGAGTGGCCGACGTCGGCACGGCGGCCGCCGTCTGGGCGCAAACCCACGGGCTGCGCACGGTCATTGCCCTGCGGCCGACCATCGGGCCGTGGGCTGACGCGGGCCGTGCGATCGAGCGCTCACTCGCGAGCGTGGGTGTCACGCTCGCCTGGCGCCAGCGCACCTGGGACGCCCGACTCTTCCCTCACGCCAACCGCGGCTTCTTCCCTTTCTGGACCGCCGCCAAGGCAGTCATCCAGCCAGTCTGAAAGCAGACCAACGGAATTTAACCGCGACGCCGCGAAGGAATTCGATCCATCGAACCACCGATCTATTAACCACAGATAACACAGATGTTCACAGATCCGATCCTTTCGGAGAGGTTTTTATCTGTGTAGATCTGTGTTATCTGTGGTTAAAATTCAGTTGGTTCGAGTGGATCCAACTCTCATTCCCTGTGCACCAGCAGGCGGTCGATCCACGCCGAGGCGGTTTGCGTGGCGACGACGGAGAACGTGAAGAAATAGATGCCGGATCCGATATGGATCTGGGCGACGCCCGCGGACTTCATCACGACGATCAACACCGCGACCACGAAGACATCCAGCATCGACCACTTGCCGAGCTGGGCCACGCGGTAGTGCATTCGCTGCATCTTCTTCAGGTCGTGTTCGCGCTCCGTCCAGATGAGCGTGAGGAGCACGAGTTTCACCACCGGGAAGACCAGCGTGAACAGGGTCAGCACCCCGAAAAGAAAATACTCACCCTCCTCCAGCAGGGTATAGATACCGCCCACGACGGAGACGGCGTTGCTGAACACCCAGAACTTCTCGACGTGGAAGAACGGAAAGAAAATGCCCACGCCAAAGAGCCCGAAGGCCAGGGCGAGGAGCACCGGAACCCCGGTGCGACGCATGAATGACTCGTTTCCGTGCATGCCGCATGTCCGCAGACCAGCGGCAAAATCACAAACGCCAAACGTCCAAAGGACAAAGAAACGCCAAACCCCGAACCTGGTGAATGCACACCCGGTTCGGGGTTCAGGAAAGCTGAAAGCTCACATTTGAAACTTCAGCGGGCGGCGCCGACGGTGACGTCAGTGTCCGCTTGCGGTCGCGCGGGGCGCGCTGGCCGAGGGCGCGACCCGGAGGCCGGCGACGTAGGCGACGAGATCGCGCAGTTCCGCCTTCGTGACGACTTCGCCGTAGATCGCGGGCATGCTGGACGGCGTCTTCTCGCGCTGGGCGATTGACGACTTGGCGATCGTCTGCGTCGTGCCATCCCCCATCGCCAGCGTGAGCGTGTCAGCGGTTTCGGCGCTGAGATTACCGGCCACATCCTTGCCGTCCTTGAGCTTGAGCATGACCAGCTCGAAGCCGGGGGCGATCTGGGCGCTGGGCAGCACGATCGACTCGAGCAGGTGCTCGCGCGTGCGTTCGCGTCCGATGACGGTGAGATCGGGACCGGCTTCTCCGCCTTCGCCGGCCACCTTGTGGCAGCGGATGCAGGCCAGCACCGGGTGTTCGCGGAAGAGGCGTTCGCCGCGGTTGCGGTTGCCGCCTTCGAGCGCGACGCGGAAGGCCGCGAGCGGATCGGTCGACTTCGCGAGCGCGGCCTCGCGCCGGGCGAGGCGCTCCTTGATCACGGCCTCCGGACGATCAGCGGCGGCGGCGAGCAGTTCCAGCTGCACCGGACCGGCAATCTGGCCGCGTTCCAGGCGATCCAACGCCGAGGCGAGCAATTCGGCGGCTTTCGGGTCGGTCATCGGCGTCAGCGCGGTGAGGGCGGCTTCCTGCTCGGGTGCGGTGCCGCGGATGAGGAGGGCCTCGATCACGGGCAGGGCGTCGGTAGGGGAGAAGCGGGCCGCGATCGGCAGTGCGGCGAGGCGCAGCACGGGTTCGTCGGAGGCGCTCGCAATCTTCACCGCCTCGGCGAGACGTGCGTCCTTGAAGGTATCCAGCAGCCCCAGCGCCGTGCGGCGGACTGCGGCGGGCTGGTTGGTGGCACCGACAAGGGCGAAGAGCGTGTTGGCGGCGCCGGTGACCTTGAGCTTCTCCACCGCGGCGAGCGCTGCGAGCTGCACATCCTCGGGCGAGGCGGTCAGCAACTCCGGCAGGAGGGGCAGGAGTGCACCGGTCGCGACGGCGCCATCGCGGGGCGTGAGCGGGCGATAGACGCCGACAATACGGTCGCGGTCCGGAGGGGAGGGCCAGGCAGCGAGCTGGTTGACGGCCTCGGCGCGTTGCGAGGCGGGCGCGGTCTTGTTGGCGGCGAAGGCGGCCAGCGCGTGGGCGTTGACGTCGGCGCCGAGGCGGAAGTGGGCGTTGATCGCGCGGAGGGCGAGGAGTTCATCCCCGGTCGATTGCTCCAGCCGGGCGGCGAGGGCCGGGAATGCGGCTGGGATCGGCGCGTCGTTGATCGCGCGGGCGGCCTCGGCGACGAGGAGCGGATCCGCATCGGTGAGGAAGCGGGCGACCTCAGCGTTCTTCAGGCGGCGGTAGGCGAGCAGCACGCCGAGGCGCACGGAACGATCGCGGTCGGCCGCGGCGGTGGCGAGGGCGGCGGCGTTGTTGCTGCCCACGAGGCCCATCACGGCGGCGTGACGGAGATAGAGATCCTCGTCGCGATTGGTGCGGAGAAGCTCGAGCAACGGACCCGTGGCCTCCGGGGCGCGGAGCTTGCCGAGGCTCTGCGCGGCGAAGAAGCGGACGCGCGGTGCGTCGTCCTTGAGCGCGGCGATCAGCGCGGTGAGCGTGGAGGCCTCGCGGGCATCACCCAGAACTTTGGCGGTTTGCGCGCGAACCTCGGGATCGTTGTCGCGGAGCAGGGCGGGCAGGGCCGCGAGGGCGCTGCGATCCTTGCGGGCGATCTGCCCGAGGCCCCAGACGGCGTGAAGCCGGGCGAGTTGCGTGGACGATGCGTTGGTGGCGACGGCGGCGAGCGGCGCAGGCGCGGCGCGGCGGGCGAATTCGAACTGGGTCTCGGTGCGCACGCGCTGGTCGGCGTGGGCGAGGAGCTTGGTCAGCTCGGCCTCGGGACGGGACTTGAAGCCCTCGCCGAGGAGGCGCTTGGTCTCCTGCACGAGCGGATCGGTGGCATCGGCCGGATGCGTGACCGCGTAGATGCGGCCGCGGCGGGACTTGGGCCAGCCGTTGTGCCAGTCGGAGAAGTAGAGTTTGCCGTCGGCGCCGAACGTCAGGTCCGTGGGCAGCGCGGCCTCGATGAAGGGCTCGCTCGTGCCGATCTTGAACGTGGCGCCCTGCTGGGTGACGGTGTACGTCTGCACGCCGCTGCGGGCGGGCGAGCCCTTGAAGTGCGTGATGAAGAGGTGGCCCTTGTAGGCGCCGCCGAGGCCGGTACCCGGGTAGTAGTCGATGCCGGACGGGCCGTCTTCGATGTTGGCGATCGGGGGAAGCAGGTACGCGGCTTGGCCATCGAAGCGGGGATTCCAGAGCTTTTCCAGGTTCCACGGGCCGGCACGGCCGAGCGGGGCGAACTGGTAGCCGATGCGCCACCCGCTGTCGCCGCCCTCGACCACGTGGACGAGACGTTCCATGTCACCCTGATCGGAGTCGTTGTCACCCGTCCAGAGATTACCGTGCTCGTCGAATGCGAGCTCCTGCGGATTGCGCAGGCCGGTCGCGACGACCTCAAGGTTGGCGCCGTCCGGATCGCTGCGGAACACCGCGCCCTCGTCGGGCAGGGCGATCGTGTTGCCCTCCTGCGTGACGACGTGCGTGCCGCGGTCGCCGATCGAGAAGTAGAGCTTGCCGTCGGGGCCGAAGATCAGGCCGTGCAGGTCATGACCGGTGTAGTTGAAGTGGACGCCGTAGCCGCGGCTCATCTCGCGGCGGCTGACCGCCTTGCCGTCCGGCGTGGTGCCCTCGAGGATCCAAACGCTCGGGATGTTGGCGAACCAGACCTTGCCGTCACGGGCGAGCACGCCCGAGGCGATGCCGTCGAGCGGGCTGTCGAAACCCTCGGCGTAAATGCTGGAGAAGTCGGCCTTGCCGTCGCCGTCGCGGTCCTCGACGAGGCGGACGCGCTCGCTCTCGATCGAGAGCTCCTTCGTGCCCTCGCTGCCGAGGATCTTTTCGATCATGGTGACGCGCTCATCCACCGTGCGCAGGGCGAGATCGGCCTCGAGCATCGGCGCGATGAAGTCGCGGATATCGAGCACGCTGGAGCGGTAGCGGTAGGTTTCCGCGACGAAGAGGCGGCCTTTTTCGTCGAAGGTGAAGGCGACCGGATTGGCCAGCATCGGCTCCGCGGCCCAGACACTGATGGAAAGAGGCTTCGCGATCTTCATGCGCGCGATCGCCTGTTCGGCTTCGTCAGAGGCCTCGTTCACCTCGGGCTCGGGCACGCGGGTCGCGATCTGGAGGAGTTTGGCGAGCGCCGGATTGCTGGCGGCGGTCTCGGCCGCGGACGCAGCGAACGGTGAAAGGACAAGCAGGGCCGACAGCACGGCCTGCCGCGGGGTGGCGAGAGGGGACATTCCGTCAGCGCAAACGATCTCCGCGCCGGAGGCAAGCGGCGGGAGTCGTACCGTCAGAGCGCCGCGCATCCGGATCGTTCTCGTTCTCTGGATCGATCCGAGGGAGAACGAAGAGCGATAACGAGGAAGAGAACGAATTCGGGCTAAACCCGAGGTCAGGCCGGTTGACTCCGCCTCGCTGTGCCGGCAGGACCTTCTTGTACCCTCTACCCCATGATGTCGTCCACCCGTCGTACCTTTCTCAAAACGGCGCTCGGCCTCGGTGCCGGCGCGCTTGCCTCCCGTTCCCTGCTGTCCGCCGCCACGCCGGCGACGGCGCCCTGGTTTGAAATCTCCCTTGCGCAGTGGTCGCTCAACCGCGCCTTCCGCGGCGGCGGGCTCGATGCGATGGACTTCGCGCGCATCGCCAAGCGCGACTTCGGGCTCAGCGCGATCGAGTACGTGAACCAGTTCTACATGGAGACGCTGACGGACGGCGTCGTGGCCGAACTCAAGAAGCGGTCCGACGGCGAAGGCGTGCGCAACGTCCTCATCATGTGCGACCGCGAGGGCCGGTTGGGCGATCCCGATGCGACCGCGCGCGCGAAGGCGGTATCGAATCACCACCGCTGGGTCCATGCCGCGAAGACGCTGGGCTGTCACGCCATTCGGGTGAACGCCGCCAGCGCGGGCGAGTACGCGGAGCAACAGAAACTTGCGGCCGACGGCCTGCGCTCGCTCGCCCAGTACGCCGACGGCTACGGCCTCAACGTCATCGTCGAAAACCACGGCGGTCTCTCCAGCAACGGCGCCTGGCTTGCCGGGGTGATGAAACTCGCCGCGCACCCGCGCGTCGGCACGCTGCCCGATTTCGGCAATTTCAAGATTTCCCCGACCGAGGAGTACGACCGCTACAAGGGCACCGAGGAACTCATGCCCTTTGCGAAGGGCGTCAGCGCGAAGGCGCTGGAGTTCGACGAGGCGGGCAACGAGAAGAACATCGATTTCCGCCGACTCCTCGCGACCGTGAAGGCCGCCGGCTATCGCGGCTACATCGGCATCGAGTACGAGGGCAAGACCCTCTCCGAACCCGACGGCATCCGTGCGACGAAGGCGCTGCTGGAGAAGATCCGCGCCGCGTGACCGCGGCGCGGAGTGATTGGTTAAGAGTTAATGGTTAATGGGTCGAAATGGCCGATCAGCGGCGGCTTCACTCCAATAACCACCAACCATTAACCAATAACCGCTGCGGGCGTCTGCGCCCGCAGCTCAATTCAGCCCCACGACCTCGACGTCGGCCGGGTGCTCGACGCTGACCTTGAGCGTGATCTCGCGCTTTTCGCCGGGCTTGAGGTCGAGGCGCCAGACCAGCTTGCCGTCCTCCTCACGCGAAACTTCCTTTGGCGCGGCGGCCGTGCCGATCTCGCGCTCGAGCGGGGTGAGCAGCTTCACGACGATCTTCTCGTCGCGGGAAACCGGGATCGCCTCCTTGAAGACGACGCGCTCGGCGGTCTTCTTGTTGTTCGTGATCGTGACGAGGAACTCGTAGGTCACGCGGCGGCCGCTGTTGGTCAGGCCCGTGTCCTCGGCGAAGCGATTGACGAGGCGGCGCTTGACCGAGATCGCGTCGTCGACGCCGAGCGCGAGTTCAAAGCGTTCACCGGGCATGACCGTCTTCAGCCGGCTCGTGGCGACGAAGGTGTCATCAAGGAAGGTGCTGACCGGACCAGCGAGGAAGGGGAATTCGCCGGTGTTGGTCACGTAGGCGCTGAGGAACGCCGCCTCAAGCAGCTTGGGCGTGGACTGGTACTGGAGATTGCCGGGCAGCTTGGCCGAGGTGATCGCGACCTTCTGCGAGGTGTTGTCGCTGGCGAGCGTCACCGGCGTCGCGATCTTGAAGGTCGCGCTGGTTGTGCCGGCTTCCATCGTGGAGTAGGCCATGGCGGCATCACGCTCCATCATGGCATCGGCGGTTTTCGCCGCGCTG